>CAWIZF010000058.1:0-290764 GCA_963840465.1 uncultured Alphaproteobacteria bacterium | reverse complement strand
GAAGAAGAAGATGCAGCGCGAGGGGATTTTCCGCGAGATGAAGCTCCGCGGACACTACGAAAAGCCCTCTGAGAAGAAGGCCCGTGAAAAGGCCGAAGCCGTGCGCCGCGCGCGCAAGCTGGCTCGCAAGAAGCTGCAGCGCGAAGGCCTGCTGCCGATGAAGCCCAAGCCGGTGTTCGGCGCCGGTCCCGGTGGCGACCGTGGTGGCGCTGGCGGCCGTGGTGGTCCGGGCGCAGGTCCGCGCGGACCGCGCTGAGCGCATCCACAAATTCGAATTGAAACGCGGGCCTCGGGCCCGCGTTTTTTTTGCCATCGCAGCACTATCGGATAGTCGTCGCCGCTACCCGCAGGCGTCCTCGATCATCCACGTCGCCTCCGGCCACTGCGGTTATTTTGGCCGATGCATTTTGCCGCTCATCGGGTTACTGATGCAGTATTGGACAAGCGAAGAGAATTCCGCTGCATGGCCGTTACGGATTGCAACGCCGTTCCCTGCGCTTCGCGCTGCACGGCCGTACCGATCGCACTACTGGCGATCGTTCTCACCTTTCCTCTCGGCGGCTGTTCGTTCGACCTTGGATCATGGGGATCGGACAAGCCGAAGCCACAGGCCGTCGAGCAGAAGCCGACCGGCACGATCAGCGGACCAAGCGCCGGCGACGCCCAAGGCTACGCTGCGCGCGGCCAGGCGCTCGCCAAATCCGGCAAGACCGAAGAAGCACTGGCCGAATTCGACCGCGCGCTCACACTCGATCCCTACAACGTGCAGGCCCTGTACGGCCGCGGGCTGATCTATCAGGCCGACAAGCAGCATGAGCAGGCGATCGCGGATTTCTCCGCAGCCAACGGCCTGACGCCGCAACGGGTCGAGCCCCTGCTGGCGCGAGCAACCAGCTACCTCGCCATCGACAGGGCCAAGGAAGCCGCTTCCGATCTCGACGAGGCGGTGCAGGCCGACCCCAACAGCGCGCAAGCCTGGTCGGCACGCGGCGTCACCTATGAACGCCTGGGCGACAAGGCCAAGGCGTTCACCTCCTACAGCCGCGCGCTCGCGCTCCGCCCCAAGGACGAAGCCGCGCGAAGCGGCCTCGCGCGCACCGGCGGCTAGCGCTTTTATTGACGCGTTTTCTTTACGCGAACCGGAAACCACTTCGCTCGAAAACGCTATGGATTGAATTATTTCGGCAGCACCGCGTGGAAGATCGACTTCGCCGTCGACAGCGCGTCCTCGGCAGCCGCCGTGGCGCGTTCGCGCACGGAAGGCTCGGCCATTTCGGCACGCAGATCGAGCGGACGCGAGAGCGGAATGCTCGGCGGGCGGGATCGGGCGGTTCGGGTTGCTTGCCTCGGCATAAGGCGGCCGCGGCTGCGACGGAGCCTGGCCAGTGGGTTCGGCTGCTGGCGAGCCCGAAACCATGATCGGCGGCGGCAGCGGACGAAGCGCAGGGGCGGCAGCAGGCGCGTTCGTGACGATGGGCGCAGCTGCGACTTTGGGCGCCTCATGGACACGGGCCGGCTCGGGCGTCCGCGGAGACGTTTCGCCGTTAGCGCGCAGGCGCTCGATCGCGGCGCGCGCCAGTTCGTTGGCATCGCGGCGTTCCTCCGGCGCAACCGTAGCGGCTTCGACCGGAGCAGCCGGCGCGGCAACCGCGACCGGAGCGGCTGGCGCAGCAGCCGTGACGGAAGCGGCCGAGGACTGCGCGGGCTGAATGGGTGACGGCAGTATGATTCTGATCTTTTCGGACTTGGTCTCGGTCGACTTCGCATCGACAGACTTGGCGTCCGCGGACTTGGCATCGGCGGACTTGCCGCACTTGCCGTCAGCTTTGGCATCAGCCCTGGCTTCGGCTTTCTCGTCGGTTTTTGCT
Organism: uncultured Alphaproteobacteria bacterium; assembly: GCA_963840465.1. Lineage (GTDB taxonomy): Bacteria > Pseudomonadota > Alphaproteobacteria > Rhizobiales > Xanthobacteraceae > Bradyrhizobium. Next base: position 288,896 of record CAWIZF010000058.1, on the reverse strand, counting down.
TCAGCCTTTGCTTCAGCCTTGGCTTCAGTCTTTGCTTCCGATTTTCCTTGGGCCTTCTCGACCACCGCCGGTCGTTCGGCAGCGTTCTTCTCCATGATGGCTTTTTCGGAGATTCCCTTGGCCTTGACGCCGGCAGCCGGAAGATTGCTGACACTGGCCGTGGTTTCGGCCGGCTTGGCACCGGATTTGGCTTCAGCCTTGCCTTCGCCCTTGGGATTGGCAGTCGACGCCGCAGCGGCAGGAGCGTCGGTAGCGGGCTTGCTCACGATGTAGTGGTTGACGATGTACGCCCCGATGACAGTCGCGGCCACCGAGGGGAAGATGTCCACCGCAAATTTCTTCAGGTAATTCAGCATTCCGGCCACTCCCCGCGGGCCCCCAATTGCAGGAACTTTGAGGCACATTGAGGGATCAACTGCGACGGATCGGTGGCAATTCAGCAGTTCCCGTGCAGGCCGGGCGCGTCCGGCTCGGCTCGGTTAAAAATTTCCTAACTAATCCAGGGCCATAGGGCGGGCTCCGAAAGCAGTCAGGGACCCGCGGCCAGGCTGGTCAGGGCTTCAGTTCGACCTCCAGAAACACGATCTCGGCTGCCGTCTCGTTCAGCACATCGTGCTGGACGCCGGCCTTCCGGAAATAGGATTTGCCCATGCCGAGCTGCGCCTTGGTGCGCTCGCCGGTCGGCGCGACGATGGTCATCTCGCCCGAGGTCACCGGTACGATCACGTAGTCCATCTCGTGGGTGTGATGGCCGGTGGCGCTGCCCGGCGCCAGCCGCCATTCGGTGACGCGGACCTCGGGGGTATCGACCTGAACATCGGATTTGGCGGCAAGCATATCGGGTTCACTCCAGGGGATTTACGGCACGAATACCATGAACACGAACACGGCGAACACCACCATATGTACCAGCCCGAACAGGATGTTGGTCCGGCCGGTGCCGAAGGTGAGAATGCTCAGGAAGAACGTGAGCAGCAGCAACACCATGCCCTGACTGTTGAGCCCGAGCACGAGTTCCTTGTCGAGCGCATAGGTGGCCACGCCGACCGCTGGAATGGTCAGCCCGATGGTCGCCAGCGACGATCCGAGCGCCAGATTGATGCTCTTCTGCAGATCGTTGTTGCGTGCAGCTGCAATGGCGGTGACCCCTTCCGGGAGCAGAATCAGCACCGCGACCAGCACGCCGGCAAACGCCGGTGGAGCGCCGATCATCGCGGTCACGACATCGACCATGAGCGAAAATTTCTTCGCCAGAAGCACCACGGCAAGCAAGGAGACAAGCAGCAGCGCGATACTGAGCGCCAGCATCCGGTTCGACAGGGATGACGTTTCCGCGGCAGCACCGGCGCCTCCCTTGACGAAGTAGTCACTATGCCGGATCGTCTGGGTATAAAGGAACACGCCGTAGAGCATGAGCGTGACCAGATCCACAAAGCCAAGCTGCGCCGCTGAATAGACCGGCCCCGGCGCCGTTAGCGTATAATTGGGCATGACCAACGTAATCGTAGCCAGCACGAACAGCACGCTGAGATAGAGGTTGGCGCCCGAGACCTGAAAATCCTGTTCGCGGTAGCGCAGGCCGCCGATGAAGATACAGAGCCCGACGAGGCCGTTGCACACGATCATCACCACCGCAAACACGGTGTCGCGCGCCAAAGCCGGCTGCGGCTTTTCGCCGAGCATGATGGTGGCGATCAGCGCGACCTCGATGATGGTGACCGCAAGCGTCAACAGCAGCGTGCCGTAGGGTTCGCCGATTCGCTCGGCGATCACCTCGGCATGATGCACGGCCGCGAACACGGTGCCGAACAGGATCGCCAGCAGCACCACCGCGAACAAAAGCCCGCCGATCGACGGCGTAAAGCCGAGCCCGAGGCCGGTGGCCACGGCAAACAGCAGCACCGCCAGCGCCGGGAATATCCAGGCCGATCGCGGCATCGGTCCGTGTGCGCTCATGCGATCAAGTCCCAACAGGTTCCTGGACGCAGGATGCGCCCATCAAAAGCAGCCATCACCGCTTCGCAAGGTTGATGAAATTTCGCGCAATTTCAATGCCGCCGAAATTATCCAGATCGTTATGACCGCCCCGGGCAAGGCGGACAAACCGTTTCGGCTCGTTCGCCAGCGCAAACAGCCGTTCGCCAAACGCAACCGGTATCGCGGGATCGAGCGCGCCGTGCATCACGAGCAACGGAACCTTGACGCGCGCGATCTGCGCGTCGGAACGGAACTGGTCGCGTATCAACAGACGCACCGGCGCAAACCAGAACGCCGCCGCGGCGACATCGGCGATCGACGTATAGGGGGCTTCCAGGATCAGCCTCCCGATCCGCTGCTCCGCAGCAAGCGCCACCGCTACGCCGGTGCCGAGCGAAAAGCCCCAGACGACGATGTTGTCCGCGCGATAGCGTGCGACCGCGAAGGCATAGGCGGCAGCTGCGTCCTGCAACAAACCGTGCTCGCTCGGTTGCCCGGTTGAACCCGCATAGCCGCGATAGGACAATGCGATGACCCCGGTGCCGTCGGCGATGATGCTGCGAAAGCGGCCGAAGAAGCCGGCAAGATAATCGCCATTGCCGTGGAAGTAGAGCACGACCGGACGGCCCGGCCTGGGCGGAACATGCCAGACGATGACCTTCTCACCGTCCGCCGTCGTCAGGATATGCTCTTCGGCTTCCGGAAAGCCGGCCGCTGGCGGCGTTGTGCGCGCACTCGTCGGGGCCGGAAACAGCACGGCGCGCTGCGCGAAGAACAGGGCGAGCAGACCACAGACATAACCGACTGAGACGACGATCAGCAGCCATTTCAGTACAGTCATGAATTTCCCGCGAACGCTTTACATCCCCTTGACGATGCTCTCGGTGACCTTCTTGGCGTCGCCGAGCAGCATCATGGTGTTGTCGCGGTAGAACAGCGGGTTGTCGATGCCGGCATAGCCCGAGGCCAGCGAGCGCTTGATGAACATCACGGTGCCGGCCTTCCAGACCTGCAGCACCGGCATGCCGTAGATCGGCGAAGTCTTGTCGTCCTCGGCGGCCGGGTTGGTGACGTCATTGGCGCCGATCACGAAGGCGATATCGGCCTGCGCGAATTCGGAGTTGATGTCCTCGAGCTCGAACACCTCGTCATAGGGCACGTTGGCTTCGGCCAGCAGCACGTTCATGTGGCCGGGCATGCGCCCCGCGACCGGGTGAATGGCGTACTTCACCTCGACGCCTTCCTTCTTCAGGAGGTCGCCCATTTCGCGCAGCGCATGCTGGGCCTGCGCCACCGCCATGCCGTAGCCCGGCACGATGATCACCTTCTGCGCGTTCTTCATGATGAACGCCGCGTCATCGGCCGAACCGAGCTTGACAGGCTTCTGCTCGCCGCCGCCACCGCCGGCCGCCGCGGTCTCGCCGCCAAAGCCGCCGAGGATGACCGAGATGAAGGAACGGTTCATCGCGTGGCACATGATGTAGGACAGGATCGCACCGGAGGAGCCGACCAGCGCGCCGGTGACGATCAGCGCCGAATTGCCGAGCGTAAAGCCTATGCCGGCGGCGGCCCAGCCGGAATAGGAGTTCAGCATCGAGATCACGACCGGCATGTCGGCGCCGCCGATCGGGATGATCATGAGCACGCCGAGCACCAGCGCGATGATGGTGATGAGCCAGAAGTCGAGCGCACTGCCGGACATCACCAGGCCGACGATGAAGAACACCAGCGCCAGCGCCAGCCCGATGTTGATGAAGTGGCGCCCGGGCAGGATGATCGGCGCGCCGCTCATGCGCGCCGACAGCTTCAGGAACGCGATTACAGAGCCGGTAAACGTCAGCGCACCGATGGCGACGCCGAGCGACATTTCAACGAGGCTCGCGCCGTGAATGGCGCCGGGCTTGCCGATGTCGAAGGCTTCGGGCGCATAGAACGCGCCGGCGGCGACCAGCACCGCGGCCATGCCGACCAGCGAGTGGAAGGCCGCGACCAGTTCCGGCATCGAGGTCATCGGCACCCGGCGGGCGATCACCGCGCCGATGCCGCCGCCGATGGCGATGCCGAGGATAACCAGCACCCAGGCGATGCCGTCCGCCGGCGGATGGATGGCGAGCGTGGTGGCGACCGCGATCGCCATGCCGACCATGCCGAACAGATTGCCCTGGCGGGACGACGCCGGACTGGACAAACCGCGCAGCGACAAGATGAACAAAACACCCGCCACGAGATACAGAATTGCAGCCAGATTGGCGTTCATCTCAGGTCCCCATTGTCTTCGTCACCACGAGGTGCACGCCGCTCACTCGCCATTTCACTTGGCTTTCTTCTTGTACATCGCCAGCATGCGCTGGGTGACGAGGAAGCCGCCGAAGATATTCACACAGGCGAAGATCAGCGCGATGAAGCCGAAGCCGCGCGCCCAGCCGCTGCCGCTCGATATCATCGGGACGCCGACCGCGAGCAGCGCGCCGACCACGATCACCGAGGAGATCGCATTGGTCACCGACATCAGCGGCGTATGCAGCGCCGGCGTTACCGACCACACCACGAAATAGCCGACGAAGACGGCGAGGACGAAGATCGAGAGCCGGAATACAAAGGGATCGACGGCTTGGGCGACATGCTCCATGACTTCTCTCCTTAGGCTTTCGGCTGGAAGTTCGGGTGGATGACGGCGCCGTCCCTGGTCAGCGCGGTGGCTTTCACCAGTTCGTCGTCCCAGTTGACCGCGAGCGTCTTGTTCGGCTTGTCGACCATCGTCTCGATGAAGTTGAACAAATTGCGGGCATAAAGGCTGGAGGCCGACTGCGCGACGCGGCCGGCGACGTTGGTGTAGCCGACGATCTTGATGCCATCGACATCGACGACCTGGCCCGCCTTGGCGCCCTCGACATTGCCGCCGCGTTCGACGGCGAGGTCGACCAGCACCGAACCCGGCTTCATCGACTTCACCATGTCGGCGCTGACGAGCTTTGGCGCCGGCCGGCCCGGGATCAGGGCCGTGGTGATGACGATGTCCTGCTTCTTGACGTGCTCGGCGGTGAGCGCGGCCTGCTTGGCCTGGTACTCTTTCGACATTTCCTTGGCGTAGCCGCCGGCGGTCTGGGCGTTCTTGAATTCCTCGTCCTCGACCGCGAGGAATTTTGCGCCGAGCGACTCGACCTGCTCTTTGGTAGCCGGGCGCACGTCGGTGGCGGTGACCACGGCGCCAAGCCGGCGCGCAGTCGCAATCGCCTGCAGGCCGGCGACGCCGACGCCCATCACGAACACCTTTGCCGCCGGAACGGTGCCGGCGGCGGTCATCATCATCGGAAACGCACGGCCGAAGGATTCGGCCGCCTCGATCACCGCGCGATAGCCGGCGAGGTTGGCCTGGCTGGACAGCACGTCCATCACCTGCGCGCGCGTGATGCGCGGCATCAATTCCATCGCAAACGCCGCGACGCCGGCGTCCGCGATGGTCTTCAGCGCCGCTTCATTGCCGTAGGGGTCCATGATCGCGATGACGAGCGCGCCGCGCTTGTACTGCGCGAGTTCGCTGGCCTCCGGCCGCTTCACCTTGATGATGATGTCGGCGTCCTTCAACGCATCCGCGCTGACGGTGGCGCCGACGGCGGTGAATTCGGAATCCGGCAGGCCCGACTTGATGCCCGCGCCCGGCTCGATCGCGACGTCGGCGCCGAGCGCCTTGAACTTCTTCACGGTGTCCGGGGAAGCGGCGACCCGCGGCTCGGACGGATCGATTTCCTTGGCAACGGCAATCTTCATGGGGCCTCCCCGCCGCGCGGCAGGCGCGCGCAAGCAAACTAGCGTCTTTTTCGCTTAGTTGGATACCGGTTTCGCAACCGGCATGCGTGCAAATTATGGCCACCGCCGTCGCGGGCGGTGCAGGCAGCGACGCGTCAGGTCAGGAAGTAGCCCATCAGGGCGACGATGAGCACCACGCCGATGGTGCCGTATTTGACCAGCATGATGAACCCTTCATAGGTTTGCTCATGGGCCACATAGTCGTTGCCGTCAGCGGTCGTGTAGGCCACTTCGTTATGCTCTGCCATCGGTATCCCCAGTCAAAATGCGCGCTTCTCGCGTGCAATTACCGTAAAGCGTTTGGGAGGGCAACGGCCCCCTGCCTATCGGGTCATTCGGAAGGCCAATTATCCCGGATCCAGCGGGTCAGGCTTTCCTCACTGACCTCGCCCGCGGCGAGGGATAGGATGATGGCCGTCGCGTGTTCAGGCTTGGGGTTAAAGAAAACGCCGTTCTTCAACAAGAAGACCCGCATCGCCAGGAAGGCGATGCGTTTGTTTCCATCGACGAAGGCGTGATTCTTGGCAAGCCCGTACGCGTATGCCGAAGCGAGTTCGGCAAGCTCGGCCTGTTCATACCGCCACTTATTGATTGGACGCTCCAGCGCCGATCGTAGCATACCCTCGTCGCGCAAGCCGGGCGCGCCGCCGAAACGGCGGAGCTGGCGGCTATGGATCGCGATGGCTTGCTCATAGGTGATCCAACGCGGCTCTTCGGACTCGCTCATTTGGCGATTCCATCACTTTGCGAGCGTTGCCAGCGTGTCGCGATAAGTGTCCATGGTCTCTTCCGCCAACTCCATGGTCCGCTCAAAGTCGGGGTCGTAAGGAAGGGCTTGAAAGCCTCCGCCGGGCAGTTCCGTGATGTGGAGTTGCTGACCACGCTTGAGATCGAGCCGCTGCATCAATTCGCGCGGGATCAGAAGACCATCGGAATTACCGATTTTCTTGATTTCGATTTTCATGGTGGGATTTCCCATGCGCCTGTGAACGTTATACGGCTGTATAACACAAAATCCGACATCCGTTCAACAGATGTTTTACGCCTGGTGCCGGCTCGTACTTGGGCGGAGCGGCCGAAAGCTACCCGACCACGAAATCGAACCGTCCGGCCAGCCATCCCTCGTTCTTGGCCGTACGCACCAGCAATTCCTTGCGAAACAGGCCGTCGGAGCGGTTTTTTGCCTCGCCGGGGAAATAGAGCTGGGTGGTCAGGACGCGGCCGTCGCGCGGCTGCACCTTCACATGGATGTGGCGGGTGCGGCCGGGATAAAGGCCGGGCACGACGCTGCGCAATCGATAGCGCCCCTCCGCATCGGTGAACTGATGGCCGCGCAGGCGGAAGCCGGAATTGTCATAGCGGCCCTTGTCGTCGGCCTGCCAGAAGTCCAGCAAGGCGCCGGCGAGCGGTTTGCAGGCGCGGGTGAGCACAAAGCCAACCAGTTCGATCGGCTGCCCCGCCATCTCCGGTTCAAACAGCTCGATTCGCTCCGGTGACGATGGCTTGAAGTATGGCCCTTCGGTTTGCGGCAATGTCACTTCGTCGCCGTCGTGACATGCGGGCGTCGCGGCAAGCGGGGCCTGAGCCACGCTGCCATCGGTCATGAGCAGCGAACCGGCCGCGAAGACTCCCGCTCCAAGGATGACGCGCCGCGTCGGGGTGTCGATCATGGGGCACTCCCCTCCTGTCGTCACCGTCATGATGGAGGGCGACGGCGGCGGAAATTGTGTCCGCCGCCATCACAAATCCGTTTCGTGGCCGCGGGCGCCCCGTCAGCCCATCGTCTCCAGCTCGTCGATCATGCCGGCAATGACCGACAGTCCGCCGTCCCAGAATTTGGGATCCTTGGCGTCGAGCCCGAACGGCATCAGCAGTTCGGAATAATGCTTGGTGCCGCCGGCCGCGAGCATGGCGAGATAGCGCTCGGCAAAACCCTCCGAGGCGTTCTCGTAAACCGCATACAGCGAGTTCACCAGGCAATCGCCGAACGCGTAGGCGTAGACGTAGAACGGCGAATGGATGAAGTGCGGGATGTACATCCAGAAATTTTCGTAGCCCGGGCGGATGTCGATCGCCGGCCCGAGGCTTTCACCCTGCACGCTGAGCCAGATCTGGCCGATGCGCTCCGCCGTCAGTTCACCGTTCTTGCGCTCGGTATGAATGGCGCGCTCGAACGTATAGAACGCGATCTGCCGCACCACGGTGTTGATCATGTCCTCGACCTTGCCGGCGAGCAGCGCCTGGCGCTGCCTGGCGTTCTTGGTCTGCGACAGCAGCCGCTTGAAGGTCAGCATTTCGCCGAACACGCTGGCGGTCTCGGCCAGCGTCAGCGGCGTCGGCGCCATCAGCGCACCATTTTTGGCCGCCAGCACCTGATGCACGCCATGGCCGAGCTCATGGGCCAGCGTCATCACGTCGCGCGGCTTGCCCTGGTAGTTCATCAGCACGTAGGGATGCGCCGACGGCGTGGTCGGATGCGAGAACGCGCCCGGCGCCTTGCCCGGCCGCACCGGTGCATCGATCCAGCGATCGGTGAAGAAGCGCTCCGCGATCGCCGCCATCTCAACCGAGAAGCCGCGATAGGCCGTCAGCACCATCTTCTGCGCCTCCGGCCAGGCGATGGTGCCGGTGGCCGCGAACGGCAGCGGCGCGTTACGGTCCCAATGCGCGAGCTTCTTCTTTTTGAACCAGCCGGCCTTCAGATTGTAATAGCGATGCGAGAGCCGCGGATAGGCCGCGCGCACGGAAGCGACCAAGGCGTCGACCACCTCGCGCTCGACGCGGTTGTTGAGGTGGCGCGAATCCGCGACATCCTGGAAGCCGCGCCAGCGATCGGAAATCTCCTTGTCCTTGGCGAGCGTATTAGTGATGAGCGCAAAGGTCCGCTCATTGTCCTTGAAGGTCTTGGCCAGCGCTTGGCCAGCGGCCTTGCGCTTGTCCGGCGCACGGTCCTGCAGCAGGTTGAGCGTCGGCTCGATCGCCAGTTCCTTGCCGCCGACCTTGAAGCGCAGGCCGGAAATGGTCTGGTCGAACAGCCGGTTCCAGGCGGCATAGCCGCTCTGGGATTTTTCGTGAAACAACTGCTCGACGCGATCCTCGAGCTGATACGGCTTGTCCTTGCGCAGATCCTCGATCCACGGCCGGTAATGGGCAAGCTCCGGCGTCTGCATCGCGCGCTCGATCACGGCATCGTCGATGCGGTTGAGCTCCAGTCCAAAGAACAGCAGATGCACCGAAGCGGCCGTCAGCCGCTCCGAGACGTCGCCGTAGAACTTGGAGATATCCGGATCGACACTGTCGCCGGCATGGATGAGGCCGGCATAGGAGCCGAGCCGTCCGGCGAGATCGTCGATCGCCTCGTAGCGTCTGACGGCCTCGGCGAGCCAGCGGCCGCCGTCGTCGCCGGCAATGCGTTCCGCCAGCCTGCCCTTGTAGTCCGTCTCGAACGCGGTGCAGTCCGCATCCATCTTTTGCAGATCGCGCGTGACTTCTTCGGCGCCGATACCGGAATAAAGGTCGGCCAGATTCCACTCCGGCAGTTTGCCGGTTTTGGATTTGGCGACCGCCTTGCTGGCGGCGGGTTTGCGGGAAGGCTTGCCGGCTCGGGATGTCGCAGATTTTGCGCTCATGACACTTTCAAAATTGGGAGGTGATCAGGAAATGGCGGAAGATCAGGCAAAGGCCGCAAGCTGCGGTACAAACTGGACAAACAGCTCTTCGCCCTCGACGAGCAGCGGCTCGACCTTTTCGTGGATCGCACTGCGGACGGCACACCACAACGTGATCGCACGCACCATGAGCCACGACGTCGATGGAACCGCGGCCTTGGCGTGCAGCGCCACGAGTTCGAGGTTCCGATGCTCGAACAGCAGCCGGCCCGATCCGTCCTCGAGGATGTAACGCCCGCCGATCCGGGATACGCACACCTCGCAGGCCTGTTCCGGCAACGGGCCCAGCAGATAGAACTGGGCGTCGCCCCTCTCTGTCATACCGGTTTCCCATTGGCGTCCCGTCCCAGGCGCAGTCGCTGCGCCGAGGCCCGCGACAAGGGTGCCGAGTTCCTTTTCGCTCCAGTCGCCGTTGTCTTGTTTGCGTTCGAACGCAACCACGCTCATTTGCTTTCCGCTCCGAACAGCAGCCGGTGCATTTCCGGCTCATAGTACATCAACAAATGCCTAGCGAAGGCGGCCGGTTCAAGGCCCAACTCGCGAGCCCATGCGCCCATGATTTCGGTTGGAACCCGGCTGAACCCGTTCTCGACCTGCGAAATGAAGGTGTAATATTTCAGGCCGAGGCGTGCGGCGAGATCGGCCTGCGACAATTCGGCATCCGCCCTTCGCAGCTTCAGCCAATCCCCGGCCAGTTTGCGCAATTGTTTGGCATCCGGCGCGGCCTTGGCCGGCGGCCGTTCAGTGAAAACATCTTGATGTTTTACTTGTTTCATGATTACTAAACTAGCCAAATTGAATTGCCGGATAGTTCATGCTTTCTATCACAATTCCAGCTCGCGAATAAGAATCCGATGGCCTTCCTGGACCGCAGTCAGATTGTCCGAACCGCCGACCGGGCTCCCCCGGCGCCCGGGAAGGAGTTGATGATCGGCATCCTCCTGGCGGCGCTGCTGGCGACCCTCGCCATCCGGAACCTGATGCCGGCGGACGCGCTGGCGCCCGCGATCGTCACGCTGATGTTCGTGATTGGCGCAGCGGCGGCCGGAGCAGCGTGGCTTTGCCGGGCCCGCCGTTTCCGCATCATGTGGCTCGACCTCGCCGGAAGCCTGACGTTCATCGGCGTCGTCATCTCGGTTTTGATCGAGCCGGATCAGATGGTCAGGCTTTTCACCCTCTCGGATCAACCTGAGTAACGGGAACGCATTTTTCCGCAGTCTGACTGCGTCGTTCTTTTCTGCACGTCCAAGCCCGGGCCCCTCTGGCAGTTCAAGCGAACTGCGATGTCGGATTGGACCATCAACGGAGTGGCCCGCATGTTTGAACTAATCACCTCACAACACCTGACAGCGCTTTTCCAGGTCATCATGATTGACCTGGTGCTCGCCGGCGACAATGCGATCGTCATCGGGCTTGCCGCCGCCGGGCTCCCCGAGGGTCAGCGCAAGAAGGCTATCCTGATCGGCATCGTGGCCGCCACGATCCTGCGCATCGGCTTCGCATCCGTCACGGTTCAGCTGCTGCAGATCATCGGGCTGCTGCTCGCCGGCGGCGTTCTGCTGCTTTGGGTGTGCTGGAAGATGTGGCGCGAGTTGCGCAGCTCCCATCACCAACCGACGTTTCAGAGTCTGTCGTCCGCAAGCACGATGGATGCGACCGCCACAGCGGGCCGCCAAAAGACGCTTGGTCAGGCCGTCTGGCAGATCACGCTCGCTGACGTCTCGATGTCGCTCGACAACGTGCTCGCCGTCGCGGGCGCGGCGCGCGAGCATCCGATGATTCTGATCTTCGGCCTGGCGCTTTCCATCGCACTGATGGGGCTCGCTGCCAACTTCATCGCGCGCCTTCTGGAAAAGCACCGCTGGATCGCCTATGTCGGCCTCGCGATCATCCTCTATGTGGCCTTCGACATGTGCTACCGCGGCGCGCTGGAGGTGTGGCCCCACCTCTTCGCTTAGGTCCCCGCGTCCCCCGCTACGGCTGGTTTCCCGCCCCAAGGATGCCATTTCCAACCATTAAGCGGGCGTTAATCGGCATCGGCCAAATTGCCCCGATTCGATACATCAGTAGCGTGCGGGGAAAGCCATGGCTGCCACCATCCTGATTGCCGACGACGACGCCGTGCAACGCCGTTTGGTTGAAAACATGGTGCAGAAGTGCGGCTATGAGCCTCTCGTCGTCGATAGCGGCGACGCCGCCGTGGCTTTGCTGACCGCGCCTGATGCGCCGGCGATCGACGCGGTCGTGCTCGACCTTGTGATGCCCGGCCTCGACGGCCTCGGCGTGCTTTCAAAAATGCGTGAAGCAGGCGTGAGCGTCCCCGTCATCGTGCAGACCGCCCATGGCGGCATCGACAATGTTGTTTCGGCGATGCGCGCCGGCGCGCAGGATTTCGTGGTCAAGCCGGTCGGCTTCGAACGGCTGCAGGTGTCGCTGCGCAACGCGCTCAACACTTCCGCGCTCAAGGGCGAACTGCAGCGCATCCGCCACAGCCGCGAAGGCCGGCTGACTTTTGCCGACATCATCACCCGCAGCGAAACAATGGCGGCCGTCCTGCGCACCGCGCAGAAGGCGGCAGCTTCCAGCATTCCGGTGCTGGTCGAGGGCGAGTCCGGCGTCGGCAAGGAATTGTTCGCCCGCGCCATCCACGGCTCCGGCGAACGCAAGTCCAAGCCGTTCGTCGCGGTCAATTGCGGCGCGATCCCCGACAATCTCGTGGAATCGATCCTGTTCGGTCACGAGAAGGGCGCCTTCACCGGCGCCACCGAACGCCACATGGGCAAGTTCGTCGAAGCCTCCGGCGGCACGCTGTTTCTCGACGAGGTCGGCGAGTTGCCGCTGGCGGCGCAAGTAAAGCTGCTGCGCGCGCTGCAGGAAGGCACCGTCGAGGCGGTCGGCGGCCGCAAGCCGGTGAAGGTCGACGTCCGCATCATTTCCGCGACCAACCGCAAGCTGCTCGACCTCGTGAAGGGCGGCGCATTCCGCGAGGACCTGTTCTACCGGCTGCACGTGCTGCCGCTGACGATCCCGCCCTTGCGGATGCGGCGCGAAGACGTCCCGCATCTGCTGCGGCATTTCCTGGCGCGCTTTGCCGCCGAGGAAAATCGCACCATCACCGGCATCAGCGGCGAGGCCGTGGCTCATCTCGCGCAGCTCGACTGGCCCGGCAACATCCGCCAGCTCGAGAACACGGTGTATCGCGCCGTCGTCATGAGCGAGAGCGACCTGCTCGGCCTGTCGGATTTCCCGCAAATCCTCAGCCATGCCGTAACGGACAGCCAGCTGGCGCACAGCGAACCGCTGATCGTCGCGCCGTCGACGGCGCCCGCCATGGTTTCGGGTAGTGATATACCGATTGCTCCGCTCGCCGCGGCCGGCAGCCTTGTCGATGCTGAACGCCACCGGCGAGGTGCGGCCGCTTGATGACATGGAAAACGAGATCATCCGTTTTGCGATCTCGCATTATCGCGGCCAGATGTCGGAAGTCGCGCGCCGGCTCAAGATCGGCCGCTCCACGCTCTACCGCAAACTCGATGAGGCTGCCGCCAACGACCCGGCCGAGGGCGACGCGAACTGAGCGGACGGCCGGCGGGCGATTATGGCGTCCGCGTGGCAAAGATCGTGGCAAACCAACGACATCGCTGTTCGGAAGCTTTCGAACCGTGGCTTGGCGGTGACAGACAAAAGGCGGGCGCCGTGGCAAAAACGCGAGGCCCGAATGTAACCGGGTAGTTTGAGGTCAGTTTGTCGTGAGTTGTCCCGCATGGCGCTGGCTGCATGATAGGGGCACATGTATCGTCTGCGTTTGAACCGTGGCGTGCAGGCGTACGACTGAGAAACGATCGAGCCGGCGCTTCCCGCGCAAGCCGTGACAAATGATACTCAACGACTGTTCCATGCCGGGGCAGTTTCGCCCAAGGGGGTGTGACGATGCGTGACTGTTCGACGAATCGTGCAGGATTTGACCGCGTGCTGATGGCCGTCGCGGCAACTTTCCTCACGGTGTCCGCGACCTCGGCACTGGCGGCCCAGTCGACTACGCCGCGCGCCAATGCCGCCGAGCTCGCGATCGACGCAGCAGTTCCCCGCCCCGAACCGGCCAACGTTCCGCCGCCGACCATCGGCGACTTCAAGATGGACACCACCGCCACGGTGCCTGACGCCACAAAGCCGGCCGACCCCAGCCCCGCCGCAAAGGCAGCCGAGCCCAAACCCGCCGAGACCGTTACCGCACCTGCGGCCAACGACGCCGCAACCGCCGCGCCGCCGGCGGCGACAGCCACCGCGCCGGCCGCCGAACCCGCCAAGGAGCCGGTGAAAGTCAGCACCGTCGCTCCGGCTGACCAGCCGGTCGCCGACCGTCTGCGCGACATGCTCGGCACCAAATCGCTGCGCTACTTCGATCGCAAGAACGAGCGCGCTGCCGTCGAGAAGTTCTACACGGCGCGCGACTACGCGCCGCAGTGGACGCAGGCCGGCAAATTGACCGACAGCGCCAAGGGCGTGATCGCCCGTTTGAAGGATGCTGCCTCCGACGGCCTCAATCCGGCCGACTATCCGGTGCCGGATTTTGCGGCCGCGGCTTCCCCGGACCAGCTCGCCGAGGCCGAACTGAAACTGACCGCGAGCATGCTCGACTATGCGCGACAGGCCCAGAGCGGCCGGATGCACTGGTCGCAGGTCTCCGCCGACATCCTCTATCCCGAGCATCCGACCGATCCGGCCGAAGTGCTCGCCAATATCTCGACTGCCAAGGACGCTTCCGCGGCGCTCGACGGCTACAACCCGCCGCACAAGCTCTACAAGGAGCTGAAGGCGAAACTCGCCGAGCTGCGCGGTCAGGGCGACGGCCCGGTGATCCAGATCGCCGAAGGCCCGGCGCTGGCCTACAAGGCCGCGACCAAGAAGCAGGGTGAGGTGACGCCGGAAGATCCGCGCGTGCCGCAACTGCGCGCCAAGCTCGGCGTCGCCGACCATCCCGACAGCACGCATTACGACGCCAAGGTCGCTGCCGCCGTGCGCAAATTCCAGGAGAGCGTCGATCTCAAGCCGACCGGCGTGCTCGACGACCGCACGGTGAAGGCGATCAACAGCCCGAAGCGCGACCGCCAGATCGACACCGTCCTCGTCAACATGGAGCGCTGGCGCTGGCTGCCGCGCCAGCTCGGCGCCGCCTCGCTCGGCAACGCCTACGTCATTCTCAACATCCCTGATTTCACGCTCAAGGTGATGCAGAACGGCGGCCAGGTCTGGACCACCCGCGTGGTGACCGGAAAGCCTGGCAACCACGCCACGCCGCTTTTGACGGAAACGATGAAGTTCATCACCGTCAATCCGACCTGGAACGTGCCGCCCTCGATCATCTACAACGAATATCTGCCGGCCCTGCAGCAGGACCCGACCGTGCTGCAGCGCATGGGACTGAAGCTCGAGCGTAACCGCGACGGCACCATCCACATTTCGCAGCCGCCGGGCGAAGCCAATGCGCTCGGCCGTGTCCGCTTCAACTTCCCGAACAAGTTCCTGGTCTATCAGCACGACACCCCGGACAAGCATCTGTTCGCCAAGGACGAGCGCGCCTTCAGCCATGGCTGCATGCGGGTACAGAATCCGGATCAATACGCCTCGACGCTGCTCAACATCGTGATGCCGAACGAGCGCTACACGCCGGAACGAATCCGCAGCATGTACGGCCGCAGCGAGATCGACCTGAAATTCCCGACGCCGATGCCGGTCAACATCACCTACCAGACCGCCTTCGTGGATGACGCCGGCAAGCTGCAAATCCGCAGGGACATCTATGGCCGCGACGCCGCGATGATCAATTTGCTCAAGAACAGCCGCAACAAGGATCTGGAGACCCTGGTCTCCCATGCCCAGCCGAGCTATGCGCGGCCGAGGGACACTTTGCCGGCCGGCGTCAACTTCGCCAGCGACAACACCTCCGGCCCCTCCTTCTTTGAACGCCTGTTCGGCGGCCCGTCGACCGCGACGCCGCCGGCCCCGGTCGGCCGCCGCCCGCAACAGCGGTTCACCAGATAATCCGGAGCACTACTGCCTGGGGCAGAATCTCCCAACGAAATCAACAATCTCTCCTCTCCGGAGAGATTGTTTACGTTAACCATTATCCATCCCAGCCCGGCGCCGGGCACTTTTTCGCCACAGTCCACGGGTTAGGTTAACTCTGGCTTGGGGGCGGGACGGTAAACCTCGGTTAACCATCCCGCTTTAATAAAGCGTTCACCCTCTTTTGCCGGGGTCTTGCAAAAGAAATCCGTGAACGCTCGTCGACTGGGTGGGCTCTATACGTGCTGGTTGGTTTCGCGCGCCAATTCAATCCGCTTGCTTTGCCAAAAGCCGGATATCGGATCGGGCTAACTTCGCTGTTGCTGCTGGCAGGAGCGGGCTCGGTGCATGATGCGACCGCGCTGAACGAAACCCGCACCCTCTCCTTCCACCACACCCATTCCGACGAAGACCTCACCGTCACCTTCAAGCGCGACGGGCGCTACGACGAAGAAGCGCTGAAAAAGATCAATCACTTCCTCCGCGACTGGCGCAGCCAGGACTCGACCACGATGGATCGGCATCTGTTCGACATCCTCTGGGAAGTCTACCGCGACGTCGACGGCAAGAAGCCGATCCAGATCATCTCCGCCTACCGCTCTCCCGCCACCAACTCGATGCTCCGCCGCCGCTCGTCCGGCGTGGCGCGCTTTAGCCAGCACATGCTCGGCCACGCGATGGACTTCTACATCCCGGACGTGGCGCTGGAGCAGATCCGCGCCGCCGGGCTCCGCCTGCAGCGCGGCGGCGTCGGCTTCTACCCGACCTCGGGATCGCCCTTCGTCCATCTCGACACCGGCAGCATCCGTCACTGGCCGCGCATGACCCATGATCAACTGGCCAGGGTGTTCCCGGATGGACGCACCGTCCACCTGCCCTCCAATGGCGGTCCGATGAAGGGCTATGAGCTGGCCCGCGCCGACATCGAGCGCCGTGGCAATGGCGACGATGCCGCATCCGTCGGCAAGAAGAGCCTGTTCGCGGCGCTATTCAGGGGCGGCAAGTCGACCGAAGAGGATGACGAGGGCGCAAGTGCTCCGGCCCGCAACGAGAAGTCCGCTCCGGCTTCTGTCGTGACCGCAGCCGCGAAGTCAGCCGACCCGGTTCCGACACCGCGTTCGAAGCCGCAGGTCGCAGCGACCCTCCAGCTGGCTTCGGCTGACGCGCAGATCGTTCCGGCGCCCAAAGGCAAGTCTGACTCCAGGCCGGAACAGAAGCAGGCTGCGCAAGCTTCCGCCGAGCCGAAACCGCAAACGCCGGCCGATATCATCAATTCCCGCGGCTTCTGGGACGACGTGCCGAAGGCAGCGAACGAGGCTACCCCTGCCCAGGTCGCATCGCTGCGCGCACGCCAGGTGCTCGCGGCCACTACCGATCCGCAGCCGACCGCCAGCGTCACCGAATCGTTCAACAAGGCGATGGCCTATGCACCGGCCGCGGCCTCGCCGGTCGATCGCACCAACGTCGTCGCCGCCTCCGCGCCGCTCCCGCCGCGTCCCGCCCGTCCGGCGCGCAATGCCGGCGCCGCGGCGACCGAAATCAATACCGTGGTCGCCAAGGGCGCGCAGGGTCAGGACAGCGTGGTCGCGACCTCGACCCGTCTCGCCGCCGCCCAGGGCAACAGCATATGGATGCGCGTCGTGATGCTGGCGCCGAGCGCGAGCAACGCGATGTCGACGACCGTGCTCGGCGACACCGAGATGACCCAGATGCGCAGCCACTTCGTCAAGCCGCAGGCCGCGATCCCCATGACCTTCTCGGAAGATCCGCTGATGGGCATGACCTGCGACCGCTTCACCGGATCGGCGACCGCGCAGCTGCCGACGCAGTCGTTCGTGGTGCGCACGGCCGCGCTGCGCTAAGCGCTCCTCGTCTCCACAAAACTTCGCGTCGTCCTCAAGCGCGAGGAGTCGCAGCTCCGTAGCCCGGATGGAGCGCAGCGCAATCCGGGACTCGGTCGATCAACGGCGATAGAACCCCGGATTTCGCTGCGCTCCATCCGGGCTACGCGCAGCTACGTACTGCGCCAATGCCTCACAGCATCCCCAGCGCCTGCATGTAGGTCTCCAGAATGGTTTCCTGCTCGGCGCGCTCGTTGGCGTCCTGCTTGCGCATGCGCACGATGGTGCGCAGCACCTTGACGTCGAAGCCGTTGCCCTTGGCTTCCCCATAGACGTCGCGGATGTCGTCGGAGATCGTCTTCTTCTCTTCTTCCAGACGCTCGATGCGCTCGATGATGGCCTTGAGCTGGTCTTTGGCGAATTTTGTCGCGGGCTCGTCCTGGACGGCAGCGGCGGCGGAGGTGGCCATCGGATACTCCTGAATGGAACTGACGGTGATGCTGAAAGATCAAGCGCCGCACGCGTTACCGCACGGCGCTTTTTTCAGGATTGACCCTCAGGATCGGGGGGCCTTGCGTCAAGGCAACATCGCGCTCATCCACAGCGCGCCCACAGGAGATGAGGATACGTAGCCTGTAGCCCGGATGGAGCGCAGCGCAATCCGGGGCAGTGCGCGCCGCGCGAAAGTTTCCCGGATTGCGCTGCGCTCCATCCGGGCTACGAAGCGATGCCTCAATGTCCGGGATGAACCTTCTTCATCGCGGCCAGTTGCTCCGGCGTGGCCGTGCCCTGATGTTTCGCCTTCCATTCCTCGTAGGGCATGCCGTAGACCGCCTCGCGGCTCTCGTCCTTGCTGACGGCGACGCCCTTGGCGTCGGCCGCTTCCTTCATCCAGTTGGACAGGCAGTTGCGGCAAAAACCGGCCAGATTCATCAAATCGATGTTCTGGACGTCGGTACGGGCGCGCAGGTGGTCGACCAGGCGCCGGAAAACAGCGGCTTCCAGTTCCGTTCTGGTTTTGTCGTCGATCGTCATGGTCCTGGTCCTGATCTTGGGTCCTGCGTCAGATGGGGCCGAGCATATTGATATCAGGTGGGAATTGTCACAGATTTTGCCATATCTGCGCGCAAAAGTGGCTATCGCACGTGGAGTCCCGGTTTCCCATAGCGCGGGAAAGGCGTGCCCGGCCGTTGACAGGTCCCGCCGGGTCACGCGAAATCGTCAATGATTTGATATAGCTTCACTGCATGACCGGAAAAGATTCTCGCCGTTTGTCCCCCCTCTGCGCACGCATAACCGCCGGCCTGCTGCCGATGCTCGCGCTGGCGGTGATGTGCCTGTGGAGCAGTCCGGCGGCGGCCGATTTCCGGCTCTGCAACAACACTTCCAGCCGGGTCGGCATCGCGCTCGGCTACAAGGACGCCGAGGGCTGGACCACCGAGGGCTGGTGGAACGTGTCATCGCGCAGTTGCGAGACGTTGCTGCGCGGAACCCTGGTCGCGCGGTACTATTACATCTACGCGCTCGACTATGACCGCGGCGGCGAATGGTCGGGACAGGCCTTCATGTGTTCGCGTGACAAGGAATTCACCATCAAGGGCACCGAGAATTGCCTGGCGCGCGGCTACGACCGCACCGGGTTCTTCGAGGTCGATACAGGCGAACAGCGAGCGTGGACCGTGCAACTGACCGAAGCCAACGAGCAACCCATGCAGCGCGTGCCGGGAATTCCGGGAACGGTGGGACCGGGCGGCCCCGGCGGGGTTCCGGGCCTGTCTCCGCCAAGCGGACCGGGTCTGCCGCCGCCAGCCACGGCGCCCAGGCAATGAGACGGCTCCGTCGCATCAAGATTCTCGCAACCCTCGGCCCGGCATCGTCGGACAGCGCGATGATCCGGAAGCTGTTCGAGGCCGGCGCGGACGTGTTCCGCATCAACATGAGCCACACTCCGCACGACAAGATGCGCGAGCTGGTTGCGACCATCCGCAATGTCGAGATCGAGCTATGGCCGCCCGATCGGCATCCTGGTCGACCTGCAGGGGCCGAAGCTGCGGCTCGGCGCGTTCGCCGAAGGCTCGACCCAGCTCAAGAACGGCCAGAGTTTTGTGCTCGATTCCGACAAGACGCCGGGCGACAACAGCCGCGTGCAGTTGCCGCATCCGGAAATCCTCGCAGCCCTGCGGCCGGGCCATGCGCTGCTGCTCGACGACGGCAAGGTGCGCCTGATCGCCGAGGAAACCTCGCCCGAGCGCGCGGTGACGCGGGTGGTGATCGGCGGCAAGATGTCGGATCGCAAAGGCGTGAGCCTGCCCGATACCGATCTGCCGGTGTCGGCGATGACGCCGAAGGACCGCGCCGATCTCGAAGCCGCCCTGGTGACCGGGGTCGACTGGATCGCCCTCTCCTTCGTGCAGCGCGCCGAAGACGTCCACGAAGCCAAGCGGATGATCCGCGGCCGCGCCGCCGTGATGGCCAAGATCGAAAAGCCGCAGGCGATCGACCGGCTCGCCGAAATCCTCGAAGCCGCAGACGCCCTGATGGTGGCGCGCGGCGACCTCGGCGTCGAACTGCCGCTGGAGCGGGTGCCGAGCCTGCAGAAGCAAATGACGCGAATGGCGCGCCGCGCCGGCAAGCCGGTGGTGGTGGCAACCCAGATGCTGGAATCGATGATCCAGTCGCCGGTGCCGACGCGCGCGGAAGTCTCCGACGTCGCGACCGCCGTCTATGAGGGCGCCGACGCCATCATGCTGTCGGCGGAGTCCGCCGCCGGCAAATTCCCGGTCGAGGCGGTCTCGACCATGAACCGCATCGGCGAGGAAGTGGAGCGCGACCCGATCTATCGCTCGGTGCTGACGGCGCAGCGGCCCGAGCCGGAGAACACGGTCGGCGACGCGATTGCCGACGCCGCGCGGCAGATCGCCGAGACACTGGAATTGTCGGCGATCATCTGCTGGACCTCGTCGGGCTCGACGGCGATCCGCGTCGCGCGCGAACGGCCGAAACCGCCGGTGGTGGCGATCACGCCCAACCTCGCGACGGGCCGCAAATTGTCCGTGGTCTGGGGCGTCCATTGCGTGGTGGCCGAAGACGCCCACGACCAGGACGACATGGTCGATCGCGCCGGCTCGATCGCGTTCCGTGACGGTTTTGCCAACACCGGCCAGCGCGTCATCATCGTCGCCGGCGTGCCGCTCGGCATCGCCGGCACCACCAACATGGTGCGCATCGCCAATGTCCAGCCGGAGGGCGAGGCGAAGAAGTGACGGCTGAGACGTCATTCCGGGGCGATGCGTAGCATCGAACCCGGAATCTCGAGATTCTCAGGTGCGCAATTGCACACCGTAGTTCGCACTGTCATGCGCCCCGGAATGACGGAGAATCACTGCAGCGTCGCGTCCAGCGTGATCTTCGTGTTCAGCAGTTTCGACACCGGGCAACCGGCTTTGGCCTTGCCTGCCAACTCCTCGAACGTCGCCTTGTCCGCGCCCGGGATCTTCGCGTTCAGCGTCAGATGAACGGATGTGATCGCAAAACCATCGCCCTGTTTTTCCAGCGTGACGTCGGCCCTGGTTTCCATGTGTTCGGCGGTGAGCTTGGCTTCGCCCAAAATCAGCGACAGCGCCATGGTGAAGCAGGCGGCGTGCGCCGCGCCGATCAATTCTTCCGGATTGGAGCCGGGCTTGCCCTCGAAGCGGCTGGCGAAGCCGTAGGGGTAATCGTTGAGCGCGCCGCTCTTGGTCGAGATCGCGCCCTTGCCGTCCTTGATGCCGCCCTGCCATTTGGCGGACCCTGATGTCGTCGTCATCGCATGCTCCTGATCACGGTTGGACCGTCGATAAGCCGCAGCGTGGCAAATGGTTGCGACAAAGTCGTGTCGCGGCAGCGGCGCGTTCAAGCGCCGACCAGCGCCTTCGCCGGCAGCACCGCCTGCACCACGAGGCCGCGGGCACGGGCATCCATCACGCCGACCGCGCGCAGCGCCAATAATGTGACCGTCTGCACGGCGTCGCGCAGCTTCGCGGGATCATCCAGGTTCTCGGGCGCCAGCGGGCCGACCAGCGATTCATGCAGCGCGCCGAGCAGCGCGGTGGCGGCAAGCGCCGTATCCTGCGCCGGCAGATGGCCGGCGCGCACCGCGGCGTCGATCCTGGCAGCAATCTCGCCGGAGATTTCGCGGCGGCTGGCGAGCCGCGACGCCGAGACATCGACATCGACAGGTTCGGCCAGAATGCCCCAGGCGAGCTTGCGCTGCGACAGCACATGCACGGCAACGGTGGTGACGGCGCCGGCCAGCGCCGAGGACGGCCCTGGCGCTGCATCCGCCGCACGGCGGATCGCCGCCAGCTCGTCGCGCGACACCTCGGCGATCAGTTCGGAAATCAGCTCGGCCTTGGAGGGGAAGTAGCGGTAGACCGTGCCGGCCGCGACATTGGCGCGGACCGCGACCGGGGCGATCTGCACCGCCGCCATACCGCCCTCGGCCGCAGCGTCCCGCGCCGCCGCCAGGATGGCGCTACGCCGCGCCGCCAGCCGCTTTACGACCTGATGGGTTCGCCGATAGACCATGGCGCGTCTTCCGTCCCCGGCGCGCCCTCGAGCCCCGTGGAGCCTGCCAGAACGCGCACACCTTCAATGTCTTGAGCGAAAAGAACACATCTCGCTTTGAAGAAGTGAACAACTATTCACGGCTGATGACAAGACCGTTTTCGATAGCATCGCCAGCGCTTGGTGCCGTTCACGCCCCTGCCGCGACGAGTTTTGGCGCCGGCTCAGGCCGCCACCACGATCCGGCGCGGCGCAGGATCAGCGCGGACACGACCAGCGTGGCGCCAAAGCCGGTCGGAATGCCGGTGAACATGTAGCAGCAGATCAGCGCGACGACGCGCGCCGAGCACCGGAAGCTCGTAGGCGCGAAAACCGGTCTTCAATCCGATGCGGACCAGGAAGGCGATCGGGATCGCCAGCACCATCATGTCGTACATGAAGAGATAGGGCGTGGTCAGCAACGTACCGGCGGCAAGCGCTGCGGCCTTCAGCGTGTAGGGCACGCGGCTTCGCCATATCAGCGCCATCACCACGGCCACGGAAGCGGTGAGGACCCACTGGAATGCCCAGCCGAGCGGTTCGCTGCCGCCGAAGTAGCGCACCATCGCGAAGATGCTTTGCAGCTTCCACCATGGGGCCTTGCCCTCGGTCAGGAACGCCTGCGAGAATTTCGGCATCCAGTGGAAGAACGCCAGCCAGCTCTCGATGCCGAAGGCGAGCCAGGAAGCGGTGGCCAGCACGACCGCCGTTACGGCGGCGCTGATGAACACGCGCCAATGCCCGGCTGCGATCAGCACGATCGGAAACAGCAGCCCGTATTGCGGCTTGTAGGTCAAAAGCCCGAGGCAGATGCCTGCCAGCACCGGCCGTACCGGAATCAGATAGAGCGCGCCGCCGATCAGCGCCGCGGTGAGGAATCCGTTCTGGCCGACCAGCGCATTGATGAACGCCATCGGAATGGCGAGCGCGAGCAGATAGCCGAAGGGGTGGCCGACGATCGCGCGCATCGCGACAAGAAAGGGCAGAAAGCTGACCGCAGCCCAGCCGATAAAGGCGAGCTGATAGGGAAGCTGCGCCAGCCAGGATGCGACGAACAGGAACGGCGGCGGATAGTGCCAGGCAAAATAGCCGACAAAATCCTTGCCGAGTTTTGCGACCTCGACCTGCTTCTGGATGTCCCAGTCATAGGCCTGCGCCGGGAGGCCATCGAGCACCAGGCGGCCGGCAGCCCAGACGTTGATGAAATCGGTCGGGATGCCGAGGCCGTTCGGTATCGTAAACCCACCAGTGCGAGACATACGCCGCCCCGCAAAGGGTCACGTTCGCAACCGCCAGCACCAGGCAGACCCGAACGAGCCACGCGGGAATTGCGGCTTGCTCCGGTGCGGGCTTGAAGGTGGAAAGAGAGGCGGTCATGCGCGGTCCTTGCCTGGGCGCGCCCTGTCCGAAAGCGCACGCCCCTAAAGCAATAGGCCGGACTGAATTGAGGAAATCTTAAGTTTTAGCGCGGCAACGGCAGGATTTTGCGTCGTCCCTGCGAACGCAGGGGCGCCATACGCCGCGGCCGACTGAGCATGGGCACACTGAGAGACGTTCGCTTCAACGGCGATCGCAGAAGGTGGCAGAGCGTCTGCCACCGTGCCTCATCGATGGATCACGCGGTATGGGTCCCTGCGTTCGCAGGGACGACATAACGTCACCCTACTCCCAGCTCAGCGCGCCGCCGTTCTGATATTCGATCACCCGGGTCTCGAAGAAATTCTTCTCCTTCTTCAGGTCCATCGCCTCCGACATCCAGGGAAACGGATTTTCGGTTTCGTCGAACACCCGCGGCAGCCCAAGCTGCGCGCAGCGGCGGTTGGCGATGAAGTGCATGTAGGTCTCGCACAACGCCGCATTCAGGCCGAGGAAGCCGCGCGGCATGGTGTCCCGCCCGTAGGCCGCTTCCAGTTCGGCCGCCTCGCGCACCATGGCGCGGACTTCGTCCTGAAAGGCTTTGGTCCACAGATGCGGATTCTCGATCTTGATCTGGTTGATGACGTCGATGCCGAAATTCAGGTGAATCGATTCATCGCGCAGGATGTACTGGTACTGCTCGGCGATGCCGACCATCTTGTTGCGGCGGCCGAGCGAGAGGATCTGCGCAAACCCGGTATAGAACCACATGCCCTCGAAGATGACGTAGAAGGCGACGAGATCGCGCAGGAACGCCTGGTCGGCTTCCGGCGTGCCGGTCTTGAAATCGGGATCGTCGAGATGCTGGGTGTGCTTCAGCGCCCACGCCGCCTTGTCGGTGATCGACGGCACCTCGCGGTACATGTTGAACAGCTCGCCCTCGTCCAGGCCGAGGCTCTCGACGATGTACTGGAAGGTGTGCGTGTGCACGGCCTCCTCGAAGGACTGCCGCAGCAGATATTGCCGGCATTCCGGATTGGTGAGATGGCGGTAGATCGCCAGCACGATGTTGTTGGCGACCAGGCTTTCGGACGCCGCGAAGAAGCCGAGGTTGCGCTTGATGGCGCGGCGCTCGTCCTCGGTGAGGCCGTCGCGCGATTTCCACAGCGCGATGTCGGCCTGCATCGAGACTTCGGTCGGCATCCAGTGATTGTTGCAGCCGGCGAGATATTTCTCCCACGCCCATTTGTATTTCAGCGGCAGCAATTGATTGACGTCGGCGCGGCAGTTGATCATCCGCTTGTCGTCCACGGACACCCTGCCGCCGCTTCGGTCGATCGCGCCGAGGCCGGTTTGATCGGCCGCGGCCGTGGTTTGCACCACCAAGGGAAGCGGCATCCGGCGCACGGGCGCGGCGGGTTCTGACCAGTCGAGCATTGTCGTTTCCTTCTTCTTGTCTGCTTACTGGCAGGCTTCGCATTCGGGATTGTCGATCGAGCACGCCACCGCGCCGGATAAATCCGGAGCGGTGGCGGCCGGCGGGACGATGATCGGGGCTGGCAGACATCATCGTCACGGACGCGACACGTTGAGCTTGCCGTCGGTTCCCTTCAGCGTCGACTTCTCGACATGTGTCGCGCTGCGCGAGCGCAGGTAGTAGGTCGTCTTCAGCCCGCGCGCCCAGGCCAGCCGATAGAGCGCATCGAGCTTCTTGCCCGATGGGATTGGCGATATAGAGGTTGAGCGACTGCGACTGGTCGATCCATTTCTGCCGCCGCGAGGCCGCCTCGATCAGCCAGGCGCTGTCGATCTCGAAGGCGGTGGCATAGAGCGCCTTGAGGTCGTCGGGAATGCGATCGATGGCGCCGACGCTGCCGTCGAAATATTTGAGGTCGTTGACCATCACCTCGTCCCACAGCCCGCGCGCCTTGAGGTCGCGCACCAGAAACTCGTTCACGACCGTGAAGTCGCCGGACATGTTGGATTTGACATAGAGGTTCTGGTAGGCGGGCTCGATCGACTGCGCCACGCCGCAGATGTTGGAAATCGTCGCCGTCGGCGCGATCGCCATCACGTTCGAATTGCGCATGCCGGATGATTTGACGCGCTCGCGCAAGTGATCCCAGTCAAGCGCCATGCCGCGATCCATCGCGAGACCGCCGCGGGCTTCCGCCAGCAGTTCGATCGAATCGATCGGCAAAATGCCCCGGCTCCACAGCGAGCCGTCGAACGACGGATAGCGCCCGCGCTCGGCCGCCAGATCGACCGAGGCCGAGATCGCGTAATAGGAAATCATCTCCATGCTGGTATCGGCGAAGGCCACGGCCGCATCGGAAGCCATCGCGATCCGCAACGCCTGCAGCGCATCCTGGAAGCCCATCAGCCCGAGACCGACCGGGCGATGCCGCAGGTTGGAGCGGCGCGCTTCCGGGATGGTGTAGAAATTGATGTCGATGACGTTGTCGAGCATCCGCATCGCAATGGCCACGCTGCGCTGCAGCCGCGGCTCATCCAGCCGGCCTTCCCGCACATGGTTGAGCAGATTGATCGAGCCGAGATTGCAGACGGCGGTTTCGTCGTCGGAGGTATTGAGCGTGATCTCGGTGCAGAGATTCGAGGAATGGATCACGCCGGCATGGCGCTGCGGCGAGCGCAGATTGCAGGGATCCTTGAACGTGATCCAGGGATGCCCGGTCTCGAACAGCATGGTCAGCATCTTGCGCCAGAGATCCGTGGCGCGAACCTGCTTGAACACCCGGATTTCGCCGCGCGCCGCCTTGGCTTCATAGGCCGCATAGCGCTCGGCGAACGGCTGGCCGTAGAGGTCGTGCAGATCGGGCGTCTCGTCCGGCGAGAACAGCGTCCATTCGCCATCGGCTTCGACGCGCTGCATGAACAGGTCAGGCACCCAGTTCGCGGTGTTCATGTCATGGGTGCGGCGGCGGTCGTCGCCGGTGTTCTTGCGCAGGTCCAGAAATTCCTCGATGTCGATATGCCAGGTCTCGAGATAGGCGCAGACCGCGCCCTTGCGCTTGCCGCCCTGGTTGACCGCGATCGCGGTGTCGTTCGCCACTTTCAGGAACGGCACCACGCCCTGGCTCTCGCCATTGGTGCCCTTGATGTGGGCGCCGAGCCCGCGCACGCGGGTCCAGTCATTGCCGAGCCCGCCGGAATATTTCGCCAGCAGCGCGTTGTCCTTGACCGACTTGAAGATGCCGTCGAGATCGTCGGCAACGGTGGTGAGGAAGCAGGACGACAATTGCGGCCGCAGCGTTCCCGAGTTGAACAAAGTGGGCGTCGAAGCCATGAAGTCGAACGACGACAGCAGATCGTAGAACTCGATGGCGCGCGCCTCGCGGTCGATCTCGCGCAGCGCAAGGCCCATGGCGACGCGCATGAAGAACGCCTGCGGCAGCTCGATGCGGTTGCCGCGCTCATGCAGGAAATAGCGGTCGTACAGCGTTTGCAGCCCCAGAAACTGAAACGCCAGATCGCGCTCCGGCTTCAGCGCCGCGGCGAGCCGCTTCAGGTCGAACCGCGCCAGATCGGGATCGAGCAGTTCGGCCTTGATGCCGGTCTTGATGTAGGCGGGAAAGTACTCGCCGTAGCGTACCGCCATATCGGCCTGCGACGCGCTGGTCGGCGCACCAAGCACGAACGACAGCACCTCGGTGCGCAGCTTGTCGAGCAACAGCCGCGCGCTGACATAGGCGTAGTCCGGCTCCTGCTCCACCAGCGTGCGCGCCGCCATCACCGAGGCCAGCGCCAGTTCGCCCTCGCCGATGCCGTCATACAGATTGCGCTGCGTCTCAGCGAGCACGGCGGCGGCGCTGACGCCCTCCAGACCGGCGCAGGCCTCTTCAATGATGAGCGTCAGGCGCGCGATATCGAGCGGAACCTGCGCGCCGCTCGCCAGCGTGACGCGGAGCGAAGGCTCTCCCGACGGCTGAGCGGCGGCTTCCTGCCCAGCGCGTTGCCGCGTGCGCTCCTCGCGATAGAGCACATAGGCGCGCGCCACCTTGTGGTGCTCGCTGCGCATCAGGGCCAGTTCGACCTGGTCCTGCACGTCCTCAATGTGAAAGGTGCGGCCCTCGCTCATCCGGCGCGACAGCGCGCCGACGACTTCGGCGGCCAGTTGCTCGACGATCTCGTGCACGCGGCGGGAAGCTGCGGCGGTGTGCCCCTCGACCGCGAGGAACGCCTTGGTCATCGCGACCGAAATCTTGCTGGCGTCGAATTTCGAAACCGTGCCGTTGCGGCGAATCACCTGCATCGGCGGCGCGCTGTCCTGCGAGGCCGGCGATTCGGCGCGCAACCCGAGAAAGGGAGCGGCTTTGGCTTCGGGAGAAACGAGTTGAGAAGATTGCGACATCGGCAGACCCCGTAGTGTTGTTGGGGCTGGATGTCTTGGAGCGACGCTGCATGGGATGCCCGGCGCAAAGCACCGGCATGATTCTGCGAGCGACCGCCGGACACCCCGCCCGTGGACGTTTGTTGGTGTCGCGGCAGGTCTCCTGGCTCGCAGGTCGGCGTCGTACCCGGTCTTCCCAATGCGTGGCCGCATCAGTGACGTGAAATCGGGAACAACTCACTGCTTACAGTTGCGGGGGCAGCGCCGGATTCTCGCGCGTTCGCGCGATACACCGGCTTCCCTCTTAGCCACCAGCTGTTGAGGTCTGGCGGACCGTGACGTCTACATGTGGTAGTATTCGCGGAGAGTGTCAATGGGCTGATCAATGCCCGCTATTCAAGAAAAAATTATCCGGCCGGCGGATGAGAAGCACGAGAAGCTGATTTTTCTCCGCGTGAAAGCCGTTTTCCCGTTATCCCGGCCGCATCAGCTCATGACGTCGCATAGGGCGCGAAGCGGGATCGCGTTTCGTCGATTCGTAAAGAGCGGCCGACCGGTGGAAACGCGCGCTGCGGACAATCCGGCCGTTCGCAGACCTTGCAGCCCATGCCGATCGGCGTCGCCAGTGACGGATCGATCTTCAGGCCCTGCGAATAGACGATTCGCTCCGCATGGCGAACATCGCATCCCAGGCGACCGCAAACGTCTTGGCCGGCGCGCCGTAGCCTCCTCTGCCGTGCGACACGGTGCGGGCAACCCAGAGATAGGTTCGCTCATCGGGCATCCGCGCCAACTGCGTCAGGATACGTCCCGGGTTGGCGAAGGCCTCATACACGTTCCACAGCGGGCAGGTGCCGCCGACCCGCGAAAAATGGAAATCGGTCGCCGACTGGCGCTTCGATATGTTGCCGGCGCGGTCGACACGGATGAAGAAGAACGGCACGCCCCGTGCGTTATGGCGCTGCAGGGTGCTCAGCCGGTGACAGATCGTTTCAAAGCCGACGCCGAACCGGTGACTGAGCAATTCGATGTCGTAACGGCAGCGCTCCGCCTCCGTCAGGAAAACGGAGTAAGGCAAAATCAGCGCACCGGCGAAATAGTTTGCGAGCCCGATGCGGGCGAGGCCGCGCGCTTCGTCGCTGGTGAGCTTTGCCTTGTCGACGATGGCGCGGATCGCCTCGTCCAGTTCCAGAATGGCGATCTGCGTCGCGAGCTGAAACGCCTGCTGGCCCGGATCAAGGCTCGGCGACAGCCGTAGCGTTCGCGTGCGGCCATCGAACAGGCGCTGCGTTCCCGATCCCGCCTCGTCGATCGCGTCGATCAGGACTGTCACGCCATGCCGGCTTTCGAGATACGACGTCAGGCCTGGCGTCATGCGTCCGACCGGCAATTCCAGGCGGCCGGCGATCGCTTCCGCCGCATCGTCGAGTTCAGCAATGTAGTTGTGCTGCAGATAGAAGAAGTCGCGGACTTCCTCGAACGGCGTGGACGGCAGCACCGCCGCCGCGGCCTGACGGTCCTCGCCGAGCCGCGCGGAGATGGCCGCATATTGCTCGGCGGCGTGGCGATATTTGCGATTGATATTGACCAGCGCGCGCCCGACCGCCGGCATGTTCTGCGCGAGTTCACGAAGTTCAGCGACAGCGATCGACTCTCCCAGCGAAGGGTCCGCCAGCGCTTCGCGCAAGTCCGAGATCAGGCGCGCCTCGTCGCCCTCGGCGAACGCCTGCACGTCGAGGCCGAACGCCGAATTGAGCGCCAGCAGCACCGGCACGGTGAGCGGTCGCTGATTGTTTTCCAACTGGTTGAGGTAGCTCAGGGAGATTCCGAGTTTGCCGGCAAGCGCTGCCTGCGTCAGGCGCTGCTCCTCCCGCAGTCTTTTCAACCGCACGCCCATGAAGGTCTTTTTCATCGCATCACCTTCGCAAACTTTGCAAATCGACCGGATTTTCTTCGCAAGACTATGCTTTTTCAGCCATTTCGACGGTGCGCGTTTGTAGATATTGCGAAGTCGCGAGGGAATGACAAGTCGTCCGGAGCAGGAAAATGCATTCAGCGGCGTCGCCAGACCTCCATCCCGACGAAACCCGGTTCGTGGAGATGGTGTTTCCGGAGCAGGCCAATCACTACGGCACGCTGTTCGGCGGCCATGCGCTGAGCCTGATGGGCAAGGCGGCATTCGTCTCAGCGACGCGGCACGCGCGCCAGAGCGTCGTGATGGCGACCTCGGACAGAGATCGAATTTCACGAGCCCGTCCATGTCGGCGAACTCGTCGAGCTCGTCGCCCAGGTCGTGCGTGTCGGCCGCAGCTCCATGACGGTTGCCGTCGACATGATCCGCGAGGATTTGATCAGCGGCAGGCGAAAATCCGCGGTGCGCGGCACGTTCGAGATGGTCGCGGTGAACGAATTCGGTCGCCCGGTCCCGATCACGCCACCAACCATGACCGATCCAATCCAGAAGGAAGCTGCGTCTTGAAACAGCATAGCGTTCGTACGTTCAAATCGGCCGATCATCTCGCCGCGCGCGAGCCAACTGGCCTGGAAGATCGCCGAGGTCGCCGCCGACCCGGTCGCGGTCGAGAGCGACGTGGTGGAGATGCTGGGCAACCGCATCATCGACAACGCCGCCGTTGCCGCAGCCTCGGTGGCGCGGCGTCCCGTCGTCAGCGCGCGAGCGCAAGCCGAGGCGCATCCGTTCCAGCCGGGATCAACCGTGTTCGGGTTGACGCGGTCGCAGCGGATATCGCCGGAATGGGCCGCCTGGGCCAACGGCGTCGCCGTTCGCGAGCTCGATTTCCACGACACGTTTCTCGCCGCGGACTATTCGCATCCCGGCGACAACATTCCGCCGGTGCTGGCTGTCGCCCAGCACTGCGGGCTGACGGGCGCGGACCTCGTACGCGGGCTGGCGGCGGCGTACGAAATTCAGGTCGATCTCGTGAAGGGCATCTGCCTGCACGAGCACAAGATCGATCACATCGCCCATCTCGGCCCGTCCGCCGCCGCCGGGATCGGCGCGCTGCTCGGCTTGCCGGCCGAGACGATCTATCAGGCCGTTCAGCAGGCGCTGCACGTCACCACGACCACGCGGCAATCGCGCAAGGGCGAGATATCGAGCTGGAAGGCCTATGCGCCGGCCTTCGCCGGCAAGATGGCGATCGAATCCGTCGATCGCGTGATGCGCGGCGAAGGCGCGCCCTCGCCCGCCTATGAGGGCGAGGACGGCTTCATCGCCTGGCTGCTCGGCGGTCCCAAGGCGGAATACACGGTGCCGCTGCCGGAGAAGGGCGAAGCCAAGCGCGCCATTCTCGACACCTACACCAAGGAGCACTCGGCCGAATACCAGAGCCAGGCCCTGATCGACCTCGCGCGCCGGCTCGGACCGAAGATCGGCGATCTCTCTGACATCGAAAGCATCGTCATCCACACCAGCCATCACACCCACTACGTCATCGGCACCGGCGCCAACGATCCGCAGAAGATGGACCCGAAGGCGAGCCGCGAAACGCTCGACCATTCGATCATGTATATTTTCGCGGTCGCGCTCGAAGACGGCGGCTGGCATCACGAACGATCCTACGCCCCCGAGCGCGCGGGCCGCGAGACGACGATCGCGCTGTGGCGCAAGATCTCGACGGTCGAAGACCCCGCATGGACCCGCCGCTACCACAGCCACGATCCGAAGGAAAAAGCGTTCGGCGGTCGTGTCGTCGTGAAGCTGAAGGGCGGCTCGGTCATCAGCGATGAAATTGCGCTGGCTGACGCCCATCCGCTTGGCGCCCGCCCGTTCAGGCGGCCGGACTACATCCGGAAATTCCGCAACCTGGCGGACGGCGTGATCGCCGCGGCTGAGCAGGATCGCTTCATCGCGACGGTGGAAAGGCTGCCGTCGCTCAAGGCAGGCGAGCTGACCGACCTCACCTTCACGATCGATCCAAAATTCCTCGGCGCGACATCGACGCACGGCATCTTCGACTGGCGCGACGCCGCCCGACCGCGGTCCAGCGCGCCGCCGGCAATCGATAAGGGAGATAGAGATGACGGACATCAAGCCTGCCCCGAAGAAATCGGTCGCGCTATCCGGCGTGATCGCCGGCGACACCGCGCTGTGCACGGTCGGCCGCACCGGAAACGACCTGCATTATCGCGGCTACGACATTCTCGATGTCGCCGAAACCTGCGAGTTCGAGGAGATCGCGTATCTCCTGGTTCACGGCAGCCTGCCCACGCTGTCGGAACTGCGAAACTACAAGGCCAAGCTGAAGGCGCTGCGCGGGCTACCGCTCGCGGTGTTGCAGACGCTGGAATTGCTGCCGGCCGCCGCGCATCCGATGGACGTGCTTGCGAAGCGGCGTCTCCGCGCTCGGCTGCATCCTGCCCGAAGCCCACGATCACAACCAGCCCGGCGCGCGCGACATTGCCGACCGGCTGATGGCCTCGCTCGGATCGATGCTGCTGTACTGGCACCACTACGCCCACCACGGCCGCCGGATCGACGTCGAAACCGACGACGATTCGATCGGCTCGCACTTCCTGCATCTGCTCCACGGCAGGAAGCCGTCGCCATCGCACGAGCGCGCGATGCATACCTCGCTGATCCTCTACGCGGAGCACGAGTACAACGCCTCGACCTTCACGGCGCGCTCGATCGCGGGCACCGGCTCGGACCTCTATTCCGCGGTCACCGGCGCGATCGGCGCGCTGCGCGGGCCGAAACATGGCGGCGCCAACGAGATCGCGTTCGAAGTGCAGAAGCGCTACGGCGATACGGACGAAGCGGAAGCCGATATCCGCCGCCGCGTCGCGGCCAGGGAAGTCGTGATCGGCTTCGGCCATCCGGTCTATACGATCGCCGACCCGCGCAACAAGGTGATCAAGGAAGTCGCGCGCCGCCTCAGCGTCGAGGGCGAAAGCACCCGGATGTTCGAGATCGCCGACCGGATCGAGGCCGTCATGGCCGACGCCAAGAAGATGTTCGCCAATCTCGACTGGTTCAGCGCGGTCTCCTACCACGCGATGGGGGTGCCGACCGCGATGTTCACGCCGCTGTTCGTGATATCGAGGACCTCGGGATGGGCGGCGCATGTGATGGAACAGCGCATCAACAACAAGATCATCCGCCCGGCCGCGAACTATATTGGCCCGGAGAATCTGAAGTTCGTGCCGCTGCATGAGCGCGGCAAGGCCGCAATCGCCCCACGCGCCGCGTAAGGAAGCAACAATGGTATATCTCCTGGGTACCGACATGGCCGACAAGCCGGCCGGGGTTCGTTTCCGCGACCTCCTGGACAGGCCGGGCATTCTCCAGATGCCGGGCACGCATAACGGAATGGCCGCGCTGCAGGCCCGCGACGCCGGCTTTTCCGCGCTCTATCTGTCGGGCGCGGCGATGACGGCCTCGATGGGCCTGCCCGATCTCGGCATCATCACGATCGAGGAAGTCGCCTTCTTCATCCGCCAGGTGGCGC
This sequence comes from uncultured Alphaproteobacteria bacterium, assembly GCA_963840465.1. GTDB lineage: Bacteria > Pseudomonadota > Alphaproteobacteria > Rhizobiales > Xanthobacteraceae > Bradyrhizobium. Next base: position 255,775 of record CAWIZF010000058.1, on the reverse strand, counting down.
GCGCCGGCGGCCTGCCGGTGCTGGTCGACGGCGACACCGGCTATGGCGAAGCGCTCAACGTCATGAACATGGTGCGCACATTTGAAGATGCCGGTGCCGCGGCCGTTCACATCGAGGATCAGCTGCTTCCGAAGAAATGCGGCCATCTCAACGACAAGAAGCTGGCGGATGCGCGCGACATGGCCGCCAAGGTCGCCGCCGCCGCCAAGGCGCGGCGTCATCTCTATCTGATCGCGAGGACGGACGCCGCGGCGAGCGAAGGGCATGGACGGCGCGGTAGCGCGCGCAAAGCTTTATCTGGAAGCCGGAGCGGACGCGATCTTTCCGGAAGCGATGATTTCGCGCGAGATGTTCGAGGAGTTCGCCAGGCGCGTGCCCGGCGTTCCGCTGCTGGCGAACATGACGGAGTTCGGCAAGACGCCGTTCTTTACTGCGTCCGAGTTCGAGGCGATGGGCTATCGCATGGTGATCTGGCCGGTGTCGTCGCTCCGCGTCGCCAACAAGGCCCAGCAGAATCTGTTCGCCGCGCTCAAGCGCGACGGCGGCACCCACGCGATGCTCGACCGGATGCAGACGCGCGCCGAACTCTACGCAACGATCGGGCTGCACGATTACGAAGCGCTCGACGCTTCCATCATCAAGACCATCGTCCCCGAAGGCATGCCGCAGGCCTGAATTGTTTCGCTGGCCCAACCTTGTTGATCTGGATGGATGGGTAGCTGCCCAACGGTGTCCGTATTGACTGGGATTACCGTTGACCTTAACTGAAATCGTCGTGGTTCTTCGGGCTCGCTTGGCCCGAAGCTAAGAGGGAAGCCGGTGCGGCCGCAAAAAGCCAAAGCCGGAGCTGCCCCCGCAACTGTAAGCGGCGAGCCGCTGTCCAACAAAGTCACTGAGACCGCCATTGGTTTCGGGAAGGCCGGACAGCAGCATTGACCCGTGAGCCAGGAGACCTGCCTCGACAACATACACGTCCTCGGGCGGGGTGTCCCGGTGGTGCGGTTGCGATTCCGCGCGCGCTGCCGTTCGCGGAATCCAGACGTGTCACTTCGGCCTTTGCCCCCAACTTTTGGGGTTAAGCCAATGTCTACTGCAACGTCTCCTTCTTCCACAATCTCCACTTCCTCGCTTCCCGTTGCCTCCCTCGGCACGCCGCGCATCGGCCCGCGCCGCGAGCTGAAATTCGCGCTGGAGAGCTTCTGGTCCGGCGCCACCGACGAGAAGGCATTGATCGAAACCGGTGTCGGGCTTCGCGCCGCCAACTGGGCGCGCCAGAAAAAGCTCGGCGTCAGCGTGATCCCGTCGAACGATTTCTCTTTCTACGACCAGATGCTCGACACGTCAGTGATGGTCGGCGCAATTCCGGAAATCTATCGCTGGAACGGCGGCGCGGTCCCGCTCGCGACCTATTTTGCGATGGCCCGCGGCGCGCAAGGCAAAGCACATGAGGCGAGCTGCGGTCATGCCCATCACGGCCACGAGGCCGCACACGGCGTGCCGGCGCAGGAAATGACAAAATGGTTCGACACCAACTACCACTACATGGTGCCCGAACTGACAAAGGATCAGCAGTTCACCCTCGCCTCGCGCAAGCCGATCGAGGAATACGAGGAAGCCAAGGCGCTCGGCTATCAGACCCGCCCCGTGCTCGTCGGGCCGGTCACGTTTCTCAAGCTCGCCAAGAGCAAGGATGCCGGCTTCAATCCGTTGTCGCTGCTCGACCGGCTGTTGCCGGTCTACATCGACGTGCTGCGCGAACTGGCCTACCGCGGCGCCGAATGGGTGCAGATCGACGAGCCATGTCTGGTGCTCGATCTCGACATCGTCGGCCAGCAGGCGCTGCATTACGCCTATGCGGAAATCGCCAAGGCGGTGCCGCGGCTCAAGATCATGCTGGCGACCTATTTCGGCGGGCTGGGCGGCAACCGCGACACCGCGCTGGCGCTTCCCGTCGCCGGCCTGCATCTCGACCTCGTACGTGCGCCGGAGCAAATCGACGGCCTCGCCGATTTTCCAAAGGACCGCGTGCTGTCGCTCGGTATCATCGATGGCCGCAACATCTGGCGCGCGGATGCGAGCGGGATCCTCGACCGGCTTGAACCCGTGATCGCAAAGCTCGGCAAGGAACGTGTGCAGATCGCGCCCTCCTGCTCGCTGCTGCATGTCCCGATCGATCTGGCGCTGGAAACGGGGCTCGATTCCGAAATCAAGAGCTGGCTGGCGTTCTCGGTGCAGAAGCTCGAGGAGCTCGCCACGCTCGGGACGGCACTCGCCGATGGACGCGGCAGCGTCGAAGCTGCCCTGCGTATCTCGGACCAGGCCGCCGCCGCGCGCAAGGCGTCGCCGCGAATTCACGATGCAAAGGTGGCGGCGCGCATCGCCGGCGTCGATGACGCCATGCGTCGCCGCGCCAGCCCATTCGCCGAACGCGCCGGCGTCCAACACGAGCGCTTCAACCTGCCGGCCTTCCCGACCACGACCATCGGCTCGTTCCCGCAGACCGCCGAAGTCAGGAAGGCGCGCGCCGCGCACGCCAACGGCGCCCTGACGGATGAAGTCTACAAGGTCTATTTGCAGGACCAGACGGCCCAGGCGGTGCAGTGGCAGGAGACCATCGGTCTCGACGTGCTCGTGCATGGCGAGTTCGAGCGCAACGACATGGTGCAGTATTTTGGCGAACAGCTCGCGGGCTTCGCCTTCACCACCCACGGCTGGGTGCAATCCTACGGATCGCGCTACGTCCGTCCGCCGGTGCTGTTCGGCGACGTCTCGCGCCCGAAGCCGATGACGGTCGAGTGGTGGCAGTACGCCCAGTCGCTGACGAAGAAGCCGATGAAGGCGATGCTGACCGGTCCCGTCACCATCCTGAACTGGTCGTTCGTCCGCGACGACATCCCACGCAGCGAGGCCTGCCGGCAGATCGCGCTCGCAATCCGCGACGAGGTCGCCGATCTCGAGGCGGCCGGCGCCGGCATGATCCAGATCGACGAGGCGGCGCTGCGCGAGGGCCTGCCGCTGCGCAAGTCGGAATGGCAGGGCTATCTCGACTGGGCCGTCGACGCCTTCCGGCTCTGTTCCTCCGGCGTGCGCGACGAGACCCAGATCCACACCCACATGTGCTACTCGGAGTTCAACGACATCATCGGCGCGATCGGCGCGATGGACGCCGACGTGATCTCGATCGAGACCTCGCGCTCGAAGATGGAATTGCTCGACGCGTTCAGGGACTACCGCTACCCGAACGAAATCGGCCCCGGCGTCTACGACATCCATTCGCCGCGCGTCCCCGAGATCGGCGAGATGACCAGCCTGCTCAAGCTCGCGCGAGCGCGGCTTGCCGATGCCCAGATCTGGATCAATCCGGATTGCGGATTGAAGACCCGCAAATGGGAAGAGGTGCGGCCAGCGCTCGTCAACATGGTCGCGGCGGCCCGCGAGTTGCGGGGGATTGTCTAACGAGACGGTGTAGGGTGGGCAAAGGCGCGCAAGCGCCGTGCCCACCATTCATCATCGATCTCGCTGCGAGATGGTGGGCACGTCGCTTGCGCGCCTTTGCCCACCCTACGATTTTATCTATGCGGTCCCTCAATTCCCCGTCTGCAATTCCCCAAACCGCTCCCAGGTCTTGCCGTTGAAGCGCATGAACTGCATCTGGTCGACCGGCACATGGTCGGTGGGCCCGGTATTGACCTTGATGCCCGGCAGCAGCATCGGCAGTTCCAGGTCCTTGATCGAATAGGCCTGCCTCAGGATGTTCTCGGTCGACAGATCGTTGCCGCAGGCTTTCAGAACGGCCTCCAGCACCATCGCGCTGTTATAGGCGTTGACGTAATTGGTGTCGTGCTGGTCGCCGTCGGGAACGTATTTGGTCATGAATTCCCGCCAGCCCTTGACGCCGGCATCGTCCTTCCAGGCGGGATCGTCGGGATCCTTGACATAGGCGGTGGAGAGAATGCCGGTGCCGGCCTCGACGCCCGCCGGCTCCATCACGGTCGAAATCCACACCGCGACGTTGGAGAGGAAGGTCATCGGCCGCCAGCCGATCTCGAACGCCTTGCGGATCGACTGCGCGGCGAACTTTGGCGTCGCTGCGATCACGAACACGTCGGCGCCGGACGCCTTCAGCTTCACGATCTGGGAGTCGATGGTCGGGTCGGAGATTTCGTAGGTCGCTCCCGTGACGACGGAATCGTATTTGTCGCCGAGCACGTCCTTCAGCCCGGCGAGATAGTCGCGGCCGAAATCATCGTTCTGCGAAATGACCGCGAATTTGGCGTTCGGGTTTTTCGAAAGCGCATGGCGCGCATAGAGCCGGGCCTCGTAGCGGAACGGCGCCTGCACGCCGACGGTGGCCTGCGGAAATTGCGCGATGTCGGCGAATTTCGAGGCGCCGGAGGCCAGGAACAATTGCGGGATATTCTTGCTCTGCAGATATTTCGCGATCGCGGTGTTATGCGCGGTGCCGATCGAGGAGAAGATCAGCGCGACCTCGTCGCTCTCGACCAGCCGCCGCGTCTGCTCCACCGTCTTCGGCGGCGCGTAGCTGTCGTCGAGCGAGATCAGATTGACCTTGCGGCCATTGATGCCGCCGCGCTCGTTGACCATCTTGAAATAGCCGACCTCGCCCTTGCCGAGCGCGCCGAACGCCGACACCGGCCCGCTATAGGGCATGGTCTGGCCGATCTTGATTTCGGTTGCGGTGACGCCGCGCATTTCGGCGGCGGTGGCGGGAAGCGCCAACAATAACAGCGCGGCAAATCCTGCGAGCAAACGCATCCGTTTCGCCTCCCTTTATGGGCGCTTGACGGATGACCGCAACGGGCGCGGTTCAGCCAGCGCTCTCTTGGGGCGGAAACATGCCATGGCGCCGCGAAGCGCGCCATGGCCCCCGGTGACGCCGGTACATAAAAAAACGCGGCGTTTCCGCCGCGTTTTCTATTCCGATGCTGCCAGGCTTACGCCTGCGGCTGCGGCTCCAGGCCGGGGTCCGGATCGGGACGCGGGCGCGGCTTGCCGGCGGGCGGCACGGCGGAGGCGCGCGGCGTGCTCGGCTCCAGCACCGACTCGCGGTTGGGCTTCTTGCCGTTGAGCAGGTCCTGAATCTCGTCGCCGCTCAGCGTCTCGAACTCGAGCAGGCCCTTTGCCAGCGTTTCGAGGTCCTGGCGCTTCTCGGTGAGGATTCGCGTGGCTTCGTTGTAGCCCTCTTCGACAAAGCGCCGGATCTCGGTGTCGATCTTCTGAACCGTGGCTTCCGATGCGTTCTGGGTGCGGGATACCGACATGCCGAGGAACACCTCGTCCTGGTTTTCGCCGTAGGACACGGTGCCGAGGGCTTCGGACAGACCCCAGCGCGTTACCATCATGCGTGCCAGCCGCGTTGCCTGCTCGATATCGGAAGAGGCGCCGGAGGTCACCTTCTCCTTGCCGAAGATCAGTTCTTCCGCGACGCGGCCACCCATCATGATCGCCAGCCGCGACGTCATCTGCTCGAGCGACATCGACAGCTTGTCGCGCTCGGGCAGTTGCATCACCATGCCGAGCGCACGGCCGCGCGGAATGATCGTGGCCTTGTGGATCGGATCGGTCGCGACGACGTTGAGGCCGACGATGGCGTGGCCGCCCTCGTGATAGGCCGTCAGCAGCTTCTCTTCCTCGGTCATGACGAGCGACTTGCGCTCGGCGCCCATCATCACCTTGTCCTTGGCTTCCTCGAACTCGGCCTGCGTCACCATCCGCTTGTTGCGGCGGGCGGCGGTCAGCGCCGCCTCGTTGACGAGGTTCATCAGGTCGGCGCCGGAGAAGCCCGGGGTGCCGCGCGCGATGGTCTTGAGGTTGATATCCGGCGCCAGCGGCACCTTGCGAACGTGAACCTTCAGGATCTGCTCGCGGCCGACGACGTCCGGGTTCGGCACCACGACCTGACGGTCGAAGCGGCCGGGACGCAGCAGCGCGGGATCCAGCACGTCGGGACGGTTGGTCGCCGCGATCAGGATCACGCCTTCATTGGCCTCGAAGCCGTCCATCTCGACCAGCAACTGGTTGAGCGTCTGCTCGCGCTCGTCATTGCCGCCGCCGAGACCAGCGCCGCGATGACGGCCGACCGCATCGATTTCGTCGATGAAGATGATGCAGGGCGCGTTCTTCTTGGCCTGCTCGAACATGTCGCGGACGCGGCTTGCGCCGACGCCGACGAACATTTCGACGAAGTCCGAGCCCGAAATCGTGAAGAACGGCACGTTGGCTTCACCCGCGACCGCACGCGCGATCAGGGTCTTGCCGGTGCCGGGAGGGCCGACCAGCAGCACGCCGCGCGGAATCCGTCCGCCGAGGCGCTGGAATTTGCCGGGATCGCGCAGGAATTCGACGATCTCCTGCAGGTCCTGCTTGGCTTCGTCGACACCCGCGACGTCCTCGAAGGTGACGCGGCCATGGGCCTCCGTCAGCATCTTGGCGCGCGACTTGCCAAAGCCCATCGCCTTGCCGGCGCCGCCCTGCATCTGGCGCGACAGGAAGATCCACACGCCGATCAGCGCGATGAAGGGCAGCCAGGAGACCAGCAGCGACACGAACCACGGCACGTTGTCGCCGGGCGGCTTCGCGGTGATCGAGACCTTGCCGTCATACAGGCGCTTCACCAGCGTCGGATCGTTCGGCGCATAGGTCTGGAAAGAGGAGCCGTTGGTGAAGGTGCCATGGATATCCGGCCCCTGGATCACGACGTCGCGAACGCGGTTCTGGTCGACCTCGCTCAACAACTGCGAAAACGAGATGTCCTGCGATGACGTGCGCTGACCCGGATTCTGGAAAAGCGTGAACAATGCCAACAGCAGCAAGACAATGATGACCCAGAGGGCGAAGTTGCGCAGATTGGCGTTCATCGATCTTCCTTCGTGGTCGCGCGGATCGCGGCCCTATATCCTTGGCAGTAACCCTTGAATATTCTTTTGGGTAGTGAGGCGAGATTCCCCGGTCCACTGCACCCAATCTAGGTGGCGTCCGGGTCAATGCCAAGGGAACCACACGGGACTATTTAACGCACTTTAACGCGATTCCCGGTCAAAAAATGACGCAAATGCCGATGTTTTTCCGAGGTGGTTAAGGCTCTTGGCGCCGATATTGCGGATATTGCGGTATGTGGACGCCTCTCACGCCCGATTACCCCTCCGCGGCGGTGCCGGATCGACATGAATTCGGCCTCTGATCAGGCTGATCGCCGCCCCGGCCAGCGTCTGTTTCAGCCTTGTCTGCCGCTCGCCCTTCGCAATGGCCCGGTCCAGTACCGCCAGCAGCGCTTCGACCTTGCCGAGTTCCGCAGGCCCCTCGTGACCGGCCCGGTCAATCGCGCGCTTGAGCAGACGAAGCCGGATTTCCTCGGGCAGCCCGGCAAATGCGCCAGCGTCGAATCCGAAGCGTGAGGCATCATCGCGATCTCTCAAGGCGAGATAGCGCTCGGCGCCGTCGGCCAGCACTTCGATCGCGGCATTCGCCCGCGCCAGCCTTGCCGCCAGCCGCGCCAGGCTTCGGCTGTCGCCGCCCTCCTCGACCAGCGCAGGCATCAGCGCGCGCAGCCGCGGCCGCGTAAAGCTCATGTCGCGATTGGTGGGATCGTCGGCAAAGGCGATCTTCGCCCTGCCCAGCGTCGCAACGAGCCGGGATTTCGGAACGTCGAGCAACGGCCGCGCCAGCCACACGCCCTCCCGCTCGGTCTCGCGCGCCATCGCGGCGAGACCGGCGATGCCGCTGCCGCGCAGCATCCGCATCAACAACGTCTCGGCCTGGTCGTCACGGGTATGGGCGGTAAGGATATGCGTGGCGCCGCTCGCCCGCGCGGCTTTGGCCAGCAAGTGATAGCGCGCGGCGCGGGCCGCGGCCGGCAAGCCGGTCTTCGGCTTGGTCCCGGTCCAGCGCAGCGTGCGATGGGGCACGTCGAGAGTTTGTGCGAGACGCTTGACGTCGCGCGCCTCGCGCGCGGCCTCGGGCCGCAAGCCGTGGTCGACGGTGACGGCGATCAATCGCGGCCCGCGCGAAAGCGCACGGCGCCAGCGGGCGGCAAGCCACATCAGGGCAAGCGAGTCGGGGCCGCCCGAGACCGCAAGCACCAGTGCGGGCGCGGCCTTCCAATGCGCAAACAGATCCTTCGCTTGCTGTACCGAGATCGGCGCGTGGTCGTCGTCAGGCTCATCGTCAGGCATGGCATCGCCAGTCTATTCGAGACCGGTGGCGGCCTCGACCGGCGTCCGCTTTAGCACTTAACCCGCTTTTGCTCACGATCGACGGCGGCTTTGACGCCGGCCGATGCGCGCGGATATTTCCGCGTCACCTCGCCGAGCGCGGCGCAGGCGGCTTCCTTTTCCTTCAGCGCCGCCAGCGACTGGCCGAGCCGCAGCAGGGCGTCGGGGGCCTTGCCCGACTTGTCGAACTTGGTGGTCACGCCGAGAAACGCTTCGGCGGCGTCGCGATATTGCTGGCGCTGGAAATAGCTTTCGCCGAGCCAGTATTGCGAATCCGCGATCAGCGGATCGCTCGGGTATTTCTGCGCAAAATTCTTCATGGTCTCTTCGGCCAGCGCATAGTCCTTGCGCTGCATGTAGCCGATGCCGAGATCGAATTCGTCCTTTGACGTGGCCGAGGGCGGCAGCGTGGTCAGCGCGGCGTTGGCGCCCGGCCCGGGGCCGCGCGGTGGCGGTGCGGCTGCAGCAGGCGGCGGCAAGGCGCCACCGGGATCGCGCGGACCGCCGAGATTGAGCGGCTCGCCCGGACCGCGCCCGCCCGGAGCACCGGCCGCCGCTTCGGCCGACATCGGCATCTGACCACCCCCGAGCGCGCGCGGCGCGCCCGGGGCGTTGGGATTCTGGCTCGGGTCGAAGGCATCGCCGCGGCGACGGCCACCGGCCGGTGGGGCTGCCGGGTCCTGTACGATCGGCGCCGGAGCGGCGACCTGCGGCTGCTGGTCGTAGCCGGGTTGGGCCTGCGGATAGCCCTGCTGGCGAGGCGCCTGCTGCGGATAACCTTGTTGCGGATAGCCCTGCGCCCTGCGGCGGGCCGGGCTGAACTTGAGGCGGGGCAGCGGCCACGTTGGGCTGTGCGGGCTGGCCACCGGGCGCGGGCGGTGCGGCGCCGAGTTGGCGCAGCCGATCCTCGAGCTGGCGGTTACGGTACTGCAGTTCCTCGTTCTGGCCGGTCAGTTGCCGGAGCTGGCTTTCCAGCCGCTGGATCCGCATTTCCAGATCGGCGTCGTCGGACTGCGCCGGAGCCTGCGGGGCGCCTTGCTGAGAACGCTCCCACGGGAACGTGATCTGGGCGGACGAGGTCTGCGCGGACAAAGCCAGCATCGCGGCAATCGCCGCGGCGCCGGCAGCATTGAGGAATCTGGATGACATTTTGCCCTGACGACGAAAACCACGTGTCAAACGAAAGCAGAACCCATTGAGAGAGCGAGTACGCCAGAATTGTGACTGGCATTTTCGATTCGGTTCGCGCGATTCCGGTATGGTTTAGTATCCGCTTCAAGACAAGCCGCCCCGGTCCGGCGGGCCGTTCACAAATCGAGGGAGACCCGCTCATGCACGTATCTGTGAACGGGGTGCGGCTGTTCTTCGATGTCGAGGGCGCGAAATTCGTCCCCGACGGCCCGGTGATGCGGGAAAAGCCTGTGCTGCTGATGCTGGTTCGCCAAACCGGGCGGCGAGAGCGACACGTTCAACCTGTTCCCGGAGCTTGACCGGATCCGGTGTCCGACCCTGGTGATCGGGGGTGGAGACGATCCGATGCACCCGATCGAAAGCCAGGCCGATCTTGCTGCCGCGCTGCCGCCGAGCCTCGTGCAGTTCGAACGGTTCGCGGAGTGCCAGCACGGCGTGGTGCCCGATGCGCCGGAACGGGCGATGGCGCTGCTTCGGGAATTCATCCTGAAGCGCTAGATTAACTTCTTGCCAAGACTTCTTAACGAAAGCCTGCATCCACTTGGCTTGAATACTTAAAATGCAGTTAAACCGGCGTCTGAAGACGCCGGTTTTGAAACTCTGCGAGAGTTCGAATGCTCAGGCGCCGGCGTTCAGCACCGTGACGGCGCGGCGGTTCTGCGACCAGCAGGAGATGTCGTTACAGACCGCCACCGGGCGCTCCTTGCCGTAGGAGATCGTGCGCATGCGGTTCGCGTCGATCCCGCGGGAGGCGAGATAGCTGCGCACCGACTGGGCGCGGCGCGCGCCGAGTGCGATGTTGTATTCGCGGGTGCCGCGCTCGTCGGCATGGCCTTCGATGGTGAACGAATAGCGGTTGTAGGTCTGCAGCCACTGCGCCTGCTTCTCCAGCGTGGCGATCGCCTGCGGGCTCAGCTCGGTCTGGTCGCTCTCGAAGAACACGCGGTCGCCGACATTGACCACGAAATCCTGCTGGCTCCCCGGGGTTGCCGCGCTCGCCATCGCGCCATCGGCGCCGACGTTGTTCTTGGCGCAGGCGCCCATCGAAAGCGCCACCGCGACCAAAGCCGCCAGCTTCCATCCCTGGAGGGAACGCATCTGATATTTCATTCCGGAGCCTCCAACGCTCACGTTTTTCGACTGTTATCCGGTCTACAGGTCGATGGTTAAGCGAACGTTCCGTCAACCTTGATGGAACCTTGCTGGACCCGATCAAATGCTGACAAACCGTGAAAAGCGACCGCGATAGTTAATGGTTTGTAAATGTGGCGCGACGGTGAAGGCAAGCGGGTACCGGGCCAAATCACCGGATTTTGGGGCTTTCGCAGGGCAAAAGCGGCCTCGCCGGAGAATATTGAGCAGTTGCGGGGAGAATATCCCAAGCCCGGCTGGCCCTCGAACCCACCGCGATTCGGCCCGTTCAGGAACTCGAGGCGCGCGCAAAGGAGTTAACTATTCCGCGCGAGGAAGCCTGCCGCTCGTCCGAACGCGTGAACAGCATCCGGCGCTCGAACGCGCTCGAACGCATGAACGGGAAGCGCTGGAATACCCGGTCGCGGATGTCCCGATAGTTGGCGGCCATCAGTCCGACCGGCTTGATCAGGCCGGGAAACAATTTCGGCTCGCCCAGCGGTTCCTGCAGGAACACCTTGCGATAGAAAGCCCGGTGCTCGGGGCGGACGTTGGCAAGCCCGATATCGGCGTTGAAATGGCCGCAGGCGACATAGCCCAGGCGCACCGTAGCGTAAGGCAGTTCGGGGAATACCCGGGCCTTGTCGGGGTCGGCCACGAACCGCGTGGGATCGATGATGGTTTTGCCGCGATCCAGTTCCGGGTGCAGGAGATCGGCAAACATCTCCGACGAAGGCGACCCGCGCCACTCGCCGCAGAGAACGCTGATACGGATCGAGCTGTAGAGTTCGTCGCGATAGTAGATGCCGAAGGTGAAATTGTTCGGCTCGTCATCATATCGGTCGGTGACGCGTTGCGACTCGGACGGCAGGATCGCGCCCTCGCGCAGGTAGGCACGGTATCTCAGACGGTAGATCTCGTCCTTATCCTCGGGAGTCTCTGCGAGGCGGTAATCGACGAATTCGAGAGGGTCTGAGGTTCGTTCGGGAAACAACGCGGTTACTTTGGCGGCGGCATCTCATTCATTACTCCAAGCACCGCCAACAACTTCCGCGGGCACGTCAAAAGATTAACATCTTCTTAACGACCGTGCAAAGGGATCACAATCTTAGGGTTAAAGGCACGCCCCGTATTTTCACGGAGTTAGGCGATGGATCGCGAGGGGACCGGGACCAAATGGCCGTCCGGCGGACGGCGGCCGTGCGAGGCATTGAGCAACTGCCGAACCCGCACCGCAGGCACCGGCGGGCTGAACAGATAGCCCTGCGCCTCGGTTACCGCGCCATCGGCGCTGATCAGCTCGAGCTGCTCGTTGGTCTCGATGCCCTCCACCGCCACCGACATTCCGAGATCGGCCGACAGCCGCGCCACGCCGCGCAGCAGGGTCAGCGGACGGTCGCTGTCGATCCCTTCCAGGAAGGAGCGGTCGATCTTCACCTTCTGCAAGGGGAAGTTGTGGAGGTAGCTGAGGCTCGAATAGCCGGTGCCGAAATCGTCGAGCGAGATCCGCACGCCGAGCGAGTGCAATTGCGACAGCACATCGTGCGTCATCTGCGTGTTCCGCAGCAGCGAGGATTCGGTGATCTCGATTTCGAGCCGGTTGGCCGGCAGGCCGGAGACCTCGAGCGCATAGCGGACTTCGCTCAGCACGTCGCGCTGATGGAACTGCTGCGGCGAGAAATTGACCGCGACGCTGACGCCTTCGGGCCATTTCATGCATTCCATGCAGGCCTTGCGCAAGATCCAGCGGCCGAGATCGACGATCAGGCCCATGTCCTCGGCGACCGGAATGATATCGGTCGGCGAAACCGTGCCGCGCACCGGATGATTCCAGCGCAACAGCGCCTCGCAGGTGGATATCCGTCCCGACTTGAGATTGACCAGCGGCTGGAAGAACAGCTCGAACTCCTCATTGGCCAGCGCCTTGCGCAGGTCGAGTTCGAGGATGCGGCGGGCTTCGACGACCAGCGCCATCTCCTCGCGGAAGAAGCAGAAGGTGCCGCGGCCGTCGGCCTTGGCGCGGTACAGCGCCATGTCGGCATTCTTCAACAGCGTATCGGCGCTGATGCCGCGCGAGGTCATGGCGATGCCGACGCTGGCGCCGATCTCGACCAGATGATTGTCGATCTTGTAACGCTCGCTCAGGCGATCGACGATGCGCCGGGCGAGGCCCGCGGCGTCGTCGGGGGAATGGATATTCTGCTGGAACACCACGAACTCGTCGCCGCCGAAGCGCGCCACGAAATCCTCGGGCCGCAGCATCTCGCGCAACCGTTCGGACACCGCGCACAGCAACTGGTCGCCGCAGGGATGGCCGAGCGTGTCGTTGACCTGCTTGAACTGGTCGAGGTCGACGAACAGCAGCGCCGACAATTGTTCGGCGCCCTGCTGGGCCGCCAGCAGTTTTCCGATCTCGTCCCGGAAATTGACCCGGTTCGGCAGCGCCGTCAGTTCGTCGTAACGCGCCAGATGACTGATCCGGGCTTCCGCGTCCTTGCGCTCGGTGATGTCCTCCACCAGCATGACGGTGCCGCCGCCGGCCATTGGCTGGAAGGTCCAGGACAGCGCCCGGTTCTTGTTGAAATCCGGATCGGTCGTGATGATCTCGCTGGCGCGGGACTGTTCGACTTCCTGCAGAATGAGCCTGGCGCTCACCTCCGACATGGTTCCGGCCGCGACGCAGGCCGCGCAGATGTCCGAGACGTCGGCGCCTCGCTGCACGAAATCGTCGGACAGGTTCATCATCTTGCTGAAGCGGTTGTTCATGACCGCAAGGCGGCCGTCGGCGCGAAACATCGCCAGGCCGTGCGGCATGTTGTTGAGCGCCGTGTCGAACTGACTGGCAAGCGCCGCCTCGCGCTCGCGCGCGATCAGGGCGCGGACGAAAATCGCCTGCAGGCTGGTCGAGATGTGCTTCAGGGAGAAGAAGAACAGGACGTTGAGCAGCGCCATGCCGACATAGAAAGGGCTGCCGTTGGCGGCCAGCGCGAACGTCAGCGGTCCGCAGGCCAGCAGCATCTGCACATGGAAGATCCATGGCCGGCCATAGGTTCGGCCGCCGCCGGCAGCCACGTAGCAGAGCGTGACCGAGGTCGCGATCATGTGGGCGACGGCATCGTCGCTGCCCATCACCGCGACCAGGCACCACGCCCCGAGGGCTGCGGCATAGAGCATCGCACCGAACTGGTAGCGCATTTCCCAGCGCGCAACGCCATCGGCCGCCAGGCTGGAACGAACTTTCTTATACTGGCGCGTGTCGAGCGCGCGCAGCGCGCCGGTAACGACAAGCACCGCGACGCACGGCCACAGCAGCGTATTGCCGGTCTTCAGCGCCGTCATGAGCGCGGCGACGGCGGCGCACAGCGCCCCCGCAAACATCGGACCAGGGTCGGTGAACAGCGAATCGATCAGCGCCGCGTAAATCGACGGCGACATCTTCTGATCGGACTCTCCGTTCTGATTGGCGAGCTGCATGTTGGGGGCACGCGTTCCTGTTAGGGTAGGTAGTTCTACCCTTCTCAGATGAAGTCTTTCTGAGGGAACATCGTTACCGGGACGTTGCTTTTGGTGAGGTCGCGGAAAATTTGCCCGAAAAATCATCAGGCTAGGCAATGTTTGCCGATTAACGACAATGCCCCGCGCGGTTGTGTTCCGTTAAGAGAGCAACGGCGACCATGCCGGGTCGGAGGCAAAACCGGGCGTTGGTACCCGCAATTCGTTGCGACCTGAGATATCGACCGTATACAGCGACGGTCCGCTGTTGCCGCCGGGCTCGCGGAAAAACATCACGACGCGGCCGTTCGGCGCGAAGGTCGGCCCTTCATTGTGGTAGCCGGAAGTGAGGATGCGTTCGCCCGAACCGTCGGTCTTCATGATGCCGATCGCGAACTGTCCGCCGCCCTGCTTGGTGAAGGCGATGTAGTCGCCGCGCGGCGACCACACCGGCGTCGAATAGCTGCCCTCGCCGAACGAGATGCGCTGCGCCGCCGCCGCCGGTGGCCGCCATCACGTAGATCTGCGGCTTGCCGCCGCGGTCGGATTCGAAACAGATCCGGCTGCCGTCGGGCGAATAGGACGGCGAGGTGTCGATCGCCGGCGTGTCGGTCAGCCGCGTCGTCGATTTCGAGCGCAAATCCATCACGAACAGGTTCGAGTTGCCGCCCTGCTGCAGGCTCATGATGATGCGCTGGCCATCCGGCGAGAACCGCGGCGAGAACGACATGCCCGGGAAATTGCCGACGATCTCGCGCTGCCCGGTCTCGACGTTGTACAGATAGACGCGCGGATCGCCCTGGCCGAATTCCATATAGGTGATTTCCTGGGTCGACGGCGAGAACCGCGGCGTCAGCACCAGATCGGCGCCCTTGGTCAGATATCTGACATTGGCGCCGTCCTGGTCCATCAGCGCCAGCCGCTTGACGCGGCGCTCCTTGGACCCGGTCTCGTCGACGAACACGACGCGGCTGTCGAAATAGCCCTTTTCGCCGGTCAGGCGCTCATAGATCTGGTCGGAGATGATGTGGGCGATCCGCCGCCAGTATTCCGGCGAGGTGAAATATTGCTGGCCGGTGAGCTGCTGGGCGGTGTTGACGTCCCAGAGGCGGAATTCCGCTTTCAGCCGGCCATCGCCCTGTCGCGTCATGCGGCCGGTCACCAGCGCCTGGGCGTTGATCTGCTTCCAGCTATTGAATTGCGGCGCGGTGTCGATGTTGGTGATGCGCTCGATATAGGCGGCCTGATCGATCGGCGCGAACAGCCCGCTGCGCTTGAGATTGTTGGTGATGACCTGCGACACGCCGACGCCGACCTCGGCATCGCCGGGCGTGCCGGCGACGAAATTCGGGATCGCGATCGGGAGCGGAGTGAATTCGCCCTCGGGAATGACGACGCGTTTCTGGGCGAAGGCACTGCGAATCGGACCGCCCATCAACAGGCCCGTTGAAGCCATTCCAGAAATGATCTGCCGGCGGCTCAGGCGGAAAGACATATTCGGCAATCCATCTTTGTCAGTCATGGCTTCAATCTTGCTCTTGTGTGATCGCCAATAGGTGTGATCGCCGATCGCCGATCGGCGGGCGCGGTCAGACCTTTTCCTTGAACACCGGCGCGAAATATTTCCATTCCTCGTAAAACGCCGCCGGCAGCTTGTACGGCTGGCATTCGATGATCGCGCGCAGCGCGCTCTCCTGATAGACGCGCAGGAACGGCGTCGCCGGAGCGCCTTCCGGGACCGGCGAGCCTTCAAGGGTGCCGTCGCGCTTCAGACGAATGGCAAACACGGCTTCAGGCTTCTGCGATTCGATGCCGCCATACGGCTTCTTCCAGCATCGCTCGACCTGCCGCTGGAACATCGAGCCCCAGGTTGCGGAATTGTCCGCCGCCGTGCCCTTGGCAAGGCCGAGCGCGGCGTTCGAATTCAGCGTGTCGCCGGTCGCGGCCTGGCGCGTCGGGTCGCGCTTGTCGAGCAGCGCCGCGATCTGCGTCTGATCGAAGTGCCGTTCGACGATCTTCGGCTTTTGCGGCTCGGGCGGCTTGGCCGCCTGCACCGGCTTCGGCGGCGGCTTCTTCTCTTCCTTCTTGATCGCCTCGGCGATCGGATCGGGCTTGACCGGATCCGGCTTCTTCTCGGTCGGGGTGTTCTCGGCAGCCTTTGGCGGGTCGGGCTTCTTCTCGACCGGCTTCGGCTCTTCCTTCGGCTTGTTCTCGACGGCCTTCGGCGGGTCGGGCTTCTTCTCGACCGGCTTCTCCTCGACCTTGGGCTGCGGCGGCGGTGCGGTCTCGGTTACGACCGGCGCCTTCTCGGTGATCTTGCCGACGGCATCGTCGACCGGCTTGGCTTCGGCGATTTTCTCGGCCAGCGGCTTCGGGTTTTCCTTCTTGCCGGTCTTCATGCCGGCCATGACCTTGGCGAGCTGGTCGGACGAAATGACATCGACCGCCACCGAATCTTCCGGCGGCATTTCCAGCGCCTTGGTCGAGACAGACACCATCGCCCACCCCAGCACGAGGACGTGCAGGGCGACCGATGCAACCAGTGTCTTGTCGATGTCCTTGACCTTCACTTGAGCTTTCCCGCTCCGCTGTCAGCCGTCGCGCGCCGCTGCATGGCTCAGGAGCCCTGCTCCGGCACGATGACGATATTCGCCTTGAATCCCGCCGTCCGAATATACCCCAAAAGTTTCATCATATCCGTGTAGCAGACGTCTTTGTCGCCCCTCAGGTATACCACGCTCTCGGCGTCCGAACGGGTCTCCCGGATCGCCTTGATCTTGGGCAGGAGATCGTTGGCCGAAATCAGCGTGTCCCCGAGATAGAGTTCGACGTTGGAATTGCACGTACCGCCGGTCCGCTTGACCGACAGCGTCAACGGCGGGGCGTTGGCCTGGATCTGCTTGCCGCCTGAGGCAACCGGCAGATCGATATCGATGCTCGACGTCATCAACGGCGCCGCCACCATGAAGATGATGAGCAGCACCAGCATCACGTCGACCATCGGCGTGACGTTGATCTCCGCCATCACGGCGGCGCGACGCCGGCCGCGGCGTCCGCCGCCACCCGCCGAACCTGCCATGTTCATCGCCATGATCTGGATCTCACGATGCGCTCGTCATTGGCCGTCCTCACGCCCGCTCGTCGATCTGGCGGGACAGGATGGCTGAAAATTCATCGGCGAAGCCTTCGAGCCGCTGCGCCTGGCGATTCACCTCTGATGTGAACTTGTTATAGAAAATGGTCGCGGGGATGGCGGCGATGAGGCCGATGGCGGTGGCAAACAGCGCCTCCGCAATGCCCGGCGCCACAACCGCGAGTGAAGTGTTTTTCGAGGCCGCAATCGACTGGAAGCTCGACATGATGCCCCAGACGGTTCCGAACAGGCCGACAAACGGCCCCGCCGAGCCGACGGTCGCCAGCACCAGCAGCCGTCGCTCCAGCCGCTCGACCTCGCGGGCGATGGAGACGTTCATCACCTTCTCGATCCGCATCTGCAGGCCGGCAAAGGAGCGTGTCTGGCTCTCGAACGAGCGCTTCCACTCGCGCATCGCCGCGACGAAGCACGCCGCCATCGACTGCGTCGGTTTGGCCGACAGCGCGCGATAGAGCTCCTCGATCGACTGGCCCGACCAGAACGCCTGCTCGAAGCGGTCCATGGCGCGCTTGGTGCGGCCATAGAGGAAAATCTTGTCGATCGCGATCGCCCAGACCCAGACCGAGCAGGCCAACAGCCCCAGCATGACCGTTTTCACGACCCAATGGGCCTGCATGAACAGGGCGATCAGCGATACGTCGGCGGAGACCAACGGCAGGGCTGCCGGAGCCACGTCGGCGGGATTCATGAGCGGTATCCTCTCAACGCAAGTGTCCCTATTTCCTCCGGGAGCAAACGGCTGCCGGTTCCACAGCCGCGCGTCGGGCGCGGCGATATGCGCCAGCGCGAAAGCCGCTCTTGGTGTCGCATGGGGGGCCCGCCGAAAGCCGGGTCCTGCTTCCCCTGCCAACATGTCAAAACGAGGGCTACCAGCGCGTCATTCCGTCCCTAACCAGACGCTAAGCTTGGTTAACTTTCGGTTACCAAAGGGGAATCCGGCTGCCGGAAATGGAGGCAGGCCGGGCGGTTACGGGGGCTCGGGGGCTGGGTTCCATGCCCGGATAAGTGGTTCCGGCTTCGCCGTCAGCGTCGCACGCTTCGAGGACGAGCCGATGGGGGCCAGCTCTCTCCACGTCATTGCGAGCGCAGCGAAGCAATCCATCTGTCGCGCGCCAGGTGACAGATGGATTGCTTCGCTGCGCTCGCGGCGACGCGACGACACATCACCGTCATCCCCGCGCAGGCGGGGATCCAGTACGCCGCGGCCTATCGGTTCAATCACTGCTGTCTCTGGAATACTGGATCGTCCGCCTTCGCGGACGATGACAACTGAATGTGAACCGCGATCTCGCGGCGCATTCGCCCGAGCTTTGCATCTTCGTTTGCCCTCTTCGAAATCAGAGGGCGCAGGGAAGACCGGGTGCTTGCTGCACCCGCGGTCTCGCGTGCGATTTGCGCAAACAAAAATGCACACGAGCATACAGGGCAGCGGGAGCATTCCGGCCTTCCCTGCGCAATGGCTTTACGGCTTACTTCGTGCTCTTCCCGGAGAACGGCTCTTTTGCCTCCGTCGCCTGCGAGACTTCCTTCTCCCGCGACTTAACGCCAGCACCGCGGCGCCCGAACCACACGACTTCGCCGTACGCTTCCGGCGCGTACGTCTATCGCGCCCTCTGCGTCCATCGCATCTCACCGCGCGTTCGTGACGATCGCGAGCGCCCCTCATCCGCCGTGAGACGAGCGGGGTTATGCGACTGATTTGCGTGAGAACGAAAGCGGAATATTTTTGCGCGAAGGGCTGGACCGGCTTCTGGGTGATTTGCCCTCATGCCACGTACAACATGTTGCGGCCGTCGCGACGGCCGGACGCACCAGCCATCCACGGTTTTCGAGTACAGCTTCTCGATCGATGTGCTCGGCGCGGCTGTTGAAAGGGTAAGCGAGCAGCGGCTTGGTGAATACCCGGCCGGTAGTGTGTGGCGGCCGCTCGGCTTGTAGGGTGGGCAAAGGAGCGAAGCGACGTGCCCACTCGATCTAGTCCGCGAGCGCGAGCGATATGCGGGATTTGCCGCGACATGGGTCCCGGGGTCGCTTCGCTCGCCCGGGCTACATCAACGCGTGCTCGGGCTCCGGACAATTCGTCAATCGTGCGGGCACGCCGACGGCGGTACAGCCCGCTGGCACGTCATGCTCGACGACCGCGCCTGCGCCGACCTTGGCGAAATCGCCGACGCTGACATGGCCGATAATGGTCGATCCGGCGCTGAGGTAGACGCCGCGGCCGATTTTCGGTGCGCGGTCCGGCTCTGACTGTTTTCGGCCGATGGTGACGTTCTGCAGGATCGTCACCTCGTCGCCGATCACGGTGTACGCGCCGATGATGATGCCGGTGGCATGATCGAGAAATACCGACGTGCCGATCGATGCGGACGGATGAATGGAGACCTGAAGCTGATCGGACGACAGGCTTTGCAGCAGCAGCGCGAGATCGCGGCGTTCCTCCCGCCAGAGCCAGTGCGAGACGCGCCAGGCCTGCAGCGCGACGTAGCCCTTGAAGTTCAACAGCGGCGGCAGCAGTGTCGTCGTCGCGGGATCGTGAGCGGCGATGCTCTGCAGGTCGCGGCTCGCCGCATCGATCAGATCGGGCGAAGCCAGCAAACGCTTCACCGGCAATGCGCGCAAATCGCTGCGCGATCCGCCGGCGTCTTGCCGAGCCGCTCCCCGATCTGGTGCGCCAGCGCGTGAGCGAAATCAGGATGATCGAGAATGGCCGATGACCGCGCCGCGCCGAATATTGGATCGCGCGCCACGGCGCGCTCCGCTTCACGCCGGATCGAGTGCCAGAGCTGATCGACAGGTATTTCATTTGGAATCATGGCGGCCGCCCCGGATCAGTGCGTCCATCAATATAGACCGGCTGCGGAATGGCGCCAGCACGAAGCATGACCGCTCGACAGCTGGATCGAGACATCACTCACCCCACAAAGCCGCGTCAAAGCTCCGCAGAATTTCGAAGTTTGACAGTAGATCAATCGATCTCCTATCCGGGGCTCCCCGATCGGTTGGGCAAAGATTCCGGAACTTGTAAGAGTCCCGGCCGTTGGTCTCTACAGGAGATTTCAATGCATAAAGATGGAAATCAAACAGTAGAGACGGCGGTAGAGGCACGAGGCGGTCTTTTAGGCAGGCCTGTTCTCGTGATACTGCTTGTTAGCTGCATTCTGGCAATTGCAGCGCTTATCGTGACGTATTCAGGGGCGTGAACGCGAGGCGCTGCCCTTTACAAGGTCGGCTTGACCTCGACCGGCACACCTCCCGGAGGCGGCTCCGATGGGCGCCATGCGAATTTATTCTCGTGGCCCCGTCTTGCCGATCGCGCAGGCCTAAAGCGTTCGCGCACTAAGGCTTCGTACCATTTCAAGTCACCCGCGCGTCGGATCACCTGCGCCCGAACAGTCCGCCGACCACGCCGCCAATCAGTGCGCCTGGACCGCCAGCGCTGTGTGATGGCGTGCACCGCCGTGACGACGAGCCGGCCGGTCGTCATCGGACTTGTCGCTGCCGCCGAGGCTGGCGCGCGCCGACGAGACGGATTCGTTCAGTAGCGCCTGATGCTGCGGCGTGCTGAGGAACCCGGTGTTGGGATAGCCGCGAGCCGCCTGCCAACGTGCGATGACGGCGCGGGTCGGCTTGTCGAACCGTCCATTGACCCTGGTGTCGAAGCCGAGCGTGGTCAGCCGGCGCTGCACGTCGCGACGCTTTGCCTTGTCGAGGCCGACCTGATCTTCGGTTTCCTGGGTGCCTTCCTGGACAACGGCCGCCGGATCGGCGGATGCCAGCAGCTCGCGATCGGTCATGCTCGGGCCGGCTTTGGCAACATTTGCACTGATGAGAATTGCAAAAGCGGACAATGTGAGAATGAAGACGCGCAAAGGGTTATCTTCCCTGATCTCTGAGTCTCTCAATGATTTCGTTTTGAGAACCGGTGTCGGTTCAAATACGCCGCGGTGAAACTCGACTTCCCGCGGGTCCAAATCAAAGGCAACTCCGGCTTCGTGTCAGGGCAACTGTTATTCGGATCGCTGGTTCCCTATCGCGTGTCGATTGTTACGCTGCGCGCCTCAAGATCCGCGCTTTCCCCAGCAGACACCCCGTCTGAGAGTATTGGAGGCGGCCTGAGAAAAGAACGGCCGTTCGGAAGGAGGGCCGTCTGAAGCGATCGTCATGCGCTGGAGCGCGCGCGCTTCAGGTCGGCGGCTTCAACTCGCCAGCAATCCAGCCGGCTGCGAACCTATTCAGCGATCCTGGACGACCGCATTCGTGAAGCCGTGACCGCAGCTCCTGCACCTGAACTTGCGGACCTCGGAGCCCTCAGGGCCGGGCACAATTCCCAGCAGCATCATGCGGCATTCGCATTTCGGACATCCGGGCCGGGGGATCGGCAGCAGGCAAGGGTCGGGGCGACTGTATGGTTGTTCCAGCATGATGCATTCTCCTGCGGATCAACGCCGAAGCCGACTACTCCTGTCAGCGGTGGACGCCGCTGACATACGGTGATTGCAAGAACATGCAGCAAGTCGAAGCGGATCGACTGTTCAATTTCGCTCATTCCCGAAATTTAAGGTGCTTCGACGCAGCAACGGTCAATTCGATACAGACAGCAGCAGGCCGGTATGTGATGGTCCTCTCGATCAAATCGCGAGGTCACCAAATGCACATGTCGAGCGAAAGCCTGTTGGTCATATTGTTCGTCGGCCTCGTTGCCGGCTGGCTGGCCGGCCAGATCGTGCAAGGGACCGGTTTCGGAATCATCGGCGACATCGTCATCGGGATCCTGGGCGCCTTTATCGGAAGCTGGTTGCTGCCTCAACTCGGTATCCATCTCGGAACCGGGTTGGTCAGCGCCATCCTCAACGCCACCATCGGTGCCGTCCTGCTTCTGCTCATCGTGCGACTCGATTCGTGGTGGCGGATGGGGATGGCAAAGGAGCTGGTGGCGTCGATAGATACCTGCGCCGGGCGCGGGCTTGGTTTGCAGCAAAGCGGCGATCAATCACCGCGACGATATCATCTCACGGCTCGCGCGTGATCTCGGGCTTGTCGTACAAGACCGCATTCAGCAATGAACTGTTGACCTCGATCTTTCCGTTGTAGCTGATGAAGCCGAGCTTGCGGAACTTGTTCATGAAGAAGCTGACGCGGGATCGCGTCGTTCCAATCATTTCTGCCAATGTCTCCTGGCTGATGTTCGGACTGATCGGTTGAGGGCTACCCTCCTTGCCGAAATTCGCCAGCAGCAGCAGCAGGCGCGCCAGCCGTTTCTCACTGGAATTGAAGAGCTGGTCGATCAGATCCTCTTCAATCCGGCTGTTCCGGGTCAGCAGATAGGCCATGAACAATTCGGAAAATTTCGGTTGATCATGAAGCGCCGCGAGCATGGCCGTCTTCGCTATCACGGTGATCAGGCACTCCTCCATCGCGGTCGTCGTCGCGATGCGCAACGAGTGGCCGTTCATGCAGCCTTCGCCGAAGAACTGGCCGGGCTCCAGGATTCCGACCACGGCTTCCTTGCCCTGCTCGGATATGACAACAACCTTGACCCGGCCTTTCTGAATATAGAAGACCGTGTCGGCCACGTCGCCCTGAGCGAAGATGATCTGGTCCTTGCGAAACTCCAGGATCGTCTTCCCCTCTCCCACCCTGGCGAGAAATTCCTTCGGCTCAAAAGCCTGATTGGTATTGCCTGGCATTTACGGTCTGGACTCCAAGATGAGACGGCTATCTTAAGCCATTGCGGCCGATGGCGTCCGAAATAAAGTGCCCGCATCGTGCGCATATGCGGCCATTGAAAGCGGCTTCGCGGAAAGGAGCGGTGGGGCGCCATTTCATCGGATGGCCACGGGCATGGCGTCGTTCTGACCATGACCCGGCCCGTTCCCGACGAGTGACCGATTGCCGATCCGAAGAATCAACGATGGGCCGGCAATCTGCGTTCCGAGATGACAATGCTGCAGCTTTGGCAGCGAAATATCCGTTCGGCAGGATACAGACCGGCGCTGCAAAGATCGGTCACATGCTTCATCTGCGAGCCGCAGTCATTGCAAACACGTGTGGGTACTTCATCTGGATTGGTCGCGGCGCCGGGCATCGGGGATGAATGGCAGATAAACCGGATCGCCGCTGAGCAATTTTGAACACTTTCGATCATAAATCGCCGAGCAGGGCCGTCCACCAGCCGCTGTCGAAAGCCGTCTGACGAATTGAATAAGGGCCGCGTCGCCCTTCCCCCCGGGCGATCGTACGGGCTGCTTACGTTGGCGCCACCAATTGACCTCGAAGCCACGCGATTATTCTTGGGGATCTCATCGGATCAACCAGCTCGGCCACAACTTGGTGGACGTGATTGCAGGCGGGGCACTCAAACGTCCGGATATCGAGACCCGAGGGGCCGGGTGTAAGCCGCACCAGCATCGTTGCTGTTTGGCACGTTGGACATCGTGGTGGCACATGAAGGAACATGGTTGCACACCTTGATCGGGTGGGAGCACTACGGAACTCCCAGTCACCGGTATTTGCCGGGTCGGGCGGTCATGGAGCCATCATCGAACTTCGGGAACTCCGCTGCTGTACCGTTTTGCTCACAATCCAAAACAATTAAACGCATCGTTAGCGAATTAAGGCATTCCCGGATTCAACTTAGGACAATTGCTCGGAATAAGAGCAGCCGAGGCAGCGACAGCCATCCGAATATGGCACTCGCCACGCTTCAGCATGGGCGACCGCCTGCTCTCGCAGACGGGCGCCGCATCCCGATCGACAGGCGTCACGACACCGGTCGCGGTCTGACGGATATGTGGCCGGTTCCCGGAACGCGGCGAAATCGGCTTTGGGGGACGTCGTGGTGCAACCGTTCCGATTGCGTATCAAGGTCGATAGCGATGGCTCGCAAAAACAAACCGCCCACCTGCTTTCGCAGATGGGCGGCCGTATCGCCATCAGGCGTCATGGGGGCATCACGCCTGAGGCTGAACCTCCTTTAACGCGACGCTATTCGCTTAGCCCTGCTGCGGCTGGTCGTTCGGCGGGGTCGGACGCGGCTTGTGCTGCGCCATGAACGCGTCGAACTCTTCCTTGTCCTTGGCGTGGCGCAGGCGGTCGAGGAAATTCCTGAACTCGACCTGCTCTTCCTCGAGCCGGCGCAGGGTTTCCGAGCGGTACTCGTCGAAGGCGCGGTTGCCGCTGGTGGGCTGGCCGAAGCCGAAGCCGCCAAAGCCGCGGCTTTCCATGCGGCCGCGCATCCGGTCCATCTTGTACTGCATCCGCTCCATCTTGTTCTGCCAGCGATCTCCGTTGCTCCAGCAACCCATTTTTCTGCTCCCTAGTGTGAAAAAGAGAAGGGCAAGGCCGATCGGCCACCAGATGATGAAGCCGAGGATGGTCACGGCGATCCAGCCGGGGTGCCAGGGGCTTTCAAGCATATGCGGACGTGGGCGGTAGTTCTCTTCCGTCGTCGGGCCGCGCCATCGATTGACATCTGCGGTGTAGGCCATTTCCCTCTCCATGACGGCGATCACGCCGTTGTGAATGTAAATAACATTTACATACCTAAACCATCCCGCGTTTTTGTCAAGCGCGCGGCTCGCCGCACCTTCGAAAAATTATTTGGGGGTGCCCCAAGGGCCTGACGGCGGCACCGGCGGCGGAGCCGGCCGGCTTCTGGCTCCGGCCGGCGGTCGGTCGGGAAGCCGAGGCCGCGCAGATAGATCAGCACTTCGGCTTCCAGGAGATCCTCGGGCGACATCGGCAGCTTGCGCCGCGCCGCGTCGCCGCGGCCGAACAGCGAGGCCACGCCATGCGCCATCGACCAGATGTGCAGCGCCATCATCATCGCCGGCGGCCGCGGCATGCCGGGCGGCGCCATCGCCGCAAGCCGCTCGGCGGCGGCGCGGATGATGGCGAAAGCGCGCTCGCTGGCAGCCATTAATGTAGGGTTTGCATCGACAGGAATGCCGGATTCGAACATCGCGGAATAGAACGCGGGCTCGTTGCGGGCGAACGCAAGATAGGCCTTGCCGACCCGCTCGAACGCCGACACCGTGTCCGGCCGGCCGTCGTCCCAGGCCTGCGTCAGCAGCGCCTCGAACTGCTCGAAACCGCGCTGGGCGATCGAGGACAGCAATTCATCGCGATCGCGGAAATGACGATAGGGCGCGGCGGGGCTGACGCCGGCCATCCGCGCCGCGTCGGCAAAGGTGAAGCCGGCCGCGCCCTTCTCGGCGATCAGGCCGAGCGCCGCCTGCAGCAACGCCTCTTTCAGATTGCCGTGATGATAGCCGCGCTCGCTGCGGCGTTGTTCCTTGCGCCAGCTCATGTGAACGGCTTTTACATGAGCCGGGTGGAAAGGTCACTTAGTTTGAGCGTTCAGGAAGGTTAACGGACGGATAGGCGGTGCGCTCCCTCTCCCCGTTCTCTTCACGGGGAGAGGGAGCGGAACGACCGTTCGAGCTTGTTTCACCGTGCCTTGTGCGCATTGCCCTTCTGCAGTTCGTCAAAACCTTTGGCCGCTTGCTGCACTTCCTCGGAGAAATCGGCCATCTCCTGCACCTGGCGGATTTCGATGATCTCGTTCCCGGAGGCCGGGCATTTTTTCGCCCAGGCGATCGCCTCCTCGCGCGACTTCACAGAGATCATCCAGTAGCCGCCGAGCACTTCCTTGGCCTCGGTGAACGGGCCGTCGGTGACGACGGGCTTGCCGGTGGCAAACGAAACCCGCGCGCCCATCGACGGCGGATGCAGGCCGTCGAGCGCGATCAGCACGCCGGCCTCCTTCAGCGCCTCGTTGTATTTCATCATCGCCTTGACCCGCTCGGGGTCGAGCTGGACGTCCGGCGGCGCGGTCTCATAGCCCAGCGGGATCATCAGCATCATGAAGCGCATGGTGGGTGTCCATTGTTCCGTTGTCGTCACTTTTTCGCAGCTTGCGCGCGCAACTGCTCTTCCTGCTCGCGCAGCTCAGGCGTCAAGGCATCTCCGAAATCTTCCGCGGCAAACACCTGGCGGATTTCGATCTCATCGCCATTGCCGAACGGCGCGCGCTGCATCCATTCGATCGCTTCATCCAGCGATCTGGTGTTGATCAGCCAGAAGCCGGCGACGAGATCGCCGGAGAGCGCGAACGGACCGCGGCTGACGCTGCCCTGCCCGCTGCCATACTTGATCCGTGCGCCCTTTGCGGTCGGATGCAGGCCCTCGCCCGCCTCCATCACGCCGGCCTTCACCATCTCCTCGTTGAACTTGCCCATCGCGGTCAGCAGCTCCGTGCTCGGCATTACGCCGGCTTCCGAATCCTTGCTGGCCTTCACAATCACCATGAATCGCATCGTTGTTCTCCGGTTTGATCTCGTTGGGCCGGCCACCGTCGCGCCGGCCTTCGACAACAAGACGAGCGGGCTTTTACGTCGCCGACATGTCGGGAGAAATTATTTTCGAGATAGATGGCTCCCTTATCGGGACTGCTTGACGAATTTGCCATTGTCATAGGTTGCGCCGAAATAGACCTCGATGCGCTTCACCTTGTCGCCATCGAAGACGAAAAACTCGGTATTGCGGAAAGCCTTTCCGCCCTTGGCGAGGCAACGATAGGTGACAAAGGCTTCATCGCCTTCGACGAAAATCCGCTCCAGCTCATGCCGCTCGATCCAGTCGCTGTTCTTCCAGCACCGCTCGAAATAGGTCGGCCTGTCGATGTGGTCGTCATAGGGGCTGGTGAAGTAGAAATCTTCACTGAGCGCGTTCTCGACAAATGTGCGGTCGTTGGCGAGATAGGCCGCAAAGATCGCGCGGATCGTCTTTGCCCTGTCTGCTTCGGCCATTTCAACGCTCCCGCTCAGGACTTCTTTGGGCACCATCTGGAAATACGGCTCGGCCTCCAGCATCACCCGCGCGAAAGAGGGCCGCGCCCTCAGCCGCTCGAAATAGGCGGAGAGATTCCTGTTCGCGTCGCCGAACGGCACCACCATGCTGCCGTAGAACAGCGATGGCGCGGCGGCGCAATCGACCAGGCCAAAATCCTCGCCCATCGCCCAGCCGCCCTTTGCCATCTGCCGTTCGATCATGGCGTAGGATGTCCGCAGCTGCGCGCGGGCTTCCTCGACGCCGAGCGGATCCCGCTTGTCGGCGGGCCGCATCCGGTCGATCATGATCTTCTGCATCGGCAGATGCACATAGAGATCGTAGAAGCGGTCGTGCAGCCGCGTCTGCAAGGCGCGGCCGGCATCGTCGGGAATGAACCGGGTGGGACCGCGATAGTGGCGATCCAGATATTCAACGATGATGCTGGATTCCGGCACGGTCTCGTTCCGCGCCTCGTCGCGCAGCACCGGAAACTTGCCGATCCCCCACAGCTTCACCAGCGCGGCGCGCTCGGCCGGGTTTCCGAGATCGACCAGGTTTGGCGCGAACGGAGTATCGTTCTCGTACAGCGCGATCAGCGCCTTCCAGCAGTACGAGGCCAGCGGGTGGTAATGCAGCGTCAGCGACATGAAATGTCTCCCATTGTAACAAGACGGCCCGCATCCGCGCGCGCCGACATTTGAGCCAAGGATTATTTTGCCGCCGCCGGCACGTAACGCGGGATCACGATGCCGGTCGACAATGGCCGGCTGTCGATCAGCTTCAGCCTGCGCTTCTCGCCCGGCTTGAACAGCGGCCCCGCGTCATCAAATTCCACATAACCAGTTTCGCCATCTCGGCAACTCCAAACTGATTGCGATTTGCAACTGGTTGTATCCTGAGATAACCGGTGCAATATTGCAAGCAGTTTTTCAAGGGCGCTCTATCGCCCGTCTGGAACCGAACATGTCCGTCATCAGCCGCTCCGGCTGCCCGATCAATCTCTCGCTGGAAGTGCTCGGCGACAAATGGAGCCTGCTCATCATCCGCGACATGATGTTCGGCAACCGGCGGCACTTTCGCGAGCTCTTGACCAAGTCGGACGAAGGCATCTCCTCCAACATTCTCGCCGACCGGCTGAAGACCCTGCTCGACGAGGGGATCATCACCCGCGAGGACGACCCCACGCACAAGCAGAAGGGAATCTATTCGCTGACGGAACAGGGCATCGAGCTGCTGCCGGTGCTCGCGCAGATGGCGGCCTGGGGTTACAAATATCTTCCCGTCAGCGAGGAACTCGGCATCCGCGCGCGGCTGCTCAGCGAGGGCGGACCGAAACTATGGGCGGAGTTCATGGACGAGTTGCGCGAGGGTCATCTTGGCATGAAGCGGCGCCGGCGGACGGGACCGTCCGTCGGCGAGCGATTGCAGGCGGCGTATGAGAGTGTCGTGAAGGCAAGGTAACCCCGGACCGCGCACCGCCGCAAAAGCAAGGGCCGCGCCCTATATAGGTCGGCGTGTGCAGTGCGGCGGGAAAACTGTGCCGAACCGCAGCCGGGACACGGAACGAGGCAAGGGTTATAGAAGCGGGAAATCCTTCTCTCGCCAATGGACCCGCCCATGCCCGCCTCCCCGCAAAAGACCGCTCTCGTCACCGGCGCCGCGCGCGGCATCGGACTTGCGACCGCCAAACGGTTTCTCGCCGAGGGCTGGCGGGTGGCGCTGCTCGACATCGAGGGCGAGTTGCTGCATGGCGCGGTCGCTGCGCTGGCGGACGCGGACAACACGCTGGAACTGCATTGTGACGTCTCCGATGCCAAGGCGGTCGCGAACGCCATGGCGGCGGTGAGCGCGCGCTTCGGCCGGCTCGACGCGCTGATCAACAATGCCGGCATCGCGGTGTTCGCGCCCTTGCTCGACACCTCGGATGAAGACTGGAGCCGCATCCTGCAGGTCAACCTCACCGGGCCGTTTATCTGCACCAAGGCGGCGGCGCCCCTGATGCGCGAACATGGCGGCGGCGCGATCGTCAACATCACCTCGATCTCGGCGGTGCGCGCCTCCACGCTGCGCTCGGCCTACGGCACCAGCAAGGCCGGGCTCGCGCATCTCACCAAACAGCTCGCGGTCGAGCTGGCTTCGCTCGGCATTCGCGTCAACGCGGTGGCGCCCGGCCCGGTCGAAACCGCGATGGCGAAAGCAGGTCCACACGCCGGAAATCCGCGCCGACTATCACGACGCCATTCCGCTCAATCGTTACGGCCTCGAGGAGGAACTGGCGGAAGCGATCTTCTTCCTGTGCAGCGATCGTTCCAGCTACATCACCGGACAAATCCTCGCCGTCGACGGCGGTTTCGATGCCGCCGGCATCGGCCTGCCGACGCTGCGCGGCGAAAGGCGGAACGGGTAAGACTTCGTAGGGTGGGCAAAGCGAAGCGTGCCCACCATTCTCATCCGAGGCCCGAACTGGTGGGCACGTCGCTAACGCTCCTTTGCCCACCCTACGAAGTATTCACCGCCACCACGCGCCAGCCGTTGTCAAGCCGATCGATGCGCGTCAGCGACAGCGGGTCGATCACGAAACGCAGCGCGTTGTCGGGTGCAAGATCGAGCGCGATGGCGAGCACGGCGCGGATGGTGCCGGAATGCACGACGAGGATCGCGTCGCCAGCGGGCAGCACCGCGAGCCCAGCCCGCGCACGCTCGATCTGATCGACGAAACTTTCACCGCCGGGCGGCCGGTTGCTGGCGGCCGATTTCCAGAATTCGCGATAGGCCGGGCCGAGTTCGTGTTCGAGTTCGTTGTGACGCCGTCCGGTCCAGGCGCCAAAATCCTGTTCGCGAAAGGCGGCCTGTTCGGCGGCATCGAGACCCAGCCTCTCGGCGGTCTCTCGGGTGCGGCGCGCCGGGCTGCACACCGCCAATGCGCCTCCCGGCAGTCTTGCCTTGAGCGCGGCAAAGGCTGCGGCATCGCGGAGATCGGCCGGCGCGTCGGGTCCGTGAATCACCCCGCGCGGCCCGTCGACCGGTGCGTGACGGATCAGCCAGAGATTCGTCGGCACATTCATGGCTAAGCCAGCCGTTTCATGGCTGCGCCAACCTTGCGGCGAGCAGGACAAGGATCGCGGTTTCCGCGACCTGTTCGGCGCCACCGAGCACGTCGCCGGTCTGGCCGCCGATCTGCCGCAGCGCCAGCCACGCGACGGCGAACCCGCTCAAGCCCGCCAGCACCGCCGCGAACAACGCGTTGCTCCATGACAGCGACAACAGCGCGATCAGTAGCGCCAGCCCGGCGGCAATGATCGCCGTCGCTGCATCGGGCTGACCGGCATTGCGGGCCAATCCATCCTTGCGCGCATAAGGCAGGTTCAACGACATCGCAGGCAGTATGCCGCGCCCCAGCGCATGCGCGACGATCAGGCTCGGCACGACATAGCCGTCCGGGATCGCCGCCAGCGCCGACAGCTTTGCGGCAAAACTCACCAGCAGAACCATGGCGCCATAGGTGCCGAGCCGGCTGTCGCGCATGATCTCCAGTTTCGATTCGAGGTTGCGACCGCCGCCGAATCCGTCAGCGACGTCGGCCAGCCCATCCTCGTGCAGCGCGCCGGTCAGAATCGCGCTGCCGCCCAGCGCCAGTGCGGCGGCCGCCAGATCGGGCACGCCGACGGATCGCAGGCCGAGGCACAGCAATCCGACCGCGGCGCCGATCAGCGCGCCGACCACCGGAAACATCCGGTGCGCGCGTACGAAATTTGGCGGCATCGCGCCATCCGGATGCGGCATCGGCAGCCGCGTCAGGAACGCGACGGCGGTTTTGAAATCGTCGAACCATTGATTCATGGAGATGTCCGGAGAATCGGTTTAGCGTTGCGATCCCTGCCCGACGAAGAATCGCAGCGAGAATCGTATGCAGTTCGCCAGTCTAGACGACATCCGCGCCTTCTGTCGCGACCTGCCCGGCGGCGAGCGGCGATTCGCCGACATGGCCGCGCACCGCCAACAGAATCTGACAAAGCCGCCGGGCAGCCTCGGACGCCTCGAAGAACTCGCGATCTGGCTGGCGCAATGGCAGGGCCGGGAATCGCCGCGGCTGGATCGCGTCACCATCGCCGTGTTCGCCGGCAATCACGGCGTCGCCGCCCGCGGCGTCTCGGCCTATCCGCCGGCCGTCACCGCGCAGATGGTGGCGAATTTTGCCGGAGGCGGCGCGGCCATCAACCAGATCGCCAAAGCCGCCGCCGCCGAACTGCGCGTGGTGCCGATCGAACTCGATCGGCCGACACGCGATTTCACCGAAGCCGCGGCGATGACCGCGGACGAATTTCTCGAGGCGGTCGACGCCGGCTATCGCACCGTGCCGGATGATTGCGACCTGCTGGCGGTTGGCGAGATGGGCATCGCCAACACGACGACGGCGGCGATGCTGTGCGCGGCCCTGCTCGGCGGCGGCGCGGCGCGCTGGGCCGGCCGCGGCACCGGCGTCGACGACGACGGCATGGCGCGCAAACGCGCGGCGATCGAGACCGCGCTGCATTTCCATCGCGCCATTCTCGGCGATCCGCTCGCGGTGGCGGCAGCCCTTGGCGGCCGCGAGCTCGCGGCGATCGCCGGCGCCGTACTCGCCGCGCGGCGGCATCACATCCCCGTGTTGCTTGACGGCTTCGTGGCGACATCGGCGGTGCTGCCGCTCGCCCGTCTCGATGCAGGCGCGCTCGATCATTGCCGCGCCGGGCACGTCTCGGCCGAAGCCGGCCACCGCGATCTGCTGCGCGAACTGAAGCTGGATCCGCTGCTCGACCTGAACATGCGGCTCGGCGAAGCGTCGGGCGCAGGCGTAGCGATCCTACTGGCGCGCGCCGCGCTGGCCTGCCATATCGGAATGGCGACATTCTCGGAGGCCGGCGTTTCGGGCGCGGGGGATTGACGAAACCTCGCCACATATCTCAGCGTAACTGGGCTGAAGGGCAGTTCGTCTGACAAAGGAGGCGCGCATGCGAATGGCGGTCATCAAGGGTGTCGTTGCCGCAGCCGCGCTGTTCGCGGCAATCCTGCCCGCGCGGGCCGAGATTCGCATTCTGGCGAGCCCCGGCGGTGCGGTCGGACCGTTTCTCGAACTGTTCGAACGCGTGCGTCAATCCGGCGAGCGCGTGGTGATCGACGGGCCGTGCCTGTCGGCCTGCACGCTGCTGCTGATGACGATACCGGAGGAGCGGATCTGCGTGACCCGCCGCGCCGTGCTGGGATTTCATGCCGCGCGATCGATCGACAGCCGGGGCCGGATGTATGCGGAGCCGGAAGCCTCGCGCGAAGTGGAGGCAGCCTATCCGGCGCCGGTTCGCCGATGGATCGCCCGCCGCGGCGGATTGACGTCGCGGCTATTGCTGCTGCGCGGGCGCGAGTTGGCGGCGATCTATCCGCGGTGCAGGTAGGATTTCGTAGGGTGGGTTAGCTTCGTAGGGTGGGCAAAGGCGCTCTTGCGCCGTGCCCACCATCTTCGTTGCAGCAAGCATGGTGGGCACGCTTCGCTTTGCCCACCCTACGAAGATCGCCTCACATATCTTCCTTCGGCGAATTCACCATCCAGGGAATGCCGAACTTGTCGACGCACATCCCAAAACCGTTGGAGAAGAAAGTCTTGCCGAACGGCATCCGCACCGTGCCGCCTTCGGCGAGCGCGTTGAAGCGGCGCTCGGCTTCCGCGGGATTCTCGATCGCAAGCGCCACGGAAAATCCCTGCGGCTGGTGGTAGTCCCCGGGCGTCGCGTCGGACGCCATCAGCACCTCGCCGTCGATGGTGATGCGGGAATGCATGATCTTGGTCTTCCAGTCCGCCGGGATCGGCATCTCGGCCGGTCCGTCGCCATACGGCATCATCGCCTCGATCTCAGCGCCGAGCGCCTTCTGATAGTACTTCAGCGCTTCCTCGCAATTGCCGTTGAAAAATAGATAGGGATTGACCTGCATCGCTGACTCCTTGGGTTAGTCGAAATTCGCGTGGCGCGTTATTTCTCGGTGATCTTCTTCAGATTGGCGAGACCGGCTTCGAAATCCTTTCCGATCATGCTGTCCAGATTCATGAAGACCTGGATCAGCCGGGTCACGAAGCGTGCGGGACCATGCATCACCCATGTAACATGGGTGCCATCGCCCTGCGGCAGCATTGTGAACTCGGCGGTGTTGTGGCCCTCGAACGGCGTGAAGAAATCGAGCTTGATGACGATCTTTTGCGGCGCGGAGGCTTCAAGAATTTCCATGCGGCCGGAACCGACATTCTTGTCGCCCTCCCAGGCATAGACCGCGCCCTTGCCGCGCTCCGCGCCGCCATAGGTGCGCTTCATCGCCGGATCCTTGTTCTCATACGGCGACCAGCTTCTCCACTGGTGAAAATCGTCGATCAGCGGAAAAATCGCTTCCGCCGGCGCCTTGATGCCGGTCGAGCGCTGCACGCGCAGCGTGCCCGGCTTGGTCGCGGCGAGAATGAGGACCGCGGCGATGGCAATCGCCAATATGACGGCGATGATGACGAGAACTTCAGACATGACTGCCTCCGTAGTCGTAAATGGTCGTTGAAGGACGTCAGCGGCGGAACGGGATCAAGCCGCGCAGGTTCCTGTCGCGCAGCCACAGCCCACCCCACACCATCAGGCCGAGATAAAGCCCAAACAGCGTGTGCGTGAACAGGGGACTGCCGATCCGTACATGCGAGGCCATCGCGCCGCCGAGATAGCCGGTAAGCAGGATCGCGCCGAGGATCGAGGTCGGCGGAATGGAATAGAGCACGGTGCAGACGATGGTGATAAGGCCGAGGCTCCGCGCCAGCGTTTCGCTCGAACCATAGCCCATCCGGTCCATGGTTTCGGTGACGATCGGCCACGGCACCAGCTTGATGGCGCCGTCGATCATCAGGAACACGATGACGAGGCCGGAGAGGATGCGGCCGGTCCAGCGTGCGGGTTTGGAGACTGGAGGGGTCTCGGCGATGACGGTCATGACTTGTTTCCGTGTCGTCTTGGATGGCGGTTCGGATTCAAGACGAACGGGTGGACGGAAAGCCGACAAGAGAACGGAAAAAGTTTCGCCGTATGCTCCGTCATGCCCGGGCTTGTCCCGGCCATGACGATGAGAGATTCTTCCCTTCTCCCCTTGTGGGAGAAGGTGGATCGACGGCGCGAAGCGACGGCGAGACGGTTGAGGGATTGTTTCCGCAAGTTTGCTCGTTGAGAGAACCCCTCATCCGGCGCGCTTCGCGCGCCACCTTCTCCCACAAGGGGAGAAGGAAGAAGGGCACTACTTCCCCGCTTTCTTGCCGCGGGGCTGGCTGTCGCGCTGGAGGCGGTCGAGGTGCATGCGGATGTGGGCGGCTTCGGCCGAGGTGTTCGCCAGGGCAATGGCGCGATCGAAGGTGGTGCGGGCCTCGTCGTTGCGGCCGAGCTGCATCAGGAAGGCGCCGCGCACGCCGAAGAAATGAAAATAGTTCGACAACCGCGCCGCCAGCGGCTCGATCATGTCGAGCGCGGCCTGCGGGCCTTTCACTTTGGACACCGCGACTGCGCGATTCAAGGTCACGACCGGTGACGGCTGCATGATCTCGAGCGCGCCATAGAGCAGGTCGATCTGGGTCCAGTCGGTATCCGCAGGGGTTTCGGCGCGGGCGTGCAGCGCGGCGATAGCAGCCTGAACCTGATAGGGTCCGCTGCGGCGATGA
The DNA here is from genome assembly GCA_963840465.1 of uncultured Alphaproteobacteria bacterium. Classification (GTDB taxonomy): domain Bacteria; phylum Pseudomonadota; class Alphaproteobacteria; order Rhizobiales; family Xanthobacteraceae; genus Bradyrhizobium. The sequence goes on along the minus strand of CAWIZF010000058.1, from coordinate 221,037 downwards.
CGCATTGCCTTGTCGATCAGCGCCAGCCCCTCGGCAATCAGCGACTTATTCCAAAGCGAACGGTCCTGATCGTCGAGCAGGATCACCGCGCCGTCGGCGTCGAACCGCGCTGGCGCGCGCGCATGCTGTATCAGCAGCAGCGCAGTCAACCCCATGATCTCGGGCTCGCTCTGGAACAGCCGCAGCAACAGCCGGGCCAGACGAATGGCCTCCTCGCACAGGGTGCTGCGAATCTCGGCGGTATCGCCTGAGGCCGAATAGCCCTCGTTGAAGATCAAATAGATCATGGCGGCGACGGAGGTGAGGCGTTCGGAGCGTTCCACCGCGCCCGGCGTTTCGAACGGCACGTCGGCATCGGCGACCCGTGCCTTCGCCCGCGTGATGCGCTGCTCCATCGCGGCTTCCGAGACCAGGAAGGCGCGCGCGATCTGCTTGACCGTCAGCCCCGAGACGATGCGCAGCGCGAGCGCGATCTGCTGCGTCGCCGGCAGGTCCGGATGGCAGCAGATGAACAGCAGCCGCAGGATGTCGTCGCGGTAATGCGAGCCGTCGAGCCGCTCGGCGAGCTGCTCCTCGGCGTCGTCGAGATCGGAGATCGCCTCGTCGTCGGGCAGCGCCTCCTGCTTCTTGCTGCGCCTGATGTCGTCGATCGCGACGTTGCGCCCGACCATGATCAGCCACGCCGCGGGATCGCGCGGCGGGCCGTTCTGCGGCCAGCTCTTCAGCGCGCGCAGGCAGGCGTTCTGGTAGGCCTCCTCGGCGGTGTCGAGATTGCGGAAATAGCGCAGCAGCGCGCCGACCGCCTGGGGGCGTGCCGATGTGAGGGCGGCATCGATCCAGGCGGTATCGGTCACGGCTTGACGCTCCCGGGCGTGAACATCCCAACCGGGCGAATCTCATAGGCGCCGCCGGGATTGACCTTGGCGAGATCGCGCGCGACGTCCAGCGCCTCGTCGAGGTTCTTGCAGTCCACGACATAGAAGCCGAGCAGTTGTTCCTTGGTTTCGGCAAACGGGCCGTCCAGCACCAGCGGCGGATCTTCCTTGCGCAGCGTGGTCGCCGCCGTTGTCGGCAACAGCCGGGCGACCGGGCCGAGCCGGCCTTGTTTGGCGAGCTTGTCCTGCACGACGGTCAAGTTTCTGCATGACCGCGGCGTCCTGCTCCCTGGTCCAGGAGCCGACGGTGTCTTCGTCGTGATAGCAGAGGATGGCGTAAAGCATGAGGGCTGGCATCTCCGTTGTCATGATGACGAACGATTATGCCCGCTGCCGACAGGTGCGTCGAAGAAATTTTGAAGATGTTCCGTCGCCGGTCAGGGACCGACGATCGGAGGCGGTGGCGGATTGAAGTGCCGCCAGGTGTGGACGATCGCCTTGGAACAAAGGCTGCATACGGCGAGAATGAGAAGGATCGTCTTCATCCTCGTCCAGAAGGTCTCGAGCCTGGTCATGCCGGCGTCCCGGTTTGCGCCGGGGCACAAGCCGAGGCGAAAGCGAAAATGAGGACCAGCCTGCGCATCTGCAGTCTCCCTTGTTCGACGAAAGGAGGCTAGAGAAGCGGTTTGATCGATGATGTGAGGCCAGTCACGCGGCGTGACGCTACGAAGAGGACGGCAGAAAGAATGACAGTGAACAAAGGTGCGCTCGCCATCCTCGTGCATGGCGGGACTGAAAACTGGTCGCCACAGCGCTGGAAAAGCCGGTTCGAGGGCGTCTGCCCGGATCGTTCCGTGCGGCTGCTGCCGGATACCTCGTTCGATGCGGCGGAGGTGCATTACGCCGCGGTGTGGAAGCCGCAGCCGGGCGAGTTGGCCGCCTTCCCCAATCTGCGTGTCATCTTCAACCTCGGCGCCGGCGTCGATGCGCTGATGGCGGACCGCTCCTTGCCCGACGTGCCGCTGGTGCGCGTGGCCGTCACCGACCTCACCGCGCGGATGACGGAATATGTCGTGCTGCATGTGCTGATGCACCACCGGCAGGAGCTCTACTTGCGGGAGTCGCAGCGCGCCAAGCGCTGGGCGCCGAAATTGCAGTGGGCGGCGGGCGCGATCTCGGTCGGCGTCATGGGGCTGGGCACGCTCGGGGCCGACGCGGCCGATGCGCTCAAGCGCCTCGGCTTTCGCGTCGCGGGCTGGAGCCGGAGCCCGAAGACGATCGACGGCGTCGATTGCTTTCACGGCGAACAGCAGTTCGATGCGTTCCTGCGCCGCACCGACATCCTGGTCTGCCTGCTGCCGCTGACGCCGGAGACACGGCACGTTCTCAACCGCGCGCTGTTCGAGAAACTCAATCGCAAAAGTCCACTCGGCGCGCCGGTGCTGATCAATGCCGGCCGCGGCGGCCTGCAGAACGAAGCCGACATCCTGCAATGCCTCGACGACGGTACGCTCGGCGGCGCCTCGCTCGACGTCTACGCCACCGAGCCGCTACCCGCGGACAGCGCGTTCTGGACCCATCCAAAGGTGGTGCTGACCCCGCACAACGCCGCCGATACCGATACCGACGAAATATCCAAATACGTCGCGCAGCAGATCGCGCGCTTCGAGGCCGGCGGTGCGCTGGACAATGTGGTGGATCGCGGACGAGGATATTAGGAGGTGATTTTGCGGGGTGAAAACGCCAGTAGCCCCGCAGAAGCAAACGCCAGCAAGGCGGCCAGCTGAAAGGTCCGATGGAAGGCTTCGAGGAAGCTGTGGTTCTGCTGCAGGATTTCGAACACCATCAGGACAATCGAAGCAGCGGTCACGGTGCCCAGCATTCGCGTCAGCAGGACAAGACTGCCGGCAACGCCGCGATCCCTGAGCGGCAGCGCGGCCGTGACGATATCCGAATAGGCGAGCTGGAACAGACCAAGGCCGGCGCCCTGCACCAAGAGCCCGGCGACCCGCAGCGCCGTCGGGGTTTGCTCTGTCCATGCGCTGAGCAGGACAAGACCGGCGCCAATCGCTACGGCGCCGATGATCGCCAGCCGCTGGGCGGAGATATATCGCCCGACGAGGCGACCGCCGATCGGCGCGGCCAGCACCGCCCCCGCCGCGGCCGCAGCCAGGATCGCGCCGCTCCCGGCCAGCGCATAGCCAGGGACGCGCGTCAGAAAATAGGGCACCAGCAGCCAGACCGAGAAGGCCGCGAGATTGGCCAGCACGCTGACGAGATTGAGCAAAGCAAAACCCGGCAGCCGGAGAATTTCGACGGCGATGATCGGACGCGCCGCGCGCGACTCGCGGACGATGAAGGCGGCAAAGGCCACGGCGGACAGCAAAGCGAACCAGACGGCGGAAAATTCGCGAAGGCGATTGAGCGCCAACAGCATCGTCACCAGGCCCAGAATCAGCGCGATACCGCCAACGACGTCAAAGCGATCGCCTGCCCGATGCGGCGGCGATACCGGCAGGCCGCGCAACAACAATAACGCCGCGACCGCGATGGGAATCCGGAACCAGAATACCGCGGGCCAATCCCAGATCGCCGTCAACGCGCCGCCGAGCAGCGGACCCAGCATCAATCCGAACGCCATCATCATCGTGTAGACGCCGAGCGCGCGGCTGCGCCGTTCCTCGCCATAGAGCGACGTCACCAGCGCCACGCCGCAGCTCAGCACCAGCGCCGCGCCGACGCCCTGCAGGCAGCGGAACACCAGCATCGCCCCGTAACTGGGCGAACAACCGACCAGCAGCAGCGCCGTCGCGCTCCAGACCAGGCCGATCCGGAAAACGATCGCGTGACCGACGGTGTCGCCGACACGTCCGAGCGCCAGCAACAGGCTGGCGTAGGTCAGCACGTAGCAGATGACGACCCACTGGATGTCGGCGATGGCGAGATCGAACCCGCGGGTGATGGAAGGGAAGGCAATATTGACCGACGTATCGAGCTGCGCCGTGGCCGTGCCCAGCCCGATCATGGCGACCTGCCAGCTCTTGGAGCGAAGCAGGCCGGCCGATGCGCTGGGAGGGATCGGATTCGGTAATCACGCCGGTGCGAAGGTGATAGCGCCGTCGGCGTCCACATCGCGCGTCAGCCGCCCGAGCGAGGCCAGCATGTTCAGATGCGCAAGCGACTCGCCGAACGCCTGGCGCGGATTGGCGTACAGCACCCGCGGGAACACCTCCTGCGCAATCGCAAACGCGCTGGTCTTCCCGGTGATGACGGAGGCCACGTCGTCGAGCCGCGCCAGATGATGCTCGCGCAGCTGCGCGAGCCGGTCATGAAGCCCGCGAAACGGCAGGCCGTGCGACGGCAGCACCAGCGTGTCTGAAGGCAGCGTCTCGAGCCGCGCCAGCGAATCGAGATACTCCTTCATCGGATTGGCCTCCGGCTGCGCCGACGGCGTGATCACCGATGGTGTCATGTGCGAGAGGACCTGATCGCCCGCGATCAGTATCCTGTCGCTCTCGCAATAGAACAGCGCATGTTCGACCGAATGACCGCCCGCGGTAATCACCCGCCACTCGCGTTGTCCCATCGCGACCACATCGCCATCGCGAATGCGAATGAATTCGCGCGGCGGCCGCAGGCCGAGAAATGTCGACCGGCGCTGGGCTCCCATGATTTGCTTAGGCATCATCGTCGGATGCGCCGTTGCGCTTCATGAAGGCGGCGAAATGCTCGTCGGGCCCCTCCTCGCGCTCGTGCCACATCTTCCACGCGTTGAGCCATTCGGCCAATGGCAGGCGCACCGCGCATTTCGTTTCCTTCACGAAATAGCTGGCAAGGCCGAAATGATCGAGATGCGCGTGCGTGAAGACGAGGTTCTGCAAGGGGCGGCTGCGCAACAGTCCGCGCCATAGCTTGTCCCAGATCTCGAACGTGTCGTCGGTGTTCAGGCCGCAGTCGACCATCGTCCAATCAGGCCCGTTGTCGAGCAGCCAGCAATTGACGTGATTGGGCGCCGTCGGCACCGGCAGCCGCACCCAGAACAGTCCCGGCAGGACATCCGTCAATTCGCCATAGGCCGGCGGGCGCTGGACCGTGAATTTCAGGTCATCGGTCATCTCTGTCCCCCCGTCCGACCCGCATGCTTTTCAGGCCGGCGTCCGGCCCTGAACATCTTGGCGAACTTACGCGATTTAACCGGCCCATCAATGCCGGACAGACTGTTATGCCTTTCACGCAGGCCTAGGCAGCAAAAATATTCCTCTTTTTCCTTGAGCCGCAGGCGCTTTTCCTCGACAAGGTCAGGCGCCCGACGCGCCCCTGCGTCGCGCGGCATCCCGAGAGCGATTGGGCAAGAACAATAATGGATGCGCTGAATCCAGAATCCGGGCTCAAGCCTGAAACCGATCAAGAGCCGGGGCTCGACCGGCGCACCCGCCGCAATCTCCTGCTGCTCACCTGCTGCCAGGCCGTCGGCCAATCCTGCAACACCATGATGTTTGCGGCCACGGGACTGTCGGTCATCACCTTCTATCATCATCCCGAGTTCGCCAACCTGCCGGTCACGATGCAGCATCTCGGCGTGATGATCTGGGTGTTCCCGGCGGCGCTGCTGATGCAGCGCATCGGCCGCAGCATCGGCTTCCGCGTCGGTTCGCTGTTCGGCATGGCGGGCGCTACCGTGATGTGCATCGGACTCTACACCGCCAATTTCCTGGTGATGTGCGGCGGCGGTCTCATTCTCGGCTACGCGGTAGCTTGCCTCCAGATGTACCGCTTCGCTGCGGCGGAGCTGGTGCCGATCCACTACCGCGCCAAGGCGATTTCATGGGTGACCGCCGGCGGCGTCGCCGCCGCGGTGATCGGACCCAGCCTCGTGCGCGTGACGCACGATCTGGCGATGCCGCTCTACGTCGCGACCTATGCCGCTATTCTGGTGCTGCACATCATCGTTTTTGCGATCATGTCTTTCATCAGCTTCCCGTCGGTCACGCCGGCGGCTTCGACCCCGAGCCAGCCTGACACTGCCGTGCCGCCGCGTCCGCTGCTCGTGATCGCGAGCCAGCCGCGCTTCATCGCCTCGGCGATGGCCGGCATGCTGGCGTTCGGCACCATGTCCTTCATCATGAGCGCGTCGCCGCTGGCCATCGTCGCCTGCGGATTTCCGCATGCGGAAGCCCATTGGGTCATCTTCATGCATGTGCTGGGCATGTTCGTGCCATCGTTCTTCACCGGCAATCTGATCAACCGGTACGGCGCCACGACGGTGATGGCCTGGGGCGTTGCGCTGATGCTGATCGGCGTGGTCGCGGCGCTCACCGGCCTGAGCGAATGGAATTTCCGGATTGCCCTCACCGTCAACGGCGTCGGCTGGAATTTTCTGTTCGTCGGCGCCACCACGCTGGTGACGACCTGCTACCGTCCGAACGAGCGCGGCAAGGCCCAGGCCCTCAACGACCTGCTGGTGTTCAGCACCACCGCCACGTCGAGCTTCATGGCGGGCTTTCTGCAGGACCGGTGGGGTTGGCAACCGCTCAACTGGTTTTCGGTGCTGCTGATGCTGGCCGCCGCCGGTGCTGTCTTGTGGCTTCGCTACCAGCGCCCGACGTTGAGCCCGGCTCACTAGGCACGCTCCACAATAGCCGAACTTCTGCAACTATTTTGCAGCGCCGAGCATCACATCGAGCGCGCCCTTGACGATCGCCTCCAATTCCCTTCGCGGCGTCTGGGCGCGGGCGCGGATGGCGATGGTGTGGATGGTGGCGGAGGCGAGTTGGGCCAGCACGACCGGATCGGCGCTTTCGGGCAATTCGCCCTTCTCTTTGGCCCGCCGGAAGCAGGCCGCAAAGGCCTTGTCGAGTTCGACAAGACCTTCCAGCACCAGGGCGCGGATATCGGGATCGTGCACCGCCTCGGAAGCCGCGGTCATCACCGTGAAGCAGCCGCGCGGACCGGATTCGCCGGACAGATAGATATCGAGCGCCACCGCGTAGATCCGCTCCAGCCGCTTTCGGATCGGCAGCTCGTCGCGGAAGATATCCCCCATCGCGACCCGCGCGTCTTCGCGATAGCGCCGGTAGCTCTTGATGAACAGCTCGCGCTTGTCGCCGAACGCGCCGTAGAGGCTCGGCCGGTTCATGCCGGTGGCGGCGGAGAGATCGTCGAGCGAGGTCGCCGCAAAACCATCCTTGCGGAACAGGTCGAGCGCCTTGCCGAGCGCGACCTCCGGCTGGTAGGCGCGCGGCCGGCCGCGGCGCTTGGGCGGCACCGGATCGTCGATCTTCGCCACAGGCGGCTTTTTACTTTTTTGTACCATCTCGCAATAAATTCCTTGACCGCGCTTATATTATGCGGAACAGTATAAAAATCAATCCCGCCGCGCTGAACGCCCGCCCGATTGATCAACCGCCAAGGAGGCAAACCATGGATCTTTATTTCTCGCCGCTCGCCTGCTCGCTGGCGACCCGGATTGCGCTGTATGAAGCCGGCGCCGAGGCCAACTATCTCGAGGTCGATCCCAAGACCAAGGTGGTGCAGAAGGACGGCTCGGATTTTCGCGCCGGTCAACCCGCTCGGCCTGGTGCCGACGCTGCGCACGGATGACGGCACGGTGCTGACGGAGAACGCCGCGATCCTGCAATATGTCGCCGACCGTTTTCCGAAACGCCGGTCATCTCGGCCGCTTCGGCTGAGGAACGCAGCCGCCTGCATCAATGGCTCTGCTTCATCGGCACCGAACTGCACAAGGCGCTGTTCGTGCCGCTGCTCGACAAGACGGCGCCGCAGGACGCGAAGACCTACGCGCTCAGCAAGAATCTCTCGCGGCTCGACTATCTCGAAAACTACCTGAAGGGCCGTGAATTCCTGCTCGATCATTTCAGCGTGGCCGATGCCTATCTCGTCACCATCATCAACTGGACGATGGCGACGCCGCCGATCGAGCTGGCGAAATGGCCGAACGTAAAGGCCTATTACGAGCGGCTGCGCGCCCGCCCCAGTATCGCCAAAGCGGCCGCCGAGGAGTTCGAGATGTACAAGGCCGAACTCGCCCGCCACAAGGCGGCGGCGTAAGCGCCTGTAGCCCGGATGGAGCGCAGCGCAATCCGGGAATCATCGATCGAACGTGCCGTGTCGTCCCGGATTGCGCTGCGCTCCATCCGGGCTACGGAAATCACCCTGGCGGCGCCAGCAATCGCGCCGTCAGGTCGCTCAGCGCCCGGCGAAAGATTCCGCCTTCATTGCGCGCCCGTGCCAGCACCAGCGCGCCCTGAATGGTCAACAGCGCATCTTCGGCGCGCCGCTGCGCCTGGCTTCTGCTCAATCCGGATCGCCGCAAGAGCTGCGCCAGCGCGGCCTGCCAGCGCGCAAAATAATCATCGACGGCTTCGGCAAAGGTGTCGCGCGCAGAACCGAGTGCGACCAGTCCGACCAGACAGACGCGATCGCCGGAATGAAAATACTGGTCGACGCCCGCGATCATCGCCGCGATCGCGCGCGCGGGGTCGGAGGCCTCGCGCAACGGCGCGTAGATGTTGAGTTCGAACCAGGCGTCGATGTCGGCCAGCACCTCGGCGGCCATCTGCTCCTTGCCGCCCGGAAACAGGTGATAGAGGCTGCCCTTGCCGAGCCCGGTGGCCTCCGTGATCAGCGTCAGCGAGGCCCCCTCATAGCCATGCGTGCGAAACACCTCGCCGAGCGCCCGCAACACTTGCCCACGCTCGACGCCCTTCTTCAGCATCGCGTCACAGCGGGTTCTCGCCCAACCCCGCGACATCGGCCGGGCGCGGTCCCGGCGCCGGCCAGTGGAAGCGGCGCTCGCTTTCCTTGATGGCGACATCGTTGATGCTGGCCTCGCGTCGCCGCATCAGGCCGTGCTCGTCGAACTCCCACTGCTCGTTGCCGTAGGAGCGATGCCACTGCCCGGCATCGTCGTGCCATTCATACTGGAAGCGCACGGCGATGCGGTTCTGGTCGAACGCCCAGAGATCCTTGATCAGGCGATAGTCGTGCTCCTTCGCCCATTTGCGGGTGAGGAATTCGACGATCGCCTCGCGCCCCTGAAAGAATTCGGAACGGTTGCGCCAGCGGCTGTCCTCGGTATAGGCCAGCGACACCTTGACCGGATCGCGCGAATTCCAGGCATCTTCCGCCATGCGCGCCTTCTGGCGCGGCGGTTTCGCGGGTGAAGGGCGGCAGCGGCGGACGCGACATGAGATATCTCCGGGTTGGCGACCCCGGAATATTGTACCGATCGGTACAACGAGTCAATCCGGAAAGATCACTCCGGGCCCAGATCGGCCTTCATCAACTGCCGCAGCGATTTCGGGATCGGTTTCGCCCGCCCCTCGCTGATGAAAGCGACGCGCACCTCGGCCTTGACCAGCACCTCGTGGCCGCGCCGCACCTCCTGCGCCAGCGTGATGGAGGCGCCCTTCACCGCGACCGGCCACGTCACCACATCGAGCACGTCGTCCATCCGCGCGGGGCGCAAAAAATCGAGCTCCATCGAGCGCACCACGAAGGCAAAGCCCGGCGTCTCCTCCAGCGCCTGTTCGAACAACGCGTGCTGCGACGCGCCCATCAGCCGCAGATGGTTGGTGCGCCCGCGCTCCATGAAGCGCAGATAGTTGGCGTGATAGACGATGCCGGAGAAATCGGTGTCCTCGTAATAGACGCGGACCTGCATATGATGGCGGCCGTCGCGGATCTCGCCGTCGAGAATAGGTGATGTCACTTGCGGTCCCTGATCGCGCTGGAAAGCTATTGCTTTTGCGCAAAATCAGCCCGGCACGCAAGCGCAGCGAGGTTCCGCTACGCCACCGCCGGCCTTGCCGCGCCCAGTGTCACCAGCACGATTTCCGGGGGAACGCCGAGGCGGAACGGCATGATGCTGCAGCCGAGGCCGCCGGAAACCACGACGTCGCAGTTCATGCGGATGTGGCCATAGGCGAGTTGCTGCCCGGATGGCGCGACCGGCGACCAGCCCAGCATGCGCACCTGGCCGCCATGGGTATGTCCGGAGAGCTGCAGCGCCACGCGCGAGGGCACGCGCCTCGCGATGTCGGGCTCATGCGCCATCAAGACCACCGGTGCGTCGTCGGTGACCTTCGCCAGCGTCGCGCCGAGATCGTCGACGCCGATGCGCTTGAGCGGCCGGAAGCGGCGCGCCGGCATATACGCCAACTGGTCGCCGAGACCGGCCAGCCAGAACGAATGGCCGTTCTTGGTGAGTTTCTTCGCGTCGTTCTCGTAAACCGGGATGCCGGCGGCCTCCAGCGCGCGGCCGGCGGACGGCAATCCCCGCCCCTCCCGCTGCACGGTCTTGTCTTCCCACCAGTCGTGATTGCCGAGCACCGCATGCACGCCGAGCGGCGCCTTCAGGCCGGCCAGCGCGGCGGCCCAATCGGCATCGGGAATGAAGCGTGTCACCCTGCGATGACCGGCCACATAGTCGCCGAGCATGACGATGATATCCGGCTTGAGCGCATTGGTGCGTTCGACGATCGCCTGGACATGATCGAGCGACATCCAGGGATCGCAGGCATGGAGGTCGGCGATCGCGGCGATCCTGAGCTTGAGCCCAGCCGGCCACTGCGGCGGCGAGATGTGGTACCGCGCGACACGGAGCCGCACGACCGGGGCGCTGAATCCGTAGGCGGTGGTCGAGACGCCCATCGCGCCCAATCCACCGATGGCTTGCAGAAAATGACGGCGAGTTAACATGTGATCCAATCGCGATGCATCGCAAACATGGTGACGGATTGAGCCCGAATTGCGGTGCGCTTGTGCAGATGGTCAGCAGAGCTCCAGCAGCTTCTCACCAGCGGTTCTGCCCCACCAGCGCATCCAGCCGCGCCTTCAGCTCGTCGGGCGCGCAGTAATACCAGACGCCGCCGAGCAGGTCGTGGAAGCGCTTGTTGACCGAGGCTTCGCGTTCGATGCGCTCGATGGTCTCCATGCTGATGACGTCTTCGAGCGGACCGGCGGCGAGCAGCGACAGCATCACCGGATTGGTCTCGATCTTCAGGATCTCGACGATCAAGTCGATCGCCTTGTCGGGATCCTCCTCGCGCAGGTCGCGCTCGTAGTCCATCATGACGAAAAAATTGTCGTCGCGGTCGCGCTCGGATTTCGAATATTGCTCGACCCAGGCGCGCGCCAGTTCCGCCACCGGCATCGCCTCGCAGTCGAGCGGACGCTGGGGTGTCCTGCGGACACGTTCATCGCGCCGGTAGGCTTTGGTATCGGCGATCGCCTCGATGCGGCTCTTGACCGGCTCGTCCGGTCCAAAATGAATCCCGCCGAGCAGCCAGCGCAGCCTGGCGTCATGTTCCGCCTCGGATTCGATCCGGTCGATCATTTCGGCGCCATGCGCATAAAGCAGCGCCAGCATGAACTTGTCGTTGAGTTGCATCACGGTTGGCTTGTCGGATTCGGCGCGCAGCACCTCGAGTGCGAGATCGAATGCGCGATCCGGCTGTCTCTTCGAAAGACGATTGAAGTACAGCAATGCCGCCCACGTACCAGACGTCTGATCGCGCCGGCTCAGACGCTGCAACGCGCCCCACATCGACGCCAGTTCGGGGATCGGCATGGCGTCGAGAAAGATTTCGGTATTGTCTGATGTCGCCAGTTCCGGCGCCGCCGCAACGAGGGCGAGCATGTCAGCGTCTTCGGTCGAACTCATTCCTGTTGCACTCCACGGCAGGACGCCGGGCCGTCATTGCGGCCCGCGCGGTATCTGCCCTTAGTGCAGCATGGCGCTCATCCGGTTCAGGCGTCGCCCGCGACACGTTTCCGTGACGCCAGAGGCAACACGTGGTCGCGGGTCAATGGCGCCAGCGGGATGTCGGCAGGCGCCGCCGGGTCGATCCACACTACCGCCTCGATCTCGGCTTTCGGCGCGATCTCGCCGGTCACATCGATCTCGTACAGCGCGGCGCGCACCTGAAAACCGGGCTCATTGGCCGAGATCGCATCAAACTCGCCGAGAGGCCGGATTGAATCCGGAACCAGACGGCAGCCAAGTTCCTCGTCGATTTCACGCGCAAGCGCCGTGATATCGTCCTCTCCGGAATCGCGTTTGCCGCCCGGTTGCATGAACGCCGTGGTCCCGCGTTTGCGAACCAGCAGCACCCGGCCCGCTCCATCGCGGATCAGCGCAGCGACAATCTCGATCGTATCCGTCACCGTCACTCCTCCTCGCTTTGGCCGAACAGGCCGAACTGCGCGGGATCGCGCGCGGGCTCAGTGAGGCCGAGATGTCGGAAGGCGTGCGAGGTCAGCAGCCTGCCGCGCGGGGTGCGCTGCAGATAGCCGCACTGGATCAGGAACGGCTCGATGATGTCCTCGATGGCGTCCCGCGGCTCCGACAGCGCCGCCGCCATGGTCTCGACGCCGACCGGGCCGCCGCCGTAGTTCAGCGCAATCGTCGTGAGATAGCGCCGGTCCATGGCGTCGAGGCCTGCGGCATCGACCTCCAGCGCGCTCAGCGCGTGGTCGGCGATGGCGCGGTCGATCGAGCTTGCGTCGGCTGCGGAGGCAAAATCCCGGACGCGGCGCAGCAGCCGGCCGGCGATACGCGGCGTGCCGCGGGCGCGGCGCGCGATCTCGTTGGCGCCATCGGGCGTCATGCCGATGTTGAGCACGCGGGCGCCGCGGGTGACGATCTTTTCCAGCTCTTCCTCGGTGTAGAAATTCAAGCGAACCGGAATGCCGAAACGGTCGCGCAGCGGATTGGTCAAGAGGCCGGCGCGCGTGGTGGCGCCGACGAGCGTGAATTTTGCCAGATCGATCTTGACCGAGCGCGCGGCAGGTCCCTCGCCGATGATGAGGTCGAGCTGAAAATCCTCCATCGCAGGATAGAGCACTTCCTCGACCGCCGGGCTGAGGCGATGGATTTCGTCGATGAACAGAACGTCGCGCTCTTCGAGATTGGTCAGCAGCGCCGCGAGATCGCCGGCCTTGGCAATGACCGGGCCTGATGTGGCGCGGAAGCCGACGCCGAGTTCGCGCGCAACGATCTGCGCCAGCGTGGTCTTGCCGAGGCCCGGGGGACCTACGAACAGCACATGATCCAGCGCCTCGCCCCGCTTGCGCGCCGCCTCGATGAAGATCGAGAGATTTTTTCGCGCCTGCGCCTGGCCGACGAATTCGGACAGCAGCTGCGGGCGCAGCGCGGTATCGCCGACATCGTCCGAACGGCGCTCGGGGGTGACGATGCGGGAGGGCGTGTTCACTCGCTGCCCCGCTTGTACTTGTTGGGCAGGAGTTCGCCGATGCTCACGACTTTCGGCGCACGGCCGTTGTCGGGGACGATGACCCGCGCCTTGGCGTCGTAGTCGTGGATCAGCTCACGGCAGATGCCGCAGGGCGAGACCACCGCGATCTTGCCGGGCTCGCCGGGCTTGGGGTGACGCACGGCGACGATGGTTTCGATGCCGTGGTCGCCGGTCTCGGTGATGGCGCGGCCGATGGCGATCGCCTCGGCGCAGACCGCGATCCGGCCGATATAGGCGTCGATATTGACGCCGGTGACGATACGGCCGTCGCGCGTGCGCATGGCAGCGCCGACCTCCTGCCAGTCGTTGCGATAGCGCTCGACTGATCGCTTCGGTGGCCGCGGCGATCAGTTCCTGGTCCTTTTTACTCGGCATGGTGGAGAATGCGTTCCTTCGTCAGTCAGGGGCCAGCCCGACGGCAGTCTATTTCGACAATTCCTTCAAGCCCAGCCGGATCAACTGCGCGGTCTCGGCTTTCTCGCCCGCGCTGCGCGAAGCGGCGGCGATGGCGGCCGCGGCCTGCGGCTGGCCGTAGCCGAGATTGACCAGCGCGGAGATCGCGTCCGTCACCGGGCGCGGCGCGCGGTGATCGTCGATCGCGCCGGCAAGATGCACCACCGCCGGATCGACATTGGCGAACGCCGGCGCCTTGTCCTTCAATTCCGTGACGATGCGTTCGGCAACTTTCGGCCCGACACCCGGCGTGCGTGATACCGCGGCCTTGTCGCGCAGCGCAATGGCGTTGGCGAGTTCGGCGGGCGGCAGCGTCGAGAGCACCGCGAGTGCGACCTTGGCGCCGACGCCCTGCACGGTCTGCAACAGGCGGAACCATTCACGCTCGGTATCGGTGCGGAAGCCGAACAGTTTTATCTGATCCTCGCGCACGTAAGTCTCGATCGAGAGCACGGCGGCCTCGCCGGGCGACGGCAGCGCCTGCAGCGTGCGCGACGAGCAATGCACCTGATAGCCGACACCGCCGACGTCGAGGATCACGTAGTCCTCGCCGTAAGAGTTGATCAGGCCTTTCAGCTTGCCGATCATAGGTTGGCCACCTTCAGCCGCAGCGCTATGCCTCCGCGATGATGGGCGTGCGTGATAGCGATCGCCAGCGCATCGGCGGCGTCAGCCGATTTCGGCTCGGCTTTCGGCAGCAGGATCTTCAGCATGACAGCGATCTGGTTCTTGTCGGCGTGGCCGGCGCCGACCACGGTCTTCTTCACCTGGTTGGGCGCGTATTCCGCAACCGATATGCCGAACATCGCGGGCGCCAGCATGGCCACGCCGCGGGCCTGGCCGAGTTTCAGCGTGGCGACGCCGTCCTTGTTGACAAAGGTCTGCTCGACCGCGGCTTCCGCCGGCCTGAAATCGCCGAGCACGGCGGCAAGCCCCTCATGGATCGCCAGCAGGCGGCTGGCCAGCGGCAGATCGTCCGGCGGCTCGACCGAACCGCAGCCGATAAAGACGAGCCGGTTACCCTCGGTCTCGATCACGCCCCAGCCGGTGCGGCGCAGGCCAGGGTCGATGCCGATGATCCGGACGGGTTGGCGAATTGGTGGGGATGTCATGGCGTAGTGATAGCGCCAGAGCCGGGTGAACGAAACATAAACGGAGCGTCATCCCCTGCCCCGTCGTCTTATCACATTCCGCACGTCATCCCCGCGAAGGTGGGGATCCAGTACGCCGAGGCCTTGCGGCTCAAGCGCCTGGATCTGGCGCCTGGATAGCCGAGGCATTTCAAGCCGGGTTCGATCGACAGTCGGACGTACTGCTGAGCCGAAGGCGACGCGTTCGCCCTACCCGCCCATCTTCGCAACCAGCGCGTCGGAAATCTCGAAATTGGCGTAGACGTTCTGGACGTCGTCGTGCTCGTTCAAGAGGTCCATCAGCTTCAACAGCTTCTCGCCGGTCTCGTCGTCGACGGCGATCGTGTTCTGCGGCTTCCAGGTCAGCGCCGCCTTGCGGGCTTCGCCGAATTTCGCTTCCAGCGCCTTGGCAACCTCGCGAAAGGTTTCCTGCGAGGCGTAGATCTCGTGGCCGCTTTCGCTTGATATCACGTCGTCGGCGCCGGCCTCGATCGCGGCATCGAGCATCGCGTCGTCGGAGGCTTTGCTGGCGTCATATTCGATGATGCCGGTGCGGTCGAACATGAAGGCGACCGAGCCGGTTTCGCCGAGATTGCCGCCGGACTTGGTGAAGAAGGAGCGGATGTCGGAGGCGGCGCGGTTGCGGTTGTCGGTCAGCGCCTCGACGATCACGGCGACGCCGCCGGGGCCGTAGCCCTCGTAGCGGATTTCGTCGTAGCTCTCGCTGTCGCCGCCGGTCGCCTTCTTGATGGCGCGCTCGATATTGTCCTTCGGCATGTTCTCCTGGCGCGCCGCGATCACGGCCGCGCGCAACCGCGGATTCATGGCCGGGTCCGGGGTCCCCAGTTTGGCCGCCACCGTGATTTCCCGGGCCAGCTTGCCGAACAGTTTCGACTTCTGGGCATCCTGCTTGCCCTTGCGGTGCATGATGTTCTTGAACTGGGAATGGCCGGCCATGCAGGGTCTCTTGGATTCGTCCGGGAGGATGCGGGGTGAAAGCGCGGCCTTATAGGCCGGCAATCGGGCAAAATCAAAGATTTGCGAGCGATTCGGGTACGTGAGTACTGCCGCATGCCGGGATATCAGGCAGTTGTTAACCATGACTTCATGCTCGGATGAGAGGATTCCATACCAGTCCTCAACTTTTAAGAGCCCCAATGGCATTCGGTTTGTTCAAAAAGCAGGTGCCGGAACCGGCTGCGCCTGCCGCTGAAGCCAAAGCCCCGCAGGCCCCGGCCGCGGCTGAGGCCGGCAGTGCCGAGGGCGATTCGGCCAAGGCAATCCTTGAACTGCTGGACCTCGAACTCGGCGCGATGATCCGCCAGCTCGAGCGCGCGGCCAATTCGGTCGCCGGCGGCGCCGAGGCGACGGCTGCGACGCTTTCTACCATCCGCCAGCGCACCGACGCCCTGACGAACCGCACCAGCGCCGCCCAGGGCACCGCAACGACCTTTTCGCACGCCGCCGACAAGTTCACCCAGTCGGCGCAGGGGATCGGCTCCCAGGTGCGTGACGCCAGCAAGCTCGCCGACCAGGCCAGCGACGCCGCCCGCGAAGCCAGCGCCAATGTCGACCGCTTGCGGGAATCCTCGGCGGCAATCGGCAATGTCGTCAACCTGATCGCGCAGATCGCACGGCAGACCACGCTGCTGGCGCTCAATTCCACCATCGAGGCCGCGCGCGCCGGCGAGGCCGGGCGCGGCTTCGCGGTGGTCGCCACCGAGGTGAAGGCGCTCGCGGTGCAGACCCAGAACGCGACGGAAGAGATCACCAAGAAGATCGAGGCGCTGCAGCGCGACGCCGCGGGCTCGGTCGACGCCGTGCATCGCATCTCGCAGGCGATCGAAGCGATCCGCCCGGTGTTCGAGAACGTCAACGGCGCGGTTGCCGAGCAGAACGCGACGACCGGCGAAATGGCCGACAACGCGGCTTCCGCCTCCAGCTTCATCGGCTCGGTCGGCGACAGCGCCACCGAGATCGATCACGCGACCAAGGAAGCCGAAGCGCACGGCGAAAGCGTCGCCAAGGCCGGACGGGCCGTCACGACGTTCGCACAGAAGCTCAAGGCGCGTTGCGCGGTGCTGCTGCGGCAGGGAGAGAAAGAAGGCAACCGCCAGGAGCGCCGCAAGGACGAAAGGCTGCCTTGCAGCCTCAAGATCGAAATTGCCGCCCCGCGCGGGATGATATCGGCACCGGTCTACGAAATTTCCATGGGCGGCATTCTGGTCAGCGGGGCAGACGCGGAAGCTCTGGCGCAGGGTCAGAGCTTCAACGCGACGCTGCAGGATGTCGGCGCCTGCCGGATTCGCATTGTCCAGCGGTCGAAGGCCGGTGCGCACGCGCAGTTCGAAAGGCCGGATACGGCGCTGATCGAGAAGATCGAAGACAAAATATGGTCGATCCAGGACGACAACACCGAGGCCGTCACCCGCGCGATGGAAGCCGGCGCGGCGCTGAAGAAGATTTTTGAGGACGGCATCGACAGCGGCGCCATCTCGATCGAGGACATGTTCGACACCAACTATGTCGAGATCGCAGGCACCAACCCGATGCAATATCGCACCAAAATTCTGGACTGGGCCGACCGCGTACTGCCGCCGTTCCAGGAAGCCTTCCTGGCCAGGGACAAGCGGATGGCGTTCTGCGCCATGATCGACACCAACGGCTATCTGCCGGTGCATAACAAGATCTATTCGCACCCGCAGCGGCCGGGCGACGTCACCTGGAACACCGCCAACAGCCGCAACCGCCGCATCTTCAACGATCCGGCCGGTCTCGCCGCCGGGCGCAACCAGCGCGCCTATCTGGTCCAGAGCTACGCCCGCGACATGGGCAACGGCAACACCGTGATGATGCGCGAGATCGACGTGCCGATCCGCGTCAAGGGCCGCCATTGGGGCGGCTTCCGCACCGCGCGTACCGGCTCTAGTGCGCTCTCAGGCAAGCCTCCAAGGCGCGAATTGCGTTCTAAACTTGGAATTGGAATGCGATCGCCGCGGTGGGCCGATCATCGGCTCTGACTGGAGAAAGCTCGAACATGTCCTTTGTGCAGCTTGCAGTCCTGGACACTCAATCCAACCAGACACTGGCCGAACGACTCATTGACCAGCTTGCCAATCGCATCGGCGGGCTCGGCGTGGAGCTTGCCGATATCGCCGGCAATGTCCAGGAGGTCGCAAGCCGCGTCGCGAACCAGTCGGAGCGGTTCCACCACTTACAGAAGACGGCCCAGACGATGGTCTCGGCCAACCGCGACATCGCTACTGCATCGCAGGCGGTGCAATCGACCACGTCCGCAGCCGTCGTAGAGATCGTTCAGTCGCGCAGCGCGGTGGATACGGCGGTCAAGCACATCGCCGAACTCGTCGAAGCGGTCGGCCGCATGGAGGCCCGGCTCAGCGCCGTCGGCTCGGCCCTGTCGCAGGTTGCAAAAGTTTCCGGCTCCATCGAGGCGATTGCGAAGCAGACTAACCTGCTGGCGCTCAATGCCACGATCGAGGCGGCGCGCGCCGGAACCGCCGGCCGCGGCTTTGCCGTGGTCGCGAGCGAGGTGAAGAGCCTGGCGGAGGGGACTCGCCAGGCCACGCAGCAGATTTCCGATACCATGCGCGATCTCGACGGCCAGATCGGCAGCCTGATCGGCGAGAGCAGCGACGCCTCTCTCCGCGCGAAGAGCGCCGGTGAAGGCGCACAGCAGATCAGCGGCATCATCGCGCGCGTGCACCAGGGCATAGCCTCCGTAGGCCAGGAGATCGACGGCGTCGCCAGGGCCGCGACGTCCAATCTCGGCCATTGCGACACTGTTATCACCGAGCTCAGCGAGCTCGCCAAGGGCGTCGACCTCTCCTCGCGCGATCTCAAGCGCGCGGACGACCGGGTGACAAAACTGCTCGAGACCTCCGAAGGCCTGATCGCGCTGATCGCCGACAGCGGCGTCGAGACCTCGGATGCACCGCTGATCCGCGTGGTGATCGATACCGCAAAACAGATTTCCGAAGCGTTTGAGGCCGCCGTCGCGCGCGGTGAGATCACGGTCGACCAATTGATGGACGAGAAGTACCGCGAAATCACCGGCACTGATCCAAAGCAATATCTGACCGACTATGTCGCCTTCACCGACCGCGTCCTACCTTCCATCCAGGACCCGATCCAGAAGAGCGATCCGCGCATCGCGTTCTGCGTCGCCTGGGCCAAAGGCGGCTACCTGCCGACCCACAATCCGAACTACCGCCTGCCGCAGGGGCCCGACCCGGTCTGGAACAACGCCAATTGCCGCAACCGCCGCCTGTTCAACGACCGCGCGGTGAAGAAAGTGGCGGCGAATACAAAACCGTTCCTGCTGCAGACCTACCGGCGTGATATGGGCGGCGGCAATTTCGTTCTGATGAAGGACCTGTCGTCGCCGATCTTCATCCGCGACCGCCATTGGGGCGCATTCCGGATGGGTTTTCGGCATAACTAGACGGTGATCGGCGATCGCGCGCTCCGCCTGCGGTCCGGCCCGCACTGGCGCCATCCCGAGCGCGCTATCGCAGGCTCGCCGGCAGTTCAAACCCCTGATACTCGCGCGTCAGCAACGCCTTCAGCGCCGGCATGTTCGGCGTCGCATCCTTTGCCGGCATCGGGTCATTGTCCGCCTTGACGAAGTCGGGCGGCGTGCCCGGCAGTTTGTAGAGATTGAAATTGTTGCGACGGATTGCAAAGTCGGCCTGCAGATAGCCGTCGCGCATCATCAGGCCGGCGGGCGCGACATAGAATCCATCCTCGCGAAACGGACCGAGAATCGAGAACGTCGTCGATCCTTTTTTGACGTCGCGGCGCTGGCTTGAGAGCCTGACCAGTTCGGTCTGTTCGCCGTTGACGGTCACGTAGACCCGCCGCAACGGCAGTTCGGCCGCGTCCTGGGTGACGACGCTGACCAGCACCAGCACATACTTGCCGATCGCCTGATATTCCTCGGCGCTCGACGGCCAGCAGAAATCGATCGACGATCCGCGCGCCGCGCCTTTCGGCGCCTGCTCTTTTGTGCGCATCGCGGCCTTCTCGAGCCGCTCCGTCATGTCGGCAGGCGTCACCGCGCCTTGGGAAACCGGCCGCTGGGTCAGCGTCTGCGCATTGGCCGTGGTAGAAACGAAAACAGCCAACGCAACAATCAGCAGCCTGCGCACCGACCTTCGCTCCACATTGGTATTTTTCAAACCCAGAATCCCGGCACCGCCGGCTCGAGCCTGCCGCCGGCCCGCACCGGCGCGACGCGTAGCGCGAGGCCGGTGGAATCATCGGTCTCGACCGCAACGCCTGAGAGGGTCGCAACGCCGGCCGCCGGTTCGAAACGGCCTGAGGGAATGCCGGTCGTGAAGCGCCGCAGCGGCTCTTCCTTCTGCATGCCGATGATGGAATCATAGTCGCCGGTCATGCCGGCGTCGGTCATATAGGCGGTGCCGCCGGCCAGGATCTGGTGATCGGCGGTCGGCACATGGGTGTGGGTGCCGACGACGAGACTGGCGCGGCCATCGCAGAAGTAACCGATGCCCTGCTTCTCGCTCGACGCCTCGCCGTGGAAATCGACCACGATCGCATCCGCCGCCTCGCGCAGCGGGCAGGCATCGAGTTCGCGGTTGAGCACCGCGAAGGGATCGTCGAACGCCGTCATGAAGACGCGGCCGATGGCGTTGACGACGAGCGCGCGCTTGCCGTTCTTGGTATCGACCAGCGCGGCGCCGCGGCCCGGCGTGCCCTTTGGGAAATTGGCGGGACGGACCAGCTTCGGCGCGCGCTCGATGAACACCAGCGCCTCGCGCTGATCCCAGGCGTGATTGCCGAGCGTTATGGCATCGGCGCCGGCGTCGAGGAATTCCTGATAGATCGCCTCGGTGATGCCGAAACCGCCGGCGGAATTCTCGCCATTGACGACGACGAGATCGAGCGCCCAGTCCCTGACCATACCGGGCAGATATTCCGCGATCGCGGTGCGGCCTGCCCGGCCGACCACGTCGCCAACGAAGAGAATACGCAAAGTTCAGCTCCGGAAATCGAACACTTTCTTTTCCGTTAGCACATAATCCAGCGCCACGTCGTGCGGCAGCGCGGGAACGGCTTTTATTTCCTGCAACGAAAAGGCGGTGCCGACGGCCGTGATGGCCTTCACTTTGCGCAAATGGGCGAGCGTGAAGTCGTAATGGCCCGCGCCATAGCCGATGCGGTGGCCCTCGCGGTCGAACGCCGCCAGCGGCACCAGCATGATATCGGGAATGAGCTCTTGCGCGGCCGGCGACGGCTCGAGGATGCCGAGCGGCCCCATCATCAGCCGGTCGTCGGGCGACCAGGCGCGAAACGCCAGCGATTTTCCGCGCGACAGCACGGCCGGCAGCGCCAGCTTCGCGCCCTGCTCGGCGAGCTTGCGCATCAAGGGCGCGGGATCGATCTCGCTGCGGATCGGCGAGTATCCCGAGACGACCATGCCGGGCTGAATCGCAAACGGCACGCCGCGCTTGGCCATCGCCTGCGCCGCGGCCGCACGCTGCTCGTCGCTCAACGCATCGCGCTTGGCCAGCGCTGCGGTGCGGAGGTCGGCTTTCGACAGGGTTGCCGTCATGCGGGATCTTTCTGCTGTCATCAGCCGCCATTGCGCCATGCGAATCGAGCCGGGTGATCCAGTATTCCAGAGACGTTCGCGATTCAACCGAGCACGCCGCGGCGTACTGGATACCCGCCTTCGCAGGGTATGACGAACGAGCGGTAGGAAACAGTCGCAACCAGACAAAACAAGAGTGCGAAGCCGCGAACGCCGTTGAAGCACTCGATCCCGGAGTTCCCTACGAAAGTAGGTGGGCACCATATGTCCGGGTCCACGGACCCGGCCAGGGACAGTTCCCTAAAGGATCGATAAGGCCCCGGGGATATATGGCTCCTGACGCACGACGCAGCTTCGCCAGCCCAATGTAAGCGTTACGGACCGAAACCGCCAGCCGAGACTACTTGCATACATCCTTAGATTGCGATTGACTTCACCCTCCCCTGGAGGGGGAGGGTCGCATGAAGTCGGCAGCGCCGACTTCATGCGGGGTGGGGTGATCTCTCAACAAGCGAGATTTCTATGGTTTCACCGGCGATCCGCCGCGGGGCGGCAAAGAAACTGCGCGCTAACACGACGCCGCATGAGCGCATCCTCTGGCGAGCTCTGAAAGAGCTGCCAATCGAAGGCACTCACTTCCGGCGGCAGGCGCCAATCGGTCCCTATGTCGTCGACTTCTTCTGTCCGGCAAAGCGACTGATCGTCGAACTCGATGGCGGGCACCATAACGATGATGCGACAGCCGCGCGCGATAGCGAAACGGCAGGCCTGGTTGGAGCGGGAAGGCTATCGGGTCATCCGCTTCTGGAATTCGGATGTGGTTGGAAATCTGAACGCGGTGATGGAGCAGATTTATGTCGAAGTGTACGGCGCGCGTGAAGCAGAAGCCCTTCCGCTGAAACACCACCGACGACGATAGTCTGTCACCCCGCCCCGCCGCTGCGCGGCGACCCGCCCCCTCAAGGGGCGGGTGAAGTAAGAGCCCGCATCCCTACCCGATCGCGACGCCGCTGCCGATGGTGCGGTTGAGGATCTGCGTGGTCTTTTCGATGCGGTCGGCGGCGGCGTTGAGCGCGTTGGCGACGGCTGCCTGGGTGGCCTTGGCGCGGTCGGAGGCGGCGACGCGAACGTTGCGCAGGGTTTCGAGTTCGCCCTCCAGCGCGCGGATGCGGGCGTTGGCATCCAGCAGTTCGTCGCACACCGTGAGCGCGGCCATCACGGTGAGGCGCGCATCGCCGATCTCGCCGAACTTGCCGCGCAACTCGCCGACCCGCGTTTCCAGGTTCTCGGCGAGCTTCAAGAGCCGCACCTCCTGCCCTTCCTCGCAGGCCATGCGGTACTGCCGGCCGTTGATGGTGACGTTGATGTGGCTCATTCATCCTCTCCGGAATCGAGCACCGCGCGGATGGTGCCGATCGCGATTTCGAGCTTTTCTGATACCTCGCGGTTGGTGCGCTCCAGCCGCCGCGTCTTCACCAGCGAGCCGTCGAGTTCGTCGGCGAGCCGCGAGCGATCGGCGCCGAGCGCCTGGATCCGGCTCGCCAGTTCGTTCTCGTCGCGGTCGGCGTCGCGCCGCCGCTCGGCCGCAGCCTCGAGCGCATCGAGCGCCATCATCAGGCGCCGCGTGGCGGCGTCGATGTCGGCATAGACCGGCTCGGCATTGCCGGCCCCGTTGGTGTGACGATCGCTCATGGGAGGCAGCGCGCACCTTCGCGTAGGCCCGCCGACACGGCAGCAAAATCCGCGGTTCGGCAAGCGGTTAGAGCACGAAATTTACGTGGCAAGCGAGGGAAGCGCAACGCCCGCGCGAAGCTATGCACTGCTAAGCAACTTTTCGCATGGCAAGCGCGTTTCCCCGCCTTGGACTCACGGGGATTGTGGTGCTATCCAGCCCCGACTTCCCCTTAATCCACGCCCGTATTGCGGCCTTTCGCCCGGTACGTACCCACAACCAAGCACCTCATTTCAGGCGGATTTTCATCATGACGCAGGTCGATCATACCCGTATGGCCAATGCAATTCGCGGGCTTGCCATGGATGCCGTCGAAAAGGCGAAATCCGGCCATCCCGGCCTGCCGATGGGCGCCGCCGACGTCGCGACCGTGCTGTTCACGCAGTTCCTCAAATTCGACGCCGCTGCTCCGGCCTGGCCGGACCGCGACCGCTTCGTGCTCTCGGCCGGACACGGCTCGATGCTGCTCTATGCCTTGCTGTACCTCACCGGCAACAAGGACATGACGCTCGACCAGATCAAGAATTTCCGCCAGCTCGGATCGCTGACGCCGGGGCACCCCGAGAACTTCCACACCAAGGGTATCGAGACCACCACCGGCCCGCTCGGCCAGGGCATCGCCACCGCGGTCGGCATGGCGCTGGCGGAGAAGATGCTGGCCGCGGAATTCGGCAAGAAGGTGGTCGGCCATCACACTTACGTGCTCGCCTCCGACGGCGACCTGATGGAAGGCGTGTCGCAGGAAGCGATCGCGATGGCCGGTCACTGGAAGCTGAACAAGATGATCGTGCTGTATGACGACAACGGCATCTCGATCGACGGCCCGACCTCGATCGCCGATTCGGTCGACCAGGTGAAGCGCTTCAAGTCCGCCGGCTGGGCGGCCGAGCTGATCGACGGCCATGATCCGAAGGCGATTGCGGCCGCGATCACCCGCGCGCAGAAATCCAGCAAGCCGTCGCTGATCGCCTGCAAGACCACCATCGGCTACGGCGCGCCGACGCGGGCCGGCACCGCCAAGGCCCATGGCGAGGCGCTCGGCGCCGACGAGCTCAAGGGCGCCAAGGAAAAGCTCGGCATCTCGCTCGAAGCCTTCTCAGTGCCTGACGATGTGCTGAAAGCCTGGCGTGCCGCCGGCAGCCGCGGCGCTGCCGCGCGCGAGGAATGGCAGGCCCGCTTCGACGAACTCGGCACCCGCAAGCGCGCCGAGTTCGAGCGGCGGATGCGGCACGAGCGGCCGGCTTCGCTGGCGAAGGCGCTGCGTGCGCACAAGAAGGCGCTGCTGGAAACGCCGCAGAATATCGCCACCCGGAAATCCTCCGAATCCGCGATCGAGGCGATTGCGTCAGCGATGCCGATGGAATTCCTCGCCGGCTCCGCCGACCTCACCGGCTCCAACAACAACAAGGCGAAGTCGGCCGTGGCGTTCTCGGCCAAGACGCCGAAGGGCCGCTTCATCCATTACGGCATCCGCGAACACGGCATGGCGGCGGCCATGAACGGCATCTTCCTGCATGGCGGTTTTGCGCCGAACGGCGCGACCTTCCTGGTGTTCACGGACTACGCGCGCCCGGCGATGCGGCTGGCCGCGCTGATGGGCGCTGGCGTCGTCTACGTGATGACCCATGATTCGATCGGGCTCGGCGAGGACGGCCCGACGCATCAGCCGGTCGAACATCTCGCGGCGCTCCGCGCCATTCCCAACATGCGCGTGTTCCGGCCCTGCGACGCCGTCGAGGTCACCGAATGCTGGGAACTGGCGCTCAACCGGATCGACGGCCCGACGGTGCTGGCGCTGACCCGCCAGAACCTGCCGCAGCTTCGCACCAGTGCGCCGAACGACAATCCTTGCGCGCATGGCGCCTATGAGCTGGTCGCGGCACAGGGCGACGCCAAGGTGTCGCTGTTCGCCTCGGGCTCCGAGGTCGAGATCGCAGTGGCGGCCCAGAAGCAGCTCGCTGATCGCGGCATCGCCTCGCGGGTGGTCTCGGTGCCCTCGCTCGAACTGCTGCTGGCGCAGCCGCCGGAGCGGCGGAAGGCCATCATCGGCAACGCCCCGGTCAAGATCGCGATCGAGGCCGCGGTGCGCTGGGGCTGGGATGCCGTGATCGGCCAGGATGGTGAATTTGTGGGCATGCACGGTTTTGGTGCCAGCGCCCCCGCCAAGGACCTTTTCAAGCATTTCGGAATTACCGCCGAGGCCGCCGTTAACGCTGCTCTGAAGCGCTTGGGCTGACGGTTGAGATTGCCGGAAAAAGGGTCTACCTAAACTCCCATCTTGACCGTTCCCGCCCGGCCGAACCGGGCGTTCCGCCGTAAGCCCCTCGTGGAACGTCTCCGCGGGGCCGGCACCAGCTATTGAAGGAGAAACGAGCATGGCAATCCGCGTCGGGATCAACGGATTTGGCCGCATCGGCCGCAATATCTTGCGAGCCATCGCGGAATCCGGCCGCAACGATATCGAGGTGGTCGGCATCAACGATCTCGGCCCGGTCGAGACCAACGCTCATTTGCTGCGCTTCGACTCCGTGCATGGCCGCTTCCCCGGCACCGTGACCGTCGACGGCGACTCGATCAATATCGGCAACGGCAAGATCAAGGTTTCCGCCGAACGCGATCCCTCCAAGCTGCCGTGGCAGGCGCTGGGCGTCGACATCGCGCTGGAATGCACCGGCATCTTCACCGCCAAGGACAAGGCCTCAGCGCATCTGACCGCCGGCGCCAAGCGCGTTCTGGTCTCCGCGCCCGCCGACAATGCCGACGCCACCATCGTCTACGGCGTCAACCACGACACGCTGACCAAGGATCATCTGGTCGTCTCCAACGGCTCCTGCACCACCAACTGCCTCGCGCCGGTCGCCAAGGTGCTGAACGACACGGTGGGCATCGAGACCGGCTTCATGACCACGATCCACGCCTATACCGGCGACCAGCCCACCCTCGACACCATGCACAAGGATCTCTATCGCGGCCGCGCGGCGGCGATGTCGATGATCCCGACTTCCACCGGTGCTGCAAAGGCGATCGGCCTCGTGCTGCCGGAGCTGAAGGGCAAGCTCGACGGCGTCGCGATCCGCGTGCCGACCCCGAACGTCTCGGTGGTCGATCTCAAGATCGTCGCCAAGCGCGCCACCGACGTCAAGGAAATCAACGCGGCGATGAAGCGCGCCTCCGAGCAGCAGCTCAAGGGCATCCTCGGCTACACCTCAGCGCCGAACGTCTCGATCGACTTCAACCACGATCCGCACTCGTCGACGTTCCACGAGGACCAGACCAAGGTGCAGAACGGCACGCTGGTGCGCGTGATGTCCTGGTACGACAATGAATGGGGTTTCTCCAACCGCATGGCCGACACCGCCGTGGCGATGGGGAAGCTGCTGTAAGTCATTTTTCGTCATGCCCGGCCTTGTGCCGGGCATCCACGTCTTCCTTCGCCCAGCGAGCAAGACGTGGATGGCCGGGACGAGCCCGGCCATGACGACGACGTGGCGGGACATGCCGGAGATCTCATGACACAACATTCCGCACCCTCGATGACGTCGACGTAAAGGCCAAGCGCGTGCTGCTACGCGTCGACCTCAACGTGCCGATGGAAAACGGCCGCGTCACCGACGCGACACGGCTCGAGCGCGTCGCACCGACCATCACCGAAATTTCGGACAAGGGCGGCAAGGTCATCCTGCTCGCCCATTTCGGCCGGCCGAAGGGACGCGACGCCAAGGATTCGCTCAAGCCCGTCGCCGAAGCGTTGTCGAAGGTCATCAAGAAGCCGGTCGCCTTCGCCGACGACTGCATCGGCGAAGCCGCGGCCAAGGCCGTGGCTGCGATGAAGGACGGCGACGTGCTCTGCTGGAGAACACCCGCTTCCACAAGGAAGTCGCGCTTCCCAATGCATCGCGAGGCCGCGGCAAGGCTGTGGCTGCGATGAAGGACGGCGACATCCTCTGCCTGGAGAACACCCGCTTCCACAAGGAGGAAGAGAAGAACGATCCGGCGTTCGTCGCCGAGCTGGCGAAGCTCGGCGACATCTGGGTCAACGACGCGTTCTCGGCCGCGCACCGCGCGCATGCTACGACCGAAGGCCTCGGCCACAAGCTGCCCGCCTATGCCGGCCGCACCATGCAGGCCGAACTCGACTGCACTTGGCAAGGCGCTGGAAGCGCCGACCAAGCCGGTCATCGCGATCATCGGTGGCGCCAAGGTGTCGACCAAGATCGATCTGCTCGGAAAACCTCGTGACAAAAGTCGACGCGCTGGTGATCGGCGGCGGCATGGCCAACACCTTCCTGCACGCGCAAGGCGTCGGCGTCGGCAAGTCGCTGGCGGAGAAGGACCTCGCGGCCACCGCGCTGCGCATCATGGAAAAGGCCGAGGCTGCGAACTGCGCCATCATCCTGCCCGTCGATGCCGTGGTCGCCTATCACTTCGCGGCCAACTCGCCCTCGCACGCCTATGGCCTCGACGCCATTCCGGCCGACGGCATGATCCTCGACGTCGGCCCGCAATCGATCGCGCGGATTCACGCCGCGATCGACGACGCCAAGACACTGGTCTGGAACGGCCCGCTCGGCGCATTCGAGATGACGCCGTTCGACCGCGGCACCATGGTCGCGGCCAAGCATGCCGCCGAGCGCACCAAGGCGAAGAAACTGGTCTCGGTCGCCGGCGGCGGCGACACCGTCGCGGCGCTGAACCAGGCCGGCGTGGCCGGCGATTTTTCCTATGTTTCGACCGCCGGCGGCGCGTTTCTTGAATGGATGGAAGGCAAACCGTTGCCCGGCGTGGAAGTTCTGAAGCTGCGTTAGAACCGATTTAATGGAGCGCCAAAGGCGCGGCAAAGACAGGAGAATTTGAATGGCTCGCATTACCTTGCGTCAACTGCTCGATCACGCGGCAGAGCACGATTACGGGGTGCCGGCGTTCAACATCAACAACATGGAGCAGGCGCTGGCCATCATGGAGGCCGCCTCCTCGCTCGATGCGCCCGTCATCATCCAGGCCTCGCGCGGCGCGCGCTCCTACGCCAACGACGTGATGCTCAAGCACATGATGGACGCCGTCACCGAAATCTATCCGCAGATTCCGGTCTGCGTGCATCTCGACCACGGCAACGGACCCGACACCTGCATGACCGCGATCCAGGCCGGCTTCACCTCGGTCATGATGGACGGCTCGCTGAAGGCCGACGGCAAAACGGCCGCCGATTGGGACTACAATGTCGGCGTCACCAAGACGGTCACCGACATGGCCCATCTCGGCGGCATCTCGGTGGAAGGCGAACTCGGCGTGCTCGGTTCGCTCGAGACCGGCATGGGCGACAAGGAAGACGGCCACGGCGCGGAAGGCAAGCTGTCGCACGACCAGCTGCTGACCAATCCCGACGAAGCCGTGAAGTTCGTCAAGGAGACCAAGGTCGACGCGCTGGCGATCGCGATGGGCACCTCGCACGGCGCCTACAAGTTCACCCGCAAGCCGGACGGCGACATCCTCGCCATGAACGTGATCGAGGAAATCCATCGCAAGCTGCCGAACACGCATCTGGTGATGCACGGTTCGTCCTCGGTGCCGCAGGACCTGCAGGACATCATCAACGCCAATGGCGGCAAGATGAAGCCGACCTGGGGCGTGCCGGTTTCCGAAATCCAGCGCGGCATCAAGAACGGCGTGCGCAAGATCAACATCGACACCGACAACCGCATGGCGATGACCGGACAGATCCGCAAGGTCCTCAAGGACAATCCGGAAGAGTTCGATCCGCGCAAATATCTCAAGCCGGCGATGGAAGCGATGGCCAAGCTGTGCAAGCAGCGGCTGCAGGAATTCAATACCGCAGGCCAGGCCAGCAAGATCAAGAAGGTGCTGACCACGGCCGAAATGGCCAAGCGTTACACCAAGGGTGAACTCGACCCCAAGATCGCCTGACGAGGTGGCCTAACGGGTCCCCCGCGCCTCGCAAACACCCCCGGTGCGACGAACGTTTTCTAGGCAATTGCCCGAGAACCGCCTATTTTGGTGCGCAAGGGCATGATGTTTCTGGAGAACTTCGATGAATCTCGCCGACCTCAACAAGGTTGCCCTCGCCATGGTCACCCCGGGCAAGGGCATTCTCGCCGCCGACGAATCCTCCGGCACGATCAAGAAGCGTTTTGACGCCATCAAGGTCGAATTCGACCGAGGAGAGCCGCCGCGACTATCGCGAGATGCTGTTCCGCTCCTCCGAGGCGATGAGCAAATACGTCTCGGGCGTGATCCTGTACGACGAGACGATCTGGCAGAACGCGAAGGACGGCACGCCGCTGGTCAAGCTGATCGAGCAGGCAGGCAGCGATCCCCGGCATCAAGGTCGATGAGGGGACGCAAGCGCTTGCCGCAATGTCCGGGCGAACTGGTGACGGTCGGTCTCGACAAGCTCGCCGAGCGACTGAAGAAATATTACGAGCGCGGCGCGCGCTTTGCGAAGTGGCGCGCGGTGATCGACATTGGTGGCGGCACTGGCGGCCGGGGCATTCCTACGATGACCGCAATCAGCGTCAATGCTCACGCGCTGGCGCGCTATGCGGCGCTGTGCCAGGCGGCGCAGATCGTGCCGATCGTGGAGCCGGAAGTGCTGATGGATGGCGATCACGACATCGACCGCTGCTACGACGTGACCCAGCGCGTGCTGAACAAGACGTTCCAGGAATTGCGCATCCAGCGCGTCGAACTCGAAGGCATGGTGCTGAAGCCCAACATGGCCATTTCAGGCAAGAAGTGCGCAAAGCAGGCCTCCGTCGAGGAAGTCGCCGAGAAGACCGTGCGGCTGTTGAAGGCGTGCGTGCCCGCCGCCGTGCCGGGCATCGCCTTCCTCTCCGGCGGACAATCCGACGAGCAAGCGACCGCGCATCTGGACGCGATGAACAAGATCGGCGGGCTTCCCTGGCGGCTGACCTTCTCCTATGGCCGGGCGCTGCAGGCGGCGCCGCAAAAGGCATGGTCGGGCAAGGCCGAGAACGTCGCCGCGGGCCAGCGCGCCTTCACGCACCGGGCGCGGATGAATGCGCTGGCGAGCAAGGGCGAGTGGGAAACCGGCCTTGAAAAGAAGGTCGCCTAGACTTGGCTAATAAACCTGTTCCGTCGCGCCCGGCGCCGCGCCTCTATCTCGCGACACCAGAGGTGGACGATCCGTCGCAGCTCGCAAGCCAGCTTCCGGAGCTACTGGCGGCGGCCGACGTCGCGGCGGTGCTGCTGCGGCTGAAGCCGACCGACCAGCGCACCATGATCTCGCGGGTGAAGACACTGGCGCCCGTGATCCAGAACGCCGGCGCGGCGCTGCTGCTCGACGGCCATGTCGAACTGGTGGCGCGCGCGGGCGCCGACGGCGCGCATCTGAACGGCCTCGCCGCGCTGGAGGATGCCTTGCCGTCGCTGAAGCCGGACCGCATTGCCGGCGTCGGCGGCCTTGCCACGCGGCACGATTCGATGGCCGCGGGCGAACGGGGCGCCGACTACGTGCTGTTCGGCGAGCCCGACGCCAACGGCCAGCGGCCCTCGGCTGAAGCGATTGCCGAGCGCCTGCAATGGTGGGACGAACTGTTCGAGCCGCCTTGCGTCGGCTTTGCCGTCTCGCGCGAGGAGGCCGCCGAATTCGCAACGCGCCGGCGCGGATTTTGTGCTGGTCGGCGATTTCATCTGGGCCGATCCGCGCGGCGCCAAGGCGGCGCTGACCGATGCCGGGACAGGCGATCGCAGAAGCGTATGAAGCCGCGTTCGGAAAAACCAAGACCTAGCCCTGACAAGGCCGGGCACGGATAACGCCGGACCATGAAACTCCTGCGTCCCATATCGCTGCTTGCGGGCTTGCTGATGACGATGGCCGGCGCCACCGCGCAGACCTCGCTGACGCCGCCTGCCGCGCAGCCGCCCGCGAGCCCGCCGGCGGCGAAAAAGGAGGCGCCCAAGCCAAAGGCGCCGACGGCTGCGAAAAAGCCCGCGGCGACGCCGACACCTGCGCCTGCGGCGCCGCTCAAGCCCACGGTCACAACCAGGCCCGCGCCAACGCCGCCCCCCTTCCCCTCCTCGCCGACGCCCACCTTCGACGATCCGAACGTCGACAACGTCTACGGCGCCTATCAGCGCGGCCTCTACAAGACAGCCTTCGATCTGGCGATCACGCGCGCGCAATATAACCGCGACCCGAAGGCGATGACGATGCTGGGCGAGCTCTATGCCAACGGACTCGGCATCAAGCGCGACTATGCGAAGGCCGCCGACTGGTATCAGCGCGCGGCGGACGCCGGCGACCGCGAGGGCATGTTCGCGCTCGCCATGATGCGGCTGTCCGGCCGCGGCGGCGCCACCAACCGCGACCAGGCGGTCAAGCTGCTGGCCTCCTCGGCCAAGCTCGGCAACGCCAAGGCGGCCTACAATCTGGCGCTGCTCTATCTCGACGGCAACACGCTGCCGCAGGACGTCAAGCGCGCCGCCGAACTGCTGCGCGCCGCGGCCGACGCCGGCAACCCGGAAGCGCAATACGCGCTGGCGACCTTCTACAAGGAAGGCAACGGCGTGCCGAAGGACCTCGAGCGGGCGGTGCGGCTGCTGCAGGCGGCGTCACTGGCCGACAATGTCGACGCCGAGGTCGAATATGCCATCGCGCTGTTCAACGGCACCGGCACGCCGAAGAACCAGGCCGCGGCGGTCGCGCTGCTGCGCAAGGCCTCGCGGCAGAACTCGCCGATCGCGCAGAACCGCCTCGCCCGCGTGCTGGTGAGCGGACTGGGGGTGCCGGTGGACAAGATCGAAGGCCTGAAGTGGCACCTTGTCGCCAAGACCGCCGGCAAGGGCGACCCCGAACTCGATGAGCGGCTGTCGGAGCTCAGCCCCGAGGACCGTGCCAAGGTCGAGGCGGCCGCGAAAAAATGGACCGGCACCGCCGGTCCCACGGCCAGCAAATGACGCCTTGACGACGGCACGTCTGCAGGGCAACCCAGTCCCTAAACCCCTGACGGCATTGGGCCGTTCCCTCATACCGTAAGCGCGCATCATGCTGTATTCAGCCCTTATCAACGTCATGGTGAAAGCCGCGCGCCGCGCCGGCCGCAGCCTCAAGCGCGACCTCGGCGAGATCGAGCATCTGCAGGTGTCGCTGAAGGGGCCGGCGAACTTCGTCACCAAGGCCGACAAGCGCGCCGAGGAAATGCTGTACGAGGACCTCGCCAAGGCGCGGCCGGGCTACGGCTTCATCGGCGAGGAAGGCGGCAGCCGCGAAGGCGCCGACAAGAGCCACACCTGGATCGTCGATCCGCTCGACGGCACCACCAACTTCCTGCACGGCATCCCGCAATTTGCGATCTCGATCGGCCTGCAGCGCGAGGGCACGATCATTGCGGGCGTGATCTACAACCCCGCCAATGACGAGCTGTACATCGCCGAACGCGGCAAGGGCGCGTTCCTCAACGACCAGCGGCTGCGCGTCGCCGGCCGCCGCAGGCTCGACGAATGCGTGATCGCCTGCGGCCTGCCGCATATCGGCCGCGGCGACCATGAACTGGCGCTGAAGGAAATGGCCGCGCTGCAGAACAAGGTCGCCGGCTTCCGCCGCTTCGGCGCCGCCTCCCTCGACCTCGCCTTCGTCGCCGCCGGCCGCCTCGACGGCTACTGGGAACGCAATCTGCAGCCCTGGGACATCGCCGCCGGGCAGATCATGGTGCGCGAGGCCGGCGGGACGATCTCAGGCATCGAGGGCAGCGACGATCCGCTGAAGACCGGGCATGTGGTGTGCGGGAATGAGTACGTGCACGGGGAATTGGTGAAGATACTGAAGCCGCTCGGACAAGTAGAGCGACGGTTCCAAGCCACGCGCCGTCGCTTCATCCGTGATCGGGTGATGCAGCCTTCCGGAGGCGGCGAGGACACGGAGGAGCCTCGGCGCTCCCAGCCAAAATGTTGAAAACAACCCCATGCACAGTAGCCGGCACTCGTCGAGTGCCGAAGTAGACATTTGACACGTCGGGCAAATCAGCGAGATAAGTCCATCATCAGACGGACCACCGGTCAGCGATCGGCCTTGATCTCCGCAAGCGAGTAGCTGGTGCTTCGGCCGCCCCCTTCATCCCTTGCAAGAATGCCATGCGCGACGAGTTCGTTGATGTCGCGCAGCGCAGTGTCTGCCGAACACTTCTCGATCTTTGCCCATTTCGACGACGTCAACTTCCCTTCGAATCCATCGAGCAGGCGATTGAGGATATCGCGCTGACGGTCATTGAGCGACGTCGCGGCATTCACCCTCCAGAATTCTGCTTTGCGGAAGACGCTCGACAAGATCGCTTCGGCGCCATCGAATGCGCGATCCAGGCACGCCAGGAACCATTCGAGCCAGCGGGTGATGTCGAGATTCCCCTTCTGCGTCGCTTCGAGCATCGTCGTAATAGACCTGCCGCTCCAGCTGGATCTGTGCCGACATGCTGTAGAAGCGCTGCGGGCTGGCTTCCGACCGTGCAAGCGACATGTCGGCGATGGCGCGCGCGATGCGGCCGTTGCCGTCGTCAAATGGATGGATGGTAACGAACCACAGATGCGCGAGCGCGGCTTTGACGACGGGGTCAAGCTTGTCTTCAAGATTGAACCAGGTCAGAAAGTCCTGCATTTCATTGTCGAGCCGATCGGCAGCCGGCGCTTCGTAGTGGACCTTCTCACGACCATACGTGCCGGAAACGACGCGCATGGGTCCGGATTCTTCGTCGCGCCACTGGGCGACCTTGATTTTGTCCAGACCGCTGCGGCCGGTCGGAAACAGCGCTCCATGCCAGCCAAATAGTCTTGCAGCGCTGAGAGGCTGGTCGAACCTTTGGGTCGCATCCAGCATCATCTCCACGATGCCGTCGACATTGCGATCGGCTGGAAGCAATGCCCCCGCGTCAATGCCAAGGCGCCGGGCGATGGAAGAGCGCACCTGATCTCTGTCGAGAAATTCGCCTTCGATCTCGCTGGACTTGAGAACGTCCTCGGTCAGGGTTTTGAGGACAGCCTGTTCCCGCAAGGGGAAACCAAGCGCCTGCATGCGACCGATCAACCGGCCTTGCCTGTGCCGTACGGAGCCGAGTTGGTTGGCGAGCGCCGCTTGATCCCAATGAAACCTGGGCCAGTCGGGCCGCTGATAGATATATCGAGGCATTCGCCGCACTCCTTGCGGTGAATGTAGGCATTATTCTCCGCACCAACAAGACAATCACCGCAAATTTTACGGTAAATAATGCCTAATATTCGCTGAGCCGGTCGTTGAAGCGCCGCAGCAGTCTCGGGGATCAGAATCAAGGCTTGGCCGGTTCAGGCGACGCACGCGGCTCTTTCGCCTCCTCCACCTTCCTCCCGGTCCCCCGCCAGCACGCGCTGCACGCTGACGAAGAACACCGGCACCATCAGCAGCGCCAGGATCACCACCGCGATCATGCCGCCCATGACGCTGGTGCCGAGCGCCTGCTGGCTGGCGCCGCCGGCGCCGGTGGCGATCGCCATCGGCAGCACGCCGCAGACGAAGGCGAGGCCCGTCATCAGGATCGGGCGGAAGCGCAAGCTGCACGCTTCGATCGTCGCCTCGACCAGCGGCTTGCCCTGCGCGCGCAGATCCTTGGCGAATTCGATGATGAGGATGGCGTCTTTTGCCGCCAGCCCGATGATGGTGATCAGGCCGACGGTGAAATAGACGTCGTTCGGCAGGCCGCGCATGGTGGCGGCGATCACCGCGCCGCAGATGCCGAGCGGCACCGTCAGCAGCACCGCGAGCGGAATGGTCCAGCTCTCGTAGAGCGCGGCGAGCAAGAGGAACACCACCAGCACCGAGAGGCCGAGCAGGAACGGCGCCTGCGAGCCCGACAGCTTTTCCTGCAGCGACTGCCCGGTCCATTCGAAGCCGAAGCCGCGCGGCAGCTTGCCCGCGAGCCGCTCCATCTCGGCGATGGCGTCGCCCGAGGTGAAGCCGGGTTTGGCTTCGCCGGAGATGCGCACGGCGGGATAGTAGTTGAAGCCGGCGATCTGGGTCGGGCCCTTCGACCACTGCACGGTGGCGAACGCGGAGAACGGCACCAATTGCCCGCGGCTGTTCTTGACGTTGTAGTTGAGGATGTCGTCGGCGTTCATGCGGCTGGCGCGGTCGGCCTGCACGATCACGCGCTGCATCCGCCCGCGATTCGGGAAGTCGTTGATGTAGTTCGAGCCGAGATTGGTCGAAATGGTCTGGTTGATGTCCTCGAAGGTGACGCCGAACGCGCCGGCCTTTTCGCGGTCGATCATCAGATTGACCTGCGGCGCCGGCGGCAGGCCCTCGACATAGACCTTCTGCAGCACGCGGCTGGCATTGGCTTCCGCGATCAGCTGATCGGCGGCGGCGACCAGCGCCGGATAGCCCTTCTGGCCGCGGTCCTGCAGGCGGAACGAGAAGCCCGAGGAATTGCCGAGATTGTCGATCGGCGGCGGCTGCAGCGCCGAAATCTTGGCGTCGCGGATCGACGAGACAGGTCGCGGTTGATGTCGGCGACGATCGCGGCGGCGGAATCCTTCGTGCCGCGCTCCGACCAGTCCTTCAGCGTGATGAAGGCCTGCGCGGTGTTCACGCCCTGGCCGAGGAAGCTGAAGCCGGTCAGGAACGTCACGTCCTCGACGCCGGCGCGCTCGCGCAGATATTTTTCGACCTGCTCGACCGCGGCCTCGGTGCGGGCATAGGAGGAGTCGGACGGCGTCTGCACGTCGGTCGTGATAAAGCCCTGGTCGTCGACCGGCAGGAAGCCGCCGGGCAGCCGGACGAACGCCCAGCCGAGGCCGATCAGCAGCGCGGCGTAGATCAGCATCAACCGCCCGGTGCGCTTCAGCGAACCCTTCACGGTGCGCGTATAGCCGCCGCGGCTGGACTCCAGCACGCGGTTGAACCAGCCGAACACGCCCTTGCGCGCATGGCCATGGCCGGCCTCGACCGGCTTCAACAGCGTCGCGCACAGCGCCGGCGTCAGCGACAGCGCCAGCAGCGCGGAGAAGGCGATCGCGGAGACCATGGTGACCGAGAACTGGCGGTAGATGATGCCGACCGATCCCGGGAAGAACGCCATCGGCACGAACACCGCCATCAGCACCAGCGTGATGCCGATGATGGCGCTGGTGATCTGCGACATCGCCTTGCGGGTCGCTTCCTTCGGCGGCAGGCCCTCCTCCGCCATGATGCGCTCGACGTTCTCGACCACGACGATGGCGTCGTCGACGAGGATGCCGACCGCCAGCACCATGCCGAACATGGTCAGCATGTTGATGGAATAGCCGACCGCCATCAGCATCGCGCAGGTGCCGAGCAGCGCCACCGGCACCACGATGGTCGGGATGATGGTGTAGCGGATGTTCTGCAGGAACAGGAACATCACGATGAAGACCAGCACCACCGCCTCGACCAGCGTCATCAGCACCTTGTTGATCGAGGCCTTGACGACGGGCGTGATGTTGTAGGGGATTTCGTAGCCGATATTGGTCGGGAAGAACTTCGACAGTTCCTTCATCTTGGCTTCGACCGCGCTGGCGGTCGCCAGCGCGTTGCCGGTCGGCGACAGCAGCACCGAAAGGCCCGCGGTCGGCTTGCCGTTGAGCCGCGTGTTGAACTGGTAGCTCAGGCCGCCGATCTCGATGCGCGCGACGTCGCGCAGCCGCACGGTCGATCCGTCCGCATTGGCGCGCAGCGTGATCGCGCCGAATTCTTCGGGCGAGGCAAGCTGGCCCTTGACCAGCACCAGCGCGGAAATCTTCTGCTCCGGCGTGCTCGGCTCGGCGCCGATGCTGCCCGAGGCGACCTGCGCGTTCTGCGCCGTGATCGCCTTGTTGACGTCGTCGGCGGTGAGGCCGTAGCCGACGAGCTTTGGCCGGATCGATCCAGATCCGCAACGAACGTTCGGTCGAATAGAGCGTGGCGCGGCCGACGCCGGGAATGCGCCTGATCTCGCCGAGCACGTTGCGGATCATGAAATCGCCGAGGCCGATTTCGTCGAGCGAGCCGTCGGTCGAGTTCAGCGTGATGATCTGCAGCACGGCGCTGGAGGCTTCCTCGACCAGGATGCCCTGCTGGATCACCGCGCGCGGCAGCCGCGCCTCGACGCGCTTGAGGCGGTTCTGCACTTCGACCGAGGCCGCGCCGGTTTCGGTGCCGGGCACGAAGTTGGCGATGATTTCGACCTGCCCCAGCGAGTCCGAGGTGGATTCGAAATTGAGGATGCCGGAGGCGCCGTTGAGCTCCTCCTCGATCAGCCGCGTGACGCTGTTGTAGAGGTTTTCCGGCGACGCGCCGGGATAGCTGGTCGAGATCGAGATCGAGGGCGGCGCGATGATCGGATATTGCGCGACCGCCAGCAGCGGAATCGAGATCGCGCCGATCAGGCAGATGAAAAGCGCGACGACCCAGGCGAAGATCGGCCTGTCGATGAAGAAGCTGGGCATATCCCGATCTCAGCGCGCGGCTTGTGTCGCGGGTGCGCCCGGGATTGTACCGACCGAGGCATCCGCATCGATCCACGCCTTCGGCTTGACCTTGTCGCCGGGCACGAATTTCTGGAACCCGTCGACGACGACGCGGTCGCCGTCCTTGAGGCCCTCGCTGACCAGCCACACGCCGTCCTGCACCGCGCCGGTGCGGACCGGCTGCGTCGCCACGCGGCCATCCGGCTTGACCACGAACACTTCACTGCCGCCGCCGGCATCGCGCTGGATCGCCTGCTGCGGCACGGCGATGGCGTCGGAATCGATGCCCTGTTCGATCAGGACGCGGACATACATGCCGGGCAGCAACTCGCGATGCGGATTCGGAAACTGTCCGCGCAACGTGACCTGTCCGGTATAGGCATCCACCTTGGCTTCGGAAAACAGCAGCTTGCCCGGAATCGGATAGACCGTGCCGTCGTCGAGCACGAGGCGGACCTTGGCCGCGTCGGGCGCAATCCGGTCGAGATCGCCACTGTCGAACGCACGGCGCAGCTTGTGCATCTCCGAGACCGATTGGGTGAAGTCGGCGTAGATCGGGTCGAGCTGCTGGATCGTGGCGAGGCTGGTGGTCTCGTTCTGGACCACCAGCGCGCCTTCGCTCACCAGCGCGGCGCCGACGACGCCGCTGATCGGCGCACGGATCGTCGCGTAATCGAGATTGAGCCTGGCGCGCGCGACGTCGGCCTTGCGGCTGCCGACCTCGGCCTCGGCCTGGCGCTGGGCGCCGATGGCCTTTTCGTTCTCGGCCTCGGGCGCCGCGCGCTGGCTGGTCAGCGTCGCGATGCGCCGCGCATGCTGTGCGGCGAGATCGAACGCCGCCACCGCCTTGTCCAGCGCGGCCTCGCTCGCCTGCAGTTCCACCTCGAACGGCTTGGGGTCGATCCGGTACAGCGGATCGCCGGCCTTCACCTCGGTGCCCTGCTGGAACAGGCGCTCGACGACGATGCCGGAGACGCGTGCGCGAACTTCCGAAACCCGGGTGGGCGCGATCCGGCCGGGCAGTTCGCGAACGAGGGCGCGGGACTGAGGCCGTACGGTGAAGGTGCCGACTTCAGGCTCGGCCGGTTTTGCCGCACGCGGTCGCGGCGATCGGTTCATTGCAGCCAGCCAAAAGCGGCGCCATCGCAGCCAACATCAAAACGATGCATGCCGATCGCGTTCGAAGTCCGGACATTGAAAGCATTGCCCCAGTTCAAGTTTGAAGCGCGAATTGAGTATTCGCGACGTTGTCGCAGGAAGACGTCAAAAGCGCCTGAAAAATCCTGGAACTCACGGTTGATGAAGACAGGATAGAGAGAGCCTGCTGCGATGCAATACGATCTCGCGGCGGCCCAATGTCACACAACGCTATCGCGCTGAATTAATGCCGACTTTTTCCGGAGTCACTCGATTGTGAGCCGGTTCCATCGCTGAGCTTCGGACAAAGGGATTAAGACTAATGGTTAAGAATGTATTCCGTCTTGCTGCATGCGGAAGCCGGCACAGCACAGCCATTTTGTGACAGCCGGCCCACGATGATGGCTGAAATGCTCCGTCTGGCGCGCGTGCCGTGCATGCGCGAGCGGTGCAGCTCAGACGTCGGCCCTTCAGCTCTGCGGCGGCCAGCGGAAAGAACGGGCTGGTGCGCGACTGGTAGTCGCGATAGCGATCGCCGCGCGAGCGCAGCATCTGCGCTTCCAGCGGCGGGATGCCGGTGACGTGGACCAGGATCCAGTACATGAAGACCGGGCCCAGCAGCGCCGCGAAACCCCACGGATAGGAACAGCGGGTCGCTGAACGAAATGCCGATGACGGGATAGGCCAGCCACCCGAACCATTCGAAGAAATAATTGGGATGGCGCGACCAGCGCCACACTCCGACATCGCAAACCCTGCCCTTGTTGGCGGGATCGGTGCGGAACGCCTTGAGTTGCGCATCCGCCAGCGCCTCGCCGGCAATGCCGGCCAGCAGGATCAGCGCGCCCACATAATCCGCCGCCCGCAGCCCGTCGCCGGGCATGTGGGCGGCGACAAAAATCGCGAATGCCAGCGGGATCGATCCGAGCCCCTGGTTCTGGAGAAAGATGAACATCCTGCGCGGCGAATCGGCTCCCCATTCCCTGGCGAAATCCGCATAACGGGGATCGTCCGATATCCCTGCGCTGCGGATCGCAATGTGAATCCCGAGCCGCAGCGACCAGATCGCGACCAGCGCCGCCACCAGCCACTGTCGGGCATTGTGCGGGGCCCCGTCGATTGGCCACAAGGCGCTTCCGACGCCGACCAGACCGAGCGAAAAGGTCCAGATGGTGTCGACCCAGCCGGAATTGCCGGTCCGCTGCTGCACCACCCAGGCGCCTGCCATCAGCACCGAAAGCGACGCGGCAATGGCCACAAGCGCCACGAGATATAAGGCCGTCATGAAAAATCCCGGTTGGACATTGAACCGTTGCAAAATACGTTGATGTCAAAGACGGGTTTCAGGCAGGGGTTCCACCATCGTCCACCTGAAATCGCAGCTTCCCAGCTTTTTTCTCCAGCCCGCTGTGCCATATTGGTTCCCCAGCCGGCTTTTCGTAACGGATGACACCCGCAAATGCCCTCAGGCCCCTCCTCCCGCTCCGACATGGAGATCGAACTGAGCAAACTGTCCTCGCCCCGGATTTTCCTGGTGCGAATGCTGGTGTTCCTGGTGCTGTGCACGCTGATCACGGTCGTGCTCTACAAGCAGATCATCGCGGCGTTCTTTGCCAATCCCGGCCTCAACGCCCTGATCGGCGCGGTGCTTCTGATCGGCATCATCCTGTCGTTCCGCCAGGTGATCCGGCTCTACCCGGAAGTGGCCTGGGTCAACAATTTCCGTATCGCCGATCCCGGGCTGGCGCTCGAGCGGCGGCCGACTTTGCTGGCGCCGATGGCGGCGATCCTCGGCGGCGAGCGCTCCGGGCGGATGACAATCTCGCAGCAGACCATGCGGCATTTGCTGGATTCGATCGCGACGCGGCTGGACGAAGCCCGCGATATTTCCCGCTACATGACCGGCTTGCTGGTCTTTCTCGGCCTGCTCGGCACCTTCTGGGGCCTGATCGAAACCGTCGGCTCCGTCGGCAAGGTGATCGAAGGCTTGAAGGTCGGCGGCGATGCCGGCTCGCTGTTCGACACCCTGAAAGACGGGCTGGCCGCGCCGCTCGGCGGCATGGGCATTTCGTTCTCGTCCTCGCTGTTCGGCCTCGCCGGCTCGCTGATCCTGGGCTTTCTCGACCTGCAGTCGAGCCAGGCGCAGAACCGCTTCTACACCGACCTCGAGGACTGGCTCGCCTCCACCGTGCGCGAATATGGCGATGGCGGATCCGGCCTCGGCGGCGAACTGCAACATGCGATGGAGCGGATACGCACGGTGCTTGAAGAAAGCGGCGGCGGCCGAAGCACCACGGCGGCGATGGCCAACCTCGCCGAGGCCATCCAGGGTCTCGTCGCACATATGCGCACCGAGCAGCAGATGATCCGCGAATGGGCCGACGGCCAGGGCGAGCAGAATCGCGAGATCAAGAAGCTCCTGGAGCGGATCGCCAGACAGCCCGAGAAGAGCTGATCAACATTAATTACCAAGAGAGTAACCGATGGCCCTCGCCCGTGCACGCCGCAGCGAATCCGGTTTCAACTACTGGCCGGGGTTCGTCGACGCGCTGTCGACGCTTGTGCTGTCGATCGTGTTCCTGCTGTCGGTGTTTTTGGTGGTGCAGTTCTTCCTGTCGCAGGAAGTCACCGGCAAGGACAAGGCGCTGGAGCAGCTCAACGCCAAGATCGCGCAGCTCAACGACCTGCTTTCGCTGGAAAAGCTCGGCAAGATGGCGCTCGACGACCAGGTCGGGCAATTGCGCGCCGGCCTGTCCGCCGCGGAAAGCGAGCGCGACCGCATCAAGGGGCTTTACGAGGGGCTGGCGGGCGCCGGCGGCGACGCCCAGGGCCGCGCCAATGAGCTCAACAAGGCGCTCGAATCCGAAAGGACGGTGAGCTCGCGCGCGCTGGCCCAGATCGAGGTATTGAACCAGCAGATCAGCGCGCTGCGCCGCCAGCTTGCGGCGCTCGAGGAAGCGCTGGAGGCCTCCGAAAAACGCGACAAGGAATCGCAGGGGCGGATTGCCGATCTCGGCTCGCGCCTGAATGTCGCGCTGGCGCAGCGCGTGCAGGAATTGTCGCGCTACCGCTCGGAATTCTTCGGCCGCCTGCGCGCCATTCTGGGCAATCGCCCCGATATTCGCATCGTCGGCGACCGCTTTGTGTTTCAGTCGGAAGTCTTTTTCGACACCGGCCAGGCCTTGCTGCTGCCCGAGGGTCGCGCCGAGCTCGATAAACTCGCCACCGCGCTGATCGACCTGGACAAGCAGATTCCGAGCGAGATCGGCTGGGTGCTGCGGGTCGACGGCCACACCGACATGCGGCCGATCAACTCGCCGCTGTTCAAGTCGAACTGGGAATTGTCGTCGGCCCGCGCCATCTCCGTGGTGCAGTATCTGGTTTTCCTCGGCGTCCCCGCACAGCGGCTGGTCGCCGCCGGTTTTGCCGAATTCCAGCCGCTCGACACCGCACCCACTGAGGAAGCCTACAAGCGCAACCGCCGCATCGAACTGAAGCTGACGGAACGGTGAGTTTGCTACGTGGCTCGCATTGTCGTCATGGCCGGGCAAAAGCGCGAAGCGCGTCTTCGCGCAGATGTCCCGGCCATCCACGTCTTTTGGCGCCGCTGAAAAGACAGACGTGGATGCCCGGGACAAGCCCGGGCATGACGAATGTGCAAGTATGAGCACCTCCTTCACGCTCCGCCCCTATCGCGCCGAGGACGAAGACGCCGCGATCGAATTGTGGCGGCTGACCTGGCAGCAGGCCTACCCTTCGATCGATTTCACGGCGCGTGTGGCGTGGTGGCGGGAACGCTGGCGCAACGAACTGGTGCCGAATGCTTCGATCATCGTCGCCGAACAGGCGGACGCGCTGGTCGGGTTCGTGACCATCGACGGATCGGGCTATCTCGACCAACTCGTGGTCAGCCCGGACCGCTGGGGCTCGAAACTCGCCGGCACACTGGTCGATGAAGCGAAACGCCTGTCGCCCGATGGCGTCACGCTCAAGGTCAACAAGGACAACGCCCGCGCCATTCGCTTCTATGAGCGCAACGGTTTTGTACATGCCGGCGAGGACGTCAATCCGACCTCCGGGCGTCCGGTCTTGCGAATGAGCTGGAAACCGTGATTGTCGTCACAGGTCTGAAGGGTAAGGTGCGGTAAGCCGACGGCACAGCTCAACAGCGGAGACGAAACGATGACGCGGGCCGAATTTGCCAAGGGCTCGGCGACG
Source organism: uncultured Alphaproteobacteria bacterium (assembly GCA_963840465.1). Taxonomy (GTDB): domain Bacteria; phylum Pseudomonadota; class Alphaproteobacteria; order Rhizobiales; family Xanthobacteraceae; genus Bradyrhizobium. The sequence continues at coordinate 178,177 of CAWIZF010000058.1, read as the reverse complement.
TTTTTGGTGGTGATCGTCGCCGGGTTGCTTTCGGAGAGCTATCTGGATCGCCATCTCGCAGCCACCGAGACAGACAAAAAAGCGACGTCGAGCGGTGACATCGAAGCATCGGCGCCATCCACGCCGTCGGCGGCATGCGTCGGGAAAGACGGATCCTGGAAAAACTGGCCGTGGTCGAACGTGCCGATATTGTCGCCGAAATGCCGCGAGGATCGCTAGGCCGTTCAACTCCCGCGACGTCATATGCGCCGAAACAGCACGCCGATCACCAGCACGACATAGGCAATCGCCAAAACGTCGAACACCCGCGCCGAGCTGATGATCGGGACGGAAAGGTGGGCATACCGGATGAGGAGCGCGATAAGCGCCAGCACCACCGAAATCATAAATATCACGAGCGATGGCGGCGTAAGCGCGAAACCTCCGCGACGGTAAGGCATGCCCCTCTCCTATTCGATCAGAACCAGATTGTTGACGGGGCTACAACAGGCGCGCGACGTTCTGGTTCCCGACGTTTCTAACCCGTCTCGAATTGCAACCGCGCCAGCCGCGCGTACAACCCATTGGCTGCAACCAGCTCCGCATGCGTGCCCTGTTCGACGATCCTGCCCTGATCCATCACCATGATGCGGTCGCAGGACAGCACGGTGGCGAGACGATGCGCGATCACGAGCGTGGTGCGGTGGCGCATCAATTCCTCCAGCGCGGTCTGCACCAGCGTCTCGCTTTCGGCATCGAGCGCAGAGGTGGCTTCGTCGAGCAGCAGCAGCGGCGCGTCGCGCAGGATCGCGCGCGCGATCGCGATGCGCTGGCGCTGGCCGCCGGACAGCGTCACGCCGCGCTCGCCGAGCTGCGCCTCGAAGCCGCCGGGCAGGCGGCGCAGGAATTCGGTGGCATGGGCGAGATCGGCGGCGCGCTCGACCTCGGCGTCGCTGGCGTCAGGCCGGCCGAAGCGAATGTTTTCGCGGGCGGAGGCCGCGAACACCACCGAGTCCTGCGGCACCAGCGCGATGCGCGAACGAATGTCGACCGGATCGGCCGATCTGACCGGCACGCCGTCGAGCGAAATCGTGCCGCGTGCGGGATCGTAGAAGCGCAGCAGGAGATGAAACAGCGTGCTCTTGCCCGCCCCCGACGGTCCGACGATCGCGACTTTTTCACCGGCCTTGACCGCGAGCGAGACATTGTCGATCGCGAGCACGTCCGGCCGCGTCGGATAGGCGAAGCTGACATTTTCGAATCCGACATCGCCGCGCGCAGGCTGCGGCAGGGCTGCCGGCTGCGGCGGCGCCGTGATCTGCGATTTGACCCGCAGGATCTCGAACAGGCGCTCGGCGGCGCCGGACGCAGACGAGACTTCGCCCCAGACCTCGCTGAGCTGGCCGAGACCGGTGGCGGCGAACGCCGCATACAGCACGAACTGGCCGAGCCGGCCCGGCGTGATCTGTCCGGTCAGCACATCATGCGAGCCGACCCAGAGGATCGCCACGACGCTGGAGAACACGATGAAGATGATGATCAGCGTCAGCACCGCGCGCGCCCGCGTCGAACTGCGCGCCGCCTCATAGGCCTGCTCGACCTCGCCGCTGAAGCGGCCGGTCGCCATCCGCTCGCTGGTATAGGCCTGCACGGTCCTGATCGCGCCGATCAGTTCGGAGGCGTAGGCGCTGGCGTCCGCCAGCGTATCCTGCGCGTTGCGCGACAGCCGCCGCACCCAGCGCCCGAACGCGACAAGCGGAATCACGATCAGCGGGATCGCCAGCAGCACAAAGCCCGACAGTTTCGGGCTGGTGATCACCATCATGGCGGTGGCGCCGATGAACAGCATGATGTTGCGCAGCGCGATCGACACCGAGGCGCCGACCGCGGATTTGATCTGGGTGGTATCGGCGGTCAGCCGCGACACCAGTTCGCCCGAGCGCGCGGAATCGAAGAACGCCGGCGACAGCGAGACCAGATGCGCGAACACGTCGCGCCTGAGATCGGCGACGATACGCTCGCCGATCGTCATGACGAGGTAGAAGCGCGACGCGCTGGCCGCGGCGAGCACCGCGACAATGGCGATCATGACGCTGAAATAGCTGTTGATCAGCGCGATGCCTTCGGGGCTGAAGCCGAAATCGATCATGCGCCTGACCGCGATCGGCACCACCAGCGTGGTGATCGCGGCGATCGTCAGCGAGATGAAGGCGAGCGCCGCGCGGCCGCGATAGCGCGCGACGTAGGGCGCCAGCGCCAGCAGCGGGCGGAGCTTTGCGCCCGTCTTCGCCGGCGACTGCGTCAACTGGGTCTCGATGAAGGCCTCTTCCTCGAGCAGGGCGTCGCGCCGTGGGGGCGCGGTTTTGACGTCTTCAAGCTGTTCCGCTGCGCTCATGAAATCCGACCGGTTTGCCGCCCCCAGATAGGCCCCGCGGCCCCCTCTGGCAAATCCGGGAGATTCCCAATCGGGGCTTATACGTAGCTTGTTTTGGCGGGCGGGTTACGTTATAGAGCCGCGAAATCCCGTATCCCCTGACTTTTGCGACGGGCGCCGGCGCGCCGAAGGATATGCCATGAAAGCCGAAATTCACCCGAATTATCATACGATTACGGTCGTGATGACCGACGGGACCGAGTACCAGACCCGCTCCACCTGGGGCAAGGAAGGCGACAAGCTGAACCTCGATATCGACCCCAAGTCGCACCCGGCCTGGACCGGCGGTTCGCAGCAGCTGCTCGACCGCGGCGGCCGCGTGTCGCGCTTCCAGAAGAAGTTTTCGGGCTTCCTCAAGAAGGACTGAGGGGGTTTCGGACCCCCTCCCACTGCTCAGAAATACAAAACGCCCCGGTCAGACCGGGGCGTTTTTGTTTGGCTGTTTGCTGCAGTCATTCCGGGATGGTCCGCAGGACCAGACCTCAGATGCGCAATTGCACACCGGGGAATCTCGAGATTCTCGGGGGCGCGGGGCGCCCCATAGTTCGATGCTTCGCATCGCCCCGGAATGACGAACGCTTTACTGCTCGAAGGCCGCCTTCAGGCGGTTGAGCTGCGGCACCAGCGGGTTGCCGATCGGGGCCCGCTCGGCGGCCGGCGTGTGGATCGAGCTGTCGAGCCGGCGCACCTTGGCCTGCAGGCTCATCGAGCGCGCAATCAGATCCTGCAATTGCTGCGGCAGCTTTTCGATCATGTCCTCGGCGCCGGGCTCGGCGGCCGTGAGCTTGACCTTGGTCTTTTCCCGATTGGCCTGGGTCAGCGTCATCTCGCCTTCCTTGACCGCGCGATGCAGCAGCAGCCAGGACGCGAGCTGCATCAGGCGGGTGGTCAGGCGCATGCTTTCGGTCGCGTAAGTCAGGCTGACGGAACGTTCGAGCGCCTTGGCCTCGGTGCGGCCGTCGCCGTCGAGATAGGCGGCGGTCTCCTCGACCAGGTCCATGCCTTCGCGGAACAGGGTTCCGAATGCCGCGGAATTGGTGAGACGCTCGCTGAACTGAACGAGCGCGGATTCGCTTTGCGAACGGTCCGCCATGGTTAACGCCCTCACGCCACTATTTGCCCCGCCGGCTGTGTACTCACCGGCTTATGATGAACAAATCATTGCGCTTGTCTGGACGAGAGTCCAGCGGCAACCGGATTTATGGTTTCCAGCGTGTGGGGGCACTAAATAGCCGCGCTGCGCACAAAAAAGAGCCGCCGTTTCCGGCGGCTTTTGAAGTTGATAACAGGGAGGCGTCAAACAGAGTGGACAGGAGCCACTCGGTGTCCAAACAAGGACGAACCCAGTCATAAAGGAGAAAGCTTAATCCTTCGTAAACTCGCGATTTTCTTCAGGGATTATTTGCCATGTCGGCCAGTGGCCGAGTTTTTGGATTGACTCGTTCCTTGCACGAGTCCGTAGCCCGGATGGAGCGCAGCGCAATCCGGGGCCGGCCGCAACAGGATGGAGCACTCCCGGATTGCGCTGCGCTCCATCCGGGCTACGGGTCCGTGTACAGCGAGGCAGGCGAGATCATGTCTTGAAAAAACTGTTCGCCGCATCCTTTGATGCGCGCTTTTTCGTGACGGCCTGCTGCAGGCGCTCGATTTCCGAAGTCATCAGCGCGATGCGCTCGGTCAATTCCTCGACCGACAGCAGCGACAGGTCCTGGCCGATCTCGTGGGTGATTTTCTTGCGCGGCTTGTCGTCATCCTCGATGGCCATGCGCTTCTCCTTGCTCTGGGCGGTTCCCGAAGCGGTTGCCAGCCGGAGCCGGGCTGGCTAATCAGGGGTCGCCTCTCAAATTCTTCAGCGTTTCGCAAGGACAAATCATGGAAAAGCTGCCCGCGCAAATGACCGTCGTCGGCATCAGCAAGCCCGGCGGCCCCGAGGTATTGGTGCCGGAAACCCGCAGCCTTCCGGTGCCCGGCCCGGGCGAAATCCTGGTCAAGGTGATGGCCGCCGGCGTCAACCGTCCCGACGTCGCGCAGCGCTCCGGCGCCTACCCGCCGCCGCCCGGCGCCAGCGACCTGCCCGGCCTTGAAATCGCCGGCGAAGTGGTAGCGCTCGGCGCGGGCGCCACCAAGCACAAGCTCGGCGACAAGGTGATGTCGCTGGTGGCCGGCGGCGGCTACGCTCAATATTGCATTGCGCAAGACGCACAGGCCATGGCGGTGCCATCATCGCTCTCGATCCAGGAAGCCGGCGCGATCCCGGAAACGCTGATGACGGTCTGGCACAATGTGTTCGAGCGCGGCGCGCTGAAGCCGGGCGAGACCTTGCTGATCCACGGCGGCTCATCCGGCATCGGCACCATGGCGATCCAGCTCGCGAAGGCGTTCGGCTCGAAAGTGATCGTCACCGTCGGCTCGCAGGACAAGATCGACGCCTGCCTCAAACTCGGTGCCGACCGCGCCATCAACTACAAGACCGAGGACTTCGTCGCCGTGGTCAAGGCGGAGACCGACAATGTGGGCGCCAACCTGATCCTCGACATGGTTGCCGGCGACTATGTCGATCGCAATTATGACGCCGCCGCGGTCGACGGCCGGATCGTGCAGATCGCAACCCTCAACGGCCCGAAAGTGACCGTCAACATCGCCAAGGTGATGGTGAAGCGGCTGACCCACACCGGCTCCACGCTGCGCCCCCGTACGAATGCGGATAAGGCGGCGATGGTCGCGGCGATCGAGGCCAAGGTCATGCCACTATTGCGCGACGGAAAGGTAAAACCGCTGATGGACAGCTCATTCCCGCTGGAAAAGGCCGCCGACGCGCACCGACGGATGGAGACCAGCGCACATATTGGCAAAATTGTGTTGGTGGTTTAACCAATCGCAAGTGGAGTAAAGGCGGAAACCCTTTGATTCGCTTCGCTTTCATGTCATTTATCGCGGCTACCCCGACCCGTTCGCTGGGCCGGAAGAATCGTTGGTCGCGGAGTACTGACATTGCGTCTGATCAGGTGCCTTGCGCTGGTTGCGCTGGGCCTCATGATTGTTGCGGTCGCGCCAGCGGCGCACGCCATTGACGCAGTCAGCGTCCGCAGTGACGCGCCTGCCATCGATCTCACCGCCGTCCTCGACCACCAGCGCAGCGAAACCGACCGCATCCAGGTTTCGACCGCGCCGGGAACCGACGGCATCGTGCGCCGTATCGAGGTCCGCGCCCGCGAGGGCGGGCAGAACTGGGTGGTGTTCGCGCTCGCCAACAACACCGACGACCAGCTCGACCGCCTGATCGTCGCCCCGCATTACCGCATCGTCTCGTCCGGCCTGCTGTGGCCCGACCTCGGCCTGTCGCGCATCGCAACCATCACGCCGTCGACCGGTGATCGCCCCGAGCGCCAAGAGAGCGCGACCGCCGACATCTTCCGCATCACGCTCGACCCCGGCGCCGTCATCACCTTCGTGGCGGAACTGCGCACCGACAAGCTGCCGCAGCTCTATCTGTGGGAACCCGACGCCTACAAGGACAAGGTCAACTCGTTCACGCTCTACCAGGGCATCGTGATCGGCATTTCCGGACTGCTGGCGCTGGTGCTGACGATCCTGTTCGTGGTCAAGGGCAGCATCATGTTCCCGGCCGCCGCAGCGCTTGCCTGGGCGGTGCTGGTCTATATCGGCGTCGATTTCGGCTTCTGGGGCAAGGTGCTCGACATGTCGAACAACGCCGAGCGGGTCTGGCGCGCGGCGGGCGAAGCGATCCTGGCGGCGACGCTGCTGGTGTTCTTGTTTGCCTATCTCAATCTCAGCCGCTGGCATGTGCGCTATTCCCACATCACCATCGGCTGGCTCGCCTTCCTCGGCTCGCTGGTGGCGCTGGCGCTGTTCGATCCCGCGGTCGCCTCCGGCATTGCACGCATCTCGCTGGTGCTGATCGCCTTTGCCGGCTTCACCCTGATCGTCTATCTGTCGACGCATGGTTTCGACCGCGCGGTGCTGTTGATCCCGACCTGGTTCCTGCTGGTGGTCTGGGTGATCGCGGCCGGCATGACGGTGGCGGGCTCGGTGACCAACGACATCGTCGGCCCGGCGCTGCTCGGCGGCCTCGTGCTGATCGTGATGCTGATCGGGTTTACCGTCATGCAGCACGCCTTTGCCGGCGGCGGCGCCACCACCGGCATCGTCTCCGACATCGAGCGCCGCGCGCTGGCGCTGACCGGCTCCGGCGACCTGATCTGGGACTGGGATGTCTCCGCCGACAAGGTGTTCACCAGCCCGGAGACCGAAAGCCTGCTCGGGCTGAAACGCGGCACGCTGGAGGGCCCGGCTGCAAAATGGCTGGAGGTGCTGCATCCGCTCGACCAGGATCGCTTCCGCGCCGCCCTCGACAGCGTGCTCGACCAGCGCCGTGGCCGGCTGGTGCAGGATTTCCGCCTCCGCACGCCGGACGGCCATTTCATGTGGTTCGCGCTGAAGGCGCGCCCGGTGGTCGGCTCCGACGGCGAAGTCTCCCGCGTGGTCGGAACGCTCACCGACGTCACCGAGATCAAGAACGCCGAAGAGCGCATGCTGCACGACAGCGTGCATGACAACCTCACCGGCCTGCCGAACCGCCGGTTGTTCATGGACCGCCTCGGCGCGGTGGCCAATTTCGCCAAGAGCATGCCGACCCTGCGGCCGACGCTGATGGTGATCGACCTCGACCGCTTCAAGCAGGTCAATGATTCCGTCGGCATCGCGGTCGGCGACTCCATCCTGCTGACGCTGGCACGGCGCCTGACGCGCATCCTGAAACCGCAGGACACGCTGGCGCGGCTGGCCGGCGACCAGTTCGGCCTGATCCTGTTGTCGGAGCAGGATCCGGCACGTATCACCGCGTTCGCCGAAACCATCCGCAAGACCATCCGCGCGCCGATCGCCTTCAACGACCGCGAGATCTTCCTCACCGCGTCGATCGGGCTGGCGCTGTCGGATCCGCAGACGCAATTGACCGAAGAGATCATCAAGGACGCCGAGCTTGCGATGTATCATTCCAAGCGCATCGGCGGCGACCGCATCGACGTCTACAAGCCCGCGATGCGCGCCCGCAAGACCGACCGCCTGACGCTGGAGAGCGAACTGCGCCGCGCCATCGAGCGGCAGGAAATCACCATTCTGTACCAGCCGATCGTGCGGCTGGAAGATCGCTCGATCGCCGGCTTTGAAGCCTTGGCGCGCTGGGATCATCCCAAGCTCGGCCGGATGTCGCCCTCGGAATTCATCTCGATCGCCGAGGAAATCGGCCTGATCGTCGACCTCGGCATGTTCGTGATGGACCAGACCGCGCGGCAGCTCTCGGTGTGGCAGCGGGCGATGCGCTCGCGCGAGCCGATCTTCGCGTCCGTCAACGTCTCCTCGCGGCAGTTGCTGCGCCACGACCTGATCCACGATATCCGCACCGTGCTGTCGCGCTCCTCGGTGGCGCGCGGCACGCTGAAGCTGGAACTGACGGAATCGCTGGTGATGGAGAATCCGGAGCATGCGGCGCAGATGCTGGCCCGGATCCGCGAACTCGGCACCGGGCTGTCGCTCGACGATTTCGGCACCGGGCATTCCTCGCTGGCCTATCTGCAGCGTTTCCCGTTCGACACCATCAAGATCGACCAGTCCTTCGTGCGCACCACCAGCCGCGGCACGCGCCCGGTGATCCTGAAATCGATCATCGCGCTCGCCCACGACCTCGGCATGGAGGTGGTGGCGGAAGGCGCGGAGACGGATTCGGATGCGGTCGAGCTCTATCAATTGGGCTGCGAATACGCGCAAGGCTTTGCCTTCGGCGAGCCGATGGACGCCGACGCCGCGCTGCGGCTGTTGACGGAAGAACGGCTGGAAGCGGCGAGCTAGATCTCGTTGTAAGCGTAACGCGCCGCCCACACACGTTCGTCATACCCCGCGAATGCGGGGTATCCAGTACGCCGCGGCTTATCGATTCAATCACTGCTGTCTCTGGAATACTGGGTCACCCGCCTGCGCGGGTGACGACAGCTCAATTTTTACGCTCCGCCCTCACCGCCTCACCGGCATCTTCTTGAACTTCACGCTTTTCCCGTCCGCCTGCCGCGTCGCGATGATAGCCGGCTTCGAGACAGGCCTCGCGCTGCGGCATCTTCTCCTGCGGGCTGCGCTCGGTTTCCCACCACGACGCCCGATGCGCGGCGCGCGGCAGCGCTGCGTCGATGATCTCCTCGATCTGTTCGAAGCTCAGCACGAATTCGGGAAGTTTCTGCTTCTTCAGATAGTCCCGCAGCAGGTCGTAGTCGTTCACCCTTGTCTCCAATGGCGATTTGCAAAAAACCGTCGCTCCCGGCAACCAAGCGTTAACTGATTATCTTATCGCTGTCGCCGTTTAAGGCCGCAACAACGTATCCGGATGCATACCGTAAGGCTTGGAGCGGTCTATGCTATTCGGACGGCAAAGCGACGTGGCCGGAAAGGGCTGGTTCAGGAAAGACTCCGGCCGCCGGCCCTGGCGCTTGTCCGCGAAGCTGTTGATCGCGTCGTCGATCGCGACCGTGATCGGCTTCTCCGCGATTTGCACCAGCGTCATGCTCGACATGCGCCGCGGCGAGGAAGAACTCGCACGCCAGACCCTGGAAAATCTCGCAGCCGGCATCGATGCCGACATCAGCCGCAATATCGAGCTTTACGATCTGTCGCTGCGCGCCGTCGCCAGCAACCTGGTGATGCCGGAGATCAAGGGCGTCAGCAAGGAGATCCAGCACCTGATCCTGTTCGATCATGCCGCCACCGCCAAGCATTTCGGCGTGATCCAGGTGTTCGACGCGCAGGGCAGACTGACGCACGATGCCGCAAGTCTCGATCCGGCGCCGGAGAATCGCGGCGACGAGGAGTATTTCCAGGTCCATCGCGCCAATCCCGATCTGGGCCTGTACATGAGCCGCCCGATGTTGCGCCGTGGCGCCTATTCGGTCGTGCTCAGCCGGCGCATCACCGATGCCGATGGCGGCTTTCTTGGTGTCGTGGTGGGCTCGATCCGTTTCACTTATTTCCATGACCTGTTCGGCCGGCTCACCCTCAACCCCGGCGATACGATCACGGTGCTGCGCCGCGACCGGACGATCATCATGCGGACGCCGTTCGACCTCGAGGTCATCGGGAAGAATCTGGCCGACCGGCCAAGCTGGCGCGCGGAAAACCTGAAGGAAGGCGCGGCCTATTCCGGCGTCGGGCCGGTCGATCCGACGCCGCGGCTTTACGTTCGAAGCGGCAGCACGGGCCTGTTCTTTGTCGTCGTCGGAAAGCCGCTGGCGAGCATCCTGAACCTTTGGCACCGCGAAGTGCTGCGGATCGGAACGATCATGCTGGTGCTGATCCTGTTCGTGGTCGGCACCACGCTATTCCTCGCGCGCGAGATCGGTCGCCGCGCCGAGGCCGAGGACAGACTGGAAGAGATGGCAACGACCGATTCACTCACCGGCCTGAAGAACCGGCGCAAATTCGATTCCGAAATCGACCTGGAATGGCGGCGGGCGGCACGCAACGAAACCCCGGTCGCGGTGCTGATGATCGATGCCGATCACTTCAAGGCCTACAACGACACCTACGGGCACCAGGCCGGCGACCAGGTGCTGGTCGGCATCGCGATCTGTATTTCGGACGCGGTGCGGCGGTCGGGCGATTGTCCGGCGCGCTACGGCGGCGAGGAGTTCGCGGTGCTGCTGCCGGGCCTCTCGGCGGTGGAAGCGTTCACCGTCGCCGAGACCATTCGCCTCAAGGTCGAACAGTGGGCGGGGGACCCCGGCGTCACGACCGTCAGCATCGGCGTGGCGAGCATAACGCCGACGGCAGCCATCGATTGGACCTATCTCATCGCAGCCGCCGACAAGGCGCTCTACGCCGCCAAGGCCAACGGCCGCAATCAGTCGGTGCTCGCAGCGATCCCGCGGCTTGCGCTGGTGGCTTAGGAATTGTCATTCCGGGGCGCGAAGCGAACCCGGAATCTCGAGATTCCCGGTGCGCAATTGCGCACCTGAGGTCTGGTCCTTCGGACCATCCCGGAATGACGAGATCAGCGCGTCGAGCTGCTCTCCTCACTTCTCCAGATACTTCTTCATCTCCGCGCGCAAGCCGTCGCGCAGGTCGGCGCGCGCCATGCCGTAGGCGATGTTGGCGCGCAGGAAGCCGGGTTTCGAACCGCAATCGTGCCGCTCGCCCTCGAACTCCACGCCATAGAAGCTTTGCGTCTTGGAGAGAGTTTTCATCGCATCGGTGAGCTGGATCTCGTTGCCGGCGCCGCGCTCCTGCGTCTCCAGGATCTTGAAGATTTCCGGCTGCAGGATGTAGCGCCCGGTGATCGAAAGATTTGACGGCGCCGTACCCTTCGGCGGCTTCTCCACCATGCCGTCGACCTCGAACATGTTCTTGGCGAGCCGCTTGCCGACGCCGCAGATGCCGTATTGATGGGTGAGATCGTCGGGCACCGCTTCGACCGCGAGCAGATTGGATTTGCCGCCGAGCTTTTCGGCCGCCTCGATCATCTGCTTCAGGCAGCCCGGGCTGTTCAGCACCAGTTCGTCCGGCAGCACCACCGCGAACGGCTCGTCGCCGACGATATCGCGCGCGCACCAGACCGCGTGCCCGAGACCGAGCGGCGCCTGCTGGCGGGTGAAACTGGTGGCGCCGGCTTCGGGCTGGTCGCGCGCCAAAATATCCTGCTCGGCCTTCTTGTTGCCGCGCGCGGCCAGCGTGGTGTCGAGTTCGAACATCCGGTCGAAATGATCCTCGATCACGCCCTTGTTGCGCCCGGTGACGAAGACGAAATGCTCGATGCCGGCTTCCTTGGCCTCGTCGACCACGTACTGGATCAGCGGCTTGTCGACGATGGTCAGCATTTCCTTCGGCATCGCCTTGGTGGCGGGCAGGACGCGGGTGCCGAGACCGGCGACCGGGAAGACGGCTTTACGGATTTTCATGGGATGTCGGGGGCCTTGATATGAGAAACGCTGGAAATGAGGAAAGTGCTTAGATTGCACGTTGATAGCCGGTTTGCAGCCGCGAACAAAGGCGGATGTATGATGATCGTTAAACCTGCCCTTGCGCGCGGCGGGCGCGACAACGAAATCCCCTCTGTTAAGTTATTGGAAACCGTGACAGGGCCTTCTGCCACGGGGTTGGCTGCGATGGACGGACACGGCATGGGTCTGATGGAACGAGCGATGAGCAATCTGGCCGGCGCGATTCTAATCGCGGCCGCGCTATTGTGTTCCAGCGGACAGTCCCAGGCCCAATCTCAAGCCCCATCCTCCGGCAACGGGGTTTCGAACTTTTTCGGCAACATCTTCTCCGGGCCGAAATCCGGCCCGGCGCCGCAGGCCGCGCCCGGCCCGGACGGCGGCCCGGCAGCGCCGCCCCCTTGGAGCGGCGAGGACGGCGCCTCCGGCCACCCCCTGATGACGGCTTCCGCGATCCGGGAGGCGGCTGCGAACTTTCAAAATTGCGTTGCCGCGATGTGGCCTGATGCCGCACGGCGCAACATCACCCAGCAAAATTTCGAGCGCTTCACCGCAGGCCTCGAGCCTGATTTGCGCATCATGGACCTGATGGATTCGCAGCCCGAATTCACCAAGGCGATCTGGGACTATCTCGACATCCTCGTGAACGACAACCGCCTCGCCAAGGGGCGCGAGATCCTCGCCAAATACAAGCCGCAGTTCGACGCGGTGGAAAAAGCCTACGGCGTCGACCGCTACGCGATCGCCTCGATCTGGGGCATCGAGTTCGAACTATTCGACGCAGATGGGCGACCGCAACGTGGTGCAGTCGACGGCGACGCTGGCCTGCGTCGGCCGCCGCCAGGCCTATTTCAAGGACGAATTCCTCACCGCGCTGGAAATCCTCAACCGCGGCGATCTGCGTCCCGAACAGATGCGCGGCTCCTGGGCCGGCGCGTTCGGGCCGACGCAGTTCATGCCGACCGCCTTCAAGCGCTACGCCGTCGATGCCGACGGCGACGGCCGCCGCGACGTCGTCGACAACGCCGCCGACCTGATTGCGTCGACCGCCAACAACCTCAAGAAGGACGGCTGGCAGACCGGCCGGAGCTGGGGCTACGAGGTGGTGCTGCCGGAGGGCTTTCAATTTCATGCTGGCGGACAAGGCCAAGGCGATGACGATCGCGCAGTGGCAGCAGCAGGGAATGAAGCGGGCCGACGGCAAGCCGTTCCCGGACGCTGACCGAGAAGGCCTATCTGCTGGCGCCGGCCGGCGCGCAGGGGCCCGGCTTCCTGATGCTGCAGAACTTCCGCGTGATCATGAAATACAACCCGGCGGAGGCCTATGCGCTGGCGATCGGCCATTTTGCCGACCGCCTGCGCGGCGGACCCGCCTTCGTGCAGCCCTGGCCGCGGCAGGAACGGGTGCTGTCGCGCGCCGAGCGGCTGGAACTGCAGCAGCTCCTGGCCCAGCGCGGCTTCTACAAGGGCACGCCGGACGGCCAGTTTGGCGGCCAGACCCGGGAGGCGCTGCGCGGCTTCCAGGCCTCGATCGGGACGCCGGCGGACGGATTTGCCTCCTCCGACGTGCTGGAGCGGCTGCGGGGGCGGTAAGGTCAGGTTTTCGGCCTGAAACCAACCCTGAAAACCACGATTTGGCAGAAGTCTTGACGGTCAGGCCGGAACCCCGATTTATGGGGAAAATCTGCCCGCTTGCGGCCCGATTCCGCTACTATATTTGACATATCACGATCCATTGCGACTGAGCCGGATGCGAAAGCCAAAGTCCTTCTTGCGCGTGTTCACCGACACCGGCCCGCTGGTCGTGCTGGCGGTTGTCATCGCGCTTCTGGTCGGGATCGTGGGACCGGCGTCTGCGCAGTTCTTCAATTTCGGCGGCTTCGGCGGCCCGCCGCAGCGCCAAGCGCCGCAGCGTGGCGGCGGCTGGTTTGGCGGCGACTTCTTTCAGCCATTCCAGCAATCGCCGTCCCAGCAGCAGGCGCCGCGCCAGGATTTCTCCCGCGCGCCCGGACCGGCCAAGCGCGACACGCGTGGCGGAACGTAACGTGCTGGTGCTGGGCGACGCCATGGCCGACTGGCTCGGCTATGGCCTGGAAGACGCCTATTCCGAACAGCCCGACATGGGCGTGATCCGCAAGCACAAGACCATCTCCGGCCTGATCAAGTATCAGCCGCGCGGCGAGCCTGCCGATTGGGCCGCGGCCGCCAGGGCCATCCTCGCCACCGAAAAGCCCGACGCCATCGTCGTCATGCTCGGCCTCAACGACCGCGTGTCGATCCGCGAGGCGGTCACCGAGAAGAAGACCGACAAGAAGGACGACAAGAAGGACGCGCGCGGCAAGCCGGGCGATGCAAAGCCCAAGCCCGAAAGCTCGACTGACACTGCCAAGGCCGATGCCGGCAAGGCCGACGCGGCCAAGGCGGATGGAACCAAGGCAGACACTGCCAAGACCGATACCAAGGCCGATACCGCGAAGGCTGACGATGCCGAGGACGATGATGCGCCGCAAACCGCCACTCCAGAAAAGAGCGCGCGCACCGGCGGCGGGCTCTACGAGTTTCGCGATGAGCGCTGGGTCGAACTCTACGCCAAGAAGATCGAAGAGCTGATCGGCGTGCTGAAATCCAAGGGCGTGCCGGTGTTGTGGGTCGGCCTGCCTGCGATCCGCGGACCAAAGGGAACGTCCGACATGCTGTTCCTGGATGCGCTGTATCGCGACGGCGCCGGCAAGGCCGGCATCACCTATGTCGACATCTGGGATGGTTTTGTCGATGAAGCCGGCCGCTTCCTGCAGAAAGGTCCCGACTTCGAAGGCCAGATCCGCCAGTTGCGCACGGCCGACGGCGTGTTCTTCACCAAGCCCGGCGCGCGCAAGCTCGCGCATTATGTCGAGCGCGAGGTGACGCGCCTGCTTGCTGCGCGCTCCGGGCCGATCGCCGTACCGATCGAACCGGTAACGCCCGACGCCAATGTCGTGCCGGGCCAGCCGGCGCCGCGCCCGCTGGCCGGACCGGTCATGCCGCTGGTGGCCTCTTCGGTCGGCACCGATCAGCTGCTCGGCGGCCCCGGCACGCGCCCCGCCGGGGTGGATGCGCTCGCTGCGCGCACACTGGTGAAGGGTGAAGCGCTGGCGCCGCCGGCCGGCCGCGCCGACGATTACGCCTGGCCTCGCCGCGAAATCGGCCGCGAGCAGGCCAAGGGCGATACGCCGGTTGCAGCCGTCTCGCCGAGCGGAACAGTGGCGGCCGTACCCGGACAGAAGCAGCTTCTGCTACCGCCGCCGCAGCAAACGTTACAACAACAGAAGAGGCAGCCGCAGCAGACGGCGCCGATGCAGATCCGGCCGGCGCAAACCAATGCCCCGTCGCTGCGCGATTTCTTCGGTGGCTTCGGCGCGGCGCCGCGTCAGCCTGCGCCGCCTGCGGCCGCTCCGCCGCGTGGCCCCGTCGCTCCGGGCGTGCCGCGCCCGCCGGGTAATGTCGGACGATCGGCCGAAGTCCCGCCGGGCAATCTCTCGCGATTCTGACGCGTCACGTGTGAGGCGCGCGTTTCCCGGCGATGCATTGATTGCATCGCCGGGCGATCTATTCGCGACCGACCTGGCCTTGATTTAATAGCGCCAGCGTTGCGGCGGACGGCGCGGCGGGCGTGTCATCAACAGCGCCAGCGCAAAGCCAATTCCACCTGCGACCAACAACGCGCCGAGCGGATTGTCCTGCACGGTTTTCGCCACCGCCTGCTGGCCGCTGCGAACGGTGTCGCCGCTGTTATCATAGGCGTCCTTGGCATAATTGACGGCGGCATCCGTAGCGTCGCGGGCGGCATCCTTGGCCTGGCCGTAGAGATTTTGCACCGTGCCGGCGGCTTCGCGCGCGCGGCCCTCGGCTTGCGTCTTTGCGTCGCCAGTCAAGTCGCCGACAGTGCTTTCGACCTTACCTGCGAAATCCTTGGCCGAGCCGGCCATCCGATCCTTGTCCATCGCGGTCTCTCCTGTTTTTCCCTGTATTTCATGGGGGCTAACCGGCGAGACGCGTTCGGGTTCCTGAAGCGCTCGAAATGCCTCGGTTCAGAATGCTTGGCTCAAAGTATAAGCCCGCCATCGACCACGATGGTCTGGCCGATGATGTAGGACGAAAGCGGCGAGGCCAGGAACAGCGCCGCACCGGCCATGTCGGCGGGCGTGCCGAGCCGTTTCAACGGAATCCGCTCCAGCGCGCCTTCGAGGCGTTTAGGATTAGCCGTTGTCGCCTTGGTCATCTTGGTGTCGACCAGGCCGGGCGCGATGCCGTTGACGCGAATGCCGTTCTCGGCCCACGCCTCGCCGAGCGTGCGCGTCAAGCCCACCGCGCCGGTCTTCGAGGCGTTGTAGGCCGGGTTGCCCATGGTGGAATGATAGGCGGCGGTCGAACTGACGATGATGAGCGAACCTTTGCTCGCGCTCAGCATGGCGTGAAATTTGGTCGCGCACGCCATCAGGCTCATCAGATTGACTTCCAGCACCTTGCGAAAGCCATCCATTTCGAATTCGCCGCGGCGGTAGATCACCGCGCCCTGCGCCAGCACCAGCACGTCGAGCTTTTCGAACGGCGGCCTGAAATGCCTCGATCGCATGCGCGCTTGCTGACGTCGAGCTGGAAGTAATCGAGGCCTTCGAGATACGATCCGTCGTCGGGCGAATAATCGTCCGCGCTGGCGCGGGTGCCGCAAACCGCGACGCGCGCGCCCTTGGCGCGGAAGGCGTGCGCGATGCCGTTACCGATACCGCTGGAGCCGCCGACCACCAGCACCTGCCTGCCGCTGAAATCCAGTTCGTTCATCCCTGCGATCCTTTTTTGTTGGGTTCTAGCTTAAGCCTTCGTCGAGGAATTTGACCATCAGAACCTCGTCGTAATATCGCCCGTCATGCTTGAGGGCTCGCTTTTCATAGCCGTACTCGACAAAGCCCATCGCTTCGTAAAGCCGGCGCGCAGCTTCGTTCTCGGTCACCACGGTCAACTGAACCATCTCCACGCACCCGCGCGCGTGATCGAGAACGGCTGCGACAAGTATTTTCCCAAGTCCGGATTTTCGCGCAGCGCTTCGAACATACATCGCCCAAAGCAACCCCTTATGCGCGTGCTTCGCACCCTCCTGCGCGGCAAATCCGGCTATTCCCATAAGCCGTCCGTCGAGGAACCCGCCGAAAATATCCGCGCGGCGAATGGCCGCCTCGAACCATGACAGCGGCTGCGCGCTTTCTTTCTCGAACGTGCTGCCGAACGCCTCGGGATTTTTCTGGAGAGCTTCCAGCCGTATCTCCCGGTACAGGGCCGCGTCGGCAGGCTGCAGGCAACGTATCTGCGTGCCGCCATATTGGTCACGATTGCACCTCGCTCAGCTTCGTTTGACCTGTCTGCGGATCGGTGCCAGCCTTGTCAATCCTGCCAGCGCGCCCAGCCTTCATCGCAGGGATCCATCATGTCAGATTTCAAACAGCTCAGCCGCTCGGTCAAAGGCCTGACCGTTCTCGTCACCGGCGCCGCCAGCGGCATGGGCCGCGCCACGGCGCTGGTATTCGCCGCCGAGGGCGCCAATGTCGCCGTCACCGATATCAACGCCGAGACCACGCAGGCCGTCGCCGGCGAGATCGCCGCAACCGGCGGCGCGGCGAAGGCATGGACGCTCGACGTCGCCAAGCCCGACGACATCATCAAGGTCGTCAATGACGTCGCCACCCATTTCGGCTCCCTCGATATCGTCATCAACAATGCCGGCATCTCCGTGCGCGTCGCGATCGACGACGACGGTTATGAAGCCGCCTGGGCCAAGGGGCTGGCCGTGATGCTGACCGCGCATCCGCGCATCATTCGCGCTGCGCTGCCGCATTTGCGCCGATCGAAATGCCCGCGCATCGTCAACATCGCATCCACCGAGGCGCTCGGCGCGACCGCATTGCACAGCCCCTATTCAGCAGCGAAGGCCGGCGTCGCCGGCCTGACGCGCTCGCTCGCCGTCGAACTCGGCCGCGAGGGCATCACCGTGAACTGCATCTGCCCGGGCCCGATCCGCACCGCGATCACCGAGCGGATTTCCGAAGAGCACAAGACGATCTACGCCAAGCGCCGCACCGCCCTCGGCCGCTACGGCGATCCTGAGGAAGTGGCGCACATGACGCTGAGCCTGTGCCTGCCGGCGGCCTCGTTCCTGACCGGCGCGGTGATCCCCGTCGACGGCGGGCTGATGGCGCGAAATGCGTAGCGGGCATGCGTCAGCGGCGTTGACTTGGACACGTCGGGGAGTAATTTTTCTCACAAACAGAGCGGGACGCACCGCCCGCCGCATCCTGGAGAAACGCCATGACGGTCACGATCCGGCAGCTTCATCCGCATTTTTTCGGCGAAGTTTCGGGCGTTGATTTGCGAAAGCCCCTGACGCCACAGGAAGCGGCCGACATCGAGGCCGGCATGGACAAATATGCCGTGCTGCTGTTTCGCAACCAGGACATCACGGACGAACAGCAACTGGCCTTTGCGCTGAATTTCGGCGAGCGCGAGAACGCCCGCGGCGGCACCGTCACCAAGAAGGAAGACTACCGGCTGACGTCGGGATTGAACGACGTTTCCAACCTCGGCAAGGACGGCAAGCCGCTGCCGCGCGATCAGCCGCACCCATCTGTTCAATCTCGGAAACTGCCTGTGGCATTCCGACAGCTCGTTCCGCCCGATCCCGGCGAAGTTTTCGCTGCTGTCGGCGCGGGTGGTGAACCCCAAGGGCGGCAACACCGAATTCGCCGACATGCGCGCGGCCTATGACGCGCTCGACGACGACACCAAGGCCGAGATCGAGGACATGATCTGCGAGCACTCGCTGATGTATTCGCGCGGCTCGCTCGGCTTCCTGGATTATACCGACGAAGAGAAGGCGATGTTCAAGCCGGTGCTGCAGCGGCTGGTGCGGACACATCCGGTGCACCGCCGCAAGTCGCTGTATCTGTCATCGCATGCGGGCGCGATTTTGGGCATGAGCATGCCCGAGGCGCGGCTGTTGCTGCGCGATCTGACCGAGCACGCCACGCAGCCGGAATTCGTCCATGTCCATAAATGGACCCTGCATGACCTCGTGATGTGGGACAACCGCCAGACCATGCACCGCGTGCGCCGCTACGACCAGTCGCAGCCCCGCGACATGCGCCGCGCGACGGTGGCCGGCACCGAGCCGACGGTGCAGCAGCAGGCGGCGGAGTAGGATCGCCGAACGCTGTAGGGCGGGCAAAGCGAAGCGTGCCCACCATCCAAGAAGCGATATGTTGGTAGATGGTGGGCACGGCGCAAGCGCGCCTTTGCCCACCCTACGAAACGAACTCAGGCGTGCCCGGCTTCGTTCGACAGCATGCCGGGATCGATGCCGATCTTGCGCAGCGCGCGCAGGTATTTGTCGTCGACATCGTCGCCGAAGATCAAATCCGCATCGGCGTCGCAATGCAGCCAGCCATTGTGCTGGATCTCGTTCTCGAGCTGGCCCGGCGCCCAGCCGGCATAGCCCAGCGCCAGGATCGCGTGCTTCGGTCCGGTGCCCTTGGCGATCGCCTTGAGGATGTCCACCGTCGCGGTCAGGCAGATGCCGTCGTCGATATTGAGCGTCGCATCCTGGATGAAGAAATCGCTCGAATGCAGCACGAAGCCGCGGCCGGTATCGACCGGGCCGCCCTTCAGCACCTGCATGCTCTCGGCGTTTTCCGGCAGCTTGATCTGGTCGGCCTTCTGGATGATGTCGAGCTGCACCAGCAGGCCGGGAAAATCGATGCTGCCGGCCGGACGGTTGACGATGATGCCCATCGCCCCTTCCGATGAATGCGCGCACATGTAGATGACGGAGCGCTCGAAGCGCGGGTCGCCCATGACCGGCATGGCGATCAGCAGCCGGCCGTCCAGATAGCCTTCATTGGACGAATTATCGCCAATGCCGGCGGCTTTGCGGCGGACGGGCTTCGGTTTTTTGCCTTCAGGGCTCATCCGCAAAGGCCTCTCTTGCTGATTGCATATCCTGATATCGGGTTGGGTTTCTGTCAATCAAGCTTCCGGTATCATTCGGCGGCCGATCACACGCAATTCAATGGTTTGCTGCGAAACTTGCCTGTAAAGACGTCCTCATGATCGTGATGGTTCCCCTGCGCGCCGCGCTCGGCGTCGCTGCCTTGTATGTCGTGTGCTCGACATTGGAGGTTCGCGCCGAGGATGCCTCGCCGTGGCAACGCGACGCACATTCCGCGGTCCGGCTGCTGGCGGGATCGCGCAGCGGTACGGTGCTGCTCGGCGGCGTTGCCATCCAGCTGCAGCCGGGATGGAAGACCTATTGGCGGACGCCCGGCGATTCCGGCGTCCCGCCCCGCTTTGATTTCTCCAAATCGGACAATGTCGAAGCCGTGACCGTGCTGTGGCCGGCGCCGAAGAAATTCGACGACGGCGCCGGCGGCACCGCGCTGGGATACAAGCAGCAGGTCGTGCTGCCGCTACGGATCGTCGCCAAAAATGCCGACAAGCCGGTGACGCTGCGCGCCCACGTCAGTTATGCCGTCTGCGACAAGCTCTGCATTCCCGTCGAAGCCCAGGCCGAGCTCGCCTTTGCCAGCGTGGCCAGCACCGAGGACGGCAACCTCTCCGACGCGCTCAACACCGTGCCGAAGCCCGCCAATATCGGCGACCCCAATCCGCTGACCATCCGCGACGTCAAGCGCGAGGGCAAGAACAACGTGCTGGTCGACGTCGTCGCACCCGAGGCCAAGGAGGTCAGCCTGTTCGTCGAGGGACCGACGCCCGACTGGGCGCTGCCGGTTCCCAGGCTGGTCGAGCAGAGCCCGCCCGGGGTCAAACGCTTTACCTTCGAACTCGACGGCCTGCCGCCCGGCGCCAGCGCTGAAGGCGCCGCGCTCAAACTGACCCTGGTCGGCGGCGACCGGGCGTATGAGTTCAATGTCAATTTGAATTAACCGTTTCGTCGTTCCTGCGAACGCAGGAACCCATACCGCGTGATCCCTCGATCATGGCGTGATGGCAAAGACCTTTCGCCCAACGACCGCCGGTGGCTATGGGTTCCTGCGTTCGCAGGAACGACGAGCATCCACCCAACCGAATCTTAACGAATGGTTGATACATCCGGTCATCGCCGCCGCCTCGCGGCGCGTTTCGGGGATGCAGCCTTGTGGCCGTGATGGATACGCAATCCGCAACCGCTTCGCCCGCCGGCGTGATCGCGCGCCTGCGTGGGCTGCTTGGCGGCTCCAGCGAAGCCTCCGTCACCAGGCGGCTGGCCGGCACCATCTTCATCATCCGCGTCTTCAGCGCAGCGCTCGCCTATTTCTCGCAGATCCTGCTGGCGCGCTGGATGGGCGGCTCGGATTACGGCGTCTATGTCTATGTCTGGACCTGGGTGCTGCTGCTCGGCAGCATGATGGATTTCGGCATCTCGGCCTCCGCGCAGAAGATCATTCCGGAGTATCGCACAAGCGGCGAACATGCGCTGCTGCGCGGCTTCCTCTCCGGCAGCCGCTGGATCACGTTCGCCGTCTCCTCGGTCGTCTCGCTGCTGCTGGCGGGCGTGGTGAAGGGATTGTCGCCGTGGATCGACGCCAATGCGATCGTGCCGCTCTATATCGGCTGCCTGACGCTGCCGGCGTTTGTCGTCGCCAACACCCAGGACGGCATCGCCCGTTCGCATGACTGGATGCGGCTCGGGCTGATGCCGCAATTCATCGTGCGGCAGTCGCTGATCATCGGTCTGACCGCCGGCGCCTTCGCGCTCGGCTTCAATCTCGGCGCCACCGCCGCGATGTGGGCCAGTGCGGCTGCGGTATGGATCGCGATGATCGGCCAGATGATCGTGCTGAACCGCAGGCTCGGCGGCCACATCGAGCCTGGCCCCAAGGCCTATGATTTCCGCGGCTGGCTCGCGGTCTCGCTGCCGATCCTGCTGGTGGAAAGCTTTTATCTGCTGCTGTCCTACACCGACGTGCTGGTGCTGCAGCAATTCCGCTCCTCCGAAGAGGTCGGTGTCTATTTCGCCGTGGTGAAGACGCTGGCGCTGGTCTCCTTCATTCACTATGCGATGGCGGCGACGACGGCGCATCGCTTTGCCGAGTATCACGCGCTGGGCGACAAGCCGCGGCTGTCGGCCTATGTGGCGCACGCGATCCAGTGGACGTTCTGGCCGTCGCTGGCCGCGACCATTTTGCTGCTGGCGCTGGGCAAGCCGCTGCTGTGGCTGTTCGGGCCGCAATTCGTGGTCGGCTACGACATCATGTTCATTGCCGCTATTGGACTCGTGGTGCGCTCCGCCATCGGCCCGGTCGAGCGGCTGCTGAACATGCTCGGCCATCAGCACATCTGCGCGCTGGCCTATGCACTCGCCTTTGTCATGAACCTCGTGCTGTGCGTAATCCTGGTGCCGCGCTTCGGCGGCCATGGCGCGGCGGCTGCGACCTCGATCTCGCTGGCCTTCGAGACGGTGCTGCTGTTCTGGATCGTGCGCCGGCGGCTCGGCCTGCACGTGCTGGCGTTCGGCGTACCGACTACGACGGAACGGCCCGAGCCGTCATCACCCGCGCGAGGCGGGTGATCCAGGTATCGCGCAGAGAAGTGCAGCGCTCTGAACCGATGAGGCCGGCGGCGTACTGCGGAATGCCCCCGCTTTCGCGGGGCGATGACAAGTGCTGGCCCTACTCCGCGGTCCAGCCGCCGTCGATCGAGAGATTGGCGCCGGTGATCTGGGCGGCATCGTCGCCGCACAGGAACAGCGCCAGCGCTGCGACCTGCTCCGACGTGACGAATTCCTTGGTCGGCTGCGCGTCGAGCAGCACGTCCTTGATGACCTGCTCCTTGGTCATGTTGCGCGCCTTCATGGTCTCCGGAATCTGCTTCTCGACCAGCGGTGTCCAGACATAACCGGGGCTGATGCAGTTGCAGGTGATCTTGAAGGTCGCAAGCTCCAGCGCCACCGTCTTGGTGAGGCCGGCGATGCCGTGCTTGGCCGAGACGTAGGCCGACTTGAACGGCGAAGCGACCAGCGAATGCGCAGACGCCGTGTTGATGATGCGGCCCCAGCCGCGCTTCTTCATGCCGGGCACCGCGGCGCGAATGCCGTAAAACGCCGACGACAGGTTGATGGCGATGATGGCTTCCCATTTCTCGATCGGAAACTCCTCGATCGGCGACACGAACTGGATGCCGGCATTGTTGACGAGGATATCGACCGAGCCAAAGGTCTTCTCGCCGAGCGCGATCATTTCGGCGATCTCGGCGGGCTTGGTCATGTCGGCGGGCGAATGCACGGCGCGGACCTTGAAATCGGTCTCGATGCCGGAACGCTCGCGCTCGATATCGGCCGGCACGCCCATGCCATTGAGGACGACATTGGCGCCGGCGGCGGCGAAGGCGCGCGCATACGCCAATCCGATGCCGCTGGTCGAGCCGGTCACGACGGCGGTCTTGCCTTTTAGTGTACCCATTTCATTCACTCCTGCTTGGCTCCGGGGGACTTGGGAACATCCCTCGTCATATCGTAGGCCATCATGGTCTCGCCGGATTGCGGACGCTCCAGCACATCCTTGTGACGCATCGACTCATGAACGTCGCGGACGCCTGCATTCCAGTGTTCGGTCATCGCGACATGCGAAAAGTCGTAGTCTTTGGACGAAGTTTCGTAGTTCTTGCTCTTGTAGATCAGGTGCACGACGGTGACGGTGTTTTCCTTCGAAGCCTTGCGCAGGAACTCGACCGACGGATCGTTCTTCAAATCATCCGGCAATTTTCCGAGCAGATCGCGCACCGCCTTCCGCGCGTTGTGGAGCTGCTTGTTCTTGTCGGTGCTCATGCGGGTGCGGCTGGAAAAACGGATGTCCTTTTCCCGCTCGGCGGCCTCGAGCAGCGATGTCGGCAGGTCGCCGCGCGCGCTGAACAAATCGACCTGGAAGATCAGGAGATCGCGGTTGAATTCCTCCTCCAGCACATGGTCGAGCGGCGTGTTGGAGGCGATGCCGCCGTCCCAGTAATGCTCGCCCTCGATCTCGACGGAAGGAAAACCGGGCGGCAGCGCGCCGGAGGCCATGATGTGCTCGGGGCCGATCTTCTTGCCGAGCTTCCTGAACTCGAAATTGTCGAAATATTTGAAGTTGCCCGAGGTCACGCCGACCGCGCCGACGCTGAGCCGCGTCTTCAAATCGTTGATGCGATCGAAGTCGACCAACCGCTCCAGCGTCTTCTTCAAGGCCGCGGTGTCGTAATAGCTCTGCGATTGCGGACTGCCCGGTGGCCACAAGGGCGCGGGCGGAACGCGCGGCGTGAAGAAGCCGGGCACGCCGAAGGTGGCGATCAGCGCGGCAGAGGTTTCGTTGAACAGCGAGCGCGCGCGGTCACCCGGCGTGACGGGATTCCACGACACCGGGGATGACACCATCTCCCAGAATTCTTTCAGCCGGTCGACACGCTTCTCGCCTTCATTGCCGGCGATGATCGCGGCATTGATGGCGCCGATCGAGATGCCCGCGATCCATTCCGGATCGAATCCGGCGCGACACAGCGCGTGGAAGGCGCCAGCCTGATAGGAGCCGAGCGCGCCGCCGCCCTGCAGCACCAGCACGCGCTGCGCTTTGGCAGGCGTGGTTGCGGGCGCGGGGTTGGAATGATCCATCGTGACCGTCAATCAATGGGTATTAAAGACCGGCACCGTGGCGGCAGTTCGCGACGGCGTCAATCGGCGAGATCGAAGCAAGGATCACGCCGAGTTTACCGTTTTGTGAAGCGTCGAAGCCCGTAACCGGACCTGCTTCAGGTTGATGCAAGGATGAGCGTCCAGAACACCTTGTATTTGGTGTTTGGAGCATAAGTCGCCGCGATGCCCAATTTTGTGACACCGTTTTTGAGCATATTGGCCTTGTGCGGCGGCGAGTCCCGCCAGCCGGAGAAGGCTTCCGCCAGGGTGTGGTAGCCGGCCGAGATGTTTTCGACCGCGACCGTCGCCGGATAGCCGGAGGCGCCCAGCCGCTTGTCGAGCGGACCCTTCACATTGTGGTCCATCTTGTTGCGGGCCGCCATCGCCTGCGACTGCTGCTCGGCGAGCTTCGTCAGTTCGGGATCGACCACCACCGTGCCGAGGCCGTTGTTCTGGCGGTATTGCGAGATCATGATCGCCGCCGCGGCCGAATCCAGCGTGGCGCCGGGTTGCGCCATGTCGAGATACATGGACGGCTGTTCCGGAATCTTGACGTCGGCCGAGCAACCGGCAAGCAGCAAAAGCCCGAGTAATGGCGGTGGTCGCCCGTTTCAATGAAAGAATTCCCCGAAAAATCCCCAAAGGCTGGATGCGGCCGTTGTTGCATACCAACCGTGGCTGAATGGTGAACGGGGCGAGCGATTTGGGGGCACAGTACTAGCCCGGAAGCGCCGTAGCCCGGATGGAGCGCAGCGCAATCCGGGAACAGTTCGTCCGCGCGGCAAACCGCCCCGGATTACGCTGCGCTCCATCCGGGCTACAGGGCTGCGAAATCAATCCTGGGCGGCAAAGATCCGGTAGCGGCGGGGCTGCAGGCTGATGATCTCGCCGGCCTGGAGTTCCCGGTCCCGGGGGGCGTCGATCTCGATCACGGTCTTGCCCTCGCCGCCCGAGAGCGCGATTTCCGCCCGCTGGATCGGGCCGAACGAGCGAACATGGCGCACCGCGCCCTCCAGCGAACCGGTTCCCGCCGGCCCGATCTGCATGTCGTGACGGCGGATGAACAGCTTTGAGGCGCCGGAGGCCGCGCCATCGGCGGCGATGTTGAGCGGCTGGCCGCCGAGCCGCACCGAGCCGCCGGTAACCTCGACCGGCAGCACGATGGATTCGCCGATGAAGCCATGGACGAAGGCGGTGGCGGGATTGTCATAGACATCGCCGGGCGTGCCGATCTGCTCGATACGGCCCTTGTCCATGACCACCACGCGGTTGGCGACTTCGAGCGCCTCTTCCTGGTCGTGGGTGACGAAGATCGAGGTGACGTGGATTTCGGAATGCAGCGAGCGCAGCCACTGCCGCAGCTCCTTGCGCACCTTGGCATCGAGCGCGCCAAAGGGCTCGTCGAGCAGCAGGATGCGCGGCTCGATCGCGAGCGCGCGCGCCAGCGCGATGCGCTGGCGCTGGCCGCCGGACAACTGGCTGGGATAGCGGTTGGCCAGCCAGTCGAGTTGCACCAGATCGAGCAATTCCTTGACGCGCGCGCGGATCGTGGCCTCGTCCTTGCGGATGGCGCGCGGCTGCACGCGCAGGCCGAAGGCGACGTTTTCGAACACCGTCATGTGGCGGAACAGCGCGTAGTGCTGGAACACGAAGCCGACATGGCGCTCGCTGGCGCCGTGTCCCAGCGCATCCTCGCCGTCGATCCGCACCTCGCCGGCGTCGGGCCAGTCGAGGCCGGCGATGATCCGCAACAGCGTCGTCTTGCCCGAACCGGATGGACCAAGCAGCGCCAGCAATTCGCCCTTGCCGACCTTCAGATCGACATTGTCGAGCGCTGCGAACGCGCCGAACTTCTTGACGATGTTTTTGACTTCAATGGTCACTTGGATCGTCCCTTGAATGTCCCTTGGGGTTTGCCCTTCGTCCAGACGCCGTTCGAGAACGGTCTTCACGACCAGCGTGATCAGGGCCAGCATCGCCAGCAGCGAGGCAATCGCAAACGACGCCACGAATTGATACTCATTATAGAGGATTTCGACCAGCAGCGGCATGGTGTTGGTCTCGCCGCGGATATGGCCCGACACCACGGACACCGCGCCGAACTCGCCCATGGCGCGCGCGTTGCACAGCAGTACGCCATACAACAGGCCCCATTTGATATTGGGCAGAGTGACGCGGAAGAAGGTCTGCAGGCCTGACGCGCCCAGCGAGATCGCCGCTTCCTCCTCCTGCGTGCCCTGCTCCTGCATCAAGCGGGATCAGCGAACGGGCGACGAACGGGAACGTCACGAAGATGGTCGCCAGCGCAATGCCCGGCACCGCGAACAGGATGTGGATGTCGTGCGCCTGCAGCCACGTGCCCCAATAGCCCTGCGCGCCGAACAGCAGCACGAAGACGAGGCCCGAGATGACCGGGCTGACCGAGAACGGCAGGTCGATCAGCGTGATCAGGAAGGTCTTGCCGCGGAAGTCGAATTTCGCGATCGCCCAGGCCGCGATCACGCCGAACACGAGATTGAGGCGCGACCGAGATCGCCGCCACCAGCAAGCGTCAGCCTGATCGCCGACAGCGCCTCCGGCTCGGCCAGCGCGGCGAAATAGGCGCTGATGCCCTTCGAAAAGGCCGATGCGAACACCACGACCAGCGGCAGCACGACAAAGATGGTGAGGAAGGTGACGGCAAGCGCGATGATGACGAAGCGGACGGGTCCGGGCTCGGTCCGCAGGTCCTTGGGCGAAGCAACCGCGCGTGCCCGGTCGTTCGCCTCGTGGTGCGACGGCGGCGAGATCGCAAGGTCCGCCGTCGACGCGTAGGCCCTCAGCGGCGGCGCCGGCGTCACGAAGCTTGATTGCGTCGACATCGACCGGCCCTCAATGCGCGGGAATGCGGGTTTGCGCCCAGCGTTGCAGGCGATTGACGACAAGGATGATCAGGAACGACGCCAGCAGCATGATGACGGCGATCGCCGTCGCATCGGCATAGCGGAATTCGGACAGCCGGATCACGATCAGGAGCGGCGCGATTTCCGACACGTTCGGCAGATTGCCGGCGATGAAGATCACCGAGCCGTATTCGCCGACCGCGCGCGCGAACGCCAGCGCAAAACCGGTCAGCAGCGCCGGTATCAGGCTCGGCAGGATGACCCGGAACACGGTGTGCCAGCGGTTGGCGCCGAGGCTTGCCGCCGCCTCCTCGATTTCGGGATCGAGATCGATCAGCACCGGCTGCACCGTCCGCACCACGAACGGAATACCGATGAAGACCATCGCAATGAAAATGCCGATCGGCGTGAACGCGACCTTGATGCCGAGTTCGGCCAGCGGCGCCGCCGAGCCAGCCCTTCTCGCGCGAACAATTGCGTCAACGCCACGCCCGCGACCGCGGTCGGCAGCGCAAAGGGAATGTCGACGATGGCGTCGAACAGCCGCCGGCCCGGAAAACGATACCGCACCAGCGCCCAAACGATGATCGTCCCCATCACCAGATTGACGCAGGCCGCCGCAAAGGAGAGGCCGAACGAAAGCTTCAGCGCATTCAGGGTGCGGCGGCTGGTGAGGATGTCCCAGAACTGTCCGGGCGAAAGCTCGAGCGTCTTGAGAAACAGGCCGGCGAGCGGAATGAGGATGATAACGGAGAGCCATGTCAGGGTCAGGCCCATGGTGAGACCGAACCCGGGCAAGCTACTCCGCCGTGCGACCGCTGTGCTCACAAATCCCCCTGCTTCCGCTCCGGCTGCTCGTCGTCCAGATCAATTCTTGTAAATCTGGTCGAAAATGCCGCCTTCGCCGAAGTGATCTTTCTGCGCCTTGGTCCAACCACCAAAAACGTCGTCGATCGTGAAAAGTTCGACCTTGGCGAAGGATTTTTCGTATTCCTTCGCAATCTCCGAATCGCGCGGACGATAGGAGTTGCGTGCGGCGATTTCCTGACCTTCCTTGGTATACCAATACTTCAGGTAGGCCTCGGCGACCGCGCGGGTGCCTTTTTTGTCGGCAACCTTGTCGACGATAGCCACCGGCGGCTCGGCGAGGATCGACAGCGGCGGCGCCACGATCTCGAACTTGTCCTTGCCGAACTCGCGCTGCGCCAGGAACGCCTCGTTCTCCCACGCCAGCAGCACGTCGCCGACGCCGCGCTCGACGAACGTCACGGTCGAACCGCGCGCCCCGGTGTCGAGCACCGGCACGTTCTTGAAGAGATCGCCGACGAATTTCTTCGCCTTGTCGGCGGAGCCGAACTTCTTCTCGGCGTAACCCCACGCCGCCAGATAATTCCAGCGCGCGCCGCCCGAAGTCTTCGGGTTCGGCGTAATCACCTGCACGCCGGGCTTGATCAAATCGTCCCAATCCTTGATGCCCTTGGGATTGCCCTTGCGCACCAGGAACACGATCGTCGAGGTGTAGGGCGACGCATTGAGCGGCAGGCGCTTTTGCCAGTCCGGCGAAATCAGGCCCTTGGTGGCGATGGCGTCGATGTCATAGGCCAGCGCCAGCGTGACGACATCGGCCTGCAGCCCGTCGATCACCGAGCGCGCCTGCGAGCCCGAGCCGCCATGCGACTGCTTGATCTCGACGCTCTTGCCGGTCTCCTTCTGGTAGGCCGCCGCGAACGCCTTGTTGAAGTCGGCATAGAGCTCGCGCGTCGGATCGTAGGACACGTTGAGCAGAGTATAATCGGCGGCGAAGGCCGAACTCGCCCAGAGCAGTCCAGCGACGAGCGGCAGAATGCGACGGATCATCAGTGATCTCCATTCGGCTAGATGAAGCATACCATCAAACAGGGACGTATAAGTCGCGGCGAATGGCCGCTTAGTCAACGAAACCGCATTTCATTGTTTGCAGTTCCGCAGCCTCAATGTCCTCTGAAATCCGGCTGCTTAAGAAGTTTTCGTCGTATGGATCCC
This sequence comes from uncultured Alphaproteobacteria bacterium, assembly GCA_963840465.1. Classification (GTDB taxonomy): domain Bacteria; phylum Pseudomonadota; class Alphaproteobacteria; order Rhizobiales; family Xanthobacteraceae; genus Bradyrhizobium. The sequence continues at coordinate 149,182 of CAWIZF010000058.1, read as the reverse complement.
GCATTCGGTCTTGGCTCTGCCGCGCCAGCGGCCGTCACGCGCGTTCTCGTCCGGCGCGGTCCGGCTCGAACACGGCATGCATCCGACCGAAAGGTATCCCGAGGCGACCAAAGGATGCGGCGGCAATTTGCCGAGCTTGTAGATCGCCTCGATCTCTTCGCGCGACACGTTGGCGAACGGATTGAATTTCAGCTTCGCGCCGTCGTCCTCGACGACGGGAATCTCGGCGCGCGCGCCGCCCTGAAAACGCTTGCGCCCGTTGATCCAGGCCGCGAACGGCTTGAGCGCCCGCGCCAGCGGTTCCACCTTGCGGATACGGCAGCAGGCGTCGGGATCGGAAAACCACAATTCGCGATCGGGATCCTGGCGCGAGAGCGCCTCTTCCAGCGGCTTGATCGAGCGGACGTCGCGAAGGCCGAGCGTCGCGATCAGCGTGTCGCGATAGGCGAGCGTCTCCTCGAACAGCCATCCGGTATCGAGGAAGATCACGGGAATCGCGGGATCGACGTCCGCCATCACCTTGAGCAGCGCCGCCAATTCCGTGCCGAACGACGACACCAGCGCAAGCTGTTCGCGGCCGACGAGCTTAAGCGCGGTTTCAATGACCTGCGCCGGCGAGGCGTCGCGCAAGGCATGGTCGAGCGTCTGCGCCGAATGCAGGATCGCCGCGTCCGCGGCAAGGCCATGCTGTGCGATCATGCTCACTGGCCGGCACTCTCCGAATGACGCAACTGCATCCGCCGATTGAGCGCGGTGACGCGGCCATCGCCGGTCGGCTGGTAGAACACCGAATAGCGCTTCATGGTCTCGGCGAACGCATCCGCGTCGGCGTCCTTCTTCACCTCGAAGGTGTCGAAGCCGGCCCGCGACATGAACACGAACTGGTCGCGCAGCACCTGGCCGGTGGCGCGCAGCTCGCCCTCATAGCCGTGGCGTTCGCGCAACAGCCGCGCCTGGCTGTAGGCGCGGCCGTCGCGGAACGACGGAAACACCAGCGCGACGGCGGCAAGGCGATCGAGATAGGGCACGAGATCGTCGACGGAGCGATTGTTCGGCCAGACCACGCCGATCTTGCCCGGCCGGCGCAGCAACGCGTCGGTATCGCTCGAGAAAGCGCTGCCGCCGAGATCAGGATGTCGCCGTCACCCGGCAATTCCGCGCCGTCGGCGACATGGACGAACGGATCGGTCGTGATTCTTGCGTTCTTAACGAGTGGCATAGACCCGCTCCTTGAATGGCTCGACGCCCAGACGCTTCACCGTGTCGACGAACAGTTCCTCGGGACGGTCGCGCAGGGCGAGATAGGCTTCGACAATGTCTTCGATCACGTCGGCAACCTCCGCATAGGGAACGGCCGGACCGATCAACGCGCCCATCTGCGCGTTCTCGTCGGCGCGGCCGCCGATCGTGATCTGGTAAAATTCCTCGCCGTTCTTCTCGACGCCGAGAATGCCGATGTGGCCGACATGGTGATGGCCGCAGGCATTGATGCAGCCGGAGATGTTGATGTGCAGCCGGCCGATCAGTTCGGCGGTGTCGTGGTTGGCGAAACGCCGGGTCAATTCCTGCGCGATCGGTATCGAGCGCGCATTGGCCAGCGAGCAGTAGTCCAGCCCCGGGCAGGCGATGATGTCGGTGACCAGGTTGACGTTCGGTGTCGCGAGGCCGAGCCGATCGAGCGCCTTCCAGAGCTTCGGCAGGTCACGCTTGGCGACATGCGGCAGCACCAGGTTCTGCTCGTGGCCGACGCGGATTTCGCCGAACGAATACTTGTCGGCGAGATCGGCGACCGCGTCCATCTGGTCGGCGGTGGCGTCGCCCGGCGGGCCGCCCACCGGCTTCAGCGACAGCGTCACGATCGAATAGCCCTGCACCTTGTGCGGAGCCACCGAGTTCTTGCGCCAGCGCTCGAACAGCGGATCGGCCGCAGCCTGCTTCAGCTCGTCCGGCATGTGCGGCAGCTTTTCGTAGGCCGGATAGGAGAAGCGCGAGCGCACCTCCTCGATGACGGAATGATCGAGCGTCAGTCCGCCGCCGTCCATCTGCTTCCATTCCTCCTCGACCTCGCGCGAGAATTTCTCGATGCCGAGTTCGTGGACCAGGATCTTGATGCGGGCCTTGTAGATGTTGTCGCGGCGGCCGTACTGGTTGTAGACGCGCAGGATCGCCTCGACATAGCTCAGGATGTCGCGGCCGTGCACGAACGGCTTGATGGTCTTGGCGATGAACGGCGTGCGGCCGAGGCCGCCGCCGACCAGCACCTCGAAGCCGGTTTCGCCGTCGGCATTCCTGTGCAGGCGCAGGCCGATGTCGTGGACCTTGATCGCGGCGCGGTCGTGCTCGGAGGCGGTGATCGCGATCTTGAACTTGCGCGGCAGGAACGAGAATTCCGGATGCAGCGTGGTGTGCTGGCGCAGGATTTCCGACCAGATGCGGGGATCCTCGACCTCACCCGGCGCGACGCCGGCCCACTGGTCCGAGGTGACGTTGCGCATGTTGTTGCCGGAGGTCTGCATGGCGTGGATGCCGACCTCGGCAAGATCGGCCAGCGCATCCGGCAGATCGGAGAGCTTGATCCAGTTGTACTGGATGTTCTGCCGCGTGGTGAAATGGCCGTAGCCGCGGTCGTAGCGGCGCGCGACATGCGCCAGCCGCCGCAACTGCTTCGACGACAGCGTGCCGTAGGGAATCGCGACGCGGAACATGTAGGCGTGCAATTGCAGATAGACGCCGTTCTGCAGCCGCAGCATCTTGAATTCGTCCTCGGTGAGTTCGCCGGAGAGACGGCGCTTCACCTGGTCGCGGAATTCGGACACGCGTTCATTGATCAGCGTGCGATCGAGTTCGTCATATGCATACATGATGGATCAGCCTCAGGCCGGAAGCAGGTCGATGGTGAGACCCTTCGAGCGGATGCGTTCGCGCAGATTGCCGGGCTTGATCTCGCCGCTGTCCTTGAGCTCGACCGGCGCGATATAGGCGCCGATCGCGCCGACGTCATCGGCGTTGGCCTCGTTGAGCAGCGCCCGCGCCTCATCGGAGGTGCGGACGATTGCGGCGTCCGACAAGCTCGCCGACCAGCCCTGCTGCGCGGTGCGATAGATCACGATGCCATCCGAGGTGCGATTGGCGGTCACCATCGAGGGGCCGGTGATTTTTATTTTTTGTTGAAGCGGAGAGGTCATTCGGCAGCATCCAGCAGTTTGGAGAGCAATTGGTTGGGGTTCGACTGACGCCACGGCGCGGAATGCGCGACGACGTCGCCGATGATGAGGATGGCGGGACCGCCATCGATTTTTTCGACCAGCGCCGGAAGATCTTCGAGCGTGCCGACCACGGCCTGCGCATCCGGCCGCGTCACCCGCGCGAATATTCCGACGGGAGTTTGCGGCAACCGGCCCGCGGCCAGGAGGCCTGCGCGCACCGATGGCGCCGCGGTCATGCCCATATAGACCACGATGGTCATTTTCCTGTCTGTCAGCACCGACCAGTCGACGGCTTCGGCGTCCGGGGCCTTGTGCGCGGTCAGGAAAGTGATGCGCAGCGCCTCGTGGCGATAGGTCAGCGGCGCCTCGAATTGCGCGGCGGCGCCGAGCCCTGCGGTAATGCCGGGCACCACCGAATAGGCGACACCGGCGGCGCGCAACGCCTCGATCTCCTCGCCGCCGCGGCCGAAGATGAAGGGATCGCCCCCCTTCAGCCGCACCGCGCGCTGACCGGATTTCGCTGCCTCGACCAGCAGTTTGTGGATCGCATCCTGGCCGATGCCGGGCTTGCCGACGCGGCGGCCGACCGGAATGCGCGAGGCGTCGCGGCGGATGCGATCGAGAATTTCCGGCGACACCAGTTCGTCGTAGAAAACGACGTCGGCATCCTGCAGCGCGCGCAGCGCCTTGATGGTGAGCAGATCCGGATCGCCCGGCCCGGCGCCGACCAGCGTCACCCGGCCCTCGGCCTTGCCGTCCGCGCTGGCGCCGGCGAAGGCTGCGGGATCGGCGATTTCGTTCAGCGCTTTTTCGGCCTCGTCCTTGCGGCCGGCGAGCACCAGCGCACCGATCGGACCGTCGATCACGCGCTCCCAGAAGCGGCGGCGCAACGGGAATTCCGTAATGCGCGCATGCATCGTTTTGCGAAAGCGGCCGATGAAGGTGGCGAGATCGCCGATGCGCGCCGGCAGCACGGCTTCGATCTGCTCGCGGACGCGGCGCGCGACCACCGGCGACGTGCCGCCGGTGCCGACGGCGACGACGACATCGCCACGATCGACGATCGCGGGAAAGATGAAAGTGGAATGCGCGAGATCGTCCATCACGTTGACGGGCAAGCCGACCGCCTTCGCGCGAACCGACATCGCAACGCCGATATCGCCGGCGCCGGCGCAGAGGATGGCGATGATGCCGGAAAGTTCGGCCGACAGCGGATCGCCCTCGGCAAGCTCGATCCGCGCCGCGTCGGCAGCGGCAAGCCCTGCGAGGTCATGGTCGCCATCGGTGGCATACCAACGGACCCGCGCGCCGGCCGCCGTCAGCAGCCGCAATTTTGCGCGCACGAGCTCGCCCGCTCCAACGAGCAGCACTTGGCCGCTTTGCAGATCCAGGAACACCGGCAGGTAGCGCATCAGATACTCGCTTCCCCAACTTGGGGCTTGACTGAAATTATTTTCTATTTATGTCTCGATCAAGGGCCGCAAAGAGAAAATTATTTCTTCTCTATTGCAGCGCAACTTTAGAATTTTTCCACTCCGAAGTCCAAGGCGAAGAGATGCATCTTCTCGACAATGAATCCGGCGGACACGGGCCGCGGCCCGGAGGCTTCACAAAAGCATCATCCGTGCCGAAAATTTTCGCCGACGGACCGCTGCCGCCGCCCTCGATGGACCATCTCGACGAGCTCGAGGCGCAGAGCATCTACATTCTGCGCGAGGCCTTCGCGCGGCTGAAGAAGCTCGCGCTGCTGTGGTCGCTGGGGAAGGATTCCAACGTGATGATCTGGCTGGCGCGCAAGGCCTTCTTCGGCCGCGTGCCGTTTCCGGCGCTGCACGTCGACACCGGCAAGAAATTTCCCGAGATGTATGCGTTCCGCGATCGCTTCGGCAAGGAATGGGACCTCGATCTCAAGATCGAGCCCTGCCCGCCGATCGACGCCGTCGATCCGACCCTGCCGCCGGCCGCGCGCTCCGCCGCGCGCAAGACCGAAGGACTGAAGTGGGCGCTGACCAAATATGGCTTTGACGGCTTGATCGCCGGCATTCGCCGCGATGAAGAAGCGACCCGCGCCAAGGAGCGCGTGTTCTCGCCGCGCGGGCTCGAAGGCGGCTGGGACGTGCGCGATCAGCCCCCGGAATTCTGGGACCAGTTCAACGCGTCGCCGCCGCCCGGCGCGCATCTGCGCATTCATCCGATCCTGCATTGGACCGAAGCCGACATCTGGGCCTACACCAAGCGCGAAAACATTCCGATCATCCCGCTCTATCTCTCGAAGGACGGCAAGCGCTATCGCTCGCTGGGCGATCAGGACATCACCAATCCGGTGGCTTCGACCGCCTCGAGCATCGACGAGATCCTGACCGAACTCGACGGCACCAAGGTGCCGGAGCGCGCCGGCCGCGCGCTGGATCACGAGACCGAAGACGCGTTCGAGCGGCTGCGTGTCGCCGGCTATCTCTGACGGACATTTGGTGTGAGCGTCGCTATGAACATGATCCTTCCCGCCAGCGTTTCGGCCACGCCGAACGGCACCACGTCGATGCCAAATGGCACGACGCGACCGCAGGTCCGCATCGTCATCGTCGGCCATGTCGATCACGGCAAATCCACCCTCGTCGGCCGCCTGCTGCACGAGACCGGCAGCCTGCCCGAGGGCAAGCTGGAAATGCTGAAAGCGGTCAGCGCGCGGCGCGGCATGCCGTTCGAATGGTCGTTCCTGCTGGATGCGCTGCAGACCGAGCGCGACCAGGGCATCACCATCGACACCACGCAAATCCGTTTCCGCACCCGCTCGCGCGACGTCGTGCTGATCGACGCGCCCGGCCACGCCGAATTCCTCCGCAACATGATCACCGGCGCCTCGCAGGCCGACGGCGCGGTGCTGATCATCGACGCGCTGGAAGGCGTGCGCGACCAGACCCGGCGTCACGGCTATCTGCTGCATCTCTTGGGCATCAAGCAGGTCGCGATCGTCGTCAACAAGATGGACCGCGTCGATTTCAGCGCTGACCAGATTCAAGGAGATCAGCGACGAGATTTCCGCGCATCTGATCGGCCTCGGCGTGACGCCATCGGCCGTGATTCCGATTTCCGCGCGCGACGGCGACGGCGTTGCCGAACACACGTCGCGGATCGGCTGGTACCGGGGGCCGACCGTCGTCGAAGCGCTCGACGCCCTCGAACCGGCGCGGCCGCTGGAGCAACTGGCGCTGCGGCTGCCGGTGCAGGCGATCTACAAATTCGACGACCGCCGCATCGTTGCGGGCCGTATCGAGTCCGGACATCTGAGCACCGGCGACGAAATCGTGATCATGCCGGCCGGCAAGATCGCAAAGATCAAAACCGTCGAGAGCTGGCCGGTGACGCCGCTCACGGGCAGCCATGGCGCCGGCCGTTCGGTCGGCATCACGCTCGACCGTGAACTGTTCATCGAGCGCGGCGATGTCATCGCGCATGCCGGCGCCACCCCGCGCGACACGCGGCGGATTCGCGCGCGGATTTTCTGGCTGCACGACAAGCCGCTGTCGAAGGGCGACCAGATCCTGATCCGCCTCGGCACGCGGGAAAGCCGCGCCAGCGTCGTCGCCATCGAAAAGGCGGTCGACCCCGGCGAACTCTCCAATGCCGAGACCAAGGCGATCGCGCGCAATCACGTCGGCGAAATCGACATCTCGCTGGCGCAGCCGATCGCAGCCGACCCCTATCAGGAAAATCCGCGCACCGGACGGCTGGTGATCGAGGTCAATGGCCGCATCGCCGGCGGCGGCCTGGTGCTGTCGGTCGACGCCGGACAGCGCGCCGTCCCGATCGACATCGTACCGGTCGAATCCGCACTTCGCCCCGAGGAGCGCTCGGCACGCTACCACCACAACGGCGCGGTGATCTGGTTGACCGGCCTGCCCGGCTCCGGAAAATCGACGCTGGCGCGCGCGCTGGAGCGGCGATTGTTCTCGCGCGGCGGTTCGCCGATCCTGCTCGACGGCGACACCTTGCGCGCGGGCCTCAACGGCGATCTCGGTTTCTCCGCGCAGGACCGCAGCGAAAACATTCGCAGGCTTGCGGAGGTCGCGACCCATCTGGCGCGTAACGGCCATATCGCCGTCGTCGCCGCGGTGTCGCCATCGGCGGATGATCGTGCCGCCGCCCGCCGCATCGCCGACACGACGTTCCGCGAAATCTATGTCGCAACGCCGGCCGAGATCTGCGAGAGCCGCGACCCCAAGGGCCACTACGCCAAGGCGCGCGCCGGCACGCTGCAGGCGTTCACCGGGATCGGCAATGATTACCAGCCGCCGGCCCGGGCGGAGCTGCGCATCGACACCTCGGCCAAAACGGTTTCGGACGCCACCGACGAGATCGAGCGGATGCTGGCGGAAACCGGCATTCTGTTCGACGAATTGGTGGATCTGGCGGCCAATATCTAGGCCTTTTAGGCACTTCTCATCGACCCGGCTTTAAGGCTAAAAGGGCGGCCAACGCTGCCCTTTTTTGGCGCGTTTTTTGCTGCTTCTCGTCAGAAAGCAGCTTTCAACGCCAATTTCCACCGAGAAAGCCCATCATGAATCGTGTCGACGCCCACGGATTGAAGATCGCGCCTGTCCTGTTCGATTTCATCGCTAAGGAGGCAACCCCAAAAACCGGGATTACGCCCGACGCGTTCTGGGCTGGTGTCGCCGCCATCATCAAGAAATTGGGGCCGAAAAACCGTGAGCTGCTCGCCTTTCGCGACGCGCTGCAGGGCAAGATCGACGGCTGGCATCGCGCCAACAAAGGCAAACCGTTCGACATGAATGCCTATACGGCCTTCCTCAAGGAAATCGGCTATCTCCTGCCCGAGCCGGCGACGCAGAAGGTCGAAACATCAAATGTCGATGAGGAAATCGGCAAGATCTGCGGGCCGCAACTCGTCGTTCCCCTGACCAACGCCCGCTATGCCCTGAACGCTGCGAACGCGCGCTGGGGCTCACTCTACGATGCCTTCTACGGCACCGATGCGATCCCGCACGATCCGAGCGAGACCGGCAAGGGTTTCAACAAGGCGCGCGGCGACAAGGTGATCGCCAAGGCAAAAGCTTTCCTCGATGCCGCCGTGCCGCTCGCGACCGGCAGCCACACCGACGTGACGTCGTACAGCGTGATCGCCGGCCAGCTCGCGGTGAAACTGAAGAGCGGCAACGCCACCGCGTTGAAGACGGCTGCCCAGTTCGCGGGCTTCCAGGGCGACGCCGCGGCACCGACCGCGGTCCTGCTGGTCAACAACGGCATGCATGTCGAAGTGAAGATCGACCGCAGCCACATGATCGGCAAGGACGATCCGGCCGGTGTCGCCGACATGATCCTGGAATCGGCGGTCTCCACCATTCTGGACATGGAAGACTCGGTCGCCGCGGTCGATGCCGAAGACAAGGTGCTGGTCTATCGCAACACCCTCGGCCTGATGGACGGCACGCTCTCGGCGGATTTCGAGAAGGGCGGCAAGACGCTGAAGCGTTCGCTCAACCCCGACCGCGTCTACAAGACGCCCGACGGCAAGGGGCTGACGCTGCATGGCCGCAGCCTGCTGCTGATGCGCAATGTCGGCCATCACATGTTCACCGACGCCGTGCTCGACGAGAAGGGCGAGGAAATTCCGGAAGGCCTGCTCGACGCCGCCGTGGCCGGCCTGCTCGCGATCCACGACCTCAAGGGTTCTTCGAAAACCAAGAACAGCCGCACCGGCTCGGTCTACATCGTCAAGCCCAAGATGCACGGCCCCGACGAAGTCGCGCTGACCTGCGAATTGTTTGGCGATGTCGAAAAACTGCTCGGCCTGCCGGAGAACACCATGAAGGTCGGCATCATGGACGAGGAGCGCCGCACCACGGTCAACCTCAAGGCCTGCATCCAGAACGCGTCGAAGCGCATCTGCTTCATCAACACCGGCTTCCTCGACCGCACCGGCGACGAGATCCATACCTCGATGGAAGCGGGCCCGATGATCCGCAAGAACGACATGAAGGCGCAGCCCTGGATCAAGGCCTATGAAGACTGGAACGTCGACATGGGCCTGATCGACGGCCTGCCCGGCCATGCCCAGATCGGCAAGGGCATGTGGGCGGCGCCCGACAAGATGGCCGACATGCTGACCCAGAAGCTCGGCCATCCGCAGGCCGGCGCGACCACCGCATGGGTGCCGTCGCCAACTGCCGCCACGCTGCACGCGCTGCATTATCACCAGGTCAACGTGCAGGCCCGCCAGCAGGAACTCGCCAAGGGCGGCCAGCGCGCAAGACTTTCCGACATCCTCACCATTCCGATGTCGCAGTCGAACTGGGCGCCTGACGACGTCAAGCAGGAGATCGACAACAACTGCCAGGGCATTTTGGGTTATGTCGTGCGCTGGATCGACCAGGGCGTCGGCTGCTCCAAGGTGCCTGACATCCACGACGTCGGCCTGATGGAGGACCGCGCCACCTTGCGCATTTCCAGCCAGCATCTGGCGAACTGGCTGGCGCATGGCGTCGTCAGCAAGGATCAGGTGATGGAGTCGCTGAAGCGCATGGCGGTCGTGGTCGACAAGCAGAATGCCGGCGACCCGCTCTACAAGCCGATGGCGCCTGTCGTTCGACGGCGTCGCTTTCCAGGCCGCCTGCGACCTCGTCTTCAAGGGCCGCGAGCAGCCGAACGGCTACACCGAATACATCCTCACCGCGCGCCGCCGCGAAGCGAAGGCAGCAGGCTGATCCACGACGGCGGTTCAAGATGCCGCGGTTCCCGCAGGAACGCTCGAGGCCGTTTGCCGTTGATGGTCCATCTCAAACGCATAGGGAGATGGACATGGATTGGAACCGGGTTGAAGGCAACTGGAAGCAGTTCAAGGGCGCCGCCAAGGAGAAGTGGGGCAAGCTCACCGATGACGACCTCAACGTCATCGAGGGCCGCCGCGAGCAACTCGAAGGCAAGCTGCAGCAGCGCTACGGCTTTGCCAAGGACCAGATCCGCAAGGACGTGGACGACTGGTTCGGAACCCTGAAGTAAGCTCACGCTGTCCGAACATGTCAAAAGCCCCGGCGTTGGCCGGGGCTTTTTTGTGTGGAACTGAACGCTAGAACACCGCCAGATATTTCAGCAGCGAGATGATGCCGATGATGATGACGACCACGCGAGCAATCTGCTTGGCGCGACCGTCCAGCGGCAGCATGTTGATCAGATAGAGCACCAGAATGATAACGAGAAACGTGATCAGGATACCAATGAGTACCGACACGGAGGCCCCCTTTTGCTTTGCGACGTTTGATTAAGTCAGCGCATGGGGTTTAGAACCGCGCGGGTCCCTCAAAGTTCCCCGGAACGGAACCAGACGGCGGAATTTTAAAAATTATCTAGTAAAATCAAACGATTACGCCTCCGTATTACTACCGTCAGTCATCCTTTCCAAGTCTTTACCGTTTTCCTTCCAAATGCGCGCAGATTTGGGGGAAGCACCATGTTGAACCGTCTGACCGTATCCGCGCTGCTGAAGACCGTCATCCTCGTCACCTCCTTCTGCGTGGTGGTTGGATTTTCGCTCAATGCCTGGGATTCCTGGGGCCGCTTGCAGGCGGCGAGCCGCATCGCGGTGATCGCCGACGCCTCGGCGAACATCTTCAAGGCGATGCACAATCTGCGCACCGACCGCTCCACGACCAACCGGTTGCTGAATTCCGACGCGCCGATGGACCCCGATATCGAGAAATATCTGCGCAACATCCGCGACACCGAGATGCCGGCGATGGCCAACGCGCTTGGCCTGCTCGGTGGCCTGGATTTCCCTCAGCAACAGACGCTGGTGCCGGAATTCGACCGTGTGTTCAAGACGATGACCACGCTGCAGAAAGAGTTCTGGGAAGCGATGGCCAAGCCGAAGGCCTCGCGGCGTCCCGAACTGGCCAAGGAATACATGACTACGGCGAGCGCGATGCTGGAGACGCTGGAGAAGCTGTCCGGCACGCTTGCCGCCGCCGTCAATCACCAGGACGCGACGATCGACCAGTTGCTGGCGATCAAGCAGATCGCCTGGCTGCTGCGTAACACCGCCGGCGAAGCCTCGCTGATCGTCTCGACCGGGCTCAGCAGCGGAAAGGTCACGCCGGAGACGCGGCTTGCCTATACCAAATATAGCGGCGGTATCGACGCCGCATGGGGCGCGCTGGAGCTGACCGCGTCGGGAATGCAGCTGCCGCAGGCGATCTCCAGCGCGATCGCCGCGACCAAGACCGCCTATTTCGAACCGTCATATCTCGCCCTGCGCGACCGGCTGCTGAACCAGATTGCGGCCGGCGAGAAAACGGAACTGAATGCGAACCAGTGGACCCCGGTCACGGTCGGACGCCTCGGTGCTGCCGTCGCCGTGGCCGAAGGTGCGCTCGATGCCGCCAAGGATCACGCCGCCCGTCTGCACTCCACAGCCCAGCGCTCGCTGGTGACGCAACTCGCGCTGCTCGTCGGCGCGCTGGCGCTCGCCTTCGGCGCCCAGATGATCGTCGCCCGCCGCGTCATCATGCCGCTGCACACCATGCGCGACGCCATGCTGAAGGTTGCGGCCGGCGACCTCCATGTCGATACCGGCTACGCCGCGCGCAACGACGAAATCGGCGCGCTGGCAGGCGCGCTGGAGACCTTCAAGCAGCAAGCGGCCGACAAGGTCCGGATCGAGGCGCAGGAGCGCGAACGCAACGCCGGCGCCACGGCGCGGCAGCAGGCGATCGAGAGCTATGTCGGCGAGTTCGAGAGCACGGTGCGCCAGACGCTCGGCCAGCTCGGCGACGCTTCCGGCCAGATGCGGACCACCTCGTCCGGCCTGTCGACGATCTCGCGCCAAACCAACGAGCGCGTCCAGGTCGCCGAAAAGGCCTCCAGCGAGGCCTCGATGAGCGTCGACACGGTCGCCGCGGCTTCCGAGCAGCTCAGCGCCTCGATCAACGACATCAGCCAGCAGGCGGCGCACGCCGCCGGAATCGCCAGCCGCGCGGTCGGCCAGGCGCGTGACACCGACGGCACCGTCCAGGGGCTCGCCCAGTCGGCGGGCCGGATCGGCGAAGTCGTCGGCCTGATCAACACCATTGCCGCGCAGACCAACCTGCTCGCGCTCAACGCCACCATCGAGGCCGCCCGTGCCGGCGAAGCCGGCCGCGGCTTTGCGGTGGTCGCCTCCGAAGTCAAATCGCTGGCGAGCCAGACCGCGAAGGCGACCGAGGAAATCTCCGAGCAGATCGCCGATATTCAGAAGGTTGCCGGCGAGGCCATCGACGCCATCAAGAACATCGGCGGCATCATCGGCGAGGTCAACGAGGTCGCCACCGCGATTGCCGCCGCCGTGCAGCAGCAGGGCGCCGCCACCCAGGAGATCACGCGCTCGACGCAGTTTGCCGCACAGGGCACCAAGAACGTGTCCGAAAATATCAACGGCGTGAAGGCCGACGCGGACGCGGCCGCCGCCGCCGCCGAGGATGTGAAGCAGGCTTCACAGACGCTGGAAACGCAGAGCCAGCAGCTGGGCAATCAGGTCACGCAATTCCTCGGCAAGATCCGCGCGGCTTGATCCTTCGTCATGCCCGGGCTTGACCCGGGCATCCATCCACTTTCACAAGATTCCTGCGAAGACGATGGATGGCCGGGTCAAGCCCGGCCATGACGAGAACGGCTTCGAACCCTCACTCCCGCGCCACGACGGGCACGCGGTCATATTTGGCGCGGACCTTTTCCGAAGCGGGCGAGAAATTCAGTTCGGCGCCGCGGCGGTCGGCGCTGCGGCCGGCGACCAGAAGGCCGTTCTCGCCGGCGACGATGTCGCCCTTGCGCAGCGTCGGATCCTTTTCGATCTTCACCGGCGCGAGACCGACCTGATCCTTGCCGTTGCAGGTGCAGCCGCTGACGAGTTCGTTGCGAAAGCGGAACGCGTTCGGCAGGTCGGAATAGGACTTGCCGTTGTCGGCGGTGGCGTTGTCGATGTTGCTGCCGGAGAACACCTTGGTTTCGCTCGCCGGGCAAAAACTGTTGCAGCTGGCCGCGCGGCTCGCATTGTCCGATCCGGTGACCGGGAAATAGCGTCCGTCGCAGGTCCGCACGCAAAACGCCTGGCCACCGCCGCCGCCACTGTAGCGGACGCGCCCCTCGCCCCGCGGCGCGTAAACCTGGCCGTCGTCATTGCTGAACGGCATCGAGATATAAGGCTGCTGGCGCGGGCGGGCGACGCCGCCGAACAGTTGCGAGAAAAAGTCCTGGGCCTGCGCGGCCGGTGCCAGCGCACACGCGCCTAGCAGCGCAGCCACCACCCATGCTGCCGCTTTTCCTGATCGCATCAACCCTCTCCTCTGTAACATCACGCGTCGATTCAGTTGAGCTGCGACGCGGTCAGGTTCATCGCCTGGCGGCCGGAGGACGTTGCTGCGACCGGGCGCGGATGCGAGCAGCGCGGGACGAGCGATCCTGCTGTCCCCGCCGCGCGCCATCACCGGCGCATGCTTCGGCAGCACCACGACCTTGGCGCCGACATCGACCCGGCTGAACAGATCGGCGACGTCCTCATTGGTCAGGCGGATGCAGCCCGACGAGACGAACTTGCCGATCGTCGACGGATCGTTGGTGCCGTGAATGCGGTACACGCTGTTGCCGAGATACATCGCCCGCGCGCCGAGCGGATTGCCCGGACCGCCGGCCATGAAGCGCGGCAAATAGGGCTGGCGCGCGATCATCTCGGCCGGCGGATGCCAGTCCGGCCATTCCGCCTTGCGGCTGACGGTCTGCACGCCGGCCCAGGTAAAACCTTCGCGGCCGACACCGACGCCGTACCGGATGGCGCGGCCCTGGCCGAGCACGTAGTAGAGCGTGGTGTTGCCGGTATCGATCACGATGGTGCCGGGCGCCTCGGTCGTGCCGAAGGCGACGACGGCGCGGCGAAGCCGCTCGGGCGTCGCGCTCTCGTCCGACGCTATCACCTCATCGGCGGGGTATCCGTTCGGCTGGGCCGAAGCGTAACCGAGCATCTGCGCGTTCGCCGCGCTCGACATCGTCAGCGGCGTCAGCAGGACGGCGCTGACGAGGACGAGCGCGCTTGCCACGCGCGACGAAGGCCGGCGATCTGAAAACTGTGTCATGGGACTGCCCCGCTGGAGATGCGCATCACTGGATGCTCTGCTTCAACAAACGCGGCCAGAGGCCGGCGGTTCCGGGGCTGACGCTGCGGCAAAGCGAGCGGGGCGTTCAGGTCCCGGGCGATGGAACCCTCGTCCCCCTGCGACGTTATGGTGCAAGTCCAGTCCGCGACGTCGTTGTTGCTGTTTCATCGCCGCTTCGGGCAGGGGAAAATCATTGTGAGCGTTATTCCGACCAAGCCTTCGCCAGCCAAGCCGTCGGCCGCCAAGCCCCTGGCTGGCAAATCTCCGCCGACAAAACCATTGCCCGGCGAACGCCAGCTTCCCAAATCGCACGAAGGCACCCCGGTCCCCGACAGCAAGGGCGAATTGCCGCCGGTCATCCGCCGCACCGAGGTGGTGGCGATCGCCCTCGTCGGCCTGCTCATCATCTGCATCATCGCCGGTCTCTATCTCGCCAAGGCATTTTTCCTGCCGATGACGATGGCTTTCATCGTCGGCACCATGCTGTCGCCGGCCGCCAGTTTTCTGGAACGTCATCGGATCCCCCGCGCGCTCGCTGCCGTGCTGCTGGTGGCGACTGCCGGCGCCGGCGTTACTTTCATGGTCGGCCTGATCGCCTCGCCCGCGATGGAATGGAGCAGCAAGCTTCCGGAGCTGGGCGCGCTGCTGAAGGAGAAGCTGCATGTGTTCGACCGGCCGCTCGCGCTCTGGCAGGAGCTGCAAGGCATGCTCGGCGGCTCCGGCTCGCTCTCGACATTGCATCTTCCCAAGATCGACTGGGTGGCGCCGACATTGGAATTCCTGTCGCCGACCTTTGCCGAATTCCTGCTGTTCGTCGCAACGCTGATCCTCTTCATCGCGAGCTGGCGCGACATGCGCCGGGCCTTGATCATGAACTTCGGCGACCGAACGGCACGGCTGCGGACGCTGCGGATGCTCAACGAGATCGAGGAGCATCTCGGCAACTACCTGTTGATGGTGACCATGATCAATGTCGGTGTCGGTGTCGTCACCGGCCTGATCTGCGCGGTCATCGGGCATGCCCAATCCGGCCGGCCTCGGCGCGCTGGCGGCGATGCTGAATTTCATTCCGATCATCGGCCCGGTCGCGATGTTCGCCGTTCTGGTCGTGGTCGGTCAGGTCGCGTTCCCCAGCATTGGCGCCGGACTGCTGGCACCGGCGCTGTTCGCGGCCATGACGTTCCTGGAAGGCCATTTCCTCACCCCGATGATCGTCGGCCGCCGGCTGGCGCTGAACGCGCTCGCCGTTTTCATCGCGCTCGCGTTCTGGACCTGGCTGTGGGGTCCGATGGGCGCGTTCCTGTCGTCGCCGCTGCTGATCGTCGCGCTGGTCCTGAAGGAGCATCTGATGCCATCCGATGCGCCGCAACTGCCGGAGGATTAGCCGACTCCGAATTGGGAACTTCCCCCTCAACGGGGCGTTTGTTCCGCAGATGAATTCGATACCCGGGAGCTTTCGATGTCGATGACCAACGGCGAAGCCGCAACGAAAAATCTGACGGACAAAGCCACCTACTGAACGCCTGGAAAAGGATGTAACCGCCGTGAAAAACGATATCGCAGCCCTGACCGACCAGATCACCGACGCGCTCAACAGTTTTGCCGGCACCGCCACCAAGCAGGCCCGCCGCGGATACAAGCAGGTGCGCGCCAATGCGGAGCAGGCGGTCGACGACATGTCCGATCGCGGCGGCGCGATGATGGATGCCGCCCACGACGCCGCGTCCTCGATCGGGGAGACGCTGGAAGACGCCATCACGGAGCGTCCGCTGGCAACCGTGGGCGTCGCGCTCGGCCTCGGCTTCCTGATCGGCGTGACCTGGCGCAGGTAATTTTGGCGCAGGCCGTTTGCGCATAGAGCGAGTTTCGGCGCCGATAACGTTCGATGGAGCGCTGCCGGCGACACCGGACGTCGCGGCGCCGGCGCGCGTTGACGTCGTTTTCAGATCGAGACTTTCGGATCGAGGCTTGAACATGTTTCAGCGATTGATCGATGATTTCAAGGACTCGACCGGCACAGCGCTGCGGCTGACGTCGCTGGCGGCGGCAGCGGCCCTGGCGTTGCTGGTGACGACCGCGTTTCTGTGCGCGGCGGCCTTCGTGTTCGTGCTGCAGAAATACGGTCCCGTGCAGGCCTGCCTGACCGGCGCCGCCATCTTCTTCGTCGTCACCTTGATCGCGGCCGGCTGCTACATGGTGCGCAAGAGGCAGATCGAGGCGCGCGCCGAGCAGGCGGCGAGAACGGCAAAATCCACCGCGCAGACCGTGCTGGCCGATCCGATGCTGGTCGCGGCCGGCATCCAGGTGATCCGCGCCATCGGCGTCAAGAAGCTGATCCCGATCCTCGCGGTCGGCGGGCTGGCGCTGGGATTTTTCGCGAGCCGCGCCAACACGAGTGACGCCAGCGAAGCGCCGGCGGAGTAGACGCGCGCTTAGCGCATATTGCCGGAAATTCCGTATACCGCGGCGGCCTATCCCGTCATTGCGACACCTACGTGACTGTCATCCCCGCGCAGGCGGGGATCCAGTACGCCGCGGCTTCTCGGTTCAATCACTGCTGTCTCTGGAATACTGGATCACCCGCTTTCGCGGGTGATGACGACTGATGTGATTATCACGATCTCGCGGACGCATCGGCGTCGGAGCTTCATGCGACCCGGTGCTCGCAACGGCTGAGAACGCTCGATCAGGTCACGCAGCGGCCGGGCTGGAGCAGTTTGGCGACCTCGGTCAAAACGCTGACCGGGGGTTCGCAGGCGATCGTCCGTTTCGGCTTGGCCGCCGGTTCCGGGCGGTTGCGTATCTCTTCGCGCATAAAGGGCGCCTGGGCCGCAGGCACCGGGGCGACCGGAATACGCACCACCACAGACGTGTCGGCAAGGTTGACGCTGCGGATCGTAACTGTCTCGGTTGGGTTTTGCGCGACTTTGAGCGCCGCCCGGTCGGCCTTGGCGCCGCGGTTGATTTCCCCCGCCGGCTCGGTCGAAGCGAGTTGCCGGCTGCCGGTGAGGTCATGGCCTGACGCGAGCTGCACCGCGCCAAAGGTTCCGGTGACGGCGAGAGTGGCTAAAACGGTCCTGAAAATCTGTGACATGCTGGTTTGTCCCTCGCCCCATGGCGATCACGGACACAACCCGGGCCGGGCCAAAGGAGGTCCGGCACTTTTCGATCACTTAACCGTGTACGAAAATATTTGCAGGCCGTGGGAACGACTCTCGGGGGCCCGGAGTCATCCCGGCAGCCGGTTATTCCCCCTGCCCCATTGACCGGCGACGTAGGGCGCGACCGTGGTGATGCCGGTCGCACCCTGCTTTTTTTCAGGCCAGCTTTTTCAGCGCCCGTTCCAGCAGGTCCAGCCGGTCCTGGCCCCAAAAAATCTCTCCCGAAGGCAGCACGTAGCTCGGCGCACCAAAGACGCCCGCCGCCAGCGCCTCCTGCGTGTACTTCTCATACAGCCCGTCGAGTTCGACGTCCGAAGGTCCGCCGGCGCGCAGCTCCGCGGCATCGAGGCCGGCACGCTCGGCGGCCGACGCCATCGTCGTCGGATCGGCGAGCGTCTCCTCGCGTTCCCACAGCGCGCGCCCGAGCTCGAGCGATAGAAGGTGGGCATTCTTGCCCTGCAGCTTGGCCGCGATGACCAGGCGGACCGCCGCGGCGTCATCACAGGGGAAATACTTCGGCTCGATGTGGATGGGAGCGCTCCGTACCTCGCGCCAGCGCTTCAGCTCCATCATCCGGTAGGCCTGCCGCTGCGGCGAGCGTTTCGGCAGCGGCAGCCCGCCGGTCTGCTCGAAGATCGGCCCGAACTTGCAGGGCTTGACGTTGACGGTCGCGCCATAGCGCCCGGCGATCTCGGCAAACGGCGCACTGCCGAGGTAAGTCCAGGGCGAGTTGAGCGACATGTAGTAGTCGATGGTGACCGGCATAATCCCGAGATTCCCCCAAGCAGGCTGATGTCAATCAAGCTAGCCTTGCGCGGGTATGCCGGCAACCTCCTTCAGCCACGACTGATAACGGCCGCCTTTAGTGCAAGGCGTTCGTGATCTTGTGATCGAGATGACCGGTCTTGTAGTCGCGGCGAAGCTGGCTCAGCGACGTCTCGTTCAAATGAAGGAAAACATCGCTGAGCTTGTCGGTTGGCGGATACCCGGCGGCAAAACCCTGCCCGTAAATCTTGCGCAACGTGCCGATGGGGGTGGCGCCGTGCTTGTGGCCGATTTCACCATCCTGCTTGCGGTTGTCAGGACCTGCCTTGCTCATGCCGCTCTCCCTTGTGCCTCCGTCGAAACATCCTCCCGCCGCGGCGAAATGGCAATCGTGCACTGCAACCGGAATTAGAGCGCCCTCGCCCGCATCTCCTCGCTTGGCTTGACATCCTGCGAGCGGCTGTAGATCGCGACCGCGACAATCAGCACCAGCGTCAGTGTGCCGAACAGCGCGCGGTAGGCATCCTCGGTGCGGGCGCCGCTGGCCAGCGGCTCGAACGCGCCGATGATGATGCCGGACAGTGTCTGCATGCAGGCGACGCCGAGCATCACTGCCGTGTTCATGGTCGAGATGCCGCGGCCGATCAGCCGGTCCGGGAAGATGCCGCGGCCGTGCGTCATCACCATGGTGCTGGAGGCCGAGAAGAAGCCCATGACGATGATGACGGTGACGGGCAGCCACACCGGCGGATGCGAGAACAGGGCCAGCGTCGCGAGCAGGCAAACGATTACCAGCGTGCCGCCGATCGCAATTCCCTTGCGGGTGTCGAGCCGGCGGTCGAGCGGGCCGAAGGCGAGCATGCCGGCCTGGTAGGCGATCACGGCACAGAGCAGCACGTTGCCGGCCGCGATCGGGCTCAGGCCGTGCACCTCGCGCAGGAACGCGCCGCCCCACAGGCCCTGCACGGTGAAGGTGCAGGCATAGTTGCAGAAATTCAGCGCCAGGATCGGCTTCAGGCGCGGGTTGCGCAGCACCTCGAGCATGCCCCTGAGCATCTCGCCCGATGGCTCCACCTTGCGGGAGAGGAAGGGATGGCCAGGCGGCGCGTCGCGCACCACCAGCCAGATCGCGACCGTCGCCAGCGCGATGAAGACGACGACGGCGCCGAACGCCGGACGCCAGCCGACGTCCTGCGCGGCCCAGGCCAGCGGCGTGGTGGCGGCGAGGTTGCCGAGCAGGCCGATCGACAGCACCACGGCGGTGAGCGTGGAGAAACGATCCGGCGGAAACCAGCGCGAGATCAGCACCATGCTGCCGATCAGCATCACGCCGCAGCCGGCGCCCATCAGCACCCGGCCGGTCAGGAGCACCGGCCAGCTCGGCGCCAGCGTGAACATCGCGCCGCCGATGGCGGCGATCATCAGCATGCCGACGACGGTATAGCGCGGCCCGAAACGATCGAAGAAGAAGCCGCAGGGGATCTGCATCGCGGCAAAACCGAAGAAGAACGCGCCGGTCAGCGCGCCCAAAGCTTCCGGCCCGATGGCGAGGTCGCGCATCAGATCGAGGCCGATGGTGACGTTGGAGGCGCGGAAAAAATGGCTGGCGACATAGGCGGTAGCCATTGTCGCGACGATGATCAGGCCCCGGCGGTAGGGCAAAGGCCGCTCGGCGGACTGCATCGGGTAAGGGGCGTTTCCGGTATCTTTTATTGTTGCTGCCAACAAGCCTATGCGGGCGGGGAGCGCAGTTCAACAAGCAATCACGCCTTCTGCAATGCCAGCGTCACGCCGCCGAGCACCAGCGCCATCGCGACCACTTCACGGATGCCGAGCGGCTCTCCCAGAATCAGGGCCGCCGAGATCACGCCGATCAGCGGGACCAGCAGCATGCCGGTCGAGGCCGACGACGGCGGCAGGCGGCGCAACGTCTCGAACCAGGTGAGGTAGCAGATGCCCATCGGCACCAGCGTCATGTAGACGAAGCAGGCAAGGCCCTGCGCGGTGAGCGCGCCATAGTTGGGCTGCTCGAACACGACGCCGAGGATCAGCATCACGAGGCAGCCGAGCCCGACCTGCCAGGCGACCACGACCAGCGGCGGCATCGGCAACGGCACGCGGTTCAGGATGTTGCCGATCGCAAACAGGATCGCGGCGGAAAACAGCAGCACGATCCCGATGATCCGTCCGCCGTCGAAGGAAAATCCGCTGCCGCCCAGCAGCACGGCGATACCGCCGATGCCGAGCACGAGCGCTGCGATATCCACGAGCTTCGGCCGGATGCCGGCCAGCGGCCAGGCCAGCAGCGTCGCCCAGATCGGCATGGTGTAGACGATCAGCGCGCCTTCGCTGACGGGGACGAATTTCATCGCCACCGTGCCAAATCCCATCCAGGCGAACACGTTGGTGAAGGACGCAAACAGCAGGCGCGGCACGGCCTCGCGCGGGACTTCAAGGGCTTGCCCTCGCACCTTCGCGATCGAAAACAGGATCAGCGCGCTTGCCACGCCCGCAAGTCCACGGGAAAACAACGGCGGCCATTGCTGAAGCAGAAGCTTCATCAACGGCCAGTTCAGCGCCCATCCGAACGCGGTCACGCCGAGACAGAGAGAGCCGATCCATTTGTCGCGACGCGCCGCATCCATGCCGGCTTCTTAGCAGGCTGGAATCAGCAGCTCCATCCCGGCACGCGCATGGCGCTCACGTCAAAAAAAATCCGGCGCGCTTTGAGCACGCCGGAAGTCCGACCAGCCAGGAAATCGAAGCTGGTGGTCCGAGCCAGGGGGAGGTCCTGGCCGCGAAGTCGAGGCCCGTCCGCGTTCGCCGCGCCCATCGAAGGCCAGCGATGAATCAGGAAATGATCATACCCCCGGACAGGAAATCGAAACGTGATCTGGTTCACAGCGCTGGCACGAGATGGCCGGAACGCGGCGTAGAACACGGGAGCGTGACTGCACCCGAATCGTGGCGGCAGCTTTTGCCGCCTCAACCCTTTCGGAAACTCTTCGCTCTCGCCCATGCGGGCGCCAGCACAGCGCCGACAACTGGAATTGTCGCGGCGCCTACCACGAGCCCGACGACGCCCGAGATCGCCGCCTCGGCGATCCATGCGAGGAGTCCGGCGGCCGGGGGGAAGGCATGCGCCGCGGCCTCTTTTGCCGCGTGAACGGCGTGTTGAATCGCCGGCGGGCCGTAGACCTCGAGGCCGTGCAGGACGATGCCGCCGCCGACCCAGATCATCGCTGCCGTGCCGACCACGCTGAGGCAATTCAACAGCACCGGCATGCCACGAACAATGCCGCGGCCAACCGCCCGGCCGATCGCCGAAGCGCCGTCGCGCCTTGCCAGCGCCACACCGACATCGTCGGCCTTCACGATCAGCGCCACCACGCCATACACGGCGGCGGTGATTCCGATGGCCACGACCGCAAGCACGAGCGCCTGCATCCAGATGCTCCCAGCCGGGAGCGCCGCCAGCGTGATCGCCATGATCTCCGCCGAGAGGATGAAGTCGGTCTTGATCGCGCTTGCGACCTTCTCGTCTTCGACCGACCGTGCGTTCAACGCCACGGTGCCGAGCTGGGCCTCATGCTGATGCGCATGATGGGGCATGACGGCCTCGAGCACCTTTTCCACCCCTTCGTAGCAAAGATAGGCGCCGCCCAGCATCAGGAGCGGCGTGATCGTCGAGGGAAGGAAATAGCTGAGCAGCAGCGCCGCGGGCAGCAGGATCAAGAGCTTGTTGAGCAGCGATCCCGCCGCGATCTTGCCCACGATGGGAAGCTCGCGCTTCGGCTCGAACCCGATCACGTAACCGGGCGTGACCGCGGTATCGTCGATGACGACGCCGGCGGCCTTGACGCCCGCCTTGGCGGCCTGGCTCGCCACATCATCGAGCGACGCGGCAGCCACCTTGGCGATCGCAGCGATATCGTCGAGAAGGCCGATCAGCCCGACACTCATCGGCTTCTGCTCCACATCATCAAGACGTTGCTTGCCAGCAAAACTCTGGCACGCTGGCCCAACAAAAATCCGGCGCGCAGTGCGGCGCGCCGGATCAATTTCTGCTCTCAGCTACGACGGCGGGCGCTAGCCCGCAGCCGCCCGCGGTGCGCGGTTGCGCGAGTTGCGCTGGAAGAACAGCGCCTGGCTGGCGACCGCCGAGACCATCGCCGGCTGGAACGGTTTTGAGATCAGGAACGCCGGCTCGGGGCGTTCGCCGGTCAGGAAGCGCTCGGGGTAAGCGGTGATGAACACCACCGGCACCTCGAACACCTTCAACAGCTCGTTGACCGCGTCCAGGCCCGAAGAGCCGTCGGCGAGCTGGATGTCGGCGAGGATCAGGCCGGGCTTCTTGTTCTTGGCCAGCGCCACCGCATCGGCATGGGTGCGGGCGACGCCGATCACGTTGTGGCCGAGGTTTTTCACGAGGCTCTCGAGGTCCATCGCGATAAAGGTCTCGTCCTCGATGATCAGGACGTCGGTGGCGATTTCCGCCGCCATCTCGCGGCCGGCGGTGTCCGTCAACGCGCGGGTCTCGGGGATGTCGACGTTGAGGATGAACGCCACCTCCTCCTCGGAGAAGCCTTCCAGCGAGAGCAGCAGGAACGCCTGCCGCGGCAGCGGCGTGATGTTCGAGAGCCTGCGCTCCGGCGGCAGCGCCAGCGTCGCGACGTCGGGGTTGTCGTTGAGCGAGACCGAATTCCAGATCTGGGTGAAAAGCTTGAACAGACCGGCGCGCGGGCCATGCCGTTCGTCGAGCAGGGAGCCGTCCTGCAGCAGGGCTTCCAGCATGGCGCCCACATAGGCGTCGCCCGAGGCCTGGTTTCCGGTCAGCGCACGGGCATAGCGCCGCAACAGCGGCAGATGTTCAGCAACAAGCTGTGATCGCGACATCCCCAATCCATCCTTATCTTGGGCTTTAGTCTTGCCCATACCTACTTAGGGTCTCAGCCGCGCGGACGTAACCATAAAGCACCGCGTCGGGCGTCAATTTTAGTTTCGGCGGGGGGACCCGGGTTCCCCTGTCACTTGCGACTACTCACGGGGGGACAAAAAGTTCCAAAAAAGTTCCCGGATTTCGGAACCTTCCGGAGATATTCGCATTAGCTTTTGACGTATAACGCGATGGCCTAGGCCCAATTTCGAGGTAACCTCTTGAAATCACAGAGAATTAACTCTCGGGGAAGCGTGGATGAGACCATGAAGGAAGTAAAGAAGCAGGGCGGGCTCAACGCCGAGATTCAATCCAGGATCGGGCATCAGCTCCGCGCCATGTACGATGACGTGGTCCGACAGGGCGTGCCGGACCGCTTTGCGGAGCTGATCCGGAAGCTCGACGGGCCGGAAGCGGCGGCGGCACAGATCGACGATCCCGAAAAAAACGGCGGGAGGGACTAATGCCGCTCACAGACACTCTTCGCGACGACATTTTAGCGTCGGTGCCGAGCCTGCGCGCGTTCGCGATCTCGCTCTCCGGCAATGGCGACCGTGCAGACGACCTGGTTCAGGAAACGCTGCTGCGCGCCATAGCCAATATCGACTCGTTCCAGCCCGGCTCGAACCTGCCGGCCTGGCTGTTCACCATCCTGCGCAACCTGTTTCGTTCCGACTACCGGAAGCGGCGGCGCGAGGTGGAGGACGCCGAGGGCAATTACGCGAAAACCCTGAAGACCCAGCCGGCGCAAAATGCGCATCTGGAATTCGAGGAGTTTCGTCACGCCCTCGAGAAGCTGCCGCAGGACCAGCGCGAAGCGTTGATCCTGGTCGGCGCCTCCGGCTTCTCCTATGAGGACGCCGCCGCCATCTGCGGCTGCGCGGTCGGCACCATCAAGAGCCGCGTCAACCGCGCGCGCTCGAAATTGTCGGCGCTGCTCTATGTCGACGGCGCCGAGGATTTTGGCCCTGACGAAACGGTGCGCGCCGTAATCGGCGGCAACGGCGGATGACGCTATCGAAATGATACGGAAAAGGCGGCCTCCGAAGGGCCGCCTTTTTTGTTCGTCGTTTCGCAGTTTGGTAGCCCGGGTGAAGCGCAGCGCAACCCGGGATTCCGCCAGCACCGGTCCCCCGGATTTCGCTTCGCTACATCCGGGCTACGATATTAGTGCAGCCCGCCGAACATGTAGATCAGCACGAGAATTGGCAGGGGAATGCCGAGCATCCACAGCAGCAGATAACGTCCCATGATTGAACTCCGTCGATCGTTGATTCGATGCGGAATAATGCCTGGGGGCGTAGTGGGGTTCCCTACTTCGCCGGGCGCACCGGCGCGGTAATCTGCTCGGTGCGGTCGCGCTCGGTCATGTCGACGACAGTGGCCATCGGCGCGGTGAGTTCGTAGACGTAGCTGACGTCGGTGAAGTAGCGCTTGGCGGTGCCGCCGAGCGCTTCGGGGGCGACGCGGTCGAGCAAGATGAGGCCGAAATCGCTGTCTTCCCGCCGCGTCGCCGCGCTGGTGTTGAACTCTTCCCAGCGGAAATTAAAGACCATGTCCGGCTCCTCGCCGGAGACTTCCCAATTGGCGACGATGTGCGGGTGCTTGCCGACCAGCGACAGGCCCTCGTCGGAATGCGAGGCCAGTTCGAAGAACAACAGCGACAGCGACTGCGCGGCGCGCGCGCTGACGGCGATGTCAGGACCGTTGACCGCGATGCGGTCGGCATGCGGGATCGCGCGCGACTCGAACAACCCCCTGAGCTTGACGCCCTGCCACTGGCTTTCGCTGAGCAGCGTCACCACGTTCGACATCGCATGGATGCGGCCGATCAGGAGATCGCGCGACGTGTCCATGTCGGAGCCGTGCCGCAACGTGCGCGTCACGATCGACTGGATCACGGCGAGGATGTTCTTGACCCGGTGGTTGAGCTCGTCGATGACGGCGGTCAATCGTCGCTCGAAACCGATCCGGACCTGGATCTCGCGGCTGAGCCGCAGATTGTTGTAGGCGACATAGCCGAACAGGCCGCAGACGATGCCGGTGAGCGCCAGCCCGATGGCCGCCACGATGACGGCCGTCTGCTGCGCGCGCTGCACGGCATTGTTCTTGGCATAATAGCCGAGCGACCAGTCGCGGCCGCCGAACGTCACCGTCCGCACCACCGATGGCGCCGGATCGCCCTGCTTCACCGCCCGCAACGAGATCGCGCCCTGGTCGCTGGCGAGGTATTCGTCGTTGGCGTCATCGGGGTCCTTCAGCACCACCGAAAACAGCGAGCGGTCGTCATTGGTCAGCATCAGCGGCGACAGTTCGTAGGAAAACGTGATGAAGCCGGCGGGCTCGGAGGTGCCTTCCTTCAGAACGGGCGACGCGAGCACGATGCCGATCGGCCCGTCCTGCCGCAACAGCGGAATCGGGTTCGACGCGACAGGCTTGCCGGTGGCCGCCGCCTGCACCAGCATCGGCCCGATCACCGAGTGACGGTCGTAGGCGCGGCCCGGATAGCCCAGCCTATCCGCACTGCGCGGTTCGAGGTCCATCAGGACGTCGAGCGGCTTGTCGATCAGCCTTGATGTCGAGCGGCCGGTCGTCGAAATCGCGGATCGTCGGGTTGGTGAAGCCGGCGCTTTTCAGCTCTGTCTGCGCAGCCGCCAGATCGGCCGGCTTGAGCCGCGCAATCCAGAACGCCGTCACGAAATCGGTCTTGAACGCATAGATCGCCGAGCGCAGCGGCTGCAGCATGTCGGCTTTCACCACCGAGGATGCCCGAAACAATCCGGATGCAACGCGTGCGAGCAATTCGCGCTCGGTCAGGCGGTCCTGCACCAGGCTGGCGTGAACATCGATGGCACGGGACAACGCGATGCCGTCGATCGCCAGTTCCTGTTCGTGAACGCGATAGGCCGCGAGACCGGAGAGCAGAACTCCGATCAGCGCGATAAAGCCGATAATGAAGCCCAGCCGAACCACTCGCTCACTCGGGAATGACGTGTTGGAAAAGACGTATCGGAAGCATCACGGGGCCTGCCGGGGCAGAGGCACATGGCAATAGCGCAAAGGCCAACCGCGAGCGAATATGACGGAGCGTTCATCGGCAAGCAACTGACAGGTGGCAGCGAGGTAAACAACCCGGCCGCCGTTAACGCTGAATTGGCGGGGCCAGAGGTTGATAATCTGACAGTGCCGTTTTGGTTCCCGCACGAACGGACAAATTCGCAAGGCGCGTGGTGGCGGACCGGATATTAATGTTAACGCGCCGCGCATTCCGGCTGCTGGCCTGAGCGCTTGTCCGCTCCGCCGTTTATCCCGACCGTTGTTGTCCTATCCGGCCTTTGCCTTCGCCGCCGGGCGCAGGCCGCCCTTGGTCTCGATGAAGCCGATGATGCGATCGAGCCCCTCGCTCTTTTTCAGGTTGGTCATCACGAACGGGCGCTCGCCGCGCATCCTTTTCGCATCGGTCTCCATCTTTTCCAGCGACGCCCCGACATGCGGCGCGAGGTCGATCTTGTTGATCACCAGAAGGTCAGAACGCGTGATGCCGGGCCCGCCCTTGGAGGGGATCTTGTCGCCGGCGGCGACGTCGATCACGTAGATCGTGAGATCGGCCAGCTCGGGCGAGAACGTCGCGGCGAGATTGTCGCCGCCGGATTCGATCAGCACCAGGTCGAGATCGGGAAACTTTGCGCGCATGTCGGCGACCGCGGCGAGATTCATCGAGGCGTCCTCGCGAATCGCGGTGTGCGGACAGCCGCCGGTCTCGACGCCGGCGATGCGGTCCGGCGTCAGCGAGCCCGAGCGCACCAGAAACTCCGCATCCCATTTGGTGTAGATGTCGTTGGTGATCGCGGCGATGTCGTAGCGCTCGCGCATCGACTTGCAGAGCAGGTCCATCAGCGCGGTCTTGCCGGAGCCGACGGGACCGCCGACGCCGATGCGGAGGGGACCGTGAGATTTAGACATGTGAAGTGCTCTTTCCGTTGCGCTCGCACGATCGTAGCCCGGATGGAGCGCAGCGCAATCCGGGAGCGGTTGATCCGAACGCGAGAAGGCCCCGGATTACGCTGCGCTCCATCGCGGGCTACGGCATGCAACATCATGACCGGAACAACCGCGTATACTGCGTCTCGTGGCGCAGGCTGGCGAGATCGGCGCGGAAGGTGGTGCTGCCGAGGTCGTCGAGGGAAGCCTCAAGCGCGCGCTTTGCGATCGCGGCGACATCGGTTTCGAGGCTGGCCAGAATGCGCTGGCTGTCGGTCTGACCGAGCGGCACCAGCCGCGCGCCGGCGGAAATCCAGTTCGACACCACCGCGTGCAGGAAGGCGTGCATCGCCGGCGCCAAGGGAACAGCGTGCGCCGCGCTGACGATCCCGACCGCGATGGGATAGACGATCGCGCCATCGCAAGCAGCCACCATGCCGTCGAGCCCGTCGCAGGCCCAGGCGGAGCGTGCGATCTCGATGAAGGCGCGGCCCTGCGTCGTCGTCTCGAGCTGGCGCTCGCGCGAGGGCACGAAAGCGGCGGCCAGTTCGGCAATCTCGCGCAAGGCGGCATCGTCTCGCGCGGACGCGGCGCGATGCGCCTGCGCCAGAAACACCGCGTCGCAAAAGCCGGAGCCGTCGCCGAGCATCGCGGCCAGCCAGTCGCGCAGCGATGCGGCATCGCGTGATGTCGCCCGCCTCCACCGCCCATTCGATGCCGCTGGAATAGGAGAACGCGCCGACCGGAAACGACGGCGACAGCCAGGTCATCAGACGGTACAGCGCCGCCGCCTCATCCGCATTCATTCCGCTGCCCGTGTCGGGCGGCGCGCGCTCATTTGTGGTCATGAGCATGGGAATGATCGTGGTGGTGATGATCGTGGTCGCAATGTTCGTCGTGGTGATGGTGGTCACTATGGTCGTGATCGTGACCACCGTGGTGATCGTGATGACCATGATCGTGATCATGCGAGGAATGGGCATGGGCTTCGGCATGGGCATGCGAGGAATGTGCATGTGCATGCGCGTGGGCTTCCGCCGCATGGGCGTGACTGCTCGCATAGGCGCCGCCCTCGGGATCGAACGGCGCCTCGATCTCGATGACGCGCGCGCCCAGCCCCTTCACCATCGCCTCGATGACGTGATCGCGGCGGATGCGCAGGCCTTTCGGCATGATCTGGGTCGGCAGATGGCGATTGCCGAGATGCCAGGCGACCCGGACCAGATGCAGCGGATCGACGCCGCGGATTTCGAGCAGCGGCTCCGCGGCGGCCACCACCTCGATCAGCCGGCCGTCTTCGAGGACCAGCGCATCGCCGCCGCGCAGCGCGACCGCGTTCTCGAGATCGAGCAGGAATTCCAGCCCGCGCGTGCCCGTCATCGCCATCCGCCGCCGGTGCCGGTCGTCGAAATCGAGCACGACGGTATCGGCCGCAGCTGCGTCCAGCGATGCTGGCCCAGGACTTGTGTCGCGCGGATCATGTGGGAACACCTGAGGCGCGTCCGGACATAGGGGCCTCATGGTTCGAGACGCGCGGCGCCGCCGCCTCCTCACCATGAGGGTCTGTAGACCCTCATCCTGAGGAGGCGCGAAGCGCCGTCTCGAACGGATGTAGCCACCGAACGCGCAACAACGCATGCTAGAGCTTCTCCACCTTGCCGTCGCTGATGATCTCGATCACCGTCGGCGCCGTCTTCATCTGCGAGGAATATTCCCGCCACACCTTCATGTGCGGCGCACGGCCATGCGCATTGAGGTCGTCGCGGGTCTCCCAGCGCTCCACCACCACATACAGGTTGGGATTGTTCACGCTGACATGGCCATCATAGGAGAGGCAGCCCTTCTCCTTGAGCGTTTCGGCGGTGCAGGCCTTGTGCCCCTTGATGAAGTCGTCCTTGTTTTCCGGCTTCATCGGCGTGGTGGCGATAACGTAGATCATGAGTTCTTCTCCCTGGCTTCTTCTTGATTAGCGGACGTCGACCTTTTCAGGGGTAATCACTTCGATCTTCGGCGGCGCGCTCATGCATTTCACGGCGACGCGACCGAAGGTTTTCATGTGCTCGGCGCCGCGGTGCGGCACCAGCGCCTCGGCATTTTCCCACTGCTCGACGAACACCATCTTGGAGGGATCGGTGACGCTTTCATGCAGGTCATAGGCGATGTTGCCCGGCTCCTTGCGGGTTTCCTTGATGCAGGCGGTGGCGGCGGCGATGAAATCGGCGCGCGTTTCGGGCTTGATGGTCAGCGTGGCAACGACGTAAATCACTTCAATCCTCCCGGACTTTTGTTCTGGCTTTGATCGCCCGGGCGGGACCTTAGAACATGAAATAGCGCTGCGCCATGGGCAGGACCTCGGCCGGCGCGCATGTCAAAAGCTCGCCGTCTGCGCGCACCTCATAGGTCTCGGCATCGACCTCGATTTTCGGGGTGGCGCCGTTATGGATCATGCTCTTCTTGGAGATGCCGCCGCGGGTGTTTTTCACGGGATAGAGCTTCTTTTCGATGCCGAGCTTGCGCGCCAGCCCGCCCGTGATGGCAGCCTTCGAGGTGAACACCACCGAAGACGCCGTCAGCGATTTGCCGTAGGCGGCGAACATCGGCTGGTAATGCACGGGCTGCGGGGTCGGGATCGACGCATTCGGATCGCCCATCGGCGCCGCCACGATCGAGCCGCCCTTGATGATGCAATCGGGTTTCACGCCGAAGAAGGCCGGCGACCACAGCACCAGATCGGCCAGCTTGCCCTTCTCCACCGAGCCGATCAGCTTCGAGACGCCATGCGCGATCGACGGGTTGATGGTGTATTTCGAAATGTAGCGCTTGACGCGGAAATTGTCGTTGTCGTTGCCCTTGTCCTCCGGCAGCGCGCCGCGCTGCTTCTTCATCTTGTCGGCGGTCTGCCAGGTGCGGATGATGACTTCGCCGAGCCGGCCCATCGCCTGCGAGTCCGACGACATCATCGAGAGCGCGCCGAGATCGTGCAGGATGTCTTCCGCCGCGATGGTCTCCTTGCGGATGCGGCTTTCGGCAAACGCGAGATCCTCCGCGATCGACGGATCGAGATGGTGGCACACCATCAGCATGTCGAGATGCTCGTCGATGGTGTTGCGCGTGAACGGCCGCGTCGGATTGGTCGAGGACGGCAGCACGTTCTTCAGGCCTGCGATCTTGATGATGTCAGGCGCATGGCCGCCGCCGGCGCCCTCGGTGTGGAAGGCGTGGATGGTGCGGCCCTTGAACGCCTTTACCGTGTCCTCGACGAAGCCGGATTCGTTCAGCGTATCCGAATGCAGCATCACCTGGATGTCGTAATCGTCAGCCACCGAGAGGCAGTTGTCGATCGCGGCCGGCGTGGTGCCCCAGTCCTCGTGCAGCTTCAGCGCGCAGGCGCCGGCCTTGATCATCTCGACCAGCGCCGCCGGGCGCGCGGCGTTGCCCTTGCCGGAAATACCGAGATTGACCGGGAACGCGTCGAACGACTGGATCATCCGCCCCATGTGCCAGGGCCCGGGCGTGCAGGTGGTCGCAAACGTGCCGTGCGACGGGCCGGTGCCGCCGCCCAGCATCGAGGTGACGCCAGACATCAGCGCGTGCTCGATCTGCTGCGGGCAGATGAAATGGATGTGGCTGTCGAAGCCGCCGGCGGTGAGGATTTTGCCCTCGCCCGCGATGATGTCGGTGCCGGGGCCGATCACGATGGTGACGCCGGGCTGGATGTCGGGATTGCCGGCCTTGCCGATCGCCGAGATCATGCCTTCCTTGATCGCGACGTCGGCTTTCACGATGCCCCAGTGGTCGACGATCAGCGCATTGGTGATGACGGTGTCGGCCGCGCCCTGCCTGTTGGTGACCTGCGACTGCCCCATGCCGTCGCGGATCACCTTGCCGCCGCCGAACTTCACCTCCTCGCCGTAGATGGTGAAATCCTTTTCCACCTCGATGATGAGATCGGTGTCGGCGAGCCGCACCTTGTCGCCGGTGGTGGGCCCGAACATGTCGGCATAGACGGAACGTTTGATTTTTACGCTCATAGTTTCCCCTGCACGTCGCCGCGAAAACCGTAGATCACGCGTTTGCCGGCGAGTGCGACGAGTTGCACGTCGCGGGTCTGGCCGGGCTCGAAGCGCACCGCGGTGCCGGCGGCGATGTCGAGCCGCATGCCGCGGGCTTTCTTGCGGTCGAATTTCAGCGCGGGGTTGGTTTCGAAGAAATGGTAGTGCGAGCCGACCTGGATCGGGCGGTCGCCGGTGTTGGCGACGTTAAGCGTCACCGTCTTGCGGCCGGCATTGAGTTCGATCTCGCCGTCCTTGATGAAGAGTTCGCCGGGGATCATCTTTGTCTTCCCTCCGTCATTCCGGGGCGATGCGCAGCATCGAACCCGGAATCTCGACAATACAATCTCTGGATTCCGGGTTCGAGCCGCTTTGCGGCCGCCCCGGAATGACGTGCTCGGCGCATCATCGGATCGGCTCATGCACGGTGACGAGTTTTGTCCCATCCGGAAACGTCGCCTCGACCTGGATGTCGTGGATCATCTCCGGGATGCCGTCCATGCACTGGGCGCGGGTGATGACCTGCGCGCCGGATTGCATCAGTTCGGCCACCGTGCGGCCGTCGCGCGCGCCCTCGACGATGAAGTCGGAGATGATGGCGATCGCCTCGGGGTGGTTGAGCTTGACGCCGCGCTCCAGCCTGCGGCGCGCCACCATGGCCGCCATCGAGATCAAGAGCTTGTCCTTTTCGCGGGGAGAGAGATTCATGCGAGCACTCTGGTGATTTGACCTAGTTGAGCCACAGCCGGGGTAACGCCACGCCGCTGGCGCGGCCGAGTACGGCCATCATATCGGCGCGGAGCCGCGCTGCATCTTGGGCACAGAAGCGCGCCATTGCAAATCCATTCCAGCAGGAGATGCCGACCTCGCCGCCGAACGTTTCCGACGCCTCGCGAATCCGCTCCACCAGCGCCTCGTCACCGGGGACGATCAGCGCGGTGCCGATGGCGACGCCGCCGTTGGCGATGGCCGGCCGCGCCAGCTTTTCGCCGATGTCGCCGTCGAGCCGGACGGTTTCCGCAAACACCAGGCGACCGCCGCGGCGCAGGCGCCAGCGGTCGACGAACTCGCCATGCAGCATCTTCTCGCCCATCGCGGCGCGGCCGAACACCACGATTTCGCAGAGCAGAAGCGAGGCGTCATCGGCCAGGTCGATATCGATGCGCCTGACGATCCGCGCGCGGTCGAACAGGATGGTCTCCTGCGGCAGCCAGGCGAGATGCGCGCCGCTCTCGGCCTTCAGCGCGATACTGAGCTGCGCCGCGCCACCCGGCGCGCGATAGACTTTTTCGGCCGCCGCGGTCGTCAGCGTCAGCCGCGCCCCCTCGCCTGCCGCGATATCGATATCGAAGCGGTCGCCGCCGGCGATGCCGCCGGCCGTGTTGACGAACACACCCGACAGCCCCTCCGCTTCGGGCGAGGGAAAGCGCACGCGCAATGAGCCGGATTCATGCAGATCGCCGCGGCGGGTGACGCCATCCTGCAAATGCACGCCGAACCGCACCGCGCCCTGGGCGCGGTTGGCCGCGAATGTCGCTGAACTCGCGCGCGTGCTATCGGTCCGCATCCGTCCCCCAAATGCAACGCCCGATACGGCCTTACAGCGCCATCTGGCGGCTGATCTCGGCGGGATCGAGGCTGGCGCGGTCGCAGGCATATTTCACCGCGCCGCGGTCCATGACCGCAAAATTGTCGCCGAGCTCGCAGGCAAAGTCGAGATATTGTTCGACCAGCACGATCGCCATGTTGCCGAGGCTGCGCAGATAGGTGATGGCGCGGCCGATATCCTTGATGATCGAGGGCTGAATGCCTTCGGTCGGCTCGTCCAGCAGCAACAGCTTCGGCCGCATCACCAGCGCGCGGCCGATCGCCAATTGTTGTTGTTGCCCGCCGGAGAGATCGCCGCCGCGCCGGCCCAGCATCGTGTTCAGCACCGGAAACAGCGAGAACACGTCGTCGGGGATGTGGCGGTCCTCACGCTTGAGCGGCCCAAATCCGGTCTTCAGATTCTCCTCGACCGTCAGCAGCGGAAAAATCTCGCGGCCCTGCGGCACGAAGCCGATGCCGGCCCGTGCGCGCTCGTAAGGTTTGAGGCCGGTGATGTCGTTACCTTCAAGGGCGATCGAACCGCCCGATATCGGGTATTGCCCGACCATCGCGCGCAGCAGCGAGGTCTTGCCGACGCCGTTGCGGCCGAGCACGCAGGTCACCTTGCCCGGCTCCGCCGACAGCGAGACGCCGCGCAGCGCCTGCGCCGCGCCGTAGTAAAGGCTGATATTGTCGACCTTCAGCATGCGCGACCTCCGGCCGCCGATGCGCGAATGGCGAATAGCGAATAGCGAATGGTAAGAATTGCCGCGCTCATGATCTTCTGCACTTTCCCTATTCGCTACTCGCCACTCGCTATTCGCTTCCCGGTCTATCGACCCAGATACACTTCGATCACCCGCTCGTTCGACGAGACCTGATCGATGGTCCCCTCCGCCAGCACCGTGCCTTCATGCAGGCAGGTCACCTTGACGCCGAGTTCGCGCACGAAAGTCATGTCGTGCTCGACGACCATGACCGTCTTTTCCTTGTTGATTTCCTTGAGCAGCTCCGCGGTCTGATGCGTCTCGACGTCGGTCATCCCGGCGACCGGCTCGTCGACCAGCAGCAGCTTTGGATCCTGCGCCAGCAGCATGCCGATCTCGAGCCACTGCTTCTGGCCGTGCGACAGGCTGCCCGGCCAATCGGTTGCGCGCATCGGTCAGGCGGATGGTTTCCAGCACGCGGTCGATCCGCTCGGCTTCGTCCCGGCTGCCGCGCCAGAACAGCGTGCCCTTGACGCTGTGATCGACGTTGAGCGCCAGCAGCAGATTGTCCTCGATGGTCTGGCTCTCGAACACCGTCGGCTTCTGGAACTTGCGGCCGATGCCGAGTTCGGCGATGCGGGTCTCATCCAGCCGCGTCAGGTCGGTCATGCCGTCGAACAGCACCGTGCCCTCGTCCGGCTTGGTCTTGCCGGTGATGATGTCCATCATCGTGGTCTTGCCGGCGCCGTTCGGGCCGATGATGGCGCGCATCTCGCCGGGCTCGAGCGTCAGCGACAGATTGTTGATGGCGTGAAAGCCGTCGAACGAGACGTGCACGCCGTCGAGATAGAGCAGCGCGGAAGTGGTCCTTCCCTCCATGACACTCATGCGCTCACTCCGCCGGCTCTCGGTTCGCCGACGCCGTCTTCGCGCTCGGCGCTTTCGGCAATGGCCGATAGTTGTTTTGCCTTCCGTCCCTCCCACCAGGCGTTGAAGGTGCCGATGATCCCCTTCGGCAGCAGCAGCGTCACCAGGATGAACAGCGCGCCCAGCATGAACAGCCAGTACGGCGCCAGCGGACCCGATGTGAAGACGGTCTTGGCGTAATTGACGACGACGGCGCCGAGCGCCGCACCGACCAGCGTGCCGCGGCCACCGACCGCGACCCAGATCACGGCCTCGATCGAATTGCCCGGGGCGAATTCGCCGGGATTGATGATGCCGACCTGCGGCACATAGAGCGCGCCGGCGACGCCGGCCATGCAGGCCGACAGCGTGAACACGAACAGCTTGTAGGACTCGACGCGGTAGCCGAGGAACCGCGTGCGGGATTCGGCGTCGCGGATCGCGATCAGCACCTTGCCGAGTTTCGAGGTCACCACCGCCCGGCAGATCAGGAAGCTGACGATGAGCGCCAGGCAACTCAGCAGGAACAGCGCGGCGCGGGTGCCGTCGGCCTGCACGTTGAAGCCCAGAATGTCCTTGAAGTCGGTCAGGCCGTTATTGCCGCCAAAGCCGAAATCGTTGCGAAAAAACGCCAGCAGCAGCGCGTAGGTCATCGCCTGCGTGATGATCGAGAGATAGACGCCGGTGACGCGCGAACGAAACGCCAGCCAGCCGAAGCAGAACGCCAGCAGGCCCGGCACCACCAGAACCATCAGCGCCGCGAACCAGAACATATCGAAACCGTACCAGTACCATGGCAGGCTTGGATAGTTCAGGAACACCATGAAGTCGGGCAGGATCGGATTGCCGTAGACGCCGCGGCTGCCGATCTGGCGCATCAGGTACATGCCCATGGCGTAGCCGCCGAGCGCGAAGAACGCGCCGTGGCCGAGCGAGAGAATGCCGCAATAGCCCCAGATCAGGTCGATCGAGAGCGCGAGAATGGCGTAGCAGGCGTATTTGCCGAACAGCGCGACCAGATAGGTCGGCACCTGAAACATCGAGCCTGCCGGCAGCAGCAGGTTCGACAGCGGGATCAGCACGCCGAGGCCGGCGACCACCAGGATAAAGATGGTGGCGCTGCGATCCAGCGAACGCGTCAGAACATGCGGCGTCATGCTTCCACCGCCCGGCCCTTGAGCGCGAACAGGCCGCGCGGCCGTTTCTGGATGAACAGGATGATCAGCACCAGAATGGCGATCTTGCCGAGCACGGCGCCCGCCACCGGCTCCAGGAACTTGTTGGCGATGCCGAGCGTGAAGGCGCCGACCAGCGTGCCCCAGAGATTGCCGACGCCGCCGAACACCACGACCATGAAGCTGTCGATGATGTAGCTCTGGCCGAGATTGGGACTGACATTGTCGATCTGCGACAGCGCCACGCCGGCGATGCCGGCAATGCCCGAGCCGAGGCCGAAGGTCAGCGCATCGACGCGCGAGGTGGCGATGCCCATCGAGGCCGCCATGCGGCGATTTTGAGTGACCGCGCGCATCTCGAGCCCGAGCGCCGTGTAGCGCAGCATCGCGAGCAGGATGGCGAATACGGCCAGCGTGAAGCAGAGGATCCAGAGCCGGTTATAGGTGATGGTGATCTGTCCGAGCTCGAACGCGCCGCTCATCCAGGAGGGATTGCCGACCTCGCGGTTGGTCGGGCCGAACATCGTGCGCACCGCCTGCTGCAGCACCAGCGAGAGGCCCCAGGTCGCCAGCAGCGTTTCCAGCGGGCGGCCATAGAGAAAGCGGATGATGCCGCGCTCGATCAGCACGCCGATCGCGCCGGCCACCAGAAACGCCAGCGGCACCGCGATCAGCAGCGAGTAGTCGAACAGGCCGGGATAGCGGGTGCGGATGACCTCCTGCACCACGAAGGTGACGTAGGCGCCGATCATCACCATCTCGCCATGGGCCATGTTGATGACGCCCATGACGCCGAAGGTGATGGCGAGCCCGATCGCGGCGAGCAGCAGCACCGAGCCGAGCGACAGGCCGTACCAGGCGTTCTGCACCATCGACCACATCGCAAGATTGCTCTGGATCGAGGCGATCGCGCTCGTCGCGGCGCGCGCGACATTGGGCGGCACGTCGCTGGGCAGGCCGGTCAGCAGCGCCATCGCTTCCTGGTCGCCCTTTGCCTTGACGACGGCCACCGCTTCGAGCTTTTCGACCTCGGTCGCGTCAGGCTTGTAGAGCAGGATCGCCGCGCGGGCCTCGGTGAAGGCCGCCTTGGCGGCCTTGTTGGTTTCCTTGGCGAGCGCGCCGTCGATGACGGCAAGCGCGCTCTCCTCGTGGCTCTTGAACACCGACTGCGCGGCAGCGATCCGCTTGGCGGGATCGGGCGACGCCAGCGTCAGGCCGCCGAGCGCGGCCTCCACGGTGCGGCGCAGGCGGTTGTTGAGGCGGACGGCAGCCGCACCATCCGGCAGCTTGTCGACGGCGGCGCCGGTGGCGGCATCGATGATCTTGCCGTCGGCACCGGTGACGAAAACCTTCTTGGATTCCGGATCGGCCGACAGCCGGCCTTCCTGCAGCGCGCTGATGATCGGGAAAGGCGAGCGGATTGCCCGATGTGGCGACCGTGCCGACCGCTTCGTCGGTGTCGGAAAAATCGTCATTGGCGAATTTGGCGACCGCATCCTCGAACGGACCCGCCAGCGCCGGCACGGCGAAAGCTGCGGTCAGGAGGATGGCGAGCAAGGCCGCGCGAATACGGTCGAGGAAATTGGCAGGCACAATACGACCCCGGCGGGAGTGTGGGGAGAAGGCGGCGGCAGCGCCGCCTTCTCCGTTCTTGCTTGGAGGTTCAAGTTCTCTTGGAAGTTTCTTGTTTTACGTCAGGATGATCATGATCCTGTCGGATCAGATCGAGATCAGGAGCCCTGACCGCCGCACTTGTTGGTCTTGGTGTTGTAGTTGCCGCACTTCTTGCCGACCCAGTCGCCGATCAGGTCCTTGGAGCCGTCGAGCTCCTTCGACCATGCGTCGCCTGCCACCAGGCCCGGGGTCTTCCACACCACGTCGAACTGGCCGTTGGCTTTGATTTCGCCAATGAACACCGGCTTGGTGATGTGATGGTTCGGCAGCATCTTGGAGGTGCCGCCGGTCAGGTTCTTGGCTTCGATGCCGGGCAGCGCGTCGATCACCTTGTCCGGATCGATCGACTTCACCTTCTCGACCGCCTTGACCCACATTTCGAAGCCGATGACGTGTGCTTCCATCGGATCGTTGGTCACGCGCTTCGGATTCTTGGTGTAGGCCTGCCAGGCCTTGATGAACTTCTCGTTGCCCGGATCCTTGATCGACTGGAAGTAGTTCCAGGCGGCGAGATGGCCGAGCAGCGGCTTGGTGTCGATGCCGGCGAGTTCTTCTTCGCCGACCGAGAACGCGACAACCGGAATGTCGGTCGCCTTGATGCCCTGGTTGCCGAGTTCCTTGTAGAAGGGAACGTTGGCGTCGCCGTTGATGGTGGAGACCACGGCGGTCTTCTTGCCGGCCGAGCCGAACTTCTTGATGTCGGCCACGATCGTCTGCCAGTCGCTATGACCGAACGGCGTGTAGTTGATCATGATGTCTTCCTGCTTGACGCCCTTCGACTTCAAGTAGGCTTCGAGGATCTTGTTGGTGGTGCGCGGATAGACGTAGTCGGTGCCGGCCAGCACCCAGCGCTTCACCTTCTCGTCCTTGGCGAGATAGTCGACCGCGGGGATCGCCTGCTGGTTCGGCGCGGCACCGGTGTAGAACACGTTGCGCTCGGACTCTCCTCACCCTCGTACTGCACGGGGTAGAACAGGATCGAATTCAGCTCCTTGAACACCGGGAGCACGGACTTGCGCGACACCGAGGTCCAGCAGCCGAACACGACCGAGACCTTGTCCTTGGTGATCAGCTCGCGTGCCTTTTCGGCAAACAGCGGCCAGTTCGAGGCGGGGTCGACCACGACGGCCTCGAGCTTCTTGCCGAGCACGCCGCCCTTCTTGTTCTGCTCGTCGATCAGGAAGAGAACGGTATCCTTCAGCGTGGTTTCGCTGATGGCCATGGTGCCGGAAAGCGAATGCAGGACGCCGACCTTGATGGTGTCGTCCGCCGCCTTGGCGTTTGAAAATGTGGCCAGGCCCAAAACCAGGCCGGCGGTCGCCGCCAGCCAGCGACGGCGGCTCATCGTCGTTATATCGTGAGTCAATTGAGTAAGCATGAGGTGTCATCTCCCTGACGCAGGCGTTAAACGCTGCGAACGGCCCCAACGGCCGCCTGCGTTAACGGAATCGCAAGAACCATGCCATCGGCTAGAAAACGCGATAAGCCCATCTAATCGCTTTGGAATCTCGACGTAAGCGGAAACCAACAGCGGCAAATCATGCTCATTTTTTAGACTGAAAAAATGTATGCTTTGGCGGCAAACTATCTATTTTTTATGCAATTGTCGCAATTTGGCTAAATTTCTTGCACGAATTTTGGTCGTTTGAGTTGCTGACGAGCGGCCGCGGTGTGGTCTGGGTGAGCAGTTTCCTTAACTGCGCGGACGAAACGCGCGGAATTCGCCTTGAAAGCGCCGCGCGGGTGCTCCATATGATCTGCGTGACCTAGAGAATCATCAGGTCCTTGCGAGCCGCGTGTTCTGATCCCGTTTTGCGGTTTCTGGCTTGCCCCTTCAGCTAGCAAAACCGACGCCCCAAGCACGCGGGTGTCTCTGACACCCTCTCGCGCGTTCCTGGCCGATACCGGTCGGGCGCCTGCCTTTTAATGGAAAGAACCCCTCTTTTGACCTCCTTTCAGGATTTCGGCCTTGCCGAACCCATTTCGCGTGCACTCAAGGAAGAAAATTACCACACGCCCACGCCCATCCAGGCCCAGACCATCCCGCTCGCCATCACCGGCCGCGACGTCGTCGGCATCGCCCAGACCGGCACCGGCAAGACCGCGGCCTTTGCGCTGCCGATCCTGCACCGCATTCTGGAAAACCGGATCCGGCCGCAGCCCAAGACCTGCCGCGTGCTGGTGCTCTCGCCGACCCGCGAATTGTCCGGCCAGATCCTCGACAGCTTCAACGCCTATGGCCGCCATATCCGCCTGAGCTCGGCGCTGGCGATCGGCGGCGTACCGATGGGCCGCCAGGTCCGCTCGGTCATGCAGGGCGTCGAAGTCATGGTCGCGACCCCCGGCCGCCTGCTCGATCTCGTCCAGAGCAACGGGCTGAAGCTCAACCAGGTCGAGTTCCTGGTGCTCGACGAAGCCGACCGCATGCTCGACATGGGCTTCATCAACGACATCCGCAAAATCGTCGGCAAGCTGCCGATCAAGCGGCAGACGCTGTTCTTCTCGGCCACCATGCCGAAGGACATCGCCGAACTCGCCGAAGCCATGCTGCGCGACCCCGCCCGCGTGGCGGTGACGCCGGTGGCCTCGACGGTCGAGCGCATCACCCAGCGCATCATCCAGGTCGATTTCTCGGCCAAATCGGGCGTGCTGGCGCAGCTTCTGAAGCAGGAACCGGTTGACCGCGCGCTGATCTTTACCCGCACCAAGCACGGCGCCGACAAGGTGGTGAAGACGCTGGAGAAGGCCGGCATCTCAGCCAACGCCATTCACGGCAACAAGTCGCAGAACCACCGGGAGCGCGTGCTGGCCGCGTTTCGCACCGGCGAGATCCGCACTCTGGTCGCGACCGACATTGCCGCCCGCGGCATCGACGTCGACGGCATCAGCCATGTGGTGAATTTCGACCTGCCCAACATCCCGGAAACCTATGTCCACCGCATCGGCCGCACCGCGCGCGCCGGCGCCGAAGGCGTTGCGATCTCGCTGATCGCGGGCGCCGAGGAGATGGGCTATCTGCGCGACATCGAGCGGCTGATCCGCATCACGCTGCCGCGGGAAGACCGTCGCACGCCCGGCAGCCGCGACGCCGCGCCGGCCACCGCGCAGCGTCCCGCGCAGCACCGCGGCGGACGGTCCGCACCGCGCGCCCACACCGCCAGATCCCGGACTCCAGAGGACTTCCAGAGGACATCGAATCCCGGGGTCACGAATCCCGGGGACATGAATCGGCACCGGGATCAAAAGGCCCTCGCCGTCCCCGCCGAGGTGGTGGTAATAATGCCGCGCCGCAGCCGAACCGGCACGAACAGCCGCGTCCGGCGCAGCAGGCCGGCAAGAGCCAAGGCGGGAAAAGTGAGGGCATTCAGGGCGTCGCCTTCTTGCATCGCGAGAGCCGTCCGAATACTCAACCCAACCGTACCCACCGACCGCAGCGCTAGCCTCGATCGACCTGGAGACCACCATGGCTAAAGAAGAGCTGATCCAGTTCGAAGGACTGGTGACCGAAATCCTCCCCGACGCGCGCTACCGCGTGCAGCTCGACGCCGGACACGAGATTGTTGCCTACACCGCCGGCAAGATGAAGAAGAACCGGATCAAGACGCTGGCAGGCGATCGGGTCACGATCGAAATGTCGCCCTACGATCTGGAGAAGGGCCGCCTGATCTTCCGTCACAAGGACGAGCGCCCGAGCACCGGCGCCCCGCGGGGCGGACCGCCGCGCGGCGGTCAGTTCCGCCGCCGGTAAACGTACCCTAACGCTCAGCGAAAACGCGCCCGATACGCCCGTATCGTGCGCGATCGCGGGCGGCTGGCCGGCCGAATCAAAAAATCGTGCACGTCAGGATTGTTTTGAACGACTGCAATCGAATAATATTGTCCATCGATTTTCGGCCGGACGACATTAGCTATCCACCGGTACAGCCGGTTTAGACGCTGACGACCCTTCCAAAAATTCGATCTCACCAGCCCATCGAAGGGTGGGCTACGACTTGTATATCTGAGAAGGGACTACCCCCGTGAGCATGGGAACCGTGAAGTGGTTTAACGCAACCAAGGGCTATGGCTTCATCCAGCCGGATGACGGCGGCAATGACGTGTTCGTGCACATCAGCGCTGTCGAGCGTGCCGGTCTTGGAACGCTTCGTGAAGGCCAGAAGATCTCCTACGAAATCGTGGCAGATCGCCGCTCTGGCAAATCTTCGGCCGACAATCTACGCGCCGCCGGATAAGCGATTTCCTCCGGCCTCGGCCGGGAAATCCCATTCGAAAGAATAGAAAGGCCGCGCTGATGCGCGGCCTTTTTTATTCGGTCGATACGAGCGATCTGGCGATCGACCAAGAACGCGCAGGCGCTGCGCCGTCACCGGAGCCCACGTAGTAAAGAGATCGTAACCTGCGGTTGCTGAAATCGGTCACACGGAGATCAGCCCGTTTTTCGATAATCAGATTAAGGGGCACTTAGGGGAGGCCGCGGCTACGATCACGCGCTTTTGGATAACCAGGGGGCGCGCTCGTGCCAATTCGTCTTCAGCAGTATCTTTCCCGTTTCCGCCGCGACGGCGCGGCAATGTCGCCATCATTTTCGCGATCGCGGCGATCCCCCTGATCTCGGCCATCGGTTGCGCGGTGGACTACTCGATGGCGACCCGAATGAAGGCAAAACTGCAAACCGCGGCAGACGCCGCGAGCATTGCCGCGCTCTCGCAGAAATCGCCCGGCTTCCTTGCGGCTTCGGTCATGACAGGCAACGGCTCGGTCGCCGCCGGCGTTACCGACGCGACAATGTCTTTAACGCCAACATGAACGGGATCACCGGCTACCAAAACCTGGTTCGCAGACAGTCGCCGTTACGAAGACCGGGATCAAGCTCGCCGCCAGCGTCACGTTCACGGCCGATGTGCCGATAACCTTCCTGAAGGTGATCGATTTCAGCAAGCTGACGGTAACGGGTCTTTCAAGCTCGGCCGCCACGTTGCCGCCGTACCTCGATTTCTATCTGACGCTGGACGTCTCGGGGTCGATGGGCCTGCCGTCGACGCCCGCCGAGCAGACGCGGCTTTCGCCAGGTCAACCCGGACAACTGGTCCAATACGCCAATATCCCACCGGCTGCACCTTCGCCTGCCATTTTGCGCCGAAAAACAGCGCCTGCACCGATACCGCGGGCCACCCTACAGGGCGATACCCAACGATACAATACGAACTTACTGCATGGGCTATGCGATCTCGCGCGTCAGCCAAAGCGGCTACAAGAATCTGCTCCACGAGCACGACGGTCGAGTTCGTACCTAACCAGTGCCTGGCTTGCCGATGACGATGCTTCCCGACGAATACACGGTTACTCCGGCGCGAATTCGCGCCTGCCGGAACTCCAGCTGTATCCGACAGCCTGGCGACGGTTTCATCCTGCGACGACCGATGGCACCGACGCCTGCATCCAGTTGCGCGCTCGACGCGGTCGGTTACGCCGTGAACCAGTTGTTCGTTACCGCGAACGCCTCCACGAAGGTTACCAACCAGTTCCGGATCGGCCTCTACCCGTTCATTCGGTACCTCTACTCCTATTTTCCGCTGACCAGCAGCCATCAACGGATCTCCCACCAGCTCCGGCACCATCAACTACGCCGCCGCGAACCTGGCCACGCTGCTTGACACAAATATGCATGCAAGCCTTGGCTCCGGCGGCACGCATATCGATACCGCGCTTAATTCGGTCAATGGCCTGATCTCCGGCGGCACCGGCACCGTCGGCGACGGCAGCACGGCGACCACCCCGCAGCCTTACGTCTTCCTCGTCACCGACGGCGCACAAGACAACCAGGTGAAAGGCGTTCCCAACGGCAGCTGGTCCGGCAGCAACCACGCCACCGATTGCTAAGCAACCCCTCCAACCGTTCCCCAACGCCTGCGAAACGCTCAAGAGCCGCGGCATCATCGTTTCCGTGCTCTATATTCCCTATCGAACCGATCTCGCCGGTGAATACGAGCTTTGCCGGCAATGAAGACACCTATGCCAACAACAACATTCCGTTTATTCCGCCCAGCCTTCAGAACTTGCGCATCGCCCGGCTTCTTCTACACCGCGAACACGCCCGCTGATATCACCGCGGCGCTGAACGCGATGTTCAACCACGCCCTGCAGACCGCGCATATTACCAACTGACCCGGCAGAAGAGCCCCGGCCGTTGGGCCCCCAGAAGGCCGATTGGGCCCCTGGGGGCTTCGGCTCTCCCTCGCGGCAAACGCGGAACGCGTTTTGCGCGGAGACGATGCCCAAATCAAAAGATCGAGCGGGATGACGCTCCAGCTCTTTTGAGGCCCAATCGCGCCGGCTGATGCCGGCCGCGGCGCCGAACGGCATGTCCCACCATGCGCCGACGCTCGCAGACATACGAAGCGACTTCAGAAGGAACCGGTCGCCCCCCAGGGGCCGTTGGGTCCCGGGGAGCTTCGCCTTCAGGCCAACCCTTCGCACTTGTCCCGAAGGAAAGCCGGCGCCGGATCGTGGCACCTGCGGCCAGAGCGGGATGGGTTGGAGACAAATTCCCAGACGCAGTCCTGATACACTTCGGCCACGCGACAGGTGTCCGGACACAAATCGCGAAAACAACCCCATGCAAAGTAGAATGGCCTGGCTCGCAGCACTCAGGCCGCTTGCGTCCGGGTCACGAGATGGTCCGTCGTCATGGCACAACCCATCTGCTCTAAAGCCCCGCGACGGCGCGGGGCAGAGGCGCGCCTGTCCTGTGTTGCAAACGGAGAGTCCGGGCGCGTCCGGCACCAATGCACTGCTGAGTCCGGAAGCCGCTTTCAATGCGGCGGCGGATCAGGCCCGCCCTGCCGAAGCCCGAACTGCTACGCCCGGGAATGCAACACGCCCCTCGTTCACGGCAAAGGCGCGGCGACCGGTGAAAGCCGTTACGAAACTCGTCCGAGACCCGCTGCCGTCACAGCGTCGGACAGGTGGAGCTGCCACCCGTCGGATAAATGACGCAGAGAACGAGGCGCGGGCGCGTATAGGAGACATCCCTGAACGTTATGCCGGTCTGCGCCAGCATAATTCCGACCGCCGGCGTATATGTGTAGCTGACCTCGCTCCAGATCACGTATGTCCCCTTGGCCGCGACGAGAGTCGTCGGCAACGTCACGACATCGCCCGGACTATGAGGCGCCGTGGCCGCGATCGAGACATCGCCTGTCACACCGATCGTCAACCCC
Organism: uncultured Alphaproteobacteria bacterium; assembly: GCA_963840465.1. Taxonomy (GTDB): domain Bacteria; phylum Pseudomonadota; class Alphaproteobacteria; order Rhizobiales; family Xanthobacteraceae; genus Bradyrhizobium. Next base: position 104,677 of record CAWIZF010000058.1, on the reverse strand, counting down.
TTGCTCCACTGGACGCGCGCGACCCCCGACACACTGTCGATGTAGACCTCGGTAATCGAGGATACCAGCGGCGACGGCGGGTAAGGCGTCATGATGGCCTTTGCCGCTTCCCCAAAATTCTTGATATCGGCATCTGCCACACTGATGCTCTGCGACGTCAGATCGGAAAGCGTTCGCGCCACCTGGGTGGCCTTGCGATCCACGGCAATGGCCGACGAGAATTCGACCACTCCGAAGTACAACACCACCATGATCGGAAAGATCATGGCGAATTCGACGGCCGCGAGACCGCTGCGATCGTTTAACAAACCGCGTAGGCGAAGCGACATCTTCTGCATCGGGGACACCATCATCGCATCACGGCTCTACGTGGAAAGCGGCGGTCGCAGAGAGCAGCCGCTTGCCGCCGTTGAGATTTGCCGATGTTGTAGCCTAGCTGGGTGACGAATAGCGGCCATTCATAAAAGGCGCGAATTACGATGGTATTGGGAGAGCCGGATGGCGGCAGGGAATATGTGAAGGGGCCGGTCAGGCTGCCGCTGACGATCGGCTCGGTGATCGTGATCGCAGTGCCAGGTGCAAACGACTTCACGTCCACGTTAATGGTCGCCAGATTGCCCTCGCAGTTGAACATCACCTTGATGCGGTCGCAGAGGTTGGTCTTGAACGCGGTTTCGGTCATGTTGCTGGCCTGAGCCTGACGGGTGAGTATCAGTCGCGCGCTTTCCTGCGTTGCGTTCTCGAGGACCTGCCCGGCAAAAAAAACAATCGCCGTCTCGAGAATCGCAAACAGCATGCAGAAGAACAACGGCGCGACCAGCGCGAACTCGACGGCGGCCGAGCCCCGTCGGTTGCGGCGAAATCGGTCCAACGCACCTCTGACAGAGGCTGTTTCAACAGCGGATGACGACATCAATAAATCCCCGGACGGCAGCGAAATCTGCCCTCAAGAACTACCTGAAAGTGATTGTGGAAGTGTTTCGTCAAATCGAAGCAAAGCGGCCCGGGCCGCTAACCGACCGTTAACCATCGCCGGAGCAGGCCTCGTTCAGCCGAGATCGATTCGCGGACGGGGTATCGTGCTGGATGCGCCGACAAGCGAGCCATCCGACGAAAGATGCCGGTCGAGGCGTTTCAAGCAAGGCGGAGCCGGCTCGCGCGAAGAAGCCACGTCGACAAGAATGACTGAAACGTCGGCTCTGATTCAATCAGGATCGAAAAGGGGTCAGTTTGCCGATTTGGTGCCAGCGGCGCTGGCTTGACCGCTGAGAGTACCAGCCTGGTCGATCACCGATTTGAAGTAGGTTTCGCCGTCGCCAAGGGTAATCCGGCGCTGGCAGATCGGCATACAGCTATACGACTCGCGTTCGACGCCGCGATAGACCGTGACGAGCTGATCGGTCGGGCCTTCGACCTGGATCTGGCGGTCCACCAGCACGTCGCCGTTGCGGTCCATGGCGATGAAATTGGTCGCGCCGTAGCCCTTGCCGGTGACGACGACGATGCCGCCGCTTTGCAGGGTTACATCCGCAATCAGCGGGTTTCCGACCACGATGGTGGAGACCTTGGCGGGAAGCTTCACGAGCTTTGCCTGATCGACATAGACGGCGATACGGTCGGGATCGGGTGCGGCCAGGCAAACGGCCGGCCACAGCAGGATTCCTGCGGCGAGGGAACGAAATCCGAAACGCGCGCGTGCGCGAGTACGCTGGGACTTGAACGACATACTTTTCCCCGGGGCAGCAACAAGCCGGCAGTGGCGATACGCAGCGGAACCGGCGCCCGACAAGGTGAATCTGACGACAATTCATGAACAAAGGGCAAATAGGCCCCGAAATGGGGTAACAAATCCGCGGGCCGGCATGTTTAATTGCGCGTAAATCTCCATACGGCCGCGCGTTTGTCGTGAGGCGAACGGCAGCCTGCTTTTTCATGCGCTATTTGCGGAACGGATAGGCCAGTTGTCCGATGATTTCGCGGGGAAACGAGGACGGATCGTCCAGGCCATATTGGTCCGGCAGCGCGCCTTTCGGCATCCGGAAGGTCCCGAACAGGATGTCCCAGAGCGGAAAGGTGCCCGCGAAATTGGTGTTGCCGCCCTCTTCGAGCGAGGTGTGATGCCAGCGATGGAAGACCGGCGTGGCCAGCGACGTATTTGAACGGACCGAGCGTCCAGTTGAGGTTGGCGTGAACGAACGCTGAATGGAAGATGTTGAACGGCCCGAGCCAGAGCATCACGCCCGGCGAAATGCCGGCGACCAGCAGCACGACGTCGACCCCGATGGTGCCTAACAGCAGGTTGACGGGGTGAAAGCGCGCCGCCGAGATCCAGTCGACGTCTTCCGACGAATGGTGGATGGCGTGGTATTTCCAGAACCCGCCGCCATGAAACATGCGGTGCAACCAGTACATCATGAAATCGGCCGCGACCAGGAACAGGATCGCCTGCAGCCACAATGGCAGCCTCGACAGCGGGCCATGGCCGTTGTCGTAGAACGCGATCAGTTCGTCGGCGTCGCGAATTCCAAACAGCAGGGCGGCGCCCAGCACCAACAGCCCGATGCGGAACACGCGCGCGAACAGCGGCACCAGGAACCAGTAGCAGACATCGGTGACGAGCTCGCGCTTGCGCCACCACGGCCTGCCGGGATTGCAGGCCCAGAAATGCGCCAGCACCGAGAACACGAGCGCCAGCGCGATCGTGACCGGCACCACCTTGGCCAGGGTCTGGCCAAGCATCTCGACGATTTCGGTCGGCAGGTTCATTTCGACCGGCGTACCAGAATCCCGGCCTGCCCGCCAGTTGACGCCCCTGAAGGCCGGCCGGATCAGTTGCCCGTGCGAACGTGCAGCACGGCGTTCCCATCGGCATAGGCGCGCCGCCAGCCGCCGATATGATCGAGCAGGCCGACCGCCGGGGTGTGCGGCGTCAGCAGCACGGCATCGATGTCCCATTTCTTGAGGATGTCGAGCAGCTCGTTGACGTCCTTGAGCTGCATCGCGCGGTAGAAGGCGATGTCGAATGCTTCGCCGTAGAGCTCGGCGCGTCCGTCGACGAACACGGGTATCTGCCGCCAGATCAGGTAGCCGCCGAACGGAAGGTCGTTGAGAACCCGCTTGGGATGATGCGCCTTCAGCGCTTCGACGGCCGCCGCCGGCGCCTGGCTTTCGGGCACGGCAATGGGCGTGTTGGCCGCGAGCAGCCATGTCCAGCCGCCGAGCAGGAGCAGCATCGCGGCCATCACCGGCGCCGGGGCACCGGCGCGAGCGGCCCACGCCGGCCGCAGCGCGAACTGAGACGCCACCGGTGCGAGCACCACGATCGGCAGCAGCAGGGCGAATATTTCGACGTTCCTGACGTGCGCCAGCGCCATGTGCAGCAGGCCCAGCACCAGCGCAATCCGCGGCGGCGTCAGCCTGACGCCGCTGTAAAGCGCGCCGCCGATCAGCAAGAGGATCGCCATCTCGAACGCGCCGAACTTGCTGAAGTCGGCCGGCATCCATTCATAGATCAGATGCAGGAGTTGGCCGAGATCGAGGATCTTGCGTGCGGCGAGGATCGATCCCCACCCGTAAGGCGTGGCGCAGCAGGCTACCAGCGCGCCAATGCCAAACGCCGTCCAGCGCAGCGCCAGCGACGTTCGCGCTGCACGGTCCGCATTCCACAGCGCGTCGAGCGCGAACGCGCCGACCAGCACCAGACCGAACACGAACCCGCCGTGCAGGTTCGCCCACAGCGCGATCAACGGCAGCAGCCATGGCGAAGGCGCCCGGCCGCGCTCGCTCGCCGACATCAGCCCGTACGCCCACGCCAGCATGACCGGCAGCACCAGCACATGCGGGCGCGCCAGGAAATGCCCCTTCGAAAGCACCAGCGCCGCGATCGCGACGGTGACCGCACAGGCTGCAGGAACGCGGCGGCCGAGAATGTGAGTGAGCAATGCGAACGTGGCTGCGATGCAGCCGGCGGCGAGAACCACCGGCCCGGTCCAGCCCGCCAGATTATAGCTCGTCGCATACAGCACCTGCGCCAGCCAGGACGACGACGTCCACGGTTCGCCCGCCTTGGTGAAGGAGTAGATGTCGACGCGCGGCAATGCGTGGTGATCGAGGATCCACTGGCCCACGGCGATCTGCCAGTAGGTATCGGAATCCTGCAGCAGCGCCGGTCCGCCCATCAGCACCAGCGCGTAAACGCCAATTCCAAGCCAGAGCCACGCCGGCACTTGGCCAACAATGGAGGAATTCGCGCTGGAGGCCGCTGCAACGTTTGCGTTCATGCCGGCCGCCCGCGAACGGCGGGAAAATTCCGCTTACGAACGGCGGCATATTTCGCGCGGGACGTTCCCGCGTGAAAATGAACGGACGAAGCCGATAGCGTCGCCCTCACCGGTCAACCTCCGCTGCGCGCATAAAGGATGGCCACGTCGTCGGCGTAGACCTTCCGCCAGTGGCCGAGATGATCGAGCAGACCCGCCGCAGGCGTGCCCGGCTGCAGCAGCAAGCCGTCGATGTCGTAATCCTTGAGCAGACCGAGAAACTGGCTGACGTCCTTGAGCTCCAGCGCGTTGTAATAGGCCATCGTGAATTTTTCGCCGTACAACTCGGCCCGCCCGTCGATGAAGACGGGCATCTGCCGCCAGATCAAATAGCCACCGAAGGCACGGTCGTTGAGAACCCGCCGGAGATTGTGCGCCGTTATGGCTTCGACCGCGGCGGCCGGCGACTGGGTTTTCGGAGGCGAATACCTCTGGTGCGCCGCGAGAGCCCAGGTCGAGATGCCGAGCGTGACGGCGAGCAGCGCCGCCGACACCAGCGTCACCCTGCCCGGTCGGGCCGGTTGCAGAGCGAACTGCTGTGACACCGGCGTCAGCACGACGATCGGCAGCAGCAGCGCAAATATCTCCAGATTCCTGCCATGCGAGAGCGCCATGTGCAGCAGGCCGAGCACCAGCGCTATCCGCGGCGGCGACAGCTTGACGCCGCGATAAAGCGCTGCCGCGATCAGGGCGAGAATGGTCAGCTCGAACGGACTGAGCTTGCTGAAATCCGCCGGCGCCCATTCGCTAATGAGCCGCAGGAGTTCTCCAAGATCGAGAATCTTGCGTGATGCGAGGATCGATTCCCAGCCGTAAGGCGTGACGCAGCAGGCCGCCAATGCAGCCAGCCCGAACGCGAACCAGCGCAGCGCCAGCGGGGTCCGCTGCGACGGCTCGGCGTTCCACAGAGCGTCGATCGCGAATGCGCCTGCCAGCACCAGGCCGAACACGAAGCCGCCGTGCAGGTTGGCCCAAAGCGCAATCAGCGGCAGCAACCAGAATGACGGCGGCTGACCGCGCTCGCTCGCCGTCATCAAACCGTGCGCCCAGGCAACCATGACCGGCATCGCCAGCACGTGCGGACGCGCCAGGAAATGCGGCGTCGACAGCACCATGGCCGCCAGCGCCACCAGGACCGCATAGGTCGAGGGAAGGCGGCGCTCCAAAATATGCGCGAGCAGCCCAAAGGTCGCAGCGATCGCGCCTGCCGCGAGCACGACCGGCCCGGTCCAGCCGGCCAGATTGTAGCTCACGGCATAGAGGATTTGCGCAAGCCAGGATGATGAAATCCAGGCCTCGCCAGGCTTGGTGAAAGAATAGACATCGACGCGCGGGAGCGCCCCGTGATCGAGAATCGATTGGCCCACGGCGATTTGCCAGTAGGTGTCGGAATCGTTCAGAAGCCCGCTGTTGTTGACCAGCAGGAGCACGTACAGGCCGGCGCCGAGCCATAGCCAGGCCGGGACCTGGCCAAAGCCGGAGGCTTTCGTCTGGTGAATCGTTGTGGCGTCGATGCTCATGACATGTTCCAGCCCGGCGCCGTGGCGCGCGATCGGTTCAAACCGGACCCCCGTTTCCTGGTGCGAAGCGTTTCCCTGTCGCGTACCCGCACGCGGCGTTTCCGGATCATGCGCTAGTGGCGGAACGGATAGGCCAATTGCCCGCCGATCTCGGTGGGGATCTCCTGATCGTCCACGCCGTAACCGTCAGGCAGCCGGTTCTCCGGCATGCGGTACGTGCCGAACAGGATGTCCCAGAGCGGGAAGGTGCCCGCGAAATTGGTATTGCCGCCCTCTTCGAGCGAGGTGTGATGCCAGCGATGGAACACCGGCGTGGCGAGCACGTATCTAAACGGGCCAAGCGTCCAGTTCAGGTTGGCGTGAACGAAGGCGGAGTGGAAGGTCGTGAACGGTCCGACCCACAGCATGATGTTGGGAGAGATGCCCGCTATCAGCAGGATGACGTCGACCAGGATCGTTCCGATAAACAGGTTGACGGGGTGAAACCGCGCCGCCGAGATCCACTCGAGATCCTCCGAGGAATGATGGATCGCATGGTATTTCCAGAATCCGCCGCCGTGAAACATGCGGTGCAGCCAGTACAGCATGAAGTCGGACGCAACGAGAAACAATATCGCCTGCGCCCAGAGCGGCAATTCCGACAGCGGCCCATGGCCATTGTCGTAGAATGCGATCAGTTCGTCGACCTCGTGAATGTTGAAGAGGACCGAAGCGCCGATCACCAGCAAGCCGATGCGGAAGATGCGCGCAAATACCGGCACGAAGAACCAGTAGCAGATATCGGTAATGAGCTCGCGCTTGCGCCACCAGGGTTTGCCCGGATTGCAGGACCAGAAATGCGAGAGCACCGTGAACACCAAAGCGAGTGCGATCGTGATCGGCACGACCTTCGCCATCGTCTGGCCTACGACCTCGATGACTTCCATTGGCAAACCGGACATGACGACCTCGTTCAATCGGATACGTCAGGGGTATCCGGTTGCGCTTAAAGAGCCGTGAATCGAAGGAGTCTGCCGACACCGCGCGCGAGCGGCGAACGGCCCGTGCAGCTTCGCTTGCATTTAATCGAACGCCTTAATTCGATGTTTACTGTGCTCAAGAAGTACAAGTTACAGGCAATTTTGCACGGTCGAATTAACTGCGTCGAAATTGTCGCACCCTAGGGTCACGCCATGGTCACGGTGCTGAGAACGCCGGCAAGACCACACTTAAGTTCGACCAGCCAGTGTACACAGGAGTTATCATCTATGAAGAATCTCGTTTCGCGTTTCGTGAAGGATGAGTCCGGCGCCACCGCCATCGAATACGGCCTGATTGCCGCCGGCATCGCGATCGCGATCATCACTGCCGTCAACGGCCTCGGCTCCAAGCTGTCGAGCAACTTCAACACGATCTCGAGCTCGCTCAAGTAAGCGACGGTTGCGCGCAAGCGCCCGAGCAAGCGTCAAAGGCCCCGGCTTGCCGGGGCCTTTATTTTTTCGCCAGGCGCGCGCCGCAACCAGCACGCCGCCATCGGATGTCGTTCCAATGTACGGCTTCCAGCATTTCCCGATTGTTCACTTCTCGTGGCTAGGCTCGGCCAAGGCCTGGACCCCGGGTCAACCACAGCCTCGCGTGAACTCATGATCCTCGATACCGCCCGCCTCCTGCTATTTCCGGCCCTGATGGCGTTCGCAGCCGCGAGCGACCTGTTCACGATGACGATTTCGAACCGGGTATCGCTGGCGCTGATCGCCGGCTTTGTGGCGCTCGCGGTGCTGGGCGGCATGGGCCTGCACGACATCCTGCTGCATTTCGGCGCCGGCGCAGCCGTTCTTGTGGTGGCCTTTGGCTGCTTCGCGATGGGATGGGTCGGCGGCGGCGACGCCAAGGTCGCGGCCAGCGTCGCGCTCTGGTTCGGTTTCGACCATCTCCTCGATTATCTGCTCTATGCCTCGCTGCTCGGCGGGGCGCTGACGGTGCTGCTGATTCAGTTCCGGCAATGGCCGCTGCCTTCCCTGCTTACCGGACAAGCCTGGTTGAACCGGCTGCACGACAAGCAGAGCGGGATTCCCTACGGCATCGCGCTCGCCCTCGGCGCGCTGATCATCTATCCGCAGACCGAATGGATCAAGGCGATCGATCTCGCTCACCTCGCGATGCGCTGATCCGGCTCGCTAACTTTCCGTTAAGGCAATTTACACACGCCTCATTAACCATGCTTTGACGAATAGCTGGTCAACTCCCATCACGGCGACGGAAGCGTCGCAGCGTAATGTGGAAAGTGAAGCGTAATGAATAACGCACGCGTTGTGGTCCTGGCAATCGCGATCGGCGCCGGCGGCATTGCCGCATATCTCGCCAGCGGCTCCGGTGAAAAGCCTGCGCCGGCCGAGCCGGTCGCGCAGCTGAAGACCGTCGACATTCTCGTCGCCAAATCGGATATCGGCCTCGGCCAGTCGGTCAAGCCGGACGATATGCAATGGCAGACCTGGCCGGCCGCGACCGCCAGCAGCAGCTTCATCAGCCGCGCCAGCAAGGCCGACGCCATCAAGGAGATCACGGGCTCGATCGCGCGGTCGCCGTTCATCGCAGGCGAGCCGATCCGCGAGCAGAAGCTGGTGAAGGCCGACGGATCCGGCTTCATGGCGGCCATCCTGCCCCAGGGCTACCGGGCCGTTTCCACCGAAATTTCGCCGGAAACCGGCGCCGGCGGCTTCATCCTGCCGAACGACCGCGTCGACGTGCTTCTTACCAAGAAAGACAAGAACCCCGACGGCAAGGGCGCCGACGTCGCCGTCTCGGAAATCATCCTCAGCAATATTCGCGTTCTCGCGATCGACCAGGCGCCGAAGGAAAAAGAAGGCAGCCAGCGCATTGGTCGGCAGGACGGTGACGCTCGAGCTGAAGCCCGACCAGACCGAAATGCTCGCCCGCTCGCGCCAGAGCGGCACGCTGTCGCTGGCGCTGCGCAGCATCGCCGACATCAAGACGGTCGAGAAGCCGGAAGAACCCACCGAGAGGCGCGGAGAAAACCTCAACGTCGTTCGTTACGGCGTTGCCAGCCAGCAGACGGTGCAGAAGTGACCGAAAGGACGCACGATATGAAGTGCAGGGAAATTCAGCCGATGATGCGCACGTTCATCGTCCGCGCCCTGTCGTTTTCGGCCGTGGCTGCGCTCACGCTCAATCCGGCGCTGACGCCGGTGGTGGCGAGCGACTATCGCACCGCAGCTCCGGTCACCACCGACGGACAGATGAACGCGCGGTTCGTTTCGCTTGGGATCGGCAAATCGTTCGTGATCGACCTGCCGCGGGAGATCAAGGACGTCCTGGTCGCCGATCCGAAGGTCGCCAACGCCGTCGTCCGCTCGACCCAGCGCGCCTATATCATCGGCGCCGCGGTCGGCCAGACCAACATCGTCTTCTTCGATTCCACGGGCGCCCAGATCGCGGCCTACGACATCGCGGTCAAGCGCGACCTCAACGGCGTGCGCGCCGCGCTGAAGCAGTCGCTGCCGAATTCGGACATCCTGATCGAGGGCGTCGGCGACGGCGTGGTGTTGAGCGGCACCGCGGCAAGCCCGATCGAGGCGCAGCAGGCCGCCGATATCGCCGCCCGCCTCGTGGGCGGCAACGACAAGGTCGTCAATTCGATCGCCGTCCGCGGCCGCGACCAGGTGATGCTGAAGGTGACGGTCGCCGAAGTCGCCCGCAGCGTCATCAAGCAGTTGGGCATCGATCTCTCGGCCACCATGAACTACGGCACCGCGGTCGTGAACTTCAACAATTCCAATCCGTTCGGCGCCCTCGGCCGTCCGCTGGTCGGCACCAACGGGACGTCGGCAAACTTCGGAACCACGCCGACGGTAACGGCGACGCTCCGCGCGATGGAGAGCGCCGGCGTCGTGCGCACGCTGGCCGAACCCAACCTGACGGCGATCTCGGGCGAAGCCGCGACCTTCATTGCCGGCGGCGAATTTCCCGTTCCCGCAGGCTATTCCTGCGATCCGGTCACGCGCGTCTGCACCACCCAGATCTCATTCAAGAAATTCGGCATTTCGCTCAACTTCACGCCGGTGGTGATGTCCGAAGGACGGATCAGCCTTCGCGTCATGACGGAAGTCTCGGAGCTGTCGAACGACAACTCGATCACGCTGACGCAGGCCCTCAGCGGCAACTCGACGAACTCGCTGATCATTCCCTCGATCAAGACCCGCCGCGCCGAGACGACGCTGGAAATTCCCTCCGGTGGCTCGATGGCCATGGCCGGGCTGATTGCGGAGCAGACCAAGCAGGCGATCAACGGCCTGCCGGGGCTGTCGCAATTGCCGGTTCTCGGCACGCTGTTCCGCAGCCGCGACTACGTCAACAACCAGACCGAACTGATGGTTCTGGTCACCCCCTATGTGGTGCGCGCGGTGGCGCAGAAGGATCTGTCGCGGCCCGATGACGGCTTTGCCGCCGCCTCGGACCCGCAGGCCGACCTGCTCGGCAGCATCAATCGCATCTACGGCGTTCCGGGCCGCGTCGAGAAGGCACGGAATTATCGCGGCACCTACGGCTTTATTACGGACTGAGGCGGGGACGATGACACCGAGCAAGAAATCAACGAAGCCCGCCGATCCCAGGCGCGCCCTCTGCCTGGCAGGAGCGCTGATCGGTGTTGCCGTGGCGCTTGGCGCCTGCAAGCACACCACCGAAGTGGTGACGACGTCAGGCGTGCCCGACGACTACCGCCTGCGCCATCCGATCGCGGTCCAGGAAGCCGACCGCTCGATCGTGGTGTTCGTCGGCCGCGGACGCGGCGGCCTTTCCGCCTCCCAGCGCGCCGACGTGACGTATCTGGGCCAGACCTGGATGCGGGAGGGCACCGGCATCATCAGCCATCGACGTTCCCGTCAATACGCCGAACGCGCGGGCGGCTGAAGATTCATTGCGCGAGATCAGGGCGACGCTTGCCGCGACCGGCGTGCCGCCGCGCGCAACCAATGTCCGCCAGTATCGCCCCGAAGATCCCAGGCACATGGCTGCGATCCGGCTCAACTATCCGAAGATCTCGGCGGTGGCCGGTCCGTGCGGGCTGTGGCCGGAGGATCTCGGACCGGGAGTCAACAACAAGAGCTACTTCGAGAACAAGTCCTATTACAATTTCGGCTGCTCCAACCAGCGCAATCTGGCGGCGATGGTCGACAACCCCTCGGATCTCGTGCAGCCGCGTCCCGAAACCCCGGCCTTCGCGCCGCGCCGTGGCATCGCCTTCGACAAATATCGCAAGGGCACCACCACCACGACCACCTATCCCGAGGCCGACAAGGCCAAACTCAGCGATACCGGCAAATGATCACTTACTCGCGCCAGAATTCAGAACAGCCGCCGGAAAACGCGGCGCCGTCCACCGAGGACCACATCGCGCCGGCGCCGCGGGTGTCGGTGCAGGCTTTCTGCGAGACGGTGGAAACCGCGGCCGCCGTGCAGTCGGCGGGCGAAGACCGCCGCCTCGGCAAGGCTCACCTCAAGATCCAGATGGGCGGCATGGCCGCTGCCGTCGAGGCCTACCGCTCGGCCCCGACCCCGAACGTCATCATCCTGGAGACCGAAGGCCGCAACGACATCCTCCTCGGCCTCGACCAGCTCGCCACCGTCTGCGACGCCGGAACCCGCGTGATCGTGATCGGGCGCATCAACGACGTCACGCTGTATCGCGAACTGGTGCGCCGTGGCGTCAGCGACTACGTCATCGCCCCGGTCACCGCCATCGACGTCGTGCGCTCGGTCTGCAACCTGTTCTCGTCGCCGGAAGCCAAGGCCGTCGGCCGCATCATTGCCATCGTCGGCGCCAAGGGCGGCGTCGGCTCGTCCACCGTCGCCCACAACGTCGCCTGGGCGATCGCGCGCGATCTGGCGCTGGATTCCGTGGTCGCCGATCTCGACCTCGCCTTCGGCACCGCCGGCCTCGACTACAATCAGGACCCGCCGCAGGGCATCGCGGATGCGGTGTTCTCGCCCGACCGGGTCGATACCGCGTTCCTCGACCGCCTGCTGTCGAAATGCACCGACCATCTCAGCCTGCTGGCGGCGCCGGCAACGCTGGACCGGGTCTACGATTTCGGCGAGGAGGCGTTCGATTCGATCTTCGATACGCTGCGCACCACGATGCCCTGCATCGTGCTCGACGTCCCCCATCAATGGTCGGGATGGACCAAGCGCGCCCTGATCGCGGCCGACGACATCCTGATCGTCGCCGCGCCCGATCTCGCCAATCTGCGCAACACCAAGAACATCTTCGACCTCTTGAAGACATCGCGGCCGAACGATCGCGCCCCGCTCTATTGCCTCAATCAGGTCGGCATCCCGAAGCGTCCGGAGATCCCCGCCGCCGAATTCGCCAAGGCGATCGAAAACCACCCGATCGCCACCATACCGTTCGATCCGCAAATCTTCGGTTCGGCCGCCAACAACGGTCAGATGATCGCGGAAATCGCCGCAACCCATCGTACCACCGAGATGTTCCTGCAGATCGCGCAGCGGCTCACCGGCCGCGGCGAGACCAAGAAGCCGAAGAGTTCGTTGCTGTCGCCTTTAATCGAAAAGTTGCGGGCCAAGAAGTAAGTCGTCCGCGTGGAGTACCATCGTGTTCGGTAAGCGTAGTGATAGCGATACGCGGGTTAAGCCCGCCATTCAGGCGCCGGAACCGGCCCCCAGCGCCGCGGTAGTACCGCGCGAAACGGCGGCGCCGTCCGTCGCCTCGCCGCCGCTCGCGCCGGCGAAGGCGCCGCCTGCCGCCGCCACGGAGGCGCGGCGCTCCGACAATTACTACCAGGTCAAGGCGACCATCTTCGGCGCCCTGATCGAGGCGATCGACCTTGCCCAGCTCGCCAAGCTCGACGGCGAGTCCGCGCGCGAGGAAATCCGCGACATCGTCAACGAGATCATCGCGATCAAGAACATCGTGATGTCGATTGCCGAGCAGGAAGAGCTGCTCGACGACATCTGCAACGACGTGCTCGGCTACGGCCCGCTCGAGCCGCTGTTGTCGCGCGACGACATCGCCGACATCATGGTCAACGGCGCCGGCACGGTGTTCATCGAAGTCGCCGGCAAGATCCAGAAGACCGGCATCCGCTTCCGCGACAACCAGCAGCTTCTCAACATCTGCCAGCGCATCGTCAGCCAGGTCGGCCGGCGCGTCGACGAATCCTCGCCGATCTGCGACGCCCGTCTGGCCGACGGCTCCCGCGTCAACGCCATCGTTCCGCCGCTGGCGATCGACGGGCCCGCGCTCACCATTCGTAAGTTCAAGAAGGACAAGCTGACGCTCGACCAGCTGGTCAAGTTCGGCGCGATCTCGCCGGAAGGCGCGCAGATCCTGCAGATCATCGGCCGCGTCCGCTGCAACGTGCTGATCTCGGGCGGTACCGGCTCCGGCAAGACCACGCTGTTGAACTGCCTGACCCAGTTCATCGAGAACGACGAGCGCATCATCACCTGCGAAGACGCTGCCGAACTTCAGCTGCAGCAGCCGCATGTGGTGCGGCTGGAAACCCGTCCGCCCAACATCGAAGGCGAAGGCCAGGTCACGATGCGCGAACTGGTCCGCAACTGCCTGCGTATGCGCCCTGAACGCATCATCGTCGGCGAAGTCCGCGGACCCGAGGCATTCGACCTGCTGCAGGCCATGAACACCGGCCATGACGGCTCGATGGGAACGCTGCACGCCAACAACCCGCGCGAAGCCCTGTCACGCTGCGAATCCATGATCACGATGGGCGGCTTCTCGCTGCCCTCGCGCACCATCCGCGAGATGATCTGCGCCTCGATCGACGTCGTCGTGCAGGCCGCGCGCCTGCGCGACGGCTCGCGCCGCATCACCCACATCACCGAGGTGATGGGCATGGAAGGCGACACCATCATCACCCAGGACGTGTTCCTGTACGACATGATCGGCGAAGACGCGAACGGCAAGATCATCGGGCGGCACCGCTCGACCGGAATCGGACGTCCGCGGTTCTGGGAGCGCGCGCGATATTTCGGCGAAGAGAAGCGGCTTGCGGCCGCGCTCGACGCCGCCGAAGTCATCGAGAATACGTGAGGAGTTCCATGAGCATGCAGACGCTCGCACTGGCGTTTCTCGCCGCCACCGCCCTTGGCGGCGTGGCCTGGGTATTCATCTATCCATTGCTGTCGGGTGAGCGGAAGGCCGAATCCCGCCGCGCCTCGATCGCGCGTTCCGACGCTCCGGCGCGCCAGGCCGAGAAAAGCCAGCGCTCGCGCCGCGAGCAGGTCGAGGGATCGCTGAAGGAACTCGACGCCCGGCGCAAGAAGGAAAAGTCCGTCCCGCTCGCCACCCGCCTCGCCCAGGCCGGTCTGGGATCCTGGACGCCCCAGAAATTCTGGATCGTGTCCGGCATTTCCGGTGCGGTCGGATTCGTGCTTGCCTTTCTGATCGGCGGCCACCCGCTGGGCGCCGCCGTGATGGCTTTCGGCACCGGCCTCGGCCTGCCGCGCTGGGTCCTGAGCTTTCTCAAGAAGCGTCGCGAAAAGGCGTTCCTGAAGGCGCTGCCCGACGCCGTCGACGTCATCGTGCGCGGCATCAAGGCCGGTCTGCCGCTGTTCGAATCGATCAAGGTGGTGGCGGCCGATTCACCCGAGCCGTTGAAGAGCGAGTTCACCGCCATCATCGAGACCCAGACCATCGGTATGCCGCTCGGCGAGGCCTGCGCGCGGCTGTTTGAGCGGATGCCGCTGCCGGAGGCGAACTTCTTCGGCATCGTGGTCGCGATCCAGCAGAAGTCCGGCGGCAACCTGTCGGAAGCGCTCGGCAACCTCTCCAAGGTGCTGCGCGACCGCAAGAAGATGGCAGAGAAGATTCAGGCGATGTCGACGGAAGCCAAGGCCTCCGCGGGCATCATCGGCTCGCTGCCGCCGATCGTTATGCTGCTGGTCTGGATTTCGACGCCCGACTACATCTCGCTGCTTTGGACGCATCAAATCGGGCAGTTCATGCTGGTGTGCTGCGTCGGCTGGATGACGATCGGCATTCTGGTAATGAAGAAAATGATCAACTTCGACTTCTGACGGTGCCGCCATGATTGATTTTATCATCACAAAGATGCACGACGCGCGGTTCATGACCATGCTGCTTGCCGCCATTGCGGCGAGCGCGACCGCCTATACGCTGATCATGCCGCTGTTTGCCGGCGAAGGCCTCGCCAAGCGCATGAAGGCGGTTGCCAGCGAGCGTGAACGGCTCCGGCAACGCGAGCGCGACCGCCTCGCCAAGTCGGAAAAGGTGTCGCTGCGGCAAACCCCGAAACAGCTCGTTTCCAAGGTGGTGGAAGATTTCAACCTGACCAAATGGCTGGCGCAGGAAGCGGCGCGCGACAAGCTGATCATGGCCGGCTATCGCGGCCACGCGCCCTACGTCACGTTCCTGTTTGCCCGCGCGGTGACACCGATCGTGCTGTTTATCGGCGCGGCTCTCTACGTGTTCGTGATCACGCAGATGGACAAGTCGCTGACGGTCAAGCTCGGCATCTGCGTCGGCGCCGCCTATCTCGGGCTGCAGGCCCCGATGCTGTTCCTGAAGAACGCCATCAGCAAACGCCAGCTCTCGATCAAGCGCGCCTTTCCCGACGCACTCGACCTGCTGCTGATCTGCATCGAGTCCGGCATGTCGGTCGAAGTCGCCTTCCGCAAGGTCGCCACCGAAATCGTCACGCAGTCGATCGCGCTGTCGGAGGAATTCTCGCTGACCACGGCCGAATTATCCTATCTGCAGGACCGCAAGGTGGCTTACGAGAACCTCGCCAAGCGCACCGGCCTCGAGGGCGTGAAATCGGTCTGCCTGGCGCTGATGCAGTCGGAACGCTACGGCACCCCGCTCGGCCAGAGCCTGCGCGTGATGGCGCAGGAAAACCGCGACATGCGAATGAACGAGGCCGAGAAGAAGGCGGCCGCGCTGCCGCCGAAGCTGACCGTGCCGATGATCGTGTTCTTCCTGCCGTGCCTGTTCGTCGTCATTCTCGGACCGACCTACGTCAAGCTGCAGATGATGCACTGAGGCAAACGACGCGGCGGACGCCGCGCCGTTTGGCCGTTCCCGGCGCGCGGGCTTGCTGGCTCGGAATAACTTCAGCGAGCCTGCACCGGCAGGCCCAAGCGAAGTCTTGATTTGGAAGCCTTGCTGATGCTGGAAGTCTTTCTTGGAAGCCTTGCACAGCGGGAAACGAGCCGAGGCGGTACGACGCACCACCCGGCCTGATCTGCGGATAGCCCTGGAATACTGGATCCGCCTTCGCTCGTTGAACTGCGGCGGACAAGTCACCCGCGTGAGCCTGTCCTCGGGGCGCGCGTCAGCACGACCCGTTCGCGGGCGATGACGGCTGTCGGGATGATGTGACGGCTGTGCCGCTCAGTCCGGCCGGTTGAGGGCTGCGACCGGGACGGTCGCCTTGTTGCCGGGAGGACGCGAATTGTCCTTGTCCTTGCGGCTCAGCATTTCCCGCAAATAGGCCACGTTGGCGGTCGCCTCGTCGGCGGGCAGATCGCCCTTGGCGATGGTCTCGGCTTCCGCGAAGCGGCCCTGCAGGCCGACCACGAGCGCCAGGTTCTGGCGCACCCTTGCGTCGGCGCGGGGATTGGCATGGGCGCGCCGCAGCGTTTCCTCGGCCTGCGGCAACTCCCGCGTCAGCATGTAGGAGAGGCCGAGATTGGACAGCACCGAAGGCTCCTCCGGCACGATCTTCAGCGCGGTCGCGTAATAGCGGCGGGCCTCCTCGTGCTTGCCCATCTTGTCGAGCGTGGTGCCCTGCACCGAAAGAATGCGCCAGTCGGGATTGGCGGGCGTATGGGCGCGGCTCAGCACGTCGAAGGCCGCCTGCGAATTGCCGTTGTCGGCGAGCGCGCGGCCGTAAGCGGCGAGCAGCGCCTTGTTGCCGGCATGGGCGATGGTGGCCTGTTCGAGCACGGCGGCGGCCTGCGCCCGCTGGCCGGTGGCACGGAGTGCCTGGCCGTAAGCCAATGCCGCTTCGGCATCCTTGGGATTGGCGCGATATCGCTCGCCGTAGACCTCGGCCGCACGCTGCGGGTCGTCGGGAACGGCTTGCGCCTTTGGCGACGATGAGGTCAGCGACCCCGTGATGTCGGACATGGTCTGGCAGCCGCCAAGGCCGGCGGCGAGAACCGCCGTCACGGCCGCGGAAGAGAGGAACCGGGCAAGAGATCCGGCAGGAAATCCGGCATGGCTGGACTGTCGACGCATGGCACTTCAACTCGCGGAAATGGCTGACGAATGGAGCCGAACGGAGCCAGCAATAGACTGTTAACCCTAACGGCCGGTTAATTGGCCGTGCTATGCCATCGACACCACCCTGCCCGTCCCCTTCGCGCGAGACCCGCATGCAATCCCCGTTCGAGACCGCCCCCGACGCCGCTGCCATTCCGATCATTTTCGCCACCAGGACGACATGGGCCGGAATTGCCAGGGAGCTTCCCGAGCCGGCCCGGCAGTTTGCGGCGGCCAACGACTTCACCGCCAAGCCGGGCAAATGCCTGACGCTGCCCGCGCCCGACGGGAAGATCGCGCAGGTGGTTTTCGGCCTCGAGGACGAGACCAGCAAATCCCGCGACCTGTTCCGCCCCGGCGCCCTGCCCGGCCTGCTGCCATCAGGCGTCTATCGCTTCGCCAATGCGCCGCATGATGTGCGCCTCGCGACGCTGGCGTTCGCGCTGGGGACCTACCGCTTCGGCCGCTACCGCAAGAACGAAACGCCCGCGGTCCGGCTGGTGCCGCCTGACGGCGTCGATGTCGCCGATATCGCGCGGATGGCGGAGGCGGCAGCACTGGCGCGCGACCTGATCAATACGCCGTCGAACGATATGGGCCCGGAAGAACTGGCGCAGGCCGCGCAGGCGTTGGCGACGCGGTTCGGCGCCGCGTTCAACTGCATCGTCGGCGACGAGCTCCTGAAGCAGAACTTTCCGCTGATCCACGCCGTCGGCATGGCCTCGACGCGCGCCCCGCGCCTGATCGACCTGAGCTGGGGCGATCCTGCCCATCCCAAAGTGACGCTGGTCGGCAAGGGCGTCTGCTTCGACACCGGCGGCCTCGACCTGAAACCATCCAGCGGCATGCTGATCATGAAAAAGGACATGGGCGGCGCCGCCAACGTGCTGGCGCTGGCGCAGATGGTGATGGATGCGAAGCTGAAGGTCCGGCTGCGCGTGCTGATCCCCGCGGTCGAGAACGCGGTGGCCGGCAACGCCTTCCGCCCGCTCGACATCTTCAAGTCGCGCAAGGGACTTAACGTGGAGATCGGCAACACCGACGCCGAGGGGCGGCTGGTGCTGGCCGATGCGCTGGCGCTGGCGGACGAAGAGAAGCCGGACCTGCTGGTCGACCTCGGCACCCTGACGGGCGCGGCGCGGGTGGCGCTGGGACCGGATTTACCGCCCTTTTACACCCATGATGAGACGCTCGCCGACAGCGTCGCAGCCCATGCGAAACGGGAGAACGATCCGTTGTGGCGCATGCCGCTGTGGCCGCCTTATGATTCGTGGCTGGATTCGAAGACGGCCGACATCAACAACGCGCCGTCCGGCGGTTTTGCCGGCTCGATCACCTGCGCGCTGTTCCTGCAGCGCTTCGTCACCGATGCCAGGAGCTGGCTGCATGTCGATATCTACGGCTGGACGCCTTCCGCCAAACCCGCGCGCCCCGAAGGCGGCGAATGCCAGGCCGCGCGCGCGATCTACAAGCTGCTGAGCGAACGCTATGGATGATCCGCGCCTGACGCCGGCACGGCCGGACCTCGCCGCCAAATATCTCGAAGGCAAGGTGAAGGCCGCGCGCTACGCCACCGGCGACGAATTTTGCGTGCGCGACGCCATCGCGCCGCTGCGCGAGGCGCCGTCGGCGGATGCGATGCTGTCGACGCAGGCGCTGAAGGGCGAGCGCGTCACGATCTACGATCGCAACGGCGAAGGCTTCGCCTGGGGCCAATTGAACGGCGACGGCTATGTCGGATGGATTCCGGATGCCGCGCTGGCCAGGCCCGCGGCGGCTCCGACGCACAAGGTCACGGCGCTGCGAACGTTCGCTTTCCCGGGCCCCTCGATCAAGCTGCCGCCGGTCGAGACGCTGCCGATGGGCGCGCGCGTCACGGTTGCCCGTGACGACGGCGCGTTCGCCGTCACGGACGAAGGCTGGTATCTGCCGCGACGGCATCTCGGCAGCCTCGACGCGATGGAAAAGGATTTCGTCGCGGTCGCCGAACGCTTCGTCGGCACGCCCTATCTCTGGGGCGGCAAGAGCTCGCTCGGCATCGACTGCTCGGGCCTCGTCCAGGTTTCGCTCAACGCCGCCGGCACCGGCTGCCCGCGCGACAGCGACATGCAGCAGGATGGCCTCGGGCGGGCGCTTGACTGCCGCCGAGATGAAGAAGCTGCAGCGCGGCGACCTGATCTTCTGGAAGGGGCACGTCGCGATCGTCCGCGACGCCGACACCATGGTGCACGCCAATGCGCATCACATGGCGACGGTGATCGAAAACACGCGGGAGGCGATTGCACGGATCAAGTCGGCCGGTAGCGAAGTGACGGCGATCAAGCGGCTGTAAGACGCAGCCTCGCCGTCGTCACCCGCGAAGGCGGGTGACCCAGTATTCCAGAGACGTCTGTCGATTGAACCGAGAAGCCGCGGCGTACTGGGTACCCCGCCTTCGCGGGGTACGACGACCGCGTTATACGTCCGGCACAGCCTCGATCCGGAACGCGGCGGCGAACAGCGCGCGGGTGTAGTCGCTCTTCGGGTTCTTGAAGAGCTCCGCGGCGGGGCCCTCCTCCACCACCTTGCCGTGGCGCATCACGATCAGATGGCTTGCCAGCGAGGCGACGACGCGCAGATCGTGCGAGATGAACATGTAGGTCAGGTCGCGCTTGCGCTGCAGTTCGCGCAACAGGTCGACCATCTGCGCCTGGAACAACATGTCGAGCGCTGAGGTCGGCTCGTCCAGCACGACGAAATTCGGCTCCAGCACCACCGCGCGTGCGATCGAGATGCGTTGGCGCTGGCCACCGGAGAATTCGTGCGGATAGCGGAAACGCGTCGCCGGATCGAGGCCGACATCCCTCAGCGCCTTGACGACGCGCACCTCGCGCTCTTCGTAGGACAGCGACTCCTGATGCACGGTCAAGCCTTCGGCGACGATATCGCCGACCGACATGCGCGGGCTGAGCGCGCCGAACGGGTCCTGAAACACGATCTGCATGTCGCGGCGGAACGGCAGCATGTCCTTGAAGCGCAAGCCCTGGATGTTGCTGCCGAGGAACACGATCGGCCCGTCGGAGGAAATCAGCCGGAGCAGCGCCAGCCCCAGCGTGGTCTTGCCCGAACCGGATTCGCCGACCACGCCGAGCGTCTCGCCCTTGCGGACCGCGATGCTGACGCCATCCACCGCCTTGATGTGGCCGACGGTCTTTCGCAACAGCCCGCGCTTGATCGGAAACCAGACCTTGAGATTGTCGGCCGACATCACCACCGGCTCGTTGGGCCGTGGCGGCGCCGGATCGGGCTTCGGCTCGGCCGCCAGCAGCGCGCGGGTATAGGCGTGCTTCGGCGCGGTGAAGACTTCCTCGACCGGCCCCTGCTCGACGATCTTGCCCGAATTCATCACACAGACGACGTCGGCGATGCGCCGGACGATGCCGAGGTCGTGGGTGATGAACAACATGCTCATGCCGAGGCGCTGGCGGATGTCGGCGAGCAGCGCCAGGATCTGGGCCTGCACCGTGACGTCGAGCGCAGTGGTCGGCTCGTCCGCGATCAAAAGATCCGGCTCGTTGGCGAGCGCCATCGCGATCATGACGCGCTGGCGCTGGCCGCCGGACAGTTGATGCGGATAGCTCTTCAGCCGAGTTTCGGGATCGGGAATGCCGACCTGCGTCAAGAGCTCCAGCGTGCGCGCCCGCGCCGTCTGCCCGCTGATGCCGCTGTGCAGGAGAAGAATCTCGCCGATCTGCGCCTCGATCGTGTGCAGCGGATTGAGCGAGGTCATCGGCTCCTGGAAGATGATCGAGATGTCGTTGCCGCGGATCTCGCGCATCTCGCTTTCCGCCGCCGTCAACAACTCGCGGCCACGGAAGCGGATCTGGCCGGAGGGATGCGAGGCGCTGGGATACGGCAGCAGCTTCAGGATCGACAACGCGCTGACGGATTTTCCGGAACCGGACTCGCCGACCAGCGCCACGCATTCGCCGCGCTTGACGGAAAACGAGACGTGATCGACCGCGAGCGTATTGCCGAACGCCACCGAGAGGTCGCGGACATCGAGCAGGGGCTGGTTGATGGCGTCCATGCGCAGGCCCCTACCTGAACGTCTTGCGCGGATCGAAGGCGTCGCGCGCGGCTTCGCCGATGAAGATCAAGAGCGACAGCATGATCGCGACCGAGAAGAAGCCGGTGAAGCCGAGCCACGGCGCCTGCACGTTGGCTTTTGCCCTGCGCCAGCAATTCGCCCAGCGACGGCGAGCCCGGCGGCAGGCCGAAGCCGAGGAAATCCAGCGCCGTCAGCGTCATCACCGAGGACGACACGATGAACGGCAGGAACGTCATGGTCGCCACCATCGCGTTCGGCAGCAGATGACGGAACATGATCTTTGCGTTGGACACGCCGAGCGCCCGCGCCGCCTGGATGTACTCAAAATTCCGTCCGCGCAGGAACTCGGCGCGCACCAGCCCGACCAGCGACACCCAGGAGAACAGCAGGAGAATGCCGAGCAGGACGAAGAACCCCGGCGGCAGCACCGCCGATATGATCAGCAGCAGATAAAGCGAGGGGATCGCGTTCCAGATCTCGATGAAGCGCTGGAAGATCAGATCGACCCAGCCGCCGAAATAGCCCTGCACGCCGCCGGCCGCGATGCCGATGATCGACGAGACGATCGTCAGCGTCAGGCCGAACAACACCGAGATGCGAAAGCCATAGATCAGCCGCGCGACCACGTCGCGGCCCTGGTCGTCGGTGCCGAGCCAGTTGTATTCGAGGTCGCGGCAGCTCTTGAGACCCTTCTTCTGCACCACCTCCTTGCACTGCGCTTCCGTCAGCATCCAGGTCGGCGGCGACGGCGCCGGCGTCGGCAGGTCGAGGTTGTGCGTGGAGTAGGAATAACGGATCAGCGGCCAGATGATGGTGCCGCCCTTGGCCGCGATCTGCTTCTGCAAATAGGGATCGCGATAGTCGGCGGCGGTTTCGAAGTCGCCGCCGAAGGTGGTCTCGGAATAGCTGACGAAAGCCGGCCAGTAGAGATGGCCGTCATACTTGATCAGGAACGGGCGGTCGTTGGCGATCAGTTCGGCGAACAGCGAGACCGAAGAACAGGACCATGAAGATCCAGAACGACCAATAGCCGCGGCGGTTCGCCTTGAAATTCTGCCAGCGGCGGCGGTTGAGCGGCGACGGCGCAAATCGATGACGCGTGACCGGCGCGGCCTCGCCCAGCGGCGCCTGCGTCGAGGTCTCGATCGGCTGGGGTGCGGTAATCGTCATCAGACCTCACGCGCCTCGAAATCGATCCGCGGATCGATCCACATGTAGGCGAGATCGGAGATCAGGTTGATCACGAGACCGACCAGCGAGAAGATGAACAGCGTTCCGAACACCACGGGGTAATCGCGGTTCAGGACGCTCTCGAACCCGAGCAGGCCGAGACCATCGAGCGAGAAGATGGTCTCGATCAGCAGCGAGCCGGAGAAGAAGGCGTGAATGAAGGCGCTCGGAAAGCCCGCGATCACGATCAGCATCGCGTTGCGGAAGACATGGTTGTACAGCACCTGGCGCTCGCTGCAGCCCTTGGCGCGCGCGGTCATCACATACTGCTTGCGGATCTCGTCGAGGAACGAGTTCTTGGTCAGCAGCGTCATGGTGGCGAAGGCGCCGAGCGCCATCGAGATCAGCGGCAGCGTGAGGTGCCAGAAATAGTCGATGATCTTCCAGTACCAGGGGAACTGCGCCCAGCCGTCGGAAGTCAGCCCGCGCAGCGGAAAGATGTTGAAGAACGAGCCGCCGGCGAACAGGATGATCAACAGGATCGCGAACAGGAAACCCGGGATCGCAAAACCTACGATGATCACCGCCGAGGTCCAGGTGTCGAACCTCGACCCGTCCTGTACGGCCTTGCGGATGCCGAGCGGAATCGAGATCAGGTAGGTCAGAAGCGTCATCCAGATGCCGAGCGACATCGAGACCGGCAGCTTCTCCTTGATCAGCTGGATCACGCTGACGTCGCGGAAATAGCTCTTGCCGAAATCGAAGCGCGCAAAATTCCACACCATCAGCGCGAAGCGCTCCGGCGCCGGCTTGTCGAAGCCGAATTGCGTCTCGAGCTTCTTGATGAACTCCGGATCAAGCCCCTGCGCGCCGCGGTATTTCGAATTGACGGCATCGGCGGATGCGCCGACCTGGGGCCGTGCGCCGAAATCGCCGCCGGAGGAGCCCGATACGCGCGAGGCCGCGCCGGTATCCGCACCCGAGAGCTGCGCGATCACGCGCTCGACCGGCCCGCCGGGCGCGAACTGCACGACCACGAAGGAGACGAACAAGATGCCGAGCAATGTCGGGATCATCAGCAGAATGCGGCGGGCGATATAGGCGCTCATGGGCTATTTCGCCTGATCGAGTTTGGCGGCCTTGGCCTGGTCATACCACCAGGTATCCGGCGCGCCGCGCGCATAGCGGGGCTTGGTCGGCGGGAACCCGAACTGATCCCAATAGGCGATCCAGTGCGAGGCCTTGTTCCAGTGCGGAATCCAGTAGCGGCCGGAACGCAGCACGCGGTCAAGCGCGCGGCAGCTATTGTCGAGGGCGCCTTGCGTCTGCGCAGCAACCGCCTTGTCGACGAGCGCATCGACGACCGGGTCCGATATCCCGGCAAGATTGTACGAGCCCTTGGTCCTGGCTGATTCGCTGGAGAAATAGTTGCGCAGCGAGCTGCCGGGGATTTGCGGGAAGATGAAGCGCGAGATCGCGATGTCGAAGTCGAAGTCCTTCTGCCGCTCCTCGGCCTGTGCCGGATCGACCAAGCGAATGTTGGCGTCTATTCCGAGCACTTTAAGGTTCTTGATGAACGTCTGGTGATGCGGCTCGAACGATCGCTCGGTCAGCAGGAATTCCGCGGTGAGCTGTTCGCCCTTGGCATTTGACCGGCGGCCGTCCTTGACCGACCAGCCGGCGGCGTTGAGCAACTCACCGGCGCTGCGCAGCAGCTTGCGATCCTGCCCGGATCCGTCGCTCTCCGGCGGCACCCATGCCGGCCCGAACACTTCCGGCAACAGGCGGTCGCGGAACGGCTCCAGCAGCGCGATCTCTTCCGGCGACGGCTCGCCGCGCGCCATCATCTCGGAATTCTGGAACACCGAATGCGTTCGCTGGTAAGAACCGTACATCAGGTTCTTGTTGGTCCATTCGAAGTCGAACGCGATCGTCAACGCCTCGCGAACGCGCCTGTCCTTGAACTTGTCGCGCCGGGTGTTGATCAGCCAGCCCTGCGCGCCGGAGGGCCGCTCGTCCGGAATGACTTCCCGCTTGACGCGGCCGTCACGGATAGCGGGAAATTCGTAGCGCGTCGCCCAGACGCGCGAGGTGAACTCTTCGCGAAACAGGTAGTTGCGGCCGGTAAAGGCCTCGAAGCCAGCCTCGCGGTCACGGTAGTATTCGTCCCGCAGCGTATCGAAATTGTACAGGCCGCGGCAAACCGGAAGGTTTTCGCCCCACCAGTTCTTCACGCGCTCGAACTCGACGTAACGGCCTTGCTCGAAACGCGCAACGCGATAGGGCCCCGAGCCGAGCGGCGCTTCGAGCGAGGTCTCGTCGAACGGCCGCGTCGAATAGTATTTCTCGGAAAAGATCGGCATCGCCGCCGCCAGCGCCGGCACATCGAGGCCGCGCGTGGGCTGGAAGCGCAACTGGACCGTCCGCTTGTCCTCGGCGGTGGCCTCAGCGAGATCGCGGAGCACGGAGGAGTACGCGGGGTGCCCCTTGGCCTTCAGCGTCATCAGCGAGAACGCCACGTCGGATGCGGTGATCTCGCTGCCGTCGTGGAAGGTGATGCCCGGCCGCAGCCGGAAACGGAACACCAGCCCGTCCGGCGAGACGGTCAGTTCATCCGCCGCCAGCAGATAGACCGCGTCCGGCTCGTCGAACGCGCGCGCCATCAGCGAGGCGAAAGTGAGCTCCATTCCGTTCGCCCTGTCGCCCTTGACGATAAAGGCGTTGAGCGAATTGAAGGTCGAGCCGCCCGAGCCGACGAGTTGCGAAAACATCCCGCCCTTCGGCGCGCCCGGATTGACGTAGGCGAGGTTCGGGAAGTCGGCGGGATATTTCAGTTCGCCGAATGCCGAAAGGCCGTGGAGCTGCTTGCCGCCATTGTCGGCGAGCGCTGGAGCAAGGCGCGCAGCCGCCAGCGCGCCGACACCGAGACCGAGCACATGCCGGCGGGAGAATTGCGCCATGCGCGGGATATCCTTCAAGACCGTTTTCCGTTCCGCGCCGCCTTGTCGGCGTCGAACCACCACAGCGTCGGGAAACCCGACTGGCCGTATTTCGGCAGTTCGGACGGCCGGCCGAAACGATCCCAGCGCGCGGTGCGGACCTTGGGGTAATTCCACTGCGGCACGACATAGTGGTTCCACAGCAGCACGCGGTCGAGCGCCTTGGTCGCCGCGACCAGATCGTCCCGGTCCTTGGCGAAGATCAGGCGGTCGATCAGCTTGTCGATCGCCGGATTCTTGATGCCGATGATATTGCGCGAGCCTGCCATGTCCGCCGCCTGCGAGCCCCAATATTCGCGCTGTTCGTTTCCGGGTGACAACGATTCCGGCCACGACGAAACGACCATGTCGAAATCCCAGCTACGAAGCCGGTTTTCATACTGCGTCGGATCGATGGTGCGCACGCTGACGGCAATACCGAGCCGTTCCAGCGAAGGCTTGAAAAACAGCATGACGCGCTCGAAGCTCGGATCTGCACCGAGCAGTTCGAGTGTGAACTGCGCTCCCGTCTTGCTGTCGACCAGCTTGCGGTCGCGCACCTCATAGCCGGCTTCCTTCATCAGCCGCATCGCCTCGCGCAGATTTTCGCGAACCGCCTCGGGATTGCCGCCGACCGGATTGGTATAGGGCTTCGTGAATAACTTCCGGCGGCACCTTCCGCGCGGACGGCTTCCAGTATTTCCAGTTCCTTGCCTTCCGGCAGGCCGCTTGAAGCCAGTTCAGTGCCATCGAAATAGCTGCTGATGCGCTTGTACTGACCGAAGAATATCTGCTTGTTCATCTCCTCGAAATCGAACGCAAAATTCAGCGCGCGACGCACCCGCGGATCCTTGAACTGGTCACGCCGGATATTCAGAGCGAACGCCTGCATCGATTCCGGAACTGCGGTTCGGAAACTCTTCGAGCAGCACCCGCTTGTCATTGACGGCCGGAAAGTCGTAGGCCGTCGCCCAGTTCTTGGCGCTGTTCTCGGTGCGCCAATCGACCTGATCGCCCTTGAACGCCTCGAGCGCAACCGTCGAGTCGCGGAAATATTCGTAGCGCAGCTCGTCGAAATTGTTGCGGCCGATATTGGTGCTGGAATCGCGTCCCCAATAATCCTTCACCCGCTCCAGCGTCAGCGTCCTGCCGGCGACAAACTCCTTGATGCGGTAGGCGCCCGAGCCCAGCGGCTTCTCCAGCGTTGTCGCCGAGATGTCGCGCTTGCGGCCCTCGCTGTCGGTGCCTTCCCACCAATGCTTCGGCAACACCGTGAGCTGTCCGACGATCTGCGGGAGCTCGCGATTGCCGGGGGCGTCGAAGGTGAATTTGACGTCGCGATCACCGATCTTTTCAGCCTTCACGACATGGCGATAGTAGAGCCGAGTACTGCGGATGGTTTTGCTTGAACGCGTTAAGCGAAAAGATCACGTCGTCAGGCGTTACCGGCTTTCCGTCATGCCATTTCGCCTCCTGCCTGCAGACGATAGTGACCCAGGAAAAATCCTCGGGATGGCTGACGGCTTCGGCCAACTGGCCGTACTCGGTCGAAACCTCGTCCAGCGACTCCGTCATCAGCGCTTCGTAGATCAGCTGAACGCCGGCTGCGAGCGAGCCTTTGACGCCGGCAACCACGAGGTTGAAATTGTCAAACGTCCCGATCTGGATCTGACGTACGACGCCGCCCTTGGGCGCATCCGGATTGACGTAGTCGAAGCGCTTGAAGTCGGCCGGGTACTTGACGTCGCCGAACAGCGATAGCGCGTGCCGCCACGCCGGTTCGGCGGCTTGCGCCTGGGCCGGCGCAATCGCGGAAGCCCAGGGGTCGAGCCCGAATGCAGGGGCCATCGCGGCTACAGCGCCGCCCTGGAGGAGATGTCGTCGGGTAATCGCCAAATGAGAATTCCTGTTGCTGATGCCAGGATCCGTTGCTTTCCGAAGTTCGCCGCCCCTGACACGAACAACTGAAACAACGAGGCCGAGCTAGTGAGGACCCAATATAAGGCAAGGGTTCGACAAATAACGTTGCTTTTTCCTCATGATATCAAGCCCAGGAACCTGCGCCGTGCGGCGAAAAGTCCCGATAACAACAACGCGAGCCACATAAGCAAACGGCCAGGCAATGCCTGGCCGTCGAGCATCGCAAGTCCATGAAGGACTGACGAAATTTTACTTCGCCGCGGTCGGCAGCGGAGCCGGCTTGTCCGACAGGAGTGTGCAGATAGGCGATCACGTCGGCGCGCTCGCTGTCCTTCTGGATGCCGGCAAAGCCCATCGCGGTGCCCGGAACAAAGCCCTTGGGATTGGAGATGAACTTGTTGAGGTCGTCAAAGGTCCAGGTGCCGCCCTTGCCCTTCATGGCGGCCGAGAAATTGAACCCGCCGCGGCCTGCGCCCTTCGGCTCGTTGACGACGCCATAGAGGTTCGGACCGACGCGGTTGGGGCCGCCCTTTTCGAAGGTGTGGCAGGCGCGCGCACTTCTTGGCGGCGCCGGCGCCCTTCTCGACGGAGGCGGTCTGCAGCAGCTTCTCGATCGGCTCGGAGGGAGCTGCGGCTTCCTTGGCGCCTGCACCGTGCGAGGCGTCTTCCTTCACGGCGATCTCGAAGCCCGGCTTTTCCAGCGGCTTGGGCGCGAAAATCGCATGGGCGGCAAAGCTCGTCACCAGAACGAGAATGCAGGTGCCGAGGATGGCACCGATAATCTTGTTGAGTTCGAAGGAGTCCATAGTTGGATCAGGCTCCAGGCCGGGAAGGTCGACTGAAGGCCGGCAAAACGGCCGCGGATGCGCATCAGGAATCAGCCTTTCGCGCCGCACCCTCAGCAGGGTTGAGATATCGGTTTGCCCGGGCTCTGGCAACCCGTATAAACGCCCCGACTTTCCGCCAGTCCCCCATTATTTCCGGCCTGTTCTTGCTGGCCGGCTGACCTCGTTCCGGATGACCGAAACCCGCATTCTGGTGCTGATTCCCGCCCGCATGGCGGCGACCCGCCTGCCCGGCAAACCGCTGCTCGATATCGGCGGCCTGCCGATGATCGTCCACGTGCTGCGGCGGGCCGAGGAGGCCAAAATCGGCCGGGTGGCGGTCGCCACCGACACGCCCGAGATCGCGGCCGCCGTGAAGGCCGCCGGCGGCGAGGTGGTGATGACCCGCGCCGATCATCCCTCCGGCTCCGACCGGATCCATGAGGCGATGCGGACGATCGATCCCGACGGCCGGGCCGAGATCGTGGTCAACCTGCAGGGCGACTTTCCCACGATCGCGCCGGACACCATCCGTGCCGCGCTGCCGCCGCTCGACGACCCCGCCGTCGACATTGCGACGCTGGCCTCGCAGATCCATACCGAGGAAGAGGACCTGGCCCCCAGCGTGGTGAAGGCGGTCGGCTCGCCGATCGGGGCGAACCGGCTCCGCGCGCTCTATTTCACCCGCGCCACGGCGCCCCATGGCGACGGTCCCGCGCTACCACCACATCGGCCTCTACGCCTACCGCCGCGCCGCGCTGGAACGGTTCGTGGCGCTGCCCCCGTCGCCGCTGGAGCAGCAGGAGAAACTCGAGCAGCTCCGCGCGCTGGAGGCCGGGATGCGGATCGACATCACCATCGTCGACAGCGTCCCCCGCGGCGTCGACACCCCGGCCGACCTCGAAACCGCCCGCCGCATACTGGCCAAAGCCTGAGCCGCTGCTAAAAGGCCCGCGCATGACCAAGAAGCTCAAAATCGCATTCCAGGGCGAGCCTGGCGCCAATTCCCATATCGCCATCGTCGAGGCCTATCCCGACGCCGAGCCGTTGCCGTGCGCGACCTTCGAGGACGCGCTGGCCGCGATCTCCTCGGGCGAGGCCGACCTCGGCATGATCCCGATCGAGAATTCGGTCGCCGGCCGGGTCGCCGACATCCATCATCTGCTGCCGCATTCCGGCCTGTTCATCGTCGGCGAATGGTTTCTGCCGATCCGGCATCAACTGATGGCGGTCCGCGGCGCCAAGCTGACCGACATCAAGACGGTGGAGAGCCACGTCCACGCGCTCGGCCAATGCCGGCGCATCATCCGCAAGCTCGGCATCAAGCCGATCGTCGCGGCGGACACTGCCGGCAGCGCGCGCGACGTTTCCGAACGCAAGGACAAGAGCGTGGCCGCGATCGCCTCAAGGCTGGCAGCGAAAATCTACGGCCTCGATATCCTGGCCGAAGACGTCGAGGACGAGGCCCACAACACCACGCGCTTCGTGGTGCTGGCGCGCGAGGCAGAACTGGGCCAAGCAGGGCTCGGGGCCGCTGGTCACCACTTTTGTTTTCCGGGTGCGCAACTTGCCCGCCGCGCTCTACAAGGCGCTCGGCGGCTTCGCCACCAACGGCGTCAACATGACGAAGCTCGAAAGCTACATGGTCGACGGCGAATTCTCCGCCACGCAATTCTATGCCGACGTCGACGGCCATCCCGAGGACAAGGGTCTCGCCTTCGCGCTGGAGGAGTTGAAATTCTTCTCGCGCGAATTCCGGATCGTCGGCGTCTATCCCGGCCATCCGTTCCGGGCGACGTTTAGCGAGAGCGCAGGACTGACGTTGTCATTCCGGGGCGCGAAGCGAACCCGAAATCTCGAACATTCCGGGTCTCGATGCTTTCGCCGCACGATAATGATCGCCGTCATGGCCGGGCTTGTCCCGGCCATCCACGTCTTCCGTTTACCAGACCGCGAAGAACACCCGGAATGACCTGAGGCTAGGCCGCCGCCTTCTTTGCCCAGCCCAAATGCATCCGCCAGCAGACTGTACGACTTCTTCCGCGCGTCGTGGTCGTACACCGCCGTGATGATCATCAATTCATCCGGCTTGCCGGCCGTGATCATCGGCTCAAGCTTCGCCATGATGGTCGCCGGGCTGCCGACGAACAGCCGCGAGCGGTTGCGCATGACCGAGGCGCGCTCGGCGTCGCGTATAGTTATAGGCCAGCGCTTCCTCGACGCTCGGCAGCGGCAGATATTGTCCGCGGTCGCGGCGCAGGCGGTTGAGGTCCATCGAGGAAGCGAGCTGTTCGGCTTCCGCATCGGTTTCGGCGGCGACGGCTGCGACGGCGAGAATGCCGTGCGGCGTGGCGCGCCAGCCGGACGGCTTGAAATGGTCGCGGTAGTTGGTCATCGCCGCGATGGCGTCATAGGACGCAAAATGATGCGCGAACGCGAAGCCCATGCCGACCTGCGCGGCCAGCTCCGAACTGTAGTCGCTCGAGCCGAGCAGCCAGATCGGCGGCAGCGGCGTATCGTCCGGCATCGCCACCACATTGTTGTAGGGATGGCCGGCCGGGAAATCGCGGGTCTCCCACAACACCAGTTCACTCAAGCGTTCGAGAAAGTCGTCGCCCTCGCGGCGGTCGAGCCGGCTGCGCAGCGCGTGCGCCGTGGCGCCATCCGTGCCGGGCGCGCGGCCGAGGCCGAGATCGATGCGGCCGGGAAACAGCGCCTCCAGCATCTTGAAGCGCTCGGCCACCACCAGCGGCGCGTGGTTGGGCAGCATCACGCCGCCGGAGCCGACGCGGATGTTTTTGGTCACCGCGGCGATCTGACCGATCATCAGGTCGGGCGCGGGGCTCGCCACCGAGGCCAGGTTGTGGTGCTCGGCAAGCCAGTAGCGGACATAGCCGAGCCCATCGACATGGCGCGCCAGATCGATGCTGTTCTGCAGCGCGTGGGCCGGACGGGTGCCTGTGGTGACGACGGAGAGGTCGAGGACTGAAAGCGGGATCATGGCGCTAAACTAGTGCGGCAGGCGAGTGCGACAAAGGCCCGGTCGGCGCAGAGCAGGCCCGCGCCTGTGGGGAAAGCGGCGTCGCGGACCGCCAGTCTTGAGGTGGGATAAAATCACACAATCATGTAACTTATCCACCTGCCCATCATCCAACGCATCCTTAAATTTCACTTAATATACTGTTTTTATGATATAAAATTAGAAGTCAGTCATTGCCCACCTCGTTCTCAGAAGAGATCGATAATTTCGATCCATTTTGCATGAATTGGGCTACTTCCCATATCCGATGGGCTGTTTGGTCAGCCCCGTTTGGCCTATTTTAGCTCACCGCCGCTACGCCTGATGTCCGTCCGTCCATTGGAGCTTCGTGAAGTGCCATGACCGAAATTACGTCCGCCGCTTTCGACGGCCATCGCGCGCTGCACTCGCCAAAGATTTCCTTCGAGTTCTTCCCGCCCAAGACGGAGGAGATGGAGCGGAGCCTGTGGGAGACCATCAACCGGCTGGCGCCGCTGGCGCCGAATTTCGTGTCGGTGACCTATGGCGCCGGGGGATCGACCCGCGAGCGGACCCATTCGACCATCGCTCGCATCCTGAAAGAGACCCGTCTGACGCCGGCCGCGCATCTGACCTGCGTCGGTGCGCCCAAGGGCGAGATCGACGACGTGGTGGCGCGCTATCACGAGATCGGCGTCCGCCACATCGTCGCCCTGCGCGGCGATCCCACCACCGGCATCGGCACCGCCTATCACGCCCATCCGGACGGCTATCAGAGTTCGCCCGACCTGATCGCCGGCATCAAGAAGCGCTATCCCGATATCGAAATCTCGGTCTCGGCCTATCCCGAAAAACATCCCGAGAGCCCGACGCTCGATGCCGATATCGACACGCTGAAGGCCAAGGTCGACGCCGGCGCGGCGCGCGCCATCACCCAGGTGTTCTTCGATAACGACCTCTACTTCCGCTACCTCGATCGCGTGCGCGCCCGCGGCATCGATATCCCGGTGGTGCCCGGCATCATGCCGATGCACAATTTCAAGCAGGCGCGGAACTTCGTGACGCGCGCCGGCACCACCGTGCCGACGTGGCTCGCCGACAAGTTCGAAGGCCTCGACGACGACGCCGAGACGCGCAAGCTGGTCGCCGCGACTGTGGCGGCCGGCCAGGTGCAAAAGCTCGCCAAGCACGGCGTCGATACCTTTCACTTCTACACCATGAACCGCGCGGACCTCGTGTTTGCGATCAGCCATCTGCTGGGCATTCGTCCCAATGGCGCACAGAAAGCCGCCTGATCCGATGACATCATCGATTTCGCCAAAGCGTACCGCCCTGCTCGCCGCCGCCCGCGAACGCATTCTGGTGCTCGACGGCGCCATGGGCACGATGATCCAGGCACTGCAATATGACGAGGCGGCGTTTCGGGGGCAGCGTTTTGCCGACTTCCATCGCGATGTCCGCGGCAACAACGATCTGCTGATCCTGACGCAGCCGCAAGCGATCGAGGATATCCACGCGGCTTACCTGCGCGCGGGCGCCGACATCGTCGCCACCAACACGTTCTCCTCGACCTCGATCGCGCAGGCCGACTACGACATGTCGGACCTCGCCTACGAACTGAACCGCGACGGCGCCAAACTCGCCCGCGCCGCCGCCGAGCGCGTCAGCGCCGAGGACGGCAAGCCGCGTTTCGTCGCCGGCGCGCTGGGCCCGACCAACCGGACGGCTTCGATCTCGCCCGACGTCTCCAACCCCGGCTATCGCGCCGTCACCTTCGACGATCTGCGCAAGTCCTATGGCGAACAGATCAACGGCCTGCTCGACGGCGGCGCCGACCTGCTGCTGGTCGAGACCATCTTTGACACGCTGAACGCCAAGGCCGCGCTCTACGCGATCTCGGAAATCGCCGAGGAACGCGGCATCGACGTGCCCGTGATGATCTCGGGCACGATCACCGACAAATCCGGCCGGCTGCTGTCGGGCCAATTGCCGGAAGCGTTCTGGAATTCGGTGCGGCACGCCAAGCCGATCACCATCGGCTTCAACTGCGCGCTCGGCGCCGAAGACCTGCGCGCCCATATCGCGGACATCGGCCGCGTCGCCGATACGCTGGTCTGCGCCTATCCGAACGCCGGCCTGCCCAACGAATTCGGCCAGTACGACGAAACGCCGGAATACATGGCGCGGCTGATCGGCGAGTTTGCCGAGGCCGGCCTTGTCAACATCGTCGGCGGCTGCTGCGGCACCACGCCGGACCATATCGCGGCGATTGCCGCGGCTGTCGCTCCGCACAAGCCGCGCCTCGTGCCCGAGATCGAGCCGCGGCTACGGCTGTCGGGCCTCGAGCCGTTCGAACTGACGCCGGCGATCCCGTTCGTCAATGTCGGCGAGCGCACCAACGTCACCGGCTCGGCAAAATTCCGCAAGCTGATCACCGCGGGCGACTACACCGCCGCGCTGCAGGTGGCGCGCGACCAGGTCGAGAACGGCGCCCAGATCATCGACGTCAACATGGACGAGGGCCTGCTCGATTCCGAAGCCGCGATGGTGACCTTCCTCAACCTCGTCGCCGCCGAGCCCGACATCGCGCGCGTGCCCGTGATGGTCGACTCCTCGAAATTCAACGTGATCGAGGCCGGCCTGAAATGCGTTCAGGGCAAGCCGGTGGTGAACTCGATCTCGATGAAGGAGGGCGTGGAGAAATTCATCCACGAAGCCCGGATCGCGCGCCGCCATGGCGCCGCTGTCGTGGTGATGGCGTTCGACGAGGTCGGACAGGCCGATACGTTCGCGCGCAAGACCGATATCTGCAAGCGCGCCTACGACATCCTGGTCGACGAGGTCGGCTTTCCCCCCGAGGACATCATCTTCGATCCGAATATCTTTGCGATCGCGACGGGACTTGAAGAGCACAACAATTACGGCGTCGACTTCATCGAGGCGACGCGCTGGATCCGCCAGAACCTGCCGCATGCGCACATTTCAGGCGGCGTCTCCAACCTCTCGTTCTCGTTCCGCGGCAACGAGCCGGTGCGCGAGGCCATGCATTCGGTGTTCCTGTATCACGCCATCAAGGCCGGCATGGACATGGGCATCGTCAATGCCGGGCAGATGATCGTCTATGACGACATCGATCCTGAGCTGCGCCAGACTTGCGAGGACGTCATCCTCAACCGCGACCCCGGCGCATCCGAGCGCCTGCTGGCGCTGGCCGAAAAATTCCGCGGCAAGGAGAAGCAGACCAAGGAGCAGGATCTGGCCTGGCGCGAATGGCCGGTCGAGAAGCGGCTCTCCCATGCGCTGGTGCACGGCATCACCGAGTTCATCGAGGCCGACACCGAAGCCGTGCGGCTGACGGTCGAACGGCCGCTGAACGTGATCGAAGGCCCGCTGATGGCCGGCATGAACATCGTCGGCGACCTCTTCGGCGACGGAAAGATGTTCCTGCCGCAGGTGGTGAAGTCGGCGCGCGTGATGAAGCAGGCGGTCGCCTATCTGATGCCGTTCATGGAAGAGGAGAAGGCGCGCAACCTTGCCAACGGCGTGACCAGCGACGGCCGCAACGCCGCCGGCAAGATCGTGCTCGCGACCGTCAAGGGCGACGTCCACGACATCGGCAAGAACATCGTCGGCATCGTGCTGCAATGTAACAATTTCGAGGTCATCGACCTCGGCGTCATGGTGCCGGCCAGCAAGATCATCGAGACCGCCAAAGCCGAGGATGCCGATATCATCGGGCTGTCCGGCCTGATCACGCCCTCGCTCGACGAGATGAGTTTTCTGGCCGGCGAAATGGAGCGGCAGGGCATGAAGATGCCGCTGCTTGATCGGCGGCGCGACGACAAGCCGCGTCCATACCGCCGTCAAGATCGACCCGAACTACAAGGGCGGGCCGGTGGTGCATGTCAACGACGCCAGCCGCGCCGTCGGCGTGGCGTCCTCGCTGCTGTCGCCCGAGCGGCGCGAGGCCTATGCCGCCGACATCCGCGCCGAATATGCCAAAATTTCCGCGGCGCATTTCCGCGCCCAGGCCGACAAGAAGCGGCTGAAGCTGGCCGATGCCCGCGCCAACGCGGTCAAGGCCGACTTCGCCAAGACGCCGCCGAAGAAGCCGGCCTTTCTCGGTATCAGGAGTTTCGACGCCTATGACCTTGCGGAGCTCGCCGAATACATCGACTGGACGCCGTTCTTCCAGACCTGGGAATTGACCGGGCGCTTTCCGGCGATCCTCGACGATCCCAAGATCGGCGAAGTCGCGCGTTCGCTGTATGACGACGCGCGCAAGATGCTCGATCTCATCGTCAAGGAGAAATGGTTCACCGCCCGCGCCACCGTCGGGTTCTGGCCGGCCAATGCCGATGGCGACGATATCGCCGTCTATGCCGACGACAGCCGCAAGAAAAAGATCGCGACCTTCCACACGCTGCGCCAGCAACTGGAGAAGCGCGAAGGCCGCTTCAACGCCGCGCTGTCGGACTTCATCGCGCCCGCGTCCTCGGGCGTGCCTGACTACATCGGCGCCTTCGTCGTCACCGCCGGGATCGGCGAGGACGCGGTCGCCGACCGCTTCAAGAACGCCAATGACGATTACTCCTCGATCCTGTGCAAGGCGCTGGCCGACCGTCTGGCGGAAGCCTTTGCCGAGCGGATGCATCAGCGCGTCCGCAAGG
Organism: uncultured Alphaproteobacteria bacterium; assembly: GCA_963840465.1. Lineage (GTDB taxonomy): Bacteria > Pseudomonadota > Alphaproteobacteria > Rhizobiales > Xanthobacteraceae > Bradyrhizobium. The sequence goes on along the minus strand of CAWIZF010000058.1, from coordinate 68,922 downwards.
AATTCTGGGGTTATGCGCCGGACGAGGCGCTGGCCGCCGATCAGTTGATCCTCGAACAATATGCCGGCATCCGCCCGGCGCCCGGCTATCCCGCGCAGCCCGATCACACCGAGAAGGCGACGCTGTTCCGCCTGCTCGATGCCGAGAACACCGCCGGCGTGAAGCTGACCGAGAGCTTTGCGATGTGGCCGGGCTCGTCAGTGTCGGGGCTTTATTTCTCTCATCCCGAAAGCTTCTATTTCGGCGTCGGCAAGATCGAGCGCGACCAGGTCGAGGACTATGCCGCGCGCAAGGGCATGAGTGTGGCCGAGACCGAACGCTGGCTGGCGCCGGTGCTGAACTATATTCCCTCGCAGGAGGCTGCGGCGAAGGCACCGGCGGCGGAGATCGTCCCCGCCAACGACGTCACCTCGCATCCCCCCGGCTGCAATTGCGCCGTGCACCTGGCCTGGCGCAAGAAAGCCGTCGGCGCGGGCTGAACTCTTCACCCGCCCCTGGAGGGGAGGGTAAGAAAGTGGTAGACGCCGGTAGCCGCTTCCTTCCCTTCTCCCCTTGTGGGAGAAGGTGGCGCGAAGCGCCGGATGAGGGGTCTGTCTCCGCGGAGACAACCCCTCACCCGTCTCAATCGTGCTTCGCACGATTGATCCACCCTCTCCCACAAGGGGAGAGGGGAAGAGAATGCGGAGTGCCCATGAAATTCTTCTCGTTCTGGCGATCGCTGGCGAGTTTTCGCGTGCGGATCGCGCTCAATCTGAAAAATGTGCCGGCCGAGGTGATCTTCGTCGACCTCGACGCCAACGCACATCGCGAGGCCGAATATCGCAAGATCAATCCGCAGATGGCGCTGCCGGCGCTGGTCGCGGATGACGGCACCACGCTGTTCCAGTCGCTCGCTATTCTCGAATATCTCGATGAAAAATATCCCTCCCCGCCGCTGCTGCCCGACGATATCAACGGCCGTGCCCGCGTTCGCGCGCTGGCGCTGATGGTCGCCTGCGAGGGCCATCCGCTGCTGGTGCCGCGGGTGCGGCGCTATCTCGACCACGAACTCAATCTGCGCGACACGCAGCAGGCGGCCTGGCGGCGGCACTGGACGGTGGAAACGCTGGCCGCGCTGGAGGGACATCTGGCTGATCACAAGGACACCGGCAAATTCTGCCATGGCGATGCGCCGACGCTGGCCGATATCTGCATGGTCGGCCATGTCACCGTCGCAGTGACGCAGCAGATCGACCTGAAAATCTATCCGACGGTGCAGCGCATCTTTGAGACCGCAATGGCGCTGCCGGAATTCGCCAAAGCGCATCCGCTGGCTCAGCCGGATACGCCCGAGGCGATGCGGGTGAAACGGTAGGTCCGTAGGGACCCTCCTCCCCAGCTGCCGGGTCGACCGGCCGCATAGCCAATCGGCAAAATCGCCATATCGCGCGGGGAACCCGGGGTTTCCTGCCGCGTTTGCATTGGGTTATCCTGTGACCTGACTGCCAAGCAGCTCCCTACAAAAAGGATTTCGGATGCCGGAAATAGCAATTCCGACGCCGCATCACGCCGATTGCAGCCTCTCTGCCCGCCCAAAACCCCTTCTTCGAAGCATTTTGAGGGACGCCACCGCCGCAGACCATGCGCGGCTCGATGCCACGCTCGGCGCTTTCGACCTCTGCACGGCGTCGGATTATCGCCGCTTCCTGGAGATCAATGCCGCGGCCTTACTACCGCTTGAGCGTTCGCTGGAACGGGCCGGTGTCCGCGCCATGCTGCCCGATTGGGACGATCGCGCGCGGACCGCTGCTGTCCTGACTGATCTTGCCCGGCTTGGCGGTAAGCCCGGCCGGCTGAATGCGCCTGAACTGACCGATCGATCCGCGATGCTCGGCACGTTGTATGTGCTGGAAGGATCCCGTCTTGGCGCCGCCTATCTGCTGAGGACGGTCAGGCAGTGCAGCGATCCGCTGGTTTCCGGCAATACCGCCTTTCTCGGCCATGGCTTGGGCCGGCATTTCTGGCCGCAATATCTCGCCGTTCTGGAATGTCATGCTGACGAACTTGCCGAGGACGATCTCGTCCGGTCGGCGCGTTCCTCCTTCGATCTTTTCGCGCACGCGGCGGCGCTGTCATGAATAAGCAAGTCGATCTTACCAATTGCGACCGCGAACCGATCCACATTCCCGGCAGCATCCAGCCGTTCGGATTCCTGCTCGGCCTGCAATCCGATTTTACGGTCTGCATGGCTTCGGAGAACGTCGCCGACTATCTGGGACGTGAATGCGCCGATATCTTTCAGCGCCCCGTCGCTGAAGTGCTTTCGAAGGCTGCTGTCGAAGCCATTCGAGGCCGCGTCGACTATCTCTCCGGGCCGGACGCAAGCGAACGGATTTTCGGGGTGCCGCTTCAGGATGGCGGCAAGCCGTTCGACATCGCCATCCATTTCTCCGGCGCCTATCTGATCATCGAGGCGGAGCCCTCCGTGATCGAGCAAGACACCAACTCGGGAGAAATGGTCCGGCTGATGGTGAGCCGGATCCGCAAAACCAGGGGCATTGCCGAACTGGCGCAGGAAGCCGCGCGCCAGCTCAAGGTGCTCAACGGATTCGACCGCGTGATGGTCTATCGCTTCCACCCGGATGGCTCGGGCGAGGTGATCGCCGAGGTCGCCGCTTCCGGACTGGAGCCGTTCCTCGGACTGCATTACCCGGCCTCCGACATTCCCGCGCAGGCACGCACGCTTTACACCCGCAACTGGCTGCGCATCATTGCGGATATCGCCACCAAACCGGTGCCGCTGGCTTCGACCGCGACCCACAGCGCGGCGCTGCTTGATCTTTCGACCAGCACGCTGCGATCGGTATCGCCGATCCACATCGAATATCTGCAGAACATGGGCGTCGGGGCATCGATGTCGGTGTCGATCCTGCGCGACGGCAAGTTGTGGGGCCTGTTCGCCTGCCACCATTATTCGCCGCGGCACATCTCGTTCGAGCGACGCACCGCCGCCGAACTGTTCGGCCAGATGTTTTCCTGGATCCTGGAAACCCGCGAGCGCGAGGCGACCATCGCCTATGAAACGCGCGCGCACCAGGTTCAGGAGCGGCTGATCGAGGCCGCCGCCAGACATGAACACAGCCAGCGCGCCATCGCCGACTTCATCGGCGACTACCGCAAGATGATCGAGTGCGACGGGATCGCGATCTGGTCCAATGACGAGATCACGCTATCAGGCGAAACCCCGACCGAGCGCGAAGTGAAGGAACTCGTCGGCTTCATCAACCGCACCTCGCCGGGCCGGATCTGCGCCAGCGCCGAGATCGGCAAGATCTACGCAGCGGGCGAATTGTTCCGCGACCGCGCCGCCGGCTTCCTCGCGATTCCGATCTCGCGCACGCCGCGCGACTGCCTGATCTTCTTCCGCCGCGAGATCCTGCGCAAGGTGAACTGGGCCGGCGCGCCCGGCAAGGTCTATGCCTCGGGCCCGCTCGGACCCCGCCTCACCCCGCGCAAGAGCTTTGAGCTTTGGCAGGAGACGGTGCACGGCCAGTCCGCACCCTGGACCTCGGCCGAGCTGCAGATCGCGGAAGGCTTGCGTGTCACGCTGCTCGAAGTGATTCTGCAACTTGCCGATCTCGCCGCCCGCGAACGCAAGGGCGCGCAGGAACGGCAGGAGCTGATGATCGCCGAGCTCAACCATCGCGTCCGCAACATCCTCAGTCTGGTGCGCGGCCTCGTCACACAGAGCAAGGATACCGCCGGGAGTATCGAGGAATTCAGCAGCGTGCTCGGCGGCCGCATCCAGGCGCTGGCGCGTGCCCACGACCAGATCACCAGCCTGAACTGGGCGCCGGTGGCGATCAAGGCACTGGTTGAATCGGAGGCCGGCGCCTATCTCGGTGCGCGCGCGGGCCGCATCAAGATGGAAGGCCCGGAAGTCGCGCTCGATCCCAAGGCGTTCGCGACGCTGGCGCTGGTCGTCCACGAGATGATGACGAACTCCGCCAAGTATGGCGCGCTCGCGGATTCGACCGGCAAGGTCGAGATCGTCTGGAAGCTCGATCAGAGTTCGCGACTTGTGATCGACTGGAAGGAAAGCGGCGGCCCGCCGGTGCAGCCGCCATCGCGGCGCGGCTTCGGCACCACCATCATCGAGCGCTCGATCCCGTTCGATCTCAAGGGTGACGCCGAGCTGCGTTTCGACCTGCTGGGCGTGCATGCGCACTTCGTGATCCCGGCCAACTATGTGGAGATGGTGACATCGATGTCAGGCATCGCCACCAAGCTGGAGACCGAAACGCCGGCGCCGCCGCGCCTGTCCGGCACCGCGCTGATCGTGGAGGACAACCTGATCATCGCCATGGCCGCCGAGGTGATCCTGCTCGAACTCGGCGCGCGCCATGTCGGGACGGCGGCCTCGGTCAATCAGGCGCTCAAGTCGATCGATCGCGAGAAGCCGGATTTCGCGCTGCTCGACCTCAACCTCGGCAACGAGAACAGCATCCCGGTCGCCACCAGGCTCACCGAACTGAAAGTGCCGTTCATGTTCGCCACCGGCTATGGCGAGCGGGCGCCGATCCCGGCCGAACTGGCTGCAGCCCCCGTCGTGCAGAAACCGTATACGCGCGAGGTCGTCGAAGCCGCGCTCGCCAGGATGCGGGAAGCGATACCGGCGAAGGATTAACTTTTCGGCGGCGCCAGCGGCTGCACGATTTCCTGGAACGGCGGCAGCGCCTCGCAGCGCTCGGAATGCGCCTTCAGCGCGGGATAGCGCGCGTCGAACAGCGCGGGATGCGCCTCGCCGGTGAAGCGCAGCACGCAGGCGACCGCGATATCGGCGTGGCCGATGTTTTCGCCGGACCAGTACGGCGTCTTGACCGCGGCGCGCTCCTTTTCGAGCACATCGAGCACGCCCGATATCTGCGACTTGCAGCGCTCGACCCAGAGATCGAGCTGCTTGTCCTTGCGCAGCACGCGCTCGTACAGCAGGCTGACGCCCTTGTCGCCCAGGCCCATCGCCAGCGCGCAAATCCGCAAATGCCGCCGCCGCGTCTCGCCGCGCGGCGCGATCATCGCTCTGTCGGGGCCGACGAGGTCGTCGAGATAATCCAGGATCATCGTGCTCTCGATCAGCGCCTCGCCGTCATCGAGCACCAGCGTCGGCACCCGCCGCAGCGGATTATAGGGCGCGATCTTGTCGGCATCGCCGAAGGTCGACCACGGTCTGTGCTCGAAGGCGATGCCATAGAGCCGCATCGCGATGGCGACGCGGCGGACGAAGGGGGAATCGTATTGGCCGATCAGGATCATGGAGCGCCCACCTTTCCACACACACAATCGTCATACTCCGCGAAGGCGGAGTATCCAGTACGCCGCGGCGCCGCGGTTCGGTCGCAACTTCTCTGGAATACTGGATCCCCGCCTCCGCGGGGATGACAACCGATGGATATTACGTATTTTGCGTACCGTTGAATACCGGTGGAGGAGAGATGCCCAAAATTTCGTTCCGAGCCCTGAGCGCACTCGTGCTGCTGCTCGCCGCCCCAGCGCACGCCCAGTCCGGCCCGATCGGCTTCCAGTCGCCGTCGAAAAACATCACCTGCCAGTATTTCGACTACGACAAGCAGAACATCCTCCGCTGCGACATCGCCGCGATGGACACCAAGCCGCGGCGCCCGGCCGATTGCGACCTCGACTACGGCGGCGCCTTCGAGATGAACGCCAAGGGCCCCGCCGCGCGCATCTGCCACGGCGACACCGTGATGGACAAATCGCTGCCGGTGCTCGGCTATGGCGAGGTGTGGCAGCGTGGCGGGTTTACGTGCACGTCGGAGCAGACGGGCGTCACGTGCTTCAATGCGGAGCGGCACGGGTTCTCGCTGGCGCGGGCGAGGCAGGAGGTGTTCTAGGCGCCCCTCTTCGTCATGGCCGGGCTTGACCCGGCCATCCACGTCTTTTCCTCTCACCAGGAAGCAAGACGTGGATCACCGGGACAAGCCCGGTGACGACGGCTGAGGGCGCGTCGGCCCATTTACTCAATCACCGGCACATGCCTCGCCACATCGCGCGGCACTGTTCCATCGAGCCGCGGATCGTTGACCACCTCGACCTGCCGGCGGAATGGACGAAAGCCCGAGCGCTGGTAGAAGGCGAGCGCGGCGGGATGATCGAAGGTGCAGGTGTGCAGCCAGAGGCGCGTGAGCGGCCGCGACCATGCGATCTCCTGTGCGCGGTTCATCAGCCAGCGGCCGGCGCCGGCTCCGACAAGTTTTTCGGTGAGCCCGAAAGAAACGATTTCGCATTGCCCGGGCTCGCGAAAATCCATCTCGAGCAAGCCTTCGTCGCGTCCCTCATGCGCCAGCGCGTAGACCTCCATCGGCGGCGATTGAATGATCGCGGCCAATTCCGCGTCGGGCATCCGTATCCGCGAGACCCACAGCCATGGCCCGCCGACGCGGCCATAGAGATCGCGATACCAGTCGAGCGCGGGAGCATCTACCCGCCGCAGCGTCCACGCGCCGGCGGGATCGGAACGCGGCGCGGGGCGCGCGGTCATTTCCAGATGCGTCGTGACGGCGGCGATCTTGCCGGCGGGAACGTCGGAATAGCCGTCGGGCAGGATCATTCTCCTGTTACTCCCCCTCATCGCTTGCCAGCACGCCCTTCACCGCCCTCGCCCAGCCGCGAGCTTTCGCTCCCGCGTCGCCGCGCTCATCGCCGGCTTGAAGCGGTGTTCCAGCCGCCAGTTGTCGGCGAACTTTGCAGGCTCGGGATAGACGCCGGCCTGCAGCCCGGCGAGATAGGCGGCGCCGAGTGCGGTGGTTTCCTGGATCATCGGGCGATCGACCGGGGCGTCGAGCAGATCGGCGAGGCGCTGCATGGTCCAGTCCGACGCCGTCATGCCGCCGTCGACGCGCAGCACGTTGGCGGCCTTCTCGCCCGGCCAGTCGGCGCGCATCGCCTCGCGGAGATCTGATGTCTGGTAGCAGACGCTTTCAAGCGCGGCGTGCGCCAGCTCGGCGGGGCCGGTGTTGCGGGTCAGGCCGAACAGCGCGCCGCGGACGCGGGGGTTCCAGTAGGGCGCGCCGAGGCCGACGAAGGCCGGCACCAGATAGACGCTCTGGGTGGAATCGGATTTGTCGGCGAGCGGGCCGGTCTCGGACGCCTGCTTGATGATGCCGAGCCCATCGCGCAGCCACTGCACGGCGGAACCGGCGACGAAGATCGAACCTTCGAGCGCGTAGGTGCGCTTGCCGTTCGATTGATAGGCGATGGTGGTGAGCAGCTTGTTCTTCGAGGCGACCGGCGTCGCGCCGGTGTTGAGCAGCGCAAAGCAGCCGGTGCCGTAGGTCGACTTGATCATGCCGGGCGTGAAGCAGGCCTGGCCGATGGTGGCGGCCTGCTGGTCGCCGGCGATGCCTGAAATCGCGATCGGGCCGCCGAACAGGCCTGGGTCGCTGTCGCCGAATTTGGCGGAGGAGTCTTTTACTTCCGGCAGCATCGAGCGTGGCACGCGCAGCAGTTTCAGGAGTTCGTCGTCCCACTCGCCGGTGTGGATGTTGAACAGCAGCGTGCGCGAGGCGTTGGTGGCGTCGGTCGCGTGCACACGGCCAGCGGTCAGCCGCCACAGCAGGTAGCAATCGACGGTGCCGAACAGCAGTTCGCCGCGGCCGGCGCGTTCGCGCGCGCCCGGGACGTGGTCGAGGATCCAGGCGACTTTGGTGCCGGAGAAATAAGGATCGATGATCAGGCCGGTCCTGGCCGAGATGTCAGGCTCGTGGCCTTCGCTCTTCAGCTTGGCGCAGATGTCGGCGGTGCGGCGGTCCTGCCAGACGATGGCGCGGTGCACGGCCTGCCCCGTCGCGCGGTCCCACACGATAGTCGTCTCGCGCTGGTTGGTGATGCCGATCGCGGCGATGTCCTTTGCCTTCAGGCCGGCCTTCTCCAGCGCCTCGCGGCAGACCGCGACCGTCGAGGTCCAGATATCCTCGGGCTCGTGCTCGACCCAGCCCGAAGCCGGGAAATGCTGCGGGAATTCCTGCTGCGCGGTGGCGGCGATGGAAATGTCGCCGCGGAACACGATGGCGCGCGACGACGTGGTGCCCTGATCGATGGCCAGCACAAAGGACATGGCGTTGCTTCCCCGGGAGGTTTTGGTTGCGCCAGAGGCAATCCGATTGGGAGGCGGAGGTCAAGTTGGGGAGTGCGCGCGCTTCACCCGCCCCTGGAGGGGGCGGGTCGACGCGCGCGTAGCGCGCGGCGGGGTGGGGTGACGGTCTCTCCACGTCCAACAGAGCGCGAGTTGAAAGACTGTCACCCCACCCCGTCTCACATTTCGCTGCGCTCAATGTGAGCCGACCCGCCCCCTCCAGGGGCGGGTAAGGATCACGTCGCTGCGGTCGTCACGCCGCCGTCGACCACGATGGTCTGGCCGGTCATGAAGGTGGAGGCGTCGGACGCTAGATAGGCCACCGCGCCGGCGATTTCTTCGGGTTCGCCGATGCGGCGGAGCGGCGAGCCTGACGTGCGGCGCTTCAGGTTTTCAGGATCTTCCCACAACGCGCGGGCGAAATCGGTTTTGACGAGGCCCGGCGCCACGCAATTGACGCGAACGCCCTTCGGACCCCATTCGCCGGCGAGGCTGCGGCACAGCGCAAAGTCCGCCGCTTTCGAAATGCCGTAGGCGCCGATCACGGTGGAACCGCGCAAGCCGCCGATGGACGAGATGATCACCACCGAGCCGTTGCCGCGCTCGGCCATCTGCGGGATCGCCAGCGCGCAGAGCCAGATGTTGCTCTTGACGTTGGAGCCCATGATCTTGTCGAAGGCTTCGTCCTTGATGTCGAGCAGCGGGCCGTAATAGGGGTTCACCGCGGCGTTGCAGACGAGGATGTCGACCTTGCCGTAATGTTTTGTCGTGCCCGTAATCAGCCCCTCGACTTCCTCGCGGCGCGAGATGTTGCAGGGAATGACATGGGCGTCGCCGCCGTCCTTCTTGATGCCTTCGGCCACCTCGTGACAGGCATCGGCCTTGCGGCTGGAGACCACGACTTTTGCGCCGAGCTTGGCGAGCAGTTCCGCGGAGGAACGGCCGATGCCGCGGCTGGAGCCGGTGATGACGGCGACTTTTCCGGTGAGATCGAACGGGGTGTTTTTCATTGTTGTTGGCTCCCTGATCTTGCTCATTCATTCAATCGTCATCGCCCGGGCTTGATGCGCAGTTGCGCATCACGGAGATCCATTGGCCGCAGAGACGAGTGCGCGAGAGTCGATTGGCCGGGCTGCTGATGCCCCGCATCGCGGGGGATGACGTAGCGCCTTACACCAGCCCGCCCGCGTCGGTGACGCGGCGGAGGTGGTAGTCGGTGTCGCCAAAGGTGTTTTCGATCATGGTCAGCCGCTTGAAGTAGTGGCCGATCTTGGCTTCCTGGGTCATGCCGATGCCGCCGTGGAGCTGGATCGACTGCTGGCCGATGAACTTGCCGGACTTGCCGATCTGCACCTTGGCGGCGGCCACTGCCGTGGCGCGCTCCTTCGCGCTGTCGAAATCGGCGGCCATGGTCGCGAACATCGACATGCTGCGGGCCTGTTCGAGCGCCACGAACATGTCGGCGGCGCGGTGCTGCAGGGTCTGGAAGCTGCCGATCGGCACGCCGAACTGCTTTCGCGTCTTGAGATATTCGACCGTGCTCTTCAGCGATTCATCCATCGCGCCGACCGCTTCCGCGCACATCGCGGTGCGGGCTTCATCCACCACGCGCTCGATCAGCGGCAGGCCGTTCTCGGGATCGCCGATCGCAGCATCTGCGCCGACCTCGACGCCGGTGAAGGTGATGTCGGCGGCATGCAGGCCGTCCTGGGTCGGATAGCCCTTGCGGGTGACGCCCTTGGCATTCGCCGGCACGAGGAACACGCCGATGCCGGTCTTGTCGCGCTGGCCGCCCTTGGTGCGCGCGGTCACGATCAGGGTGTCGGCGTTCTCGCCGTTGAGCACGACGAACTTTTCGCCGTCGATGACCCAGCCCGCGCCCTTCTTCTTGGCGGTGGTCGAGACATCGCCGAGATCGTAGCGCGAGTTCTTCTCGAGCTGGGCAAACGCAAACGTCTTGCTGCCGTCGATGAGGCCGGGAATGTGCGCGGCCTTCTGCTCGGCCGAGCCGCCATGGCGCAGGAAGCCGCCGCCGATCACGACAGTGGCGAGATACGGCTCCAGCACCAGCGCCTTGCCGAGCGCTTCCATCACGATCATGGTCTCGACCGCGCCGGCGCCAAAGCCGCCATCGGCTTCCGCGAACGGCAGGCCCAGCAAGCCCTGCTCGGCCAGCTTGCCCCAGACGGCCTTGCTCCAGCCGCCCTTCTCCTTCTGGTACTTCTTGCGCGCATCGAAATCGTAGGAGTCGGTCAACAGACCGTCGATGCTTTCCTTGAGAAGACGCTGCTCCTCGGACAAATCAAAATCCATGTTCGTTACTTTCTCTTGAATTCAATGTGGCAACGCCGTTGCCGAGCTCTCTATCGTCATCCCCCGCGAAGGCGGGGGATCCAGTAATCGCAGGCGTTCATCGTAACCACGACCGCCGCGGCGTACTGGGTCCCCCGCCTTCGCGGGGGACGACAGGTGATTGTGTGTGGCGGCCTAACAGCCCCAGCACCGCCTTGGTGATGATATTGCGCTGGATCTCGTTGGAGCCGCCGTAGATCGAGACCTTGCGGTTGTTGAAATAGCTCGGCGCGATCTGGGCGGTCCAGTCCATGGTCTCGTTGGTGCCGTCATCGCCATGCACGTCGTAGGGCGCGGCGAACGGGCCGATCACTTCCATCAACAATTCGGTGGTGGTCTGCTGGATTTCCGAACCCTTGATCTTCAGCACCGAGGACGCCGGGTTGGGCTTGCCCTTGCCGTGCTTGCCTTCATCCGCGACGACGCGGAGCTGGGTGAGCTCGAGCGCCTTGAGCTCGATCTCGCAGGCCGCGAGTTTTTCGCGGAAACCCTGGTCCTCGAGCACGGGCTTGCCGTTCTGTTCGACCTTGGAGGCGAGATCCTTGATGCGGCGCAGCCGCTCCTTGGAGACGCCGACGCGGGCGATGCCGGTGCGCTCGTTGCCGAGCAGGAATTTTGCGTAATCCCAGCCCTTGTTCTCCTCGCCGATCAAATTCTCGACCGGCACCTCGACGTCGTCGAAGAACACCTCGTTGACCTCGCGGCCGCCGTCGATGGTCTCGATCGGGCGCACGGTGACGCCCTTCGACTTCATGTCGAACACGATGAAGGAGATGCCCATCTGCTTCTTCGCATTGGTGTCGGTGCGGCACAGGCAGAAGATCATGTCGGCGTGCTGGGCCAGCGTGGTCCAGGTCTTCTGGCCGTTGATGATGTACTTGTCGCCCTTGCGCTCGGCCTTGGTCTTCAGCGACGCAAGATCGGAGCCGGAGCCGGGCTCCGAAAAGCCCTGGCACCACCAGTCGTCGACATTGGCGATGCGCGGCAGATACTGCTGCTTCTGCTTCTCGTTGCCGAAGGTGTAGATGACAGGGCCGACCATGCTGACGCCGAAGGCGAGCGGCGCCGGTGCGGGGTGCATCTGCAGTTCTTCATTGAAGATGTAGTGCTGCACCGAGGTCCAGCCGGTGCCGCCATATTCCTTCGGCCAGTGCGAGCAGCCCCAGCCCTTCTTGTTGAGGATACGCCACCAGGCGACCATCTCGTCCTTGGAGAGGTGACGCCCCTCGACCATCTTGCGCCGCGTTTCCGGCGGCACGTTGTCCCGGAAGAAGGCCCTTACCTCCTCACGAAACGCGATTTCTTCCTTGCTGAAAGCGAGATCCATCGGATCCTCCTGTGAGCGAATGAATTACACTCCGACTAAGCGACGTCTTTCTTGATGTTTGCCTGCGCGCTATCCGTCGTCCCTGCGAACGCGGGACCCGTAACCACCGGCGCCAATGATACGAAAGCCGTCTACCCAAGTGCCCCAACATCCGGGCCGCGGCGTATGGGTCCCTGGCGCTTCGCAGGGACGACGGCGGAGTTTAGGAACGACCTCCTGATGCGGCTTGTTGTTCGGTAGTGCGGCGGCGATTGCTGCATGCGCAGTTCGTGGCGCGATAACTTTCCGACCGGCGTGCGCGGCAGTTCGTCGACGAAATCGACCGCGGCCGGAATTTCGTGCTTGCCGAGTTTGCCGGTGAGGAAGGCGCGCAATTCGTCCAGCGTGAACGATTTTGCGCCATCGCGCAGCTTGATGAAGGCCTTGGCCGCCTCGCCGCGATAATCGTCCGGGATTCCGATCACGATCACTTCCTGCACGGAAGGATGGGTATAGATCGCCTGCTCGATCATCTGCGGATAGACGTTGAAGCCGCCGGAGATGATCATGTCCTTCTTGCGGTCGACCAGATAGAAATAGCCGTCGGCGTCCATGTAGCCGATGTCGCCGGTGAGGAAGCGGTCGCCGACGAAGGCTTCCGCGGTTTCCGTCGGCCGGTTCCAGTAGCCCTTGGTGACGTTCGGGCCGCGAATGCGGATTTCGCCGGCTTCACCCACCGGCATCAGCCTGGTCGGATCTTCCAGCGACACCACGTCCATCTCGATGCCGGGCAGCATCAGGCCGATCGAACCGGGCTTGTCTGGCCCTTCCTTCGGGTGGGCGGTGCCGGGCGAGCAGGTTTCGGTCATGCCCCAGCCGCTCTTCAGCTTCATGCCGACCCGGCGCTCCAGGATCCTCGCGACCTCGACCGGCAGCGGTGCACCGCCCGAGCCGACGCTGACCAGCGAGGACAGATCGCGCTTGTCGAGGTCCGGTAAGTGCCGCGATCGCGATCCACATCGTCGGCACGCCGGGAAACGCGGTGGCGCGCTTGACCTCGATATCGCGCATCACGGCCTCGACGTCGAAACGCTGGTGCAGCGAAATCAGGTTGCCGCGCCGGATCGACGACAACAGCACCACCGTCAGCGCATAAATATGGAACAGCGGCAGCACGCAGATCACGCGCTCGATCGCATTGCGCTCCAGGCGCGCAGGTCTACCCCAGACGTCGTAGACCGAAACCGCCGAGGTCAGATTGCCGTGGCTGAGCATCGCGCCTTTTGGGAGGCCTGTCGTGCCGCCGGTATATTGCAGCAGGGCGACGTCATCGGCAGACATCGCGGGCCATTGCGAAGGTCTTGCCGCGCCATCGGTGAATTGCCGGTAGGTGACGATCTTCGGATTATCCGGCAGCGCCGTCTGCGGCGTCCCAACCTTGCCCCAATGATCGTCCTCGCAGACGATCAGGCGATCGAGCAGCCCCTTGTCGAGAAACTTCAGCGCGGTCGGCAACAGTGCCGAGAGGTTGCTGGTGACCAGCACCCGCGCGCCGGAGTCCGAGAGCTTGTGCGACAGCGCGATCTCGCCGTCGAGCGGCGACAGATGCACGACGCGGGCGCCGGCCTTCAGCGCGCCGAAGAAATTGACGGGATGATCAGGTGAATTGCCAAGGAAGAGCGCGACCGAGCTACCCTTGCTGTAGCCGGCGCGAAGGAAGGCGCTGGCTGCCGTCTCTACCAGAGCTTCGAGTTCGCTGTAGCTGATCGGCCGGTCGCGGAATTCGAGCGCGGGGCGCGCGCCGAATTCGGCCGCGGCTGCCGACAGCAGGTCCGGCAGCGTTCCGCGCGCGATCGGATCGTCCCAGCGGACGCCTTCTGGATAGAACTGTTCGCCGGGATGGGTCATGCGCGCCGTTTGCAATACTCTAGAGGTCGTCATTCCGGGATGGCCCGAAGGGCCAGGCCCGGAATCCATTAGGCCGCATCGTCTATGGCGAAATGGATTCCGGGCTTGCGCCTGTGGCGCACCTCCGATGCGCAATTGCGCATCGGAGAATGACGGGTGGTTGGAGTGGAGCCCATCAAGCCGCCTTCGACTTCTCGGCCAGTGACGCAAACGTCTTGCCTTCCGCGGCGAGACGCTTGAGCAGCGGGGCCGGTTCGAGCGAAGGATCGTTGGTTTCCTTGGCGTAGTAGGAAAGACGATCGGCGATGTGCTTGAGGCCGACCTGGTCGGCATAGAACATCGGGCCGCCGCGATAGATCGGCCAGCCATAGCCATAGAGCCAGATCACGTCGATGTCGCTCGGCCGCGCCGCGATACCCTCTTCGAGAATGCGCGCACCCTCGTTGATCATCGGGTACATCATGCGCTCGAGGATTTCGTCGTCGCTGACGACCCGCTTCTTGCGCCCGAGGCGCTGCAGCGTCTCGTCGATCAGCTTTTCGACTTCCGGATCGGGCAGCGCCGCGCGCGAGCCGCCTTCATACTTGTAGTAGCCCTTGCCGGTCTTCTGGCCGAAGCGGCCGGCCTCGCACAGCGCGTCGGCGATTTCCGACTTGATGCCGCGGTCTTTCCGCGAACGCCAGCCGATATCGAGGCCGGCGAGATCGCTCATCGCGAACGGGCCCATCGGCATGCCGAACTTCGTCACCACGGCGTCGACCTGCTGCGGCAGCGCGCCTTCGAACAGCAGCTTTTCCGACTGCTTGCCGCGCTGCGCGAGCATGCGGTTACCGACAAAGCCGTCGCAGACACCGACCACGGCCGGCACCTTTGCGATCTTGCGCGCGATCGAAACGGCAGTCGTCAGCGCATCCGGCGCGGTCTTGTCGGCGCGCACGATCTCGCACAGCTTCATCACGTTGGCCGGCGAGAAGAAGTGCATGCCGAGCACGTCCTGCGGGCGCTTCGTCACTTTGGCGATCTCGTCGATGTTGAGGTAGGAGGTGTTGGAAGCCAGCACCGCGCCCGGCTTGGCGTGCTTGTCGAGCGCCTCGAACACTTCCTTCTTCACCGCCATGGTTTCGAACACGGCCTCGATCACCAAGTCAGCGTCCTTGACGTTCTCCAGGCCGACCACGCCGGTGATCAGGCCCATGCGCTTGGCCGGGGCATCCGCCGGGATGCCGCCGCGCGCGGCGGTCGCCTCGTAGTTCTTCTGCATCACGCCCATGCCGCGCTTGAGCTGTTCCTCGCCGGTTTCGATCAGCGTCACCGGGATACCGGCGTTGGCAAAGGACATCGCGATACCGCCGCCCATGGTGCCGGCGCCGATGATGGCGACGCGCTCGACCGGACGCGGCTTGGTGCCTTCGGGAACCCCGGCGATCTTTGCGGCCTCGCGCTCGGAGAAGAAGGCGTAGCGCTGCGCCTTGGACTGGTCGCTCGATACCAGCTTGAGGAACCCCTCGCGCTCCTTCTTCAACCCTTCGTCGAACGGCAGCTCGATCGCGGCGCGTACCGCATCGGCCGCGGCGAACGGCGCTTCGAGCCCGCGCGCCTTCTTGGTCAATGCGGCGACCGCGTTGGTAAAGAGCGAGATGTCGGCCTTGGCGGCGGCGAGCTTGGAGTCGTCGTCGCGCAGCTTGCGCAAGGGACGCTTCTCCGCCAGCACCTTGCGCGCGAATGCTTCGCCGCCCGACGCCGGGCCTTCGACGATTTCCTCGATCAGGCCGCTCTTCTGGGCTTCCGCCGCGCTGATCGGATCGCCGCCGACAATCATCTTGACCGCGAGTTCGGGGCCGACCGCGCGCGGCAGCCTCTGGGTACCGCCGGCACCCGGCAGCAGGCCGAGTTTCACCTCGGGCAGGCCGAGCCTGGCTTCCTTGGTGGCGACGCGATAGTGGCATGCCAGAGCGACTTCGAGACCGCCGCCGAGCGCGGTGCCGTGAATGGCGGCAATGATCGGCTTCGGCGAGTTCTCCATCAGGACGAGCACTTCGGCCAGACCGGGAGGCTTCGGCGGCTTGCCGAATTCGGTGATGTCGGCGCCGGCGATGAAGGTGCGCCCGCCGCAGGTCAGCACGATGGCCTTCACTTCGGCATCCGCAATCGCGGCCTTCATGCATTCGAAGATGCCGCCACGCACCGCGGCGCTCAGCGCATTTACCGGGGGACTGTTGACCGTGACGATGGCGATGACGTCATGACGTTCGAGTTTTACCACTTCGCTCACGGCACTCTCCCTGGATCGTTTGTTCTCTGGATCGTTTGTTAGATCGTTTATTCTTGGATGCCACACAACTTGCGTTGAGTAGCTACGGCCATTTTCATCTATTTCGCACTGCGAAATTTAATTCCACATCTTGACACGGAGGGTTATTTTGAAGCACGTCCCTTGTCAACGAGCTCATCAGCAGTAACGGGTAATGAAACGTCCAGGGAAAAAGGTGGCGACCGATCGCAGCTTCGTCGTCGCGCTTTCCCGCGGACTTGATGTGTTGCGCGCATTTCATCCCAACGATGGACTTCTCGGCAATCAAGAACTCGCTGCCCGTACCAATTTGCCGAAGCCAACCATTTCCCGGCTGACCTACACCCTGACCAAGCTGGGTTATCTTACACCCGTTCCGCGGTTCGAGAAGTATCAGCTCGCACCATCAGCCATGGCGCTGGGGTATGCCGCCCTTGCCAATCTCGGCGTTCGGCATTTGTCCGAACCCTATCGTGAAGAGGTGATGCGCGAGACCGGCGGGGCCGTCGCCGTCGGCGGACGCGACCGTCACAGCATGATCTATTTCGGGCAGAGCCGTAACGGGCTGACACTCGGCGTACAGCTCGACGTCGGTTCGCGCGTACCGATTGCAACTTCGGCGATGGGGCGTGCGTATATCTGGGCACTGCCCGACGACGAACGTGCCGCTTTATTGCGCGACCTGCGCGACCATTACGGCAGCCGATGGGCGCGGATGCGCGACGGCATCGAACGCTCGGGCGAAACGGTGGCGAAATACGGTTTCGCGATTTCCGCGGGCGAATGGCAGAACGATGTGCACGCGGTGGGGGTGGCGCTGAAGCTCAATGACGGAACCGGGCCGTATGCCTTCAATTGCGGCGCGCCGGCATTCCGCTTCACGGAAGAGCGCCTGATGAGCGACATTGGACCTCGCCTGGTCGCGATGGTAAGGAAAATCGAGGCAGCGCTGGGCGGCGCAGCCCCGCAATCCAAAAAAACAGAAAACAAGAAGTTGAAAGCAGGAGGAAAAGTTGCACGTTTGGCCGAGGGGATCAGATAGCGTTCACCATGACCGGCGAAAATTTTCGCGTGGTCATTCCCGCTCCGTGATCAGGGCGGGCGGAACGAGATGACGCAGGCACAGCTCGCGCAGGGCAATGCGCCCCTGCTCGCGGTTCGCGACGTCAGCGTCGTGTTCGGCGGCATCATCGCGCTGAATGGCGTATCCTTCAACATGCACAAGGGTGCGATCCTCGGCCTGATCGGACCGAACGGCGCCGGCAAGACCACGCTGTTCAACTGCCTTTCCAGACTCTATCAGCCGAGCTCCGGCGATATCCTGATGGAAGGCTCGAGCATCCTGACGCGCCCGGCGCACAAGATCGCCGAGATCGGCATCGGCCGCACCTTTCAGAACGTCGCGCTGTTTCCCAATCTTTCGGTGCTCGACAATGTTCGCGTCGGCACCCATGCGCGCACCTCGAGCGACATCATCTCGGACTCGCTGAAGCTCGCCTGGGTTCGCCGCAGCGAGGCCGACGTCAACAAGAAGGTCCTCGAGATCCTCGCCTATCTCGATCTCGAGAGCGTCGCCCATACCGTGGTGTCGGGCCTGCCGTTCGGTACCCAGAAGCGCGTCGAGCTGGCGCGCGCGCTCGCCGCCGACCCGAAGATCCTGCTGCTCGACGAGCCCGCCGGCGGCCTCAACCATGAGGAAGTCTATGTGCTCGGCGATCTGATCCGCCGGATTCGCGACGACCGCCACATGACGGTGCTGCTGGTGGAACATCACATGGGTCTGGTGATGTCGATCGCCGACCACGTCGTCGCCCTCAACTTCGGCCGCAAGCTTGCCGAGGGAACACCGGCCCAGGTCCAGGCCGACCCGGACGTCATCAAGGCCTATCTCGGGAGCAAGGACCAATGACCGCGATGCTCAACATCAAGGATCTCCGCGCCTATTACGGCCAGGTCCAGGCGCTTCACGGCCTCAGCTTCTCCCTCAATGAGGGTTCGCTGACCACGCTGCTCGGCGCCAATGGCGCCGGCAAGACCACCACCTTGCGCGCGATCTGCAACATGGTGCGCTCGACCGGTGCGATCGAGTTCGAGGGCAAGGCGCTTTCCGGCAAGTCGACCGAAAACGTCGTTCGTCTCGGCATCGCGCATGTGCCGCAGGGCCGCGGCACCTTCACCACCATGACGGTGGAGGAGAACCTGCAGCTCGGCGCCATCACGCGCAACGACAAGAAGGCCGTGGTCGCCGACATCGAGCGCATGTACGAGCACTTTCCGGTGCTGAAGGAACGGCACACCCAGCAGGCCGGCACGCTGTCGGGCGGCGAGCAGCAGATGCTCGCGGTTGCACGCGCCCTGATGCTGCGGCCGCGGCTGATGCTGCTGGACGAGCCGTCGTTCGGCCTGGCGCCCCTGATCGTGCGCGAGCTGTTCAAGATTCTCGGCAAGATCAACCGCGAGGACAAGGTCACCATCCTGGTGGTCGAGCAGAACGCGCAGCTGGCGCTGGAACTCGCCGACCAGGCCTATGTGATCGAAACCGGCAAGATCGTGATGTCGGGCAACGCCAAGGACATCGCGACCAACGAAGATGTCCGCAAATCCTATCTCGGCTACTGAGGAGCAGGCCATGGAGCTGTTTACCAACCAAGTCCTGGCCGGCATCGCCACGGGCGCGATCTACGCCTGTATGGCGCTCGCGGTCGTGATGATCTACCAGGCGATCGACCATCTCAATTTCGCCCAGGGCGAAATGGCGATGTTCTCGACCTTCATTTCCTGGCAGTTGATGCAGTGGGGCCTTCCCTACTGGTGGGCCTTCCTGGCCACGCTGATCATCTCCTTTGTCGGCGGTATCGCCATCGAGCGGTTGCTGTTCAAGCCGCTCGCCAAGGCACCGATCCTGACCAACGTTGCGGGTTTCATCGCATTGTTTGCGATCGTCAACTCGGTGGCCGGCCTGATCTGGGACTTCACCATCAAGCAGTATCCGTCGCCGTTCGGGTCCTCGCCCTTCCTCGGCAGCCAGCTGATTTCGACCCACCAGGCCGGCATGATCGGCGTCACGCTGGGGCTGCTGGTCGCACTTTATTTCTTCTTTCAGTTCACACGGATCGGACTTGCGATGCGCGCCGCCGCCTCGCTGCCGGAATCGGCCCGCCTGGTCGGCATCAACACATCGTGGATGATCGCATTGGGCTGGGGCATGGCCTCGGCCATCGGCGCGATCGCCGGCATCCTGATCGCACCTGTGGTGTTCCTGGAGCCGAACATGATGGGCGGCGTGCTGATCTACGGATTTGCCGCGGCCGTTCTTGGCGGCCTGACCTCACCGCTCGGCGCCGTGCTCGGCGGCTTCCTGGTCGGCGTGTTTGAAAATCTCGCCGGGACCTACATTCCCGGTGTCGGTAACGAGCTGAAACTGCCGATCGCGCTTGCGCTGATCATCACCGTCCTGGTTGTCAAACCGGCTGGACTGTTGGGCCGGCCCATCGTGAAGCGAGTTTGATCATGAGCGCAGTCGAAGAAGTCGTCACAGAAGCACCGGCCGTCGAGGCCGTTCCGAAGCGGGCGATGACGCTCGGCCTGGGCACCTCGCTGGTGGTGCTGGCCGCGCTGGTCATCGCGCCGCTGTTCGTCAAGAACTTCATCATCTTCCAGATGACGATGCTCCTGATCTACGCCCTTGCCGTGCTGGCGCTGAACATCCTGACCGGCGGAAGCGGTCAGTTTTCGCTTGGCCAGAGCGCGTTCTACGCGGTCGGCGCCTATACGTCGGCGATCCTGATGGAGCATGTCGGGATGAACTACGCGCTGACGCTGCCGATCGCGGGCATCATCTGCTTTGCGTTCGGTTTCGTGTTCGGCCAGCCGGCGCTGCGGCTATCCGGCGTCTACCTGGCTTTGGCGACCTTTGCGCTGGCGGTCGCCATGCCGCAACTGCTCAAGCTCGGCTTCTTCGAACATTGGACCGGCGGCGTGCAGGGCCTGGTGGTAACCAAGCCCGATGCCCCGTTCGGCCTGCCGATGTCGCAGGACATGTGGCTGTATTACTTCACGCTCGCGATCGGGATCGGGATCTATATCGCCTCGGTCAACCTGCTGCGCTCGCGCTCGGGCCGCGCCTTCATGGCGATCCGCGACAACGAGATCGCGGCGTCTGCGATGGGCGTCGACGTCGCGCTGTACAAGACGCTGGCGTTCGGCGTCTCGGCCGGCATCACCGGCGTTGCCGGCGGTCTCGGCGCCATCGCGGTGCAGTTCGTGGCCCCGGACGGCTACACCATCACGCTCGCGATCTCGCTGTTCCTCGGCATGGTCGTCGGCGGCGTCGGCTGGCTGCCGGGCTCGATCGTAGGCTCCGCCTTCATCATCTTCGTGCCGAATATTGCCGAAGGGATCTCCAAAGGCCTCTCCGGTGCCGTATTCGGCGTGCTTCTGTTCCTCGTCATCTTCCTCGTACCGCACGGCGCAAGGCAGGTAGCAATGGTTGCCCAGCAGATGCTCGGCAAACTCAAAAAGAACTAAGAACCTAAAGAACAAACTCAGGAGACACTATGCTTGCACCAGTTCGGACTGCCGCCTTCGGGGCGGCGGTCGCCGCGTTCGTTTTCGCTTCCGGTAGTGCACTCGCCCAAAAGAAGTATGACACCGGTGCGACCGATACCGAGATCAAGATCGGTCACATCGTGCCCTACAGCGGCCCTGCCTCCGCCTATGGCGTCATCGGCAAGACCGAAGAAGCCTATTTCAAGATGGTCAACGAAAACGGCGGCATCAACGGACGCAAGATCAAGTTCATCTCCTACGACGACGCCTACAGTCCGCCGAAGGCCGTCGAACAGGTGCGCAAGCTCGTCGAGAGCGACGAGGTGCTGGTGGTGTTCAATCCGCTCGGTACGCCGTCCAACACCGCGGTCCAGAAATATCTGAACGCCAAGAAGGTGCCGCAACTGTTCGTCGCCACCGGCGCCACCAAGTGGAACGATCCGAAGCATTTTCCGTGGACCATCGGATGGCAGCCCAGCTATCAGAGCGAAGGGCTGCATCTACGCGAAATACCTGATGAAGGAAAAGCCGAACGCCAAGGTCGCCGTGCTCTACCAGAACGACGATTTCGGCAAGGACTACCTCAAGGGCCTGAAGGACGGTTTCGGCGCCAAGTCATCGGCCATCGTCGCCGAGGAAAGCTACGAGATCTCGGAACCGACGATCGACAACCATATCGTCAAGCTCAAGGCCACCGGCGCGGACGTCCTGATCAGCATCACGACGCCGAAATTCGCGGCGCAGACCATCAAGAAGATGGCCGAGATCGACTGGAAGGCGCTCCAGATCGTGGCCAACGTTTCGGCTTCGGTCGGCAGCGTGATCAAGCCCGCCGGCTTCGAAAATGCGCAAGGCGTGCTCTCGGCGGCTTACGCCAAGGACGCCGCCGATTCGCAATGGAACGACGACCCCGGCATGAAGAAGTTCTTCGCGCTGCTCGACAAGTACTATCCCGAGGCCGACAGGTCCAACAGCTCGGTGGTCTACGGCTATGGTGCAGCCCAGACCCTGACCAAGATCCTCGAGATGTGCGGCGACGACCTGACCCGCGCCAACATCATGAAGCAGGCCGCGAACCTGAAGGACTTCACGCCGGACACGCTGCTGCCGGGCGTCAAGATCAACACCTCGGCCACCGACTTCGCTCCGATCGAGCAGCTTCAGATGATGCGCTTCAAGGGCGAGAAGTGGGACCTGTTCGGCGACGTCATCAGCGGCGAAGCCGGCCATTAACCAATATTCCGCCCGGCGGTCAGTTTTCCGGGGCATCAGACTAAATATCGCCCCCCGCGACGCCGTCGCGGGGGGCTTTTTGTTGCTGGACGGGGCCGAAAGGTATTCAATGCGATCCAAGAGCCGCAAAGCGCTCCTGACACAACAACACCGACACATTCATCGATCCCAGGGAGATCAAACAATGTCTCGTTAACAACTTGCGCCTGGGAGCCTTTTCGGCTGCCCTCGCATTACTTGCCGCAAGCAGCAGCGGCGCGCTTGCGCAGAAGAAATACGACACCGGCGCATCCGATACCGAAATCAAGATCGGCAACATCATGCCCTACAGCGGACCGGCGTCCGCCTACGGCGTGATCGGCAAGACCGAAGAGGCCTATTTCAGGAAGATCAATGCCGAGGGCGGCATCAACGGCCGCAAGATCAACTTCATCAGCTATGACGACGCCTACAGCCCGCCGAAGACCGTCGAGCAGGCACGCAAGCTGGTCGAGAGCGACGAAGTGCTGCGTCGTCTTCAACCCGCTGGGCACCCCGCCGAACTACGGCGATCCAGAAATACCTGAACACGAAGAAGGTGCCGCAACTGTTCGTCGCCACCGGCGCCACCAAGTGGAACGACCCGAAGGATTTCCCCTGGACGATGGGCTGGCAGCCCAACTACCAGAGTGAATCGCAGATCTATGCGAAGTACATGCTGAAGAACAAGCCCGAACGCCAAGATCGCCGTGCTCTACCAGAACGACGACTACGGCAAGGACTACCTGAAGGGCTTCAAGGACGGGCTCGGCGCCAAGGCCGCCTCGATGATCGTCATCGAGGAAAGCTACGAAGTTTCCGCAACCGACCATCGACTCCCACATCGTCAAGATGAAATCGACCGGCGCCGACGTTTTCTTCAACATCACCACGCCGAAATTCGCGGCCCAGGCGATCAAGAAGAACGCCGAGATCGGCTGGAAGCCGCTGCACTTCCTCAACAACGTCTCGGCCTCGATCGGCAGCGTGATCAAGCCGGCCGGCTTTGAGAACGCGCAGGACATCATCTCCTCCGCTTACCTGAAGGATACCGACCGATCCGCAGTGGAAAGACGATGCCGGCATGAAGGCCTGCGAACGAATTCCTGGACCAAGTACTTACCCGGAAGGCAACCGGATCGATGGCTCGGTGATGTATGCCTATACCGTGGCCCAGGGTCTCGTGCATGTGCTGAAGGCTTGCGGTGACGACCTGACCCGCGCGAACGTGATGAAGCAGGCCGCCAGCATCAAGAACCTCGAACTTGGGGGCTTGCTACCCGGCATCAAGGTCAACACGTCGGCAACCGACTTTGCTCCCATCTCGCAAGTGCAGCTGATCAAATTCAAGGGTGAAACCTGGGAACGCTTCGGCGAAATCCTCTCGGGTGACGTCGGCGGTTAGCGCGCCAAGACCTGTCTACTAAAGAAGCAGCCCCTGCGGCTTTGCCGCAGGGGCTTTTTGTTGTGAGGCTTCCGGCAAGATGGTAAGCACGCGACATCAAAAGAGCTTCATTCAAGGGGCCGGACCACTATCTTTGGTTAAATGAAAAGGGAGAGACAGAAATGTCCACAATCAAAAAACTGGCGGTTCTATCGGCGGCGCTTGGATTGCTCGCAGCATCGTCGAGCAGCGTCCTGGCACAGAAGAAATACGATTCCGGCGCAAGCGATACCGAAATCAAGATCGGCAACATCATGCCCTACAGCGGCCCCGCTTCGGCCTATGGCGTGATCGGCAAGACCGAAGAGGCCTACTTCAAGAAGGTCAACGCCGAGGGCGGCATCAACGGCCGCAAGATCAACTTCATCAGCTATGACGACGCCTACAGCCCGCCGAAGACGGTCGAGCAGGCGCGCAAGCTGGTCGAGAGCGACGAAGTCCTGCTGGTCTTCAATCCTCTCGGCACGCCGCCGAACACGGCGATCCAGAAGTACCTGAACAGCAAGAAGGTGCCGCAACTGTTCGTCGCGACCGGCGCCACCAAGTGGAACGATCCGAAGAACTTTCCGTGGACGATGGGCTGGCAGCCCAACTACCAGAGCGAAACGCAGCATCTACGCCAAGTACATCCTGAAGAATTTGCCGAATGCCAAGATCGGCGTGCTCTACCAGAACGACGACTACGGCAAGGACTATCTGAAGGGCTTCAAGGACGGACTCGGCGCCAAGGCCGCCTCGATGATCGTCATGGAAGAGAGCTACGAAGTCTCCGAACCGACGATCGACTCCCACATCGTCAAGCTGAAGTCGACCGGCGCCGACGTGTTCATCAACATCACCACGCCGAAGTTCGCGGCGCAGGCGATCAAGAAAAACGCCGAGATCGGCTGGAAGCCGCACGCACTTCCTCAACAACGTCTCGGCCTCGATCGGCAGCGTGATGAAGCCCGCCGGCTTCGAAGCCGGCCAGGGCATCATCTCGTCCGCCTACCTGAAGGACACGTCCGATCCGCAGTGGAAGGACGACGCCGGCATGAAGGCCTTCGACGAATTCCTGACGAAGTACTTCCCGGAAGGTCAACCGGATCGATGGATCGGTGATGTTCGGTTACACCGTCGCCCAGGGACTTGTTCACGTGCTCAAGGCGTGCGGCGACGATCTGACGCGCGAAAACGTCATGAAGCAGGCCGCCAACATCAAGGATCTCGAGCTCGGTGGCCTGTTGCCCGGTATCAAGGTCAACACCAGCCCGACCGACTTCGCTCCGATCTCGCAGGTCCAACTGCAGAAGTTCAAGGGCGAAGCCTGGGAGCTGTTTGGCGAGATTCATGAGCGGCGACGTCGGCGGCTAACTATTCGAAAAGCCAATCGGCCCATTCGCGGGCCGGACGACCCTCGCGGAACACCCGCGGGGGTTTTCTTTTGCGGCGATTGGATGGATAACCACACTTCCCGTCCATAGCAGCCGTTGCGATCATGACCGACCGGCGTCCCCTCTTGCGTGCGATCTTTGATGCGGCTGTCGCGGCCGCGCATCCCGACGTCGTGCTCGCGGCCCATCTGCGGCCCGCACCGAAAGGCCGCGTGATCTGCCTTGCCGCCGGCAAGGGCGCAGCGGCCATGGCGGCTGCGGCCGAACGGCATTATCTCGACGCGCTTGGGCTTGATCCCGCGCGGCTGACCGGCCTTGCCACCACGCGCCACGGCCACGGCGTGCCGACGCGGCGGATCAAGGTGATCGAGGCCGGCCATCCCGTACCCGATGAGGCCGGATTGAAAGCCGCCGACGAAACGCTGCGTCTCGCCGCTGAGGCAACCGCTGACGATCTGTTGCTGGTGCTGTTGTCCGGCGGCGGCTCGGCGAACTGGATCGCGCCGGCCGACGGCGTTTCATTCGCACAGAAGCAGCAGGTGAACCGCGCGCTGTTGCGTTCCGGCGCGCCGATCGGCGAGATGAACATCGTCCGCAAGCATCTGTCGCGGATCAAGGGCGGCCGGCTGGCCCGCGCCGGACAGCGCGCCGCCGAGATCGCGACGCTGGCGATATCCGACGTGCCGCATGACGATCCGTCCGCGATCGCATCCGGACCGACGGTGCCGGATCCGAGCACGCTGGCAGACGCCCGCGCGCTGGTGGCGAGGTACAATCTCACGGTCGACGATGCCGTCAGGCGCGCCCTCGAAGATCCCGGGAATGAGAGCTGCAAGCCCGGCGACACGGCGTTTGCCCGCGCCCATTTCGAGATGATCGCAAAACCGAAGGCTTCGCTCGACGCCGCCATCAAGGTCGCCAAGGACGCCGGCTATGAGGTGATCGGCCTCGGCGCGGATCTCGAAGGCGAGGCACGCGACGTGGCGGCCGATCATGCGCGGCTGGCGCTGAAGGCACAGAGCGAAGGCAAGCGCATCGCGATCATTTCGGGCGGCGAACTCACGGTGACCGTGCGCGGCAACGGCCGTGGCGGCCCCAATCAGGAATACGCGCTGGCTCTGGCGGACCTTCTAAAGGACACGACCGGCATCGTTGCGCTGGCTGCCGACACCGACGGCGCCGACGGCGGCGCCGGCAGCGCGACCGATCCGGCCGGCGCCGTGATCGACCAGACCACGTTTGCGAAGATGAAGTCGCTGGGCCTTTCGCCCGCGGCCTATCTCGCCAACAACGATGCCACCGCGTTCTTTTCGGCCACCGGCGATCTGCTGCTGACCGGCCCGACGCTCACCAACGTCAATGACGTCAGGGTGATTTTGGTGGACCCCGCCTAGGTTTTCCGGGCGGCGTCCGGCATTCTGTACGTGTCGAAACGGCGTTAACGCTTTGTTGAGCAAGTTGCGAAGAACCACCCGTACTTTACCGGTCTCGAAGGTGCGATTCACCAGCTTGGGCTTCTAATGGGCGCGCTCCTGGAGGGAGGAGAGCCGCCGATAGCGGCTGGGGAAACGCCATATGACGGATCACGGCCAGAAAACCGCCCCGCTGTCAGCGCAGTCGAGTGCGCGGTTCGAAGAGGCGATCAACAATTTGTCGCTTGGAATCGTCGTATTCGACGAGAAGCGCGAAGTCGTTTTCTGCAACGAGCGCTATCGGGAAATGTACGGGCTGTCGCCTGAACAGGTGAAGCCGGGGACGCCGACCCGTGAACTGATCCGGCATCGGCTGAATCTCGGCCTCAAGGTGCAGATCGCGCCCGATGATTACATCCGTGAGCGCGTCGGCCGCAACATCGCACTCGACACCACGGTGCAGGAATTCATCGACGGCCGGATCATCGCCTACACCGTCTATCCGATGCCGGGCGGCGGCGGGATGGCGACCCACGAGGACATCACCGAGCGCGAAGGGCTCAATGCCCGGCTGAAGAAACAATATGAACTCGGCAGGGAGCAGGAAGAGACGCTGCGCGTCAGGAACTTCCAGTTCGACACCGCCATCAACAACATGTCGCAGGGGCTGTGCTTCTTCGATTCCGATCACCGCCTGATCGTCTGCAACGACCGCTTCGTCGAGATGTATAATATTTCGCCCGAGCGCGTCTAGCCCCGGCATGAAGCTGACGCGAGATCGTCGATCTGCGCATCGAAGCCGGCAGCTTTCCGGCCATGACCCGCGAAGAATATCATCCGCTGGCGCAACGAACGTCGCGGTCTCCAACGAAGCAAAAGACAGCATCGTCGAATTGCAGAACGGGCGCACCTTCAAGATCCGTCACCGCCCGATGCCCGGCGGCGGCTGGGTCGCGACGCATGAGGACATCACCGAGCAGCGCCAATCCGAGGTCAAGATCGAGTACATGGCGCACCACGATGCGCTGACCGATCTCGCCAACCGGGTGCTGTTGAACGACCGGCTCGAATACGTGCTGGAGCAGGGTTCAGCCCGGCGAAATGGTGGCCGTCCATCATCTCGACCTCGATCAGTTCAAGGCCGTGAACGACACGTTCGGCCATCCCTGCGGCGACAAGCTGCTCAGGATCGTCGCCGAGCGGCTGCGCGGCCTCGTCGGCGAGACCGACACGATCGCGCGGATGGGAGGCGATGAATTCGTGATCGTGCAGGCCACGATCGCGGACCCCGCCGAGGCCACTTCGCTGGCGCAGGGCGTCATCGACGCGCTGAGCGAGCCCTATGACATCGACGGCCAGCAGGCCGTGATCGGCGTCAGCATCGGCATTTCGGTCGGCCCCGGCGACGGATCGAACCCCGACAAACTGTTGCGCAACGCCGACCTCGCGCTCTACCGCGCCAAGAGCGACGGCCGCGGCACGTTCCGCTTCTTCGAACCCGTGATGGACCTGCAGATGCAGACCCGCCGCATCATGGAGCAGGACCTGCGCAAGGCGCTGCCGGCAGGCGAATTCGAGCTGCACTATCAGCCGGTCGTCAACCTGGCGAGCAAGGAAATCAGCGGCTTCGAGGCCCTGATACGCTGGAATCATCCGAGCAAGGGGATGATCTCGCCGGCCGACTTCATCCCGCTGGCCGAAGAGATCGGCTTCATCGTCCCGATGGGCGAGTGGGTGATCCGGCAGGCCTGCGCCACCGCAGCGCTTTGGCCCGACGACCTTCACGTCGCCGTCAATATTTCAGCGATCCAGTTTCGCAGTCCCGGCCTGATGCAGGTGATCGTCAGCGCGCTCGCGGCTTCCGGCCTCGCGCCCACGCGGCTGGAGATCGAGATCACCGAGACCGTGTTGCTGCACAACAAGGAGGCCACGCTTGCGGTGCTGCATCAGTTGCGGGCGCTCGGGATCCGGATCGCGATGGACGATTTCGGCACCGGCTATTCGTCGCTGACGCTACCTGCAGAGCTTTCCGTTCGACAAGATCAAGATCGACCGCTCCTTCGTCAAGAACATCACCGAGAATTCGAGCTCGCTCAACATCGTGCGCGCGGTTGCCGCGCTCGCCAATGGCATGGGCATGACGGCTACCGCCGAGGGCGTGGAAACCGCCGAACAGCTCCACAGCATCGCTTCCGAAGGATGCACGGAGATGCAGGGCTTTCTGTTCTCCAGGCCGCTTCCCGCCGCCGAGATCGAGCGGCAATTCCTGTCGGGACGAGGGCCGAAAGATATTCAAGGCCGGATCGTCGCGGCTTGATCGTAACTCGCAGTCATTCCGGAGCGCGCGAAGCGCGAATCCGGAATCTCGAGATTCCCCGGTGCGCAATCGCGCACCTGAGGTCTGGTCCTTCGGACCATCCCGGAATGACCAACAACACTCAGAACTCCGCCGCGATCTTCGACAGCATTTCGAGCAGGGCTACGCGGTTGGCCGGGCCCAGCAATTCGTTGAGCCGCGCCTCGTGCTTGCTGGCCACCAGCTTCTTGGCGCGCGCCAGCACCGCCCTGCCCTTGTCGGTCAGAACCAGGATGTGCGAGCGGCGGTCGTTGGTCGAGCGCATCCGGGCGCACAGGCCGCGGCTCTCCAGCGCATCCAGCATCGACACGAAATTCGGCCGGAGGATGCCGAGCGTGTTGGCGATTTCGGTCTGGTTGCGTCCGGGGTTGCGGTCGAGCAGCAGCAGCACCGAGAATTGCGCCGGCGTCAGTTGCAGCGGCGCGACGCAGCGTAGAAAATCCTCGAACACCTTGAGCTGCGCACGCTTGAGCGAATAGCCGAGCAGTTCGGCCAATTCGCCCAGTTGCAGTCCGGCACTGTCAGCGGCGCTGTCGGCGATCTCCTTGCCGTTGCGCGGCGGCTTGACGGCATCGGTCGCTGCCTTGGAAACTGTCATCGCGTGAGGCCCGCACCCGAAACAAAGGCTCGGCCGGTGGCCGGGCCTTGATGTTATATTTGATAATTGTTATTGAACATATCAAAATATCGGCGGCTTTCAACTGCCGAGATATGGGACGGCCGGCGGACCGCGCGAGGTCAGGACCGGCGACGCTTTTAGGGGGAGCGCCAGTCTTGAACACCACGATCATGCTGTTCCTGCTGCAGGACGGCATCACCAATGGCGCGATCTATGCGCTGCTCGGGCTCGCGCTGGTGCTGGTGTTTGCCGTCACCCGCGTCATCCTGATCCCGCAGGGCGAATTCGTCACCTACGGCGCGCTCAGCTACGCCGTGCTGGCGACCGGCAAGGTGCCGGGCACCGCGTGGCTCGCGATGGCGATGGGCCTGGTCGCCTTTGCGCTCGACCTGTTCGACGCGCGGCGATCGCTGCGGCTCAAGCGGACATTGCGCTCCCTTGCCCTCAACATCGCCCTGCCCGCCGGCATCCTGGCCCTGACCTATGGCCTGGCCGGGCCCACGACGCCGATCGCGGTCAACATCGCGCTGTCGCTTTTGATCGTCGCGGCGATCGGACTGTTCCTCTACCGCATCGCGTTCCAGCCGCTCGCCCACACCTCGGTGCTGGTGCTGCTGATCGCCTCCGTCGGCTGCCATCTCGCGCTGCAGGGCCTCGGCCTGGTGTTCTTCGGCGCCGAGGGCCTGCGCGGCCCGGCGCTGTCGAACGCCGCGCTCACGATCGGTCCCTTGCGCTTCACCGGCCAGAGCCTTGCGGTCTACGGGCTGACGATCGCCTTCATCATCGCGCTGTGGCTGTTCTTCGGCTTCACGCTGATGGGCAAGGCGCTGCGCGCCACCGCCGTCAACCGGCTCGGTGCCCGCCTGGTCGGCATCCGCACCACGCTGTCGGGACAGATCGCGTTCCTGCTGGCGTCGCTGATCGGCGCGATTTCCGGCATCCTGATCGTGCCGATCACCACGCTCTATTACGACACCGGCTTCCTGATCGGCCTGAAAGGCTTTATCGCCGCGATCATCGGCGGTCTCGTCAGCTATCCGCTGACCGCGGTGGCGGCGTTGATCGTCGGCAGCGTCGAGGCCTTTTCCTCGTTCTACGCCAGCAATTTCAAGGAGGTCATCGTCTTCACGCTGATCCTTCCCGTGCTGGTGCTGCGTTCGCTCGCAGCGCCCGCGGTCGAGGAAGAGAAGGACTGACGACGATGCATCAGCGGCTTCCTGTCCTCATCTTCGCTGGTCGTCATGGCGGCGATCCCGTTCATCCCGGGTATCCCGCCGTTCTGGATCGTGCTGCTCAACAATATCGGCCTCGCCGCGCTGGTGGCGATGGGGCTGGTGCTGCTTGACCGGCGTCGGCGGCCTCACGTCATTCGGCCAGGCCGCGTTCTGCGGCTTCGGCGCCTATACCACGGCGGTGCTGACGACGGCCTACGGCTTTTCGCCGTGGCTGACGCTGCCGCTCTCGCTGCTGGTCAGCGGTATCGCCGCCGTGCTGCTCGGCATCGTCACGGTGCGGCTGTCCGGCCATTATCTGCCGCTCGGCACCATCGCCTGGGGCATCGGGCTGTTTTATCTGTTCAGCAAGCTGGAATTCCTCGGCCGCAATGACGGCATCTCCGGCATCCCGCCGCTCTCGATCGGCAACTTCCGGATGCTCGATCCCGGCACGATCTACTTTGCGATCTGGGTCGGGGTCCTGATCTCGGCGTTGCTGACCATGAACCTCCTGGACTCCCGCACCGGCCGCGCCATCCGCGCGCTGCGGCGCGGCCATATCGCCGGCGAAGCGTTCGGCGTGCAGACACCGCGCGCCAAGCTTCTGGTGTTCATCTATGCGGCGGTTCTCGCAGGCCTGTCCGGCTGGCTCTATGCGCATTTCCAGCGCGCCGCCAACCCGACGCCGTTCGGCGCACAGGCCGGCATCGAATATCTGTTCATCGCCGTGGTCGGCGGCGCCGGTTACGTCTGGGGCGCGGTGCTCGGCGCCGGAATCGTCGTGATCCTGAAAGAGGTACTGCAGAGCTATCTGCCGTATATCTTTGGCGGCCAGAGCCAGCTCGAGACCATCGTGTTCGGCATCCTGCTGGTCGTGTTGCTGCAACTGGCGCCGACCGGGGTCTGGCCATGGCTGATGGCGCGCCTGCCGATCAAGCCGGGCCGCAAGGTGCCCGATACGTCGCTTCCCCTGGCCAAGCGCGAGCGCGCGCCGGCCTCCGCCGCCGCACTGCTGCAGATCGAGAAGGCGCGCAAGCAATTCGGCGGCGTGATCGCCGTCAACGACGTCTCGTTCGATGTGCGGGCCCGCGAGATCGTGGCCCTGATCGGGCCCAACGGCGCCGGCAAGAGCACGACCTTCAACCTGATCACGGGCGTGCTGACGACGACCGGCGGCACCATCTCGGTGCTCGGCCACAAGGTCGACAACGCACCGCCGCAGGAAGTCGTCAAGCTCGGCGTCGCCCGCACCTTCCAGCACGTCAAGCTGGTGCCCGACATGACCGTGCTGGAGAACGTCGCGATCGGCGCGCATCTGCGCGGATCCTCCGGCGCGATATCAAGCATGTTCCGGCTCGACCGCGCCGACGAGGCGAAAGCTGCTGGCGGAAGCCGCGCGCCAGATCGAGCGCGTCGGCCTCGGCGACCAGATCGACCAGTTGGCGGGAAGCCTGTCGCTCGGCCAGCAGCGCATCGTCGAGATCGCGCGCGCGCTGTGCGTCGATCCGTTGCTGCTGCTGCTCGACGAGCCGGCCGCGGGACTGCGCCACATGGAGAAGCAGCGGCTCGCGGCGCTGCTCCGTCAATTGCGCGACGGCGGCATGTCGGTGCTGCTGGTCGAGCACGACATGGGCTTTGTGATGGATCTCGCCGACCGCGTCGTGGTGCTGGATTTCGGCACCAAGATCGCCGAGGGCACGCCGGCTGCGATCAAGACCAATCCCGACGTGATCAAGGCCTATCTCGGAGCCACCGCATGAGCGCGCTGTTATCGGTCTCCGACGCCCATGTTTCCTACGGCAAGGTCGAAGCCGTGCGCTCGGTGTCGCTCGACGTCGCCGACAACGAGATCGTCACCATCATCGGCGCCAACGGCGCCGGCAAGAGCACGCTGTTGAACGCGATCATGGGCGTGCTGCCGCTCAAGGGCGGCGCCGCGTTCGCGGGCAGCGACATAGCGCCGC
Source organism: uncultured Alphaproteobacteria bacterium (assembly GCA_963840465.1). Classification (GTDB taxonomy): domain Bacteria; phylum Pseudomonadota; class Alphaproteobacteria; order Rhizobiales; family Xanthobacteraceae; genus Bradyrhizobium. The sequence continues at coordinate 36,754 of CAWIZF010000058.1, read as the reverse complement.
TCGATATCGAGGACCGCGTCGCGGCGGGCCTGTGTCTCGTGCCCGAGCACCGCGAATTGTTCGGCACCATGAATGTCGAGGACAATCTGCAGCTCGGCGCCTTCCGGATTCCGAAGGCCACGGCCGCAAAATCGTTCGAGCGCGTCTACACGCTGTTTCCGCGGCTCAAGGAGCGGCGCAAGCAACTGGCCGGCACGCTCTCCGGCGGCGAGCAGCAGATGCTGGCGATGGGCCGCGCCTTGATGGGCGCGCCAAAACTGTTGATGCTGGACGAACCGAGCCTCGGCCTGGCGCCGATCATCGTCGCCGACATCTTCCGCACCATCGGCGAACTGCGCGCCGCCGGCGTCTCGGTGCTGCTGGTCGAGCAGAACGCGCAAGCCGCCCTGAAGATCGCCGACCGCGCCTATGTCATGGAACTCGGCGAGTTCATCCTGTCCGGATCGGCCAAGGACATCGCGTCCAACCAGCGCGTCGCCGCGAGCTATCTCGGCTTCCAGCATGAGGGCGCGAGCGGGATCTAGGTCAGCCGCCATCGGCCTTCGCGTTTCCACCGAGATTGTCGATCAGGATGTACACGCTGATCAGGAAGACCCAGAACGGCAATACTGCGAAACTCCAGCTGATGAAAAAGCTTCCCATCAGCAGGATCAGTGCCAGCAGGAATCCGAGAAAAGCGATCCAGCGCGGAGCAATGCCGGTACGGATCACGACGGTTGACGTGGAGATCATGAATACGGCAGCCATCTTGATCGCGTACACGTTCGCGATAATGTACGAAGCAGCGCGCGCGAAGCGAAAGGTGGCCGAATTCATCAGCTCCTGCGGCGTGGAAACAGAAGCGACCAGCACAATCGCGCCTATTACGGCGGCGGCGGCGAACAGCATCGCCAGGAACAACAGGCCGCTCCCGAAAAACACGGTGGCGAAAAAGCGATCCTCAAGCTGGGCGAGCCGGTCGCGCAGCACGCCGATAAACCAGAGGAAGGCGACACCGGCAAACGGCACCAGGTTCAACGCCACAGTGACCGCTCGCGTGTCGGTGGCAAGCCACGCGCCAGGCTCGAGCGGATCTGCCGGTATCGACGTCCGTAGCAGCCAAAGGATCGATAGCAGGAGCAGCGAAAAGACGATCCCAGCGATGGCCGCGGCTTTCGGCGTTTTTAGCTGCGCATGAGTGAGAAAGCTATTCTCAGGCATCGCCACCGGTCCTCATTCTTCTCCGTCGCAATCAACGTAAACCCAGGCAGGGCTCACGATGCCCTTCATTGCGTCACCTTTCCGGAGTGTCCGCCCAGGCCCTGCGCGTCCGCGACACGAGCCAGCGCCAATTCTTCCGGATAGGTGAAGACCCGTTCGACTTCACGATCGAGCAAGCTCAGTTGTCGAAGCAGCACGTCGCGACGGTTCGGCGGCAGCGTCTGCACCAGGTTTTCAATCATCGCCCGCATCCGCCTCACGATCTGGAGATTGTTCGAGCCGCAGTTGCGGATCTCGCTGAAGGCGAGATAGACAAAATCGTCCCAGTTGGGTGTCCGGAAAATCACGCGAATTTGCCCGGATCGATCCAGCAATTCGTCCGTACGCAGGTGGCGCTTTCCGACCGTTCGCAGCATGCGATGAAGTTGATCCATGGCGAGCACGGCCGTGGTGGGATCGTTGATAGCTGGCGATAGCGCCTTTAGCGCAACGTCGACGACAATACGAAATGCAAAAGTGGGATCCTGATCCATCGCGCGCTCCGATCCAAACGCGACCCTTGAACTCAATGCATGCTCGTCGAGCGAGCAGGCCCCGCTGTACAGATTGAACAGGGGATCGTCGGTCGCGACGAAATCGCCGATCTGCGGGACGAACTCGACAATTCCTTTCGATCGCTCGGCCTGTGCCTTCAGCGCTTCGAGATCGACCGCCACCACAATGGCCGACGCCCCCTGGTGCCGGATCACGCGGCCCGGGGGACCGAGATTGATCGCTTCACCTTCCTCAACATCGCTACCGTTAGCCAGGACGGGATAGACGCTTTCGGTCACGGCCATCCCGGCGGCGCCGACATGGGCCAGAAGGCTGATCGGGCGCAGCAACCGCGAGGCGTAGTCGATCAGATGGAAAAACGCAGCGAACGAGAGAATGCCGAACAGCATCGCCAGCAGCATCACCAGCTGGTGGACCTCCTTGTCCATGAGGTTCTGGGCACTGAGCGCGAACATCAATGTAAATATGAAGAGCCCGACGGTGTATTTGACGACGCGATTGCGCAGCAGCGTCGTTGCGATCAGCCGCGGGGTCAGCTGTGCGCTGGCAACCTGAATAGCTATCAGCAGGGAGCCGAAGGTGAACACCACGAAGGAGAGAGTTATCGTTGCGAAGGCTTCGAGCAATGCCCGCGCGCCTGTTTGCGTGAAGCCCAACAAGCTCCACCCCAGCCATGTATCGAGCCGGTGCAGAATTCGGGCTATTACCAGCTCGAGCGGAATTGCCACGAACGGAACCAGCCAGAGCGACGATTTGAGATAGTTTTTGATGCCGTAAAGCCTGCTCCAGCTCATCATGCCTTTACCCTGAAAAGTGAGCGCCACGATGATGGGGTCCGGAATCGAACCAGGAATAATCGTATGAACAATCCAATGAGGCGCTGGACTTCCGCGAACCTCCATTGATCTAGATCAAGTCGGCCGTCGTGGCGCCATCAAGTCTAGGGGCCGCAAGCATGCGGGCTGCAGGGCCGATGGACGGCTGATTGTGGTAGCGGAGGCGCATCTGAAAACGGTCGACATCATTTATCGGTATGAGGCGCGCGATACTCCCGCGCGGCCTCTGCCCATGGATAGCGATGCAGCCTTGCGAAGACTAAATGGCGGCAACGGCGATTTCGCTGCGCTGCTCGATCACGTCAAAGACGAAATCGGAATACAGCAGATCATCCCGGTCGATCCGGGGGATTTGGGCCTCGATCCGAACGTCGCGGGAGCACCCAAACAGCGTCCATTTGCGGCAGTGCTCGGGTGTTCGGATGCCCGTGTACCCATCGAACTCATTTTCAACGAGGGACCGAACGACCTGTTCGTTGTGCGCGTAGCAGGTAACGGCCTCGGCACGGAGGTGCTGGGCAGCCTGAAATACGCCGTGGATCACCTGGGTGGCACCTTGAAGCTTATTGTTGTGCTCGGGCACAGCGGATGTGGGGCTCTCACCGCAGCCGTCGATGTGTTTCTCAACCCGGGCGACTACTTGGCGATTGCCGCACAGCATTCAATTCGGAATATTCTCGACCGGTCACTTATCGTCGTTCAGGCGTCGGCAAACAGACTGCTTTCGGCATTCGGCCCCGACGTCACGCGCAACCCGGGATACCGGCAGGCGCTGATCGAGGCATCGATTGTCACCAATGCTGCGCTTTCGGCCTACTCGATCCAGCAGGAGTTCGTCAGCCACGACCTGCCAGAATTGCAGGCAGTCTACGGCGTTTACGTTCTCGAGACCCGCGAGGTATGGGCGCCGCGCTCAGACGGCATCAAAGCAACTGGATTGGCCTCACCTCCACGCGATCTCGCCGGATTTGCCGCCCTTGCCGACGCCGTTGTTCAATCGGAGCGAATTGCCTCTTATCTGAAATCCGGGATATCTGAATAGACATTCGTCGATCGCGTCCGCCGGCGCCGGCAACGCACGGCCGGACCGTACATCACTAACGAAATCTTAAGCATGATATGAATTCCGCCGCTTCTCTGTGAGTTGCACAACTTCCTGAACACTCGCGGCCTCATACGCTTGCGATACTGCAGTCACTTTCCGCCCGATGCCGGGCGTCGACGGTGGCTGGCGGTCACAAGGTCAGACGATGCGCGCCTCCGATTGTCCCACGGTCAACACCTCCGAGTTCCTGCTGACGGCGCTCGAGCAGGCGAGCGAGGCCGTCGTCATCATCGACGCCGATTTGCGTGTACGCCATTTCAACGCTGCGGCCGAATCGATCTGGGGCATCGCCCGCGAGGACATTCTTGGCCTCGATGCAAGCTGCCTCGGGCTTACCGACCTCCCGCCGAACTCCGAGATCACGATCCGGCACGCCGATGGCAGCCGGCTTCGGGCAGCCGTATCGGTCTCGCGCGTCGAGATCGGCGGCCGAAGCAATTACATGGTCTTTGTTCGCGACATCACCGCCGAGGTCGAACGGCGCGAGCGAATCGCGCTCCTGAACCTGGTGGCCGACAAGACCACCCGCGCCGTCGTCCTCACCGATCGCAACCTACGCGTCGTTTACACCAACGCGGCGTTCTCCGGCATGTTTCGATACTCGGACGAGGAAGCGCAGGGACGGCAAGCCAACCAGTTGCTTGCCGGACGGTTGACCGACCGCAAGACCCTGCTCCGGCTGCGCCGCCGGATCTGCGACGGACGCGGCGACGAGGAGGAAGTTCTCGTCTACGACAGGAACGGCGACGAGATCTGGGTCTCGGCGACTGTCAAGGCGTTCCGCAACGATCGCGGGCGCATCAAATACGTATTCGCCCTGCTGAGCGATATCAGCGAAAACAAGCAGCTGAGGTCGCTGCAGCAACTGATCATGGGCGCGCTGGCCGACGAGCTTCCGCTCACCGAGATTGCCGACCAGCTGTGCCGGCGCGTCGAAGCCATTGCGCCCGATGTCGTCGCTTCGGTGCTGCACGTCGATTCCGACGGGCTGGTGCACCCGCTGGGCGGACCCAGCCTGCCTGACGACTACTCCCGCGCGCTCGAAGGCGTCGCCATCGGTCCGGCTGTCGGCAGTTGCGGGTCGGCGGCGTATCATGGCAAGCCGGTTCTGGCCGAGGATATCGACACCGATCCGCGCTGGCAGCCGTACAAGACTCGGCCGCTCGAGGTCGGCCTGAAGGCCTGCTGGTCAACGCCGATCAAGGCCAAGGACGGCCGCGTGATCGGGACCTTCGCGTTCTACTTCCGGGAGTTCCGCTCGCCGAGCCGCTGGCATCAGCGGATCGTCGACGCCTGCGTTCACCTCGGTGCGCTGGCCATCGAGCGCAAGGAAGCCCGCACCCAGATCGCCCGCCTCGCCTATCACGACATGCTGACCGGGCTGCCGAACCGCGCGCAGTTGCTTGAGCTGATCAACCAGGCCATTGCGGATTGTCCCGCGGAAAAGCAGCTCGCCCTGATATTTCTCGACCTCGATCACTTCAAGGACGTCAACGACACGCTGGGACATTCGGCGGGCGACGCCCTGCTGATCGAGTTTACCAAGCGGCTGCGCGCGCGCATCCAGCCGTCCGACCTGCTGGGGCGCCTGAGCGGCGACGAGTTCGTCATCGTGTTGCCGAACTGCGATCCGGCGCGCGCCTCGCTGGTCGCCTCCAACATCACCGAAGCGCTGGCGTCGCCGCTGTGGATCGACAACCGGCAGGTGCCGATTTCCGCCAGCATGGGCATCAGTATCTATCCCGACAATGCGACCGATAACGACACGCTGATGCAGCAGGCCGATGCAGCGATGTACAAGGCCAAGCAGGCGGGCCGCGCCACCCACCGCTTCTTCAGCGCCGACATGAACCGGCTCGCCGAGCAGCGGCTCGTCTTCAGCGCGGCGCTGCGCCAGGCCATCGCCGATGACAGGCTGAAGCTCGTCTATCAGCCGCAGACCCGGACCGTCGACGGCGCCCTCTATGGCGTCGAAGCGCTGTCGCGCTGGCACGATCCTGAGCTTGGCGAAGTCCCGCCTTCGAAATTCATCCCGCTGGCCGAGGAAGTCGGCCTGATCGAGCAGATCGGCCTGTGGTCGATCCGCGAGGCGTGCCGGCAAATGGCCGCGTGGCGCCATGCCGGACTGGACGTACCCTGCGTGGCGGTCAACCTGTCGCCGCTCAACTTCCAGAATGCGAAGCTCGCCGCCGTGGTGGCGGAGACCCTCGCGGCCAACGGCCTGCCGCCAGAAACATTGATGATCGAGATCACCGAAGGCGTGCTCGTGAACGAGCGTTCGGCGGCGATCGAAACCATGAATGCGATCCGCAAGCTCGGCGTCGGCCTGTCGCTGGACGATTTCGGCACCGGCTATTCGAGCCTGAGCCGGCTGGCGCATCTGCCGATCCGCGAATTGAAGATCGATCGCAGCTTCATGCGCGACATCGAGCACGACGCCAGCGCGCTCGCGATCGCCACCGCCGTCGTCCGCGTCGGTCAGAGCCTGAAAATGGCGGTCGTCGCCGAGGGTGTCGAAACCGAGGGCCAGCGCCAGCTGCTGGCCGATCTCGGCTGCGACGTCGTGCAGGGCTATCTCTTCGCGCCTGCGATGTCGCCCGAAGCGTTCGAGCGATGGCTGCCCGACCATGTCGCCGCGCAGGCGCGGATGATGCGCGAGAGCGTCGAGGAGGCCCGTTCGCTACCGACGCCGTCGCTGCTGATGGCGTCCACGGGCGGTTAGGCGAGCAGTCTCAGTAGAATGCAGGGTGGGCAAAGGCGCACACGCGCCGTGCCCACCATCTCTCCTCCCTCGCGGTTGATGGTGGGCACGCTTCGCTTTGCCCACCCTATCGGCACCGTGAGGTTTGTTCGGCTACTTCGCCGGGATGTACTTGCCGTCCTTCACCGTCAAAATGATGCGCGAGCGGTCGTCGAGGCCGTAGCGATCCTTGTCGGTGAAGTTGTAGACGCCCTGGCTTGCCGCGATTTCCTTCTCGGTCGTCAGCGCCTGGCGGATCGCCTCGCGGAATTCCGGCGTGCCCGGCTTCGCCGTCTTCAACGCCACCGGCACGACGCGCTTGAGCACTTCAAACGCATCGTAGGAATGTCCGGCGAACTGGCTGCGGCTGTTGGCGCCATACTTGGCTTCATAGGCGGTGTTGAGCGCGAGACCCGGCTTCTTGGTCAGCGCGCTGTCGGGCTGGGTTTCCGGCGACATCACCGGACCCGACGCCATGATCACGCCTTCCGCCGCAGGACCCGCGATACGGATGAAGTCCATGCTGGCGGCGCCGTGGGTCTGATAGATCAGGCCCTTGTAGCCGCGCTCGCGGAGCGTCGATCTGCGGCAGCGCCGCGGCGGTGCCGGAAGCGCCGACGAGAATCGGCGTCCGGGTTGGCGGCGAGGAGCTTCAGCACCTGGCCGGCGACCGACGTATCGGGCGGGCGAAACGCTCGTCGGTCGCCAAGCTCAATCCCATCGGAACGGCCTGGGTCTTGAAGTCGTTCATCCAGAGGTCGCCGTAGGAATCGGAGTAGCCGATATAGCCGACGGTCTTGATGCCATGCGCCTTCATGTGCTCGTACAGCACCTTGCCCATGATCGGGATCGGCTGCGGCATGGCGACCGACCACTTCGCGCGCGCCTCGTTGATCGGGAACGGCGCCAGGCCGAAATGCGGAATCCCGGCCTCGTTCGCCACGGTGGAGACCGCAACGGTCGGGGGCGTCGTCGACGAGCCCATGATGATGTCGGCCTTGGATTCGGTCACGAACCGCCGGGCGTTGGTCGTTGCCGTCGTGGGATCGCCGCCGTCGTCGAGCACGATGACCTTGAGCGGCACGCCGCCGAGTTCCTTCGGCACGAAATCAAGCGCGTTGCGTTCGGGAATGCCGAGCGCAGCCGCGGGGCCGGTCGTGGTGACGGTGATGCCGATCACGATCTCGTTGGTCTGCGCGAGTGCCGGAGAGCCCGGCAAAGCCAGAGCCGCTACGACAGCAGCAGCGGACAGAAAAGCCTTCTTCATTCATTCCTCCCTTGATTTTCTATTTATGTTTTAAGCAAAATCCTACGCTCAATTCAGCCCCTTCTTTAGGTCATGCCGGGATGCAGAGTTCAGCCCCGCATGAACCGCTCGATGATCTCCGGCGGCATCGGCGCCGATTTCAGCCGTTCGCGGGATCGTCCGGGTGACGGCCGACCAGCACGCGGGTCTCGAACGCCTCGATCGCCAGCGCCTCCCCCTTGAACACGTTGTGGGTCACCTCGAAAGAGGATCGCTTGAAACTCTCGATCCGGCTCTCGATCCGGATCCAGTCGCCATGGGTCGAGGGAATGTGGAATTTCGCCCGCGTATCCACCATGGGGATGCCGACCAGGCCATATTTGTGGATGATGTCCTGCTTGGAGAAGCCGGCCGCTTCGAACATGATCGAGGTCGAATTGTCGAACATCGCGAAATAGCGCGGGTAGTAAACGATATTGGCGGGGTCGCAATCGCCCCACTGGATCTGCACGTCGCGCTTGTTGACGAACATCGGATATCCCTATCGCGGCGCCATGCGAAGCGCGGCATCGAGCCGCACCACTTCACCGTTCAAATAAGGATTGTCGATCATGTGCAGCGCCAGCGAGGCAAACTCGTCGGCTTGGCCGAGCCGGCGCGGGAACGGGATCGAGGCGGCGAGCGAGTCCTGCGCTTCCTGCGGCAGATTGGCGAGCAGCGGCGTGAGGAACAGGCCGGGCGCGATCGTCAGCACGCGAATGCCGAACTGCGCCAGTTCGCGCGCGATCGGCAGCGTCATGGCGACGATGCCGCCCTTGGAGGCCGAATAGGCCGACTGACCGATCTGGCCGTCATAGGCCGCGATCGAAGCGGTGGAAATCACCACGCCGCGCTCGCCGGTCGCAAGCGGCTCCAGCTTCGACATGCCCGCCGTCGCCAGCCGCAGCATGTTGAACGAGCCGATCAGATTGACCTTGATCACCTTGTCGAAATCGCCGAGCGCCATCGGGCCTTCCTTGCCGATGACGCGCTTGGCGACGCCGATGCCGGCGCAGTTCACCAGCACGCGCGCCGGACCATGCGCCGCCGCGGCCTTGGCGATCGCCGCTTCCGCCGAGGCCGCATCGGAAACGTCGCAGATCACGGCAACGCCACCGATCTCGGCGGCTACGGTTTCGGCGAGCGTGGCGTTGAGATCGCAGACCGCGACCTTGGCGCCCTGCGCCGCGAGCCGGCGCGCGGTTGCGGCGCCCAATCCCGGATGCGCCGCCGGTGACGATGGCGGCCTGGTCCTTCAACTGCATGGTGTTCTCCCTGACAAGCTCTTGTGCGAATTCGGCTACAGCGTAATCACCTGCGCCGGCGGCGCGGGCGAATAAATCTCCTCGATCAGCGCGCTGCGATTTTCCAGCACCGCGCGCTGGTTGATCGAGCCCTTGTCGGTGACCTCGCCGCGATCGATCGACAGCGGCGTATCGAGCAGCACCGCGCGCGCGATCCGGGTCGACGAGCCGGTCGCGCCTGCGACCAGCGCCCGGAAGCGCTCGCGGAAGGCCGCAACGATCAGCGGATCGGCCGCAGCAATGGCCAGATCGTCTGATGGAAGCGTCGGATTGATCAGGCGGCAACCGTCGAGGTCGAGCACCACCAGCGCCGATATTTCGTCGCGGTTGATGCCGGCAATGACGACGTCACGCACCAGCGGCGCGCAGGCCGCGACGAAGCGCGCGCGCAGCGGGCCGACGCTGACCCAGGTGCCGCTGGCAAGCTTGAAGTCCTCACCGATGCGGCCGTCGAAATCGAAGCCGGCATCGAAATTATCGGGATCGACCGGTTTCAGCGCATCGCCGAACTTGTAGAAGCCTTCTTCATCGAAGGCCTTCGCGGTCATGTCAGGCTGTCGCCAGTAGCCCGGCATCACGTTCGGCCCCTTGGCGCGAACCTCGAGCTTGCCGTTGTTGGGCACGAGCTTGGCATCGTTGCCGAGCACCGGCAGCCCGACATGGCCGGACCGGCTGGTGAACGGATTGACCGACATGAAGAACGGCGAGGTCTCGGTGGCGCCGAGACCGGTCAGCATCGGCACGCGGTAGCCGGTTTCCTGCACCGAAAGCTCGTCGAGGCTGTTCCAGATAAAGGCCGACAGCGCGGCGCCCGAGAAGAACATCGCATGGAGGCGCGCAAAGAATTTCTTCCGCAAGGCCGAATCGTCGCGCAGATAGGGCAGCAGCGATTCATAGCCCTTGGGCACGTTGAAATAGACCGTCGGCGAAATCTCCTGCAGATTGCGCACGGTCTCCTCGATGCCGCCGGGCATCGGCTTGCCCTCGTCGAGATACATCGAGCCGCCATTGTACAGCGTCAGCCCGATATTGTGATTGCCGCCGAACGTGTGATTCCACGGCAGCCAGTCGACGATGACCGGCGGCTCGTCCTTCAGGAACGCCAGCGTCTCGCGCAGCATCACCTGGTTGGCGCAGATCATGCGCTGGGTATTGATGACGGCCTTTGGGTTGCCGGTCGAGCCGGAGGTCAGCAGGAATTTCGCGATCGTGTCAGGACCGATCGCTTCGTGCATCGCGTCGAGGTGCGGATGCAACGGCGTCGCCATCAGATCCGCGAGGTTCGTGACGTCACGTCCGGGCACCGTGCCGCGCGACGCCGCGATCTCGATGCCAGGGGATACGTTGGCGGCCAGCGCATCGGCGAATTTCGAGGCGTCGTCGGCGAACACGAGGCCGGGCGTCAGCAGCTTCATCAGATAGCTGAGCTTGCCGTAGTCGCGCGACACCAGCGAATAGGCCGGCGATACCGGACAGAAGGGAATGCCGGCATAGAGCGCGCCGAACGCGACCAAGGCATGATCGATCGAGTTGCCGGAGAGAATGACGACCGGCTTCTCGGCGGAAAGGCCGCGCGCCAGCAGCGCGGACGCGATGTGCCGCGACGAGGCCAGCAGCTCCGCATAGGTGATCTGCCGCCAGCCCCGCGCGGCGTTTCGCTCCGCCATGAAGACGCGATCGGGCGCAGCCGTTGGCCCAATGATGCAGCCGGTCGGTGAGGCGCACCGGATAGTCGCGCAGCTGCGCTTTCGGCCGCAGGTAGATGGTGCCGTCGTCGCGGCGCTCGACATGGTCACCGCGGGCGTGCCGAACGAGATCGGGCGCAGCGGATGATCGCCGGCGCGCGCGGCTGATTCGGTCGAGGCGGACATGCTGGGCTTGGCGCTCATGTCAGGTCGGCTTCACCTTTGCGGTCTTGCGATCGAGAAACGCGCGAATGCGGCGCTTGGCTTCCTTGTCGCTCTGCGCCACCGTCGCCATCAGCGATTCCATCAGGAGACCCGTCTGCGGATTGGCCTCCGCGATCATCGGCAGCGCCTGCAGCACAGCGAAATTGGTCAGCGGCGCATTCGCAGCAACGCGTTCCGCCAGTTCCAGCGCCTTCGGCAGCGCGCCGCCGGCTTCGGTGAGATATTGCGAGAAGCCGTAGGCCGCGCCTTCGGTCGCCGAATAGACCCGGCCCGTCAGCATCATGTCGGTCATCCGCGCCACGCCGATCAGCCGCGGCAGCCGCACCGATCCGCCGCCGCCGACGAAAATGCCGCGCTGGCCCTCGGGCAGCGCGAAATAGGCCGACGGTTCGGCGACGCGGATATGCGCCGCGCAGGCGAGCTCAAGGCCGCCGCCGATCACCGCGCCCTTCAGCGCCGCGATCACGGGGACGCGGCTATACTGGATGCGATCGAACACCCGGTGCCACATCTGGGAGTGGCGCAGGCCCTCGGTGGCGTCGTGCTCGGTCAGTTCGGACAGATCGAGGCCGGAGGAAAAATGGTCGCCGACGCCATGGATGACCACGGCGCCTGTGCCCTCGGGGAGATTGGAGAAGCAATCCTGGATCGCGAGGATGATGCCGTCGTTCAGCGCATTGCGCTTGGCCGGGCGGTTGAGGCCCACGGTCAGCACCGCGCCCTGCTGCTCGATCTTGAGCAGGTCGGACTGAACCCGCGGCGGTGGAGGCGTTTCCCATGGGCGTATATTGTTTCCTGTCCAGAATAGTTATGTTTTATAACGATTTGGGGATAGGCGAGTCAAGGTGCGGCTTGACCGAACCAAGGCAAGGACCGGGATATAGCGACGCATACACCACCGTCATCCCCGCGCAGGCGGGGATCCAGTACGCCGCGGCTTCTCGGTTCAATCACTGCCGTCTCTGGAATACTGGGTCACCCGCCTTCGCGGGTGACGACAACGCAGTTCGACGTCGCGATCCCGCGATATGAACGGCAGCGTCACAAAACCTGATGCACGTCGATGACGACGCGGTCGGCGTGGCGGGCGGCGGAGCCGATGAAGAGGTTTTCCATCAGCCAGCGGTATTTTTCCGCGCCGGTCTCGAACCGCGGCACGGTGCGGAAATAGATCAGTTTGGGGTCGACCGGCTCGCCGCGCTTGAGTTTTTGCAGCAGGTCGACCGGGCCGAAGCGCAGGCCCTTGTTCTCGACATAGACGACTGCGCCGTCGTCGGTCTCGAAGGCGTATTTCGCTTCGAGCTCGATCAGTTCGTTGGGGCGGATGATCTGGAAATCCGCACCGAAGGCGACAGACCTTGCCGTTGATCCCCTCGCCCTTCACCTCGCCGCCGACGATCGGAATGATCCGGCGCACGCCGGTGCCGATGTCGCCGGCCGAGGTCACCTCGCCGATCCGTGCGGTGATGGTGAAGACATATTTGGTCGAAAGCTGCGGTGTCATGTTCTGCCCTATCCGGCCATGCGCTGCGGCAACCACAGCGCCAGTATCGGAAATGCGATCAGGATCACCAGCCGGATCAGGTCGGTCACCACGAACGGGATCACGCCGCGGAAAATGGTCGAGAACGACACGTCCTTCACCACGCTCTTGATCACGAACACGTTCATGCCGACCGGCGGATGGATCAGGCCGAGTTCGACCGTCATGACGATGATGACGCCGAACCAGATCGGATCGAAGCCGAGATGGGTGATGACCGGGAAGATGATCGGCACGGTGAGGATGATCATGGCCATCGCATCCATCAGGCAGCCCAGCACCAGATACATCACCATGATCAGCGCGAGGATGCCGTAGGGGCCGAGACCGAGGCCGGTGAGAAGTTCCGTGACCTTCTGCGGGGTCTGCGTCACCGTCAGGAAGTAGCCGAAGATCAGCGCACCGATCAGCACGGTGAAGACGGCTGCCGCCGTGCGGGTCGCCTGCAACAGCGAGGCCAGGATTTTTTCCTTGTCGAGCCGCCCGGTGAGCAGGCCGATCAGGAACGCACCGGTGGCGCCGACGCCGCCGGCTTCGGTCGGCGTAAAGCGCGGCAGGAACGGCAGGCCATAGAGCCCGCCGATCACGAAGATGAACAGCAGCACCGGCGCCCAGATGTTCTTCAGGCCGGCAAAACGCTCGCGCCATGTGGTCTGCGGCCCCTTCGGCAGGAAGTCCGGGCGAAACCAGCCGATCAGCGCGATGGTCAGCATGTACATGGTCATCGCGAGGATGCCGGGAATGATGCCGGCGATGAACAGTTTGCCGATGTCCTGCTCGGTGATGATGCCGTAGACCGCAAGCACGGTGGACGGCGGCAGCATGGCGCCCAGCGTGCCGCCGGCCGCGATCACGCCGGTGGCAAAGGATTGCGGGTAGCCGAAGCGGCGCATCTCCGGATAGGCGACCGCCGAGAAGGTGGCGGCCGTCGCCACCGACGAGCCGCAGATCGCGGCAAAGCCGCCGCAGGCCGCGACCGTGGCGATGCCGAGCCCGCCGCGCAGATGGCCGACAAAGCCGTTGGCGGCGCGGAACAGCTCGCGGCTCATGCCGGAATTGCTGACGAAGGTTCCCATCAGCAGGAACATCGGGATCACCCCGAAAGTATAGTCGGTCACCGTGCGCATCGAGGTCTGGCCGACCAGCTTCAGCGCCGGCGCGAAGCCGACCAGATATCCGAAGCCGCAAACGCCGACGAGGCCCATCGCCATGCCGACGGGCACGCGCAGCAGCATCAGCGCAAACAGCGCGACGAATCCAAGGACGGCGACGGCGTCGGTACCCATGCGCCCTACTCCACCGTCTTCACTTTGGCATCATGGATATCTTCGGGATGGAAGATCAGCCGGTAGGTGCGGATCGCAATCAGGAGCACGGCGGCGCCGTCGCCGGCCCAGGCGACGGCGAAGAACGGCCAGGTCGGCATGTGCATGTCGAAGGTGAGCACGTTGTCGTTGTAGGTGGTGCGCACCTTGTCGAACAGCGTCCAGGTCTGCACCGACACCACGAACAGCAGCACCAGCGTCGCGAACACGTCGATCATGCGCTGGTATTTCGGGCCGACATTGGCCCAGATCAGGTCGACGGTGATGTGGCCGCCGCGGTAGCTGGTGGCGGCGATGCCCCAGAAGATCAGGATGCCGAGCAGCATGCGCCCGATGTCGAAGGAATCCGGGATCGAATAGTTGAGGGTGTTGCGCAGCAGGACGCCGATGAAGATGTTGAGCGCCACGATGCCGACGAAGCCGGCGGCGATCCATTCGATGGTGTCGATGAAACGATCCATCCACGCGCGATTCATGTCCGCTCCGAACGGCTGGCAATGGCAAGGGAAAAGACGGCAGCAGAAAAATTCCTGCCGCCGTCACAGGCAGTTACGTATCTACTGCGCGAGCGCGTTGTACTTGGTCAGCGAGGCCTTGAGCTCGGCCAGCGCCGCGTCCGGGTCGCCGCCGTTCTTCTTGACGCCCTCGCCCCAGGTCTTGACCAGCGGCTCGGCCGCCTTCTTCCACGCCGCGGTCTGCTCGGGCGTGATCTTGTAGACCTCGTGACCGGCCTCCGCCTTGATCTTGTCGACGCCGGCGTCCTCGAACTTGCCCCAGGGTTCGCCGACGCGCCCGGCGGCTTCCGTGCTGCAGTTATTGTCGATTGCCTTCTTCTGCTTGTCGGACATCTGGTTGTATTTGTCCTTGTTCATCACGAAGGCGAAGGTCGTGACATAGAGCGGCGCGTCCATGTGGTACTTCGTCACCTTGTCGATGCCGAACAGCACCACCGATCCCCACGGGAAGGTGACGGCGTCGGCCACGCCGCGCTCGATGATGTCGCGGACTTCAGGCGCCGACGACTGCACGTTGGTGCCGCCGAGCTGGGTGACGAAATTGGCCATGGTGGCGTGGGCCGGGCGGATCTTCATGCCCTTGATGTCTTCGGGCGTGACGATCTTCTTGGTGCGCGAATGGAACGACGACGGCGAATGGATGAAGGCGAGGCAGAACTTGACGTCCTTCATCTCCTTCTCGGCATATTTGCGGTACCAGGCGTCGAGCGCCATCGAGCCGCCCTTGGCATCCGACATCAGGAACGGCAATTCACCGGCGCCGATGATCGGGAAACGGCCGGGCTGATAGCCGGGGTTGACGTAGGTGACGTCGGCAATGCCGTCGCGCGCCATGTCGTAATGGTCGAAGGCCTTGCCGAGTTGCTGGGCCGGAAACACCTTGGACTTGATGGTGCCGCCGGAGTCCTTCTCGACCGCCGCGCCCCACTCCTCCAGCGCCTTCTGCAGCGGATGCGAGGCCGGCACCCAGTGCGACAATTTCAGCTCGAAGGTTTTTTCCTGCGCCAGCGCAGGCGTTACACCGGCGGCAAGCAGCAGCGCCAATAACGCTTTTCTCATGGACATTCTCTCCCCTCGCATGACAGGCCATTATTGCGCGGCCCCGTTATTTAACATGTTATCTAGCTCGCCCGCTTTTTCAAGGCGGACATCCCGCCGCACCGTTTTTGCAGTGCGGTGAATGGCGCTTCGCGGTTTTTGCGCCGACGTGCTTTGCCAAGACTGTTATATGATATAATTATCGGTGCAAGCCCGCAGGCGACCGACCTGCAGGCTACAGCAATCAGGGAGCCGGGATTGAGGACAAAAGTAGCAATCATAGGCGCAGGTCCGGCAGGATTGTTGCTTGGGCAACTATTGCACCTTTACGGCATCGATAACGTCATTCTCGAACGCCAGACGCCGGAATATGTGCTCGGCCGCATCCGCGCCGGCCTGCTCGAGGAAGGCACGGTGGCGCTGCTCGACGAGGCCGGCGCCGGCGCGCGCGCCCATCTCGAGGGGCTGGTGCACCATGGCGTCGAACTCGCGTTCGGCGGCGCGCGCCACCGCATCGACATGCATGCCGCCACCGGCAAGACCGTCATGATCTACGGCCAGACCGAGGTGACGCTCGACCTGATGAACGCCCGCAAGGCCGCCGGGCTTGCCACCGTGTATCAGGCCACCGACGTCCAGCCGCATGATTTCGATACCGACCAGCCGCGCGTCACCTATATCAAGGATGGCGTCAGCCACGAGATCGACTGCGATTTCATCGCGGGCTGCGACGGCTTCCACGGCGTCAGCCGCGCCAGCGTAAAGCCGTCGGCGATCCAGACCTATGAGCGGATCTATCCGTTCGGCTGGCTCGGCATCCTGTCGGAGACCCCGCCGGTCAGCCCGGAGCTGATCTATTCCAACCACGCGCGCGGATTTGCGCTGTGCACCATGCGCTCGACCAAGCGCAGCCGCTATTATGTGCAGTGTCCGCTCGACGACGATATCGCGCAGTGGCCGGACGCGCGGTTCTGGGACGAACTGAAGCGCCGGATCGACCAGAAAGCCGCCGACGAGCTCGTCACCGGCCCTTCGATCGAAAAGAGCATCGCGCCGCTGCGCAGCTTCGTCGCCGAACCGATGCGGTTCGGGCGGATGTTTTTGGCCGGCGACGCCGCCCACATCGTGCCGCCGACGGGCGCCAAGGGGCTGAACCTCGCCGCCAGCGACGTGCATTATCTCTCGCAGGCGTTCCGCGAATATTACGACGAGAAATCCTCGGCCGGCATCGACGGCTATTCGGCACGCGCGCTGGCGCGGGTCTGGAAGGCGGTGCGCTTCTCCTGGTGGATGACCTCGATGCTGCACAAATTCCCCGACGAGGGCGAATTCGGCGCGCGCATTCAGCTCGCCGAGCTGGACTACGTCGTCAACTCGAAGGCGGCTTCGGCGTCGTTGTCGGAGAATTATGTGGGACTGCCGTTTTGAACTTGTAGGGTGGGCAAAGGAGCGAAGCGACGTGCCCACCATCTATCACCGGGCACGCTGAGAGTTGGTGGGCACGCTTCGCTTTGCCCACCCTACGGCATCCCGCTGCTTGGCTTGGTCCGGTGATTCCATTTCAAACACCCGCCGTAATCCCGTTTAAAACTTTGTAGGTGGTGACTTCGGACGGCGTGTTGCGTTCAATGATGACAAACATCATCAACACGCGAGCCGCACATGACCGTCACTGACATTCCCGCAGGCTTCGAGCGCCACACCCGCCGCAGTCCACTCACCGATCCCTGGGAGCCGCTGTATTCCAAGCGCACCGAAAAGGCTGTGATCATTGGACTCCGGCTTGCCAAACCGCATACCAACGGCCGCGGGCTCATTCACGGCGGGCTGATTGCAGCACTTGCCGACAACGCCATGGGCCACTCCTGCGCCCACGTCATGGGCGGGGTGTCCTCGCTGGTGACGATCGGACTTGCGGTCGATTTCGTCGGCACCGCGGAGGTCGGGCAATGGCTCGCAGTCGAGAGCGACGTCGTCAAGACCGGCAAGACGATCTGTTTCGCGCAAAGCCTGATCAAGGCCGACGGCGTGGTGGTCGCACGGGCGAACGCGACGTTTCGCGTGGTGCCGAAGCGGGAGCCGGTCGCCTAACCGAAATGCCAGTCGCTGGTCTCGGTCACCAGATCGATGAAGGTGCGTACTTTCGCCGATAGCAGTCGCGAGGTCGGATAGACGATGTGGATCGGCAGCGGAGGCTGCTGGAATTTGGCAAGCACGATCTGGAGCCGCCCGGCTTTCAGCGAGGCGGCCGCCTGATAGGCCAATACCCATGTCAGGCCACCGCCCTGCTCGGCATGCTGGATTGCCGCGTCGGCGCTGTTGGTGGTGAAGCGCGGAAGGCTCGCGATGCGGATGTCGCGGCCATCCTCGACAAATCGCCAGTCCGGCGACGTGGACATGGCTCCGAAGTGGATGGTTTGATGTGACGAGATTTCAGCCGGCGCCTTCGGCACGCCGCGCGCCGCCAGATACGCCTTCGAAGCCACCACGATCCTGCGCATCTCGCCGACCTGGCGCGCCACCAGCGTCGAATCCGGGAGGTGACCAATCCTCACGGCCAGATCGACACCCTCTTCCACCAGATTGATCAGGCTATCCGACAGCCGCAGGTCGGCACTGACCTCGGGATAGCGTTTGAGATAGGCCGACATTACGGGACTGACGTGCAGGCGGCCGAACCCTACGGGCGCCGAGACCACCAGCCGACCACCCGGCCGCGTGCGCTCGCCCTCGGCCGAACTTTCGGCTTCCTCCACGTCGGCAAGGATGCGGCGGGCGCGCTCCAGATAGCGCGAGCCGACATCGGTCAAGGTCACCGACCGTGTGGTCCGCTGCAGCAGCCGCGCACCCAGCCTGTCCTCCAGACCTGCGATCAGCCGCGTCACGCCCGAAGGCGACAGGCCCAGCTTGCGTGCCGCAGGGGCAAAGCCCTGCAGATCCGCGACAGCGACAAAGGCCTGCATGGCGTCGATCCGGTCCATGGCATTATTTCATATATTGCAATTATGAAGTGTCAATTACGATAATTGTTCTATGAAAAGACAGAGCGCATGTTGTGGTCACGGCGAGCGGGTGCTCGCTCGCAGAAAAGGATCAACGTCATGTCTCGCCTCCCTATCCCCGCTTCGATCGAAACCTCCCCCGCCGCCTCCCAGCCCCTGCTCCAGGCAGTGAAGAAGCAGCTCGGTATGGTGCCAAACCTGTTCCGGCTGGTCGGCAACAGCCCGGCCGCACTGGAAGGCTATCTCGGGCTGAACGGGGCTCTGGCCAAGGGGGCGCTTGAGGCTCCGACCCGCGAGCGGATCGCGCTGGCCGTGGCCGAGATCAATGGCTGCGACTACTGCCTGTCGGCGCATTCCTATATCGGCAAGAATCTCACAAAACTTTCCGACGCCGAGATCGCGGCCAACCGTGGCGGCCATTCGGCCGATGCCAAGGCCGGCGCGGCCGTTGGCTTTGCCGTCAAGCTCGTCAACGCCCGCGGACACGTCTCGGATGCGGATATCAAGGCGGTCAAGGATGCCGGTTACGATGATGCGCAGGTGATCGAGATCGTGCTGCATGTCGCGCTGAACACGCTCACCAATTACGTCAACGAAGTCGCGAAGACCGCGATCGATTTCCCGGCGGTCGCAGCCCGTGCCGCATGATTGCCTGGGCGGCGCGCCGCTACGGCGCGCCGCCCGACCGCTCGAACCGAAGATCCAAGGAGGCTCAAATGGCAGACGTTCACACCTATTCCAGCGACGTCGCCTTTACCCCGGCGGTGAAGGCGATCCAGACCCGCAAGGGCTCGCGCGATGCCTATGCCCATGTCGAGGAGCGCGGCGGCTGGCGCACCGAGATCGACGAAAATCTCGCCGGCTTCCTCGCTGAGACCAGCAGCTTCTATCTCGCGACGGCTGCCGCGGACGGCCAGCCCTATATCCAGCACCGCGGCGGACCGAAGGGCTTTGTCAAAATCCTCGACAAGAACACCATCGCGTTTGCCGATTACAGCGGCAACCGGCAGTACATCACGCAAGGGAATCTGTCGGAGAATCCGAAGGCGCATATTTTTGTGATGGATTATGCGCATCGCCGCCGCGTGAAGATCTGGGGCGAGGCGCGCGTGGTGGAGGACGATCCCGCGCTGACGAAATCGCTGATGCCGCAAGGCTACAAGGCGCGGCCCGAACAGGTCATCCTGTTCAAGATCTCGGCGTGGGATACCAATTGCCCGCAGCACATCCCGCAAAAATTCGACGCGGCCGATGTCGCACAGGCGCTGGCCGTGCGCGACGCCCGCATCGCCGAACTCGAAGCGGAACTCGCGGCCTTGCAGGGCCAGCCCGCCCCGGCCGGTTAGCCATCACGCAGCTTGTTGCTGCACCGGCGCCCAGGCGAATTCCGGATAATACAGCAGCATCATCCGGTCGACATAGGCGGTGAGGTTTGCGAACTGCTCCGTCCGCCGCCGCAATGGGGATTCGAAAAAGGGCGTCAAAATTCCGGCGAGCGCGCCGAAGGCGGTGGCGTCCATGCCGCAGGGGGTTTCGCCCATCAGAAAGGGCTTGTCGCCGAGCTGCACCGACAACGCAAACAACGAGCGCACGGCGAGATCGATATCCTCTTCGGGCGCGTGGCGGCCGAGGCCGCTGAGCAAATAATTCTCGGCGACGCGGAATTGCGCGTCCTCGCGCATCTTCTCGCGCAGGTGGGCCGGCGCGCCGTCGAAGAAATGCGATGGCCCCTTGGCAAAATTGTCGCCATCGACCCAGCGCGCGCCGACCAGCGCCCAATACACATGGTGCTCGATCATCCGTTCGAAGGCCCAGGCCTGCGCCCGTGCCTGCAGGCTCAGCGGCGCGTCGAAATCGAAACCGTATTTGGCTTCCAGATGCGCGCGAATGAACGTTGAATCGGCGACCGTCTCGGCCTCGTCGACGATGTAGGGCAATTGCCCCTTCGGCGAGGCCGGCGGCTTGGACTTCTCCTTGCGATAGGCAAGACCGGCCATCTTCAGCTGGACCTCGGTTTTGGTCACAAAGGGGCTGATCTCCGGGAGGCCGAAACCGGCGCCGAAGCCATACAGGGTAATCATACTGGTCTCCCGATCTCTTGACACGTACCCGAGGCTTAGCGCCCCCCTGCTGCCACCATGGTGTCAGCAGCAGCAAGGCCGGCCGCGGCCCTCTTCGGACCGCGGCGTAGGGGCCTTGCGCGCCCACGAGACAAGCCGCCCTTGCGCAAAGGCACACATTGCTGTGAATGAACGCCACGCCAGCTCAACCATCGCCCAGCGCAGATCGGTGGTGACGCAATGGATGGAAACCAGCTGTTCGAACGCAAATCCCCGGGCATTCACCAGAGGTGCGCGGCTTCCCCGGAAGCCGAATTCACTGAAAATCGTCATGGACAAATTCCCTTCACTTGAGGTGTTGTCCCGATATACCCACCCCCTGCTGCCAACATGCTGTCAGCATCGGGCAGGCGCTTTGAGAAAAGAGAACGAGCCATGCGACGGGCCGACCGGCTGTTCCAGATCATTCAGGTGCTTCGGCGCACCCGCAAACCCCTGACGGCGGACGCGATTGCGGCCGAGTTGGAGACGTCGAAGCGAACCATCTACCGCGATATAACGACCTTGATCGAACAGCGGGTGCCGATCCGCGGTGAAGCCGGCGTGGGTTACATCCTGGAAAAGGGATTCGACCTGCCGCCGCTGATGCTCACGCCTGACGAGATCGAGGCCTGCGTGCTCGGCGCGCAATGGGTGGTCGGCCATGCCGATCCGGCGCTGGCACGCGCGGCCCAGGACCTGATGGCGAAAGTGGCCGAAACCGTGCCCGAGCGCCTGCGGCCGTTCGTGCTGGAGCCGGCCAGCCGCGCCCGGCGAGCCTGGAACCGGGAGCCTGACCGTATCGACATGGTGCGGACACGAACGCAAATCCACGAGGGCAAGAAGATCACGCTGAACTATCGCGACGAGCACGGCCGCGACAGCCAGCGCACGATCTGGCCGATCGCGGTCGGCTATCACGAAGCGGTGCGGATACTCGCGGCATGGTGCGAACTGCGCAAGGATTTCCGCAGTTTCCGCACCGACCGCGTCGTCGATGCCGAGTACCACGACGAAAAATATCCGGAGCGGCGCGACATCCTGCGGGCGAAATGGCGGCGCAGCCTGGTCTGGGAAGCGCCGAAGGATACATAGGGGATACATGACGGCTGGCCGCGACCGTCATTTGGAGCTAAACGCAGGCATGCCGCAAATCGCTGACGATAATGAAAGCCCCTGCCAGGCCTGCGGCGCCTGCTGCAGCTACTCGCAAAACTGGCCGCGTTTCACGATCGAGGACGATGCGGCGCTCGACCTGATCCCGGAAAAATTCGTCAACGAAAGACTGTCGGGAATGCGCTGCGACGGCGACCGCTGTTCGGCGCTGTCAGGCAAGGTCGGCGAGGCGACGGCGTGCCTGATCTACGCGGTGCGGCCCGACGTGTGCCGCACCTGCATGCCCGGCGATGTCGAATGCGCGATGGCGCGAAAGCGGCACGGATTGCCGGTGCTTCCCGTCGTCCCTGCGAACGCCGAGCCGTAGCCCGGATGCAGCGAAGCGCAATCCGGGACAGGTCTAGCCGGTTGCGAGAGACTCCCGGGTTTCGCTGCGCTTCACCCGGGCTACGCACTGAACCAGCCTACGCCGTCACCGCTTCGGCAAAATCATCGTCGTCGACCTCGTCCTCGATCGGCTTGAAGGTCGAGAGCGGCTTGGTCGAAAGCGTGATCGGCTTGCGGCCGCCGTGGGATGCCGACGAGACGGAACGCCCGGCCGGCTCGCGCGACAGCGCATAGAGCGTGGAACCGACCCGGCCGCCCAATTGGATCAGCTCACGTTCGGTGCAACTCGCCGCGATCGCAACAGCCAGCGCGTGAAGGTGGCTGCGGCGATAGCAGAATAGCGCCAGCATGGCGCGGACCTCGGACGAGACGCTGTCCACCAAAAGCGGCAGACCGTTCGCATTGGCGCGATACATCTCGCCAAGCAACTCGTCGCGGACCGGACAGAAATCGTTCTCGAATGCGTCACGGCTTGAAAACATTGCGGGTTCTCCCTGAGCGGAAGATGCAGTGCAATACTCTAACGAAAGGTTAACCACGACCACCAGTAGTGTTCCGGGGGACTTGCCAGCCAGGACTGAATTGCAATCGCGAACATGATTCGCGCCGCAACGAATGTGCGATTTCATACACGGGGGCGGAGTTGAAACAAGCCAGCCGATGCCGCCGGCCGCGCGGGATCAGTTCGCCGCCATGAAGATCGACAGGCCGAAACCGGTAAGATGGTGTAGCGCCTGATCGACGCCGATCAGCGTCCAGAACCACGGATGCTCGTTCTCCAGCGTCACGCCGAGCCGGGAAGCGATGATCCCCTTGATACGGTCGACCGTGATGTGAATGGCGAAGTCGATGAAGGCGACGAACCAGAATCGCGGTGCGACGATCAGGATCAGCGCCAACGATACCGCGAGGTGCACCAAACAATGCGCCAATAGCGGCAAGGCCCAGCCGGTCTTTTGATCCTTGC
The DNA here is from genome assembly GCA_963840465.1 of uncultured Alphaproteobacteria bacterium. Classification (GTDB taxonomy): domain Bacteria; phylum Pseudomonadota; class Alphaproteobacteria; order Rhizobiales; family Xanthobacteraceae; genus Bradyrhizobium. Next base: position 13,827 of record CAWIZF010000058.1, on the reverse strand, counting down.
CGATCGCCATCCAGGAATTTTGCAGCATGAAGTCGGCAATGACGTGCTTCACGGTCAGAAGCAGCATCCATCCTACCAGCGCACCTACCGGGACCGAGGACGACATCGAAGGAAACAACAAAGCTGACGCCCTTTGCTGGGACTGGAGAGGTGGCGAAAAAACCGGGGCCTAGGCTGTCAGCGCAATGTTGTTCTCAAACCCGGACTATTCGAACGCTGCCTTTATTTATGACACCTCCTACACCGGAATGCACCTGTGGGTAGTCTGAAAATCGCGCGGTGTGGCGGAACTGCGATACTGCGGCACCTGCGAACAGCGCTTCCCGCTTGGGTAAGGTTACCGGCGGGCGCGCTTTGCAATCCCATAGGAGCGGGCTATCATTGCCCGGCGGGCGAAATTATCGTTCTTTTCTAGGCATTTACGAATTCCCTTGGACGGCCTGCGGCCTGCTCGGCGGCGACGCGTCCCTGACCCTCGGGTACGAGCCATGAGCGCTGAAGCCCCAACGCCGCATCCGGAAATGCCGCGTCGCCGTTCGCGGGTCGTCAAGAGCAATCGGACCCAGATCCTGCTGTTTTCCATCCTGACCCTGGTCCTGACCGCCGTCGTGGTGTGGGGCGGCCGGACCTGGCTGCGCAATTCCGAGACGCTGGTGTTTGCCGTCGGCGAGGCCAATGGCCCCGAAGCGCGCTTCGCGGCCCGGCTGGCGACGGTGCTGAAGAACAACTCCTCGCGGCTGCGGCTCAAGATCGTGCCCAACGGCGACAATGCGAAGGCGCTCTCGCAGTTCGACCGCAAAGAGGCAAACCTGGCGATTTTGCGCACCGACGCCAGGATTCCGCCTCGCGCCCGCGCGCTCGCCATTCTCGATCATGACCTGTTCCTGCTGATCAGCCCGGGCGGCAAGAAGATCAAGACCGTCGCGGACCTGAAGAAGAAGAAAATCGCTGTCATCGCCGACAGCGAGAGCAGCGTCGCCCTGGTGCGCAATATTCTCGAACTCCCGGACACCCCGGATGCGGCGGCCCGGATCCAGATGGCCCCGCCCGGCTCGACCTTCGACAGACTGTTCGCCGCGGGCTTCGGCGCCGTGATCAAGGTCGCGCATGCCTCGCACATCGTGAAAGACAAGAGCTACGAACAACTCGCCAGGCGCGGCGGCTTCGCCCTGAATGCGATCAATTCGGCAAAGTCGATCGCCCGGAAAAATCCGGCCATTTCGGAGGAAACGGTGGCGACCGGCATGCTGTCCGCTTCGCCCGCGGTCCCTGAGGAAGACCTCGACACGATCGGGCTGGAATGGCTGCTGGTCGCCCAGTCCAAGCTTCCGACCGCGACCGTCGCCGACCTCGCCCGGATCATCTACGAGAACAAGACCGAGCTCGCGCTGGCCGACGGCTTCGCGTCCAAGATCGAGCCGGCGGCAACCGACAAGGACGCCTTCATCGTGGCGCATCCGGGCGCCGCCGAATACATCAACGACGAATCGAAGTCCTTCATCGAGCGCTACAGCGAGTTGATCTATGTCGGGCTGGCCGCGCTCAGCATCATCGGCTCGATCTTTGTTGCGATCTACACCAAGGTGACGCGGGTCGCGCCGGAGAAGGCCAGCCAGCTTGCGACCGCCATTCTCGATATCGGCGAGCGCATGGAATACGCCAAATCGCTCGATGCGCTCGACGAATTGCAGGACGAGCTGGAAGCTGTCCTGCGCAGCGTGGTGATCGGATTGCGCGACGGCACCATTTCGAGCGACGGGCTGGATACTTTCAAGCTCGGCTATGAATTCGTGCGTGACGAGATCGGCTTGCGCCGCGAACATCTCAAGCGGCACCCGCCGTCCCAGGATGACAAAGTGGTGGCCGTGAAGACCGCGCAGAGCGCTTGAGATCAGGTCACATACGCGCTTGCAGTCGCCCGCGCCCGGATCTCGGCGATCTTGCGCTTGAGCGCGGACTGCCGCGGGTCGGGCAGCGCGGCGGCGCGCGCCTCGGTCACCGCGTTTCCGAGATCGGGCAGCGCCAGCACGCCATCGAAGGTCGGCTTGACCAGGCCATCGATGATCGCATTCCAGTCCGCCAGGCCCTGACGATAGACGTCGCCATACCCCTCGATCATGGTCGCGGTCTGCACGATCGCGGGTGCGGCCTGGGGCTGCTTGGTCAGGCTGCGGTCGATCATGTGCAGCCAGCGTTCGACCCAGACCCGCTCCTTGGCATAACGGACAGAAAGCAACCGCCATCGCCGCAACCCCGCCTCGATCTTGAGGCGGCGAATGCCTAACCGGCTGGCCGTGCTGAAGCGGATGGAGACCCGCTTGTTCAACCAGCCTGCCCAATCGAGTGCATCGAGCAGATATTCGCCGACGACAGCGGGAAGCGCGCCGATCAATTCCTCGATTCGGAATTTCTTGACGTCGACGGATCCGGCCGACGTGCCGGGCGGGCCTTCAAGTTCGAAGAGCTTGAGCTGCGCGATCCGGATCGGATCCTCATAGCTCATGCGTACCGCCATCAGCCGCGCGATGTCGGTCAGCATCGCTTCGTCGACGCCCTGTTTGCCGATGAACCGCCGCAGCCGGTCGACATAGAGGTGTGCGTAGCTCGGGCCCTGATAGTCGATGAGGAGATGGATGGCGTCGCTCGCCACCGACATTACCGGCTCCGGCAGCCCTTCGGGCAGGAACGGCGGCGTGTCGTCATCGTCGCCGATGATATCGGCGAACAGATAACGCAACGACGACAGGATACCGCGGTCTGCCACTCCCCTGAGCTCCGGCCTCTATGCAGGCTTTGGCGCAGCATTGGACGCCGTTTGCTGATTCAGTTGCTGCTGCAGCGTCTCGAGGTTCTGAAACAGCCGCGCGCTGGAGAGCCGAAGGAAATAGAAGCCGAAAGCCGGATTCTGCACGTAGAGCTCCTCGACCTTGGTGTAGCTGACGCTCAGGACGAGGCCGGCTTCCACGCACTCCAGCGTCTGGGTTCGCATGTTCGACGGCGACAGCATGCCGAGTTCGCCGACGATGGCGCCGACCGGCAGCACGATGCCCAACTCGACCAGCTTGAACCTGCCGCTGACGATATAGAGCATGTCCTCGGCTTTTTCGTCCTTGTAGAACAGTATCTCGCCGGCGGCGCATTGGCGCTCGGTCATGAACGGCTTCAGCCATTCCATCGAAAGGTCGCTGTTGACGGATTTCTTCACGTCGCGCACCAGCTGCAGCATCTGGTGCAGACGGTAGGAGTTGACGAACAGCATGACCGATTGCACCACCATGACCAGATAATTATGGGTCGGAACGGCGGTCACGAACAGGATAACGTTCGCGAGAATTCCAAAGACCCGCAGCGGGATCATGGTCCGCATCGTGGTGGTGGCGACCACGAAGATCGATGCGAACAGCGTGCCGGCGGTTCCTGCGTGTTCTGCCAGATGAGACGTATCCATCGGAAGCCAACCAATATTTAAACGTGTGCGTTTTCGCGATTCTGCTGCAGTGCCCGCTATCGTAATGTCCGCGGGGCCATTTTGATATACGAGGAAAGAACGACGATTTGTCGGGTTTCTCACCCTTCCCGGGTAAAATTCGGCCTCAATCCGGCGCCCTGGCGGGCCGGACCAGCCGCGCCCCAAGAACGCGCCGCGCGGTGTGAAGCCCGTCGTTGACGACCTCCCCGCAGGCAGGCACCTTGCGGGCATTGGTCACGCTACGGCTTGACCGTGATCCCGGTTTCATTGCACCCGTCAGGCCCTCCTCATCCGATGTCCAAGCGGCTCGTTCTCTCGGCACTGGCTCAGTTCATCGCCAAGACGGCCGGCCGCAACATGACCAAGGCGGCTTATGCCGCGGTGGCGGCCGGCGTCGCGGCGATGGTGGTGCTCACCGTGGCCCCCGCCTACGAGGCGGCACAGCATTGGGTCGACGCGGTGCTGTGGGCGTGCCTCGTCTATTTCGTATTCGAGTGGCTGGTGCGGCTGCGCCATATGGCGGGGCAAGGGCGGCTATCGCTTTATGCGTTTTCCGGCAGCGGGATCGTCGACGCGATCGGCGCTCTTGCGGTTCCGCTCGCGCTGCTCTCGGGCATCGAGCCCAGGACGGCTTGGCTGCTCGGCATCCTCTGGGTGCTCAAGGTCGTTCCGGGCATCCCGGGGCTGCGGCAGTTGCGCCGCGTGCTGGTGCTGGAATCGGGGCCGCTGCTCAGCGTGCTCGTGATCTTTCTGATGGTGGTGTTTTTGGCCTCGGTCGCGGAATATTTCCTGGAACGCGACGTGCAGCCGGGAACCTTCGGCAGCGTGCCGGCGGCGCTGTGGTGGGCGGTGGTGACGCTGACCACGACCGGCTATGGCGACGTGGTGCCGATCACGCCGCTCGGCCGCATGGTCGCGAGCGCTGGTCATGATCTCCGGCCTCGGCGTGTTCGGGCTCTGGACCGGCATTCTGGCGACCGGCTTTGCCGCCGAGACCCGCCGCGACAATTTCCTGAAAACGTGGGAGACCGTCAGCAAGGTGCCGTTCTTCGCCACCCTCGGCCCGGCCGCGATCGCCGACGTCACCCACATGCTGCGAACCATGGATCTGCCGGCACGCACCATGATCATCCGCAAGGGCCAGCGGGGCGACTGCATGTATTTCATCGCCGCCGGCGAGGCCGAGGTCGATTTGCCCGGCAAGAAAGTGGCGCTTGGCGAAGGCGCGTTCTTCGGCGAGATGGCCCTGCTCGGCAACAATGTGCGCGGCGCCAATGTCACGACCACCAAGGTGACGCGCCTGCTGGTGCTCGATCTCGTGGATTTTCGCCTACTGATGGCGCGGCATCCCGATCTGGCCGAAACCATCGATGCCGAGGCCCGGCGGCGCACGCAAGAAAACAAATAGATCAAACAAGCAAGAACAATGGAGAACAGCATGCCCGACACAGCAGAGGCAGCAAGCGCGCCCATCCTCGAGATCAGCGGCGCGCGCGCCACCATCCGCCTCAACCGGCCGAAACATCTGAACCGGCTGCAGAGCGAAGATCTCGTCGATCTCGTCAAACTGTTCGACCGGATCGAGGCCGATCCCGCCATCCGCGTGCTGGTGCTGACCGGCACCGGCCGCGCCTTCAGCGCCGGCTACGATCTCAATTCGGTGGCGGACCGCGCCACCAGCGCGACCGCGCAACCGAGCGCGGGATCGGCGTTCGAAGCGGTGGTCGACCGGCTGGAAAACCTCGGCGTACCGACGATCTGCCGGCTCAATGGCGGCGTCTATGGCGGCTCGACCGACCTGGCGCTGGCCTGCGATTTCCGCATCGGGATCGAAACGGCTGAAATGTTCATGCCGGCGGCACGGCTCGGCCTGCACTATTACAAGAGCGGCATCGGCCGCTACGTGTCGCGGCTCGGCGTCGACAACGCAAAGAAACTGTTCCTGACGGCGCAAAAGATCACCGCGCCGGAAATGCTGCGGATCGGCTACCTCACCGCCATGGTGCCCCTGGAAATGCTGGATGAGGAAGTGGACAAGCTCGCCAACATTCTGGCCGGCAACGCCCCGCTGGCGATGCGCGGCATGAAGCGCGCCATCAACGAATTCGCCCGCAGCAAACTCGACGAAGAAGCCGCCGACCTCCGCCATCGCGAAAGCATGCGCAGCGACGAGATCAAGGAAGGCATCAAGGCGTTTGCCGAGAAGCGCCCACCGAAATTCTGACCAGCTTCAGAAGACTCAGGCGCGCTTGGTCCGCATCGCGCGGACCTGCTTCAGACCGGGATCTCGCGCAAGCGCCTGGTAGCGCTTGCTGTCGACCGCATAGATCGCGACGCGCCCCTCGGCATCGGCATGCACGCCCCAGCCGAAACGCTTGCCTAACCCCGATGCCCTCATGCACGCCTGCCCCTTGGAGAAGAATTCGTCGCGGGCAAGACTGCTTTCCTTTTTCGTCGCCTTCGCTCCAAGTTCCCGCCCGTGGGCGGAGGTCGCGAATATCACGTCGTCCGATGTGTATTTGTAGGGCGCTTTCGCAATCATCTCGTATTGCAGGCCTGCGACCGTCGGATTGCCGGCGCGGGGCGGCGGCTCCTCGCCGGTGCGCGCCGGGCAATCCTCCGCGACCTGGATGAAGGTGTCGAAACAGTTGGTCGTGTGAACTGTCTTTGTCATCAGGGAATCCGTGGTGCCGCTCACCCGCCGCAGGCCGCGGCGTGCTGCGCCGCCATCTCGGCATCGGCGGCGGTGATCCGCTGGAAGGCCGGTCGCGACGTGATGCGCTCGGCATAGGCCGTAAATACGTCCTTTCGCGGCACGAGGCCAAACATCATCGTCCAGCTGAACGCCACGCCCCAGAGAATGTCGGCTGCCGTCATGCGTTCTCCGAGCAGATAGGGCCCACGGGAAAGCTGCGTCTCTAACGCAGCGAGCATGGTGTCGTAATCGGAATAGGGGGATTGCGTCGGCGGCGCCGGCTCGCGTTTCATGAATTTATCGATCAGGGCCGGTTCGAAGGAGGAGCCATAATAGGTGATCCAGCGCAGATAAGGTCCGCGGCTGGGATCGTGGAGCGCGGGCGTCAGCCCGGCTTCCGGAAACAGGTCGGCGAGATAGATGTAAATCGCCACCTGCTCGGTCACCAGCGCCTCGCCGTGGCGAATCGCCGGCACCTTGCCCAGCGGGTTGATGGCGAGATAGGCCGGCTGGCGCTGCTCGCCCGCCTTCATGTTGAGAACATGGAGATCGTAGGGAGCGCCGAGTTCCTCCAGCAGCGCCCGCGCACCCGTCGCGCGGGTCTGCGGTGAATAATAAAGCGTGATGCGGTCCGTGCTGGTCATCGGCAGTCTCCATTTGAACCCGCTGCTTTGAACTCCGCGGGCAATGGACCCTGTATGCCTGACCATACCTGACATCCTGTGTCAGGTATGGTTTAAGGGATCATGCGCGCGAGCCGGCTGCTTTCTATCCTCACCACCCTGCAGGCGCGGGGACAGGTCACCGCGCCCGAACTCGCCGACGCCTGCGAGGTTTCGGTGCGCACCATCTATCGCGACATCGATGCGCTCGCCGCCGCCGGCGTTCCCGTCTATGCCGATCGCGGTGCGGAAGGCGGCTATCGGCTGCTCGACGGCTACCGCGTGCGGCTGAACGGACTGTCCCAGCCGGAGGCCGAGGCGCTGTTCATGACGGGACTGCCGGGACCCGCAGCCGCGCTAGGCCTCGAGCCCGCGATGCTGGCGGCGCAGACCAAGCTGATGGCGGCACTGCCGGCCAACCTGCGTCCGAACGCCGGCCGGATGCAGGAACGCTTTCATCTCGATGCGCCAAGCTGGTTCGGCGAGGCCGAGCAGCCGAAGCATCTGCGCGCCATCGCGAGCGCAGTGCTGCGCGAAAACCCGATCGAAATCCGCTACCAGAGCTGGCGGGCCGAAAAGCGCCGCCGCGTCGCGCCGCTCGGTCTCGTGCTGAAGGGCGGCAACTGGTATCTCGCCGGAAACATCGACGGCAGCGTGCGCACCTATCGCGTGGCGCGCGTTCTCGACTGCAGCGTTCTGGACGAGCGCTTCGTCCGGCCCACCGATTTCGACCTCGCCGCCTATTGGCAAACCGCGACGATCCGGCTCGAAGCCGAGATGCATCCGAACACCGCCACCGTGCGGTTGTCGCCGTTCGGCATCAAACTACTCAACGCCCTGAGCCAGCCTTACGTGAAGACACGCACCCGCATCGAGGAGACCGCTGATGCCGATGGATGGCGGATCGCGGAAGTGCCGATCGGAAAGACGGTGTGGCATGCCGCGGCCGAGCTGCTGCGCCTCGGCGCGGAAGCGGAGGTGCTGGCGCCGGCCGAATTGCGAGACAGGATGGCCGAACTCACCCAGGCCATGGCCGCACGCTACCGGACGGCGCAACATGGTTACCAGGATGACAAGGATATCCGCAGACCTCGCGCCACGAAACATTCCTGAAACACGATTCTCCCCGGCGCACATGAACGCGACGCGCCCTCGATCCGACTGACGGGCAGGGACGCAACAACGGCCTCGCGCCAATCAAATTGGAGAATATTTAAAATGTTTCGCAAGATCACCCTCGGACTGATCGCCGCCGCCTCGCTCACCCTTGCCGCTGCAGCGCCCGCTTCGGCCGGCGGCTTTTACCACGGCCACCACTGGGGCCATGGTTTGGGCTATGGCTGGGGTCCCGCTGTCGGCGTCGGCATCGGCGGCCTCTATGTCGACACCGGCTTCAACGGCTGCCTGCAACAGCGCTGGGTCGAAACCCGCCGCGGCATGCGCCTGCGCACCGTGAACGTCTGCGCCTACTGATCGAACGTCCCTAGCAATGCACATCCCGGCCGCTCGCCATGCGGCCGGGATTTTTCTGCCCTGGGATCGTGCATGATCCGGCCCGTTGACCATCGCCAGCGCCCGCCATATTGTAGTGGATGCGGTGCAAGCCGCTCCCGGGCCCGCGGGAAGGGTTGAACCCACTTGCAGCTTTCGAGCGACATCCACAACCTTTGTGCAGCCGGTATTGCGGGCCGTCGGCGATGTCATGCACGGAGGTGTCCCGATGAATCCGCTCCCCGATCGATTGAATCTCGATCATCTGAAGAAGCAAGCCAAGCAACTGATCCGTCTCTATCGAAGCCGCGATGCGGCGGCGATGGCGCGGTTTCGCAGCGCGCTGCCGGCAACGGCTGGCCGTAGCGATGAAGACGTTTCAGCGCAACAACTGCGCCTGCACGATGCGCAATCATGCATCGCGCGCGAACATGGTTTTGCATCCTGGCCCGACCTGAAGCGTTACGTCGAGGTGCAGGCGGTGGCGCAGAAGGAGCGTGCCGTTCGCGTCCTGCACTGGGCTACAGTTGATTTATTCCGCCGACGTCAGCGGCACAGCCGCCCGCGCAAATCCGCGCGTGGCGCTGCGGATTCTGGCCGATGATCCCGACCTGATCGCGGGCGATCCTTGGCTCGCCTGCGCGATCGGCGACGAACGCGCGCTACGGCAGGCGACGCAGGCCGATCCGGCATGGGTCAATCGGCCGGGCGGCCCGCTGCGATTGCCGCCACTTTGCGCCGTCGCGCATTCGAGCCTGCTGCGCGTGGAGGAATTTCGCGAACGGCTGCATCGCTGCGCGGCATTGCTGATCGCTGACTGGCGCCGACGTCAACCAGCACATTCACAGCCGCTGGCCGCCGGGATCGCTGAGCGAACCCGATCAGAGCTATCCGCTCTCGACGCTCTACGGCGCGGCGGGCAGCAACCACGACCCGGCGCTCACCAGATTGTTGCTCGAAGCCGGCGCGGATCCCAATGACGGCGAATCGCTCTATCATTCGCTGGAGAATCCAGCGTGCACGCGCCTGTTGCTGGAGCACGGCGCGCGTATCGCCGAAAGCAATGCGATCTATCGCGCGATCGACCTCGAGGACGACACCGCGCTGAACTTGCTTCTGGCGCAAGGCGGCGATCCGAATGAGCCGGCGCGAAATGCGCCGCTGACCGATTGGGGTTCGCCGCTTGCGTGGGCCATCTACCGCCGCCGGCCGCTTCACGCGAAGGCGCTGCTGGATGCGGGCGCCGACCCATCGCGCCCCACGCGGCACGGCCTCAGCCCGTACCGGCTGGCGCTGCAGTTCGGGCTTACCGAGGTTGCCGCCCTGCTGCTGGCGCGAACCGATGCGCCCGAGATTTCCGACGACGAACGCTTTGTCGCCGCATGCGCGCGCGGTGACGAAGCCGCGGCGCGCGCGGTGGCGTCGCGGCGGCCCGATCTGCCGGCCGCGCTATCTACGGCGCAATTGCGCTTGTTGCCGGACATGGCGGCAGCAGGCGCGGATAATGTCGTCAGGCTGATGGTCCGACTCGGCTGGCCGATCGCCGTGCGCGGCGGCGACTGGGATGCGTCCGCGCTCAATCTCGCGGTGTTCCGCGGCGACGCCGGCCTGACGCGCTTCCTGCTCGAACACGGCGCGAAATGGACAGAGGAGCATGGCCATGGCGACAACGCCTGCGGCACTCTCGGCTGGGCATCCCTGAACGAGCCGATCGAAGGCGGCGACTGGGTTGGCTGCGCGCGCGCTTTGCTCGATCACGGCATGCCAGGCGCGACCGCTATTCCTGACGATCCCGAACGGGTACTGATTGCCGGCATGCGAAAGCGGTTCTCCGAGGAGGTGACCGAAGAACTGCTGGGCTAGCTGCACGTGCGCCAGAGGATGTCCGGGGCGAGCGATCGGCTCGCCCCGATCCCCTACACCCTGCCCTTCAGCGCGTCGCCGATTTCGTCGAGCACCTTGGGGTCCTCGATGGTGGCCGGCATGTTCCAGCTCTCGCCGTCGGCGATCTTCTTGATGGTGCCGCGCAGGATTTTTCCCGAGCGCGTCTTCGGCAGGCGGCCGACGGTGATCGCGAGCTTGAAGGCCGCGACGGGGCCGAGCTTGTCGCGTACCAGCGCCACGATCTCTTTTTCGATCTCGATCGGCGCGCGCGTGACGCCGGCTTTCAGCACCAGGAAGCCGCAAGGCACCTCGCCCTTGATCGCGTCCTTGATGCCGAGCACCGCGCATTCGGCGACGTCGGGGTGCGAGGCCAGAATTTCCTCCATGCCGCCGGTGGAAAGCCTGTGGCCGGCGACATTGATGATGTCGTCGGTGCGGCCCATCACCCAGACATAGCCGTCGTCATCCTTGTAGCCGGCGTCCGAGGTTTTGTAGTAGCCGGGGAATTCGTTGAGGTAGGCTTCCTTGAAGCGCTCTTCCTGCTGCCACAGCGTCGGCAGGCAGGCCGGCGGCATCGGCAGCTTGATCACGATCGAGCCCATGGTGCCCGCGGGCACCGGCCTCGATGCCTCGTCGACCACGTCGACCTGATAGCCCGGCATCGGCACCGTCGGCGAGCCGTGCTTGACCGGCAGCATGCCGAGCCCCACCGGATTGCCCGCGATGCACCAGCCGGTTTCGGTCTGCCACCAGTGATCGATCACCGGCACCTTCAACTGCGCTTCCGCCCACTCCACCGTCGGCGGATCGGCGCGCTCGCCGGCCAGGAACAGCGTGCGCAATTTCGACAGATCGTATTTGCGGATGAACTCGCCGTCCGGATCTTCCTTGCGGATGGCGCGGAAAGCGGTCGGCGCGGTGAACAGGGCGACCGCCTTGTGCTCGGAGATCACCCGCCAGAACGCGCCGGCATCCGGCGTGCCGACCGGCTTGCCCTCATACATGATCGAGGTGGCGCCATGAATCAGCGGCCCATAGACGATGTAGCTGTGGCCGACCACCCAGCCGATGTCGGAGCCGCACCACCAGACCTCGCCGGGCTTGACGCCGTAGAGGTTGAACATCGACCATTTCAGCGCGACCAGATGCCCGCCATTATCGCGCACGACACCCTTGGGAATTCCTGTGGTGCCGGACGTGTAGAGAATGTAGAGCGGATCGGTCGCCAGCACCGGCGTGCACGGCGCGGCCTTGCCGGCTTGCGAGCGCGGCGCTGCGGAGCGTTGCCCAATCGTGATCGCGGCCGGCCGTGAGTTCGCAAGTCTGTTGCGGCCGCTCCAGGATGATGCAGTTTTCGGGCTTGACGCTGGAAAGCCTGATCGCCTCGTCAAGCAGCGGCTTGTACTGCACGATGCGGCCGGGCTCGATGCCGCAGCTCGCCGAAAAAATCAGTTTCGGCTTGGCGTCCTCGATGCGGGTCGCGAGTTCTTTCGCGGCAAAACCGCCGAACACCACCGAATGCACCGCGCCGATCCGTGCGCAGGCCAGCATCGCAAACACCGCTTCCGGCACCAGCGGCATATAGAGGATGACGCGGTCGCCCTTGGCGACGCCGAAATCGGCCATCACGGCGGCGAGCGTCTGCACCTCCTTGAGCATCTCGGCATAGGTGAATTTCGAGATCGAGTTGGTGAGCGGCGAATCGTGGATCAGCGCCACCTGGTCGGCGCGGCCGTTCGCGACATGGCGGTCGAGCGCGTTGTAGCAGGTGTTGACGACGGCGCCGGCGAACCAGCGGCCATACGCGCCCATCGCGGGATCGAAGATCTTCTTGGCCGGCTCGATCCAGTCGATCTCGCGCGCCGCCTCGGCCCAGAATCCCTCGGGGTCGGCCAGCGAGCGCGCGTGGACCTCGTGATACCTGCTGTTGTTTTGAATGTTCATGGCGCAACTCCCGGTCGATCGCCCGTTGACGTCATGCCCGGGCTTGTCACGGCCATCCACGTCCTCTCTTCAAGGAAAGTAAGGCGTGGATGGCCGGGACGAGCCCGGCCATGACGGCCGGCTGGGCAAGCATTTATTCCAGGCATTGTCACGGGAAGTTGCGCCAGATCAAGCCGGAACAGAGTTGCCGTTCCGCCAAACCTCACTGCCGGGCGATCGTATTGAGCTTCTCCAGCCGGTCCTCCATCGCCTGACGGAGGTCATAACCGCGCTTGCCGAACGAGGCGTTGCGCTTTTCGATGAAGGCGCGCTGCTGCCGGGTCAGCGCCAGCGCCGCGCGATGGCTATCGGATTCCGCACTCGCGACCACCCGCAGGAACACGTCGTTGATGTTGCGGTCGAGCTGGGCGAGGCCCGGATCGGCGCAGATCGCCTTTTCGACCTGGCGTTTCGCGGTGGCGCAATTGAAGCTCGGCAGATTCTTCTGATAGCCGAGCGAACCCAGCCGTTCGATTTCCTGCGCCACGTCCTTGTGATTGGCGGCGGCGGTGCTGTCGGAAGGGTTGAGACGGACGGCTTGCGCATAATCCTGCAGCGCGCGGCCGCGGTCGCCCTTCTTGACCCAGGCCGCGCCGCGGTTGTTCCAGGCGCGCTGGAATTTCGGATCGAGCGTCAGCGCCGCGTCGTAGTCCGCGATGGCAAGATCGTAATCCTTCTTCGCCTGATAGGCGTCGCCACGGTTAGTCAGGAATTTCGGCTCGGGGCGGATCTTGATCGCCTCATCATAGTCGGCAATCGCGCGGGCATAATCGCCATTGCCGGCGAGGTCGAGGCCGCGATTGTCGAAGAATTCCGGCTGCGTCGGATCGATCCGGATCGCCGCGGTAACATCCTCGATCGCTTTTTCCGTACGGCCCAGCTTGCGGTAAGCCGCGGAACGGTTGCTATAGGTGCGCGCGCGGTGCGGTTCGAGACGCAGCGCTTCGTCGTAATCGGCGATCGCCTTCTGATACTCGCCCTTGAAATACCAGGCGGCGCCGCGATCCGAAAGGACCTGCGCGAGATCGGGCTGCAGCCGCAGCGCCTCGTTGTAATCCTCGATGGCACGCTCGTATTTTTGGGCGTTGTTGAGGGCGTTGCCGCGGTTGGCGTATCCGTTGGCATTGTCAGGCTCGAGCCGGATCGCCTGATTCAACGCCTCGAATGCAGCCTCCATTTTGCCGGTCTGGCGAAGGATTTCACCGCGGGCGCGGAAGGCGCGGGCCCGGTTGGGATCCCTGGCCACGACGGTATCGATTTCGGCCAGGGCCTTGGCGGTCTGGCCGCTGTTATGCAACGCGGCGGCGCGGGTGATCGTGGCGTCGAGCCGGTCGCCGTCCGGCGTCGCCGGATTGTCGATCAGCGCGGTACAAGCCTCGATCACCTTCGCGGGTTCGGCGGCCGAAAGCGCCGCGCAGGTGACCGGAGGTTCGGCCGCCGGCTGAGCCGCGGCGCCGAAGGAAGTCAGGACTGCAATGGCAAAGGCCGCGCTCGCGGCAAATCGCGAAACAAATGATCGCATCGTCGGCTCTTAAAAATAAATGAAGTACGCGCGGTTATGCCGCGCCCGATCACTAGGTCGCCGCTGATCTTCCAAAGGTTCGAAATCCGGGGCCCCCGATCGGGCCGAGAACCGCCTAGTA
>CAWIZF010000057.1:0-11147 GCA_963840465.1 uncultured Alphaproteobacteria bacterium | reverse complement strand
CCAATCCGGGGCTTCACGAGGCGGTCAAGCTGGCTCTTGATCATCTCCGCGCTGCGGAGCCTGCCCTCGGCATAGCGCTTAATAAACGTGTCGATCAGGCCGCCCACATCCATTTTGGCGGGCTTGTCCCGGTCCTGTAGACCTCGCGTGCGGGCTGGGCGCGGGTCCGCCCGCCGCCCTGCATTGATGTCCTTGGCGAGCCGATCAGCCCGGACGATGGCCTCCCGTACCGTCAGGGTTCCGCCCCCGGCGTTCTCATCCCAGCGGCCCAGCGTCTCAAGGTACTTCCGGCCATCATTCCGGTGGAAAAGAGAAGGCCTTGGTTCCGCTCGCCGTGACCCTGACGCCGAACCCGGACGGGGCTTTCCGTCCCTGAAGGGTCGCGCCACTGAAGAAATGCACCTTGTTCCCTGTCGCCGGAACCGGCAGGGCCGCCACAACTTTCTCGTTGATCGTCTGCAATGGCATTCTCCTGTGGGCTGTTGTGTGGGCACTGTGTGGGCACGTTGAATGGTGCCCGAGATATGGCGGGATGCAACGAAATGTAATGTGGTCCCGCAGAAATCCACGAAAAAACAATGGGATTCGGCTGCCAACACGAAAAACGTGTGGGCGTCAGTGGCTTATGAAAATGGTCGGAATGTGACTGTTAATCGAATGGTCGCTGGTTCGAATCCAGCCCGGGGAGCCAGTTACGGCTATTATGTCCGCCCACACGCCAGATTAAATCTCGACCAGCGCGGCATAATGCGTCCGCCGGATCCGAAGAGCCACGCATTTTCCGGGCCGCAGATCCGGATCGACCGCCTCCCCGCAGCCGCGCAGCATATCTTTTTAGGCGAACACGACCCTGCGATCCGGATCGATATTTAATTCTGCAAATTGCCGCACTTCATTACTCAAATAATAAGCTATTTGAATTTGATCGCTGCGACCGCCGCCCCGCGATCATGCAGGACGCTGCGCGCATGAATCGCGCCGCTGGGGTTATAACAAAGCGCTCGAGACTTACTGCTGCGGGAACACCGCCGCGCAAGCCGAACTCAAGCTCGACTTCTGCCGGCGCAGGCATGCTGTAATCGCCCGGACGTTCGGGATCTCGCCGGCGCAGAGACGGTAGACGTCGGGCGTGCAGGCCCGGCGCTGTTCGGGGGTGCCTTGCTGGGCGCCGGCCGAACCGCTCGCCATCAGCGTGAGCAGGAAGCCGAGCGTTGAAACCCGGCGGTAACGAAACAGACGTGCCGCACTTCGCGCAAACTTTGCCGTCATGACCGCGTCTCCCTGGACCATGCCCGCCTTGAAAAGGCAGGCGTCATCCCGGCGAATACGCGAACTAAATTTTGCAAAATGTGATTTTTCTCACACTTGGCCCCGCGGGCGCGGGGCTAATGTTCCCGCTTGGGGAACTCAATACTTTAGTAACCAGCTTTGCCGACGGCGGCCGAATTGTTAAAATTCGAGCAATCCGTTCAATCTGGAAACAAAGTCGTTTTGCGACCATCGCCTCTGGAACCCCGGAGAGCGCGATGAGCGAAGTTGAATACGATTTGCTGCTGGAAGCCGTCCAAACGGCCATCGCGCCAGTCCCGGAGGATGATTTCATGGTCCAGACCCAGCGCCGCAATCCGTCGCCGCGTGCCGCCAACGACAACGGGACCCCTTGGCCGCTGGTGCCGTTTCCCGAGGGCTGGTACGCCGCCTGCTGATCGCGGCCGAGACCTCTCGCATAATCAGTGCAAGGCATTGATTGTATCGATGCGGCGGCAATTTCGTGAAGCACACGGAGGTGCCGTTTCTCATCGGCGAAGATCGGCTCGGACAACGTCAAGGCCGTATTGAACGTCAGTGCCGGCAATCGTTTCGAAGCCCACGGCGTTTCTCCGAACCACGCGTTGGAAAACCACAACGGTACAGCAAAATGCGATCGGGGGTTGCGGACTGCGTCACAACTCCGCGCAGCCAGTACCTGCCGAAACGTGGGCAATCTCCAGATGTGCACAAGAACCCCGTCCGACGCGTCGATGGCGCGGCAGCGGTCCTGGGTCGGTCAGACCGGGTGTTGAAAATTTACTAGCAATTTCAGCTGGTTGAAATGGAGGCCACGACCAGAATTGAACTGGTGTACACGGTTTTGCAGACCGTTGCGTAACCACTCCGCCACGTGGCCCCACGCCGAATGCCTTAGACATTTCCGCCGCTTGTCGCAAGTGCAACGACTGCGGAAGCAAAGGGACTCGTCACTTCGTGTACCGTACCGTTCTGGAGCAGTGTCCTGATTGGCGCGATGAGCTGACGGGGCGGAATAAGGATCGTGATCAACATGATCCCTAAGATTGTCAGCATGATGCCGACGTAGGTCATGCGTCCACAATATGGCCAAGGAAATCTTTGGCGCGTCACACGGCCCGCCGCCACGAATGCGCAACCAATTCCATCCCGCTGCTTCGCTCGCATCCGCCCCCATAGTGCGGGCGAAAGAATGGAGCAACCGGCGCGGCTTGCGCTACCCGGACCGCGACCTTTTCCTGGTGCGGCTTAGAAGACCCAGCTGATGGCCGCGACGACGAACGGTGCGGCCATCAGCAGGATCGGCCACAGCCGGAACATCAGGCGGGGAGACTTCTACCTGCTGCAATTCGCTTTTTGAGCGTCTCGCAAACAGTGCGGACTTCGGATGTCATCAGGGAGCAATCCTCGATCTGCAAGAAGTAGCGTTTGCCTTCCTCGCGATAGTTCGCCGCCAACTCCCTGATCTCGTTCACCATGGCGTGCACGCCGGCAACCATCGCCTCACATTTCTTGGCGGCATCGGTCAGTTCGACACCGAGCGCCTCGATCTCTTTCACGGCTGCGTCGTATTCGCGTATCACGGCCTCAGCCGAGAGTTTGCCGACTTGATTGACGCCTTCCTTGTGCTCGACGTAATCGGGCATCGGGCCACCCGGCAACGGATGATCGTTACCAGGTGGCACGGTGCGGATGACGGAGCCGCGCCGCGTGCTGAGAATGATGTTGCCGATTTCGCCTTCGATCTCATCAGCGTCGAGCAATGGAGAGCGCGTGAGAATTTCAGTGCTTAAAGTCATCGACTTTGCTCCAAATTGTTACGCGAAGAATTAGGAACTTAGCACCGTCAAGGGGGAAGTCATAATTGTCCACAGCTCGCTATGTCGGGATTCAGACATTGGAACCGGCTTATTGGCGGCGGGTCCATGGCCGGTAACAGGGCAACGCTGGCCACTGGACCAGGCGAGCGAACACCGTCGACGTCCCGTTTGAGCGAAAGCCCAGAGTCAGCCCCGCTTGCGCCGCCGGTAATCCCGTTTCTTCGGCTTGGGCGCGAGTTCCGGCATTTCCGCCTGCACTTCCCGATAGCGTGCCAGCATGCGGTCAAAGCTTGCGTTGAGCGTTTCGGCGATATCCGGCCGCTTTTCGAGGCTGGCCAGCAGCAGGCCCGCGGCCTCGATGGTGGAGAGACCGTCGCCGCGCGGCTCCTTGCGGAGCTTGCCGTAGCGCGAAGGCCGCTTTGGACCCAAAATGACCCGCTGGCACTTCAGCATCCACGCGTTGCGCCACCACAGCGCCTTGGCCTGGCTCCAGGTTCCGTCGAGCAGCACGATGCCTTCGATGTCGGAGAGGATGGCGCGCTGGTGCGGCTCGACCTCGCCCTTGCGGTTGATCGCGACGATCTCGGCATCGGTTTCGAGATCGGCGACCTTGGCCGAGCCGAGATACAGCACCGCCCAGCGCGAGGGATCATCGACTTTCCGTCCCAGCGCCTTGGACAGGCTTGGCCAGGACAGGCCGATCTTGACGACCGCATCCTTGAAATGCATGGCCGTCAGCCGCGCGGTGCCGAGCGCCCTGTCCTGCTCCTGCGGGTGCTGCAGGATCAGCAGCGATACCTTGCTTTTGATCGGCGTGACGCTGTCGCAGATGCAGAGCGGCAGCGGCTTGCCGCAATGCGGACAGTCCGGGACCACCTCTTCGGCGGGGCCGGACTTGGGATTGGCTTGTTCTGACATCCGCCCGCTATACGCTTCGTGGCCAGTAATTCAACTGGAGCCCCGTTCTGATCAGAACGGGGCTCCAGCCTCTTGTTTTGACGCGTTTTCTTCACGCGAACCGGAGTCCACTTCGCTCGAAAACGCTCTATTCGGCGGGCGCTGGAAGCGGGGCTGGCCGCCAGCGCTGCCGCAGCCGGTCGATCAGGAGATAGATCACCGGCGTCGTGTACAGCGTCAGGATCTGCGAAACGAACAAGCCGCCGATGATGGTGATGCCGAGCGGCCGGCGCAGTTCGGTGCCGGGGCCGGTGGCAATCACCAGCGGGATGCCGGCAAACAAGGCCGCCATCGTCGTCATCAGGATCGGCCGGAAGCGGGCGCGGCACGCCTCGAAGATCGCATCCGCCGACGACAGGCCGCGGTTGCGTTCGGCATCGAGCGCGAAATCGACCATCATGATGCCGTTCTTCTTGACGATGCCGATCAACAGGATGATGCCGACAAAGGCGATCACGGTCAGCGGCGTGTCGGTGACCTGCAGCGCCAGCAGCGCGCCGAGTCCTGCCGACGGCAGCGTCGAGATGATCGTGAGCGGATGCGCCAGGCTCTCATAGAGCACGCCGAGCACGATATACATCGCCACCAGCGCGCCCAGGATCAGCAGCGGCTGCCGTCCGCTGGTCTTGTTGAAATCGCCGGCATTGCCGTCAAAACTGCCGCGGATGCCTTCCGGCATGTGCAGTTCCTCGACCGCGCGCTGGATGTTCGAGGTTGCGACCTCCAGCGGGACGCCGGGCAGCAGATTGAACGAGACCGTCGTCGAGGGAAACGATTGCGAGTGGATAGACCGCGAGCGGCGACAGGCCGCGCTGGTAGCGCACCACGGCCGATAGCGGCACCTGGGCATCGCCGGCGCCGGCGACGAAGATGCGCTCCAGGTTGGACGGATCGGCCTGGAATTTCGGGTCGATTTCCAGCACCACCATGTACTGGTTGCGCTGGGTATAGACGATCGAGATCTGCCGCTGCGCGAACGCGTTGTTCAGGGCGTTGTCGATATCCTGGACGCGAACGCCGAGGCTCGATGCGGTCTTGCGGTCGATCACCAGCGACAATTGCAAGCCCCCGGGGTCACGGTCGCTGGAGATGTCGGTAATGCCCTCCACCGTCTCCATGCGCTTGGCGACCAGCGGCGCCCATTTCTGCAACAGATCGAGGTCGGTGCTCGACAGCGTATACTGATAGTCGGAATCGCTCTGCCGTCCGCCGGCGCGGATGTCCTGTGCCGCGAACATGAACAGGCGGATGCCGGCGACCCGGTAGAGATTCCGCCGCAGCCGATCGATCACCTGCGCGGTCGACATGCCCGCCCGCTCCTCCGGCGGCTTCAGGCTGATGAACATGATGCCGCGGTTGGAGCCGCCGCCGCCCGGGCCGCCGGTGCCGCCGAGCGAGGAGCCGATGCTGGCCACCGCCGGATCGGCCATGACGATGTCGGCGAGTTGTTGCTGCAGTCCCAGCATCGCCTGGAACGAGGTGTCGGGGGATGCGCGCGTCGCGCCGATCACGAACCCGCTGTCGTCGGTCGGGAAATAACCCTTCGGCGTTTTGATATACAGCACCACCGTCAGCGCGATGGTGGCAAAGAACACGAGCAGGGTCAGGAACGGGAAGCCGAGCACCGCCCGCAGCGTCCAGGTGTAAAAGGCGACGATGCGCGACAGCGAGCCCTCGACCAGCCGATCGAACCATGTCGCATGGTCCGAGGTCGCTTCCTTGATGTAGTGCGCGCAGATCATCGGCGTGATCGTGAGCGAGACCACGGTCGACACCACGATGGCAAAGGTCAGCGTCAGCGAAAACTCGCGCAACAGCCGGCCGACGATGCCGTCCATGAAGATCAGCGGCGTGAACGCCGCGATCAGGGACAGGCTGATCGACAGCACGGTAAAGCCGATCTGTTTGGCGCCCTCGAGCGCGGCCGGGTACGGCGCCATACCCTGCTCGAGGTTGCGGTACATGTTCTCGATCATGACGATGGCGTCGTCGACCACGAAGCCGACCGAGATCGCCAGCGCCATCAGCGACAGATTGTCGATCGAGAAGCCGGCGAGCCACATCCCGGCGCAGGTGCCGGCCAGCGCCAGCGGCACCGAGACGCCGGCCGCGATAGTCGGCGTCAGCCGCCGCAGGAACACGAACACCACCACCATGACCAGGAAGGCGGTCGCCAGCAGCGTGTACTGCATGTCGAGCACGCTGGCGCGGATGGTGCCGGTGCGGTCGACCAGCGTCGAAATCTCGACGCCGCCCGGCAGCCATTGCTTCAGTTCCGGGATCAGCGCCCTCACCCGGTCGACGGTGTCGATCACATTGGCGTCGCCCTGCTTGGTGATCTGGATCAGCACCGCGGGCTGCTTGTTGAACCAGGCGATCGAGCGGCTGTTGCGGACGGAATCCTCGACATCGGCGACGTCGGCGAGGCGGACGAAATTGCCGCCCGAACTCTTGACGATGATGTCGCGAAACTCGGCCGCGGTGCGCATCTGCTTGTTGGTCGAGATCGTCTCGCTCTGGCGGCCGCTGTTGAAGATGCCGACCGGCCCCAGCGGATTGGCGTTGACGATAGCGAGCCGCACGTCGTCGGTGGCAATCCCGGCGTTCGACAGCGCCACCGGGTTGAGCGCGATCCGCACCGCCGGCTGATCGGCGCCGGAGACGGTGACCTCGCCGACACCCGGCACCTGCGAGATGCGTTGCGCGATCACGGTATCGGCGACGTCGTACATCGCGCTCGTCGTCAGCGTCTTCGAGGTCAGCGCCAGCACGAACACCGGTGCCGCGGACGGGTTGGCCTTCCGGAAACGCGGCAGCGACGGCAGGTCGCTCGGCAGGTCCGCCAGCGAGGCGTTGATCGCGGCCTGCACGTCGCGCGCCGCGCGGTCGATATCGCGGCCGATCGAGAATTGCAGCTGAATGCTGGTCGAGCCCAGCGAGCTGGTCGAGGTGATCTGGTCAATGCCGGCGATCTGGCCGAGCCGCCGCTCCAGGGGCGCCGCAACGGTGGCCGCCATCACCGAAGGGTCCGCGCCCGGACGCGTCGCCGAAACCCGGATCATCGGAAAATCGACGTTGGGCACCGACGAGACCGGCAGGAACACGTAAGCGACGATGCCGACCAGAAAGAGCCCGATCGCCAGCAGCGTGGTGCCAACCGGTCGGCGGATAAAGGGCTCCGAGATCGATGCCATTTATTGCATCCCCTCGGTGGCGCCGGCCACGGTCGGCCCCGGAGGCCCGGGGTCCGGCACCGCTTTTTCGATTTTTCGATTGAGCCGGTCGAGCGCCAGATAGATCACCGGCGTCGTATAGAGCGTCAGCAACTGGCTCAGCAGCAAGCCGCCGATGATGGAGATGCCGAGCGGAAAGCGCAGTTCGGCGCCGGTGCCGCTCTCGATCGCCAGCGGCAGTGCGCCGAACAGCGCGGCCAGCGTCGTCATCATGATGGGGCGGAAGCGCAACAGGCAGGCCTGCACGATGGCTTCGTCCGGCGACATGCCCTGATGCCGCTCGGCCTCGAGCGCGAAATCGATCATCATGATCGCGTTCTTCTTGACGATGCCCATCAGCAGAATGATGCCGATCAGGCCGATGACCGAGAGGTCCTGCCCGAACAGCATCAGCGCCAGAATGGCGCCGACGCCGGCGGACGGCAGCGTCGAGAGAATGGTGATCGGGTGGATGTAGCTCTCGTAGAGCACGCCAAGCACGATGTAGATGGTGACGATCGCCGCCAGAATGAGCCAGGGCTGGCCGGCCAGCGACTTCGCGAATTCGGCCGCATCGCCCGAATAGACGCCGACAATGCTGCCGGGCATGCTGATCCGCGTCTCGATCGCCTTGACCGCATCGACCGCGTCGCCCAGCGCCTCACCGGGCGCGAGGTTGAAACTGAGCGACACCGCAGGGAACTGCGCCAGATGCGAGATCGCCAGCGGTGCGGTGGTGCGGGTCAGCGTTGCGACCGCCGACAGCGGCACCTGGGCGCCGGGCGTACCTGCGGTCGTGCTCGCGGCCCCCGGCAGATAAAGCTTCGAGAGGATCGACGGATCGCGCTGGTACATCGGCATCGCCTCCAGCACCACGCGGTACTGGTTGGCCTGGCCGTAGATGGTGGAAATCTGCCGCTGCGCAAAAGCGTCGTTGAGGGTGTCGTTGACCGACTGAAGGCTGACGCCGAGCTGGCCGGCGCGCTGCCGATTGATGTCGAGCGCGGCGCGCAAGCCACCCTCCTGCGCTTCCGACGAGACGTCGCGGAACAGCGGATCCCGGCGCATCTCCGCGATAAGCTTCTGGGACCACAGCGTCACCTGGGTCGCATCGGTGCCGGTCAGCGTATACTGGTACTGCGAGCGGCTCGACTGGGTCGAAATCTGCACGTCCTGCACCGGCTGGAAATAGATGGTCATGCCGGGGATGTCAGCGGTGCGTTGCTTCAGCCGGTCGATCACGATGGAAATGTCGTCGCGTCGTTCGCCGCGCGGCCGCAGCGTCATCACCAGGCGCCCGACATTGGTGGTCGGGTTGACCGAGCCCGCCCCGATCACGGAGACCACGCCGACGACGTCGGGATCGGCCTGGATCGCGGCCGCCGCCGCCGCCTGCCGGCTTTGCATCTCGGCAAAGGAAACGTCGGGGCCGGCCTCGGTCACCGCCGTGATCGACGCGGTGTCCTGCAGCGGCAAGAAGCCCTTTGGCGCGATCACATACAAGACAAGCGTCGCGGCGATGGTCGCGAACGTCACCACCAATGTCGCGCGCTGGCGCTGCAGCACCCACAATAGCGTACGGTGGTAGAACCCGACCATGCGGTCGATGCCCCGGCTGACCGCGGCAAGTCCCGGAACCGTCATCTCCTCGCCGACATGCTTGAGCAGCCGCGAGCACATCATCGGCGTCAGCGTCAGCGATACGATCGCCGAGGTCACGACCGCGATCGTCAGCGTGAGCGCGAATTCGCGGAACATGCGTCCGACCAGCCCGGACATGAACAGCAACGGGATGAAGACCGCGATCAGCGACACCGTCAGCGAAATCACGGTGAAGCCGATTTCGCTGGCGCCCTTCAGCGACGCCTCCATCGCGAACTCGCCGTTTTCCATGTGGCGGACGATGTTCTCGATCATCACGATGGCGTCGTCGACCACGAAGCCGGTTCCGATCGTCAGCGCCATCAGCGACAGATTGTCGAGGCTGAAGCCCGAAAAATACATGATCCCGAAGCTCGTGATCAGCGACAGCGGCAGCGCCACGCCCGCGATCAGCGTCGCGCGCAGCGACCGCAGGAACAGCAGCACCACCAGCGTCACCAGCACCACGGACAGGATCAGCGTGAACTGGACGTCGCGGACGGAGGCGCGAATGGTGACGGTGCGATCGGAGACGATCGTGAGATTGACGCCGGCCGGGATCGCGCGCTGCACCTTGGGGATTTCCGCGCGGATCTGGCGGACCACCTCGATCACATTGGCGCCGGGTTGCCGCTGGATATCGATGATCACGGCTGGCGTGCCCTGATACCAGCCGCCGGTGCGATCGTTCTCCAGGCCGTCGATGATGATGGCGACGTCGCCGATCGTGACCGGCGAGCCGTTGCGGTAGGCGATGATGATCGGCTTGTAGGCCTCCGCCACCGCGATCTGGTCGTTGGCGGCGATGGTGTAGGCCTGCTGCGCGCCGTCGAGCGACCCCTTCGGCCCCGACACATTGGCGCCGGCGATGGCGTTGCGCAGGTCCTCCATCGAGATGCCGTAGGCGGCGAGCCGCGCCAGATCGGCCTGCACCCGCACCGCGGGCTTGAGCCCGCCGAGGATGGCCACGCGGCCGACGCCGGAGATCTGGCTGAGCCGCTGGCCCAGGATCGTATCGGCGATATCGCTCATGGCGCGCAGCGAAATCGTCTCCGACGTCAACGCCAGCGTCAGGACCGGCGCATCGGCCGGGTTCACCTTGGCGTAGGTCGGCGGATACGGCAGGTTTTTCGGCAGGATTCCGGCGGCGGCGTTGATCGCGGCCTGCACGTCCTGGGTGGCGCCATCGATGTCGCGGTTGAGGTCGAACTGCAGCGAGATCTGGCTGACGCCGAACGAAGAAGTCGACTGCATCGACGACAGCGAAGGAATCTGCCCGAGCTGGCGCTCCAGCGGCGCCGTGATCAGCGATGCGATCACATCGGGGCTGGCGCCCGGCAGTTGCGTCGTCACCTGCACGGTCGGGAAGTCGACCTGCGGCAGCGCCGAAACGGGTAACGCCCAATAGCCGAGCGCGCCGCCGATCATCAGCGCGATCCCCAACAGCGAGGTCGCGATCGGCCGGCGGATGAACGGTTCGGAGACGCTCATGGTTGCGTTCTCACTTCGCGGCGCCGCCAGCCTGCCCATTTGCCGGTGCGGATCCGGTTGGTCCCTTCTGATCGCCCTCGCCGCGCTTGCCACGGCCTTCCTTGCCTTGACCTTCCTTGCCTTGGCCTTCACCGGGCTGACCGCCCTTGGCATCGGGGCTGCGGCTGCGCTTGCGCGGCGCCAGATCGGCGCTTGGCGCCCGGTCGTCGGTGCCGATCAGAACCTTGGCGCCGTCGGACAGATTGGCAAAGCCCGTGGTCACGACGCGGTCGGAGGTCGACAGGCCACTTGCGATCACGGCGTCGTTTTCGTTCTGCTGCGTCACCACGACCGGCTTGGCGGTCGCGACATTGTCGGGGCCGATCACATAGCTGAACGTGCCGGCCGGCCCGCGCTGCACCGCCGAGGTCGGCACCACGATCGCCTTCTCGATCGTTTCGACCTTCAGCCGCACATTGACGAATTGTCCGGGCCAGAGCTGGAATTTTGCATTGGGGAATTCGGCCTTCAGCTTCAGCGTGCCCGTGGTCGGATCGACCTGGTTGTCGATGCCCTTGAGCGTCCCGGTATCGACGACGGTGACGCCGTCATTGCCGAACACGTCCACCGCCAGCGCGCCCTTGCCGGCGGCGGCGTTGACCCGCACGATCTGCTGCTGCGGCAGGCTGAACTGCACGGCGATCGGCTGTAACTGGGTGATGATGACGAATTCCCGTTACATCGGCCGCGCGGATGATGT
>CAWIZF010000056.1:0-112160 GCA_963840465.1 uncultured Alphaproteobacteria bacterium | reverse complement strand
CGCGAACGCGATCTCGCCGCTGTTGGCGCGCAGCGCCCCCGTGAGCAGATTGAACATCGTGGTCTTGCCGGCGCCGTTCGGCCCGATCAGCCCGAGAATTTCGCCGGACCTGACCTCGAAGCTGACATTGTTGACGGCGACGAGCCCGCCAAATCGCCGCTGCGCGTCGCTCACTTTGAGAAGCAGCGTGCCAGGCGCCGGCTGCTCGCGGCGCGGCAACGCGGTCGCTGCTTGCGGACGGGACTGCTTCAGCTCCGGCAGAAAACCGGAGAGGAACGGGACGATGCCCTGCCGGGCGCGTTGCAGGAACAGGATGAACAGCGCCGAGAACGCCACGATCTCGAGCTGGCCGGAAGCGCCCTTGGCGATCAGCGGCAGGTAGTCCTGCACGGAGTTCTTCAGAAGCGTGACGATCGCCGCACCCACCACGCCGCCCAAAATGCTGCCGGCAGCCGCCGACCATCGCCATCATCAGATATTCGATGCCCATGCTGGCGTCGAACGGCCCGGGGCTGACGAAACGGCCGAGATGGGCATAGAGCCATCCGGACAGCGCGCCGAGGAACGCGGCGATCACGAACGTCACCAGCTTGATCTGGAATGCGCTGATGCCGAGGCTTTCGACCAGCGTATTGCCGCCGCGGAGCGCGCGCATGGCGCGGCCGATGCGGGAGTTGAGCAGGTTGTAGCAGACGAAAAGAACCGCCACGACGATCGCCCAGATCAGGAAATAGATCTGCCGGCTCTCGACCAGGGCGAACGGGCCGATCGAAATCGGCGGAATGCCCGAGATGCCGTTATGTTGACCGAGGCCATCGATGTTGCCGAACAGGAACGCGATCGCCAGTCCCCAGGCGACCGTGCTCAGCGACAGGAAGTGGCCGCCCAGGCGCAGCGTCACGAAGCCCAGGATGGCGGCGATGCTGCAGGTAAGCACCACGGCCAGTACCAGGCCGAGCCAGGGCGAATAGCCGTTCACCGCCGTGACCCAGGCGGTTGAGTAAGCCGCGACGCCGACGAAAGCCGCCTGGCCGAACGAGACGATGCCGCCGACGCCGGTCAACAGCGCAAGCCCGATGGCCGCAAGCGAGTAGATGCCGATGTAGTTCAGCAAGGTGATGCTGAACGGATTGAGCACGAAGGGCGCCGCGACGAGGCAGGCGACCGCC
Organism: uncultured Alphaproteobacteria bacterium; assembly: GCA_963840465.1. Taxonomy (GTDB): domain Bacteria; phylum Pseudomonadota; class Alphaproteobacteria; order Rhizobiales; family Xanthobacteraceae; genus Bradyrhizobium. The sequence goes on along the minus strand of CAWIZF010000056.1, from coordinate 110,991 downwards.
GCGGCGATGATGAGACGGATCTGCTGCAGGGTCATTCCTCGACTTCCTCTTCGGAATGCTGCGAGGCGAACGAGCGCCAGAGCAGGACGGGGATCAGCAGCGAGAAGACGATGACGTCCTTTAACGTACTGCTCTGGAACGAAGCGAAGCTCTCGATAATGCCGACGCCGAATGCGCCGAGCGCCGCGCCCGGATAGCTGGCCAGGCCGCCGATGATGGCGCCGACAAAGGCTTTCAGGCCGAGCAGGAATCCGGAATCGTAGAAGATGGTGTTGACCGGCGCGATCAGGATGCCGGAGACGCCGGCCATCAGCGATCCCAACAGGTAGGCGATGGTGCCGGCGCGCGCCGGCCTGATTCCCATCAGCCGGGCGCCGGTGCGGTTGAGCGCGGTCGCGCGCAGCGCCTTGCCGACCAGCGTGAAGTCGAAGAACAGAAACAGCAGGCCGCTGAACACCAGCGCCGCGGCCAGGATCAGCACCGTCTGGCCGGAAACGTGCACGCCGGCGATCTCGATCGCCATCGACGTCAGCGGTTCGGTCCGCACGCCTTCGGGACCGAAGAACAGCAGGCCAAGTCCGACCAGCGCGAAGTGCAGCGCGACCGAGACCGTCAGCAACAACAGAACCGAGGCGTCCGCGATCGGGCGGAACACGATCCGGTCCAGCAGCGGCGCGATCGGCATGATCAAGAGCAGCGCCAGCACGATCCGGACCGGCATCGGCGGATTGAAGCGCATCGTCAGCCAGACAATCCCGACGACGATCAAGGGCAGCACGAGATAGCCGAGGACGGCCTTTGGCACCGCGCGAAGTTCGCCGGCGCGCGCCAGCGAGACGACTTCCATCGCGCTGGCCATGCACGCCAGCACGACGACCAGCCCGACCGTTCCCGGAAGCTGCTTGGCGTCGAGCGCCGCCAGCGTCAGCGCCGTGAAGGCCGCGATGTCGCCGAACGGAATGAAGATCACCCGCGTCACGGTGAAGATCAGCACGGTGCCGATCGCCACCAGGGCGTAGACCGCCCCGGTGGCTATTCCGTCGATCGCAAGGATCGCTGCGATATCTGCCGTCATGCCGTCGGCCGTCCTTCCGTGTTACGCTTCGGCTCGCTCAGGGCTCGTAGGTCCAGGCGCCGTTGATCAGACGGACGATCACCAGCGCGCGCTCGTCGACGCCGTGGTAGGCGCCGGGCTTGAAGTTGTAGACCGCGTGCACGCCCGAGAGCTCCTTGGTGTTGAGGATCTCGTCGCGCAGCGCCTTGCGGAATTCGACGGTGCCGGGTTTCGCGGTCTTCAACGCGCGCTCGGCGGCAGTGGTGAAGATCATCCAGGCGTCGAAGGAATAGGCCGAGAACCCGTCCGTGGTCGGGACATTGTTGGCCTTCAGGAAGGCGGCGCGGAAATCAAGCGCGAGCTTCTTGGCGAAATGGCTGTCGGGAAGCTGCTCGGCCACGATGACCGGACCGGCGGAGACCTGAATGCCCTCCGCGGCCTTGCCGCCGACGCGCACGAAATCGGGATTGACCAGCGCGACCGTGCCGTAGGTCTTGCCCTTGAAGCCACGCTCGCCGAGCGCGAGCAGCGGCAGCGCGCCCTGCGTGCCCGATCCGCCGATCAGCACGGCATCCGGACGCACCGCGAGAACTTTGAGGATTTGTCCGGTGACCGACGTATCGACGCGCGCGTAGCGTTCGTTGGTCAGCACCTTGATGCCGTCCTCGGCTTCGACGGCCTTGGCGCCGTTGTAGACGAGGTCGCCCCAAGCGTCGGAGAAGCCGATATAGCCGATGTTCTTCATGGCGTCGCGCTTCATGCGGTCGGCGACCACCTTGACCAGCAATGAGGCGGGTTGCGGAACGCAAATGCCCCATTGATCGGCCGGATTCGGTTGTCCGATGACCGGGGACACCGCGATCATCGGTACCTTCAATTCGTTCGCGACCGCCAGCATGGCGATGGTCGACGGCGCGGTGGCCGTGCCGATCAGGAGATCGACCTTCTCTTCCTCGATCAGCTTGCGCGCGTTGCGGGTCGCGGCGGAGGGATCGGAGCCGTCGTCGAGCTGGATCAGCTTGATCTTCTCGCCATTGACCTCGCTCTTGTATTCCATGGCGGCCTGGATGCCGCGGCCGTACGGGATGCCGATCGAGGCGCCGGGTCCACTGAGCGACGTCACGAATCCGATCGTGATGTCGGCCTGTGCGGTCGAGGCCGCCACGAGGCCGCCGATGAGTGCAGTCAAACTCAACATCTTGCGCATTGCATTCCCCTTGGTTGAAAACAGCCGCGACCTGAGCGAAATGTCGGCATGGATCGAGGTCGGACCAGCACGATCGATGCCGCAGTTGTCGCCGAGAGCCGGCGCGGGCATGATCCCCGCGTCGGCATGGGAGTTGTGAAATGAGCGCTAGCAGAACCGGTTCGGGCGTCGAGCGTCGTTTCGTCACGACGCCTCTTGGCCGCATCCACGTCGCGATGACAGGAACCGGTTTCCCCGTTCTGCTGCTGCACCAGACGCCGCGCTCGTGGGACGAGTACCGCGATGTGCTGCCGCTGCTCGGCCGCGATTTCCGCGCGATCGCGATGGACACGCTCGGCTTCGGGGATTCCGATTCCCCTGCCGGCGAGCCTTCGATCGAACTGTGGGCGGAGGGCGCGTTCGCGCTGCTCGATGCGCTGGAACAACCGCGCGCCGCGATCGTCGGCCATCACACCGGTGCGGCGATCGCAGTCGAAATGGCGGCCTCGATGCCGGCGCGCGTCAGCGCGCTGGTGCTCTCGGCCTGTCCTTTCGTCGATGCGGCGCGCCGCGCCAAACACCACGGCACGCGCGTCATCGACGATGTGGAAGCACGGACCGACGGCGTCCATCTCACGGAGCTCTGGGCGCGCCGGCAGCCATTCTATCCCGCTGATGATATCGATCTGCTGCAGCGCTTCATGATCGACGCCCTGCGGGCCGGCGAGATGGCGGCGGAAGGCCACCGGGTGGTGAATCGCTATCGGATGGAGGACCGTTTGGGGCACATCCACTGTCCCACGCTGGTCATTGCTCCGACGGGCGATCCGCACGTTCATCCCGTGGCTCCGAAGGTCGCTGGAGCTATCGAGGGCAGCATCTTGCGCGAGCTCTCAGGAGGCATGGTGCCGCTTCCCGATCAGATGCCGGAGGCTTTCGCCGGCCTCGTCGGCGACTTCATTGCCGCTCAGACGGCCAGGACCGGACGCGGGTCCTGAAACGGCGGGGCCAGCCGCGGCGAATGCGAACCCGCCCGTAGCACTCGCTGTCCCGAGGTCGATGGTCTCAGCCACGATTGAAGAGCCTTTATCAACGCAACTATCAAGGCAACGTGCATCTGCACGGCGCCCACTCCCCGTCAATTGTTTAAAGCCTAAAGTATTTCTCGACCGCAGGTCAATACGCCAGATTCGCGCCTCGCGGAAAAAGTTCGCGGCGGCGCGTGCGGCCGCAAGCGCTGAATTCGCTTGTGCAAAAGGGTGAGGCGCTCTCTGCCTGTCCTTTCGGCAAACCGGTACTGTCGCGCGCAGCGTGCGCCGGCGCGCGGTTCAATTGACGCCAAAATTATTTTGTGGTTGAAATATTTCAGTCGATGGGATGGCGTTGCGCTGCAACGCGCCTTCGCAATGACAGGCTTGTGCGTGTCGTCGCCCTCCGTGACCCCGGCGGTTTGAGGCTCGGCACGGTTCGCCTGTGAAACAGGATACCCGCTGTGCGCATCTTCTGGCAGAGCTTCGTCGATCAGGCTACGAGCGCGCCCTACATGGCGAAGCTGGCGGCCTATCTGAACGAGATCGCGGCGCCCGGCACCAGCGTTCATGTCGAGGGCATCACGCCCGCCGACCGCGACTTCGGCCGCCTGAGCGAATTTCGTTGCGCGATCCAGGCGGTCGACAACGGACTCGCGGCGCAGGAGAACGGCTTCGACGCCTATGTCATGGGCCACTTCCAGGATCCAGGACTGTACGAACTGCGCTCGGCGCTGACGATTCCGGTGGTCGGGACGGGCGAGGCGACGCTGCTCGCGGCTTCGCAACTGGGGCGGCGGCTCGGCCTTGTCACGCTCGATGCCGCCTTCGAGGTCTGGCATTACGAGCAGGCCGATCGCTACGGGCTTTCCGGTCGTGTGGTGCATGTCACCGGAATGGGCTGCCGTCCGGAGGATTTCAGCGCCGCGTTTGCAGGCGATGCGGCGGCGAAGGCGCGCATGCTGACCGACTTCGCGGCCTGCGCGCAGCCGCTGGTCGATCGCGGCGCTGACGTCATCATCCCGGCCGGCGTGTTGCCCGGTCTCCTCATTGCAAGCGAGCACGGCTTCAAGATCGGGCATGCGCCGGTGGTGAACTGCGCGGCGGTGGCGTTGAAGAGCGCGGAGATGTGGGTGCAGTTGCAGCGCCTCAACGGCACCGAGCCGAGCCGGGGGCCGAGCTTCGCGCTGGCCAACGACCGCGCCCGCCAGGATTTCCGCGCCGCCGTGGCGCGCACGCGAAGCCGACAAGCCTAAGACCTCTTGAGGACAAGACATGCTGCAGCCGGACAAGATTCTGTATGAAGCCGAAGTGACGGCGACCGGCGGGCGCGACGGCAAGGCTGCGAGCGACGACGGGTTGTTGGCGGTGTCATTGTCGCTGCCGAAATCGCTGGGCGGTCCGGGCGGCCCGGGGACCAATCCGGAGCAGCTGTTTGCCGCCGGCTATGCCGCGTGCTTTCTCGGCGCGCTAAAGCTCGTTGCGCGCACGCGCAAGATCACGCCATCGGCGGAGCCGACCGTCACCGCCAGGGTCGGCATGGGGCCGGTCGCGGTCGGCTACGCGCTCACCGTCGAGCTCAAGGTGCTGCTCCCGGGCCTGGAGAAATCAGTCGCTGAGGAAGTGGTTGCCGGCGCCCACGAGCGCTGCCCTTATTCCAACGCAACGCGCGGCAATATCGACGTCAAGCTGACCGTGCTCTGAACGGCCGACAGGAACCCGGTAGTCCGATGCAGAGCTCCATCCGAACACCTTATGATCGGGTCGTGATGGCGGTTCCAGTGACGATTCCCTATGTGCGCTATTCGATCGAGAGCGCGCAGTGGTGGATCGGCCGCGCGCTGAAGGCGCTGGTCGATGGCGCCGGGATCACGCCGCGCGACATCGACGGGTTCTGTGTTTCGAGCTTTACCGCGGGGCTCGACAGCGGGATCAGCCTGACCCAGCATTTCGGCCTGTGCGTGCGATGGATCGACACCATTCCGCTCGGCGGTGCGAGCGCGATTGCAGCGCTCCGCCGCGCCGCGCGGGCGGTGCAGGCGGGCGACGCCCGCATCGTGGCCTGCGTCGCCGGCGATACCAACCACGTCGACTCCTTCCGCTACACGCTCGAAAATTTCTCGCGCTTCAACCAGGATGCCGTCTATCCCTATGGCGCCGGTGGCGCCAATGCGAGCTTTGCGCTGATCGCGCGCAACTACATGCGAACGTTCGGCGCGCGGCGCGAGGATTTTGGCAGGATCGCGGTTGCCCAGCGCAGCAACGCGTTGCGCAATCCGCATGCCCTGATGAAGGCGCCGCTGACCATCGAGCAGTACATGTCGGCGCGGCCGATCGCCGATCCGATCCATTTGTTCGATTGCGTGATGCCGTGCGCCGGCGCGGAGGGCTTCCTGGTGATGAGCGAGGACGTCGCCGCTTCGCTGAAGCTGCCTGCCGTCAAAATTCTCTCGACGATCGAGCGCCACAATGCGTTCGGCGACGATCCCGTTCAGGTGCGGGGCGGATGGGCCATGGATGTCGACGAGCTCTACGCGATGGCCGGCGTCAAGCCTGACGATATCGACTTCGTCCAGACCTATGATGATTATCCCGTCATCTCGATGATGCAGTTCGAGGATCTCGGTTTCTGTCGCAAGGGCGAAGGGCCTGACTTCGTGCGGCAGCACGATCTCACGATCGACGGCAGCTTCCCGCACAACACCTCCGGCGGGCAACTTTCGGTCGGGCAGGCCGGCGCGGGCGGCGCCTATCTCGGGGTGGTCGAGGCGATGCGCCAGGTGCTCGGGCAGGCCGGTCCGACCCAGGTCAAGAATGCGCGGATCGGGTTGGCGTCGGGCTTTGGAATGATCAACTATGATCGCGGCCTCGCCTCGGGCGCGGCGATCCTCGCGGGACCGGGCTCATGATCGAACCGATCGTCAAACCGCGCCGGAAGAACCCACTGCAACGGACGCGGCTGCCGACGTCGCCGCCGCGTGCGCGCAGCCGCGCCTCGCACGGTTTCACGCGGGCCGCCGCCGAGGGCCGCTTCATGCTGCAGCGCTGCAGCGCTTGCGCAACGTTTTGCTATCCGGCGCGGGATGCGTGCCCGACGTGCCTGTCCGCCGATCTCGTCTTCGCGGACGCGCCGCGGCGCGGCACGCTTTTGTCTGAAACCACGCTGCACGTCCCGGCGGACGTGCACTTCCGCGAGCGCGCGCCATGGCGCGTCGGACTGGTTGCGATGGAATGCGGACCCAAGCTGGTGACGCACCTGCATGCCGATTGCGAAGAGGGGCGGCCGGTCGTGATGTCGTTTCAACTGGACAAGAGCGGGCAGGCGGTGGCCTTCGCGCATCCCGAACGGGAGACCCCCAACATGGCGGACGACAGGCAGTGGCGTGAGATGACCGCCGATCCGAAATTCCGGCGCGTTCTGGTAACGAACGGACGCAGCATCGTCGGTCAGGAAACGGTGGCCGCGCTGAAGGCAGCCGGCGCATCGATCGTGTTCGTCGGCGTCGCCGAACCGTGGAAGCCGTTCCGCGGTGAGGAGGCGCTGCGCGCGCTGGAAGGCGTCGAGATCGTGCCGCTCGATATCGGCGACGAGAAGTCGGTCGCGGATCTCGCGGCCGATATCGGCGGCAAGGTCGATATTCTCGTCAACACCACCGAACATGTGCGTGCGGGCGGGCTGCTCGATCGGCAAGGCACCAGCGTGGTGCGCGACGAGATCGACCAGAGCTATCTCGGCTTCGTGCATCTGGCGCAGGCGTTCGGGCCGGCGATGCGGATGCGGGGCGCCGATGGCGTCAACAGTGCGGCTGCCTGGGTCAATATCCTGTCGGTCTATGCGCTCGCAAACTGGCCGGTGTTCGGCGCGTATTCTGCGTCGCAGGCCGCCTGTCTGTCGCTGTCGCATTCGCTGCGGGCCGAGCTTCGCCCCGGCGGCGTCAAGGTGGTGAACGTGCTCACGGGCCCGCTCGATATCGAGTGGTTTCAGACGGTGCCGCCGCCGAAGGTCGCGCCCCGCGCGGTCGCGAGTGCAATCGTGTCGGCGCTCAGGCGCGGACTGGAAGATGTGTTTGTGGGCGATGTCGCCGAGGATATTCGCCAGCGCCTTGCGGCCAATCCCAAGGCGGTCGAACGTGAACTCGGGGCGTAAGCGGGTTTGTTGAAAACGGGAGAAGCGCAATGGACAGCAATGGTCTCATGCAATTTGCCGGCGCGGTCGCATCCGGCGCGGTGCGTGTCGTCGATCTGACGTTCACGCTCAGCCCGGACTTTCCCGTCATCGTGCTGCCGCCGGAATTCGGCCAGGCTGCGCCCGTGCGCATCCAGCGGATTTCGCAATACGATGCCGCCGGCCCCGCCTGGTACTGGAACAACCTGACCTTCGGCGAGCATACCGGCACGCATTTCGACGCGCCGATTCACTGGTTCACCGGCAAGGACTTGCCGAACAATTCGGTCGATACGCTGCCGGTGCGCGACATGATCGCGCCGGCCTGCGTCATCGATTGTTCGGCGCAGGCCGCAAAGGACGCGGATTTCCTTTTGACGATACCGGTCATCGAGGCCTGGGAAAAAAGCCACGGGCGGATTCCGGAACGGCACTGGGTGCTGTTGCGCACCGACTGGTCGAAGAAAGGCTGGCGCGACTACGCCAATCTGAAGGACGACGGCGCGCATACGCCCGGGCCGGATGCCGCCGTGATGCGCTGGCTCGTCGAGGAGCGCGGCGTCATCGGCTTCGGCACCGAAACGATCGGGACGGATGCCGGCCAGGCCGGTCATCTCGATCCGCCCTATCCGGCGCACCATTTCCTGCACGGCGGCGGGCGCTACGGCCTGCAATGCCTGTGCAATCTCGATCAGCTTCCACCGACCGGTGCGGTGATCGTGGCCGCGCCGCTCAAGATCCAGAACGGCTCAGGCAGTCCGCTGCGCGTGCTTGCGCTGGTACCAGGGCAGGGTTGAGCCTATTCGTCCACATCGAGTGAGATCATGAAAATGAAAAATGCCTTGTTGATCGGCACAGCTCTCCTGCTCGGCGCCCTCGTGCCGGCGCGTGCTGAAATTCTCGTCGGTTTCGTCACCGGTCTGAGCGGACCGGTATCCTCGATCGGCGTGCCGAACGCCAAGGGGCTCGCCGCGGGCCAAGCCTATGTCGGCGAGATCGACGGTGAAAAGGTCCGCGTCATCCAGCTCGACGACGGCTCGGACCCTGCTGCGTCGACGCGCAACGCGCGCAAGCTGGTCGAGCAGGAAAAGGTCGACTTCCTGATCGGCACATCTGGCGCGCCGCAGACGCTGGCGATGGCCACCGCGGCGATCGAGATGAAGGTGCCGATGGTGGCGGTCTCGCCGATTGCACCGGTGCCGGCCGGGGAGGGCGGGCCATGGGTGGTGCAGACGCCGCAGCCGACGCCGCTGCTCGTCCAGGGCATCGTCGATCACATGAAGGGGCGCAACGTGAAGACGGTGGCTTTCGTCGGCTTCTCCGACGCGTTCGGCGATCTGATGTACAACTCGCTGCTGCAAGCCGCCGAGAAGGCCGACATCAAGGTGATCGCGAACGAACGCTATGCGCGTTCCGACAACTCGGTCACCGCGCAGGTGCTGCGCGCAATTTCCACGCGGCCCGACGCGATCATGCTGGGCGGCACCGGAACGCCCGGCGCGCTGCCGGTGATCGCGCTGGCCGAACGCGGCTACAAGGGCCCGCTCTACGGCAATCACGGCATGATCAGCGCCGACTTCCTGCGGCTTGCCGGCAAATCGGCCGAGGGCATCATCTGCCCGACCGGCCCGGTGACGGCAGCCGAGCAGCTTCCCGAAAGCAATCCGATCCGTAAAGTGGCGCTGGCGTTCCGCGCGGCCTATGAGAAGGCCAATGGCGAGGCGCCGGCGGATGCGTTTTCGCCCTATGCCTTCGATGGCTGGCTGGTGTTCATGGACGCCGCCAAGCGCGCCAAGGCGACGGGCGCTGCGCCCGGCACGCCTGCCTTCCGCAACGCGCTGCGCGAGGCGCTGTTCACGACCAAGGAGGTCGTGGGTACGCATGGCATCTACACCTACACGCCGGCCGACCGCCATGGCGTCGACGGCCGCGCGCGGATCATGGTGCAGATCGAAAACGGGAAATACAAGCTGCTGCCGTAGCAGCCGCTTGTGCTCAGGCGTGGCGCAGCTTCGCCTTCAGCGCGCGTAGGTCGATCGCACGATTGGCGCTGACGGCTTCAGCCGCGAGCGTCTTGATCTCGCCGCGGGCAAGCTTGCGCGTTGACGACAAAGGCAGTTCGTCGACGATCGCGATATAGCCGGGCACCTTGTGATAGGCGAGGCGCTCGGCGCAGGTCTTGACGATCGAGGCCGCGAGTGCGTCTGCGTCGTCGATCTCGGCACTCGGCACGATGAACGCGAAAACCTCCTCGCCGCGGATATCGTCGGGCACGGGTGTCACCGCGCAGCCGCCGATGCGTGAGTCCGTGTACAGCGCGCTTTCGACTTCGAGCACGCCGATGTTCTCGCCGCTGCGCCGCACGATGGTCTTCTTGCGATCGAAGAAATACATTAGCCCGTCTTCATCGGCGAAGACCAGATCTCCGGTGTGGAACCAGCCGCCTTGCCAGGCAGCCTCGGTGGCTTCCTCGTCCTTCAGGTAACCGCTGAAGAAGCCGGCGCGCGCGTCATCGCCCTTGGCGCGGACCAGCAATTCGCCGGGTTTTCCAGGTGCTACATCGGCGCCGTGATCGTCGACGAGCCGATACTCCATGCCTTCAGATGGACGGCCGACGCAACGCGCGCCAAAGCCGGCCGGTTCGCGCGACGTGGTGGTGGCCGCCGCGCCACCGGTCTCGGTCATGGCCCAGGCCTCGACGATCGGAATACGGTAACGTTCCTCGAAGGTGGCGCGGTGGCGGACGTCGACGCCCGGCGCAAAGGCGAAGCGCACGCGGTGCTGTCGTTCCACCTCGGTCACCGGCAGTTGCAGCAGAATGGCCGGGATGACGCCGAGACAATGCACGACGGTTGCGCCGCTATCGGCCACGCACTGCCACCAGCGATTGGCGTGAAAGCGGTCGAGCGGCACTACGGCGCCGCCGAGCACCATCATGCCGACCGCGCTGCAGCCAAGCGCGTTCATGTGAAACATCGGCAGCGGCGTCAGGTTGATTTCGTGGTCCAGCTGCAGCTCGGCCACGCCGCCCTGTCCGAGATACCAGTCGGCCACCTGCAGGAAATAGCGGTTCGATAGCATGCAGCCCTTGGGCTTGCCGGTGCTGCCCGAAGTGAACAGCAGCGCGCATTCAGCGTTGAAGTCGGCATGCTGCGCGATGACGTCCGTCTGGCATCGAGGAATGCGGCTATCGGTATCGATCAGGCGGGCGCGTCCGAGCGTCGCCCCCTTCGTCACCTGCATGCGATCGGATGTCGCCACCAGCAGATCGGCCTGCGACAGCTCAAGCTGGAAGGACAATTCGTCGGGGCGGACGTCGGCGTTGATCGGAACGATCGAAACCCCGAGCGCATTGAGCGCGAGCCAATGCAGAAAGAAGACCGGCCGATTTTCGAGCAGCAAGGCAACCCGCGCCCCGCGGCCATAGCCGGCGGCGGCGTATTCGCCGCGCAGCCGATCCACCTCGGTCTTGAAGGCGCCGTATTCGATCCTGAATCCTCGCGGCGCGTAGGGCAGCCCCGCGCTGGCAGGCGCCAGCAGGAATGGCGCGTCCGGCCGCCTCGCGGCCGTGGCCGCGAAGGCATCGGATGGCGATCGATACGTGTCGAGGCTCATTGCGGACACAGCTCCTGTTGATGCTTGCAGCCGCCGCAAGCGATGGCAGCCCGAACCCGCACGCAGCCCTTGCTGCGGCGGCAGCATTCGTGAATACTTTAAGTCTAAACTATCTCGTCGGCCAAGTGCGATCTATCGCAGATCTGCCCGGCGAAAGCCCAGGAGGCGCGGGTGCAGTCAGGTAATAGCAGCGCGCCCGGACAGGGGCGAGGTGGGCCGATCTGGTCGCAGGCGACCGAGCGCTTCCCGCCGGCGGACCGAATTCTCTCGACCATTCTGAGGCGGCAGGCCGCGCAATACCGCGACCGTGCGCTGTTCGTCTTCGGCGAAACACGATGGAGCTATGATGACGCGGCTGCTATCGCCGCCGCATCCGCGGCCCGCCTGATCCGCGCCGGCGTACAGGCTGGCGACCGTGTGGCGCTGATTTGTTCGAACCGGCCGGAATTCTTGGAAATCTATCTCGGCTGCGCCTGGATGGGCGCCGTGACCGTTCCGATCAACACCGCGCTGCGCGGCATCCAGCTCAGCCACATCCTGCGCAACGCGACGCCGAAACTTCTGGTGATCGAGTCTGCCTTTATGCCGGCCATCGAAACGCTGGAAAGCGACGTCGCGCCGCCGGATATTATCTGGACGATCGGGGAAGGCGCCGCCGTGCCTCCGGCCGCATCAGGATCGGCTTCGCCGCTGCCTCCGCTTGGCGAGGGAATATCCCCCGCGCCGGTGCAGCCGGACGATACGGTCGCGATCCTCTATACATCGGGCACCACGGGGCCTTCCAAGGGTGTCTGCTGCCCGCAGGCGCAGATGTTCTGGTGGGGCGTCTATTCGGCGCGCGCGCTCGACATCCGCCAGGGCGATGTGCTGTTCACGACGCTGCCGCTGTTCCACACCAACGCGCTGAACGCGTTCTATCAGGCGCTGCTCAACGGCTGCACCTACGCGCTGGAGCCGAAATTCTCCGCCTCCGGTTTCTGGGCGGCGGCGCGCCGGCATCGGGCAACCGTCGGCTATCTCCTCGGCGCGATGGCCGCGATGCTGCTGGCGCAGCCGAAATCCGCCGACGACACGGCGCATTTCATGCGGGTCGCGCTCGGCGGCGGCGTTCCCGGTCAATTTCACGGTCCGTTTCTCGAACGTTTTGGTGTGCCGCTGCTCGACGGTTACGGCTCGACCGAAACGAATTTCGTGTTCGCAAGCTCCATCCCGTCCGATCGCCCCGGTACGATGGGCCATCTCGTCGAGGGCGTGGAGGCGTGCATCGTCGGTCCGGACGATACGCCTCTCCCCGACGGTGAGGCCGGCGAACTGCTGCTACGCTCGCGAGAGCCGCTTGCATTCTCGACGGGCTATTTCGGAATGCCGGACAAGACCGCCGAAGCGTGGCGAAATCTCTGGTTTCACACCGGCGACCGCGTCGTGCGCGATGCGGACGGCCATTATCGTTTCGTCGACCGGATGAAGGATTCGATCCGCAGGCGCGGCGAGAATGTTTCATCCTGGGAGGTGGAGCAGGTGCTGCTGATGCATCCGGCAATTGCTGCCTGCGCGGTCTATCCGCTGCCGTCCGAGCTCGGCGAAGACGAAGTTGCCGCGGCTGTTCAGCTCGAACCCGGCCATGCGCTGGAGCCGATCGATATCGTCAGGCATTGCGAGGGCAAGATGGCTTATTTCGCTGTTCCGCGGTTTGTCCGGATCGTCGCCGAAATGCCGCTGACCGAGAACGGCAAGATCCGAAAGGTCACGCTGCGGGAGGCCGGGAAGACTCCCGACATCTGGGATCGCGATGCGGCCGGATACAAACTGCGCCGTTAGCGGCGCCGCATGCTCCAGGTCGTCAAGCTCCCTGACCAATCCGTCGGCCTCGAAGGTTGGGGAGAGGCCAATCAATCTCCACATGATATTGTCCACCTGCCTCCGAAGGAGCCCCCCATGCGCGTATTGGCATGCACGATTCTGACGATCGCAACGGCGTTGGTCGCCGCGCCCGTGCGTGCCCAGACCTATGACCCGAACTACCCGGTTTGCCTGCAAACCTACGGCATTGACGGCGGCTATATCGAGTGCAGCTTCACTTCGCTGACGCAGTGCGCAGCGTCCGCATCGGGCCGCTCGGCGCAGTGCCTGAACAATCCGTATTTCGCGCAGGGCGACAGGAAACTGCCTCGGCACCGCGGCGTTTACTAGAGGCGGCCGCTTCGGCTGGCTTCGGCGTCATCCCCACCTTTGCCCATGCCATCGCTTCTACGTATAATGCGGCGAAACCACCCATTCCGTGAGGTCATGTGACTGCCCCCAATCCCGCTGCCGGCAAACCGGTCGATTCAGCCTCCCTTGTCAACGTGCCGCGGCTGGTAACGGCTTATTTCGCATCGAAACCGGATCCCTCCGATCCCGCCCAGCGCGTGGCCTTCGGAACCTCGGGTCACCGCGGGACTTCGCTGAAAAACTCCTTCAACGAAAATCATATCCTGGCGACGACGCAGGCGATCTGCGATCACCGCCGCGAAACGGGACTGACCGGTCCGCTGTTCGTCGGCATCGATACCCATGCGCTCGCCGAGCCGGCGCTGGCGAGTGCGGTGGAAGTGTTTGCCGCCAACGGCGTCGACATCATGATCGACGAGCGCGGCGGCTACACGCCGACGCCGGTGATCTCGCATGCGATCCTGAGCTACAACAAGGGTCGGACCACCGGACATGCCGATGGCGTCGTCATCACGCCGTCGCACAATCCGCCCGAGGATGGCGGGTACAAATACAATCCTCCGCATGGCGGCCCGGCCGATACCGACGTGACCGGCAAGGTCGAAAAGGCCGCCAACGCCTATATGGAAGCCGACATGAAGGGCGTTGCGCGGACGCCGTATGAGCGCGCCCGCAAGGCCCCCACGACGCATCTGCACGACTACATCCGTCCCTATGTCGCCGATCTCGGCAATGCCGTCGACATGGCGTTGATCAAATCGTCGGGCGTGAAAATCGGAATCGATCCGCTCGGCGGCGCCGCCGTTCACTACTGGGCGCCGCTGATCGAGCATTACGGAATCAATGCGACTGTCGTGAACACCGCCGTCGATCCGACGTTCCGTTTCATGACGGCGGACTGGGATGGGAAAATCCGGATGGATTGTTCCTCGCCGTTCGCGATGGCGAGCCTGATTGCGATGCGCGACAGGTTCGACGTCGCCTTTGCCAACGACACCGACGCCGACCGGCACGGCATCGTGACGCGCACCGGCGGCCTGATGAACCCGAACCATTTTCTCGCCGCCGCGATCGCCTATCTGTTCGAGCACCGGCCGCAATGGGGCAGCGAGGCTGCGATCGGCAAGACCATCGTTTCCAGCTCGATCATCGACCGTGTCGCCAAAAAGCTGAACCGCAAGCTGGTCGAAACCCCGGTCGGCTTCAAATGGTTCGTCGAAGGCCTCGGCACCGGTGCGTTCGGCTTTGCCGGCGAGGAAAGCGCCGGCGCTTCGTTTCTCAAGCGCGACGGTTCGGTCTGGACGACCGATAAGGACGGCATGGTGATGGGGCTGCTCGCCGCCGAAATTCTCGGCCGCACCGGCCGCGACCCGAGCCAGTTGTTTGCCACCCTCACGGCCGAGCTCGGGGTGCCCTACTACGAACGAATCGACGTGCCGGCGACGCCGAAGCAGAAGAGCGCGCTGAAGGCGCTCGGACCGGACCAGCTCGATATGCGCCAGCTTGCCGGCGAACCCGTCACCGCGATTCGGACCCGGGCTCCGGGCAATGACCAATCCTTCGGCGGCATCAAGGTCGAGTCCGAGGCGGGATGGTTTGCCGCGCGGCCGTCGGGCACCGAAGACGTCTACAAGATCTACGCCGAGAGTTTCCGCGACCAGAACCATCTGAAGACCATTCAGCAGGATGCCCAGCGCGCCATCGCAAAGGCCTTCTGATTTTGCGGTAAGGCGATTGGTGCAACGGGAAATTCCCGACCGCTCGCCGCGCAACGAAAGAATATTGCGCCAGGCTGCTCCCAGTTGCACCGGTTCGGCACACTCCTGCCAGATCGGGAACTACGAAATCTAATTTCGTGCCGCCTCCGGTTTGCGATCACGCTGAAATCACGAAGCCCCACGCAGTGTTAGGCTCGGGAGCTAGCTGCCAGAATGCCGTCCGGGAGCGGGGGGCCTGAAGCTATCGCGAGGGTACCGGGGGATAAAATGAGTGCGGAATCGGTTGTTTACTATCTCAATCGCGTGCCTGAGAGCGATCCGAATGACCAAACCGAATGGCTTTTGACGGCGTTGGGGCATTATAGCGGCGCGGAACTGCGTGAATTGCTCTATGTCGCGGAAGAGCCGGGATTCTTTGAGCTGATGCGCGGGCTGTTCGCGCTTTCGGACGAGAACCGGGCCGTCCTGCAGCAATTTCTCGAAACCGGTCGTCCGGCGGCCATGAAGGCGGCAATCGACCCGAATGGCCGATTGACGATTGACAACGCCGATGTCGAGCAGCGCGTCAAAATGCGCCCTGTGATCGCAAATTAGTGTCCTAAGCTCCCTGAGGTTGTGATAAAGGTTCCCAACTTGAACAGTTGGGAGCCTGCCCATGGCGACGAAGAAGTCTGGCCCGCTCGATGCGATGGTGGGCGCCAGGATTCGCATGTTGCGGGTCAACTGCGGCATCAGCCAAACCGTACTCGCAGAACGCATCGGCGTTACCTTTCAACAGGTGCAGAAATACGAGCAAGGCGCCGACCGGGTTGGCGCCAGCCGCTTGGCGCAAATCGCTTCCGTGCTGGACGTTTCGGTTGACGCGTTTTTCGAATCTTCCCGGGTTGGACCACCCGGCTTGAATTCGCCGGCTCACTTGCTCGCCGGGCCGGGCGCTTGGCGCGTCCTCGAGGCCCATGCGCGAACGCCCGGTCCGCGCATTCGCTCCCGTATCGCGAAGCCGGTTGAAAGCATCGCCGATCGAACTTCCGCGCCCAAGGCCACGGTTGCGCGGCTGAACACTTTCGATCTTCACACTGTCGATCTTGGTGAGCGGCGGAAGTTTCCCTCGCGGGGATAGTCTTCCGCAGGAAGACGAGCGGCAATCGCGTGCTTGCCCGCAATCAGGCTGGAGCCGTCAGCCGGTCGCGCGAATCGCAAGCCGCTCCGGCGGCCTGCTGCCGGGAATGAACTCGCCGATCCAGTCACGGCGCGTCGCTTCGATATGCCAGGACATTGCCTCGGCCGAATAGGGCGCCGGATCGGGAATGTCCTTGCGGATCTCCTTGCCGTCGAGCCAGCCGCAGCTGTGCGAGTAGCGCGCCTTGCAGACGAGATGGATGTCGCCGTGGTCCTGCAGCAGCACGTAGCCATCGGCCGGAAAAAATGTACCGGCGAGCTCGATCGCACCGGGCAACTGGCGCACCAACAGGAACGTGCTGGTGGATTGCGATTCCGACTCGGAAACCAGTACGCCGACCAGGCTATGGATCGGCGCGATCACCTGCGGTGCAACCAGTGCGAGCGGCTCCGTGATCGCGCCAGCCGTCGCGATCGAGAGGTATTCGCCCTCCGGTCCCCAACGGCACGCGATCAGCCACTCGCGGCTCCGGCTGCGAATCAAGGTCGGCTTGGCATAGTCTGAACGGGCAATATCTGCTGCCATGGCTATGACGAGGGCTTTCGCGAGCATAGATTTCCTCCAGGGCGAGGGCGGGCTGGCCTCTCGTTCGGAGTTTGCGCGTCGAGTCGTGAGGTCACCGTGAGCGGCACCGAAAATTCGATACAGGAATTGTTGGCACGCGCGGCATCGTTGCTTCTTGGCAACGAAGTGGAAGCCGCCGGCGATCACGATGCCAGACGAATTTTGCAGGCGCTGGAATATGCTCCGGAATCCTACGACCGTAATGATCCGGAGACCGCGAATCATGTCCATTTGCTGACCGCGGCTTCCCGATTTACGCGGGTGTTCGAACTGACCTCGCCCGATGCGCCCGGCCTGTTCAGCTTTGGTGCGCAATTCGATCCGGCGCTCGCCGATCCCTTGCATGAGGGGAGCCCGATCGTCGGCGTTTCCGGCGTCGGCCTGACGTTGCGGGATGCTTTTCAGGGCTGCATCGGCGAAGGAATTGAATATCTGTCTCAACTGCAGGCCGGGACTGACCTGTTGCTGGAGCTTGGGGGCAACGACTGCGTCGGAAAACTCGGTCCGAACGCGCTGAAATTGGTCGCTGCCCTGTCGGAACGTCGCATGCAACCGGAGCGAGCGCTCTCGTGGTGTCGCGCAACGAGGCTGACCGATGGCGGCGAAGTGTGGCTTCCGGCCGACATCTGCCTGCGGCGTCCGCCGGCGCAGCGCGACTTCGCGCCGCCATTCCCGTTGAGCATCGGATCGGCTGCCGGTCCGTCATGGGATACCGCTGCACTGCACGGCCTGCTGGAATTGATCGAGCGCGATGCCACCAGCCTGTGGTGGCGGGGCGGTCAACTGCCCCGATCGATTCCGCCGCAGCACGAAGCCGGCATCGTGGCGGAAGATTTGTTGCGGCAGCTCCGGCATGGCGCAGCGGTGCAGCGCCGGACATGGCTGCTCGACATCACGACGGATATCGGCGTGCCCTGCGTCACGGCCGTCTCGTGCCGGGCGGACGGTTCCGGTTTTGCTTTCGGCCTCGCTGCGCGGCCGGAGCTAGCGGCCGCGGTCCGCTCCGCGATTCTGGAAATGTGTCAGCTCGAACTGGCCGATGCCGTCGTCGCAGCCAAACGCAGCGAGCGTGGCGATGACGCGCTCAACGCCCAGGATCGCATCCATCTGCAGCGCGCGGCGATCGATGCCGATCGGTGCAGATTGTTGCAGCCGGTCGCGGAGTACGCGGCCCATCTTCCCCTTCGCGCAACTGAAGCGCGCGTCATATTTGAACTGATCGTACAGCGTTTGGAGAAGCTGGGAATCGAGACATTTTGCCTTGATCTGATGCGCCAGCGCTTCGCCGTTCCGGTGGTCCGCGTGATTGCGCCGGGACTGCAGCTCGAGCCATCGGAAATCGTCACGGCCAGGCTGCAGGATATGATTGCGGGGACTGGAGGCGGTGCAACCTATACCGGGGGCATCGCTTTGATATAGACTGGGCGGTATTAATCAACCGGTTCCGGAAACCGTTGCATGCCGGCCAGCGTGAACGCCATCACAGCAGACAACGCCACAGCGGCGCCCGAAAGCGCTCCGCGTCTGTC
The DNA here is from genome assembly GCA_963840465.1 of uncultured Alphaproteobacteria bacterium. Lineage (GTDB taxonomy): Bacteria > Pseudomonadota > Alphaproteobacteria > Rhizobiales > Xanthobacteraceae > Bradyrhizobium. The sequence goes on along the minus strand of CAWIZF010000056.1, from coordinate 92,741 downwards.
GGTGTCGCTGGTCGGGCGGCTCGGCGTGCGGTTCAACGGCCGGCCGATCGAACTGCGAACCCGCAAGGCCGGCGCGGTCCTCAGCTACCTTGCACTGTCGGAGGCGAAGCAGGAGAGCCGCGAGCGGCTGGTCGGCCTGCTCTGGAGTCGTTCGGACGAGGAAAAGGCGCGCGCCTCGCTGCGGCAGGTGGTTCGCGAACTGCGGTCGATGCTCGAGGAGGCCGGCTATGACGGCTTCGTCGCGGAACGGCTGATGATCGGCCTCGACGTCGAGCGAATCGAAGTCGACATCGAAAGCGTGATCCAGCTCGCCGAAGGCGGACGCGTTCACTCGCTGCTGCTCGATACGCCGCAGCTCGACGGGCGGCTGCTCGAAGGGATGGACGATCTCGACCCATCGTTCCGGGTCTGGGTGCTGGCCAAGCGGCAGACCATCCATGAACGGCTGATGCGAAATCTCGACGAAGGCTTGACCTCCGCGCACGTTCCCGCGGACACCAAAAAAAGGATCGCGGCCGCGATCGTCAATCTCGATCCGACCCATGAATATGCCTGCCGCTATCTGATGCGGGCGCATGCGGAAGAGGACGACGTTGCCGGTGCGCTGCGCATCTACAAGGCGCTGTGGGATCTGCTGGATCGTGACTATGCCATGGAGCCGTCGGCGGCCACCGAAGAGCTCGTCGCCAACATCAAGCTCGGCATTCTGGAGCGGGCGCCGGCCGATCGCGCCGCCTCCGCAGCGAATGACGAATTCGCCATTCGGATGGTCAGGGGGACCGCTCTCCAGCCGGTGGTCCCGATGTCGCCATCGGTCAATGCATCGGCCAGGACGCGGCTGGTGCTGCGGCCCTTTGCGATGCATGGCGTCGACGAGGATCACAGCCATCTGGTGCAGGGGTTCTCGCAGCATCTTGCCGCCTGTCTCGTACGTTTCCGCGAATGGAGCGTGGTCGATCGTCCTCCTGCTGCCGTCGTGCTTCCCGCCTCGAGCACGGCGCCGCAATACTGCATCGAGACCACCGCCTACCAGGCTGGCGCCGAAATCAATATCGTGATGGTGCTGCGGGACGATACCACGGGGATCTACATCTGGAGCGAAAGCTTCCGGCTCGGCCTTGGCAACTGGTTCGAAACGCAGCAGCGTATCATCCGCCGCATCGCGACTTCGTTGAACGTGCAGTTGTCGGCCGAGCGGCTGATGCGGCTGGCGGGCGAGCCGGACGTATCGCTCGACCTGCATGACCGCTGGCTGCGCGGGCAGAATCTCATGTCGAAATTCGATCCGGAAAGCTGGCGGCGGGCGGTCGCCATCTTCCGCGATGCGATCCGCGACAATCCGGGTTTCTCGCCCTGCTACAGCAGCCTGGTGCAGATGAACAACATCGAGCATTTCGTGCATCCCGGGGTCTTTCCGCGATCTCGACAAGGCCCAGGCGACCCTCGAACTGGCGAAGACCGCCGTTCAACTGGACCCCGTCGATTCCAGGGCGCATCTGTGCTGCGGCTGGTCCTACATGATGGCGCTTCGCGAGGCGGAAGCGGCGCCGCACATGCAACTGGCATGTGAGCTCAACGACAACGACCCGTGGACGCTGCTTTCCAGCGCTCACTATTCGAGCGATCTGCGGATCGATCGAGCATGCCCGCGCTCGCGCCGAGCGGTCGCTCGCGCTCTCACCGGCGCCCTCCTATCTCGAATGGGCGTATCACGGCACCATGCGGTTCTTGTGCGGAGACTATGAAGGTACCATCGAGGCGTGCGATCGTGCCCAGGGCATCAACGAAGATCCTGCCGGCGTGGCGCGCGGCGGCGCTGTTCTAGCTCGGGAGCCGGAGCAGGCGCAGCAGGAAATCCAGCGGTTTGTGAACGGACTGCGTTCATTCTGGGTCGGATCCATCAGCCGCCGACGGACGAGGCCGTGGCGCGCTGGGTCATGCAAGCACATCCGATCAGCGTGAACAGAGCGATGGGAAGCCCTGCGCCAGAGGCTTGCGTGGCGCAGGGCTTCCTGTCGATGGCATCGTTCACCTAGACGCGAGGCTACGCCATCAGGCGCAGTAGCTGATCGTGTAGTCGCCGATACGCTCGGCATGCACCTTGAACTTGTCGGCTTCCGGAATCACCGGATCCAACCCGTTGAACAGGCGCTTGTAGAACGGCGGAAGCGGATAGGTCGCGCCCGGCTTGCTGAGCTTCTCTTCGGAATCCGCGATCGCCACCGCGGGCGGCAAGCGCACCACGATCGTGTCCAATCCTGCTCGACGAACTTTACCTTGGTGAAGCGATCCGGCACCGTCATGAACACCTGGGCCTTGGCCAGTTGTTCCTTGAATTCCTCAACGGTGGTCGGGATCGGATAGTCATTATCGTCGTCGAGATAGTTCTTGCCGGTGGACCAGGTCTTCACCAGGTTGCCCCAGCGCTCGTGGTTGGTCACTTGCATTCTTTCGAGTGCCATCTTTTCTACTCCTCCAGGTTGCGTGAAGCGGAGAATTCCGCTTCACAAAAATGCGGGCACGGCCTGTCGCAGATCGGCAATCTCGGTGGTGAATTCCGCCAGTTGAGCCATGCTTGAGATTTCTGGAATTTCCTGAAGTACGTTTGTCAGGTAAAATTCGCGGGAGATGAGATTCAGTTGATCGGCGAGCGAGCCGCCGCCGGCCGATTGCGGGTCGCTCGCGAGCGCCCCGAATATCGTTTCCGATACGATGATTGAGCCGAGCAGCCCGAGCTGCAGACCTTCCGTCTGCTGCATCGCCTCGAACAGGATGAAAAACGGCAGCGGCGGTTCGTTCGAGAGGGTTTCGATGTCCTCGTCCGTGAGCGCGCCATAGGCCTGTCCCGAGACGAGCCATTCGCGAAGCTGATCGACACGGTAGGCGCGGTCGGTCAGCAGGCGCGACGCGGCAATGAGCTCTGGTCTGCGATTGCCGATTTCCGCAATCAGCGCATCGACCGACCACATTCCGGCCAGTCCCGCGCCGAGCAGGTCGCGATAGAGCAGCCCGACGCGTTCCGTTTCGTCGAACGCCGGAAAGATCTGGTCATTGCCCAGCCCGTCGCTGAGATGCGGTCCGATGCGGCGGCTGAAATTCGGCGTCGATCCGTTGATCTCGAAAAAGCGCGACCATTGCACCATCCACGTCTCATCGAGCGGCATGTTTGCGGGGTCGTTTACGGAGCTCTTTTCAAGCGTAATGTTGAGGTCGTGGAGGGACAGGTCATTGATCTGGTATTCGGGTCGTACCATGGCGTGACCGAAGCGGAATGCGCCGTGCGAGAACTCGAGCGGAATTTCCCAGCCCCCGGTCGGAAAGCGTTGCGCGGAATGGGCGCGATCGATGAAGTCGGGGCTTGGTCCGTGATACACGGCGTAGATCGCCGGATCGATTACCCGCCGCATCAGGTCCTGGCGCAGGATGTTGTGATAGATCGCAACCAATGCCTCGCGGGCGCACAGGAAGCGCTTGTAGGCGGCACCGAACTGACCATTTGGCCCAGCATTGCCTTCATGGCGGCGAATGATATCGATCAGCCCGTTGTGCAGCAGCGCCAACAGCGCGGTGAGCTGCGACATGACGGCGTGATCGTCATTGCGCGGATCGGCGACCAGCGCCTCGGTGCGGGCAACGCGGACACCTGCAATGCTGCGGTCGATCCCCGTTACGTTCTCGGCCGGAGTCCGCGCGATGTCGCGGAACGGGCACCCGGTCGCCGGCTCGTTCTCTTTCCAGCGCATTCGCCCGAGCCGAAGCTTGGTGCGACGGTCGTCATTCGGCGCATCGAGTGCATAGATGTGCGGCGATCCGACAGGACCGCTGCCGTACAGCGTCTCCAGCCGAAGCGGCGTGCGGCGGGCGTTGGCGGTGCCGCCACCGAGACCTCCCGCGACGGAGAGCGGGATCGCCGAATGAACGAGATCATGCGCCACGAATTGCAGCAGATAGGTGTAACCGGAAGGTATCAGCGGGTTTTCCCAGTGCTCCGCCGATCCGTGGCCATGTGAAGGCCAGTGTATTGCGGCATCCATCCGGCGTGACAGACGCTGCATCAGCTTCCGCAGTTCCGGCATGATCGCGGGCGAACTCAGCGGGTCGACACCGAAAGCGCGAAACCGCTGCGAGGCGGCCGGCGTGCCAAGGAAATGACGAAAGCCGGGCGCTGTTGGCGATCGAGCAGAGTCGCGCGTATCGAACTCGGAAGTTCGGAAAGAAGACGCGTCAGCGACGTTCTGCAGAGCCATCAAGACTACTCTCGCGCTTGGCCGGGGCGGCGAGACTGCGAATAAAGTCGTGAAATTATCGTGAGTTAAATCGTTAGAACCTGTGAACATCTGTGGACAGCTTATTACCTATGTACGGTTGCCAAATGCTGCACAACGCGGCGTCTCCCGGGGTGTTTCCCAGCAAGCGATGCGGCTATTGTTCCGGCATCTTGTTGTGCTGGTTGACATAGCAGCTCTGTGTGAAGCCGATCGAGACAGCATCCTTGGCGCGATGCTTCAGCGCGATGCTCGCTGTGGTGCTTGTTGTTTCGGGTGCCGCGCGCGCCGAGCCGATTTTTTCGTTCGACGCCACGCCGGGCAAGCTGCCGAAGACGGTCGTTCCGATCGGCTATTCGATCGAGCTGAGACCCGATGTGGAGAGCCTCGCACTTCCCGGCGTCGAAGTGATCGACATCGATGTGCGCGAACCGACAGCACGGCTGACCGCCTCAACGCCGTCAACACCACGTTTGCTTCCGTAACCGTGGATGATGGGACGGAGCGCGCGCCCGGGCACAGGAAGTGATTGCGATCTCGGCCGACCTCAAAACCCGCGCGCCGCCGGCAGTCGGGGCGTGGATCAGGGACCGTAAATGATTGCGGCGCGTGGGCGCTTTGGGGAGCGTTGCCTTGCCCGGGCATTCCGGATAGCCATGACGGACGAACTCTCCCGCGCGGGGCATATTTCCAACCATGGCTGATCTCCACGGCGTCTTTCCCTATCTGGTCTCGCCCATCGATGCGTCAGGCCAGATCCGCACCGAGGTGCTGGGCCGGCTCTGCGACGACCTCATCAAGGCGGGCGTGCATGGGTTGACGCCGCTCGGTTCGACCGGCGAGTTTGCTTATCTCGACCAGGCGCAGCGTGCGACTGTTGTGCAAGTCACCATCGAGGCCGCGAAAGGCCGCGTGCCCGTGATCGCTGGCGTCGCCTCGACGTCGACGGCGGACGCGGTGGCGCAGGCAAAGGCGCATCAAAAACTTGGCGCCGACGGCATTCTCGCGATCATGGAGGCGTATTTCCCGGTCGCCGACGCGCAGGTCGAGTCCTACTTCCGCGCCATCGCCGACGCCGTCGATATTCCCGTCGTGATCTACACCAATCCGCAATTCCAGCGCTCGGATCTCACGCTCGACGTGATCGCGCGGCTCGCGACCCATCCGCGCATCGGCTACATCAAGGATGCCTCGACCAATACCGGCCGGCTGCTGTCCATCATGAACCGTTGCGGCGACAGCATCAAAGTGTTCTCGGCTTCCGCCCATATCCCCGCGGCGGTGATGCTGATCGGTGGCCTCGGATGGATGGCCGGTCCTGCCTGCATCATTCCGCGGCAGAGCGTCGAACTCTATAACCTCTGCAAGGCGGCGCGCTGGGATGAGGCGATGGCGCTGCAACGCAGGCTGTGGCGCATCAACGAAGCCTTTGCGCGCTTCAACCTCGCCGCCTGCATCAAGGCCGGCCTCGACATTCAGGGTTACGCGGTAGGCGACCCCGTGCCGCCGCAGGCTGCCCTGACGGCCGAGCAGCGCAAGGTGGTCGAGGCCGCGCTGCTGGACCTCGGTTAACTGGCTTGCGAGTTGCATGCAATCTCACCATGTCGTCATTCCGGGGCGCGCCCCTGCGCCCCGGAGAATCTCGAGATTCCGGGTCTGGTCCTTCGGACCATCCCGGAATGACGGTGCAAGTTGTCTCCGGCTAAAAAGCCGCTAAAACCCCGCTTAATCCGACAAGAAGCTCGAAGGACAAACTGATGAACATTCTTCCCGGCAATATGCGTTTTGGTGCGGGCCAGCCGGTCAAGCGTTTGGAAGACCAGAGACTGCTCACCGGGAAGGGGCAGTTCATCGACGACAAGCCGGAAGAGGGCGCGCTGTGGCTCCATGTGCTGCGCTCGCCCCATGCCCACGCGAAGATCGTCTCGATCGACAGCGCTGCCGCCGCGGCCATGCCGGGCGTCCAGGCGATCTACACCGGCGCCGACCTGGTCAGGGACAATATCGGCACCATCCCGACGCTCGCCATCTTCAAGCGGCCGGACGGCACCCCGATGACGGTGCCGCCGCGGCGGCTGCTGGCCCATGAAATCGTGCGCTATGCCGGCGAGGCGGTAGCGGCCGTGGTCGCGACATCGCGGGTGCTGGCGCAGACCGCGGCCGAAGCGATTGCGGTCGATTACGAAGTGCTGCCCTCGGTGGTCGATCCGCTGGAAGCGATCAAGCCGGGCGCGGCGGTGGTGTGGCCGGAAGCGCCGGACAATATCGTGGCGGCCATGAGCTATGGCGACGCGGCCAAGGTCGAGGAAGCCTTTACGAATGCCGAGCACACGGTCTCGCTCGATCTGGTCAGCCAGCGGCTGGTGCCGTCGGCCATGGAGCCGCGCTCGACCATTGCGGAGATCGACAAGAAGACCGGACGCCTGATCCTGCACGTGCAATCGCAGACGCCGGCCTCGACCCGCGACGTGCTGGCGGAAGCCGTGCTGAAGCGGCCGAAGGAAAGTGTGCGCGTGCTGGTCGGCGACATCGGCGGTGGATTTGGGCAGAAGACTAACCTCTATCCCGAAGACGGCATCGTCGCTTACGCCGCCACCAAATTGTCGCGCAAGATCCGCTGGCGCGGCGACCGCACCGACGAGTTCGTCGGCGGCACCCATGGCCGCGATCTGACCTCGACCGCGGAATTCGCGCTCGACGCCAAGGGCCGCGTGCAGGCCTATCGGGTCCGCTCGGTCGGCGGCACCGGCGCCTACTCATCCGGTGCGGCCAATATCATTCCGCTGGTGCTTGGCCCGTTCGTGCAGACCGGCGTCTACGATCTGCCGCTGGTGCATTTCGAAGTGAAGTCGGTGATGACCAACACCGCGCCGGTCGGCGCCTATCGCGGCGCGGGGCGCCCCGAGGCCGTGTTCATCGTCGAACGGCTGATGGATGCCGCCGCGCGGCAGATCGGCATGGACCCGCGCACCATCCGCAAGGTGAACTACATCAAGCCCGCGCAACTGCCTTACACCAATGCCGTCGGTCAGGTGTACGATTCCGGAGCGTTTGCGCACATGCTGTCACGTGCCTCGGAGCTTGCGGACTGGGACGGCTTTGCCGCGCGCAAGAAGGCCGCGAAGAAGAAGGGCCTGCTCTATGGCCGTGGCCTCACCAGCTACATCGAATGGACCGGCGGGCGCGCGCACACCGAAAAGGTCAGCCTGCATGCCACGGCAGAGGGCCGCATCGTCCTGCATTCCGGCACCATGGCGATGGGGCAGGGGCTGCAGACCACCTACACCCAGATGGTGTCCGATACGCTCGGCATCGCCATGGACAAGATCGACGTCGTGCAGGGCGACACCGATCTCGCAACCGGTTTCGGCAGCGTCGGTTCGCGCTCGCTGTTCGTCGGCGGCACCGCGGTCGCGGTTTCGACCAACGACATGATCAACAAGGCGCGCGAGAAGGCCTCGAACGTGCTGGAGACGTCGGTCGAGGATATCGAATATCGCGACGGCTGGCTGACGGTGGTCGGCACCGACAAGCGCATCAGCCTGTTCGAGATCGCGAAGAAGGAAGACGGCGCGCGGCTCAGTGTCGATTCCGAAGGCGAGGTCGACGGGCCGAGCTGGCCGAATGGCACGCATATCTGCGAAGTCGAGATCGATCCAGAGACAGGCGTCAGCAAGGTGGTGCGCTACACCACGGTCGACGACGTCGGCATCGCCGTCAACCCGATGCTGGTGACCGGCCAGGTGCATGGCGGCGTCGCGCAAGGCATCGGGCAGGCGCTTTATGAAGGTGTCGCCTACAGCGAGGAAGGCCAGCTTTTGACCGCGAGCTACCAGGATTACTGCGTGCCGCGCGCCGACGACATTCCGCCGATTGCCGTGACGCTGGATGATTCCGCGCCCTGCCGCACCAATCCGCTTGGCGCCAAGGGCTGCGGCGAATCCGGCGCGATCGGCGGGCCGCCCTGCATCACCAACGGCGTGATGGATGCGTTGAGCGAACTCGGCATCAAGCAGCTCAACACGCCGCTGACGCCGGCCAAGGTGTGGCAGGCGATCAGGGATGCGAAGGCGGGGTAATGATCTTATCCTCCCCTGGAGGGGGAGGATCGACGCGCGCAAAGCGCGCGGCGAGGTGGGGTGACAGTCTCACGCCTCGGGCGCTGTTGGACGCGGAGAGACCGTCACCCCACCCCGTCTCGCATTTCGCTGCGCTACATGCGAGCCGACCCGCCCCCTCAAGGGGCGGGTGAAGCGAGCCCTACAGCCCCAGCACCATCTTCGCCACGATCTCGCGCTGGATCTCCGACGAGCCGCCGAAGATCGTGTACGCCCGGCCGTTGAGATATTCCGGCACCACCGGCAGCAACTCCTCCGGGATGCCCGGCGCTTCGTTGAGCCGGTAGAGCGGCCGCACCGGCTCGACATAGAGTCCGTCATTGCCGATCACGTCGACGCCGAGCCGTGTCACCGCCTGGCGGATTTCGCTGTTGCGCAGTTTCAGGATCGACGACACCGCGCCCGGATTCTGTCCGGTCTGCAGCGCCGAGAGTACGCGCAGCTCGGTCATCTCGAGCGTATCGATATCCACCTCGATCTCGGACATCCGCATGGCGATATCAGGATCGTCGATGGCGCGGCCCGTGACTTCCGATTCGGCGAGATCGGAAATCGTCTTCAGCGCGTCGCGCAGTTTAGCTGAGGCGATGCCGGCGCCGCGCTCGAACTCCAGCAGATATTTGCCGTAGGTCCAGCCCTTGCCCTCCTCGCCGACGCGGTTGGCGACGGGCACGCGCACATCGTCGAAGAACACCTGATTGACCTCGTGGTCGCCGCCGATGGTGAGGATCGGCCGCGTCGTGATGCCCGGGCTCTTCATGTCGATCAGGATGAAGGAAATGCCTTCCTGCTGTCGCTCGGACTCGTTGGTTCGCACCAGCGCGAACATCATGTTGGCGTGGTGGGCGTGCGTGGTCCAGATCTTGGTGCCGTTGATGATGTAGTCGTCGCCGTCGCGCACCGCGCGGGTTTTCAGCGACGACAGGTCGGAGCCGGAGCCCGGTTCGGAATAGCCCTGGCACCAGTAATCCTCGCCGGAGAGAATTCGCGGCAGGTAAAAATTCTTCTGCTCGGGTGAGCCGAAGCCAATGATGACGGGCCCAACCATCTTGACGCCCATCACGTTGACATTCGGCACGCCGGCGCGGGCGGACTCGCTCTCGAAGATCCAGCGCTGCGCCGGCGTCCAGTCGGGGCCGCCATGGTCGACCGGCCAACCCGGTGCGCCCCAGCCTCTCTTGTTCAGGGCGCGCTGCCAGGCCATGCCGATGTCAGGATCTGAAAATACCGAGGGCGTCAGCGCGGTGGCGCGTTTCATTTCCGGTGTCAGGTTTGCCGCGATGAACTTCCGGACTTCCTGCTCGAAGGCGCGCTCTTCGGCGCTGAAGGTGAGATCCATGGATTGTGCTCCTTTCAGGCCTGGACGGCACGGCCGCCGAGGGCGGCATAGCGGCGATAGTGATGGGCGCTGCCGCCGAACAGCGTATCGAAGGCGAGCAGCCGCTTGAAATAGGAACCGACGTCGAGCTCTTCGGTGACGCCCATGGCGCCATGAAGCTGCACCGACTGTTCGGCGACAAAGCGCGCGCACTTGCCGATCTTGGCCTTCGCCCCCGATGCCGCGCGGCTGCGCGCCACCGGCTCGGCCTCGGCCATCAACGCAGCGCGCAATGCCATCGAGCGCGCCTCGTCGCATTGCATCGCCATGTCGGCAAGGCGATGGCGGATCACCTGGTTGGCGGACAGCGGCCGGCCGAACTGCTTTCGAATTTTGGTGTATTCCAGCGTCTGGTCGAGCAGGGTCTGCATGATGCCGACCGCCTCCGCCCCGAGTGCCGCCATCGCGCGATCGATCACGGCTTCGATCGCGGGCAGCACGTCGCCGCCATCGCCGAGCAGGGCGTCGGCAGGAAGTTGCACGCCGCTGAGTTCAAGGTTGCAGGCACGGCCACCGCCGAGCCGCGGGTAATCGCGCGAGGCAAGCCCGCGCGTGCCTTGCGGCACCAGGAACAGACAGAGCTTGCCGGGTTTGCCGGAGCCATCATCGACGCGGGCCGAGACGATGATCTGGCCGGCGGCATTGCCGTCCAGCACGGCGGTCTTGCTGCCGTCGAGACGCCAGCCGTCCGGCGTCTTCTTTGCCGCGGTCCGCACATCGGCGAGATCGAAGCGCGCCTGACGTTCCGAATGCGCGAATGCCAGATGCAGCGAACCGTCGGCGATTTTTGGCAGCAGCGCCTGCTTCTGCGCGTCCGTGCCGCACTCCGAGATCAGCGCCGCGCCGATCACCACGGTCGAGAGATAGGGCTCGGAGACCAGCCCGCGTCCGAATGCTTCCATCAGGATTCCGACCTCGACCGCGCCGCCGCCAAGCCCGCCATAGGCCTCGGCGATCGGCAGCGCCAGCCAGCCGAGTTCGGCGAACTGTTTCCAGATTTCGGCGCTGAAGCCGAGCGGATCGCCGGCGACCCTGCGGCGATGATCGGCGGTGTAGGTCTCGTTGACGAAACGGTCGGCACTCTCGCGCAGCAGCCGCTGCTCGTCACTTGGGGTAAGGTCCATCTGATCTGCTTTGCTTGTTTCTATTTTGCTTGTGCCGGTTTTCTGACGGAGGGGTGCAGGCCCGCGGGGTCCACCACCATGCCAAATTCCTGGAGGTTATGCGCGTGGCAGAGCTGATGCAGCGCAAATGCCTGCTCGATCGCCGCGGGCTGACCCATGACGTCGACCGAGCGATTGACGGCTTCCTTTGTCAGCTTCAGCGCGAACGAAGGTTTTGCGGCGATCCTTTCGGCGAGCTTCATGACGAATGAGGAAAGCTCGGGGCGTGGCACGACGTGATTGACCATGCCGAGACGGTGCGCTTCCTCCGCGCTCCAGACGTCAGCGGTGAACAGCAATTCCTTGGCTTTGCGCGGGCCGAGCTCCCAGGGATGCACAAACCATTCGACGCCGCAGACGCCCATGGTCACCACGGGATCGCAGAACTCGGCATCACTGCTCGCGACGATCAGGTCGCAGGCCCAGGCCAGCATCAGGCCGCCGGCGATGCACTTGCCTTGCACTTCGGCGATCGTGGGTTTCGCCAGATTGCGCCAGCGCCGTGTGATCTGCAGATAGATCTCCTGCTCGCGCGCGAAGCGGCCGTGGGCGTTGGGTTCGGCGAAGCCGCCCCAATTTCCGACCGGCGGAAAATCTACGCCGGCGGCATTCTTGGCCCCGGGGCGCAAATCATGCCCGGCCGAAAAATGCGGGCCGTTGCCGGCGAGGATGATGACCTTGACCGCGTCATCCTGCACCGCCTGGTCGAAGGCGGCATTGAGGTCGTAGGTCATTTGCAGGTTCTGCGCGTTGCGCGCCTCGGGCCGGTTCATCACGATCCGCGCGATGCGTGGCTCCGGCCGCTCCACGACGATGGTCTCGAACGTGGTCATGAACCCTCCCATATTATTATCGGGCCATGTTGTTATTTCAGCGCTCGATAGGCAAGGGCCATCGTCTGCGAAATGGACCGGAAGGCGGCTCACGGCTGCATACCTGACGCAACCAATCTGCTAGAATTGCGTTTGTTGTTCTTTTGGGGAGAGTGCGATGCGCAGATTCTGGACCGTGCTGGCGATGCTGTCGTGCCTGAGCCTGACCAATTGCGGTTATAATGCGATTCAGACCACTGACGAGCAGGTCAAGGCAAACTGGTCGGAAGTGGTCAACCAGTATCAGCGCCGCGCCGACCTGGTGCCCAACCTCGTCAATTCGGTAAAGGGCTTCGCGCAGCAGGAAAAGGACGTGCTGCTCGGCGTCACCAATGCCCGCGCCAAGGTCGGCAGCGTCCAGGCGACGCCGGAGGTGCTGAACGATCCCGCCGCGTTCCAGAAATTCCAGGCCGCCCAGGGCGAACTGTCGAGCGCGCTGTCGCGGCTGTTGGTGGTGACCGAAAATTACCCGCAGCTCAAATCGGACGCCCTGTTTCGCGACCTGATGTCACAACTCGAAGGCACCGAGAACCGCATCACCGTGGCGCGTAACCGCTACATCAAGGCCGTGCAGGACTATAACGTCGGCATCCGCACCTTCCCGAACAACATGACGGCGATGCTGTTCGGCTACAAGGAAAAGCCGAACTTCACGGTCGAGAACGAGAAGTCGATCTCGACGGCGCCGAAAGTGGATTTCAATCCGACACCGGCACCCGCGAAATAGCGGGTGAAAAGACCAACTGCGATGAACGCTGCAAGAGCTTCCCTTCTTGCGCTGCTGCTGTGCTGGGCCTCTGCAGCCCTGGCGCTCGTCGCGGTGCCGCCTCTGAGCGGAAGGGTGGTCGATCAGACCGCCACGCTCACGGCCGGCGACATCGCCTCGCTGACGCAAGCGCTGCAGGATCTGGAGACGCGAAAGGGCAGCCAGGTCGCGGTCCTGATCGTGCCGACGACCGACGGCGAGGCGATCGAGCAATATGCGCTGCGCGTCGCGGAAGCCTGGAAGATCGGCCGCAAGAAAATCGATGACGGCGCGCTGCTGGTCATCGCCAAGAACGACCGACGCCTGCGCATCGAGGTCGGCTACGGCCTCGAGGGCGCGCTCACCGACGCGACCACCAAGCGCATCATCGACGAGGACATCACACCCAAGTTCAAGGCCGGCGATTTCGGCGGCGGCGTTGCTGCCGGGATCGACAAGATGGTGCGGATCGTCAATGGCGAGAAGCTGCCGGAGCCGGAGCCACCGCACTGGCAGGATTCGCAGTCGTTCAATCTAGAGGATCTGTTCAATCCGTTTCTCATCATTCCGGCGATATTTTTCGGCGGGCTGTTGCGCAGCCTGCTCGGGCGTCTGCTCGGCTCGGCGGCCGCCGGCGCCCTGACGGCCCTGATTGCCTGGTTCATGGTCGGCTCGGTCATGGCGGCGGTGATCGCCGGCGGGATCGCGTCGCTCTTTGTGTTGATCAGCGACGGCTTCACGTCAGCAGGGCCGCCGGGCCGTCGCGGCAGCACTGGCGGCTGGTCCGGAGGCTCCGGCGGCTCATGGTCCAGCGGCGGCGGCTCGAGCAGCAGCGGCGGCTTCAGTGGCGGCGGCGGCAGCTTTGGCGGCGGCGGCGCATCGGGGAGCTGGTAGCATGAGCATCAGGCGCATCGGCAGGCATCTCCTTGAGCACCGCTGGCGGCTGCGGCGCATCCTTCCGCCGCAGGCGCTGGCGCGGATCGAGCAGGCGATCAAGGCAGGCGAGGCCAGCCATTCCGGACAGGTGCGTTTCGTGGTCGAAGGCGCGCTCGACGGCGCGCCGCTGTTTCGCAATCAGCCCGCGCGGGAGCGGGCGCTGGATATTTTTTCGCAGTTGCGGATCTGGGATACCGTGCACAACAACGGCGTCCTGATCTACCTGCTGCTGGCCGACCACGATTTCGAGATTGTTGCCGACCGTGGCATCGACGCCAGGGTCGGCCACGCCGGCTGGGAAAAAATCTGCGTCGAGATGGAAACGCAGTTCAGGGCCGGAAATTTTGAAGGCGGCGTGATCAGGGGCGTCGAGGCCGTATCGCGCGAACTGGCCACGCATTTTCCGAGGAGTGGCGGCGGGCCGAATGAACTACCTGATGCACCGGTGGTGATCTGAACTTTCACCCGCCCTTGAGGGGGCGGGTCGCCGCGAAGCGGCGGGGCGGGGTGACGGTCTTTCCACGTCCAACAGTGTTCGAGCTGAGAGACCGTCACCCCGCCCCGTCTCGCATTTCGCTTCGCTCTATGCGAGCCGACCCGCCCCCTCAAGGGGCAGGTGGAGAAAGCGAACATCGCGATTTGAACTTACGCCTTCGCCGACGGCCGTTCGGCCACACGCGCCATCCACGTCACGATGTTGGTGTTGGCCGTATCCAGCGGCTGGCCGACCGTGCCGGCGAAATCGAGCCAGCCGTAGAGCAGGATGTCGGCCAGCGTGAAGCGCTTGCCGCAGAGATAGTCGCGGCCGTCGGCCATCTGGCCGTTGAGCCATTGCAGGCGGTTGGCGGCGATCATCTTCAGGCCCGGCGAGGCCTCCGGCGCGCAGGGGATCCGCTTCTCGAAGAATTTCAAACCTTCGCCGAAGCGAAAACCATTGCCCATATGCTCGCAGATGTTGAGATCGACGCGGCGCGTCCACATCCGGCATTCGGCGCGCTCTTCCGGCGTTGCCCCGATCAGCGGCGGATTGGGATGCTTCTCTTCGAGATATTCGCAGATCGCGGTGATCTCCGAGACGTAGTCGCCGTTGTCGAGTTCGAGCGTCGGCATCTGGCCGTGCGGATTGCGCTTCAAATGCTCGGCCTCGCGGTTCTCGCCCTTGCGCAGATCGACGGCCTGCTTCGGAATCTCGATGCCCTTCTCCGCCATGAACATGCGGACGATGCGCGGATTCGGCCCAACCGAGTCGTAGAATTTCATGGTGTTTTCTCTCCCTTATTTTCTTGTGACGGTGGTGGGAGCCGTTGAACATTCCGCCGTAGCGTTTGTCAAATGGCGCGCTGGCACCGCAGAGCCGAGACCGAGTGTAGCCCGGATGGAATCCGGTGCTGGTCTGAATTGTCGGACGCTTTCCCGGATTGCGCTTCGCTCCATCCGGGCTACGGGCCTAGCTGTCGTCGAGCTTGTTGAGGTCGCGCACCGACTGCATGATCGGTTCGAAATTCGATCGCGCATCCAGCGCGTCGAACAATTGCGCGGTGTCCGACAGCAATCCGTGCGAGCGCTGGATTGCGATCCGTACGTCGTCCTGCGGCGTATCGGATAGCCGCCCGTGGCCCGACAGCAGGATCTTCGAGTTCAGGCCCTTCAGCCGCTCCAGCGACTGGATGTAGTCGGCGATGCTGCCGGAGCCGAACACGCCGCCCATCACGCCGCCCGGCATCAGCGTGTCGGCGGCGAACAACAGCCCCTTGTCCTGCTCGAACAGCGTGATGCAGGCCGAGGTGTGGCCGGGCGTGTACATCACGTTGAGGCGGAAATTGCCGAGGTCGATCAGATTGCCTTCTTCCAGCCAGAGATCGACATTGATCGGCACGTTCGGCTCGTTGAACATCTTGCGCAGCATCGAGAAGTCGTCGCGCAGCATGATCTTGTTGGCGGCGAGCCGATGCGCGGCGATGAAGGCGCGGCCATGGAAGTGATAGGCCGCGCCGATATGGTCGAGATGCTCGTGGCTCAGCACCACCATGTCGATGTCGTCGGGCTTCACGCCGATATGGCCGAGACATGTCAGCAGATGCGGGTAGTTCGAAGATAGCCCGACATCGATCATGATGGTGCGTGAGCTGCCGCGCACCAGATAGGCGTTCGCTGCGCGGTTCTTGAAGCGCACCTGATAGACGTGTTCGGTCGCCTCGATCAGCGTGCAGACATCGCTGTCGAGCAGGGTTTTGAAAGGGCTTGGTTTACGCTCGCTCATGAAGGGGCCGCGGCTCTGAAGGCGACCGTGTTGGAGGCGCGCAAGCGCTTGCTGAGCGCATCCATGATCATCAGCGCAAAGGCCGGCTGCTGGCTGACCAGGTACACGAAGCGGGCGTGGTTGATCCGCATCACGCGAGTGTTCGGCGCCGCCGCAATCGCCGTGGCCGAACGGGACGAGCCGTCGATGACGGCCATCTCGCCGAAGAACTCACCCTTGCCGAGCGTGACGATCACGGTCTTGCTGGCGCCGTTCATCTTGGCGATTTCGACCTGGCCGTCGAGCACGACGAACAGTTCCCGCCCGGTCGAGCCTTCCTCAAAAATGACGTCATCTACATCAAACTCGTTGATGCATTTCTCGATGGTCATGGCGACCCTGCCTTTCTGGCTGGTCAGGTCATGTTAATCGGGAAACCGACCGGCGCAAACGGAACCGGCAAGGATGCCGCAGGGCAGCATCGGTGGCTCGGGACCGGGGCGGCCGACGTTTGGCGGCCCAAAACCGGGCCGGACGAGTTCCTAAAATTTCGGTAAGGCCGCCGTCGGTAAGGATTTGGCAAGCAATAAAAGTTACCAAATGGTCAATCAATTCTGGAGAATCCAACGTGAGCGATCAGCAAACCCAGCCCACCAGCGGTGAAACCGGAACTCTTGGCGCCGGCCCGGCCGCTCCTGACGTGCCTGCGTCGAATGAGCCGGTGAAGGCCGTGACTGAGGTCGAGGCGGCGATACTCGCGCCCGATCGGGAAGAGACGTCGCCGAAGGCCGACGCGCCCAAGGTGGACGCCGTCAGCATGGAAGCGCCAAAGGTCGAGGCCTCGAAGGCCGAAGCTCCCAAGATCGATGCTCCAAGATCGATGCTCCCAAGGTCGAGGCTCCCAAGATCGACGCCGTGAAGCCGGAAGCGCCGCGCTTTCCCGGCAATGTGATGATCATGTCGCCCGGCGACCGCGCCGATGCCAAGGCTGCGTCGGCAGAGGGATCATCCGGCAAGCGCCGGTTCGGGGCGATGGCTGCCGTGGTGGCGCTGGCGACGGTGGCGGGTGCGCTCGGCGGCGCGCTGGCGACCGCGGGAATTGGAAAGCTGACAGCCGGAGAGCCGGTCCAGGAATCGACCCAAGCGTCGGCAAAGGACAGCGCGCTCGAAGCCTCGGTGGCGCGGCTCGATGCCGAGATCGTCGCGCTGAAAGCCGGCCTGGAGCATAATTCCAAGACGACGACAGGCCAGCTCAACAAGGCCAGCGACCGCCTCGACAAGGTCGAGAAGGCGCAGGCCGAGCCGGCCGCGAAACTCGCCAAGCTCAGCGAGGCCGTCGACAAGCTTCGCTCCGCCCAGGCTACGACGACGGCTGCTGCCGCGCCGGCCGCCGCAAAGGACATCACTGGCTCGATACCGCAGCAGGCTGCGGCCGTAACGCCGCCTGCCTCTGCACCCGCGGCGCCGCCCAAGCCCGAAATGGCCCGGCTGCCGACCGTGGAGGGCTGGATATTGCGGGACGTCGCCAACGGCAGCGCCCTGATCGAGAGCCGCCGCGGCATGTACGAGGTCTATGCCGGCGATCCCATTCCCGGTCTCGGCCGCGTCGACGCCATTCGCAAGCAGGACGGTCGCTGGGTGGTCGTGACCAGCAAGGGCCTGATCGTCGCGCGCTGACGGGAAAATACGCGAACAGGAAGGCGCTTCACGGCGATGTGAGGCGCCTTTTTCCTTGAATAGACCTGTTTGTGCGGTGTTATTTGGGACATGAGCCGCGCGCCAGGATTTCTCGCCGTCATATTTGTTCTGCTGTGCGGCGCTTTGCCGGCGTTTGCGGCACCGGAGGCCGCGCTGGAGCGCGGCACGGCCATCACCGATCCCGCGACGCTGCGCGAACTCGATAGCGGAAAATTCCGCCTCGATCGCATGCTGCTGCCGGAGCGGCCGGCGGACGTCCCGCTCGGCAACACCGCGTTGTTCGCCTTGCCCTCGATGGTGCCGGTTCAACGGGCGATCGATGGCGAGTTCGATCGCTATATCGCACGGCACGGCGCGAGCCTGCCGAAGGAGACGATCGGCGTCGGCGCGGGCTTTGATTTCCAATTGTTCGACCGCGCGCTGCTTTATTCGCAAGACACACGGTTCGTGCTGGCCGGCATCGTCAACCGCATGGATCGCACTTACGTTGCGGAAGCAAGCTGCGGCGAGATCCGCCTGATCTACCGCCTGACGCGGATGAACAAGGCGGCCGGCGATGACGCTGCGCCGCCGCGGCTGCCGATGACGCTGAACCTCGTGCTGAAAGCGAAAGCTGAGGGATCCACGATCACCTGTGCCGAAATCGCCAATCGCTGGCTCGCGGCTTCGCCCGGCGGAACGTTGTCGGCAAAGCATGGCCCGCTCGAACTGATCGACTATCAGAACATCGACCGCATCGAGACCAATCTCCAGATAGCGCACGCGCCGAAATCTCCGGTTCGCGATTTCCGCACCGACTATCTGTTGAAGGTGTTTCGCTACGACGGGCAAGCGCGAGTCTTCGCCGAAGCGCCGATGGAAAACCAGATCGACCGCGCGCGCCTTCTGGCGGACGATGGCCTCAAGCGCGAGTTCAGGGCATGGCTGCTCGATCCCGTCAACCTCGCCGCGTTCGATCGCGGCACCGCGTTGATCCCGGAAAAATTCCTCGCCAGCGGCGCGATTGCGCCAACGCCGGTCGGGTTCGATCCATCGGACCTGGAGCCGGAATTCGGGCTGATGCAGGGCGAGGGCGCCGTGTTCAGCGAGGCCGAAATCGTGGCTGCGCTGAGAAAGGCCGCCGAAGGTGGCGTGAAGCTGCAGAACATCCGCTCGCCTGCCGGCTTCGAACGCAGGCTCAACGACGTGACCTGTGCCGGCTGCCACCAGACGCGTGGCATCGGCGGCTTTCACTTTCCCGGTGTCGACTGGATGGCGGACAAGCCGTCGAATACGACCGTCGTGCCGGCGTCGCCGCATTTCTTCGGCGACCAGATTCGCCGCCGCGATATTCTCGCAAGCCTGCGCGACGGCAAGCCGCCGGATTATTCGCGCGGGTTCGCCAGCCGTCCGCAGTTGCGCGGCAGCACCGAACTCGCCGGCAGCAATTATTACGATGGCTGGGGCGCGCATTGCTATGTGCAGGGCAAGCCGGCCGCCGGCAACGACGGAAGTTTCCGCGACTGGACTTGCGCCGAGGGCCTGAGCTGTCAGGCTGCCGGCAAAATCTCGCGCATCGGCATGTGCTTCGTCAAAAGCCGCTAAGAGGTCTTCGCGAACAGTGCTAAGTCAGGGCAGCAGCGAGCTGAGCGGAGACTGGCGATGAGCTCTTCCGACCAGGACAAGCAGCGCAATCGCGAGATCGCGGAGAACGAAGCCAATCGGCAGGTGGTCGGTGATATCAGGGTCAGCGTCTGGGCGATTGCTGTCGCGGTCATCGCGGGCTTGATTGTGTTCGGCATCGTCTGGGCGTGGCTCAACCGCTGAAAATCGCCTGAGCACTCACTTGGCGTAGTGCGTCAGGCGCTTGCCCGGCAGCAGATCATAGGCCGATTTCCAGCCCGGCAATCGCGCCATGCGCCCAAGCCAGGCGTGGATCGCGGGATGGCTCGCCGCCCAATCGTATCCGGTCTCGTCGGCCGGATAATGCAGATAGGCCATCATCGAAATATCGGCCACCGTCGGCCGCTCGCCGATCGCGAACGCATTTTTCTGCATGTGCTGTTCGAGGATCGACAGGAAATCGTCGAGACGCCTGCGATAATGTTTCAGCACATGCTCGTCCGGTGACGGAGTGAAGGTCCGGAAAAAGCGATAGGTCGCCATGTAGCCGGTGAGCTTGTGGTTGTCCCAGAACAGCCAGCGCAGCAGTTCGAACTGTTCCTGTTCGGTCTCGCCGCCGAACCTGCCGAATTGCTTTGCCAGCTTGAGCAGGATCGGCGCGGTCTGGGTCAGGCGCTCGCCGTCGACCTCGAGCACCGGGATTTCGCCCATCTCGTTGACGTCGCGCCGCCATTCCGGCGTGCGGGTCACACCGCCGCCGAAATCGGTCCAGACCGGCTCGAAGGTCTGGCCGCACAGCGTCAGCATCAGCGCAAGCTTGTAGCTGTTTCCCGACTCCGGGAAGTAGTGCAGGCGATAGAGGGGCATGGTTTGCTGCCTCACGCCACCGCGCCGGACGCGCGCAACTTGCCGATCGCGGCTTCGTCATAGCCGGCGTTGCGCAGGATCTCGTCGCTGTGCTCGCCGAGGCCGGGCGGCTTGCGCGGCTGAACCTTTTTGCTGCCGTCGACCCAGATCGGGCTGCTGATGGTGAGCATGGTGTCGTTCTCGAACGGCACCAGCACCTCGTTCTCGATCATCTGCTTGTCGTTCGGAATATCGTCGAGGATGCCGACCACGCCGAACACCAGGCCGTTGCCGTCAAGGATCTTGCGCCACTCGGCAAGGTCCCTGGTCGCAAAGGTCTCGTCGAAGATCTTGATCAGTTCGAGCGATCGCGCATGGCGCTCCTTCTTGGCCTCGAACCTCGGATCGGTGACGAGATCCTCGCGGCCGAGGCAGCGCGCCAGCGTCGGCCATTGCCGGTCCTCATTGAGCAGGGACAGGATCAGCCAGCGTCCATCCTTGCACTGGTAGTGGTTGGTGACCGCGTTCAGCGCACGTTCGCGCGGGCGGCGTTCGCCGAATTTTGCGCCGACCAGTTTGGCTTGCGCCAGCACCGAAGCGGCCCAGACGCCATTGGCCATCAGGTTCGAGCTGACATGCGAGCCCTTGCCGGTGCGCTCGCGCTTGTAGAGCGCGGTGACGATCGCGCTGTAAAATGCCATTGCGCAAGGGTGGTCGCCCATGCCGGCGATCGATCGCGCCGGCGTGGTGTGTTCGTCCGCCCGCACCAGGTCCATCAGGCCGGAGCGCGCCCAATAGGCGTTGCTGTCGAAGCCGGGCTTGTTGGCTTCCTCGCCCTTTTCGCCGTAGCCGGTGAAGGAAGCGTAGATCAGGCGTTCGTTCTGTGGCGCCAAATGCGCGTGGGTGATGCCGAGCCGCTCGCGCACCTGCGGCGGATAATTGGTGATGAAGACGTCGGCCTGCGCGGCCAGCCGATGCAGCACCGCCTGGCCCTCGGGCTTCGAGAGATCGAGTGCGAGGCTCTTCTTGTTGCGGGCTTCCAGCATCCACGCGAAATTATGCTCGCTATGCGGGTAGCCCGGCAGGTTCGGCAGATTGCGATAGGGATCGCCGGTGCCGGGCGGCTCGATCTTGATGACGTCGGCGCCGAAATCCGACAGCACCGTGGCGGCGGCAGGCGCGGCGATAAAGCTCGCGCAGTCCAGAACCTTGAGGCCGTCGAAAATACCCTTGTCCATCGTGGCGTCGCTCCGTGACGTTTGTTGCTCTTGCTGAGATCTGGCTTATGGCCGATCCCATTCAAACGCCATTTGGCCCATCTTGGCGGGGCGATGCAACTACTCCCCGCCGGACAGCAGCGCTGCATTTCCGCCGGCTGCGGCCGTATTGACGGTCACCGTCTGTTCGGTTGCAAAACGCGTCAGGTAATGTGGTCCGCCGGCCTTGGGCCCGGTGCCCGATAGCCCATGGCCGCCGAACGGCTGCACGCCGACCACCGCGCCGATCATGTTGCGGTTGACATAGATGTTGCCGACCTGGAGCCGCTCGATCGCGTCCTCCACCGTGTCGTCGATCCGGGAATGGATGCCGAGCGTCAGCCCGTAGCCGGAGCGCTCGATCGCTTGCAGCACCTCGTCGAACCGGTCGGCGCGGTAGCGCACCACGTGCAGCACCGGGCCGAACACTTCTTCCGTGAGCTGGCCGGCATCGGACAATTCGAAAATATGCGGCGCGACGTAATTGCCCTGGGGCGCGCTGCCTGCAAAGTGCACCCGGGCTTCCTTCTTCATGCGTTCGATATGCGCGTCCAGCCGCTGCCTGGCCTCGGCGTCGATCACCGGGCCGATATGCGTGGCGGGATCGCTGGGATCGCCGATGACGAGTTCGCGCGCCGCGCCCGCAATCATCTCGATCATGCGGTCGGCGACGTCGTCCTGCAGGAACAGCAGCCGTAGCGCCGAGCAGCGCTGGCCGGCGGAACGGAACGCCGAGGTGACGACGTCGTCGGCGACCTGTTCGGGCAGCGCGGTGGCATCGACGATCATCGCATTGATGCCGCCGGTCTCGGCGATCAGCGGCACGATCGGTCCATCCTTGGCGGCGAGCGCGCGGTTGATCGTCCGCGCGACTTCGGTCGAGCCGGTGAAAACGACGCCGGCGATATCCGGATGCGCCACCAGCACGCCGCCGATCCGGCCGTCGCCCGCGACCAGATGCAGCGCCGGACGCCGGCACGCCGGCTTCATGCAACAGACGTACGGCCGCAGCCGCAATCAGTGGCGTCTGCTCGGCCGGCTTCGCAACGACTGCGTTACCCGCCATCAATGCCGCCGTGACCTGGCCAAGGAAGATCGCCAGCGGAAAATTCCACGGCGAGATCGCGACGAAGACGCCGCGGCCACGCAGGCGGAGCACGTTGCTCTCGCCCGTCGGTCCCGGCATCGCCTTGCCTTCGCCGAACAGTTCGCGTCCCTGCGCGGCATAGTAACGGCAGAAATCGACGGCCTCGCGGACTTCCGAGATCGAATCGTCCAACGTCTTGCCGCCCTCGCGTTGCAGCAGCGCGATGAAATGCGCCGTCCGCCGTTCCAGGAGATCGGCGGCCTTCTCCAGCGCCGCCGCGCGCGTCTCGGCTGGCGTTCTGGCCCAATGCATGAAGCCGTCGCGCGCAGCCGCTATCGCCGCGTTCGCCTCGCTCTCGGTTGCGTCGGTGATGCTCCCCGCAGCGTGGGGTGGTTCGGCGGCAATGGCTGAAACGAGTTGCTCCAGCGCCGCGCGTTCGCCGAATTCAATACCGCGGGAGTTTTTCCGGTCGGCTCCATACAGATCGCGCGGCAACGGGATGTTGGGATGCGCGGCATTTTCGGCACTGCCGATGATGTCGGCCGGACGCCGCAGCAGTTGCGACACCGGCACCGTCTCGTCGGCGGCGAGCGCGACAAAGGATGAATTGGCGCCGTTCTCCAGCAATCGCCGCACCAGATAGGCCAGCAGATCGCGGTGGCTGCCGACCGGCGCATAGGTGCGATGGGCGATATCGGGGCGGTCTTCGCCGAGCTTTGCGTAGAGCGCCTCGCCCATGCCGTGCAGGCGCTGGAATTCGAATCCGCCTTGGTCCGTTGCCAGTTCGAGGATGCTCGCGACCGTCAGCGCATTGTGGGTGGCGAACTGCGGAAAAATCCGCGGGCGCAGCGCCAGCAATTGTCTTGCACAGGCGACGTAGTTCAGATCGGTCATCGCCTTGCGGGTGAACACGGGATAGCCGTCGAGCCCGCGTTCCTGCGCGCGCTTGATCTCGGTGTCCCAATAGGCGCCCTTGACCAGCCGCACCATCATCCTGCGGTCGAGGCTGTGTGCGAGACGATCGACGTAATCGATCACGTCGCTGGCGCGCTTCTGGTAGGCCTGGATCGCCAGGCCAAAGCCGTCCCAGCCTGCCAGCGATGCATCCCCGAGCGCAGCCGCGATCACGTCGAGCGACAATTCCAGCCGGTCGGCTTCCTCGGCATCGACGGTGAAATTGAGGTCATGGGATTTGGCTTGCCGGGCGAGATCGATCAGGTGCGGGACCAGTTCGCGCATCACCCGCGCGCGGCTCACCGCCTCGAAGCGCGGATGCAATGCCGAGAGCTTGACCGAGATGCCCGGGCGGTCGGGCAGGGGGCGGTCACCGGCGGTGCGTCCGATCGCTTCGATCGCACTTGAATAAGCGTTGAAATAGCGTGCGGCGTCATCGGCCGTACGCGCGCCTTCGCCCAGCATGTCGAACGAGTAGCGTTGATGGCGCGAGGAATGCGGCTGCGCCCGCGACAGCGCCGCCTCGATGGTCTCGCCCAGCACGAAATGGTTGCCCATCAGCCGCATCGCCTGCCGCGTCGCCGCCCGCACGGCCGGCGCGCCCAGCCGCTTGGTGAGCCGCCCGATGGTGCCCTGCGGCGTCTCGCCGGGCTGGATCACGCGGGCGGACATCCCGAGCGCCCATGCCGAAGCGTTGACGAGGAAGGCGCTGGATCGCGTCTCGTGATGGATGAAGTCGCCCTGGGCGAGCTTGTCCTCGATGAACTGGTCGGCGGTGCGGGCGTCCGGCACCCGCAGCAGCGCTTCCGCCAGCACCATCAGCGCCAGCCCTTCCCTGGTCGACAGCGCGAACTCGCGCAGCATGTCCTCGACGCCGCCGAGCGGATCGTCATTGGCCCTGATCGCCCCGATCAGCCGCGTCGCCGTCCCATCGATGCGCGCCTCCTGCGCTGCATCCAGCCGGACGGCGCCGAGCAGGCGGGTCGCCATTGCGCGATCGTCGGGCGCGTAGGGGGCGCTGAAAGGCGGAGGGGATGGCGGATGGGCTGGCATGCAATTCTATTGGCTCTCGCTCCACTTTACCGCTGGTCGAGCCGTAGCTCGATAGACAAATATGGGGATTTGCCTTAGAAAATCTGGATAAATATTAGAATGGCCGGATAGATGGTGGAAATTGACAAAATAGACCGCAAAATCCTCTCCATCCTTCAAGCGGACGGCCGAATCGCCAATGTCGAGCTGGCCGAGCGGATCGGGCTGTCACCGACCTCGATCGGCGAACGGCTGAAGCGGCTGCAGCGCGATGGCTTTGTCGAAGGTTACGGGGCCCGGCTCAATCCGCACCGGCTGGGCCTGGGCTTGCTGGTGTTCGTCGAGGTGATGCTCGACAAGACCACACCCGACGTCTTCGAGCGGTTCGCCAAGGCGGTACAGACGGCGCCTGAGGTGCTGGAGTGCCATATGGTGGCGGGCGGCTTCGATTACCTGATCAAGGCCCGGGTCGCCGACATGACGGCCTACCGCCGGTTCCTCGGCGAAACCCTGCTGGCGCTGCCGGGCGTGCGCGAGACGCGAACCTACGCCGTGATGGAGGAGGTCAAGCGCGACGCGCCACTGCCGGTCGGTTAATCCCCGCCCATGAAGGAGGAACCGAGTGGCGCATGGAAAACACAGCGGCCGGAATTTCCGCAGGCTCGATCCACAGATTGCAGGCTTGCCGGTTGGCAGCGCGAGGGAGCCGCGCTAATCGTCGGGCACGCCGTCGCTTGGGAACAGCAGGGATCATGCGAGACGCCGCTCCGCCGATACGGGAAGGCCGCACGCGGAACCATCTTCGCGGCCGTGCTTGGCGCTGTTCCTCGCCGCGCTGCTTGGCGTCGCTGCGGCGAAGGCCGTCGAGATGAGCGCCGAGGTCTCCAACCTCTACAGCTCGGTTTCGATCTATCCGCCGTCCGCCACATCCATGACCGTCTGCTACGGCTTCGTCTGCCGGCGCCGCGAGATCCTCGATTTCACGGCCGGCGACCGCAGCGCGATCACACAAATCATGGCTGCGGGTCGGGCTTCTGCCGCGGCCGAACGCGCCGCGGTGCAGAAGGTCGTGGTGTGGTTCGATCGCCGCATGGGGCCGATCCTCGGCACCAACAAGCGGGTGGCGAAGGCGGATTTCCGCTACTTCGACGACAAGCACAATTACGATTGCTGGGATACGACGCGGAACACTACCAGCCTGTTGCTGGTGCTGCGGGAGTGGGGCCTGCTGAAGCATCACGCGATCGGAGATCCGAAATATCGCGGCAATACGCTGGTGCTGCAGACGCCGCACAACACCGCGGTGCTGGTCGACCGCGCCACCAAGGTCGAATGGGTCGTCGATCTCTGGCCGCGCGGCTATCTGCAGCCACCCGACGTGATGACGGTCCAGAAATGGGTTACGGAAGATTGAGCGGCCGGTTCTCGCGCGCGAAGGATTTATCGCACGTGCTGAAGCGGGTGCCCGCTCCGCCGAACGCTCACAGTTGTTGAGAAATTTTTTTAGCCCTACTCCCGGATGTGAGTCCGAGAGCGTGCCGTTGCCGATCGCGCGTTTGCGCTAAACCTTGAGGTTTTCGGCCGAAGTCTTACCGCGATTAGCGATCTCTTCGTATTCGACGGACTGCCCTTCATTGAGTGTCGAAAGACCAGCTTTCTCAACTGCCGAAATATGAACGAACACGTCCTTGCCGCCATTCGAGGGCTGGATGAACCCGTAGCCCTTGGTTGGATTGAACCACTTCACCGTACCTTTAGCCATTCACGTCGTCTCCGCGGAATCAAAAAAAGTAATCGAGCCGTCGGTCCCCGCACTAACCGGCATGCCCGAGGCATCAGGATACGCGGGTTGAGGCGGGCTGGGTAGCGCAAACGGAATGGCCATTTCGGCAAAAAAGTGCCCATTCGCACCCGATTTCCGCCGTTTTGCTGGTTTTCAGCCCATTTGGGGCCGCCGAGCCGGGGTGATTCGAAAATTGGGCAATTGGGCCGGCTGCAACCGGTGGACGCTATTATACCGCTTGCGGGGAACTGCAGGCGGGGCCTTTGGCCCGGCATATCGCATACGAAAAACCCCGGCCGCGTGGGCGACCGGGGCTTCCGAACGGCATGTCTGCGGCCGATTCAGTAGCAGACGTTCACCGTCCGCCAGCGAAAGCCGAACGGCGTCAGCACGCGGCGGGTCTGCCAGCAGCCGTCATAGCCGCCACCACCGACGAAGCCGATCCCGAAGCCGGGGCCGTGACCCCAGTGGTGGTGGTGATGGTGATGCGGAAAGAACCCGCCCGCCGAAGCGGAGGTGGGCGCCAGCGCCATCAGGCTGAGCGAAGCGGCGGCAGCAGCTGCGAGAGTCAGTTTGCGAAACATGGTCGTTCTCCAAAAAATGCGCGTTCGACGTTTTTGTCCTGGCGCGGGTTTCAGTTTCAGTTTTACCCATCGCCAATCTGTCGCCTGCCTCACAGAGCGGGTTCGCGATAATTTCCTGAACGAATATTCAGGTGTGAAAAACATCACACAGGCTGCGAACCGCTATAATCAAAGCGGTTTCAGGCTGCGGCGCTTTGCTCTTCGTTAACCAGTGCCGGCAACGTCCGCGCATCGGAAATCGCGCGCACGATCATCGGCTCGTTGCGTCCGCGGATCTCGACGTCATGCTGCGGCAATGCATCGGCGGCAACGCCGGCGGTGGCGCGAACCTCGTCGGAGACGACGACCTCGCATGCAAGGCTCTTGGTCATGTCCTGCAGCCGTGCCGCGACATTGACGGCGTCGCCGAGCGCGGTGAACACCATGTGGTCGCGATAGCCGATGTCGCCGACGATCACTTCGCCGCCATTGATGCCGATGCCGAAGCGGATCGGCTCGCGCAGATCATGCTCGAGAAATTTGTTCAGCTCGTCGACATTGGCGGCGATCATCGCCGCCGCGCGCAACGCCTGGCGGCAGGCTTCCTGCCGGGTGGTCGACAATCCGAACAGCGCCAGCATGCCGTCGCCGACGAACTGGTTCGGCATGCCGCCGCTCGCCAGCACCGCCTGCGACACCGCGCCGAGGAACCGGTTGACGATGAACACTGTGTCGAACGGCAGACGCTTTTCCGCCATCCTGGTCGAGCCGCGCATGTCGACGAACATGTTGACGAGATAGCGCTCCTGGCCGATCCGCGTCGGGTTCGAATCGTGGCCGTCGGTGGACATCGTGTGCGGCAGGAACAGCTGGAAGAACGAGATATCGCAGGTCGGCCTCAACTGACAGGCAAGGCGGATGGAAGGATCCGGCGTGCCGACCCGGCCAAGCACGAACGCCTCGCGCTGCGACGGCTCCGGTAATTCGTTGTGGTCGCCGATGATGCGGATGCGGCAGGTCGAGCAGCGCGCGCGGCCGCCGCAGACGCTGGCGTGGGGAACGTTGTTGCGCAGGCTCGCCTCCAGCACGCTGAGGCCCCTGGGAACGCGCACGGTGCGGCCGTTGCCGTAGGAGAGGTTGATCATGCCGCGGCGGCGCTCGTTGATGGCGCGGGCGGCGCGCGCCAGCAGCGCGATGCCGATCAGGCCGAAATAGCCGAACAGGAAATAGTCGGTGATGCGCTCGAGCGCCTGCGCTTCGGCGCGTGTGCCGATCTGGCGCTCCGACTGGGTCTCCGCGCGCCATTCCACGCTGTCATTGTCGATCACCATGCGTCCGCTCTGATAGAAACCCAGCATCGAGAGCGTCGGAATCAGCACCGCGGTGGCGAGCAGGAACGGCGCGGCGCGCTTGTAGAACGCCCGCATCCGCAGCCAGAAATACAGCCCGATGCAGCCATGGACCCAGGCGATCGTCATGACCGCGAGCATCAGCCAGATCCGGTATGGCGTCCAGATCCAGTACAGGAACAGCACCTGCGGATAGAGCCTTTCATGTCCGAACAGCGTCTGGCCGAGCCGGATGCCGATGACATGGCCGATGATCAGCATCGGCACGCTGAGGCCGAGCACGAGCTGCAGCGGCTCGATCGCCTTCCAGCGGAATTGCCGGCGTTCGTACAGCGCCCAGATGCCGAGTGCGGTATGCACCACGCACGCGGTGTAGAACAGGATCGTGACCGGGAGGAATTGCCAGAACGCGACGTGCCAATAGACCCCGACAGCCAGCGCCTCCAGCGAAATGTTGCCCAGCGCATGGTTGAGGAAATGGCTGACCAGATAGGCGAACAGCACCACGCCGCTGGCAAGGCGGACCTGCCGGAGGCTGATGCCGCGCACGAAGGTCGTGATGCGTTCTTTGGATAGGGTTGCCATACGGTCCATACGGTCAATATCGGCGATGGTAGCGTTTTATTCCAGCGGTGAATATCATACACCGTCGTCCCTGCGAATGCTGCCGCGACACGTTGATAGGATTTCGCCTCCCTCCACGGTCGTCCCTGCGTTCGCAGGGACGACGATGGAGTTTTTTCCGCCACGGCACGTTGACACTCCGGGGGTTGTCGAAGAGAAAGCGCCGTGACGACCGCCGCAGCCCCATAAAAGCCAAGCCAGTCCCGCTGCGTCGCCGTGGTTCGACGTTCCCTGGCTTTGGGTCGTGCTGCTGATCGCCGCGCTGACGGCGATGCGGCTGGTCTATGCCGGCGTGCTCGATCTGCGCACCGACGAGGCCTATTACTGGACCTGGTCGAAGGAGAGCGCGCTTTCCTTTCTCGATCATCCGCCCGGCATCGCCTGGCTGATCCGGTTCGGCACTGCGATCTTCGGCGACACCCGTCTCGGCGTGCGCTTCGGCGGCATCGTCGCGATGCTGGTCACGCAGCTTCTGCTCGCCGACATCGTCCGGCGCGTGACGCATGATGCGCGCGCCGTCATCCTCGCGGTGCTGTTGCCGGAAGCGGCGCTGTATTACGGGCTGTTGATGGCGAAGGTCGCGCCCGACACGGCGATGATCCCCTGCGCGGTCGCGATGCTGTGGTCGCTGGTGCGGCTGCACGAGAGCGGCAATCCGCGCTGGTGGCTGGCCGCGGGCCTGTTCGCTGGGCTGGCGCTGCTGTCGAAATTCACCGCGATCATGCTGCTGCCGGCGGTTGTCGCGTTCGTGCTGGTGCCGGACTGGCGGCGGCGCTGGCTGCTCAGCCCCTGGCCGTTTCTGGCGGCGCTGATAGCGGTAATCGTGTTTTTGCCGGTGCTGATCTGGAATGCGGAGCACGACTGGGCGTCGTTCCGCTTCCAGTTCGTGCGCGCGGTCGCGACCCATCCATTTTCGTTCCGCACCGTCGGCGAGTTCATCGGGCTGCAATTCGGTCTGGTCGGCTTCGTATTGCTGCCGGTGGTGCTGTCCGGCGTGACACTTTTGGCCTGGCGCGGCTATCGTGCCCGCGAGCCGGTTGCGATCCTGCTGTCGACGGCGGTGCTGGTGCCGTTCCTCTATTTCTTCTGGAAGTCGCTGACGCTGCGCGTCGGCGACACCTGGCCGATGTTCCTGTGGCCCGCAGGTTTTGCCGCCACCGCGATCAACCTCGTGATGCTGCCGCGCGAAGGCTGGCCGGACTGGATCGTCCGATCGACGTTGTGGTGGGCGAGGGTGGCCGTCATCTCCGGCATCGCGTTCGTGGTCGGCGTGTTCTTCTACTACGTCGCCGCGCCCTGGAATTGGATCGGCAAGACCGATCCCGTCGGCGGCGAGGCCGGCTATGAACAGGTCGCGGCGCGCGCGCGCGAGCAGTTGCGAGCGACCGGCGCGAGCTGGATCGCGACGACGGATTATCGCACCTACGCGATGCTGCGCTGGCATTTCAACGGGCAGGTGCCGGTCGTTCAGATCAACGAGCGCGGCCGGTTTCAGGGCTTTGGCGATCCCGGCATGAAGGCGATCAAGGATCAGCCTGGCCTCTATGTCGCGCGCGCGCCGGACCATCGACTGCCGCTGTGGGATCTCACCACCGCCAGGCGCGAACCGCTGGCGCGGGTCGAGCGCGTCTGGCGCGGCGTGGTGATGGATACCTACGTGCTGGAAAAATTGACGGGCTGGACGCCCGAACTTTCGCCGCCGCCGGATTCGCCGCTGTTTCGCTGGCGTGTGCTGGCGGGGGTTGTGAGATTCGGTGTCGCTTCGTAGCCCGGATGAGCGCAGCGACATCCGGGACGGTGCGAGAGTGGCCCCGGATGTCGCTGCGCTCATCCGGGCTACAGGTCCTTCCGGCGTGGCTCGCAATGACGGGGAGATAGCAACGCACACACCGCTGTCATCCCCGCGTAGGCGGGGATCCAGTACGCCGCGGCTTCTCGGTTCAATCACTGCGGTCTCTGGAATACTGGATCACCCGCTCTTCGCGGGTGATGACGACTGAATGTGACTTCGCGATCTCGCGGCATGATCTGCCCGAGGTTTGCTATCGTAATTTCCCGCCCTCTTTGTCGGAGGGCGCAGGGAAGACCGGGTGCACGCCGCACCCGCGGTCCCGTGTGCAATTTGCGCATAACAACGCGCACACGAGCATACAGGTTCGGCTGAGGCATCCCGGCCTTCCCTGCGCAATGGCTTTACGGCTTACTTCGTGCTCTCCCCGGAGAACGGCTCTTTTGCCTCCGTCGCCCGTGAGAAACGCTCGCTTCTCCCGGACTTAACGCCAGCACCGCGGCGCCCGAACCACACGACTTCGCCGTACGTTTGAGCCGCACACGTCAGTCGCGGCTCTCGCGTCCATCGCATCTCACCGCGCGTTCGTGACGATGGCCAACGCCCCTCATCCGCCGTGAGACGAGCGGAGTTATGCGACTGATTTGCGCGAGAACGAAAGCGGAATATTTTTCAAACCCGGGCTTGACACGATTTCGGAAAATCAGAAGTGATTTGCCGTCGCGCCAGTTAACCGCACGCGTGGCACGAAGTTGCACTTCCGCGCCAGGCAAATCAGTCCGCAAAAATCGCAGGCAGGCCTGTGAATCAACATAGAGAAGCCCGCGAAAATTCGCGGGCCCCTCTGTGAAGCCTGATCCTGACTAGTGATTCCAGAACAAAGCCAGCAACAAGATGATCGGCAGCGGGATGCCGAGAAGCCAGAGTAACGCGCCTTTGCCAAAGCCCATGTTATCCTCCTCAGTTTCGATGCGCCGACAACGAAATACGCGGTTGATGGTTCCAGAGCGGGAACGACGTACATTGCCGGCGCTCACCGCTGCACAAAGCGCGTCTTCCGAAAGCGACGCAGGCGTTATTTTCCTCTCGCGCGGAACGCCGATTGGGTTTTGCGGTTATCGCCGCGGAGACGGAATTTCGCGAGGAGCGGGACAGTCGCCGGTCACGGTCAAGCGGTGTAATGCCCGCTTGCCGTGGCCTTCTCCCATTAAGCGGGTAGCCACATGTTGACGCGCCGGAGAAGCCTTTCGCGAAACGCCCTCGACGTGCGTGACCGCGTCCAAGTCAAAATCGTAAGAAAGCGTTTGAAGCTCACGGATGCGCAACTTGCCGACATCATTCGCAGGACCGGCAATTCGATCTCGGCTATCAGCAAGGAGGCCGGCGCCAGGCAGCGTCTCTCGCTGCCGAAGCAAACACCGACGGCTGCGGTGATCGCCGCGACCGAGCCGGATGCGGCAGTCTCGATGCAAGCCGAAGCGGTATGACCGGGCAGCGTTGTCGTAGTACGCGCCTGTAGAGCTATGTCGAAGAAACCCTCGCTTCGCGCTCTGGAGTTGCAGCGACCCGGCCCTGTCCTGGCATGCCGGAAATGTCTGAAGCGCATGGCCAATGGCGGCAAGCTGAGACGACGCCTGAAGGCCAGCCTCAAACAACGTAACGCCGGCCAGAAGAAGGGGCGCGCGCGGCTTGTGCTCACGAACTGCTTTGGCATGCCCAAGGACGCCGTCGTCACCGCCAGCGCGGCCACATTTGCGCGCGTGAGTTCTTGCTGATCCGGGATTGTTCAGAAGAATCGATCGAACAGGCGACTGCGGCGCTTCTTGAGCCCCGCGTTACCGGGGCGGCCCAAGCCGGCCGGAGAGAAATGGCCGCACCGCCGGAGACAGGGGCGGCGCGCGACGGCGATGGCTCTCCTGGTCCCGAAGTGCCTTCGCCCTAGGCCGCTGCCACGAGCATCAGCCCCCCGGCGATCAGGCTGACGCCGATCCAACCGCGCAGCGGCACCTTCTCGCCGAGGAACAGCCAGGCGGCAGCCATCAGGAAGACCGGCGCGAGACCCTCGAAAGCGTAGAGCTGACTGAGCTCATATTTGCCCAGAAGATCCAGCCACAGGAAGAACCACAGGCTGAACAGGCGCGATGCCGGCGAAGAGCCACAGGCCGGTCTGAAGCCGTGATCGCTCTTGTCCGTCCATGCCGGCCATCGCATGCTTGAGCAGGAGGTTTCCGGCAACGACGAGGACCTGGCAGAACAGGCAGAGGAAAAGCGTGAAGGCGGTCATAGGCGTTCATCCGCAACTGCCGAAGGCGCCGCCGCAAGGAAGACACCGACGAAGACCAACAGGATTCCAAGCGCCCGGCCCGAGCTGATCTGCTCGTGCAGGAAGAGCCAGGCCGAGATCGGCACCATCAACTGAACGATGCTCTGCACCGCGAAGGCGATACCCACGGGAATGGTCTTGAGAGCTTCGAGCCACGCGACGAAGTTCAGGACGTAGAAGACGATGCCGATCCAGGTGGCCCAATGCGTCAAGGGCGAGTCCGGCTGGGCGGTCGCGCCGATCTTCAGGAGAAGCTCTCCGGCCGCGAGCAGGCCGGCGCACGCGCCGAGCTTGATGTAGGCCTTCGCGCTGGCCGAAAGCTTCAGGCTGAAGCCCGGCAGGGCCTGGTCAGAGGTCAGCATAGTTCGAAAACTCCGCAAGGGTTTTGTCGTGGCGCGTCGGATCGAGCCATCGAACGATGTACTTCATGACGAAATTACCGATTGCGGACCGGTGCCGGACGTAGAGATCGAGCGGCACGAGTTCCTGCTTGAGATGCAGTTTCGGGTCGTAGGAAAGGCCGGTGCTCGCATAGGCCTTCAGGCCATTGCCGAGCGCCCAGTTCACGATGTCGCGGAACGTGTAGTGGTAGAGGCCGGCGCTGACGCTCGATTGATAGTCGATGCCGATGTATTCGTCGCAGATGGTGTCGCCGTCGATCGTGCAGATGCTGAAGGCGACCGGACGACCGTTCTGCCGCCACACGAAATAGCGTACCTTGTCGGGCATCGCGCGGCCGAGCTGCACGAGAAACTCGGGCGTGAGCTTCTCGAAATGCATCGAGGATTTTTCATAGATCTGCAGATAGAGCGGATAGAGCTCGTCGACCTCCGCCTCGATGTTGGTCGAGACGGTCAGCTCGATCGGATCGACGGCGTCGATCGCCTTGAACTTGCGGCGCAGGTTCTTCCTGGTGGCGGAGCCGAGCTTGTTCGACAAATATTCATCGAATGAAGCGAAGTCGAAATTCAGCCGCGTCATCGGCATGCTCGGAACACGGGCAAAGCCGTCTGCCTGCAGGCGATCGAGCACCGCGCGATGGGAGGCACGAAATTCCTTGAAGACGATCAGGCTGGCGCCGAGCTTGTATGCCTCTTCGACCAGCGCGTCTTTCAGCATCGGGATGCACTGCATCTGCCACGTCACGTCGCCGTCGAGCACGCCTTCGCCCGCGACGCATCCCACCATCAGCACCCGCGTGCGCAGGAAGCCCGGCCACGCGCGGCGGACGGTGTCGATCCAGGATTTCACGCTCGTGCTGACACCCTCGGCCATGTCGATTGACGTGACGAAAAACGGCTGCACGGTGCCGGCCTGGCTGAGCTGATCCGTGATCATCAGATAGCGGTGCGTGATCTCGGGATGCATCGTATCTTCGACGATGTCGTAGTAGCGATAATCCTTGCGCTTGCCGGCAAAGGCCTGCTTCCACAGCGGCGACAACCGGATTTCCTTGCCTCCCGCCACGAAGGCGCGAAGTGCCGCCCCGACGGCTGCTGTGGGCGCCTGTGCCGATGGCGGCACGGCGATTGTTGCGGTCATTGCGGTCATTGCGTCCCACTTGCTGAGTTCGAGAAAACTGCGTTGCGTTCGATGCAGGCAGAGTATCGAAGTCGATCGCGGTCCAATGTGATGACCCTCACGCGCACGCGTGCCCGAAACTAGCCGGCCCGCTTCCTCGTCCAGTGGCGCCATCAATTCGCGCTCGGCGAGCTTGGATCGTGTCGCCGCCGTTTAAGGATTTGCCCGACGGCGAAAGCGGAATATTTTTGCGGGGAGCGCTGGACAGACTTTTGACTGATTTGCCCAGTGGCGCAAGATTTAGCGGCTAATCGCGCCGATTCACTCGATGTCGCAGTCATACTTCAGTAACGAGATTTTCGAATCCGTCGAGAATATCCATTGGTGGAAGCGACGCCTGGGACTACAATCGTTGGTCGAAATGGTGCGCAGATGATGCCCAAGGGTAGCTGTTCCGAATGAGGCAGATAGCTTCCCATGAGAACTATTTTTGCTGCGATGTTTGTGCTGCTGGTCGTCGGCTCCGGCGAGACTGGATCGCTTGCGTGGGCTACGGCCGACGAGCTGCGCGCAGTTGACGCAGAACGGTTGAGAAAGCTTCACGGTCGCCTTCTCGCCGAGTATCCGGTCGAGCGCAAAAAAAATCTGAATACCCCAACTACCCTGGCCAGGTTTCATCTTCGGCTCACAGGTGCGCTAGAGGATGCTGGTGTCAAGGAGCTGCTGGACGACGCGAAGGTCGGGCTCGTTCCGCGCGCGGCGCGCATTTCGATCCTCAATGATTACGGGTTCTGGCTCAGCAAAACGGACGATCCGCGAAAAGCCGTCCCTGTTCTGCAGAAGGTCATCGAGCTCGCTCCGGCGCGTGCCGTTGCGCACCTTAATCTTGGTGACGCCTCGCGTTCGGGCGTGACGCGTGCGGAAACATGGGAACAGAAGAACAGGCTTTCAGCGATCGGCATGAAAGCCTATTCGGCCTATCAAAAACTCGCCGGGAAAGATGCGCCGGACGCGAGGGAATTTCAGGCGCTCCATGCGGCCGGGTCTGTCAGCGAAAACGTATGCTCCTATGTCGCCGCATTCTACAATCGCGGGCGGCAGAAAGAGATGTGGGGCTATCCCGATCCTGTGGATATCGCAGGCGACGGCAAGCTTCGTCACGTCTATATCTTCTACCAGGGCACGGCCCATGTGCCTGTCATTTTCGCGTCGACCAAGGCCGTTCCGGAAGAGGACCAGCTTGTGCAGGCGTTAGCCGAAGACGCAGAGGTCAACTTCAATCGGACGGTGGATCAATCAATTGCAGAGGAATATGGAAGCCGGCCGGAGATACATGTCCTGCCATTTAGAGACGGGTACTATCTCGTCGATCAGGAAGACGGGGGGCCCGTCGCTGTTGTCAAGCCGAATGCCGGCACCGTGTGCAGGTTCAAACGCAACTTCACACCGATGTTGGTGGAAGACCATGCGCCTGCGATCTGCAAGGAAGCCTTCGCGGGGCATGCTTTCGAGAAACTGCCGCGCGAAAAGCTATCGGGTGGCGCCCCACGTGTCGCTGCCAATGACCTTGACATCGGTACGTTTGACAATTCTCAGCTTGACTTCGAGCAGTACTCTGACGTGAAGCTCGATCCGCTTGGCGGGCCTGCTCGTCTCGGATATTTTGAGATCGCGAGCGGTGCCGGCCCTGGATGCTCCAAGAACGGGGTGGCGTTTCTTGCTGGAAATGGTCTTGAAAAGAGCCCGCGCGCCAATGCTCTGATGGAGGCGCAAGGCCAAATGTTGAAGTGTGGTGGCTCGTCCGCATTCCCGGTTCGGGTAAACGGAGAGAGCCTGATCGAAATAGACGAAGGCTCGGCCATTCAGCGAACCACACCGCCTCGAACGCTGCTGCGTTTAAGAGGCGACAGGTTCGAAACAGTCTGTCGCGTGGAACAGCAGCCGACCTATGTTCCGCTGCCGGTAGCCAAGTCGCGCTAACGCCGCAGGTTAACCTCACGCCTCGTCGTCGCGCTTGCGCAGCAGATCCTTGGCGAGATCGCCGAGCGCCGGCCGCGGCAGCGCGGTGAACGGCAGCGGCCGCGTCACGTCGATCGCGGCCAGCCCGAGCCGCGCGGTGAGCAGGCCGTTGAGCACGCCTTCGCCGAGCCGTTGCGAGAGCTTTGCCGCGATGCCGTGGCCGAGCATCTGCTGCACCAGGCTGTCGCCGACCGCCATGCCGCCGGTGATGGCGAGGTGGCCGATGACGTGGCGAAGCAGGCTGATCATGCCGAGCGTGCCGGGCCGGCCGCCATAGAGCCGCGCCAGTTGCCGGATCAGCCGCATCGCGGCGACGAACACGAACAGCACGTCGATCAGGGCGCGGGGGCTCACCGCGGTGACGACCGAGACGCGTTGCGCGGCCGTGGAAACCAGCCGGCGCGCTTCCTCGTCCAGCGGCGCCATCAATTCGCGCTCGGCGAGCTTGATCATGTCGGCGCCGTCGATGATGTCGTCGGCGTGGCTCACCAGCGCGGCGCGGGCGCGCGCCAGTTGCGGGTTCTCGATGCGCGAGCTTGAGCAGATCGTTGACGACGGCGCGGCTTTCGGCGCGGTCGTCGCTGCGCAGCACTTCGATGGCGCGCTGATGCAGCTTCTCGATCGCCGCCAGCCGCGCCAGCCCGAAGGCTTCGCGCCCGATGACGACCGCCAGCGCCAGCGCCGCGGCGGCGGCGAATGCCAGCGCGACGTAGCCGAGCGTTTCGCTGCGCGCAAACAGATCCTCGATCAGGTTGACGACGCCGAGGCCTGAGGCCAGCAGCACCAGCCCGCCGACGGCGGACCAGAACAGCGTGCCCCAGCGAAAGCCGCGGCGCGCCGGGACGCGCGGCGCCATCGATCGGTACCGGCAACAGCGCAGGATCGGCTTCGGGCGTGATCTGCACGGTGCCGCGGGCGGGGCGTCCGGTTTCGTCCGGGCCCATCACGACCACGCCGGGATCGTCGAGCTTGAACGTGGCCGGCCGCCGATGCGGCGTTTTCTCGCTCATTGCAGTCGGTCTCCGATCAGGAACTGGAGGGCCCGGTCGAGGCGGATGTGGGGCAGCGCGGGCTCGTCGTCGGCCGTGCGCTCCAGCAGCGGCGGCCGGAAGCGCAGGAAGCGGAAATCGGCCTGCTCGGAAGCGGTGCTGGAAAGGCCGCGAAAGCCGCCGTTGAACAGTTCCTCAGGGTCCGCGGGCAGGTCGCCCGGAAAGGTCGCGACTTCGGTCTCGCCGTCGAAGGCCTCGCCATTGGCGGTCTCGCCGGGCGCGGGCGTGCCGATGATGGACGGCAGCTTCTCCCGGCCACGCGCGACCTGCGCCTCGCGTGTCGCGCGCACCGCCGACAGCGCGACCACGTCGATGGCAGCACCTGCATATTCGGCGCGGTCGGCCGCCTTGGCGACCGCGCGCCGCAGCACGGCTTCCAGCCGGTCATGGCTCTGGTGGTGCAGATGATCGGCCTTGGTGGCGGCAAACAGAATGCGATCGATCCGGGGACGGAAAAGACTGCTCAGGATCGTGCTGCGGCCGATGCGGAAGCAATCGAGAATGCCGGTCAGCGCGGCTTCGAGATCGTGCAGCGCTTCCGGCCCGGCATTGAACGCCGCGAGCGCATCGACCAGCACGATCTGCCGGTCGAGCCGGGCAAAATGATCGCGGAAGAACGGGCGCACCACGACGTCCTTGTAGGCTTCATAGCGCCGCCGCATCATCGCCCACAGCGAACCGTCGGGCGCGCTGCCGTCGAGTCGCGACGTCGAGCGGTGCAAAGGTGAGCGCCGGTGTATCAGCCAGATTGCCCGGCATCAGGAAACGCCCGGGCGGCAGCAGGCTCATCGCAAAGCGTTCGTCGCGGCAGGCGCGCAAATAATCCGTGAACAGTTTGGCGGCGGCAAGTGCGTGCCTGTTCGTCCTCAGGGCTCTCGGGATGAAGCGTCTTCAGATGCTCATGCCACGGCGCGGCGAGCTTTGCGCGCGGGCCCTCGCGCGACAGCGCGAGGCTCTCCGCCGACCATTGCTCAAAACTCTTGTTGAGCAGCGGCAGATCCAGCAGCCATTCGCCGGGGTAATCGACGATGTCGACGGTGAGCGTGCGGTCGGCGCCGTTCTGCCGCTGGTAGTCGATGACGAGGCGCAGTTCGCTGATGTCGACGGTCGAGTTCGGCCAGCGCCGCTCCTCGATCAGGGTACGGACGTGGTTCTCATAGGCGAAGCGTGGCACCGCGTCGTCCGGCTGCGGCGCCAGCCGCGCGCGGGCGATCCGGCCCGTGGCGTACGGCTCGAAGATCGGAAACCTCCCGCCGCGGGTCAGGCCGTGGATCAGCGCTGATATGAACACGGTCTTGCCGGCGCGCGACAGGCCGGTGACGCCGAGCCGCACGGTGGGATTGAAGAAGCTGTCGCCGTAGTCGAGAAGCGCCCGCGCCGACAGGCGCGCTTCCTCGACGATGTCTGAAAAACTGGGGGCCATGCGGGCGTGGAAGCTCGATAGAGAGGCGTTGGTGGGCGATGTCAGGAAAGTGGCGATTGGCGCGCCAAAATCAAGCGTCCGTGATAGGGTGACCACGGGCTTGTACGGGGATATACGGTCGCCGGCAGCACGAAAATGCCACGGCGGTGCTCGAATGACTCGCGTCTTCGCTCCCTCACCAGCCTCGGTGGACCTGCATGACGATCTTCAGACTGAAACAATTCGCCTCGACATCCTTCCATGCGGCGGCCGGCGCCATGCACTGGAACTACGACCGCGCCGAGCTGATTGCCGATGGCGTCGTGCATATCGTCGGCGTCTGTTTTGGCCTGGTGGCCGCCACCGCGCTGATCGTATTGACCGCCGTCTATGCCACCGCCGTCGATATCGCCGCGGTGTCGATCTATGTCGCGGGCCTGCTGGCGATGCTGGTGCTGTCGGCGACCTATAATCTCTGGCCGGTGTCGCGCGCCAAATGGGTGCTGCGCCGCTTCGATCATTCGGCGATCTATCTCTTGATCGCGGCGACCTATACGCCGTTCATCATGCAGCTGAAGGACAGCTATTTCGCCATCGCGGTTCTGATCGGGGTGTGGTGCCTGGCGATCGTCGGCATCGTGCTGAAGATCGCGCTGCCGGGCCGGTACGACCGGCTGGCGACCGGACTTTACCTCGCCATGGGCTGGAGCGGCATGATGCTCTATGACGCCGTGGTGGAGAAGCTGCCGACGCTGACGCTGGGTTTCACGCTCGCAGGCGGCGTATTGTATACCTCCGGCGTGATCTTCCATGCCTGGCAGCGGCTGCGCTTCCAGAACGCGATCTGGCATGGCTTCGTCTTGCTCGGCGCGGCCTGCCATTATACGGCTATCCTCGACCTGATCGTTTTGACGTAAAAACCTGTTGGTTTGAGCATGATCTTTTCGGAAAACCGGTTCCCACTTTTCCGGATCATGCTCCGAGAGGGAGAGCGGCCATGCAGGTGACCGGCAAAGTCGTGGTTGTCACCGGTGGCGGCAACGGCATCGGCAAGGCGATGTGCGAGGCGTTCCATCGCGCAGGCGCCGCCAAGGTCGTCGTCGCCGATATCGATCCCGATGGCGCGCGAGCCGTCGCCACGCCGATCGGCGGGGCCGCCTTCAAATGCGATGTCGGGAAGGAGAAGGATATCCTTCACGTCATCGAGGAGACCGAGCATCAGTTCGGCCCGATCGCGCTGTTCTGCTCCAATGCCGGCATCGGCGGCGGTTTCGATCCGCTGTCGGTGAATGCCGGCGGAAGCTCCGACGAGCCGTGGCAGCGAAGCTGGGCCGTTCATGTCATGGCGCATGTCTATGCGGCGCGGCACCTGATCCCGCGCATGAAGGCGCGCGGCGGCGGCTATTTCCTCAACACGATTTCCGCGGCCGGCTTGCTGTCGCAGGTCGGCAGCCCGGCCTATTCGACCACCAAGCATGCCGCGGTGGGCTTTGCCGAAAACCTCGCGATCTCGCACAAGGCCGACAACATCAAGGTGTCGATCCTGTGCCCGCAGGGCGTCGACACCAACATGCTGCGCTCGATCCCGAAGGGCCCGCAATCCGGCGACGGCGACCTTGTCGCCGGAGCAGGTGGCGCAGGACGTGCTGAAGGGACTGGAAGCAGGAAACCTTCGTGATCCTGCCGCACCCGCAGGTGCTGGGCTACATGCGCAAGAAGACCGAGAATTACGACCGCTGGATATCGGGCATGGCGAAGATCCAGGCGAAGATGCGGGAGAGCTTACGGGAAGTGAAAACGTAGCCCGGATGGAGCGCAGCGCAATCCGGGACAGCGTTATCAGCGGATGGATCTTACCCGGATTGCGCTGCGCTCCATCCGGGCTACGGGATCAACTCATCCCTTCTGCGCGTAGAGCAGCGGCACGGCGGAATCCACCATCACCTCGATCAGGCTGGTGCCGTCATGCGATAGCCCGTGCGCGAGCGCGCCCGCGAGTTCGGAGGATTTCGTCACCCGCACGGCATGGCAGCCCATGCCTTCGGCGAGCTTGACGAAATCGATGCCGGGCAGTTCGAGCCCCGGCACGTTGCGCACCTGCATCACCTGGCTGAACGAGCGCATCGCGCCGTAGCCGGCGTTGTTGATGACGATCACCGTGAGCGGCAGCTTGCGCCGGGCCGCGGTCCACAGCGCCTGGATCGAATACATCGCCGAGCCGTCGCCGATCAGGCAGACGGTGCGGACGCCGGGACGTCCCAGCGCCATGCCGACCGCGGCGGGCAGGCTGTAGCCGAGGCCGCCGCTCGACATGGTGTAAAAACTGTCCTGGCCGCGCATCGGCATGAACTTTTGCATCGCCGGGCGATGCGAGGGCGCTTCCTCCACCAGCGCCGCATTGGCGGGCATGGCTTCCGACAGCGAATGCAGCAGGAATTCGACCGGCAGCGGATCGGCGGCCGATGGCGCCGGCGGCAGCGTGCGGCCCGGAGGCATCGCGCGCTTTGATTCCGGCAGCAGGTCGAGCAGCATCGAAAGCGCCGGCTTCATGGTGGCGACGATGCTGGCGCCCGACGGCGTCACGGCGGCGGCGTCCGGATCGTCGGTGATCTGGAAGATCGTGGTGGCGCCGTCGAAGATCGCGGCATGGCCTTCGACATGGAAGGTGAACACCGGCGCGCCGATCACGACCACGAGGTCATGATCGCGCAGCGCGTCCGATAGCTGTCCCGGCGAGGCGTGCAGGAAGCCGGAAAATTGCGGATGCCGTTCCGGGAATGAGCAGCGCGCCGAGAACGGGCTGACCCAGACGGCCGCCTTCGCCTTCTCCGCGACCTGCACCATCAGATCGACGGCGCCGGCGCGGTCGACGCCGGGGCCGACGACGAGGGCAGGGCGCTTGCTCGCCGAAAGCGCGGTGACCAGCGCCTTCATCGCCTCCGGATCGGGGCCGAGTTCGCGGCTGACGCGGCGGGCTTCGATCGGCTGCGTCGGGCGCGTCCAGTCGTCGATCGGGATCGAGACGAAGGTCGGCCCGCAGGGCGGCTGCATCGCGACGTAATAGGCGCGCGCGATCGCCGCCGGCACGTCTTCGGCGCGCGCCGGCTCGACGCTGTATTTGACATAGGGCCGCGGAAATTCGGAGGCGCGCTCGGCGTAGAGAAAGGCCTGCAGCGGCAGGATCGAACGCGCCTGCTGGCCGGCGGTGATGACCAGCGGCGTCTGGTTGCGGTGGGCGGTGTAGATATTGCCGAGCGCATTGCCGACGCCGGCGCCGGAATGCAGGTTGACGAAGCCGGCGTTGCGGGTCGCCTGCGCGTAGCCGTCGGCCATGCCGACGACGGAGGCTTCCTGCAGGCCGAGCACGTAGTCGATGTCGTCGGGCCAGTCGCTGAGGAACGGCAGTTCGGTCGAGCCGGGATTGCCGAACACGCGCTTGATGCCGAACGCGCGTAAGCAGGCCGAAGGTGGCTTCCTTGACGGTGAGCGCAGCGCTCGCGGTTTTGGCTGACTTGCGGGACGACATCGGGCGGCTCCCCTTTGAATTTTCTTGGCTCCGCCATGGCTCCGAGCGAAGGCGAAGCGATCCACCTCTCGATGGATTGCCTTGTGAAGTCAAGCCAATGGCGCGCGGTGACGGCCCGGGTTCAGGCCATCTTCTCCCACAGCCGGGGCACCAGCGCTCCCGCGCGCTTCTCGATGGCCGCCGCCGCATCGAGCGCGAGGTCCTCGCGGTAGCGTCCTGCAATCAACTGCACGCCGATCGGCTGGCCTTCATGCAGGGCGACGGGCACGACGGCGCCGGGCAGGCCGAGCACGTTGATGGCGGAAATGAAACGCAGGTCGTTCCAGAACAGTTCACGCGTGCGCTCCGGGCTGATGGCGTCCTCGCGCGGGCCGGGCGTCGGCTTCACCGTCGTAGGTGCGAGCACGACAGGGAAATCCTCGAAGAACAACTGCCAGGCCCGGATATGGCCGTTGCGCGCGGCGGTGGCGCGCATCCAGCCCAGCAGATCGAGCGTGTTTGCCTTCGCCTTGATGCCGCTCC
Source organism: uncultured Alphaproteobacteria bacterium (assembly GCA_963840465.1). Taxonomy (GTDB): domain Bacteria; phylum Pseudomonadota; class Alphaproteobacteria; order Rhizobiales; family Xanthobacteraceae; genus Bradyrhizobium. The sequence continues at coordinate 50,080 of CAWIZF010000056.1, read as the reverse complement.
AGGCGGCATGGAAATCCGGCGACGTCACTTTCAGCATCGCGGCTTCCTGCAGCATCGCGGTCTCGTTGGCGATGATGTCGCACCAGGTCTGCCAGACGCCGTTGATGTCGGGTACGTCGATTTCGCTGACGCGATAGCCCGAACGTTCGAGATGGTCGGCGGCCTGACGGAGCGCGTCACGCACCGAGGGGTCGACGTCCATGTCGTCGGGCAGCTTTGCCAACGCGACCTTGATCGGGCCTTTTGGTTTTGGCCCGACCAGCGGCGCGGGGACCCACCAGGGATCGCGCGGATCGCGCTGGCTCATCACTTCCAGCGCGGCCCTGACGTCGCCGACGCTGCGCGCCAGTGGCCCTTGCGCCGACATCAGATGCGCAAGCATCGGCCGCTCGGCCGCTGCGCTCTCGTTATAGGCCGGGACGCGGCCCTGCGTCGGCTTGATGGTGACGACACCGTTGCAATGCGCCGGCCAGCGCAGCGAACCGCCGATGTCGTTGCCGTGCGCGATGGTGCCGATGCCGGCCGCCACCGCAGCTCCGGCGCCGCCCGACGAGCCGCCGCAGGTGATATCGGCATCCCACGGGTTCAGCGTCAGCCCGTGCAGCGGGTTGTCCGTAAAGCCGCGGAACGAGAACTCGGGCGTATTGGTCAGGCCGATAACGATCGCGCCGGCCTTCTTGAGATTGCGCACGACCGGCGCGTCGGAGGGGGCGATGATGTTCATCTGCGCGGCCACGCCGTTGGGGTTCGGCCGCCCCTCATAGTCGACGTTTTCCTTGATCGTGATCGGCACGCCGTGCAGCGGGCCGAGCTCGGTCTTTCTTGTCCGGGCCTTGTCCGCGGCTTTGGCCGCCTTGAGTGCGTCCTCCGACAGGTCGACGACAACCGCGTTGAGCCTTGGATTGACGTCGCGCATGCGCGCGATGTGCGCTTCGACGACTTCAACCGAGGAGATCGCCCCGGAGCGGATGGCGGCTGCGGTCTGCAGCGCCGACCATTGCCAGACCGGCCCCTTGGGCGGCCGCGCCTTGGCGGGTTTTTGTGAGACTGCTTTCTTCTGTGTTTTTGCTGTCGCGCGGACGGCGGACTTTTTCGCCGGTTTCTTTGCTGCCTTCGCGCCGCTCTTCCGCTTGCTGACGGTCTTCTTTGCCATTTCTCGCCCCGTTGCTGTGCCGGCAACGTTTAAAGACGCTGGGGCCGCGAGTCGAGACGGGCGGGGACTTTTGTCGAGTCCAAGACATGGGCCAAAGGGTCAGGTCGAATGCAGCGCGCCTGATCTTTGGTCAACGTCCTCAATCACGCCTGAATTGTCGGATTGCTTCGCAAGCTTGATCGAGGCGCAATTCCTTGCGGCTTGGCCTTTGGAGAGACGAGCGTGGCCAAGAAAAAGGCGACCTTACCGAAATCAGTCACGGACGTGGCACCCCGGGCAAAGAAAGCAACAGCAACTGGCAGGACTCCGGATCGGGTTCAGCTCCGTCTGCCAGAGGGGATGCGAGACAAACTCGTCGAAGCGGCGAATGGGCGCTCGCTCAACGACGAGATCATTCAGCGGCTCACGCAGTCGCTTGAGCGCGACGAGATGCAGAAGCTATCCGACCGCCTCAAGGAACAGGGCGACCGCCTTGCGAAGTTCGAGGGAGAAATAGCGTCCATGGTCGAGCAACTCAGGCTACGCGACGACTAGCGCCCGTGCGACGGTCGCGTAAATCCCTCCTGTTGAGATGGTTGCAATTATCTTTCAGCCCTGATTATGCCGCGTTGCGCCCCTGCGCGGTTCGGGCTTCGAGCAGTTCTGCCTCGATCAGCGCGTCCCTGATCCGCGCAATTTCCGCGTCCGATATCTTGACCAGCGGTGGACGCACCACGGCGCGCGGCAGCTTGCCGAGCAGCACCAGCGCTTCCTTCATGCGGTTGTGCATGTCGACAAAGGGATCGGCGTAGAACACGCGCGCCGTCGGATAGATCCGGTCGTTCAGCCGGCGGGCTTCCGCGAGATCGTTGGCCTTCACGGCGCGGAACAGCCTGGCCTGAAGATCGGCGATGACGCTGCCGCTGCCGGAGAGTAGCCCGTTGCAGCCGAGCACCAGCGAACTCAGCAGCCACGCGCTGTTGGTGGACAGCACGTTGATGGGACGCGCGCGCCCCTGCAGCGCGCGGATCTGGCTCTCGTGGTGCGGCACCGTCTGTGTCCAGTCCTTGATCGCGCGGATGGTCGGCACTTCGTCGAACAGACGCTCCAGCGTCGCCGACGGATAGCCCTGGCCTGTTGCGAGCGGATATTGAAACAGGATCAGCGGCAGATCGCTGGCATCGGCGATAGTCTTGAAATGGGCCAGCGCCATCTCGGCCGACTGGCCCATGGTGAACGGTCCCGGCGGGAACACCAGCAGCGCCGATGCGCCGCCGGCCTGGGCCTGCCTGGCGATCCGCGCCGCCTCCAGGCTGCCGTCCGCCCAGACGCCGTGAATGATCGGCAATTTGCCGCCGACTTCCTCGCCTGCGATCTCCATGACGCGGCGCTGTTCGTCCGACGTGCACGAGGCGACTTCGGTGGAGTGGGCGTTGACGGTGATGGCGGACAGTCCCTGCACCGCGGCGACATCGCGCAGATGTGCGCGGAAGCTCGCCTCGTCGATCGAGAGATCGTTGTGGAACGGCAGCAGCACGGCCGGAATGACGCCCTGCGGCACGAAATCAGGATGGCGGCTCATGTCTCGTCTCCTCCGGTTCAAACGACGGGTACGCGCTTCGCAGCGACGGCGGCCGGCGAAATCACCTCGATATCGAGCGGCACCTGCCAGCGCTCGGTGAAGTTCACCTGCGGCGGCGTATTGCCCTGGCGCGCACCCTTCAGCACAAAGCCTTCATAGGCATTGTTCATCACCTCATTGCACTTCTGCACATAGACCGGAAAACCGCCGATATAGGGCATGAACACGCGCGGCCGCCCGGGAATGTTGGTCCCGACATACCAGGAGCTGCAGGTCGAGCGCAGCGAAACCGTCGAGACGTCGTTGACGTGCTCCACCCAGGCGTCCTCGTCGGCCTGCAGCGGCTCGATGCTCCGGGCGCCGGTCTCGCGCATGTGGCTGAGGCAATCGGCCAGCCAGTCGACATGCTGCTCGATCGCCTGGATCATGCTGGCCAGCACCGACGGGCTGCCGGGACCGGTGATCATGAAGAGATTCGGAAAGCCCACCGAGGCGAGGCCGAGATAGGCGCGCGGCCCGGCGTGCCATTTTTCGGCGAGCGTGCGGCCGCCGCGGCCGGTGATCCTGATCTTGTCGAATGAGCCGGTCATGGCGGCAAAGCCGGTCGCGGAAACGATGGCGTCGACCTTGTATTCGGTGCCATCAACCACGATGCCGTCTTTGGTGAAACGCTCGATCGGCGTCTTCGACACGTCGACCAGCTTCACATGCGGCAGGTTGTAGGTCTCGAAGTAGTTGGTATCGACACAGAGCCGCTTGCAGCCGAATACGTTCTGCGGGCACAGCAGCTCCGCGGTCGCGGGATCCTTGACGACGCTGCGGATCTTTTGCCGGGCGAATTCGGCGATGGTGTCGTTGGCCGACTTCTCGAACAGCAGGTCGCCATAGGCGCCGAGGAAGGGCAGGCCGCCGCGCTGCCACGCCGCCTCATATTGCTCCTTCCGCTGCTCCGCGCTTGCCTGCAGCGCCGGCTGCATATTGAACGGGAAATAGAAGCCGGTCGGCCGCGCGCGTGCCTTGGCGCGCAGCTCCGGATAGTGCGCCTTGGCTTCCTTCAGATAATCTTCCGACAGCGCCTCGTTCCACGCCGGCACCGACCAGGTCGCGGTGCGCTGGAACACGGTGAGCTGCACGGCCTGCTGCGCGATAATCGGTATCGACTGGATCGCGGACGAACCTGTGCCGATCACGCCGACGCGCAGGCCGGTGAAGTCGACGCCCTCGTGCGGCCATTCGCCGGTGTGATAGATCGGCCCGTGAAAATCGTCGATGCCCGGGAAGGCCGGGCGGTTCGGCGCCGACAGACAGCCGACCGCCATGATGCAGAATTTTGCCGTGACGCGGTCGCCGCGATCCGTCTCGATCAGCCAGCTATCAGTATCTTCATTGAAGGTCGCCGCCGTGACGCGGGTGTCGAACACGATCTGGCTGCGCAGGTCGAAGCGATCGGCGACGTGATTGGCGTAAGCAAGGATTTCCGGCTGCGGCGAATATTTTTCCGACCAGTTCCATTCCTGGTCCAGCTCTTCGGAGAACGAGAAGGAATACTGCAGGCTCTCGACGTCGCAGCGGGCGCCGGGGTAGCGATTCCAATACCAGGTTCCGCCGACGCCGCTACCGGCTTCGTAAACCCGCGCCGTGAAGCCGAGCCCGCGCAACCGGTGCAGCATGTAAAGGCCGGCAAAGCCCGCGCCGACCACGACCGCATCAAAAGCCCCCGTTTCGGGAGCGCGCGCTGCTGCACTCGCCTGAGCCATGCCTGTCCCTCTGTTTTCTTGTCGCGTTTCCGCTGACAAGATTAGGGCGGGTGCACGGAGATCGGCAAGCGCGACCGTCGCCGCGTCACGAATGGCACCTATGCTGCGCGGGCGACTGGAGCCGGGTACTCAGGGGTTGGGGGACACGAAAAGGTCGTCAGGCGTTTATTCCGTCATTATCTGCGACAAACGCAAAGCGTTTGCGCAAGGCCGGCCGAGCCGGTCTTCACCGTCACGTCCGAGATCCGCGGGGTACGTGTCGATTCATCGCCGACCCGCAGGGGTTCGAGGAAATGCGACCGAAGCACTGATCCACGCTCCATTCATATTAAGTAAGCAAGACTGTCCTTCGCAAAATGCCAGAGCATGGCGCTCGCGCGACGTGCGACGTAGTTGCCCGCGCGGCTGGCGTGCATCTAATATCGACCTCGCCGCGCGAATGGGGGCCGAGGACACGTCTGCGCGGTCGGAGGAAGAATGCCATGCCAGACGATGGGTATCTACGCTATGAGCCTTCCGTAGAACAACCACGGCCGGATGAGGCGCAAACAATCGCAGCAATTGTCGCTTCGATCCGAAGGACCAACAAATCCAGCTTCGTCAAGCACCATCGTGGCATTCGCCAGCAGCATGCCAAAGGTCAAGGATACCTCAGAGGCGAGCTGAAGATTCATGATAATTTGCCGGCTCACCTGCGTCAGGGGATGTTTGCATTACCCGGCACCTATCCGATCATCGTGCGTCTCTCCACCGCGTACGGCGATATCCGCAGTGACCGCATCCGCGTTCCGCGCGGCATGGCCATCAAGGTCTTGGGCGTGAGCGGTCGTAAAGCGCTGCCGGAGGATACCTCGACCAATCAGGATTTTCTCCTTGTCAACCACAAGAGCTATTTTGCGGATGCTGCCGCTTATTTGAGCGCACAGCGCAGTTTCGAGTGGGAGCCGCGGACGCCCGATTTTGGACTGAGATTCCTGGGTTTCGTGGCGCGAGGTTTCGTCAATTTCTCCAGCCGTACTGGCATCCGTATTCCAATGGTGTTGAACGCGCTTGGTGACGCAGGTAACAACATTCTGGGAGAGACGTTTTATTCCGAAGGCGCGATACGCTTTGGCGACTACGTTGCGAGACTCTCGGCGGCCCCCATCTCTGAATCGCTTACCAGGCTCAGTGGCCAGCCTTGCCACGACGACGATGGTGCCGTGCTGAAATCGGTCGTCGCCTATTTCAGCAAGAATTCGGCGGAATACGAGCTTCGTGCGCAGCTCTGTACAGACCTGAAATTTACCCCTATCGAGGATGCTTCGATCGATTGGCCCGAAGACATTTCGCCACAACTGCCCCTGGCAAGAATTACGTTTCCGCCCCAGGCGGCCGACAGCCCGGCCCGTCGCGCCTATTCGGACGATGTCCTGTCGTTCGATCCATGGCGATGCCTCGCCGAACACCGACCGCTGGGCTCCATCATGCGCCTGCGCAAGGAGGCTTACGCGGCATCCAGCGCTTTTCGCAATGAAAAGAACAACCACGTCATGAAGGAGCCGCGAGACATCTCCGAATTTCCGGATTAGGTCTGCTTCAGATACCGCATTCCTGCCGCCTTGATGGTCGGCCGTTCGTTTCCGGTGCGGCTAAAAAACGCCACTGATCGCAGAGGATCATCTGGCTGGAGCGAATTTGCCAGCGAGTTCACGATCTGCTGCGAACGACATCGCCATTTGATGGCTCTCGCTGCATCGCCAAGGTTCTCATAGAGGTCAGCCGCCGTGGCGTAGACATGCTTCGCCGCGAGCGGAAGCATGGCATTGCGGACAATCGAGATAGCCTCAAACAGTTGAGATCTGGCCGCCTGAGGATTGCCCGTTAGCACCGCGATTTTTGCCTTCGTGCTCAAAGAAAGCGCGAGGAAGGGACGGTCCGGCGCGCTCATTGTAACTTCATGAAGTCGCGAGGCCGTAGTTTGCGCTTGATCGAGGTCTCCGACCGCAAGCCAGTAGGCACAACGATTCATCAGATGCTGAGGAACGATCAGCGAATCCAACGGCACGCCGTCGGCTTCCGTCCGCCGCTCAATCGCGTCCAGATGCTGGCGCGCAAGGGGTAGATCGCCTAACCCGATATAGGCCTTCGCCAGCAGCGTCCTAACGAGAAAAAAGCTGAAAGGGTTCGCCTCGATCATCGGATTGTGGGCATCCTCCGCATGGCCTGCGGCGCTCTCGAACTCCTGGACCTCGGCGTACAGAAATCCCAAAGTCACACGGCACAACGCACTAGCCTGCGGATTGACGTTCCGCTCGGCTATCGCGAGCGTGGAGGCCACGCTTTCCTGCACCTTGCCCCATTCTCCGAGATAGAGCATCGCAAATGCTTCAACCGTATTGTAGACGGTGAACAGATAGACATCTCCCACCATGCGGGCCAGATCCTTGCCCCGTTTGGTCGCGTCGCTACATGCAGGGTAATTTGAACTCAGGAATTCGAGTACCATCTCAATCGAGCAGCGTCGCAACCGCATGCTGACGTCCTGCGAGTCGCCAATCAGGCTCGCCGCCTGTCGGCAAAAGGCCGCGTCTTCCGCCCGCCAGCCGGGCAGCATCATGTTCAAATTGGCGAAGTTGCCCTGAACCAGCGCCCTGAATGCAGGGTCTTCGATCGCGCGGCATTTTTCCAACGCCTGCGCGGCGAATGGCAAGCACTGCCGTCGGTCGACGTAGAGGCAAAACCGGCTGAGATCGACGAGCCCATTGACTTCCTCTCGCAGATGCCCTGTTTCGACTGCATAGGCAACTATCGTCAAAAGATCTTCAAGCGAGCGGGCAAAATCTCCCCCGGCGCGCGACGCCCACGCCCTCTGAAGCAGAAGCTTCAAGCGAACCGGCGGTTGTAGCCCGGCAGGAAGGTGCGACACGAGGTCCAGAGCCCGGCTCAGGTAGCTCACCGCTTCGCGCGTGCTGAACCGACGCGCCGAACTTTCGGCAGCCAGCCCCAGGTAGCGCATCGCCTTTGCGAAGTCGTGTCCAAGCTCGAAATGGAGCGCAAGCACTGAAGCGACTTCGGGCGCCCTATCTCCATATCCGCGCTCGAGACTCTCTCCTATGCGGCGATGCGTGTCGACTCGACGTGCGGGCGCAAGTCTTTGGTACAGGACTTCCTGGTAAAGCGCGTGCTGGAAGGCATAGCTACCCGAGACCGCATCATTAGGCCATTCGGTCACGCCGGCCGATGCCACTACGCGGCCTGTGCGGGCCAACTCCTCGCAAAGTTGTTCGACGTCCAGGACGTTGCGATCCATCGCCCCCGCGACCAGCAACGCCGAGAACTCGGCGCCCGCAGTGCCTGCGACTTCGAGCAAACCCCGTTCCTCAGCGGTCAGCTGATCAACCTGCCGCATGATCATTTCCCGCAAGTCGCGCGGCATGCTGAATTGCGAAATGGCCTCCTCAGATTCCACTTGCCACTGTCCGTCGATCGCGACGATCGTCCGCTGCGCAATGAGATGATCGACGAGGGAGGCCACGAACAGTGGTTGTCCCCCGGTCCGCGCAAAGATGCGGTCCACCAATCCGCTGGCGAGGGTGGTTGAGTTCGAACCGCAGGGCGAGGTAGCGCTCCACTTCAGTACGTGTCAGCCGATCGAGAGCAAGCTCGGTACATTGCCCGTGGATTTGCAGATCCTGGTGAACTGTCCGAATCGGATGCCCTTCGGCTGCAACATCCACCGGCCGATAGGTCGCAAGAACCAGGATCGCCGCTTTGCGATCCCGCCGCGCAATGCGCGATAGCGCGTCCACCGTGGCAAAATCACTCCAGTGCAGGTCCTCGAGAATAATGACCCAAGGCCGCTTGGCTGCCAGGCGTTCCATGAGGTCAGCGAACTCGCGAAGCATGCGTTCTCGCGTCGCTCCGAAGACCTCGTGTTGGAATGCGGCACGATCTTCGTCGCGAAGCAAGCCCGGCATCTGCGCCAGCCATGTCGGCGCGTAATCGCGAAGAGACTTGAGCAGCAATGTGCCATCAGCGCCACGACATTGTTCGTGCAGCGCCTCGATCAGCGGCAGGAAGGCCTCATGGGTTCCGAACAGTTCATTGCAGCCGCTATGCAGCACGCCCACGCCGCGCCGCTCCATCCGCTCCAGGGCCATTTGGACAAACGTTGTCTTGCCTATCCCGGCCTCGCCAGTAACGAAAACGATCTGACGTTGCCCGGCCTGTACTTGCTGCAGTACGTCTTCCAGAACCTCCAGCGGACCGGCCCGCCCGACCCGCCAACGCCGGCGTTGATCGGTCAGACCTTCCGAGACGTCAATTCTCTCCTCAAGCGGCTGCTCATCATTTGAGGATTGAACCGCCCCGACGGATGCGATGAAGCGGTATCCACGCCGCGTTACCGTCTCGATATAGTGGGGGGCCTGTCTGTCATCGCCTAATGCGGAGCGAAGCGCGTTTATCGCTACTGTCAGGCTCGAACTCGCTGACGTGAAGATCGGACCAGACGGCGGCCAGCAATTCGTCCTTGGTGACTAATTCCCCTGGGCGCTCGACGAGACAACACAATACTTCGAAAGGTTTTGGCGCGAGGACGACACGGTCTTGTCCCCGCCGCAGCATGGCATTGGCCCGATCGAGCCGAAACTGGCCAAAGGCAAGCTCGCCTGTACCCACGGCAGCACCCTCACGGTCCTGATCCTGCCGATCCTAAGAGAAAGCTAAGCGAAATGTAAGGGCGCCCTAAGGACGCCCGGATGACGTCAGCGCTAGCGTGACCCCTGTAGCAATCTCGTCGGCACCGCCGACGCAGGAACCGAACAGGAGGCAGGTTCATGGCGAATCAAGCTCCCGAGGAAAACGAGAAGCAGATAACGGCTGCCACAGCGAAAATCGCAGCGATGACCGTAAACTCGGAGAAGGCTGCAATCCTCGCGCCGCTTGCCGACCTGCAGGCGGGAGAGGGCAAGTCCGGTGAGCTGAAGCGCGAAATATCGTTGCTCGGCAAGTTTCTGCGGCTTGCCGGTGGAACGGCTGGATTTCTGATGGGTGGTCCTGCAGGAGCTGCGCTCGGCTCGACCGTCGGAGAACTGACGGGCGAGATCGCGGCAAAGCAAACCAGCATGATCTGGTCGATTTTCGGAAGTGCGTTTCTGCATCCGAAGCGAGCCAGCATGAAGAAGATAGTTTTAATCGCAATGGCCGTGACCGCCGATATTCCCTGCGTCGTCGGTATATAGGCTGCAAACGGCCGGCATGCGAGCTGATGGCTTGCCGATCTCCCCGTATTGCAGCCCTTACCAGTTCGCCGTGCCCTTCATGGTCGGCTGGCCCTCGGCGTTCGCGATCCATAATTCCGTGCCGGCGCTGGTATCATTGGCGTTGATCGAGAACTCGCCGCCTTCGAACAAGGGCTGCACGCCGCGATAGCTGAATTTCTTTGGCGCGCTGTCGCCGTGAAGCTTTGCGGCGAACTCGACGATCAGCGCGGCCTGCAAGGGTCCATGGAAGATCAGGCCCGGATAGCCCTCGACCTTGGTGACGTAGTCGCGGTCGTAATGAATGCGGTGGCCGTTGAAGGTCAGCGCGGAATAGCGAAACAGCAGCACGGGATCGCTGACGTGGGTTTCGCGGTGTTTTGCCACGGGTGGCGGCGGAGGCGCCTTGGCTGGTGCAGCCGGCGCCGCGCCGCCCATGTCGCGGTAGACGATGTCCTGGCGCTCTTGGATGGCAACGCCGCGCGGCGTCGTGATCGTATGTTCGACGGAGACGAAGCAGAGCACGCCGGTCGAGCCGGTCTTCATCGTTACATCAGAGATCCGCGAGGTGCGCGTCGATTCATCGCCGACGCGCAGCGGTTCGAGAAATTGAATTTCGCCGCCGGCCCACATCCGGCGCGGCAGCGGCACCGGCGGCAGGAAGCCGCCGCGGGTGGGATGACCGTCGGGGCCGAGCATCGACATCGGAAACACCGGCTGCGCCAGGCACCAATGCGTGGTCCACGGCGCGGCGTCGCCGGCCTTGGGCTCGCCGATGTCCTGGAACAGCGTCGCGCGCAGACCCTTCACGAGTTGCGCGGTGACGATGTCGGAGGCTTCCGTGCTGCGGCCGATCCATTGGCGCAGATGGTCGAGGTCGAGCTTTTCGGCGGCTTGGGTCATGGCTGGCGGCTCTTGGCACGAGGCGTTTTGGGAAGTTCGACGTGGTCGCCGATGGCGGGCACGGCGCCATAATGCCGCTCCTCGCCGACGAAGATCGCGGCCGGCGCGGCGTAGCTTACCTTGCCGTTCGGCGTGTCGACCTCGATGCGGCGCAGATGCGGATGCACGGCGAGGTCGGCCATGGTGTTCACTTCGGCGAACGCGATATCGGCCTCGTCAAGCCGCTTCAGCAGCTCGACACGATGTCATCGCGGCAAAACTGTCCGCGACCGTCTTGTCGGTGAGTGCGCGGTTGCGCACGCGCTCGACCATGTTGGCAAACCTGGGATCGTTGGGCAGGTCAGGCTGGCCGAGCACCTCGGCGCACAGCTTCTTCCACTCGCGCTCGCTCTGGATCGAGATCAGGATGCCCTTGCCGTCCTTTGAATTGAACACGCCGTAGGGCGCGATCGAGGGATGGGCCAGCGCCATCCGCTTCGGCGGGTTGCCGGCTTCCGAATTGATCAGCGGCACCGCCATCCAGTCGGCCATCACGTCGAACATCGAGATGCGGATGTCGGCGCCCTTGCCGGTGCGCCCGCGCGCGATCAGCGCCTCGAGGATCGAGGCATGCGCGGTGGCGCCGGTCGCGATATCGACGACGGAGATGCCGACGCGGGACGGACCCTCGGGGCCGCCGGTGATCGAGGCCAGGCCGCTCTCGGCCTGGATCAGGAGGTCGTAGGCCTTGCGTTCGGCATAGGGGCCCGTGTCGCCATAGCCGGAGATCGTGCAGCAGATCAGCGCCGGATAATCCTTTCGCAGCCGCTCCAGCGAGAAGCCGAGCTTGTCCATCGAGCCGGGCTTGAGGTTCTGCAGCAGCACGTCGGCGCTCGCGATCAGCTCTTCGAGCGCGGCGCGGCCTTCCTTGGTGGCGAGATCGATCACCACGGAATTCTTGCCGCGGTTGAGCCAGACGAAATAGCTGCTCTGGCCCTTGGCGGCGGCATCATAGCCGCGGGCGAAATCGCCCTCGGGGCGTTCGACCTTGACGACATGCGCGCCGGCATCCGCCAGCCGCGAGCTGCAGAACGGCGCGGCAACGGCCTGTTCGACGGAGACGACGATCAATCCCTCTAACGGCAACATTTGTATGTTCTCAGTAGGAGCGGGGCAGGCCGAGCACATGCTCGGCGACGTAGGACAGGATCAGATTGGTCGAGATCGGCGCGACTTGATACAGCCGTGTTTCGCGGAACTTGCGCTCGACGTCGTATTCTTCCGCAAAGCCGAAGCCGCCATGGGTCTGCACGCAGGCATTGGCCGCTTCCCAGGAGGCATCCGCCGCCAGCATCTTGGCCATGTTGGCTTCGGCGCCGCAATCGAGCCCAGCCTCGTATTTACGGGTGGCTTCCTTCACCATCAGTTCGGCCGCGCGCATCGCGGCGTAGGCCTTTGCGATCGGGAACTGGATGCCTTGATTCATGCCGATCGGGCGGCCGAACACGGCACGCTCCTTGGCGTAGTTGGTGGCCTTGGCGATGAACCATTTGGCGTCGCCGATGCATTCGGCCGCAATCAAAATGCGCTCGGCATTCATGCCGGAGAGGATGTAACGAAAACCCTTGCCCTCGTCGCCGATCAGGTTTTCGGCGGGCACCCGCATGTCCGTAAAGAACACTTCGGTCGTGGCGTGGTTCATCATGGTGCGGATCGGGCGGATCTCGAGACCGTTGCCCTTGGCCTCGCGCATGTCGACGATGAACACCGACAGACCATCGGTGCGCTTCTTGGCCTGTTCCTTCGGCGTGGTGCGCGCGAGCAGGACCATCAGGTCGGAATGCTCGGCGCGGCTGGTCCAGATCTTCTGGCCGTTGACGACGTAGTGGTCGCCGTCACGCTTGGCGACCGTCTTCAGCGAGGAGGTGTCGGTGCCGCTGGTCGGCTCGGTGACGCCGAACGCCTGCAGCCGCAATTTGCCGCTGGCGATCCCGGGCAGGTACTGCGCCTTCTGGGCGTCGTTGCCGTGCCGCAGCACGGTGCCCATCGTGTACATCTGGGCGTGGCAGCCGCCGCCGTTGCAGCCGGCGCGCTGGATCTCTTCCAGGATCGCCGCCGCCGCCGACAGTTTCAGCCCGGAGCCGCCATATTCCTCGGGGATCAAGACCGAGAGATAGCCGGCCTCCGTCAGCGCGTCGACGAACTCCTTCGGATACGCCATCTGGCGGTCGAGCTTGCGCCAGTATTCGCCGGGGAACTGGGCGCAGAGCTTTGCGACGGCGTCGCGGATGTCGTGGAATTCGTCTTGCTGTTCTTGTGCGGTCATTGGTTTTTCTGGCGATGGATGGTGGGGGATGTCAATTGCCGGATCGCGGGCCGTTGTGAAACGGCAGCCGGTCTCCTATGCTGAATTGTTATAGCGTATGAACCTGCCTTCGAAGATTGGCAAGCAATGGATATCAGGCAGCTCAGGACCTTCAGTTGCGTCGCGGAGCTCGGCAGCCTCAGCAAAGCCTCCGACACGCTGCGGGTGGCGCAGCCGGCGCTGAGCCGCCAGATCAAGCTGCTCGAGCATGAATTGCGCGCCGATCTGTTTACCCGGAACGGCCGCGGCATGGTGCTGACCGACGCCGGCCGCCTGCTGCTGGCGCGCACCGCCGGCATCGTCCGGCAGATCGACCAGGTGCGCGACGAGATCCAGTCCGCCGGCGGTCCGCCCTCGGGGCGCGTGGTGCTCGGGCTGGTGCCGACCGTGAGCTGCGTGATTTCGGCGCGGCTCGCCCGGCGCACCGTCGACAAATATCCGGGCATCTCGCTTTGCATCGTCGAAAGCTACAGCGGCCATCTGATGGAATGGCTGCACCGCGGCGAGATGGATCTGGCGCTGATCTACGGGCCGTCGAGCGACCTGCATCTGACCGTGCAGAGTCTCGGCCGCGACCATGTCGTAGCTGTGGGACCGCGCGGCAGCGGGCTGGCGCAGAAGAAGCAGGTCGACATCGGCTGGCTGCTGAAGCAGCGCCTGGTGCTGCCCAGTCATTCGCACGGGCTCCGGGCGCTGATCGAGCAGGCGGCGGCGAAGAAGAAACTGAAGCTCGACGTCAAGCTGGAAGCGGATTCGTTTCGGGTGCTGACAAGTCTGGTCGAGGAAGGGCTGGGATACACGCTGCTGCCGCCTTCATCGGTCCGCAACGAAGTCGCCGACGGCCGGCTCGAAGCGGCAGCGATCGCAAAACCGGCGCCGATGCGCGAACTGACCCTTGCGTCTCCCATCGATCATCCCGGCTCGACTGCGATTACGCTCATTACCGAGCTGATCCGCGACGAACTCAGCGCCTGTCGCGAAGAGGGCCTCTGGGACATCAAGCTCGCCTGAGCCGATGCGAGGGCCGTTGCGGATTGGCTTAGAGCAAAATCGGCCCGGCCCTGCATTCTCATCTGGCTACAGCTGTCATGCCGCAATTGTATAGGGGCGGGAAGTCTCGCGATTGTCGGAACGCGTTTTGGAAAACAGCCGTGCTAGACCGCGCCATGACGGCGTCGCTTGTTGCGACATCTGCTCGCACCGACTGAAGCTGCGAGCAGATGCCGCGTCCGTCTATTGCCGCAGGTTGCGGCCTCCCTGCGGGCGCGGGCGTTGCGCCTGGGGCCGTGCGCCCTGCGGTCTGGATCGATTGGCCTGAGGACGCTGCACGTTCGGACGGTTGGCCGGCCGCTGTACCTGCGGGCGCTGTTGCGGTCGGCTCGGTCGTGCCTGCGGTCGAGAGGGCTGGACGCTCGGACGGGATGCAGGTCGTTGTTGTGGCCGTGCCGCGGGCCGCGATGGCCGCGTCTCGGGACGCGCCGCGGGACGCTGCGGACGTGTTTCCGGTCGGGACGGACGAGCTGGCTGGACGTTCCGGACGGGCAGCCGGACGATCCGGCCGAACAGCGGGACGCTCAGGACGTGCTCCGGGACGGTCGGGGCGCGCGCCGGGGCGCTCCGGTCGGTTGCCGGGAAGACCTGCGCCGGGAAGATTTGGCCGATCGCCCGGCCGGTCAGGCCTGACGCCCGGACGGTCGGGACGGATGCCAGGACGATCGGGACGTTGGCCCGGAGGACGTACGCCGGGCCGATCCGGCCGAACGCCGGGAGGGCGACCCGGGCCACCCGGACGCCATGCGCCGGGAGGCGGCCTGATCGGCCGGACCGGGGGACGCCAGCCGGGGCCCGGCGGCCGGATCCACACCTGATTCCAGCTCCGGTTGTTCCAGCCCCATTGATTATTCCAGGCCGAGCCGACCAGAACGGCCGTGCCGAACACCAATGCCCCGGTCACGACGGTGTCGAACACGACGGAGGAATCGTACACCGGGACATAGATGCGCTCGGGGTTGGTCGGCGCGATGTAGATGACCCGGGAACCGCCTTCTTCCCGGCGTCGTCACGACCTGCTCGGGCGTCGATTTGAGATTGCCTGCGCTCTCCGCTTTCGCCCGCAGCATCTGGATGACGGCCGCGACATCGGCGTCTTGAACCGAAAACGCCCATCCCAGCGACTCCGTCCAGTCGGGATGGTCGGCCAGCATTTTGATGGTGTCGGGAAAACGTGTCAGCGCCTGGACGGATGGATCCCATGGCTTCGCATCGACTTCCGTGAAATCGTTGCGCGCGGCGGCTGCCGCATTGTTCTCGAGCCAGCGTGCGGCCTCGATAATCTGATCGGGGTGGGTGCTCGCCGGCAATATCAACGCCAGGAGCGGATCCGGGTAGAGCGCGATGGGTCCCAGGAGATATTCGAGATCCGACATCGAATAGACGTCGGCGGCCTGGTCGGCTGGCGCCGGCGTGCCGGCGGCGCCCGGCGCCTGTTGCGCCGGATCCGGTGCCGGGGGCGTTTGCGCGAAGAGAGGCTCGGCCGTCGTCGTCCATCCAAACATCGCGATGACCGCGAGCCGCATCCAGTATTCCGTCGAAAATCTGACATTCGTCTGCAAAGATCCGGCCATGCAGCTCTCCTGTTGTCTCCAGTCGTCCCTTGTCGGTGGTTCGCAGACGAGCGGACCGAGCAAGGAACGCCGGATTCAAGCAGGTATGTCAGCGGGTGTCCCTACATAGGTACCCCAATTCTCGACCGCGGACGTCCGCCGACCACTCGGGATTTATGGGTTCACGCCTACGGTTGCCGCAGCGCGACCTCGGCATTCCCGGGCGTGATAGCCACGATGCGGAAGCCCGCCGCGCCCATGAAGCCTTTGGCATTGATTGCTTCCGCGAGATCGGGCGGATTTAGCTCGCCGCTCATCCCGGAATGCGCACCGGCAGCTGCTCGATGCCGCGCACGAAACTCGAATAGACCCGCTTCGGCTCGCCGACCACCTCGATGCGGTCGAAGCGCTTCAGCATTTCCTGCCACACGATCTTCAATTGCAGCTCGGCAAGCCGCATGCCGACGCAGCGGTGGATGCCGAAGCCGAACGACAGATGGGTGCGCGGGCGGGCGCGGTCGATGATGAACTCGTCGGGACGCTCGATGCCTTCCTCGTCGCGGTTGCCCGAGACGTACCACATCACGACGCGGTCACCCTTCTTGATCTTCTTGCCGCCGATCTCGGTGTCGACCAACGCGGTGCGGCGCATATGCGCCAGCGGCGTCTGCCAGCGGATCACTTCCGGCACCATGGAATCGATCAGCGCGGGGTTTTCGCGCAGCTTCTGGTACTGGTCGGGGTGCTCGTTCAGCGCCAGCACCGAGCCGCTCATGGTGTTGCGGGTGGTGTCGTTGCCGCCGACGATCAACAGGATGATGTTGCCCATCAGATTGTCGGGGTCCAGGTGCCGCGTCGCGTCGCTATGCGCCATCATCGACAGCAGATCGTTGCTCGGCGGCGCGTTGACGCGCTCGTTCCAGAGCTTTGAGAAATAGGCGTAGCACTCGTCCATCTCCTGGCGCCGCTGCTCCGGCGATTCCACGACGCCGCTCTTGGGCAGCGCGGTCGAGACGTCGGACCAGCGCGTCAGCTTGCGGCGTTCTTCCCAGGGGAAATCGAACAGCGTCGCCAGCATCTGCGTGGTCAGTTCGATCGAGACGCGCTCGACGAAGTTGAAGGTCTCGTTGCGCGGCAGATTGTCCAGCACCTTGATGCGCGCGCTCGCGGATCAGTTTTGCCAGTTCATCCAGATGCGTCGGCGTGAACATCGGCGACACCGTCTTGCGCTGCGAAGAGTGCCGCGGCTGGTCCATCGCGATGAAGCTCGGATAGTCATAGCCGGGCGGCACGTCGCGGATCGAGATGCCGCCGAGCGTCGAGTCGGAGGAGAAGATGCCGTGGTTGGTGTCGACATGCATGATGTCGTTGTATTTCGTCACCGACCAATAGGGCTCGATCGGCGCGTTGGTGCAGTAATGCACCGGCTCTTCCTTGCGCAGCCGCTCGAACCACGGCCACAGCGTGTCGTTCTGGAACAGCCTTGGCGCACCGGGATGAAAATCCTTCAGCGGCGTCGAGTAGGCCTCTTCACGCGCCGCGCGCAGAAGCTCTTCCTTGTCGGCTCTGACGGCTGTCTGGACGTTCATGGTCGATCATCCCGAATGGGTTCAAGTGCGCGGCTAGGCGGCGATGCGGACCGGCAGGGTCTCGTAACCCTTCACGAAGCTGGAATACACCCGCTTCGGTTCGCCGACCACCTCAATATTATCGTAACGCTTGAGGATTTCTTCCCAGATGATCTTGAGTTGCAGCTCCGCAAGCCTGATCCCGACGCAGCGGTGGATGCCGAAACCGAACGAGATGTGGGTGCGCGGCCGGGCGCGATCAATGATGAATTCGTAGGGGTTGTCGATCACGTCTTCGTCGCGGTTGCCCGAGACGTACCACATCACGACCTTGTCACCCTTCTTGATCTGCCGGCCGCGGAACTCGATGTCCTCGAGTGCGGTGCGGCGCATATGCGCCAGCGGCGTCTGCCAGCGGATCACCTCGGGCACGAAACTGTCGATCAGGTCCGGGTTGTCGCGCAGCTTGCGGTACTGGTCCGGATTCTTGTTCAGCGCGTAGACGCTGCCCGACAGCGTGTTGCGCGTGGTGTCGTTGCCGCCGACGATCAGCAGGATCAAATTGCCGAGGAAATTCTTCGGGTCCATGTCGCGGGTGGCGGGGCTATGCGCCATCATCGACAACAGGTCGCTCTTCGGCGGCTGGCTGATGCGCTCCTTCCAGAGCCGGGCGAAATAGGTCGCGCATTCCATCAGTTCGGCCTGGCGTTCTTCCTCCGTGGCGACAAGGCCGTCGGGGCCTGGCAGCGTGGTCGCGACGTCGGACCAGCGCGTCAGCTTGCGGCGGTCTTCCCAGGGAAAATCGAACAGCACGGCGAGCATCTGCGTGGTGAGCTCGATCGAAACCTTGTCGACCCAGTCGAACACCTCGTTTCTCGGAAGGTTGTCGAGGCATTCGGCGGAACGCTTGCGGATGTTGATCGCGAGCTGATCGAGATGGGTGGGCGTGAACATCGGCGCCACCGTCTTGCGCTGCGCGGAGTGGCGCGGCTGGTCCATCGCGATGAAACTCTCGGAGCGTAGATTCGGTGCGATGTCGCGGATGGTGATGCCGCCAAGCGAAGAGGCCGACGAGAACACCGCGTGGTTGGTCTCGATGTCCATGATGTCGTTGTATTTGGTCACCGACCAATACGGCCCGAACATGCTGTCCTTGCAGTAATGCACCGGATCTTCCCGGCGCAGCCGGTCGAAATACGGCCAGAACGAGTTGGTCGTGAACAGTTCGGGATTGCTGACGTCGAAATCACCGAGCGGAATCGACTGCGCCCGTTCGCGCGCGGCCTGCTGATGGGAATCTCCGGCGAGATCGATGGTTCCGTGCATTGGACGGCTCTCCCTGACTGTTTCCCGCACCGAAGCAGGCCGGGGTGATGTTTTACCCTATTACATCCCGAGCCGCGCGTCGGCGCAAGGGTGAGTTGGTGCATTTGGCTGCGTCGATACCGCCGCCGGGCAGGCGCATTTCGCCTCGTGACAAGCGTATCCCCGGAGATTAAGCCTGTTTGAAACAACGTCTATTTCGCCGGGAGGCGGCCATGATCCCCAACGCACAACGGATGTTCAACTTCGATCTCGGCGACACCGCGGATGCGATCCGCGAAACGGTGCATGCGTTTTCGCAGAACGAAATCGCGCCGCGCGCCGCCGAAATCGACCGCAGCAACCAGTTTCCGCGCGACCTCTGGCCCAAGATCGGCGCGCTCGGCCTGCATGGCATCACCGTCGAGGA
Organism: uncultured Alphaproteobacteria bacterium; assembly: GCA_963840465.1. GTDB lineage: Bacteria > Pseudomonadota > Alphaproteobacteria > Rhizobiales > Xanthobacteraceae > Bradyrhizobium. Next base: position 31,216 of record CAWIZF010000056.1, on the reverse strand, counting down.
GGAGTATGGCGGCACCGGCCTCGGCTATCTCGAGCACTGCATTGCGGTAGAGGAGATGTCGCGGGCCTCGGCCGCGGTCGGCCTGTCCTACGGCGCGCATTCCAACCTCTGCGTCAACCAGATCCGCCGCAACGGCAATGAAGCACAGAAGCGGAAATATCTGCCAAAGCTGATTTCCGGCGAGCATGTCGGTGCGCTGGCGATGTCGGAGCCCGGCGCCGGCAGCGACGTGGTGTCGATGAAGACCCGCGCCGACAAGAAGGGCGACCGCTTTGTGCTGAACGGCAACAAGATGTGGATCACCAACGGCCCGGTGGCCGATACGCTGGTGGTCTATGCCAAGACCGATCTCAACGCCGGCCCGCGCGGCATGACCGCCTTCATCATCGAAAAGGGCATGAAGGGATTTTCCACCGCGCAGAAACTCGACAAGCTCGGCATGCGCGGCTCCGACACCTGCGAACTGCTGTTTGAAGACTGCGAAGTGCCGGAGGAGAACGTGCTCAGCGAGGTCGGCCGCGGCGTCAACGTGTTGATGTCGGGCCTCGACTACGAGCGCGCGGTGCTGGCGGCGGGCCCGATCGGCATCATGCAGGCCTGCATGGACGTGGTGCTGCCCTACGTGCACGAGCGCAAGCAGTTCGGCGAGCCGATCGGCACCTTCCAATTGGTGCAGGGCAAGATCGCCGACATGTACACCACGATGAACGCCTCGCGCGCCTATGTCTATGCGGTGGCGAAAGCCTGCGACCGCGGCGAGACCACGCGCGAGGACGCGGCCGGCGCCATTCTTTATGCTGCGGAAAAAGCCACCCAATGCGCGCTCGACGCCATCCAGCTCCTGGGCGGCAACGGCTACATCAACGACTACCCGACCGGGCGGCTGTTGCGCGACGCCAAACTCTACGAGATCGGCGCCGGCACCAGCGAAATCCGCCGCATGCTGATCGGCCGCGAGCTGTTCGAAAAAACAGCGTAGAGCTTGAATCGGAGTTCGAAACTCTAAATTCTTGCTGGCGCGGTTTCTACCGCAGATAGATTTACGCAATCTGCGCAAGCAAGTTCGAGGGCATGCTGCGCTCGAAAACGCTTCGGGTGTGGGACCTCGGTCACACAACGGCCGACAAATTCGTGGTTTGATCCGCCACCGTTCGCGCTGGAGTTGAACCATGAATGAGATGAGCTGGCCCCCGCAGGTGCCGCCCGGGCCGCCTCCCATGCCTGTGCCGCCGCCGATGCCGGTGGCGTTTTCCGGCAGCCGCGGCGAATTCTTCGATCTGGCCAAGCGCGGCGCCGCGCTCGAACTCGTCACCCTCGGCTTCTATCGGTTCTGGCTGCTCACCGACATCCGCCGCCATCTCTGGTCCAACACCTTGATCGATGGCGATGCCGCCGAATATACCGGCCGCGGCAAGGAGTTGCTGATCGGATTTCTGGTCGCGCTCGCGATCCTGGTGCCGATCTATCTCGGTTATTTTCTGATCGGTCTCGAGGCCGAGCACTATCAGGCGTTCGCCAGCATTCCCCTGGTCGCGTTCTTCTATCTGTTCGGGCAGTTCGCGATTTTTCGCGCGCGGCGCTACCGGATGACGCGCACGGTGTGGCGCGGCGTGCGCTTCTGGATGACCGGCTCGGGCTGGATCTATGCCTTGCAGGCGTCGCTGTGGGGCGCTGCTGATGATCCTTACGCTCGGGCTGATCCTGCCATGGCGCGCGGCGGCGCTCGAGCGCTACAAGATGCGCCATTCCCATTACGGCGACCTGCAGGGCAGCTTCGAGGGGCGCGGCTGGGAGTTCTTCAAGCGCGGCTGGTGGCTGTGGCTGCTGACGCCGATCGCCATCTATGTCAGCCCGATCGCCCCCTTCCTATACGCCGGCTACAAGGCCATCGAATGGCGCTGGTGGCTGTCCGGCATCCGGTTCGGCGGCGTGCGCCTGGAATTGTCATTGCCGAAAAGCGCATTGATCGGGCTGTACTGGAAGGTGATCGGCTGGATGGCCTTGCTTGGGCTGGTCTTCGCGGTCTATCTGGGGCTGTGCGCGGTGCTGGTCGCCAGCATGAGCGGCGAGGGATTGACGGAGTTTTTCAAGACGCCGGAATTGATGCGGAGTATTCCGCTGCTGGTGCTGGCTGGTCTCGGCTATCTGGTAATGGCGTTGGCGATGAACGTGGTGATGCGGGTCTATCTGACGCGCGATCTCTGGGTGACCGTGCTGGGCTCGGTCAACATCATCGGTATCGAGGCCGCCGCCAACGTGGCGGCGCGGGGCGATCTCGCCAACGCGCTCGGTGAAGGCTTTGCCGACGGTCTTGATGTCGGCGGGTTCTAGCGAAAGCGTGCATGACCATGGATAGCGAGGCGCCGGAGATTTCGAAAACGCCGCCGGCCAATGCGGCGACCTATTTCGACGGGGCGTCGAGCCGGCGCCGCGCGGTGACGCTCCACTTTTCCGAACGGCTCGAAATCAGCGACCATGAACAGACGCTGGCTGTGTGGGATTATGCCGACATCCGCCGTGCCGACAGCCCTTCGGGCATGCTGCGCCTGGGTTGCCCGACCGTATCCGCGCTGGCGCGGCTGGAGGTTCGCGACGGCGCGCTTGCGAGCGAACTGGTCTCGCGCTGCGCCAGACTGGATGAAAACACGCCCGGCCGCCGCGGCGTTGCCGTCATCGTCGGCTGGTCGCTCGCGGCCGCGGTTTCGATCGTTGCCGTGGTGCTGTTCGGGCTTCCGCTGATCGCCGATCGCCTCGCGGTGCTGGTGCCCGAAGCGTTCGAACGGCGGCTCGGCGACGTCGCCGACAGCCAGATCAAGACGATGTTCGATGCCAAGGCTTGCGACAACCCCGCCGGGCAGAAGGCCTTCGTCAAGCTCGTCACTGCCATCCGCGAATCCGCCGGCCTCGACACCTCGGTGCAATCGGGCGTGCTGTCGAGTCCGATTCCCAATGCCTTCGCGCTGCCGGGCGGCAGGGTCTATCTGTTCAACGGATTGCTGGCGAAGGCCGACAACGCCGACGAAATCGCCGGCGTGCTGGCGCATGAACTCGGCCACCTCAAGCATCGCGACAGCATGCGCGGGCTGATCCGCGACGGCAGCACGTCGTTCCTGATCGGGCTGCTGTTCGGCGACATCACCGGCTCCAGCGCGCTGATCTTCGGCTCGCGCACGCTGGTGACGTCGTCGCATTCGCGCGAGGCCGAGACCAATGCCGACGGCTTTGCCATCGACGTCATGCACCGGCTGGGCCGGCCGGCGAAGCCGACCGGGGAATTGCTGCTTCGGGTCACCGGAAAGGAGGGCAAGGGGCTCTCCATCATCTCCACCCATCCCCTGAGCGAGGACCGGCTGGCGCGGATGAGCCGGGAAGACCGGTCAGCCAGCGGGCCGCCGCTGCTGACGTCAGAGGAATGGCGATCGCTGAAATCGATCTGCGATGGCAAGTCCGACCCGGCCAAGCCTGGCCCGGGCAAGTCGGACCCGACCAAAATTTGAGCGGTCAGGCTAGCGCCGCGCGCTTTTGCGCGATCTTGCCGCTTCGATCGGCGCAGGCGCTGCGCTGCCCGGGTTCAATTCCCATACCGCCTGCATGGCCGAGAAGGCCTGGGAAATCATCGGCTCGTGACGCCGCGACGTCAGGCAGGCGAAACTGAGGTCGCAGGTCAGCGCCAGCTTGTCGGCAATCACGAAATTCCGTTTGCGCGTGATGCGGTCGAGCACGCAGTCACGGACCAGGCTGAGGCAGTTGCCGGCTTCGACGAACTCGATCATGGCGTCTTCGTGTTCGGCGAAGGCGATGCGCTTCGGCAATGACCCCGTTGGCCGAAAGACGTCGTCGATCAGCCGCCGATGCGCCGACGCCTGCGGCGTCGTGATCCAGGGCAGGTCGATGAGGTCGGCCCAGTCCTTTCCGAGCACCTTGTCGCTCCATTCGCGCGGAGCGATCACGCGGTAGTCGTAGCGCGTCAGTGCCATGAGCCGGAACTTGCCATCCTCGATGGTGCGTTCGGGCATTGTCCCCGAGGCGAGGGATTCGGGGGGCGTGGCATCGATATAGTATCCGACGTCGAGGTCGCCCCTGCCGATCTGGGCCAGCACGTCGTCGCTCATGCCGTAGCGGAGGAAGACTTCGGTCTTCTTCGAGGACGTGGCGAGGCTTCGCACGAACGGGCCCAGCCGGATCGACTCGGGATCCAGGATGGTGCCGACGCGTAGCGTTGCCCGCAGCGATTCGCGCAACGAATCGGCCGCCGTCCTGAAATCGGCCGAGGCCGACACGGTCCGGTGCGCCAGCGGCAGCAAGGCGGCGCCCGCTTCGGTCAGCGTAAAGCCGCCCGGCGTACGGTTGAAAAGCTGCAGGCCGGTATTCTCTTCCAGCCCCTTCAGCTGGAGGCTCACGGCGGGCTGGGTCAAATGCAGCAAGATGGCCGCGCGCGAAACCGTGCCTTCGCGGGCCACGGTGATGAAGCAGCGCAGGGCCTGGAGACGTGGCAGGTCGTTCATTTGGAAAACTTATAGATTGCGCCCATAGCCCATTAGACAGGATTTGCTTCCGGAAGTCACAATGTTTCGTAAATAAAACTTGGCGTTGTTATAGGAAAAAAGGTGGATGGCGCGGGGGCGCCGGATCTTCAACTGTGACGGGGTGAGGCCGGCGGCTAGCTTACGCCTTCTCCACCCGCTACTTACGGCAGGTTGTTGACCTTGCGCACCCATGTGCGCACGTCGGCCAGCACGTCCGGCAGCACTTCGTTGACTTCCTGCACGGTCATGCCGGGCTTGATCCGGGGATCATAGAGCAGGTTCAGGAGATACTGGTCGTAGACGTCGAAATAGCCCATCGACACATTGTCGTTGAACATGGTCCAGGGCACGCTCTCGGTATCGTTGATCGGTCCCAGCGATTGCAGCAATTCCTCATAGGCGCAGTCGAAGAAGACGAAGTCGCCATTGTCGACGGTGAGGATCACGTCGGAATGCTCGATCTCGAACTTCTCGTTCTTGCGAAAGCCCGACAGGCATTGCGGGTCGAGCGAAGATCGAATCTCTTTCGCCCGTTCGCTGCCGTAGAAGGTCGCGATGGTGCGCTGGAGATCGCGGTCGCGCACCAGCTTGACCTGCACATTGGCGTCGTCGTTGGTTTCGGCCATGGCGATGTCGAGGTGCTGAACGCGCGCGGCGATGTCGGCCACGATCTTCGCGAGCTGCGCCTTGCGGTCGGCCCGGTTGCCGTCGGCGAACACCCGCACCGGCCCGTCATATTTGCGGATGCGGTCGACGCGGCCGGCGAGATGATATTCGGCGCCGAACGCGGTTTTCAGAAAGCCTTCGACGATCTCGCTGTCGGTGAAGCTCTTCTTCTCGGTGCGCTGCCGCTGCGCGATCGAAGGGGTGTCGGCGACTGCCGCGCAAGGCACCAGGATCTCGCCGAACGCGACGGCGCCGAGGGCCGCCGCGAGCGTCCATAGAGGCGGGAATCGGCGGGGCGTGCGCATTCAAACGACGCTGCAGCAATCGGCGGGCACGTGCAAGGGTTGAAAGCCTCAATCACGCGCTTGCGCGCATCGCCACACCGGGTTCCAGGATGGCGGCGGCTTTAATTCTTGACGACGACGGTGCTGCCGACGCGTACGCGGCTGTAGAGATCGGTCACGTCCTCATTGGTCATGCGGAAGCAGCCGGAGGAAACCGCCTGTCCGATCGTCTCGGGCTCGTTGGAGCCGTGGATGCGGTAGAGCGTCGATCCCAGATACATCGCCCGCGCGCCGAGCGGGTTGTCGATGCCACCGGGCATGTGGCGCGGCAGGTCCGGGCGGCGGCGCAGCATCTGCGCCGGCGGCGTCCAGCTCGGCCATTCCTTCTTCGCGGAAATGCGGTGGGTTCCACCCCAGCGGAAGCCGTCGCGGCCGACGCCGATGCCGTAGCGTAGCGCCTGGCCATTGCCGAGAACGAGATAGAGCCGGCGCTCGGCGGTGTTGATGTAGATCGTGCCGGGCGCGTAACCGCCGTTAAACATCACGGTGCTGCGCGGGATCGGGCTCGATCCGCTGGGCATGCCGGGACGGAAGAAACCGGGGCCGCCGCCCATGATGTCGCGCGAGTCGTCGAAGAAGTTTGGAAAGCCCTGGGCCTGCGCCTGGCCGGCTCCCGCCAGCAGCACCATCACCGCCGCAAGAAAAGCAAAAGCCCGAATCATTTTTGTCCTCGTGAAAAAATCTGAATATGCCTGCCGAGACAGGCCACAATTGCGGCGATCGTGCAACCAACGAGGCCGTGACTCCAGCCATTTTCGAACGCCGCGGGGAAAAAAGGCAACATGCCTTAGGCGATGGCTGCATTGTTCCGCTAAACCTTTGACGAGACGCGGGAACAATGTTTGATCGTTTGCGGCTCACAGGAACGATCGAAGGGAAACGGAACCATGAACGGTGCGGAAAGTCTGGTGCGGACATTGGTCGCGGGCGGCGTGGATGTCTGCTTCACCAATCCCGGCACCTCGGAGATGCATTTCGTCGCCGCACTCGACCGGGTCGAGGGGATGCGCTGCGTGCTCGGCCTGTTCGAAGGCGTCGTGACCGGCGCCGCCGACGGCTATTACCGCATGAAGGGCACGCCGGCTTCGACGCTCCTCCATCTCGGGCCCGGCCTCGCCAATGGCCTCGCCAATCTGCACAACGCCAAGAAGGCCAATTCCGGCATCGTCAACATCGTCGGCCAGCACGCGACCTATCACATCGCCTACAACGCCCCGCTGACCTCAGACATCGAGGGGCTGGCGCGGCCGATGTCGGCCTGGGTGCGGACCTCGCCGGATGCGAAATCCGTTGCCGCCGATGGCGCCGCCGCAATCGCCGCCGCCAAAAGCGCGCCGGCGCAGATCGCAACCCTGATCCTGCCGGCCGATACCGCCTGGAACGAGGCCGACGGCATCGCCCAGGTTCCAGCGGAGAGCCAGCGCGCCAATTATTCCGCGCAGGCGGTGGACCATGCCGCAAAAGTGCTGCGCAACGGCGGCGCGTCGACGCTGCTGCTGATGACCGGCAGCGCGCTCACCGAGCACGGGCTGGCGCTGGCTGCCCAGATCGCGGGCAAGACCGGCTGCAAGGTGATGGGCCAGACCTACAATCCGCGCATGGCGCGCGGCAAGGGCCGCTTCGCGATCGACCGCATCCCGTACGTGATCGAGCAGGCGCTGCCGATCCTGAAGGATTTCAAGAATATCGTGCTGGTCGAGGCCAACGATCCCGTCGCGTTCTTCGCCTATCCGAACAAGCCGAGCATGCTCAAGCCCCAGGGCTGCGAGGTGCATCGCATGACCTCGGGCGCGGAAAATTCCGTAGCCGCGCTGGAAGCGCTGGCGGGCGCGCTGCACGCGCAGCCGGCCGACCGCCAGCCGCAGAAGCTGGTCGAACTCGTAAAGCCGACCGGCGCGCTGACGCATGCCTCGATCGCGCAGGCGATTGCGATGGCAATCCCGGAAAACGCCATCATGGTCGATGAATCCGTCACCACCGGCCGCGGCTTCTTTCCGCCGACGGCGGCCGCAAACCCGCATGACTGGCTGCAGAACATGGGCGGCTCGATCGGCTTCTCGACCCCGGTCGCGACCGGCGCCGCGGTGGCGTGTCCCGATCGCAAGGTGATCTGCATGGTCGGCGACGGCAGCGCCATGTACACGCTGCAATCGCTGTGGACTCAGGCGCGCGAAGGCCTCAACGTCGTCACGATCGTATTCGCCAACAAGATCTACCAGATTCTGCGTGGCGAGTTCGACGGCGTCGGCGCCGGCGAGCCGGGCCAGCGGGCGCTCGACATGCTCAAGCTCGACCGCCCGGACCTCGACTTCGTGGCCCTCGCCAAGGGCATGGGCGTGCCGGGCCGCTCGGTCGCCAATGTCGACGATTTCGTCAAGGCGCTGGCGGAAGCCGTCGCCGAGCCGGGACCGCGGCTGATCGAAGTGCAGATGTAAGGCGACCTTGACCGCTCGCCTTCGTGGGAGGCGTCATGCAGACCGTGCTGAACAAGGTCATCGCCGCACTTCACGAGTTCTACACGCACGAAGCCTTTCTGCTCGAGAAGGAGGTCGGGGAACGCGCGCTGACGCACCGCCTTGCGGTGCATTTCGAAAAGCAGTTCGCGGGCTGGGAGATCGACTGCGAATACGATCGGCTGGGCGACCGCACGCTGCGGCTGCCGCACGGGTCGATCGTCTCGACCGACGATCACCTCGGCAAATCCATCTATCCCGACATCGTGGTGCACCAGCGCGCCATTCCCAACAACCTGCTCGCGGTCGAGACGCGGAAATCGGCCAATCATCAGCCGCTCGAACACGACCGGCACAAGCTAAGGGCGCTGACCGATCCGCATTTGTGGTTCGCCTACTGGGTCGGTGTGCTGCTGACGCTGGGCAAGACGCAGGTCACGGCGTCGGAAGTCTATACTTCCGGCGTTCTCGACCAGGCTCTGTCCGGCTGGTTCGCGGGACGGCTCAAGGATGCGGGCTTGAGCGCGAGCTAAGCCTCACGCGCGCTCTGCGACATTTTCCGGAATCCGGACCTCGCCCATGCCGTGCAGGTTGGGCAGTCTGGCGTTGGCGCTGCGCAGGTTTGCAAGCGCGATTCGGAGCACGGCCAGATCGACCGGCTTGGCGAAGCTCTGCGTAACCTCGATGCCCAGTTCTGTCATCCTGGCCCGGCAGATGCTGCGCGACCGCGCGTCCGTTCCGCTGACGACCATGACCGGCACCCGGCGTCCGGTGTTTGCCATCTGCCACATGACGTCAAATCCGTCGCCGTCCTCCAGCGTCAGATCGAGCGTAAGGCAGGAAAACCGGTTGGTCTTGAGCTGTTCGATTGCCTCGCGACAGGATTGTACCGCGACCGCCCGATAGCCGGTGTTTTCGGCTGCGCGCACGATAAGCGCTCGCTGGACTGGATCGTCTTCGATGACCAGAAGCTACGGCACTTCGAGAACCCCTTCCGGCCTGGTCTTGCTGCTGGCACTGTGTGTCGGGTTGTTCATTGTTCACCTGTCGGTTTGAGTTAAGGGAAAGCGCACCGGTTTCAACCGCGTGCAAGGGAGGTTGTCCGGCTGGGCGGCCGGAACGCCGGAAACCGGCCGGCGGCGTCGGGATCCCATCGGTTCATCAAGTGCGAGAACTGTCTTATTCCGAGCGTTGGAGCGAACAAGTACCCTTGGCCGATATCGCACCCGACGGCCCGCAATGCGCTCAGCGTCGACCGGTTATCGATTCCTTCTCCGACCACCCTCATGCCGAAGGCTTTCGCCAATGCGATGGAAGCTTCCACGATTTTCATCATGTCCTTGTCGGTGCCGCAGGTTCCGGCAAAAGACCGGTCGATCTTCAATTCGCTGAACGGCAGTTTGGCGAGCGCCGCAAGCGACGAGAATCCCGTCCCGAAATCGTCGATGGCGGCTCCCATGCCCTTGAGTCTCAGCCGCGATACGACGTCCATCGCCCGGTCGACGTCCGACATCGCGACGCTTTCCGTCACCTCGACGATCAGGGATTCGGGGGCGACCTCATAGGTGCGCAGAATGCCGTCAATCCGTTCGGGAAGGGTGAGATCATTCAGATCGGACGCGGAGACGTTGACGGCGACGGTGAAGCCTGGGCTTTGCCTAATCAATCTGCGGCTGGTGGCGACGGCGGCATCGCAGATCAGGTGCGTCAATTCGGGCATCAAGCCGAATTCCTCGACCAGCGGAACGAAGATTGCGGGCGATACCATGCCGAATTCCGGCGCGAGCCAGCGCGCCAGGGCCTCGGCTCCGTCGATCTCGTTGGTGCGCAGGTCGATCTTGGGCTGCAGCTCGACGAGGAACTCCTTCTGCTTGAGCGCGGCCACGATTCGATCGCGGCTGATCGCAGGCGCGTTGGCCTGGCCGTCGGCGGCAGCGCTGTAGAGGGCAGGCCTCATGAGCGCAACACGCAGCTTGTCGATGTTCAGCGGCTTGACCAGGCAGTGGGTCAGCGAGAGATTCAACCCGGCAGCGACGCGCTTGATCGTGTTCTGGACGCGCTCTTCACATCCGCTGACGATCACGATCGGCATCGCATTGAGCTTCAGGGCGGCAATCAAGCGCAGCAATTCGACGCCGTCGTGCTCGCCGAGCGACAGGTCCAGCGTCATCTTGTCGAACTTTTCGGTTCGCAGCAGCTTCGATGCGATCTCGAAGGTCGATGCGGAGACGGTATCGTAGCCGAGCTTTGCGCTGATCGTTCCGATGATGGTCCGTTGCACCAAGTCGTCTTCGACGACCAGCAGGCGGCCTCTCAGCTTTTCAGAGCGGTGTTCGATCGCTCTCATGTTGTCGCCCCCAAATCGGTGTTGAGCAGGTTGCGCTGCGCGAATATTCGAGTTGCCTCGAACGCCTGCCGAAGTTCGTGAATCGATCCCTGCAGTGCGGCCTGCGACATGGCCTCGGCGCCGGCTTCAAGCTGCCGGGCCAGTTGCGAGAGCATCCTGAAGCCGAAGGTGGCGGCCGAGCTTTTCATCGAGTGGGCCTCGCGTTTGATGACGGAACGGGCCTGGTCTTCGGCCTCGAGCCGGATCAGCCTGTTGGCAGTGTCTGCCAGGAACACATTCAGCAACGCAGTCGTATCCTCCGCGCCAAGTTCGTCGCCGAGCTCACGAAAGACGGGCTCGTCGAAAGAGAAAGTCTCGGTCATGCAATCAATCTTTCCTGAACGGCTGCGGCGTTCACGCGATCCAGGGCCGCGGTCAAACGATCCCGGGTGACAGGTTTGGTGACAAAATCGTTCATGCCGGCGGCGAGGCAGGCGAGCTCGTCCTGGTTGGCCGCGTTGGCCGTCAGGGCGATGATGTAGGTATCGCGCGCAGGTGACGGCAGCCGGCGGATGGTTCGCGTGGCGACCAGGCCGTCCATCTCGGGCATCATCACGTCCATCAGGACGAGGTCGTATGGCTGGTTCTGGATCGCCGCGACCGCCTGCACGCCGTTCTCAACCACGTCGGGCATGTAGCCGAGCTTCTCGAGGAGCTTCCGGATCACGAACTGATTGGTCACGTTATCCTCGGCGACCAATATCTTCAGTGGCCGGAAGTCTTTCGCGACAGACGTTTGGGACGACAGGTCGGGTGCGGCCGTCGGCGAGTACGTTGGGGCCGGATGCTCCGCTTCCAGGTCCTCTTGCGGTTTGACCATTACGGAAAACTGAAACTGGCTTCCCTTTCCGATCGTGCTCTCAACCGAAATCTCGCCGCCCATGCAGGCGACCAGGCGTTTGCAGATCGCCAGTCCCAGGCCGGTGCCGCCAAATCGGCGCGAGATCGAGCTGTCGACCTGCGAGAATTCGCGGAAGAGAAGGCCGATCGCGTCCGCGGGGATGCCGACGCCGGTGTCGGTGACCTTGAATAACAGCCGCGTAAACCCGTCGTCCGCCGGTTCGGCTTCAACCGCGACATGGACGCTGCCGGACTGGGTGAATTTGATGGCGTTTCCGACCAGATTGAACAGCACCTGGCGGACCCGGGCTGGATCACCGAGAACCGTCTCCGGAACGTCGTCGCCCACCGACGACGTCAGCAGCAATCCCTTCACCTTGGCGCGCGACATCATTAGCTCGATGGTGGCCGAGACCGAACGGCGAGGGTGGAATTCGACGTGCTCTATCTCCAGCCGATCGGCATCGAGCTTCGAAAAGTCGAGCACGTCGTTCAGGATCTGCAGCAGATAGTCGGCCAACTCCCGCAGCGTCGTGGCGATCTTCTTTTGCTCGGGTGGCAGGTCGCCCGCCGCCAGCAGGTCCGCGAGCCCGATGACGCCGTTCATCGGCGTCCGGATTTCATGGCTCATCATCGCGAGGAATTCGGACCGGGCGCGGGTACCGGCCTCGGCAGCGTCGCGGGACTTCGCGAGCCCGGCCTCGTAACGGACGATCAGGATCGATATGGTTCCGATGATCAGGCTCAACAGTATCGCGGCGATCAGGTTCCTGTCGCGATCGCGACGATAGGCGGAAAAGATTTCCTCGGATGCCTGCCCGACAACGACAGCCAGCGGATAGCCACTGACCTTCCGAAAGGAAAAGATGCGTTCGACGCCGTCGACCTGGCTCCGGCTGGTGACCGACCCGCTTTCCTGACGCGCCAGGCCCTTGATCACATCGCTGCCGGCGATTGACGCGCCAACCGCGGCCGGGCCGGAAGAGCCGCGTGCGCGAATGATTCCGTCGAGGCCGACCAGCGTGACGGTGCCTTTCCTGCCGATGTCGACCGAATTGTAGAATTGCGAAAGATATTCGGGATCGAGTGAAACGACCACCACGCCGCCGAACGAACCGTCCTGCGCATAGATGCGTCGCGTCAACTGGATCGACCATTTGTTCGATACCCGGCCGAAGATCGGCTTGCTGATGAACAGGAAGTCCCTGGTGCTTTCGGCGTGTACCCTGAAATGCTCGCGGTCGTGCAGGTCCAGCCCCTTCATGCTCTCGTCGAGATTGCTCGCGATCATGATTCCGTTCTTGTCGATCACAACCACCTGAAAGGAGAAATCCGAAAGAAACTGACTGTTCTTCGACCACAGCGACATGTCAAAATTGGTGGGGTCCTTGGCATAGGACTCTCGCACATAAAGCAGCGTCTGATCCGCGGCCTTGATCGAACGGATGATTTGTTCCTCGAACGCGCGGGCGAGATTTGAATTGTTCTGCCGCACGGCGTGTTCGGTCCGCGTCCGCTCTTCCGAAACGCTGTAGAGCACGCCGGCCCAGACCATCGCGATGGCGAAAACGCCGATCAGCGCGCTGCCGTAGCGGCCGATCAGGTGCGATACGCGATCGAAGCCTGAAGTCAGCCCCTCGTACAGTTTGCTTGCGTGCCGTCCAACATCTGACATGTTTCGCCCTCCACCACAGCGTTAGGGCTTGCAGGTGGACGGCGCGTAAAACTTGATTTCAAGATTTGTCGACGGCTTTGACGAACGATTAGCAAACGTCTTTCGGCGCCCGTATAATCACGGGAAAGCGGGTAGAGATACGGAGAGGTCTTCATGAGCGCCGATAGAAGTCTGTTCATCATCCTGGCTGTTTTGCTGCTGGCCGCGGCATGGCCGCCGCAGCCGGCCGGCGCGCAAACGCCGTCCGCGCCCGACCTGGAAGCCATCCTCGCCAACCCCAAAATCGTCAAGACGCTCGACGACATCAAGGCCGACGACGAGCGGGCCTTTGCCGAACAGAAGCGCATCACGGAAATTCCGGCGCCGCCGTTCAAGGAAAAGGTCCGCGCCGAATATTATCAGAAGCGGATGCAGGAGCTCGGCTTCAAGGATGCTTCGATCGACGCCGAAGGCAATGTGATCGCGCTACGCAAGGGCAGTGGCGGCGGCCGGCCCAGGCTCGTGGTGTCGGCGCATCTCGACACGGTGTTTCCCGAAGGCACTGACGTCACCGTGAAGGAAAAGGACGGCGCCGTCGTTGCGCCAGGCATCGGCGACGATTCGCGCGGGCTTGCGGCGATGCTGTCGCTGATCAAGGGGATGAACGAGAACCAGATCGCAACGGTCGGCGACATCATGTTCGTCGGCACGGTCGGCGAGGAAGAACTCGGCAATCTGCGCGGCGTGAAGGCGCTGTTCCGCGATCACACCGACATCGACGGCTTCATCTCGATCGACGGGCTCGGCATTACCCGCGTCGTCAACCAGGCGACCGGCAGCCATCGCTACGAGTTCACCTTCAAGGGCCCCGGCGGCCACTCGTTCCAGGAGTTCGGATTGCCGAGCGCGATCCATGCCATGGGCCGCGCGATTGCGAAAATCTCCGAGTTGCAGCCGCCATCCGATCCCAAGACCACGTTCACCGTCGGCACCGTGACCGGCGGCACCTCGGTCAACGCCATCGCCGCCGAAGCGCGGATGGCCGTCGACATGCGCTCGAACTCGACCGACGAGTTGCTCAAGCTGGAGGCGCGGCTGCTCGAACTGGTCAAGGAGGCGGTGGCGGATGAAAACGCGCGCTGGAAATCGGACAAGATGACGGTGGAGGCCAGGCTGATCGGCGACCGGCCGGCGGGCATCGTGGCGATGGATTCGCCGATCGTTCAGGCGACCCAGCGCGCGGTCTCGGCCGTCACCCGCGGGCCGCGGCCGACCTTTGCCGGCTCCTCGACCGATTCCAACATCGCGATGTCGCTCGGCATCCCGGCCGTCACCATCGGCGGCGGCGGGGAGGGCGGCAACTGGCACTCGCGCAACGAATGGTACAAGCCGGTCAACGCCTGGTACGGCCCGCAGAACGCGCTGTTGACCGTCCTGATCCTGACCGGGCTCGACGGCGTGACCAAACCGGCGCTTACTGAGCGAAAAGCTGCCAAATAGGGCTCAAAAGGACCCCGCCGCCGCTAATTCCGCCGTTAACGATGCCCCCGATTGGACAAATTGTCGGCCCATTGCGGCCAAAGCAGTAGCGGAACATGGTTCCCCAGTAGTTCTTCGTGCGTAGGGGATGTGGCATGGCGTACAGGATCGTGGCGGAACGCGGCAACGAGACCGTCAGAATGGACAGAAGCAGTTCGCTGATGGCGGTCGCCAAGGCGCGGGTGTGGGCGAGCGAAGGCTGGGAAGTCACCATCATCGTTAGCGATCCGGAGCAGGATATCGTTCCGCCGGTTCAAGCCAATCGCCGGTTGCTGGCCTACGCGTGATTCTCCGGTCCCGGCGGCGATAGGCCGGCCAGGAGCAAATCCCTGACCTTGAAGTGGAACCGGCAGCTTCGGCCGGTGTTGTGGTTGCAGGCAGGGCTTTGAGGAGCGGTGCCATGCAGTGGCGCTCAGCAACCACGGATGCCGACTTGATGCGCGGCACCGACGACGACGAAATCTCCTACGCAACCGGATGGACCATCAGCGGCCTTGCGACGCTGGGCACCATCGTGGCGATCTGGCTGCTGGGGATTTGATTTAAGCTTTTCTCTGCATGACCCGCTTGCTGCCGGTCACGCGCAATCGCGTCCGATCGCCCGGTCGAACACCACGAGCGGATTCGCACAGGACAGAACAGTCGCGTTCGCGAAATGAAATGGCCACGCATCCGCGCCTCTCGCCGAAAACTTCACGCGGCTTTGTCGCAGCGGCGATCGAGAATCCGAAGGCAACATCGCTGCTGAAGCGAGCGATGAGAATCTGAAATCAATTGGATCTCACCTCTTGCGCATGCCTCATGCTCGCTGGTGCCCATCGACCGAGACGGTCAGGCAGACCAGCGGTCTTCTTCCTCCCGATTCTCATCGGCATTCAGTCGCTTGGCAACTTCGTCAGCCGTCTTTTCGTCCTTGGCCACGGCGACAGGTTGCCGGTGGTCGTCAGGATCTTGTTCTTGTCGGCATGAACAGGGAAGTCGTCGGGCTTCAGCGGCGCATCGTTCTCTGCCATAACACTTCTCCTGGTAAGCTCAATCAATGCCGCTGATGACGTTGAGTTCCGATGCAATCGTCAGCATGTGGAACTACCGCCACATCGACACGTTGCCGTTCACGAATCCCCTCGTGCGCGGGCAAAACGGCTTCACCGATGGTGCATCTTCGCGAACGCGACCGCCCGGGATTTGGGTATCATCTGAAAGTCCATTCGTTTCGAACGCTCACGGTGATCCTGGCGTGGGCGCTGGTCTTCGCCGCCTTCTATCAGAAGCCGGAGCTGCTGACCGGTGCGCAACGCCTGATGCAGCGCGGCATTGAAGCGCTTGGCGACGCCGTGCCTTCGCCGTGGGGTCCACGGATGGAATTCGTGTTCCGCGAAATAGGAGGCGTGATCTGGCTTCAGATCACGCTGGTTGTGCTGGCGCTGCGCATGGCGCTGTCGAGCATTGCGGCGACCTGGCGGTTTGTCTCGCGTCGGGAGCGTAGGCCGATGGGTGATCAAAAGCCCCGCATTGCGGGGCTGTGAATGGTGGACGCACAAGGGATCGAACCTTGGACCTCTCCCGTGTGAACCACAATCCGTAGACCTCAGCCGACCAAATCCAGCCATAGTAAAGTTGTAAAAGTCCTTGCAGCGCAGGGATTTGTGGCCATAGCGGCCCATAGTGAGCCATAGCTGGACTTGCTAAGTTTTGTATGCCCGCGCTGTGCCCTTCGTGAATTTTCCCGTGGGGCACAACAGAGCTGGGAACGTGGAGGGAACGGTTTGTGATCCGTTTCTTGGGTCTCCCTCGACGTGTCCCAGGGCACAAGAAGTGAGGGCACAAACGATGGAAAATAGCGAGAAGGGTCTCAGAGCCGAAGTGACGACGAACTACCTGAGGCTCACTGACGCGGCGATACGTGCAGCCACGCTGCCGCCAGGCAAATCGCAGCACTATCTGCACGACACAGAGCAGCCAGGGCTTGCCATCAGGATGCGCGCGACTGGTGGGCGGACCTGGGTCTTCCTGTTCACCAAGCCTGGGATGAGAGGCACGCAACGCAAGACGCTGGGCGCATGGCCTAAGTTCAATGAGAAGGCCGCGCGCAAGGCCGCCACCGTCGCCGCCGGCGAGGTGGTCATTGGGGTCGATCCGAACGACGCCAAACGCGAGGCAAAGCGGCAACAGCTGGCCGAGAAGCAGTGCACCACGCTGGCGACCCTGATCATTGAAGACGGCCCCTACGAAACGTCCCTGACCGGACGCCAGGTAGTCAACTGGAAACCGGCAATGTCGGCGCTGCGACGCGGTCTCAAGGATCATTTCGATCTCGCCATCGGCGAGCTGACGCGACGGCAAATCATGGCGGCGGTGGACAGGATCGCCAAGACCGGCAAGCGCGGCGCAGCCAAGGACTTGCGCAAGCACACGCACACCTTCCTCGAATGGTGCGTCGGCGAAGGTTACGTCGAGCACAACGTGCTCGCCGGCTATCGCGCGCCCAAGGAAACCCGTGCGCAGAGGGTCGGGCGCCGAACGAAGGGCCGCGCGCTGATCGATGAGGAGATCATCAAGGTCTGGCACGCATCCGGTAAGCTCGGGGCTTTTGGGCAATTAGCACGCATGTGCCTACTCGGTGGCCCGCGCCGCAGCGAGCCGACCATGATCGAGTGGCGAAAGCACATCATGGATGACCGCGTCACCTTCGATGCGGCATGGACCAAGATGGGCCTGCACCACGACGTGCCGCGCACCCACCTCGTTGACGAGGTGCTCGCGGCCGCGAAACATTTCCAGCGCGCGACGTCCGACTATGTCTTCCCGTCACCGAAGACCGGTGGCCAGATGTCGGGCTTCACCAAGATGGTCAACCGTCTGGTCAAGGAAGCAGATGTCGCCAAGTTCACCATGCATGATTTAAGACGCAGCTTGCGCACCGTCATGTCACGCTGCGGCTACGACAACGAAATCCAGCGGCTGTGTGTCGGGCAAAAGCCACGCGGAATCGATCAGGTCTACAATCACGACGAACAGTGGATCATCCGCAAGATGGCGTTCGAAGCGGCTCATGACTACATCGCGGAGTTGGTCGGCGCGAAACGGGTCGGCAAGGTCGTGCGCCTGCAGCGGACGAATCCGCTCGACCCCATCAAGGCCGAGCTGCTCGGCCGTCTCCGCGAGCATTATGCGGCTGGGGGCGCTTAGTTGCCTTGTCGCATCCGGCCAGATAGTCGCGCACCGCATCGACACGATAGAGCGGGCGGCCATCGACGTAGCGCCATTTCAGCGGGTGGTTCGGATCGCGCCGCCACTGCTCCAGCGCTCCGGGCGTGCGCCGGATGACCGCGGCCGCCTCTAATGCCGTCAAATTAGAGCTGCCCGGCAGCGTATCGATATCGAACGTCGCGGGCGGCGGCATGCCACGGTTCTTGCGATGGCGCTTCGTGGCACGTGGCATTTTCCGACTACCTGGCGACCCTAATGCCTCGATCCGAGTCTTTTCGTCCTTGCCGCCCATGCCTCCGCCCCGAACCACGATCGGTCTGAGGCAATAAGATCGTAGGCTTCTCCAGCAAGAAAGAAATCTAGAGCGCAGGTATGGCTGCTGGGTAGCTGTGGCGTACAAATAGGACGAATTGGTTCGGTCGGCCTGGGACGCAACCGGGAGCGTTTATCGGTTTCGCTACGACCTTCGGCCTCATAACCTGAAGGTCATAGGTTCAAATCCTATCCCCGCAACCAAATAACCCTCTGATTTTAAGAGGTTTTCAGAAAGCCGCCCTTTCGGGGCGGCTTTCTTGTTTTTGGGCCGTGTCGCCACCGTGTCGCCACCGAAAACTTTGGCACGCTGCTGCTATCTGATGTCGCCAACAATAGAGCAGCAGTGTTCATGAGATTGGCCGCCTCCCAATTTGCCTGTGCCGTGCGTCAGTTGAGCCCGCACTTACACGCCTCAGAACCAGCCGAGAAGTCGTCGTGGGCTCGCCGTTTGAATCTTTAGACCAGCTCTTAGAACCGTCATTCCGCCAACCGCTTGCGCTACCTAGTGTCAACGACCTTTACAGGCTTTCCGGGAAATCGGAATACTCATCACTATTAGGTTGTGCCGGGGGGATTAATGCCAGAGCCAATTTTACTAAGAAAGCCATCTGCTGATCAACGAACCTTAGCAGCAGACATATCCGACCGAATGTCCGAGGAGCTAGTAATAGCGTTGGTTGGCCCGGTCGGTTCGGGGGTCTCTACCTCCGCGGCATTCATCGAAAAGATTCTGACCCATCATTTTGGGTACGACGTTGCGCCCGTCATTAAGTTGAGCAGCTTTATTCGAAACGAAGCTCACCGAGTATCTAGCGGCGAAGTTCCTGCCCCGCTGAGTCAGTACATTACACATATGCAAGACGCCGGAAATAAACTTCGCGAAAAATTCGGTAGCAATTATCTTGCCGAGAAGGCCGTCGAGAGCATTGCCAAATATCGCCAGGGGAAAAACGGATACGCAGCAAACGGGACGATGTTGCCTGGACGAAGGGCTTACATAATTGATTCGATAAAGAACCTAGAAGAACTAGAGTTACTTCGCCAAATCTACCGTGAGACGTTGTGTGTTATTGGCGTATTTGCGCCAGACGAAATGCGCAAACAGCGGCTGCTGAACGATGGCGCCGTGGACAGCGAAGTGCGCACTGTCATTAGTCGAGATGCTGGCGAAATTGCTACTTTTGGCCAGAATACGCGAAAGATTTTCACTCAAGCGGATTTTTTTATATGCAACGACAAGAAGCCTGATGAACTCGAAAGAAGACTCCACCGGTATATGGAAATTGTGTTCGACACCAATATTCATACTCCCACTCGACACGAATCGGCCATGTACGAAGCGACCGCAGCGATGGCGGGCTCAGCCTGTATGTCTCGGCAAGTTGGAGCAGCAATAATCTCATCTTCCGGGGAATTGATTTCGGTGGGATGGAATGACGTACCAAAATTTAAGGGCGGCATATACACGGAGGATGATCAGTTTCGATGGGACCCCGAAAAAGAAAGCATCCAAGACGGTGACCATCGCTGCTTTAAGTGGGGTATGAAAATTTGTCACAACGATATGCGCCGCTCCGGAATCTCGGAGAGTATAGCGAAAGTGATCGCCTCATCCGGCTTACTCAAAGAGGATGCGACGCAGGCCCAAGTTCGTGAACTACTCAGAGGAAATGAGGTTGATGATCTCACCGAATTTTCGCGTGCTATCCACGCGGAAATGGAGGCGATATTAGCAGTTGCGCGTGAAGGAAGGCATTCTCTCGTCGGAGCAACGTTGTTTACAACAACGTACCCCTGCCACAATTGCGCGCGGCACATTGTTGCCGCAGGCATTTCGTCCGTAGTCTATATCGAACCCTACAGAAAAAGCTTAGCGATAGCTCTGCATAACGATGCCATAAGCGAAGACCCCGATGATAAGAAACGGGTCGTATTTAGGCAGTATGACGGCATAGCCCCGCAGCACTATTTGACCTTATTTAAGAAGAAGTCGGACCGGAAGATCGGGGGTAAATTCGCTCGACAATCACCCAAACTGGCTGTTCCCCTTTTTCGGGTGCCATTAGACGGGCCTGTTGAATACGAATCAAAAGTGATTGCAGACCTGGAAGCAAAAGAAGATACTGCCCATTAACGAATCATTGGGATGGTAGTGGAATGTCAAAGCAAGGCCCCGCTGAGACTTGTCCACAGCAACTGGTTTTGGATTTTCAAGGTCCAAAACCGGTCGAACACTCCGAATGTTCGGGTCCAAAGATCCTGGCATTTGTAGATCATGCTACTCGCGCGGTCCGCGAGCGGGCTATTCAGAGGGTTAAGACATCTGGAATTTTTTCATTGCCAGCCAATCTGTCAAGATAACCCTGCTACTTTGACCACCTCTGCTTTGCCGCCTTCTTAGCAATTTCCTTGCGCCGTTGCCGACACCAACCGCGACCCGGCGTGACTCTCCGCGACAATCCGCTGCTTCTCGTCCAGCGTCCAGCGTCGCCGCGCGCCCGACGAAATCACCTCAAGGCCGCTCACCCTTGAGACATAGGCGTATGACCGGTCATACGCCTACGTCTTCACAACCCGTCCCTTTGAAGGGCGGCTTCGGCGGAGGGGCCTGAACTCAGGGAAGAAGTCGCGAAGAAGCTCCGCCGGTACCAGTCGTTCGTGGCGACAGTCGAAGGTGGGCAAAGAAAGATTGACGTGGTTGAGCTTCTTGCTTTTGCTGAAGCAATTGGCTTCGACCCACGCGAAGCAATCAAACACCTCGTCAACGTCAAGCCCGACTAACCGGGAAGAATCAATACTCTTCGGCCAACATGATGGTGATCACCCGTTCCGTAACCGAAGGATCGCTGGCATCGGGTGAGTCAAACTGTAGATCCTTGTCATAGTAATCGATTTTGAAAATTATGGCTGTCCCTTCGAAATCGAGCGTACCAAAGTCATGCTCACCGTGGGGATCGTTGGCGGCGCTGAAATCGTTGAAGCTAGCTATTGCATTGACGAGGCGATTGACTGCCTCGGCTCCAAGCGAAGCGACGCCGGGAGTCATGACAGCACCTCCACTATATAAATGCTGCCGCAGTTCATCGTTGAGCAACGTATGCGATCCGTGTCGGTGGACATCGGTGTATCTCCTGAAAATATGATGTGATCTGAGCTTGTTCGACCTAGGCCATCGGTCGCGCAGTTTAGGGAATTGGCTCGGGCCGAAGTCCGAGCCAGCCACGAGAACATTCGGCCTATGTTCAGGCGGGGCCGGGGTTGACCAGTGCCACCGCATTGATGTGGCGGACCCACGTCCCCTGCTTTGGATAGTCACGCAGGCGAAGAGTCAGGACTTCGCCCTCACGCTTGATAACGGTCGCTTCCCACCAGCCGTCCTCCGGGCTCTCATGCATCAAAACCATGTGGCCCACGGCGACTTCTTCCCAATTACGCGGCAGGCCCGACGTTACCGGGGAGACGCATCGTACTTCGGCCAGTGCAGCATCCGCATGAGCTATCTGATCCCTTTACGACCGCAGACTGTTCCGCCGCGGCTGCTTCTGTCTCGGTGTTAGATAGCGTTTCAGCGGTTCGCGCCAACTCTGATATCTGGTCGTAGAGTTCGCGCCTGATATTCGGGACGAACAGCCTCACCACCTTGCCTGTACCGATCACACGACCGACCGGTAGCTTCATAGCCAGTGCAGAGACGGGGACTGGCTGGTTGATCAAGACGCGGCAGTTCATATCCATCGCGGCGGAAGCGATGCTGTCCTTCAGTTCTGGAAAGCGTGCGCCGCGCGGCTTTCCATTAGCGTCCAGTCCCAGGACGTAGACTTGGTCAACTCTTGCCGGTTCTTTCTTCTCAGCTTTCTTACCCATTGAGCGGCTCCTAGAAATGCGAAAGGGAGCCGACAGGCTCCCTCATTCCGCGGTTGGAATGGCGATTTCAGACCCGAAGGTTGGGGGCAAAGAAAGGTGTTCCCGGAAGTATCTCCAAGTCTAAAACGCGCAAAGTCGTGAATTCGACTCTGTATTAAAAGTATATCGAGATTTTAAGCCAGAAACAAGCCTCAAAATACGCCGTAAATACATGAAATTACACCGTTTTTAGCGGTTTTCTGGCGCAAATCCGAAACAGATAGCAATAGTTGATTTGGCATCGTTCGTGGTCGTCAATTCGGTTGCCGTTGCAGAGATCGAGACCTTCCGCGGCGCAATATCGCCAGATGGCGTGCTGGACAAAACGCGGGAATATCTTTGGAAAGCTCGGATTGAAGGAGCTGGCATCGATCCGGTCCGCGGCACCTCGGATAATCTCGGCACAGCCGCCCCCGGCATAGCAGGCCGGGCCATACCGATGGGGAACGCCGCAGTTTTCCAAAATGCCGGTGCGGTGCAGGAAATTGTGGACCAGCGTGTCAACGGCGACCATGACCTTTCCGGTCTCGAACCAGACGGGGTGCTGGCTGCGGGCCCCTATCAGGAGACTGGACAGTGCCATCGTCAGGACCTTGTCGGCCACGCCGAAAACGCCTCGGAGGGGACCGATGAGGGCTTCCTGTCTGGCAGCCTCCAGGTCGGCGTCAGGCGAGCCTGTGGCGGCTTCCAATTGGCTATCGATCCAGCCAACGAGATCGCCGCCAGCGATGTCCCGGACGAACAGAAAGAGGCTGTAGGCGGTCTGATTAAGCCGTCCATTCCGGAGGTGTGGGAGCGGTACCGGGCAGGCGTCGATATGATCGGGCTCGGCACAGGTGAAGCTGCCCTTGTCGTACCGGCAGCCCGCGTAGTCCCAGTAGGTTTGAAGTTTCTGGCAGGAGGGCGACGTTTCGAGGCTTGCTTCCATTTCGGACCAGGATGCGGTCCCATGCTTCTCCATGTAGCTCCGGGCAACCCGGTCAGAGATACCCTGAAAGCTGAACGCCGTAAGGAGCCAATCGAAAATGGGCGGCGTCTTGCCCGACGCGACAGCCTGATCCAAACCCGCGTGACGAATTTCTTCATCGATCTCATCGAGGAATGACAGGGATCCGGCGACAGCACAGACGGCGCGGATCAAAACGTCAGCGTCCTTGTGTGGTTTAGGAAGGTTGCTGAACGGGGTCGTCGGCCTCGCTGCCTTCTTCCGCAGCGGTCGTGGGGGGCGCGCGCGGGATCCTAGATCAGTGATACCAGCCTCCGCTGGGCGTCACTGTCGCCGTCAATGTAGCGTTGGGTCGTTTGAATGGAACGATGCCCCGCCAGCAGTTGAACATCTCGCAGCGAGCCCCCCGCCTTGTGCACCAGCCGCGCGGCTCGCGTGATAAATGTCCGCCGTCCTGAATGGGAAGAGCAGCCTTCAAAACCAAGCGCCTGATAGGCACGCTGAAACCAGATTACGATACTAAGGGCCTTCATCGGGCCGCCGCGTTCAGAGCAGACAACAGGCCCCATGCTCGAAGATGATTGTCGCAAAGCTGAAAGGGCTTGTCGCAGGTCGGGATGGAGGGGGATCAGTCGCCCGCCGCCCATCTTCGCCGCGTGATCGCGAAGTTCGAGTACAACACCAACCTCGCCACTCGCGTCGAGGACCATTTCCCAGGTTAGCTTTGCGATTTCGCCAGCGCGAAGACCGGCCTTGGTAGACAACAGAACGATGAGCCGGTTGCGAAGGGGGAGGCGAGTATTATCGGCGAAAAACAGGAGATCGTCGATATGGTCGGTCGAGAGTATTTTGGCCTGTTTACCCGGCATCTCGCTTCAAATCAGTTGCTGAAATCAATTCTAGACCAACTGAGTCTGACTGCAACGGAAACCTTGCGCCAAATGCGTGTATAGGTTTTACGGCAAAACCTATACAGTGCAGACATCGGCCCTAGCCCATAGTTTACAAGTAGCCGGCCGGCGCAATCGTTTTCTCGCCACGTCGGCCGCCGTGATGCCTTCAAGGGCGAGGCCGTAGCCGGAGCCTCCGTCGACGAGACGGCGTAGGCGATGTGTGAAGCCGATCCGGGTGAATTTCGACGTGAGCGGCGGACACGATCTCGCATGCGCAGAGCTTGTCGAGGTCGTGGCCGAGCACGTCCCGGCAACCACGGGCCGCGGCGCCGAAGTCGAATAAGGTGCCGTAGGCGTCGAAGACGCACGCTTTTATATCGTCGGGGAGTTTCGAAACCATCTGTACCGTCCTGGGAGAATTTCTGCGCGCGACGCCAAACGACGCGTTGCTGTCCGCACAGCTCTGCTTTTTGTCCGCGAGCGCGGGACCGAGGCAGGCGCACGAGGCTTACCTGCAACATCCTCCAGCCTCCTGAACCGGTGGGCAGGGGACCGTTCCCAAAGAGCAGAAAACGCAGCAATCGCCGTCCTTCGGCTTCAAGCGCGTGCCGCAACGCTTGCAATCGTAGAAGAATTGGCAGGCGTCGGTCGGCATCCGCTCGGTGCTGGTAGCCCCAGTTTGGGCATCGGATGGTAAAATCGAGGATCATGTCCGCCACCTTATACGCTCTGCGCGTCAGTTGCGCGCGCTCTGCAGCGCGTGCGGCGTTTCGGGCCGCTCCAGGGCGTAGATAGCGCCCAAGACGATGCCGAAGACGACGTGGAGCACGAGCGTCATGACGGGTGCCATCATTCCGAGATGGGATCCGAAGATCCGACGCCCGCCATCGGCATCATGGCGATCATAATGATGAGCCAGGCTCCGATGGCGAACACGATGCCCTTCAGCCAATGGCTCTCGCCGGGAAGGCCAGGATTTAGCCACGCAAAGAGGCTCCCCCATAGCACCGTCCCGATCATGAAGTGCATCGCCCAACCTATGGCCGTCGGTGCGCCGAGCATGTCGGCGATCATCTTGATCGGATTGAGCTCGGGCATCACACCCATCGTCGCTTTCATTGCCATCATGGCGGAAAGGACGACCGTGGCGACGAAGCCAGCCGCCATTCCCTTGATCCAGTTGCCTTTAGACATCGCAATTCCTCCGGTGGTCCGTCGTGGGCGGACGGTCATTGAACCGTTCGACGGAGGAGGCGCCAAGGTTACGCCCCATTTTCCGTACGCCGACGGGTAACTTTTCGGGAGATGCAACGAACCGATCCGGAGTAACCGTATCGAAGCCGAAAGAGAGATAATGTCGCACGTCCGGATCACGCATCGATCGAGCGGCAAGGTCATCGCCGAGGGGCCGATCGGCCTCTTCGGAATCACGCCCTTCGAAGGCAACTACTATATCAGCCGGAAATATCTGAAGACCTCGCGGCTGAAGCCGAACTGGATTCCCGGTCTCTGCATCTACAAATTCCTGTACGTGTGGCTCGACCTGCGTCTTCCCGACGGGACCCGTGAGCCTGCGATCGGTTGGCTGTACTGGCTGCCGAATCCGCTGTTCTTTTTCATCGCATTCCGTCCTGCCGTGCCTCAATCGTCGCCGGTTCTTACGGTGCAGGAGACGGCTTGAAGAAGAAAGTGGCCGTCGCATGTCGGGGCGCGGGGCGGATGCCGTCGCGACGAGCCATCCTGAAGCATGCTTTGGTCGGCATGGCGGCCGGACTTGTGCCGAACGGGGCGGGTGCGGTCGAAGACGACGTTCCCAGGTTCGAATCCGGACGCTACCAGTTCACCATCCTCCCCCGCCCCGCTCAGCTGTTGCCCCCATTGCGGCTGTTCCGTCTGGAGGGCGGCACGACCGATCTGGCGGTGCTGCGTGGCAAGCCGATCCTTGTGAACTTCTGGGCGTCGTGGTGCGCCGCCTGCCGCATGGAGCTGCCAGCCCTCGACGGATTGGTCCGGGACGCCTGGCGGGGAAGGCTCACGTCGTCGCGGTCTCGGAAGACCGCGGTCCGCGCGAGACGATCGCGCGCTTCGTGAAGTCGCTCGATCTCAAGGCGTTGCCGATCAGTCTGGATCCGAACGGGTACGTGGCACATTCGGACGTCGACAACGTCGGGAAGGCGCCGTTTGCGCTCTACGGCATGCCGATCACCTACGTGGTTTCCAGTTCGGGCGCCGTCGTCGGCTACATGCCGGGCGATGCGGACTGGTCGTCCGCGGCGGCGGACGACCTAATCGCCTATCTCAACCGGACTTAGACCGACGGTAGGCTACGCCGTCTTCGGGAGATCCGTCACCTCACCACGGGCCGGATAGTTGTTCTTCACGACGAAATCGATCGCAGCGAGGATGTCGGCGAAGTACGGCCGCGCAAACGGCATCGTCTGCACGCTGCCGAAGTAGAGCGTGCCGTCGGGACGCACCAGATAGATCGCCGGTTCCGAAAAGAGCGCTGGCTCTTCGACGCCGGCCGACGTCTTGCCGTGTCCCGACGAGGCGTAAAGCCCCCAGTGGCGGGCCGCACCCAGAGAAATGCCGTAGCCGAGGCGAAGCCGGGACAGTCCCCAAGACTGTACAGTCTGCACCGCGCGTTCCTGGGAGTCTTGACGATAGAGCCAAGACCGAGACGCCGCGCTTCTCAAACTCGTCGAGTTTAACTCGAGGTCCTTCAACTGCATCTTGCAGATGGGGCAGTGGAGGCCCCGATAGAAGACGAGCAGCGAGAAGTTGGCCGGCCTTTCGGATGCGAGGTCGAATTGTCCGCCGCCGACGAGATCGACGCGTAGCGCAGGTACGCTTCGGCGCGGAAAGAGAGGAATGAGATCGCTCAATTCAGTGTCCTTTCGATGTTGGCCCCGCGGCGACATGTAGTGCCCACCGCGTCGGCGGGCACGTCCGATATTTTTCCGAAACGACGTAACCTTCTCCGACCCCGGCGCGAACCGTACCGTTGAGACCAACCTCGATCTTCGATAGGGGAATTAAGTCATGATCCGTAACATCTTCGGTGCGCTGCTCGCAGCGACAGCTATGTCGTCGGCCGAAATCTGATCCGCGCGGACCAATTCCCCTACAAACCATACGGGCATCCAATTTTCTTCTGGGACTCCGGCGACTATCAGCGCTGCGTGGACGCGGCCGCCGAGCAGGTCGGCTACACAAAATGGCGAGCTCGGCAAGCCGAACTCAAGGCGCAAGGGCGACACGTTGGTGTGGCAGTTACCTGCTACATGGAACTGATTGGCATGGGAATGTCGCCAAAGCTGAAGGAAGAGGGATTCGATCGCGGCGGATGGGAAAGCGCGCAGCTTCGGATGTATTCCGACGGCAGCGTGACGCTTTTCAGCGGTTCGATGTCACAGGGACACGGGCACTTGACGAGCTATGCCCAAATCGTTGGTGATGTCTTGCAGATTCCAATGGAGCGGATCGACGTAGTGCAGGGCGATACCGATCGCGTTCCGTTCGGGCACGGTACTTTCAACTCACGTTCCATAGCGGTCGGCGGTTCCGGCAGCGTTCACCGTTGCAAACAGGGTAACCGTGCATTTGCCGAAACAGCGATGGAGTAACACCAAATCGTCGTTCAAAGGCATCCGTGAGCCGGGCGGTTGACTGAAGGCCCGTGCGGGCGGCAATCGTCTTGAGGGGCAAGTCTGTAGCGAGTAGGGCGCGCGCAGCGTCAACTCGGAGATTTTCAACGAAGCGCGCAGGAGTGAGGCCGATTGAGTTCACGAATTTACGATGGAACGTCCGTTCCGAGAGTTTGGCCTTTGCGGCGAGGGTGGCCACATCCAGCCGCTGACCAAGTCTATTCTGCATCCAATTAGCCAGCTCCGAGAAGGGAGTGCCCGCGCTCGCTTGCGCATTGAGTAGATCGCTAAACTGAGACTGGTATCCCGGGCGACGGGCATAGAGGACCAAGAACTTCGCGATCTTGTCCGCCACCGAGCGGTCGAGATCGTGCTCGACCATGGCGAGAGCCATGTCGATGCCGGTGCTGACGCCAGCAGAGGTCCATGCTTTGCCGTCGACGACGAATAGTGCGTTGGCGTCGACGGTCAATTCGGGGAATTGCAGAGCAAGATCGTCGCAGCTAGCCCAATGCGTCGCCACGCGCAAACCGTTTAAGTCTCCCAGTTCGGCGAGCAGGAATGCTCCCGAGCAGACTGAGCCGAACCGTCTGCAAGTGCGGACGCAGCGAGGTATCCACCGCTTGGCAATATTTAACTCCCGAGCTGCCTTCAGGGCAGCGAGGCTTCCCCCTGCGATCAGCAGGCTATCAACTCTGCGCACGGGGACTGTCGAAATCGGTCGCGACATCACCGTGATGCCGCAACTGCTTTTTACCAGTCCTCCCTCCGACGAGACGACTTGAATGTCGTAAACCTCGCGACCCATTGTCGTGTTGGCCAGCCCAAACACCGAGGCGGGGCCGGTGACATCCAGCAATTGGAAATCATTGAAGGCAAAGAGCGCGATCAGCCGGGTTTTCATTGGCAGGAAATAACATCATTTTGTCATTTCTGCCAGCCCAACCCGAGGGTAGCGTTTCAAGACCGCCAACTTTACTCCGAGTGCCCGATATGAAGATAACCGTTAGCGAGTTTCCTGATGAGACGTCGCGCAAGGAGGCGGCTTGGCAGGCGCTTGTTGCTTACGTCAACGGCGTGATGCCGGACATGGTGGTTCTTCCAGAGATGCCATTCTGTCAGTGGGTATTCGTGGGCAATGAAGTTGACGATCAGCGGTGGCGGGACACTTTAGAGCAGCACGAACACATGCTTGACAGACTGGCTGAACTGAAATGCCGGTGGATTGCCAGTTCGCGGCCGATTTAGGAAAAGGGCCGTCGGTACAACGAGGCCTTCCTGTGGTCGACCGCTGGAGGTTACAGGGCGATTCGGCGCAAATGGTACTTGCCGGATGCCGTTACGGCGAAGGAGACAGTCTGGTTCAGCCAGGGTGACAAGAACTTCGCCGCGGTCAGCGCCGATAATCTCGCGGTGGGCCTGCAGCTTTGCAGCGAAATGATGTTTCCCGAGCACGCACGAGACTTCGGATTTTCGGGCGCGCAGCTTATCGTGCAGCCACGCGCCGGAGGAAGCGGGCGACACTGGCGCGTCGCGTCCGAGATGTCAGCGATCGCGTCCGGGGCCTACATAGCATCGGCTAACCGCCGGTCCTTCGACCGCGACTGGTTTTCAGGTGGAAGCTGGATATTGTCGCCGCAGGCCCAGTGTCTCGCCGAGACTTCGATAGACAAGCCGTTTGCGACGGCAACGATCGATCTGGCAATCGCCGACGAGGCGAGGACCAAGTATCCTCGCGATCTCCAACGTCTGTACGTCCGCCAATAGTACACACCCGCTGCAATGCTATTGCCCGATCATGAGATCGAGCCAGCCTTGAAGAGTTGAAAGCCAATGGGTAGCCGAGAGCATCGCTATAACACGCGCTTAACCTGGACAGGAAAGGCGGGCTCCATCGCGTCGTTTCGGAATCATATCCGTGCCTATCAGATCAGCTCGCCGGGTAAACCGGACATAGCGGGCTCATCAGATCCCGTCTTTCGCGGCGATGCGCGTCGCTGGAACCCTGAAGATATGCTGGTCGCTTCCCTTTCGGCTTGTCATAAGCTTTGGTACATGGGTCTCTGCGCGACAGCAGGCATCGTCGTTCTCGCTTACGAGGATAATGCCGAAGGAGTGATGCTGGAGGACCCTTCGGGGAGTGGCCAGTTTTCGCAAATTACATTGCGCCCGGTCGTAACAGTGGCCGCAGGGTCGGATAGGGATCGCGCGTTGTCCTTGCATGACGTAGCAAGCGAGAAATGCTTTATCGCGCGCTCAGTCAATTTTCCTGTTCTTCATGAACCCGTCGTCCAGTTCGCCGCCGCGACCTAATTCATTGGACGATCGGACCTGGACACGTGCCTCGCGGCTTGGGCGTTCGAGAGTCGCCCGACGATGCTGACTGGAGATACAAATGACAAAAGCGCAGGTGACACCTGAATTTCTCGATAGAATTTCACGAGCCTTCGGCGAGCACAGGCTCGATGAAGTCGTCAGTTTGTTTTCGGAGGATGGTGTATTCGTCAACGCTCGCGGCGTTGGACCCTTCGGCGACATGTATAGCGGCAAGAAGGAGATCCGTGAATATTTTGCCAAACTCTTCTCGGATCTACCCGATCTGCGATACGAAACGGTCGAACCCAACTGGTTGCTCGGAGACAAGGCAGTGTTTCGCTGGCACAGGAAAGCGACGACCCGGACCGGTGAAAAACAGGATTGGCTGGGATGTGACCTCTTCACTTTCGAAGACGGCTCGATCAAACGGAAAGATACTTACTTCAAAATTATCACTTGAATCTGTATGGCGCACGATAGGGAGGGGCTGCAATCAACCTGGCAAGATGTTCAGGTCTAGGATCTGGAAGCGTGCTCGCAACTATCAAGGCCTAAGCAGGGCGATTAGGGATTGAAGGTCGACCTGACCGATCAACTTTCGTTTCGTGCAAGCGCCGATATCAAATTCGGAAAAGAGTGATAGTCGAGATGACCGGACGCGTTTGGCGCAAGCCGGCAATATATATCTTATGAAATATATATCCGATAAATAATTCTGATTGATGGTATCGGAATGCTTTGAAAGGCTGTTCTCCACCAACTGACTGGGAGAACGCGTCATGAAACTGTCCGAGCAGCAGCTTAAGGAATACGACGAGAACGGCTTTCTTGTTTTCCGCGACCTGTTTTCCAAGGAGGAAGTCGCTGCGCTTCAACGCGACGCCGAGGTACTCGCGTCACCCAAGCGCGTCCACCATGATGCCAACGTCATCGAAAAAGACGGCAAGACGCTGCGTGCGGCCTGGGCACCCGAAATTGACTCACCGGCCTGTGCTGCCGCGCATCGGCTGCCTCGTGTCCTCGGCCCGATTCAGCAAATCATGGGCGAGGATATTTATCTTTATCAGTCACGCCTGAACTACAAGCGCGCGCATACGGGCGACGTGTTTCAGTGGCATCAGGATTATCAGTCCTGGTTGATGGATGGGGTGCCCCACGGGGGCCATCGCGACATCCTATCAGTCCTGATTATGTTGGATGATACTTACGACAAGAGCTGTGGCCCGCTCGAATTTTTGGCGGGATCGCACAAGCTCGGTGCGATCCCTCCCGTATACGATACCGAGACGACGAGCTACGCGCTCCATATCGTCACCGATGACCTTGTGGAGCGGTTGTCGAAGGGATTTGAAAAGTTTACTTGCTTTGGTCCAGCCGGCACGGTTGTGATCTTCGCGGGAAATCTCGTCCACGGCTCTTCCAAGAACACATCGCCGCAGAGTTGCCGCAACCTCTACTTTGCTTACAACCAGCAAACCAACAAGCCGGTCGGAGCAGTAAAGCGCAAGCACGCCAACCATTACATTCAGAACCCCAATCCGGAGCAGCTGTCACTCGTGGCAGATGATGCTTTGCAAG
>CAWIZF010000055.1:0-79281 GCA_963840465.1 uncultured Alphaproteobacteria bacterium | reverse complement strand
GCGCGCAGCGCCGGATGAGGGGTTGTCTCCAAAAAGACGAGCTCGCGGAGAGAACCCCTCACCCGTCTTTCGCTTCGCGAAACCACCCTCTCCCACAAGTGGAGAGGGGACGCTCAGCAAGCGTTGACAGCTTTTGACAAGGATCGATGGCCGGGTCAAGCCCGGCCATGACAGGCAGTTCTAGTCGAAATAAATCAGCCCGATCCAGTCGGCGACCAGCGCCGGCTTTTCCTCGCCCTCGATCTCCACCGTCACATTGGTGCGCGATTGCAGCTCTTTCGGCTTGCGCAGCTTGGCTTCCATCAGCGTGAAGCGGCCGCGGACGCGGGAGCCGGCGCGCACGGCGAGAGGAAGCGCAGCTTGTCGAAGCCGTAATTGACGCCCATCGCGGTGCCTTCGATGACCGGCATCACCTCGTAGGACATGATGCTCATCAAGGACATCGTGAGGAAGCCGTGGGCGATGGTGTTGCCGAACGCGGTTTCCTTTTTCGCCCGCTCCGGATCGACATGGATGAACTGATGATCCTCGATCACATCGGCATAGACGTTGATCCTGTTCTGATCGATCAGGTGCCAGGACGACACGCCGATCTCCTTGCCGACCATGGCCTGATAGTCTTCAAACCAGACCGGCGGCTTCTTCCAGACTTCATTCATTTTGATCAGCTCTCCAGCCCGGCGGTCCGCACCTTCTGCAGCTCCGGGAATTCATCTTCGCGGAATTCCGATCCGCGCAACGCGTCGGAGCGGTTATCGTCATGCTCCAGCCGCCGCAGCTGCACGCGGCGGATTTTCCCGGAAATCGTCTTCGGCAATTCTGTCACCAGCTCGATCTTGCGGATACGCTTGAACGGCGCGAGTCGGCTGTGCAGGTGCTTGAAGATCGACAACGCGGTTTCTGGCGAACGTTCCACGCCCGACACCAGCAGCACATAGGCTTTGGGAATCGCAAGCCGGATCGGATCGGGGCTCGGCACCACGGCAGCCTCGGCGACCGATTAATGCTCCAGCAGCACGCTTTCCAGCTCGAACGGGCTGATGCGGTAGTCGGAGGATTTGAAGACGTCGTCGGAGCGGCCGACGAAGGTGAGATAGCCCTCGTCGTCGGCAAACACCACGTCGCCGCTGCGATAGAGATCGCCGTCGGCGCCGGAGAGTTTGCCGTCCTCGCCCTGATAGCCCTGCATCAGGCCGGCGGGGCGGTCGGCGCCGAGCACCAGCGTCACCTCGCCTTCCTTGGTGACGTGGCCGTCATTATCGGTGATCTGCACGCGGTAGCCCGGCAACGGGCGGCCCATCGAGCCGACCTTGACCTTCTGGCCCGGTGAATTGCCGGCGAGCGCGGTGGTTTCGGTTTGGCCGTAACCGTCGCGAATGGTCAGCCCCCACGCCGTCTTCACCTGATCGATCACTTCCGGGTTGAGCGGCTCGCCGGCGCCGCAGACCTCGCGCAGGCTGACCTTGAAATCGGCCAGCCGTTCCTGGATGAACAGCCGCCACACTGTCGGCGGCGCGCAGAGCGTGGTGACGCCGCAGCGGCCGACGGTGGCGAGCAGCGCCTTGGCGTCGAAGCGCGGCTGGTTGACCACGAATACGGTAGCGCCGGCATTCCAGGGGGCGAACAAGCAGCTCCAAGCATGCTTGGCCCAACCCGGCGATGAAATGTTGAGATGGACATCGCCCGGCTGCAGTCCAAGCCAGAACATCGTCGACAACGCGCCGACGGGATAGCTGCGCTGGCTGTGCCGCACCAGTTTTGGCTTTGCCGTGGTGCCCGAGGTGAAATAGAGCAGCATCGGGTCGTCGGCATTGGTCGTCCCATCAGGCGCGAAATCTTCCAACGCGCTCGCCGCCTGTTCGAACGGCAGCCAGCCGTCGTGCTTCGACGTCGCGCCGACCACGATGCGAACCAGATTGTCGCTGCCGAGCCCTGCGAACTTCGCGACCTGATCCTGCGAGGCCACCACAACCCTCGCCCTGCCCCGATCGAGCCGGTCGCGCAATTCGTCCGGGGTGAGCAGCGTCGTAGCGGGGATCACGACGACGCCAAGCTTCATGGCCGCCAGCATGGTCTCCCACAGCGGCACGACATTGCCGAGCAGCAGCAGCAAATGATCGCCGCGCTTGAGGCCCTGCGCGCGCAGGAAATTCGCCACCTGATTGGAGCGGGCCGAGAGCGCCGCGAAGGAAAGTTTTGTTTCCTTGTGGCCGGCATCGACGATCCAGAGCGCGGTGCGAGCCCGGCTGTCAGGATTGCGCGCGAGTTCCGCGTCGAACCAGTCGAGCGCCCAGTTGAACGGAACCGGATCGGGCCAGCGAAAGCCCTTCACGGCCGCATCGTAATCGGTGCGGTGCTTGAGCAGAAAGGCGCGCGCTTCCTGGAATGTCGTCATACTGTTTCCTTAACCAGCGTCTGCACACCCTCCTCATCCTGAGGAGCCGCGAAGCGGCGTCTCGAAGGATGGGCTACACCGACCAACTCACCCTTCGAGGCTCGCTAACGCTCGCACCTCAGGGTGAGGACCTCCGTTATTTCCCGGCGAGGCTCCGAACGTGCTGGATAATACCGGAAAAATCCACCCCGCCATGGCCGGCGGCGTCGAACGCCTTGTAGATCTCCTGCGCGTGCTTGCCCAGCGGCGTCGCGGCGCCGGCGGCGTTGGCCGCGTCCTGCGCCAGCGTGAGGTCCTTCACCATCAGGGCCGAGGCAAATCCCGGCTTGTAGCCATTGTTCGCCGGCGAGGCCGGCACCGGGCCCGGCACCGGGCAGTAGGACGTCAGCGCCCAGCACTGCCCCGATGAGGTCGAGGCGACGTCGAACAGCGCCTGATGCGACAAGCCCAGTTTTTCCGCCAGCGCAAAGGCCTCGCTGACCCCGATCATGGAAATGCCCAATATCATGTTGTTGCAGATCTTGGCGGCCTGGCCTGCGCCCGCGCCGCCGCAATGCACGATCTTCTTGCCCATGTTCTCCAGCACGGGTTTTGCCGCCGCAAACGCCTTGTCCTCGCCGCCGCACATGAAAGTCAGCGTCCCGCCCTTGGCGCCGCCGGTTCCGCCGGACACCGGCGCATCGACCGAGAGCGCGCCATGCTTGGCAGCGAGTGCATGCGCCTGCTTGGCGCTTTCGACGTCGATGGTCGAGCAATCGATGATCAGCGCGCCCTTGCTCATGACAGGGATCACTTCGTTCCACACCGACAGCACGTGCTTCCCCGCGGGCAGCATGGTGATGACGATGTCGGCGCCCTTGACGGAAGCCTCCGAACTCTCGGCGATATCAGCGCCGTCGGCCTTTGCCTGATCGCGCGAGGCGGCGACCAGATCGAACGCGTTGACCCGGTGGCCGGCCTTGACCAGATTGGCCGCCATCGGCCCGCCCATGTTGCCGAGGCCAATGAATGCGATATTTGCCATCTCGAATCCTCCGCTAAGGCTTTTCTGTTTTGATCAGTCGAACTTCAATTCGTCGGCGCCGATCTCGGCGAAATAAGGCGCAACCATCGCCGGCGTCACGTCCTCAATTCTAGCGGGCGACCATTTTGGATTGCGGTCCTTGTCGATGACAGCGGCGCGCACGCCCTCGCGGAAATCGTCGCTGGCGAACACTTCCAGCGCGGCACGATATTCCCGCACCAGGCATTCCTCCAGCGAGCGCGCGGTGCGGGCCAGCCGCAACAGCTTCAGCGTCACCACCATGCCGCGCGGCGACTTTTCGTTCAGCGTCTTCAACGTCGCCTGCGCCAGTTCCGACCCGTCGCGCTGCAGGGCCGCGACGATATCCTCCATCCGATCGTGCGCAAACCACGCGTCGATCTTCGATTCCATTGCTGCGACGGGGCCGGAGGTCTCGCCTGTCGCAAAGGTTTCGATGAGAGTTCTGATTTCGCCGGACGTTATACCGCGCCCGAGCCGGGTGAGAACTTCGCGCAGGGCGGATAGTTCTTCCGACGGCACTACCACGTCGGCAAAGCCAGCGTGGATTGCGTCCGGACCATTCATGGTCTGGCCGGTCAGCCCAAAATAAGTCCCGATCTCACCCGGCGCATGCGCCAGCAACCAGGTGCCGCCGACGTCGGGAAAAAAGCCGAGGCCGACTTCAGGCATTGCCAGCTTCGTCCTGTCGGTGACGACGCGATGCGCGGCATGCGCCGACAGACCGACGCCGCCGCCCATCACGATGCCGTCCATGAAGGCGACATAGGGCTTTGGGAATTTCTTGATCCGGGCGTTGAGGATGTATTCGTCGCGCCACAGGATCTTGCCGAGGTCACCCTTCACCTTGGAGCTTTCCCAGAGCGCGCGGATGTCGCCCCCGGCGCACAGGCCACGCTCGCCCGCGCCTTCCAGAACGATCACCACGACTGCGGGATCCGCCTCGAACGCGTCGAGCGCCCTGTCGATGTCGTGAAACATCTCCAGCGTCACGGCATTGATGGCCTTCGGGCGGTTCAGGCGGATGATGCCGGCCGAGCCTTCCTTGCGCGCGATCAGGTCGCCCTCTGCGACGGAAGCATCCGTCATCGCGCGCCCTCGATCAGTTTGCGCGAAACAATCAGCCGCATGATTTCGTTGGTCCCTTCCAGGATCTGATGCACCCGCAGATCGCGCACGATCTTCTCGATGCCGTATTCGCTGAGATAGCCGTAACCGCCATGGAGCTGCAGCGCCTGGTTGGCCACCTCGAAGCCGACATCGGTGCCAAAACGTTTGGCCATCGCACACAGCATGGTCGCGTCGGCATCCTTCCGATCTAGCGCTGCAGCCGCGCGCCAGACGAAAGTCCGCGCCGCTTCCAGTTCGGTCGCCATGTCGGCGAGACGGAACTGCAGCGCCTGGAATTCGTCGAGGCGCTTGCCGAACGCCTTGCGCTCCTTCATGTAGGCCAGCGATTTTTCCAGCGCGCTTTGCGCGCCGCCGAGCGAACAGGCCGCGATATTGATGCGGCCGCCGTCGAGCCCGGCCATCGCGATCTTGAAGCCGATGCCTTCGTCGCCGAGTCTGTTTTCGACCGGCACGCGGGCATTCTCGAAAATCACCGCGCGGGTCGGCTGCGCGTTCCAGCCCATCTTGCGCTCGTTGGCGCCGTAAGAGACCCCCGGCGTTTTGCCGTCGATGACGAGCGTTGAAACGCCGCCAGGACCATCGCCGCCCGTCCGCACCATCGCCACCAGCAGGTCGGTGCCACCGGCCCCTGAAATGAACTGCTTCTGGCCGTTCAGGACGTAATGATCGCCCTCACGCACCGCGCGGGTCCGCAACGCCGCGGCATCCGAGCCGGCGCCCGGCTCGGTGAGGCAGTAGCTTGCGATCAGCTCCATCGTGCAAAGCTTCGGCAGCCACTTTTGCCGCTGGGTGTCGTTGCCATAGGCATCGATCATCCACGACGCCATGTTGTGGATCGAGATGAAAGCCGACACCGTCGGGCACCCCGTTGCCAGCGCCTCGAAGATCAGCGCGGCATCGAAGCGGGTCATGGCGGAGCCGCCGACGTCGTCCTTGATGTAGATGCCGCCCATGCCGAGCGTGGCGGCCTCCCGCATCACATCGACAGGAAAATGCTTCTCCTCGTCCCAGCGCAGCGCATGCGGCGCGATCTTCTCGGCGGCGAATTCGCGCGCCATGTCGCGAACCGCCACCTGATCGTCGTTGAGAGCGAAATGCATCTCGGTTATGACGCCGTCAGTTCATCGTCGGAATCGAGAACTCCGCGCCCTCCTTGACGCCGGACGGCCAGCGCGAGGTGACCGTCTTGGTCTTGGTATAGAAGCGGATCGAATCCGGGCCGTGCTGGTTGAGATCGCCGAAGCCCGACTTCTTCCAGCCGCCGAAGGTGTAATACGCGATCGGCACCGGGATCGGCACGTTGATGCCGACCATGCCGACATTCACCTTGGCGGCGAAGTCGCGGGCGGCGTCGCCGTCGCGGGTGAAGATCGCAACACCGTTGCCGTAGTCATGGTCCGACGGCAGCGCCAACGCTTCCTTGTAGTCGTGGGCGCGCACCACCGACAGCACCGGGCCAAAGATCTCTTCCTTGTAGATCCGCATGTCCTTGGTGACGTTGTCGAACAGCGAACCGCCGAGATAGAAGCCGTTCTCGTAGCCCTGCATCTTGAAGCCACGGCCGTCGACGGCGAGCGTCGCGCCTTCCTTGACGCCGATATCGATGTAGTTCTTCACCTTCTCGACCGCTTCGCGCGTCACCAGCGGGCCGAAATCGGCGGACGGATCGACCGAGGTGCCGATCTTCGAGCGACTCCACGCGCGGGATCAGCTTTTCCATCAGGCGGTCGGCGGCGGTCTTGCCGACGGGCACCGCGACCGAAATCGCCATGCAGCGCTCGCCGGCCGAGCCGTAGCCGGCGCCGATCAGCGCATCGACGGTCTGGTCCATGTCGGCGTCGGGCATCACGATGGCGTGGTTCTTGGCGCCGCCAAAACACTGGCAGCGCTTGCCGGTCTGCGCGGCGCGCTCGTAGATGTACTGCGCAATCGGCGTCGAGCCGACAAAGCCGATCGCCTTGATATCGGGATCGTCGAGGATGGCGTCGACGGCTTCCTTGTCGCCGTTGACGACGTTGAGGACGCCGGGCGGCAGCCCGGCCTCGATCATCAGGGCGGCCAGCATCATCGGCACGCCGGGATCGCGCTCGGAGGGCTTCAGGATGAAGGCGTTGCCGCAGGCGATCGCGGGCGCGAACTTCCACATCGGGATCATCGCCGGGAAGTTGAACGGCGTGATGCCGGCGACGACGCCGAGCGGCTGCCGCATCGAATAGATGTCGATGCCGGGGCCGGCGCCTTCGGTGTATTCGCCCTTCATCAGGTGCGGAACGCCGCAGGCGAACTCGACGACTTCGAGGCCGCGCTGGATGTCGCCCTTGGCGTCGGGAACGGTCTTGCCGTGCTCGCGCGCCAGGAGGTCTGCGAGCTTGTCGTAATCGCGCTGCGCCAGTTCGAGAAACTTCATCATCACGCGCGCGCGGCGCTGCGGATTGGTGTTGGCCCACTCGATTTGCGCATCCCTGGCGTTCTCGACGGCGGCGCGGACCTCGGCCTTGGAGGCCAGCGCCACCTTGGCCTGGACGTCGCCGGTCATCGGCTCGAACACGTCGGCCGTCCGTCCGGACGTGCCCTTGACCTCTTTGCCGCCGATGAAATGTCCGATGGAACGCATGAATAACCTCCCTAAAGGCCCGCTGGTTCGCTTTGGGGCCCTTTTTGACCTGCATTTCTTAGGATACAAGTCCGATAAATTGCACCATAGATGTGCGGAAATGCTGGATCAAGGCACCAAGACGATCGATTGGGATGACTTCCGTTTCGTGCTGGCGATCGTCCGCGGCGGATCGGTTTCCGCTGCCGCCAAGCAGCTTGCGGTCGATCATGCCACAGTGATCCGCCGTGTCGACCGCCTGGAGCGGCATCTCTCCGCAAAACTGTTTGATCGCCGCAAGACCGGCTATCTCCTCACCGAAGCCGGCCAGCGCGTCGCCGACAGTGCGGAAGCGATGGAATCCACCATCGTCGCCAACCAGGAGGCGGTCGGCGGCTCGCGCGCCCAGCTCACCGGCACGGTCCGGATCGGCGCCCCCGACGGGTTCGGCAGCCACTTCCTGGCCTCGCGGCTTGTGAAATTCACCGAGCGGTATCCCGATCTCGATCTGCAGCTCGTCGCCACCGCGCGCCTGTTCAGCCTGTCGAAGCGCGAGGCTGACATCGCGATCAGCCTGACGATGCCCAAGGAAGGCCGCATCGTCGGCCGCAAGCTGCTCGACTACAGCCTCGGCCTCTATGCCGCGCCCGCCTATCTCGACCGTGCGCCGAAGATCGCGTCGCGCGGCGACCTGCCCGGGCATCGCTTCGTCGGCTATATCGAGGAACTGCTGTTCACGCCGGAACTGGATTACCTGCCGCAGGTCTCACCAAAAATCTCCGCCAAATTCCGCAGCGCCAATCTGATCGCGCAGCTCAACGCCACCATCGCCGGTTTTGGCATCGCCGTGCTGCCGCACTTCATGGCGACGGCGCATCCCGAATTGCGGCCGGTATTGCCGGACGAGGTGAGAATATCGCGCACCTTCTGGATGCTGATGCACGCCGACAGCAAGGACCTGGCGCGGATCAGGGCGGTCGCCGATTACATTCACGAGACGGTGGAGAGTGAGCGCGCGCTGTTTGGCGGTAAATTGTAGGGTGGGCTGAGCGAAGCGAGCCCACCATTTCACGCAGCGAAACTCGGAAAGATGGTGGGCACGCTACGCTTTGCCCACCCTACCAAGCCGTCGTCAATTCACCTTCGCCTTTGCCTTCTTCGCAACCGGCTTCGCCGCGCGGGCCAACGCCGCCTCGCGGCCGGAGGCGAGAATTTCGTCCGACAGCTCGCCGCTGCCCGCGACGCGGGACATCACCAGCGCGCCCATCATCGTCGCCATCGTGCCCATCGCGAGCCGACGCGCCGTCTTCCTCGGCACGTCCGGAATCTGGTCGGCGACGAGATCGATCATCTGGTCGAGCTTGGCAGCAAAAGCCTTGCGGGTCTTGGCGCTCTCGCGGGCGATTTCGGCACCCAGCGTCGGAACGGCGCAACCGCGGCCCGGATCGTCGCGGTGCGCGGCCGAGACGTAGGAATCGACGATGGCCGACAGCCGCTTCTCCAGCGGAATTTCAGCCGCCATATTGCGCCAATGCTCGGCAGCGCGATCCATGGCATAGCCAAACGCCTCGATCACCAGCGCCTCACGGGAATCGAAATGCGCGTAGAAGCCGCCATGGGTCAGGCCGGCCTCCTTCATCAGGTCGGCGACGCCGATACCGTGCGCGCCCTTTTCGCGAAGCCGCACCGAGGCCTTCTTCACGATCCGCGCGTGGGTCTCCTGCTTGTGCTCTTTCGAATAACGCATCCAACCCGTCCCATTAAATGTCTGCAGTCATATAATAGCAGTTGCGGGCGCGAAAAGCTGCATCTATTTCGCCTTTTCACCGCCGATCATC
This sequence comes from uncultured Alphaproteobacteria bacterium, assembly GCA_963840465.1. Lineage (GTDB taxonomy): Bacteria > Pseudomonadota > Alphaproteobacteria > Rhizobiales > Xanthobacteraceae > Bradyrhizobium. The sequence continues at coordinate 70,282 of CAWIZF010000055.1, read as the reverse complement.
GTAAATGTCGCGGTCGCATGCACTGCGAGATTGCCCGCGCCGTCGCGAACGAACCCTTCGGCATAGCTGGTCTGACGGCCTAGTTTTACCACTTTGCCTTCCGCCGAGACCCTGCCGGATCGTACCGACAACGGCCGCAGATAGGTCAGCTTGAGGTCCAGCGTGACCGAGGCCTGTCCTGCCGGCTGCATGGTGGCAATGGCGCAACCCATGGCGGTATCCAGCAGCGCCGCGGCGGTCGCGCCGTGAAGCAGGCCGATGGTATTTTCGAGGCTTTCATCCGGATCCAGTTCCATCACGATCCGGCCGGGTTCGGCGATACGCATCTCGAAGCCGATCAGCCGCGCCATCGGCGGCGGTGGCAGGATGCCGTCACGGATCGCGCACATGGTCTCCAGCCCGGACATGCCGGCGGCCGCTTTCGCCACCGGCCCCGGCGCCTGCCACTCCACCACCCGATGCCGCCGCGTATCGAGCGAAAACAGGTCGATCGTATCGGTCGTGGTCATGCCGGCTCCTTTGAATGATGATCGTCATTTTATACTGGCGTGCGCCGCCGCGCAACGCCCCTCGCCCGCCTGCCCTTGACAAGCCGGCGCAATGTCCTTGGAAGTGGCGCCAACCGCCGAAACAAGTCCGGGAAAACAAGATGGAAATGCTCAATCCCCACTGCGGGGTCGACCGCGACGATCGAGGCGTCGTCCGCCTCTCGATCTGCAACGCGGGTTCGCTCAACATCCTTTCCTCCGCCGTCACCGACGGGGTCCGCGAAGGGTTCGAGAAGCTCGCCGGCGACAAGGACATTCGCGCGGTGATCCTCGCCGGCCAGAGCGAAAAGAGCATGATCGGCGGCGCCGACATCAAGGAGATGGCGAAACTCGACCAGAAATCCGCGGAAGCCTTCATCACGCGGCTGCGCGACCTCTGCGAGGCCGTGCGGCAGTTTCCGGCGCCTGTGATCGCGCGGCTTCCCGGCTGGTGCCTCGGCGGCGGCCTCGAAGTCGCCGCCGCCTGCGATTTCCGGATTGCCGCCCATGATGCCAAATTCGGCATGCCGGAGGTGCGTGTCGGCATCCCCTCGGTGATCCACGCCGCGCTGCTGCCGCGGCTGATCGGCTGGGGCCGCGCCCGCTGGCTGGTGATGACGGCGGAAAACATCGACGCGCCGACCGCGCTGGCCTGGGGCCTGGTCGACGTGGTCGCGAAGGAAGGCGGCCTCGACGCCGCGGTCGAGCATACGGTGAGCGCGCTGCTCGAATGCGGGCCCGAAGCGCTGCGCGCGCAGAAAGCGCTGATGCGGCAATGGGAGGAACTGCCGCTGACGGAGTCGGTCAATTTGAGCGTCGGCGTGTTCGGAAAGTCCTTCCTGACCGGCGAGCCGCAGCGGCTGATGCAGGGTTTTCTCGATCGCAAGAAATAGACGGAGGGAGGCATGAGACCCGCCGGCAAGGGCGCGCTGGAATCGCTCTATTTCGACTATCCGCAGTTCGCGGCGCGGCGCGTGCCCGAGCTCGACGGCGCGGTGACACGGCATCCCGTTCTGATCGTGGGCGCCGGGCCGATCGGCATGACGGCGGCGCTGGTGCTGGCGCGCTACGGCATCAGGAGCGTGCTGATCGATCGCAAGGACACCTTCAATGACGGCAGCCGCGCGATCTGCATCGCGCGGCCGAGCATGCATATTCTGGAGCGGATCGGCGCGGTCGCGCCGTTTGTCGAAAAGGCGCTCGGCTGGCGGTTCGGCCGCAGCTACTATCGCGGCGAGCAGATTTTCCGGCTGGAGATGCCGCAACCGCCGGGCGAAAAATATCTGCCGATGTACAATCTACAGCAGCAATATATCGAGAAATTCCTGCACGACGCGGTCGCGGCGAGCGACCTCATCGACATGCGCTGGCAGAGCGAGCTATCGGCCATCGAGCCCCACGACGACGGCGTATCGGTCCGGATTTCATCGCCCGCGGGCGATTATCGGCTCGACGCCGACTATGTGCTTGCCGCCGACGGGGCGCGCTCGCCCGTCAGATCGATGCTCGGCTTGCGGCTGAAGGGCGACAATTACGAAGGCCGGTATGTGATCGCGGACATCCGCATGGATCACGACTTTCCGACCGAGCGCCGCGCCTTTTTCGAGCCGGCCGGCAATCCCGGCGGCACGGTGCTGATCCACAAGCAGCCGGAAAATATCTGGCGCGTGGACTACCAGCTTCGCGAAGGCGAAAGCGAGGCGGATGCCCTGAAAGAGGAAAATCTCCGCGCCCGCGTCGGCGCCATCCTTGCCGATGTCGGTCATACAAAACCGTGGGAACTGGAATGGTGGAGCGTCTATTCCGCCAACACGCTGTGCCTCGACGACTACCGTCACGGCCGCGTCATCTTCATCGGCGATGCCGCGCATATCGTGCCGATCTTCGGCGTGCGCGGGCTGAACAATGGCCTGGCCGATGCCGAGAACATCGGCTGGAAGCTGGCGCTGGTGCTCCAAGGCGAGGCGGACGAGCGGCTGCTCGACAGCTATTCGCCGGAGCGGCGCGGCGCCACGCTCGACGTGTTCGCCAATGCCAGCAAGAGCACGCGCTTCATGACGCCGCCGACCCGCGGCTGGCGGTTGGCGCGCGAGGCGGCGCTGTCGCTCAGCTTGAAGCACGAATTTCCGCGTGGGCTCGCCAATCCGCGCCAGATGCAGCCTTATACCTATTCGGAGAGTTCGCTGACGCCCTATGCCGGACGCGACGCCGAATTTGCCGGCGGGCCTCCTTGCGGCAGCGTCGCGCCGAACGCCAGGCTCAGCGACGGGAGCTATCTGCTGGACCGCGCCGGCAACGGCATGACGGCGATCCTGTTCTGCGAAGGGCAGCCCACCCGCGAACAGGCGGCGCTGCTCGCGCAACTCGGCCGGATCGACAAGCGCTTCGTTGCGGTGCTGATCACGTCACGCGGCCCGGCCTCCGACGCAAAAACCATCGCGGATAGCGACGGCGAAATCGCCCGCCTGTTCGCGGCAGCGCCCGGCACGCTCTATCTGCTGCGGCCCGACCTGCACATTGCCGGGCGATGGAAGGCCGTCGTTCCCGCCGAGATCCTGAAAACCGCGGGCCTTTGCCTGGGAAGCGAGACGCCATGAGCGCGATGCCGTTCGAGGATTTCGAGACCGCCTATGAGACGCTGGCAACCGCGATCGATCAGGCGGGACCTGCGCGCGAAGCGCTGTTCCTGACCCGGCTTGCGCTGGTGCTCGGCCACGAACTCGGCGATATCGCGGCCTTCCGGAAGGCCATCGAGACCGCGCTCGACGGGCTGGAATAGCGATCTTTCGCGACAATTTTGCCTCAGGGCGCCGATCGATCAATTGAAGTCATGCGAAAGGCAAGGATTTCTCATGGGATGATCGGTTGCGATTTTTTGCAGTGCATTATATTATAAGTGTAATTCAATTCCGGAGTTGATCCCGCGCGTGGATCGGTCCTGGCGCCACCATTCCCGCGCTGTGTCCTGAAATGAGGGAAGTATGACATTTAAGTCAGACGCCCATCACGTCAGAATACGTAAGCCAAACCAAGCAAATCTTCCCTCCGGAATCCTCTGAGGCCCAATGATCTCGAACTGGCTGTCAGCCGCCCTCGCCCGCCGCAACATCCATTACGGCTGGGTGATGGTCGCCGTGACCTTCCTCACCGCCCTGATCTCGGCCGGCACGGTCGGCGCGCCCGGCGTCTTCATCGTGCCCCTGCAGAAGGAATTCGGCTGGACCACGGCGGAGATTTCCTCGGCGCTGTCGATCCGCTTCATCCTGTTCGGCCTGATGGCGCCCTTCGCCGCCGCGCTGATGAACCGCTACGGCCTGCGCAATGTGACGCTGTTGGCGCTGCTGATCGTCGTATCCGGCCTCGTCGCGTCGCTGGCGATGACGCAGGTCTGGCAGCTGATGCTGCTGTGGGGCGTGGTGATCGGGCTCGGCACCGGCATGACGGCGCTGGTGCTGGGCGCGACGATTGCCGCGCGCTGGTTTGCGGCGCGGCGCGGGCTTGTGGTCGGCATCCTCACCGCGAGCGTTGCGACCGGGCAGCTTGCCTTCCTGCCGCTATTGGCAAGCCTGACCGATGCACTATGGCTGGCGGATCGCGCTGGCGCTGATCTGCGTGATGCTGGGCGTCGCGGCCTTCGCCGTGCTGATGGTCATGCGCGACCGGCCGAGCGACGTGGGCCTGCGGCCGTTCGGCGACGAAGGCACCGAGCCGCTGCCGGCGCCGCCGCCGAACAACACGCCGATCATGGCGGCGGCGCTCGGCACGCTGCGCGATGCCTCGAAGTCGAGCGTGTTCTGGATCCTGTTCGCCACCTTCTTCATCTGCGGCGCCTCGACCAACGGCCTGGTCCAGGTGCATTTGATCCCGATGTGCCTCGATTTCGGCATTCCGCAGGTGCAGGCGGCAAGCCTGCTCGCGGCGATGGGCGTTTTCGATTTCGTCGGCACCATCGCGTCCGGCTGGCTGTCCGACCGTTACGACAATCGCAAGCTGTTGTTCTGGTATTACGGGCTGCGCGGCCTATCGCTGTTGTTCCTGCCGTTCTCCGACTTCACGCTCTACGGCCTGTCGCTGTTTGCGATGTTCTACGGGCTCGACTGGATCGCGACCGTGCCGCCGACGGTGCGGCTCACCGCGCAGCGGTTCGGGCCCGAGCGCGCCAACCTCGTGTTCGGCTGGATTTTTGCCGGCCATCAGTTGGGTGCGGGTGTCGCGGCGTTCGGCGCCGGATTGTCGCGAACGCTGCTGCAGACCTACCTGCCGGCGTTCTTCGTCGCCGGCGCGCTGTGCATCGTCGCAGCGCTGATTGTGCTGGCGATCTCGCGGCCGAAGCCGGTGGCGGCATAGACAACTGCCGTAGGGTGGGCTGAGCGAAGCGAGCCCACCATCCCGCAGCGCGCTCGATGATGGATGGTGGGCACGTCGCTTGCGCTCCTTTGCCCACCCTACCGCTTCGGTGCAAGCCTCCTACGGCCGCGTCGACATGTTGGTCGGCGGTCCCACGCTGCGGATCGGCTCCGCCAATCGTGCGAATTCGCACAACAGCGAACGCGTCTTGCGGGGATCGATCACCTCCTCCACCCAGAACTTTTCGGCGGAGCGGAACGGCGAGCGCAGCTTGTTGAGACGGTCCTCGATCTCCTTCAGCTTCGCGGCTGGGTCATCTGAACCCTCGATGTCGGCGCGGTAGGCCGCCTCGATGCCGCCTTCCAGCGGCAGCGAGCCCCAATAGGCCGACGGCCAGGCGTAGCGCATCGAATAGCGGTTGGCCGGCTGGTGCACGACGCCGGCCACGCCGAACGCGTTGCGCACGATGATGGTGCACCAGGGTACCGTCGACTGGTTGACCGCCGCCATTGCGCGCACGCCGTGGCGGATGGTCGCCGACTTCTCGGCCTCGAGCCCGATCATGAAGCCGGGGCAATCCATCAGATAGACCACCGGCAGATGGAAGGTTTCCGCGAAATCGACCCAGCGGATCACCTTGTCGCACGCGTCCGCCGTCCACGATCCGCCGTAGTGGAACGGATCGCTCGCCAGCAGCAGAACCGCGCGGCCTTCCAGCCGCGCAAGCCCGGTGATGACAGGGCGGCCGAAATTGGCGTTGACTTCGAAGAACGAGCCCTTGTCGACCACGGCGTCGATGATTGGGCGCATCTTGTAGACCTGGCGGCGATTGCGCGGCACCGCCTTGAGCAACGATTCCTCCGCACGCTCGGGATCGTCGCTGCAGGGCGTCGTCGGCGGCAGGTCGAAGACCGACGACGGCAAATAGGACAGGAAACGCCGAGCACGCTCGAATGCCTCCTCCTCGGTATCGACGGCATCGTCAACACCGCCGGCGCGGGTCTGGATGTCGGCGCCGCCAAGTTCCGTCTTCGACAGATCCTGGCCGAGGCGCTTCACCACCGGAGGACCGGCGACAAACATCGCGGAGCTTCTGGTCATCACCGAATAATGGCTGGCGGCAAGTCGCGCCGCGCCGAGGCCTGCAACCGAACCGAGCCCGAGCGCGACCACGGGCACGCGGGCGAGGTTTCCCGTCGTGAACCAGTACGCGCGCGTGCCGCCGACCCCGCCGGGCAGATTGGCCGCGCCCCGGGTTTCGATGGTCTTTACGGAACCGCCGCCGCCCGATCCCTCGATCACGCGAATGATCGGCAGGCGAAACTCGTAGCGCCATTTCCTCGGCCATCAGCGGCTTGGTGGATATCGAGGCATCCGCCGAGCCGCCGCGCACGGTGAAGTCGTCGCCGACCACGACCACGGTGCGGCCGTCGATCCTGGCGCGGCCGAACACGCAGTTGGCCGGCGTCAGTTGCTTGAGTTCGTTGTTCTCGTCGTATTCGGCGACCCCGGCAATGGCGCCGATCTCGTGAAACGAATTGCTGTCGATCAGTCCGTCGATGCGCTCACGAACCGTGAGCCGGCCCTGGTCATGCTGGCGCTTGACCTTGTCAACGCCTCCCATCTCGCGCGCGAACGCTTCGCGCCGAGCGAGCTCGTCGAGCTCCGGCTTCCAGTTCATTCGTATCCTCCGTCTTGATGATCTTGTTGTTATTATGGGTTGGTACCGGAAGCGGCTTTCGCTCGATACGGTTGGTGAAGATGTCGCCCTCGGCGCCTTCGAGCAGGCTGCCGAGCGCCGCACCGAGCTGGAGCATCTGCGGAGCCACTTCCTTGTGCAACCGCTTCTCATCGAACATCGCCGATAGAAGCCCGATCGTCGCGACGACGAAGGTTTGATATTGCGGCGACCACACCGGCACCGCGCAACCGTTGATATGCGGGCTCCAGGTGCCGCAGCCGACGACATAGCCGTGTTCGCGCAAATGGCGGCGGTTGTCTTCGATGCGCGACTTCAGCAATCCCGCGTTTCCCGGGACATCGCGCTCCATTTCGGCGATCAAGGCGTCGCCGACGTCGGCATCGAGCGCGGCGGTGTAGGCAAAGCCGGCCGCGGTGCTCGTCATCGAGATCCGGCTGCCGGTGCCTTCGTGCAGGCCGAGCGCGTTCGCGGCCCGCGCGAATTCGAGATAGACCAGATGGAAGCGATCCGGAATGACGAAGCCGACGGTACCCGGCAATTGATCGGCGACGTCCTGCAACCGCAGCCGGATCAGGTTGCGAAGCTGCAAGCCCTTCATCATCGAGGTGCTCATCGCCACCGCGCTTGGACCGATGCGGTATTTCTGGTCGCGCGGCAGATACACCAGCTGGCCCATCCGCGTCAGCGTGTGGGTAAGCCGCGATACCGTCGACCGCGGCAGACCGCAGCGGCTGGAAATTTCCAGATTGCCCAGTCGCGCTTCATGACCCTCGAAGCAGCGCAGCACGTCGAACGCCCGCGACACCACCTGGATCACATCACCCTCGCCTGCGAGATCGCTGGCGAGCATTCCCTGCTTGCTAAGCCGTTCCGAGCGTCTTCCCATGTTTTATGGCTCCATTCCGCCCTGCGGAATAAAATTCCACTTGCAGAACAAACTACCTCAGGCAATCTGCGGCCACAACAAAAAGCCGTTCACGAGGACACCAGTCCGTCAGACGGTCCCCGGGAGAACGGAAATGCCAGATATCAAGATCATCACCGAAGTCGCCGGGCGCGTGTGCGCGCTTCCAGTCACAACCGGCGGCAATGTCGGCGACGGCGACGAGATCGCTTTCGTCGAAGCGATGAAAATGGAAATCCCGGTCACGTCGACGACGGCAGGAAGAATCAAGGCTATCCTGGTCAAACTCGACGACGTCATCGCTGAAGGACAGGTCGTTGCGATCATCGAAGCTTAACGGATCGCGTCATAAGACTTTCTGCTGATGCGTTCCGCGACAATCTGTCCAGCTGAGGTGTTGACGTACGCGCACCTAACGTTGCCATCATAAGCAGCCGATGACATGATCAACGCGAACAAGTGAACGCGCATCGTGAAAAACATCCGAGGGGAAAACTATGATTGATCGCTTGAAGGCGCTCGCGCCAACCGCCCTTGCAAGCATTTCGCTGCTGGCCTTGTCCGCGGCATACGCCGAAGACGTCAAGCTGCCGCCGACCATGGTGGTCACCGCCTATGACACCGGCACCGCAGGCTTCAACATCGCCGTCGGCGTCGGCAAGATGATGAAGGACAAATACGGCACCGACGTGCGCGTGCTGCCGGCCGGCAACGACGTGGCGCGACTGGCGCCGCTGCGCGCCAAGCGCGCGGCGATGTCCGCGATGGGCTCCGGCACCTATTTCGCCCAGGAAGGCGTGTTCGAATTCGGCACCAAGGAATGGGGTCCGCAAGCCCTGCAACTCGTGCTGTCCTCGGTCGACTGCAATGCCGGCTCGCTCGGCGTCGCCAAGGATACCGGCGTGACCGAGATCAAGCAGCTCAAGGGCAAGCGCGTCGGCTTCGTGGTCGGTTCGCCGGCGCTGAACCAGAACGCGCTCGCGATCCTGGCGTTCGGCGACCTCAAGCAAAGCGACGTCAAGATCGTCGAGTTCTCGAGCTACGGCGCGATGTGGAAGGGCATGGTCAACAACGACGTCGATGCCGCCTTCGCCACCACCATCACCGGCCCGGCAAAGGAACTCGAGACATCGCCGCGCGGCATCGTCTGGCCGCCCCTGCCCGCCAGCGACAAGGCCGGCTGGGAGCGCGTGAAAAAGGTTGGCTCGTTCTTCTTCCCGCACGTCGCGACCTGCGGTGCCGGCATCTCCAAGGACAAGCCGATCGAGCTCGGCAACTACCCCTACCCGATCTTCGTGTCTTATGGATCGCTGCCCGCCGACGAGGTCTATTCCATCACCAAGGCGATGATCACGGGCTACGACGCCTATAAGGATTCCGCGCCGGGCGCGCCCGGTCTCGCTGCTGACCGGCAGACCAAGAACTGGGTGGTTCCGGTTCATCCGGGCGCAGCCAGGGCCCTGAAGGAAGCCGGACAGTGGAGCGACGAACAGGACGCCCATAACAAGGTATTGCTCAAGCGCCAGCAGGTGTTGGCGACGGCGTGGACGGACTACGGCAAGTCCAACCCGCCGTCGGATGACAAGGCGTTTCTCGAGGGCTGGATGAAGGCGCGCGCTGCGGCGCTGACCAAGGCGAATATGCCGAACGGCTTCGAATAGCCCGTCTTCGCTCGCCAAAAATCGAAGGCGAACACCGTCTCGGGGGAAACAATGTCACCTTCAGCGAGCGATACCGTCGTCGCGCCGGCACAGCGAATTGAGTTCGACGACCCGCATGCCAACATGCAGGAAGCCGAAGTCACGCGGGTGCGCTCCTTGCGTGGCGCCTGGCGCTGGGCGCTGGTGATCGCGACCGCGGTCACCATCCTTTTGTGCATCAACCAGCAATTCTCGCTGCGCTTCTTCATCGGCTATACCCAGCTCAACACCGAGTATTTCTATCTGCTGATCGCGCTGATGCTGCCGTTCACGTTCCTGATCTTTCCGGGAACCGAGAGCGCGCCGCTCGATCGAATTCCCTGGTATGACATCCTGCTTTTCGTCGCCACTTTCGCCTGCGCCATTCTGCTGATGCGCAGCGTCCGCAAGGCGGCGGAAGCCGGCTGGGAATTCGGCGGCGCGCCGACGCCCGTGATCGTCGCCGGCCTCATCATGTGGGCGGTGCTGATGGAGGCGCTGCGGCGCACCGGCGGCTGGAGCCTGCTGCTCAGCGTGCTGCCGTTTACGGTTTATCCGCTGTTTGCCGACGCGAGTTGGCTGGGACCGTTCCGCGGCACCCAATCGACGCTCGAACAGGCAACCTCCTATCACGTGCTGTCGGGCGAAAGCCTGCTCGGCATTCCGATCCAGGCCTTCGCCGACACCGTGATCGGCTTTCTGGTGTTCGGCACCGCGCTGATGATGACGGGCGCCGGAAAATTCTTCATCAACATCGCCTTTGCGCTGTGCGGCACCTTCCGCGGCGGCGCCGCGAAAGTCTGCATCTTTGCCTCCGGCCTGCTCGGCATGATGTCCGGCTCGATCATCTCCAACGTGCTGACCGCCGGCACCATGACCATTCCGGTCATGAAGAAGAGCGGCTTCCGCGCCTCCTATGCCGGCGCGATCGAGGCCTGCGCGTCGACCGGCGCGGTGCTGGCGCCGCCGGTGATGGGCGCGACCGCATTCGTGATCGCGCAGTTCCTCAACGTCAGCTACGCCGACGTCGCGCTCGCTGCGATCATTCCGGCGGCGCTCTATTACATCGGCCTGTTCATGCAGGTGGATTCCTATGCCGCGCGCCACGGGCTGAAGGGCATTCCGCGCGCCGAGCTGCCGAAGGTCTGGGACACCATCAAGGAAGGATGGTACTACATCTTCGTCATCGCGCTTTTGATCGTGATGCTGCTGTATTTCAAGCGCGAGAGCCACGCGCCGTTCTACGCGACCGCGCTGCTGCTGGTTCTGAACCAGCTGTTCTCCAAGGACACGCGCTGGACGCTTTCGACCATCAACAAGTTCCTCGAGGTCAACGGCCGCACCTTCGTCGAGCTGGTCGGCATCCTGGCCGGCTGCGGCCTCTTGATCGGCGCGTTCTCGATGACCGGCGTCGTCTCCAGCCTCGCCAACGATCTGTTGCGGATCGCCGGCGACAATGCGTTGATGCTGCTCGTGATGTGCGCCTTCACCAGCCTCGTTCTCGGGCTCGGGCTGACGACGACGGCCTGCTACATCTTCCTCGCCATCCTGGTGGCGCCCGCTCTGGAAAAGCTCGGCCTCAACCGCATGGCCGTGCACATGTTCATCTTCTACTGGGGCATGCTGTCCTCGATCACGCCGCCGGTCGCCATCGCCTCCTTTGCCGCGGCCGGCATTGCCGGCTCGCCGGCGATGAAGACGGGATGGGAATCGATGTGGGTCGGCAGCATCATCTATTTCATTCCGTTCTTCTTCGTGCTGAACCCGGCGCTGGTGCTGCAGGGACCAAGCCCGTATCTCGAAGCGCTCGGGCTGATGGCGCTGGCGGGCTTCGGCACGCTGTTCATCTGCGGCGGCATTCAGGGCTATCAGGCCTTTGTCGGCGACCTCCGTGGCGCCGGCGCGCTGGAATGGCCGCTGCGGGTATTGCTCGTGATCGGCGGATTCGTGGTGGCGACGCCCGGCGGCGGGATCATGCCGCTCTCGCAATGGCAGGTCACGTCGCTCGGATTGGCGATCCTGATCCCGACCGTCCTGGTCGCGCTGGTCCTGATACGCCGCCAGGCCCTGGTGCCGAACCAGTTGCGCGCACCCTGATTGCGTTGCACAACAGGAGGCGATGAAACAGTCGCCTCCTCCGCTTAACGCCGGCCCCGCTGCCTGGACCAGCTCGAAACCGCCCTTGCTGCGGTTCCTGAACGCGTGCCACGCGGATTTCGCCGCCTGAGACCAGCGGCGCGGTCGCCAACTACATCCCCGAACTCGGCAAGGCCGATCCTGCCCATTTCGGCATCAGCCTCGCCACCCTCGACGGCCATGTCTACGAGGTCGGCGACACCCAGATTCCCTTCACCATCCAGTCGATGTCAAAGCCGTTCGTGTTCGCGCTGGCGCTGGATACGCTCGGTGCGGCGCGGGTCGAAAGCGTCATCGGCGTCGAGCCGTCGGGCGATCCCTTCAACTCGATCCGCCTCAACGCCGAGAACCATCCCTTCAACCCGATGGTCAATGCCGGCGCGATCGCCTGCTCCGGCCTGATCCACGAGGCCAAGGGCGACGCCGCATTCGACTATATCAGGCAGGCGCTGGGCCGGTTTGCCGGGCGCGATCTCGACGTCGACGACGCCGTCTATTGCTTCCGAAAGCTTGACCGGCGACCGCAACCGGGCGATCGGCTATCTGCTGCGCACCAACGCCGTGATCAAGGACAACGTGGCGGCGGTGCTGGAGGTCTATTTCCGGCAATGCGCCATCCTGGTGACGGCGCGCGATATCGCGGTCATGGCGGCCACCCTCGCCAACCGCGGCATCAATCCGGTGACCGGCGAACAGGTGCTGAGCGCTTATGCCATCTCGCGGACGCTCTCCGTCATGACGAGCTCCGGCATGTACGACTACGCCGGCGAATGGATCTACCGGGTCGGCATCCCCGCCAAGAGCGGCGTCGGCGGCGGCATCCTTGCGGCGCTGCCGGCGCGGCTCGGGCTCGGCAGCTATTCGCCGAAGCTCGACAAGCACGGCAACAGCGTGCGCGGCATCAAGGTCTGCGAGGCGCTGTCGTCGCATTACGACCTGCATATGCTCAACCGCAGCGACGACGCGCGCAACAGCATCATCGCCGATTACGACATCGGCAACAGCCCGTCGCGGCGCGTGCGGCGCGCACACGAACAGAACATCCTCGCCGCGCATCACCAGGACGTTCGCGTCATCGAGCTGGTCGGCACGCTGTCGTTCTCCAATGTCGATTACGTCTCGCGGCAGATCGCGGCCAAGCCGCGGCCGCAGCTCGTCATCTTCGACCTGCGCCGCGTCACGGCCATGACCCGCGCCGGCACCCGCCTGCTCGCCGAGGAATTCCGCGAACTCGCGGCCCACCACGTCACCGTGATCCTGTCCGGCATCAGGCGATCGTCGCCGGAATGGAAGATGATCGGGGAATGGACGGAAGGGCTCAGCAACATCCGCAACTACTATCTGCTCGATGCCGCCATCGAATGGGCGGAAGATCAGGTGGTCTATCGTTACGGCGGCGCGATCGATTTCTTCGAGGCGACCGACACTCTCCGAACAGGCGCTGCTGGCGGGGCTGACGGACGAGGAACTGACCGATCTCGCCTCGCTCGCTTCGATCCGGACCTATCAGGCGAGCGAAAAGATCATCGCCGCCGGCGATCCCGCCGATTCACTGTTCTTTCTCAGGAGCGGCGTGGTGCATGTCACCCTGCCCGACGGCATCCGCCTGGCGACGCTGACGGCGGGAATGCCGTTCGGCGAGATGGCGCTGTTGGAGCCGCGCCGCTCGGCCGACGTGCTGGCCGATATGGCGGCGACCGCCTACGAAATCCCGCTCCGCGATTTCGAGCGATTCCGAAAGCAGCATCCGCACGCCGGCGAGCGGATCATGCGCAATCTCGCGCAATTGCTGGCCGATCGCCTGATCCTGGCGAATGCCAAGCTGAACCTGCTGACGTCGGGCTGATCTCGGGCCACATGGTTCGAGACGCCCGGCGTTGCCGGGCTCCTCACCATGAGGGTCTCGCAGGCGTAGGGTGGGCAAAGCGCAGCGTGCCCACCATTTCGCACCGCGTTCGGTGAGAGATGGTGGGCACTCGCTTCGCTCCTTTGCCCACCCTACGATTTCTGCGGGCACTCTGTCAGACCTCATCCTGAGGAGCATCGCGCCGCGATGCGTCTCGAAGGATGAAGCCACCGGCGGCCAGGCGCTCTGCCTACCCCGCCTTGCCCCGCCCGTTCTTCTCGGCCGCACGGCGCAGGGCTTCGGCCAGTGCGCCGCCCTGCTCCTGCGCCTTGCGCGGCGCGGATGACGTCATCGACGCCTTGGAATATTCGCGCATCTTGCCTTCCGACAGCTTGGGGCCCTTGTCGCCGATTTCGTCATCGAGCCGCAGCGTCAGCGCGATGCGCTTGCGGGCGACCTCGACCTCCAGCACCTTGACCTTGACGATGTCGCCCGGCTTCACCACCTCGCGCGGGTCCTTGATGAAGGTCTTCGACATCGCCGAGATGTGCACCAGCCCGTCCTGGTGCACGCCGATATCGACGAAGGCGCCGAACGCCGCGACGTTGGTCACCGTGCCTTCCAGGATCATGCCGCGCTTGAGGTCCTTGATCTCCTCGACGCCTTCCTTGAACACCGCGGCCTTGAACGCCGGACGCGGGTCGCGGCCGGGCTTTTCCAGCTCGCGCAGGATGTCGGTAACCGTGGGCAGACCGAACGTCTCGTCGACAAAGGCCTGCGGCTTCAGCTGGCGCACGATCTCGGCATTGCCGATCAGCGCCTTGATGTCGCTCTTGGATGCAGCCAGAATCCGCCGCACCACCGGATAGGCCTCGGGATGCACACCGGACGAATCGAGCGGGTCTTCACCGCCGTTGATGCGCAGGAATCCGGCGCACTGCTCGAACGCTTTCGGTCCCAGCCGCGGCACTTCCTTCAGCGCCTTGCGCGATTTGAACGGCCCGTTGGCGTCGCGATGCTGCACGATGCTTTGCGCCAGCCCTGCGCCGATGCCCGACACCCGCGCCAGCAGCGGCGCGGACGCCGTGTTGGCATCGACGCCGACGGCGTTGACGCAGTCCTCGACCACGGCATCGAGCGAGCGCGCCAGTTTGGTTTCGCCGAGGTCGTGCTGATACTGCCCGACGCCGATCGCCTTCGGATCGATCTTGACGAGTTCGGCCAGCGGATCCTGCAGCCGCCGCGCGATCGACACCGCGCCGCGCAGGGTGACGTCGAGCTCCGGCAATTCCTCGGACGCGAAAGCCGAGGCGGAGTAGACCGACGCGCCGGCCTCCGACACCACGATCTTCGACATCTTCAGGTCCGGCAGCAGCTTGACCAGTTCGGTCGCCAGCTTGTCGGTCTCGCGCGAGGCGGTGCCGTTGCCGATCGCGATCAGGTCGACGCGGTGCGCGACCGCGAGCTTGCCCAATGTCGCCAGCGCCGCGTCCCATTGCCGTTGCGGCTCGTGCGGATAGACCGCGGTGGTCGCCACCACCTTGCCCGTCGCATCGACGACGGCGACCTTGACGCCGGAGCGGAAGCCGGGATCGAGCCCCATGGTCACGCGCGCACCGGCCGGCGCGGCCAGCAAGCAGGTCGCGCAAATTCGAGGCGAACACCCGCACGCCCTCGGTCTCCGCCGCCGTCCACAGCCGCATCCGCAGGTCGATATTGAGATGCACCTGGATCTTGGTGCGCCAGGCCCAGCGCGCGGTCTCGATCAGCCAGCGGTCGCCCGGGCGGCCCTGATCGGTAATCCGCAAAGCGCTGCATGATCTTGAGTTCATACGCGCTCGGCACGTCGGCGATCGGGACTTCGCATCGGGCAACATCTGCAGCTCGAGGATTTCTTCCTTCTCGCCCCGAAACAGCGCGAGAATGCGGTGCGACGGCAGCTTTTGGAGGGCTCCGTTGTACTCGAAATAGTCCTTGAACTTCTCGCCTTCGGTCTTCTTGCCCTTGCGCACGGCTGGATGTCATCACCCCGTTCGACCACATGTCTTCGCGCAAGCGCCCGATCAGGTCGGCATCCTCGGCAAAGCGCTCCACCAGGATCGCACGCGCGCCTTCGAGCGCTGCTGCGACATCAGCCACCTGCTTCTCGGCGTCGACGAAGGTCGCGGCGACCACCTGCGGGTCGTTCTGCGGCTGCGTCAGCAACAGTTCGGACAACGGCTCGAGCCCGGCTTCCTTGGCGATCTCGGCCTTGGTGCGGCGCTTCGGCTTGAACGGCAGGTAGATGTCTTCCAGCCGCCCCTTGCTGTCGGCCGCCATGATGGCGGCTTCCAGCGCGGCGTCGAGCTTGCCCTGCTCGCGGACCGAATTGAGGATCGCGACCCGGCGTTCCTCGAGTTCGCGCAAGTAAGTCAGCCGCTCTTCCAGCGTGCGCAATTGCGCGTCGTCGAGTCCGCCGGTGATTTCCTTGCGGTAGCGCGCCACGAACGGCACGGTGGCGCCGCCGTCGAGCAATTCGACGGTCGCCGAGATCTGCTGCTCGCGAACGCCGAGTTCTTCCGCGATCTGTCGATTGATATTTGCCACGGCCAAATCTTTCCCGAACCAGGGCAGCGGGTGAATCGCCCTCGCCGCCGGAGGCCGCTTATGGACCATCGCAGATTATTTCATCAAGGCGTCGCGAGAAACAAATTGATCTGTGGATGGCCTTAATCGAACAATTCAATATGTGCGAACAACCAGTTGCGATGACACAAGATAAAGGTGGATCGATGGCGTTGTAATGTGTAAACGGACGCTCCCCTTGGGAGTACCCATGTCGATCTGCGGCCTTGATTTTGGAACATCGAACACGACGCTTGGCACCATCGAGGGTCAGGCGCCCGTTCTGGTGGCGCTGGAGGCGGCTGAGACCACGATTCCCAGCGCAATCTTCTATGAAGTCGATGGCGCCGTCTTGATCGGCCGCAGGGCTGTGGAAGCCTATGTCGAAGGCGCGCCTGGCCGGCTGATGCGGAGCCTCAAGTCGGTGCTCGGAACCTCGCTGATCGACGAAACCACCCGGCTCGGACGCGAACGCGTGAGCTTTCGCGACGTGATCGCCTATTACCTCGGTGCGGTCAAACGCCGCGCGGAACAGGCTACGGGCCATGAACTGCGTCATGTCGTTCACGGCCGGCCGGTTCACTTCGTCGACAATGCGCCGGACGCCGATCGCAAGGCGGAGGAAACGCTGCGGATAATTGCGCGGGGGATCGGCTTTGACGAGGTCACCTTTCAGTTCGAACCGATCGCCGCGGCGCTGGACTATGAGCGGCAGATCACATCCGAGGAAGTCGCACTGATCGCCGATATCGGCGGCGGCACCTCCGACTTTTCGATCGTGCGTCTGGGCCCCGCGCGGCACGGCAAGGCCGATCGCGCGGCCGATATTCTCGCCAATGACGGCGTGCGCATCGGCGGGACCGATTTCGACCGTCAGCTCAGCCTCGGGGTAGTGATGCCGCTGTTCGGATTCCGCAGCGCCATGAAGCGTCCCGGGCTCGACGTGCCGTCGAGCTACTTCCACGACCTCGCCACCTGGTCGAGCATCAACCGCATGTATGAGCCGCGCGTGATGGCCGATATCCGCCAGGTGCGGCAGGAAGCCAGCGAGCCGGAACTTATCGACCGGCTGATCCGCGTGGTCGACGAACAGCGCGGCCACACGCTGGCGATGGAAGTCGAAGAGGCCAAGATCGCCCTGTCCGAGAAGCGCCGGGCGGATATCCCGCTGGAATGGGTTGCCCCCGGTCTTGGCGCTGATATCAGCCGCCCCGATCTCGTCAGCCATACCAAGCAGCTGGCCGATCGCATCGCGGCGCGAATCAACAACTGCCTTGTTCAGGCGGGATTGCCTGCGGGCGATATCGACGCCGTGTTCCTGACCGGTGGCTCGGTGAAACTCGCTCACGTCCACAAGGCCATCACCAAGGCCGTGCCGTCGGCCCGGGTCGTCGAAGGTGACATCTTCGGCGCCGTCGGCAAGGGATTGACGCTGGAGGCGCTGCGACGATACGGGCCTGTGGGCTGAGGCTAAAGCGTCTTCGAGCGAAGTGGAAACCAGTTCGCGGCAAGAAAACGCGTCAACCAAGAATTCTAGAGCCCGGCTCTGATTCAATCAGAGCCCGAAGAGGCTCTAGCCCGCCGATCAGCCCACCACTTCCGTTACCGGCTGCAGATCGACGGCAAACGTTTCCAGAAACTTCGACGTCATGATGTAGAAGCCGACCGAGAGCTGCAGTTCGACCAGCGCTGCCGGCGTCAGTTTCGAAGCAATGGCGTTGAAGGTCGCGTCCGTCGGTTTGTGACGCCGGACGATTTCATCGGTGAAGGCAAGCGCGGCGCGCTGCACATCGTTGAAGCATTTCGCCGCCTCCCAGTTCTCCAGCGCCTCGTTCTGCTCGTCGGTGACGCCAACGTTCTTGCCGATCCGCTTGTGGGCGACGATTTCGTAGGGCGCCTCACACAGGATGCCAGTGCGGGTGATGGCGAGTTCGCGCACGATCGGGTCCAGTTCGCCCTTGTGCCTGATGGCCCCGCCCAGCCGGCAGTATTGTTCGAGATAGCTCGGCGAATGCGCCATCATGCGAAAGATGTTGGCATTGCGGTTTTTGCCCAGCAATTCGCGGGTGCGGTCGTTGTGCTTGGCGGGATCGCTGTATTCGACGCGGGCCATTCATCACCTTGGGGTTTGGGGATTTTCTGATTTGTTGACAGTGGGATCATGCACCGCAGCAGGAGGCTGATCAACCGCCGAAATGGCGCCGGCGCAGGCTCGGGCATGCGTTCCGCCGGTTCGAGCCGCGCCAAAAAACTCCCTTTCTCGCGCACAAACCGGCTGCGAACGAGCCAAATTGCGGCCTCAATGCTGGTCGATTCTCAGCACTGTCGATATTCGCTGAGTGGGGACTCAAAAGAGCGAATACTCGTCGCGGGGCGTTCCGAGTAAAAATCCAACTGAGCCATCAAGCCTTCGCGGGCATTGATGACTCATGCCCAAGTCTAGGGAGTTAGGCATGAAGGAAGCCACCAAAAAGGCGGCCTCGGAAGCGTTTGCGCAGATGATGGCGGTAACGGCAATGCTCGTTATCGCCAGCGTCGTGTTCTACTGGCACTGAATGTTGACGCGTCGAAGCACTCAGATTTTCACCTGTTCCGCGTAATTCTGGGTTGCTTCGTAGCGTGAACATTTTGTGTCGGAGACTCATGTTTTCTCGAAGTACGGCACCAACCTTCCCGCAAACGACCGATAGCTTGCGGTGACCTTGTCACCGATCGCAAGATCGTTGTCGCCGTGGGCCATCATGCGAAAGCCTTCGTCCGCATCGACCAGCACGATATTGTAGGGAACATGCGCGCGCGTCTCCGGCGTCGCGGCGCGGCACACCAGCGACGTCGCATACACCGTCGCGGTTCCGCTGGCGCGCTTCTGTGCCGGATCCGGCGCACCGCAGGCGGCGCAGAAACGGCGGTCGAAATACTGCACCTTCCCGCACGCACCGCAGGTTTGATAGACGATGGCCTCGGCCCCCTTGGTCCAGTCCGCCAGTTTGTCGCTCATCGCACCCGCTCCAGAAACATGCTGACATGCGACGACAGCACGCCGCCGTCGCCATGCAGCAGCGCGATCGAGGCGTCGCGGACCTGCCGGGCGCCGGCGCGCTCCGTCATCTGCAAATGCGTCTCGACCAGATGCGCCATCGCGCCGCCGACGCCGCAATGCCCGTAGCTCAAGAGCCCGCCATGGGTGTTGAGCGGCATGGCGCCGTCGCGGCCAAAATGCCCTGCCCGCACCCGCGCCGCCGCCTCGCCCCGCCCGGCAAGGCCGAGGTCTTCCAGCAGCATCGCCAGCGTGATGGTGAAGCTGTCGTAGACCGCGGCATAACGGACATCAGATATCGCGAGACCGGACGCGGCCTTGGCCTTGGCAACCGCGATTTCGGCGCCGAGTTCGCTCAAGGCGGGCGCCGCCGTGACGTGCTGATGGGTATGGGCCTGTGCGCAGCCACGCACACGAACGCCAGTCGCGCCGGTCGGCTCGCGGCTGACCACGAACGCCGCGCCGCCATCGGACACCGGGCAGCAATCCAAAAGTTTGAGCGGCATCGCCACCGGCTTTGAAGCCATCACGTCGGCGACGGTGATCGGTTCGTGAAACTGCGCGCCGGGATGGGTCAAGGCGTGGGCGCGCATCAGCACCGCGAATTCGGCGAGGTCTTCCTGGGTCACGCCATATTCGTGCATGTAGCGCGAGGCGACGAGGCCGTAATAGGCCGGGATCGTCGGCCCCAAGGTCACCTCGTAATCGGGGTGACCGACCTGCGCCAGCGCCTGGATCGAGGCGTCGCGGCTCTGCCCGGTGAGGCGATTTTCACCGCCGACCACGAGCACATGTTTTGCGACGCCGGCGTCGACCAGATGATGCGCCAGCATGGTCATGGCGAGACCGGTGGCCCCGCCGACCTGCACGGCGTGCGCATAGGATGGCTGAATGCCGAAATGCTCGGCGAACACCGTCGCCAGCATGATGTGCGGCGAGACGGTCGAATAGCCGCAGAGAATGCCGTCGATCTCGGATCGCTTCAGCCCGGCATCGGCAATGGCGAGTTCGGCCGCCTTGCTCATGAGATCGAGCGAGGACGAGCCCTCGTGCTTGCCATAGGACGTCAGTCCGACGCCGGTGATGAAGCTCATGGTCGTGCCTCCTCGTCATTCCGGGGCGCGCGGAGCGCGAACTATGATGTGCAATTGCACATCAGAGAATCCATTTCACCGCCGTCGCATGCTGCACAATGGATTCCGGGTTCGTCGCTTCGCGACGCCCCGGAATGACGATCTGGGATTACCTTCGCCATCAATACGACTTCGGCAGACCCAGCACCTTCTCGGCGATGAAGCTGAGAATGAGCTGCGGGCTGATCGGCGCGATGCGCGGGATCAGCGATTCCCGCAAATAGCGCTCGACGTGATATTCCTTGGCGTAACCGAAGCCGCCATGCGTCATGACAGCCTGCTCGCAGGCGTGGAAGCCGGCTTCGGCGGCGAGATATTTTGCGGCATTGGCGGCCGGGCCGCATGGCATGCCCTGGTCGTATTGCCAGCCCGCGCGCAGCACCATCATCCACGCGGCTTCCAGCTCCATCCAGTTCTTGGCCAGCGGATGCTGGATGCCCTGGTTCATGCCGATCGGGCGGTTGAACACGATGCGATTTTTGGCGTAGGCCGACGCCCGCGACAGCGCGATCTGGCCGAGACCCACCGCTTCCGCCGCGATCAGGATGCGCTCGGGATTCATGCCGTGCAGGATGTATTCGAAGCCGCGGCCTTCCTCGCCGAGGCGATCCTCGACCGGGATCTCGAAATTCTCGAAGAACAATTCATTGGAGTCGACAGGCTTGCGGCCCATCTTTTCGATCTCATGCACGGCGACGCGCTTCTTGTCGAAGTCAGTGTAGAACAGGCTCAAGCCCTGCGTCGGCGTCTTCACCTCTTCCAGCGGCGTGGTGCGCGCCAGCAGCAGGATCTTGTTGGCGACCTGCGCAGTGGAAATCCAGACCTTTTGGCCATTGACGATGTATTTGTCGCCCTTGCGCACCGCGCGGGTCTTTAGCTGCGTGGTGTTGAGCCCGGTGTTGGGTTCGGTGACCGCGAAGCACGACTTGTCACGGCCGTCGATGATCGGCGGCAGCATCCGCGTGCACTGTTCCTTGGTGCCGAACACGACCACGGGATTGAGCCCGAACACGTTCATATGCACGGCGGATGCGCCGGACATGCCGGCGCCCGATTCCGCAATCGTCCGCATCATGATCGCAGCATCCGTGATGCCCAGCCCCGACCCGCCATACTCCTCGGGGATGCAGATGCCGAGCCATCCGGCATCCGCCAGCGCGCGGTGGAAGTCGGCCGGATAGCCGCCCTCCTTGTCCTTTTTCAGCCAGTATGCATCGTCGAAGCGCGAACAGATTTTTTCGATCGCGTCGCGGATCGATTCCTGGTTGGCCGACAGCGCAAAATCCATCTATCTCGTCCTTACGTATTTGACGCGGCCTTGGTGACGCCGTCGCTTACCAGAGCGGCAATCTCATCCGGCGAGAAGCCAGCCTCCTGCAGAATTTCGGCGCTGTGCTCGCTCAGGCGCGGCGCCAGCCGCTTGGTCTCGACCGGCGTTTCCGAAAACCGTGCCGAAGGCCGCATGTTGCGGATCCGACCCTCGGTCGGATGCTCGATGACCGGAAAGAAATCGGTCGCGACGATATGGGGATCGTCGAGCAGGCTTTCGAGATCATGCATCGGCATGACCGGCACGTCGGCTTTCTCCAGGATCTTTGACCATTCGGCGGTGGTTTTCGTTTCGAGGATACGCGCCAGTTCGGCATAGACCACATCGATGTTGGTGGCGCGGCCGGCGAAGGTTGCAAATTTCGGATTGGTGCGGAGGTCGTCGCGCCCGGTGGCATCGAAGAAATTCTGCCACTGCTTGTCGTTGTAGACGATCACGCAGATATAGCCGTCCGAGGTCTTGTAGGGCCGCCGGTCGGGCGACAGATGACGGGCATAGCCGCCCTTGTCGAGCGGCGGCTCGTAGGTGAGACCGCCCATGTGATCGCCCATCACGAAACCGGCCATGGTCTCGAACATCGGGATATCGACGCGCTGGCCGCGGCCGGTGCGATCGCGATCGACCAGGCTGGCGCAGATCGCGCCCACCGCCGTGAGCCCGACGATGCGGTCGACGAGGGCATTGGGAACATAGCGCGGCACGCCGTCGGCGGTCTGCGCCATCAGCGCCGGCAACGCCGTCGCGCCCTGGATCAGATCGTCATAGGCGGGTTTTGCCGCATAGGGCCCGTCCTGGCCGAAGCCGAACACGCCGGCATAGATCAGCCGCGGGTTGATCTTCGACACCACGTCGTAACCGAGATTCAGCCGCGCCATCGCCTGCGGGCGCACATTGTAGACCAGCACGTCGGCGGATTTGATCAGCCGCAACACCGCCTCGCGCCCGGCGGGCTTCTTCAGGTCGAGGCAGATCGAGCGCTTGCTGCGGTTGGTGTTGAGGAACACCGGCCCCATGCCGGGATGACGGGTCGGCCCGATCTGCCGCGTCACGTCGCCATCGAGCGATTCCACCTTGATGACGTCAGCGCCGTAATCGCCGAGCATCTGGGTGGCATAGGGCCCCATCAGCACGGTCGTCATGTCGATGACCTTGATGCCCTCTAATGGTCCCATGGATCAGCCTGCTCCCCGATATGCGGCCAACCGGCCACGCATTGTTGTGAGGACCAAGTAACGGCAGGCACTTGCGAAGATCAAGGCGCGCCCAGCGTATGGCCGTATGCGCGCGATGGCGGCTACTTCTTCGATCTGGCGTCGCGCTCCCGGGTCAGCCTGTCCAGCTCTTCATTCTGCTGGCTGAGCCGGTCAGCGATACGGGATTCGTTCCGTTCGCCGGAGGCGGCGGCAGCCTGTTCGATCAACTGCCGGATGTTGTCTTCCAGAATCCTGATCCGATCGTTGAGTTCTGCCGATGACAACGAACTTTCGTCGCTCATGATGCACGCTCCGATGAATTGTAGGGTGGGCAAAGCGAAGCGTGCCCACCATCAAGCAGCTTGATCGGTGATAGATGGTGGGCACGGCGCAAGCGCCTTTGCCCACCCTACGGCGTAGTTCGTGTTACTTCGCAGGCTCCAGCACGGAGACGTAGTTCGCCACCGCCGCGCCGCCCATGTTGAAGATGCCGGCGAGCTTGGGGTTCTTGAGCTGCATGCCCTCGGGCGCCTGGCCGACGAGCTGCATCGCGCTCATCACATGCATGGAGACGCCGGTGGCGCCGATCGGGTGGCCCTTGGCCTTGAGGCCGCCGGATGGATTGACCGGCAGCTTGCCGTCCTTCTGGGTCCAGCCTTCCTTGATGGCGCGGGCGCCCTGCCCGCGCGGCGTCAGGCCCATCGCTTCATATTCGATCAGTTCGGCAACCGTGAAGCAATCATGGGTTTCGACAAAGGACAGATCGGAGAGCTGTAGGCCGCCCTGCGCCAGCGCGCGCTGCCAGGCCACCGTGCAGCCTTCGAATTGCAGGATGTCGCGCTTGGACATCGGCAGGAAATCCTGCGCATGCGCGGTGGCGCGGAAGTTCACCGCCTTGCCCATGGTCTTCGCGGTTTCCGAATCCGTCAGCACCAGCGCCGCCGCGCCGTCCGACACCAGCGAGCAATCAGTACGCTTCAGGGGGCCCGCGACGTAAGGGTTCTTCTCGCTCTCGGAGCGGCAGAACTCGAAGCCGAAATCCTTGCGCATCTGCGCATAGGGATTGGCGACGCCGTTCTTGTGGTTCTTGGCCGCGATCATCGCCAGCGCGTCCGACTGGTCGCCATATTTCTGGAAATAGCCCTGCGCGATCTTGCCGAACACGCCGGCAAAGCCGCCGACGGTGTCGCCATCCTCGGGCAGGTAGGAGGCCTTCAGGAGATAACGCCCGATATCGGCCGACGGCGTCCGCGTCATCTGCTCGACGCCGACCACCAGCACGATCTTGGCCGCGCCCGCAGCGATCGCCCGAATGCCCTGATGCACCGCCGCCGAACCGGTAGCGCAGGCGTTTTCGACGCGGGTGGCCGGTTTGAAGCGCAGTTTGGGATCGGCCTGCAGCACCAGGGAAGCCGTAAAATCCTGCGGCGAGAAGCCGGCATTGAAATGCCCGAGCACGATCTCGTCGACGTCCTCGGCCGATATGCCGGCATCGGCCAGCGCCTCGGTCGCAACCTTCACCACCAGGCTCTCGACGGTCTCCGCGTCGAACTTGCCGAATGGCGTGTGCGCCCACCCCACGATGCTGGCTGTCATGGTCGTTCTCCCTGTTCCGGTTCGGTCGGTTTGTAACCTATCTTGGTGCCGCTTTCAGCGATTTCATCGCCCGCTCGCACATGGCGGTTATGCCGGCCCAGTTGCCGGACCTTATGTCGGCGGCCGGGCAGAGCCAGGAACCGCCCACCGCCACCACATTCGGCTCGGCCAGCCAGGTCGCGGCATTGGCCTCGCCGATGCCGCCGGTCGGGCAGACCCTGATATTGGGAAACGGCCCGGCCAGCGCCCGAAGTGCCTTGATACCGCCGGCCTGCTCGGCGGGAAAGAATTTGACGAGATCGAAGCCGGCCGCCAGCGCCTGCATCAGCTCGGAAGCTGTCGCGATCCCCGGCGCAAACGGCAGGTCGCTGGCGGCGGCGGCCTTCAACAGCTCCGGCGTCGCGCCGGGGCTGATGCCGAATTTGGCCCCGAGCGCCACAGCCCTCGCCAGATCGTCGGCGTTCAAAATCGTACCGATGCCGACCACGGCTTCCGGCACCTCCGCGATCATGGCCCTGGCGGCGTCGGCGGCGACCGGCGTGCGCAGGGTGACTTCCAGCACGTGCACGCCGCCTGCAACCAGCGCGCGCGCCAGCGGCACCGCATCCTCCACCCGTTCGATGGTGAGCACGGGGATGACCGTGGCGGACTTGAAGATGGCGGCGAGTTGTTGCTGCCTTGTGGCTGCGGTCATGGCGATGCCTTGCGAGAATTGGCGTGGTTCGGGATGAGGCCGGGCGGCATCTCCGCGCGCGGGATGATGGCGCCGGGATGACATACCACAACGCCGGCGAGGCGATGCCCGGCACGGGCGGCCTCGATCGGATCGGCGCCCACCAGACGCGCGGCCACGTAGGCGGCCGCAAAACTGTCGCCGGCTGCCGTGGTATCGACGACGGGCGCCTCCACCGGCTTCGCCTTGATCGGATAAGGAACGCCTTCCAGGCGCACGATGCTCGCCGGCTCCGAAAGCTTCAACACCACCTCGGCGCCCGGAATCCGCGCCAGCAGGTTTTCAGTGCTTTCGCCGGGATAGAGCGGCAGCAGATCTTCCGTGGAGGCCAGCACGATATCGGCCGTAGCAAAGGCCTCCCGGAAAACGGCGCGTGCGATGTCGAGATCGGGCCAGCCACGGGCGCGGAAATTGGTGTCGAAGGCAAAACGCACACCCGATTCACGCGCACGCTGGAGCGCCGCGAACAGCCGCCCCCGTCCCTCCGGGCCGTACAGCGAGAGCGTGATCGCCGAGAGATAGATCACGTGATAGCCCGCCAGTGAATCCAGAATCTCCTGCGTCTGCGGCAAATCCATCAGGCTGCGGGCCGCGGCGCTGTCGCGCCAGTGAAAGAACCGGCGCTCGCCCTTTGTCGTCGGTCTGGATCATGTAGAGGCCCGGCAGCTTGCCCGGCAGCCGCGCCACCCGCCCGGTCCCAACGCCTTCGGCCGCCCAGCCGGCGATCATCTCGTCGCTGAGACTGTCGTCGCCGAGCGCCGTGATGTAATCGACACCGACGCCGAGCCGGGTGAGATAGACGGCGGTGTTGAGCGTATCGCCGCCGTAGCCGCGTGAAAACAGGCCGGGTTCAGTCCCTTGGGCCTGTTTGAGTTCAATCATGCACTCGCCGATGCACGCTACCTTGCTCATGAAACGTGACGCCACGTCAGCCTGCGAACTTGCCGCCGAGCTCATCCTCGATGTGGATCCGGATGATGTCGTCGAACGTCTTCTCGGCGGTGGTGAAGCCGAGCTTGAGCGCGCGGTCGGTGACGAAGTCGCGCGGCCAGCCGGAGACGATGCCGATGATGGTCGGATCAGGTACGCGCTTGATGCGCGCGGTGACGTTCTTGCCGGCGACGCGGTCGAGGGCGGCGATCTGTTCGCCGACGCTGACCGACATGCCGGGCATGCTGAGGTTACGCCGCGGCCCCATCGCGTCGAGGTCCATGGTGCCGGCGTGGACCAGAAAACCGACCGCCGATTTCGGCGAGGCATGCCAGTGCCGGACGTCCTCGGAGACCGGCAACACGGCCTCTTCGCCCGCCAGCGGCTCGCGGATGATGTTGGAGAAGAAGCCGGAAGCCGCCTTGTTCGGCTTGCCCGGCCGCACGCAGATCGTCGGCAGGCGGATCGAGATGCCGTCGAGCAGGCCCTTGCGGGTGTAGTCGTTGATCAGCAGTTCGCAGATCGATTTCTGGGTGCCGTAGCTGGTCAGCGGCGTATGGAAGAATTCGTCGCCGATCTTTTCCGGGAACGGCGCGCCGAACACCGCGATCGAGGACGTGAACACCAGCCGCGGCTTGTAGCCGCCGCCGGCATGGCGGATGGCGTCGATCAGGTGGCGGGTGCCGTCGAGATTGATCCGGTAGCCCTTGTCGAATTCGGCCTCGGCCTCGCCGGAGACGATGGCGGCGAGATGAAAGATCACCTCCGGGCGGTGCGCGATCAGCGGCTCCGCCGCGCCGGGATCGGCAAAATCGGAGGCCACGACGCTGATCGGGATCGAGGCATTCGCAGGCTTGGTGGGCGCCACCACGTCCTGCAGCGTCATGCGGGTGATGTCGTGCGTGCCGAGGCGGCCGTCGCGCAGCAGCCGTTCAGTCAGTTTGCGGCCGACCATGCCGGCGGCCCCGAGAATAAGAATATGCAAGACCCGTCTCCTTTTCGAACTCTTCTATAGCGTTTTCAAGCGAAGTGGGAACCGGTTCGCGTGAAGAAAACGCGTCAAGAGTTAGTGCGCGACACGGGCCTCGAGCGCTTACTCTTTCACGGCTCCCGTCATGGCCGACACATAATGCTCGACGAAGAAGGCATAAAGGATAACCAGCGGCAGCGAGCCCGCCAGCGCGCCCGCCATCAGCGACCCCCAGCGATAAACGTCGCCGTCGACGAACTCGTTGACGATCGCGACCGGCACCGTCTTGTTCTGCACCGAAGTGAGGAAGGTCAGCGCGTAAATGAACTCGTTCCAGCACAGCGTGAAGCAGAAGATGAACGCCGAGATCAATCCCGGGATCGCCAGCGGCAGCACGATCTTGGTCAGGATCTGCCATCGGCTGGCGCCATCGATCAGCGCGCACTCTTCCAGTTCGAACGGGATGGTCTTGAAATAGCCCATCAGCAGCCAGGTCGAGAACGGGATCAATATGGTCGGATAGGTCAGGATCAGCGCGAACGGGGTATCGAAGAGACCGTACTGAAACACCACGGTGGCGAGCGGGATGAACAGGATCGACGGCGGCACCAGATAGGACAGGAAGATCAGTCCGCCGACCCATTGCGCGCCGCGATAGCGCAGCCGCACGATCGCGTAGGCCGCGAACACCGAGGCCACGATCGACAGGATTGTCGAGGCAACCGCCACATACATCGTATTCCACAGCCACAGCGGATAGTAGCTTTCGAACAGCAGTTTGTGGATATGCTTGAACGTCGGATTCCAGGTCCAGAACGGATTGTAGGTATTGAGATCGAGCAACTGCTCGTCCGGCTTGATGGCGGTGAGCGCCATCCAGTAGAACGGGAACAGCAGCACGATCACGATGATCGACAGCGGCAGATAGAGCGTGACCAGACGGCGCGGCAGCGACTCCAGATAACTCATGCCGACGCTATGGTCGTCCCTCGCGGGTGTCGACAGGATCTTCTTGAGATCGACCGGTTTCGACGCTGGCAGATCAGTCATTGTTTTCACCCTGCTGCCACTTGCGGCGCTGCAATCCGAACCAGGAGACCATGATCGCCGCCAGCAGGAACGGGATCATCGCATTCGATATCGCCGCGCCCTCGCCAAGGACGCCGCCGATGATCGCACGCTGATAGGACAGCGTCGCCATCAAATGCGTGGCATTGACCGGGCCGCCACGCGTCATCGCCCAGATCAGCTGGAAGTCGGTGAAGGTGAACAGCACCGAAAACGTCATCACCACCGCGATGATGGGCGTCAGCAGCGGATAGGTGATGAACCGGAATCGTTGCCAGGCGGTCGCGCCATCGAGCGTCGCGGCCTCGTAAAGCGATGGCGACACCGTCTGCAGGCCCGCCAGCAGCGTGATCGCGACGAAGGGAACGCCGCGCCAGATATTGGCGAAGATCACGCAGATCCGCGCCCAGGTAACATCGCCGAGGAAATTGATGTTCTCGGTGATCACCCCCATCTGCTTCAGCGACCATGAGATGATCGAGAATTGCGAATCGAAGATCCACCAGAACGCCAGCGCGGATAGTACGGTCGGCACGATGAACGGGATCAGCACCAGTGCGCGCAGCATGGCCTTGAACGGCATGTTCTCGTTCAACAGCAGCGCCAGATAGAGACCGATCGCAAATTTGATGGCACTCGCGACCGTGGTGTAGAGCAGCGTATTGAACACCGAAAGCCAGAAGATCGAGTCGTCCCACAGCCACTCGTAATTCTCGATCCCGACGAAATTGCCCGGCCGCCCGATGCGCGCGTCGGTGAACGAAATCCAGACCCCCAGACCCAACGGATAAGCCAGGAACAGGATCAGGAATGCCATCGCCGGAAGCATGAACCAGAAGCCGAGCCAGTTGCGATTGGCCCTGAGCTGATCCCACCTGGTGGCCTCGCGGATCGGCCGTCTGGCGGCCTTGGATTCGAGTGCGATGTCAGCCATTGGCGAAATCCCGCAATGTCGTCGGCGGCGCGGCCGCCCCTTCTGCTCTTGGTAGAGGCGCGTTTTTGTAGAGGCGAGCCGCAATCGCTTGCGGCTCGCCCCGTCGTCGTTAGCGATAGATGCGCTTCAACTGCCGTTCGGCAATCGCGATCGCGCCCTTGGCGTCTTCGCGGCCGGTGCAGTAGTTGGCGAACATGTCGACCACCAGGAAGTCCGCGATGGCGGTCGCCGGCTTTTCGCCAACCTTACCGATGCCCGAGGCCGGCAGCGCGCGCTTGCTGGCCTGGCTGAACACCTGGTTCTTCGGATCCGCCGTCCACACCGGCGAGTTGTCATAGGCGTTGAGCGTGTGGGTGAGATAACCCCGCGCGCCGGTCAACCACTTGTCGTAGTTTTCCTTTTCCAGCATGAAGGCGACGAAGGCCTTCGCAGCATTCGGATACTTGGTGAAGTTGAACGCCAGGATTGGAACCGCGAGTTGCAGTTCGGTCGGCTTGCCGATCGGACCAACGGGCATAAACGCGTGATAGGTGTCCTCGGTGAGTTCTTTCTTGGTCGGGTCGTCCTTTGCCGCGACGTAGATCGAGATGCCGTTGGCCGTGCAATAAAGCTCGCCCGACAAGAATGCCTTGTTGTTTGAACCGTCGTTCCACGATGCGGTGCCGGGAATGAAGGTATCGGAAAGCGCCTTGCAATATTCCAGCGCTTTCACGGTCTCGGGTGAGTTGATAATGACCTTGTCGTCCTTGTCGACCGTGTAGGCGCCGTGGCCCCAAAGCACCCAATGCAGCCACCCGTTGGCGTCGCCCGATGCGTGTCCGAGCGCGAAGCCGGCCGGCGTATTGTTCGCCTTCAACGCCTTGCACATCGCAAGGAAACCCGGAAAATCTTTCGGGAATTCCTTGAAGCCAGCCTTTTCCATGGCCGACTTGCGGTAGGTCATGTAGCCGCCGATGGTCGCGACGGGAATGCCGAGCCAGTCGTTGCCCTGCTTGCAGGTGATGGCGGCCGCATCGGTCCAGCCGCCGTACTTCTTGCCGAGATAGTCGGCGACGTCGTTCATCTTCAGCACTTTGGTCGGAAATAGCTGCGGCAGCGTGTGCAGACCCCAGGCGAGATCGAGACCCTGCCCGGTGTTGGCAGCCACGGAGGCCTTCGGTTGCACGTCCTCGAAGGACTCGCTGAACACGTTCATCTCGGTGCCGGTGGCGGTCTTGAAAGCCGCGACCATGGCGTTGAAGGCTTCATCCTCGGCAGGAACGAAGCGCTTCCAGCGCATCACCGTGAGCTTGGCGCCCTTCTCCGGCTTCCACGGCGCCGCTTGCGCCCAGGCCTTGGCGAAATCGAGCAGTGCCGGTCCCGTCAGTGCGCCGGCCGCCGCCAGCGCGGTGCCGCCCTGAAGCAGAGTGCGGCGAGTAAAGTCGTGCATAGTCCATCCTCCCTTTGAATATTTTTTCGTTGTTGCTCAGCCCTCGTTTCTTCTTTTTGTTATTAGGCCCTCTTCGTAGTCACTCAGGCATTCAGTCTCTTTCCAGTTGTCTCGTCGAACAGATGCACGAGCGCCGGGTCCGGCTTCAGCCGGACCTTGTCGCCCGGATTGAATTGGTGACGTTCGCGGAATACAGCGACGACCTGCTCTCCGCCGAGCTTGGCGAACACCTGCGTTTCCGAGCCAGTCGGCTCGACCACGACGATCTCGGCTTCGGCGCCGTCATCGGCGATGGTGAAATGTTCGGGACGGACGCCGTAGACCGCGGGCCGCCCTTCCGAATTGGCCGGCGCCGACGCCAGCGGCAGCTTGACGCCATTCGGTCCCACAAAGCCGGCGCTGCCGTTCGACTTCACCTGGCCCTTGAGGAAGTTCATCGCCGGCGAGCCGATGAAGCCCGCCACGAACTGGTTGGCCGGGGTGTCGTAGAGTTCGAGCGGGGTGCCCATCTGCTCGACGACGCCGTCATGCATCACCACGATCTTGTCGGCCATGGTCATGGCCTCGATCTGGTCGTGGGTGACGTAGACCGTTGTCGTCTTCAGCCGCTGATGCAGTTCCTTGATTTCGGTGCGCATCGCGACGCGCAGCTTGGCGTCGAGATTGGAGAGCGGCTCGTCGAACAAGAACACCTGCGGATCGCGCACGATGGCGCGGCCCATGGCGACGCGCTGGCGCTGGCCGCCGGACAATTGCCGCGGATAGCGCTCGAGCAGCGGCGTCAGCGCCAGGATTTCCGCGGCTCGATTAACGCCTTTCGAGATTTCGTCGGCGCTCGCGCCGCGCAGCTTGAGCGAGAAGCCCATATTGTCGGCGACGGTCATATGCGGATAGAGCGCGTAGTTCTGGAACACCATCGCAATGTCGCGCTCTTTCGGCTGGACATTGTTGACGACGCGATCACCGATCGAAATGGTTCCCGAGGTGATGTTTTCCAGGCCGGCGAGCATCCGCAACAAGGTCGACTTGCCGCAACCGGAGGGGCCGACCAGCACGACGAACTCGCCATCCTCGATCGGAATCGACACGCCGTGCAAAACTTCAAAATTGCCGAACGACTTCCGCACGTCGCGAATCTGTACCGACGACATCGTCTCTCCCCTCATTTTTCTGCTTTGTGGCGCCACAGATCAACGGCGACGCCCTGCTGTTCTTTTCGACTCTAATGCCGGAAGCCGAATTCAACCATCATCATCATCCGCAGTTTCGCGGTTTTTAGCAATCCGATGGTAGCGCTGTCAATAATTGTTCAAACGTCTAATCCGTTGTGATATGAGCGCAAGATGGGACGAAAACAGACCAAGTCTGGCAAAATCCGCCTCACCGAGGTCGCCAAGCTCGCTGGCGTCAGCCCAATCACGGCATCGCGCTTCTTCAGGAACCCCGAAGCGCTGTCGTTGAGCAAGCGAGAACGCGTCGATAGCGCCGTGAAGGAACTGGGCTACGTACCCAATCTCGCCGCGCGTGCGCTGGCCTCGCACCGCACCGAAGTCATCGGCGTCGTGATCCCTTCCCTCACCAACAACGTGTTCGCCGACGTGTTGCGCGGCATCTACAATTCCTCCGAAGGCAGCCGCTACACCATCCAGCTTGCCAATACCCGCTACAGCATCCTGCAGGAAGAAAAGCTGCTGCGCCTGTTTCGGGCGCAGAAGCCCGCAGGCTTGATCGTCACCGGCATCAACCAGACCACGGAATCGCGCACCATCCTGGAGTCCATGAATTGCCCGGTCACGCAGATCATGGAGATCGGCGACAGCCCTGTCGACATGATGGTCGGCTTCTCGCACTACGACGCAGCTTTTGCGGCGATTTCGCACATCCTCGAGCAGGGACGCCGCCGCGTCGGGTTTCTCGGCGCGCGAATGGACCCACGGGTACAGCGACGGCTCGAAGGGTATCGTGATGCCATGAAGGCGGCGTCGCTGTTCGACCCTAGCCTTGTCGTTACCACGTCGGTGCCGACCACCGTGACGCTCGGCAGGACGCTGTTCGCCGACCTGCTTGCGCAAGCGCCCGATATCGATGCGGTGTTCTGCGTCAATGACGACCTTGCGCTCGGAACGCTGTTCGAGTGCCAGCGCCGGCAGATCGCCGTCCCTAGCGATCTGGCCATTGTCGGCTTCAACGACCTGGAGTTCACCGCCTCCGCTGTCCCCTCGCTCTCCAGCGTGCGCACCAACCGCTATGAAATGGGCCGGCACGCCGTCACCATGGTGATCGACGCGATCGAGGGCCGGCGCCCGCCGGAGCCGGTTATCGACCTTGGCTTTCAGTTGATGGTTCGCGAAAGCTCAATGCCGGAAAGCACGTGATGTCGCGATATCTGGATGCGATCGCGTGCGGGCAGAAAATGGTAGCGCTATCTTTTGAGCCGAATTAGGATCGGATACGCTCAAACGGAAAAGGCAAGCGCGTTGCAGCGGATGATATTCTTGGCATGGTGCATCGCTGCCGTGATTTAAGCCGTCCACGAGTTTGCAGTGCGGGAGGAAACCATGAAAAACAACGACAACAAGACCGCCACCAATGGCAAGGGCCGGAGGCTACGTTCCCTCGAGTGGTTCGATAACCCGCACAATCCGGGAATGACCGCGCTCTACCTCGAGCGCTATCTGAACTACGGCCTGACCCGGGCGGAATTGCAATCCGGCAAGCCGATCATCGGCATCGCCCAGACCGGCAACGACCTCTCCCCCTGCAATCGCCACCATCTCGAACTGGCGCACCGGGTGCGCGAGGGTATTCGCGAGGCCGGCGGCATTGCGATGGAATTCCCGACGCATCCGATCCAGGAAACCGGCAAGCGGCCGACCGCGGCGCTGGACCGCAACCTCGCCTATCTCGGCCTGGTCGAAATCCTGTTCGGCTATCCGCTCGACGGCGTGGTGCTGACCACCGGCTGCGACAAGACCACGCCGGCCTGCCTGATGGCGGCGGCGACCGTCAATTTGCCCGCGATCGTGCTTTCCGGTGGACCGATGCTGAATGGCTGGTTCAACGGCGAGCGCACCGGATCAGGCACCATCGTCTGGAAGCAACGCGAACGGCTTGCCGCCGGCGAGATCGACTACAACGAATTCATCGAAATCGTGTCGTCCTCGGCACCCTCGGTCGGCCACTGCAACACCATGGGCACCGCTTCGACCATGAACTCGCTTGCCGAAGCACTCGGCATGTCGTTGCCGGGATGCGCGGCGATCCCCGCGCCCTACCGCGAACGCGGCCAGATCGCCTATGAGACGGGAAAACGGATCGTCGAGATGGTTTGGGAGGATCTGAAGCCTTCCGACGTCCTGACCCGCAAGGCGTTCGAGAATTGCATCGCGGTGAATTCGGCGATCGGCGGCTCGACCAATGCGCCGATCCATATCAACGCGCTGGCGCGGCATATCGGCGTCGAGCTTTCGATCGACGACTGGCAGAAGTACGGCCACGACGTCCCGCTGCTGGTGAACATGCAGCCGGCCGGCTTCTATCTCGGCGAGGAATATCATCGCGCCGGCGGCGTGCCGGCGGTGGTGCGCGAATTGATGGCGCACAAGCGCATCCATGAGGACGCCGTGACGGTCAACGGCCGCACCATGGGCGAGAACTGCCGCGAGGCCCCCAAGCCCGACGGCGACGTGATCTGGAGCTACGACAAGCCGCTGGTGAAGGACGCCGGCTTCCTGGTGCTGCGCGGCAATTTGTTCAATTCCGCGATCATGAAGACCAGCGTGATTTCAAAGGAATTCCGCGACCGCTATTTGATCAATCCCAAAGACCTGAATGCGTTCGAGGGACGCGCCATCGTGTTCGAGGGGCCTGAGGACTATCACGACCGCATCGACGATCCCTCGCTCAATATCGACGAACACTGCGTGCTGTTCATCCGCGGCGCCGGGCCGATCGGGTATCCCGGCGGCGCCGAGGTCGTCAACATGCAGCCACCGGCGGCGCTGATCAAACGCGGTATCCTGTCACTGCCGTGCATCGGCGACGGAAGGCAGTCCGGCACCTCGGGCTCGCCTTCGATCCTCAACGCCTCGCCGGAAGCCGCCGCCGACGGCGGGCTGGCGATCCTCAGGACCGGCGACAAGGTTCGCATCGACCTCAACACCGGCGACGCCAACATCCTGATCACGAGCGACGAGTTGAAGAAGCGTCGCGCCGAGCTGAAGGACAAGGGCGGCTTCCCCTACCCGGCCAACCAGACCCCGTGGCAGGAAGTCTATCGCTCGACCGTCGGCCAGCAGGCCACCGGCGCCTGTATGGAGCTCGCCACGCGCTATCAGAACATTGCCGGCACGGTCGGCGTGGCGCGGGATAATCACTAGTCAATCGGACTGTCATTGCCGGGCTTGACCCGGCAATCCATCCTCTTGCGAAGAAGATGGATACGCGGGTCAAGCCCGCGTATGACACCGAGAAAGAATCCAAAATCGCTCAAGGACCAAAACCATGTCAGACCGCCTGAAGGGCAAGCGCGCCTTCGTCACCGCCGCCGCCGTCGGAATCGGCCGTGCCTGCGCCGTCGCCTTTGCGCGTGAAGGCGCAACGGTGTTCGCCACCGACATCGACGAGGCCAAGCTTGCCGCGCTCAAGAGCGAGGGCATTGCGGAAGTGGCGAGACTCGATGTCCGTGACAGCGCAGCCGTCGCCGCCATGGCCAAGCGCGCCGGCAAGACCGACATCCTGCTCAATGCGGCAGGCTTCGTACATCACGGCACCGTGCTGGATTGCTCCGATGACGACTTTGATTTTTCCTTCGACCTTAACGTCAAGTCGATGCATCGCACGATCCGCGCGTTCCTGCCCGGCATGCTGGAACAAGGCCGCGGCGCGATCGTGAACATCTCGTCGGCTGCGGGCGTCTTCAAGGCTGCACCGAACCGCTACGTCTACGGCGCGACCAAGGCCGCAGTCGCGGCGCTGACCCGTTCGGTCGCCACCGACTTCATCAGCAAGGGCGTGCGCTGCAACTGCATCTGCCCCGGCACGGTCGAAACCCCATCGATGCTTGATCGCGCCGCCGCCGCAGGCCCCAACGGGCGCGAGATGTTCATCGCGCGGCAGCCGATGGGGCGGCTCGGTACCGCCGAGGAGATCGCCTCGCTCGCCGTCTATCTCGCCAGCGATGAAAGCGCGTTCACGACAGGCGTCGCGCACGTCATCGACGGCGGCTGGACGCTCTGACTGCGACCCTCATCCTGAGGAGCCGCGCAAGCGGCGTCTCGAAGGATGCGGGCCCGTCTGTGGCCTCATGGTTCGAGACGCGCAAGAGCGCTCCTCACCATGAGGAACAACGAATGAACGATTGAAAGGAAATCTGCGATGAACAAGATCGACCTGAACGGCCGCTGCGCCGTCGTCACCGGCGGCGCGCAGGGTTTTGGCCGCGCGATTACCGAACGCTTCGTCGCTTCCGGCGCCAAGGTCGCGATCTGGGACCATGACCTGCCGTTTGCGGAAAAGACGGCGAAGGAAATCGGCCCGGCGGTATCGGCCTTCAAGGTCGACGTGTCAGATCTCGCCGCGGTCGAGAAGACGCGTGACGAGACGCTGAAGGCGCTCGGCAAGATCGACATCCTCGTCAACAATGCCGGCATCGCCGGCGTCAACAAGCCGGTGTGGGAAACCGACCTCGATGAATGGCGCAAGGTACTGCGCATCAATCTCGACGGCCCCTTCATCTGCTGCAAGGCGGTGGTGCCGGCGATGCTGCAGCAAAAGTACGGCCGCATCGTCAACATCGCCTCCATCGCCGGCAAGGAAGGCAACCCGAACGCCGCGCACTACTCGGCCTCGAAGGCCGGCCTGATCGCGCTGACCAAGTCGCTCGGCAAGGAACTCGCGCAGCACGACATTCTCGTCAACGCGGTGACACCGGCGGCGGCCAAGACCGCGATCTTCGACCAGATGACGCAGCAGCATATCGACTTCATGCTGTCGAAGATTCCGAAGGGTCGTTTCGTCCTCGTCGAAGAACTTGCATCGATGGTGGCGTGGCTGGCATCGGAGGACTGCGCGTTCTCGACCGGCGCCGTGTTCGACATTTCCGGCGGCCGGGCGACATATTGAGATGGCCGTGATCCGGGAAGGCGGATGCCTGTGCGGCGCGGTCCGGTTCAAGGCCGAGGGCGAGCCGCTCAATGTCCGCATCTGCCATTGCCGCAACTGCCAGAAGGCGATGGGCTCGCCGTTCTTTGCCCGCGCGCTGTTCGACCAGCGCGCGCTTGTCGTCGAGGGCGACACCGCGCGCTATCCCTCCTCGGAGGCGCTCGACCGGGTGTTCTGCAAGGTTTGCGGGACACGGCTGTTTTCCCGGCGGACCAACGGCACCGTGGTCGGCGTCGCGCTGGCCGCCTTCGACGACCGCAACGCCTTTGCGCCGACCGAGCACATCTGGGTCTCGGAAAAGATCAACTGGGTACGGCTCGACGACGGTTTACCCCAATTTCAGGAGACGGTTCCCCCGTAGCGACACCGTGCTAGGCTACCGGCTTCGACGCGCGAACCGGGGCAGACCGCTTGGACATCTCACTCTACGGCATTTCAGTCTGGATTCTCCCCCTCCTGATCGCCATCACCTTCCATGAGGCCGCGCACGCCTTCGTGGCATACAAGCTCGGCGACGATACCGCTTGGCAGCTTGGCCGGGTCAGCTTCAATCCGCTCAAGCATATCGATCCTTTCGGTACATTGATTCTGCCGGGGATGCTGCTGATCGCGCATTCGCCGTTCCTGTTCGGCTACGCCAAGCCGGTTCCGGTCAATTTTGGGAAGCTGAACCATCCCCGGCTCGGCATGGTCTGGGTGGCGCTGGCCGGCCCCGCCATCAACATCGTCCTGGCAACGCTCGTGGCGTTCGCCTTCCATGCCCTACCCTTGGTGCCGGCGGACGCCGCCAAATGGACGGCGGACAACCTCAAAAATGCTTTCCTGATCAATATCGTGCTGGCGATCTTCAACATGATGCCGATCCCGCCGCTGGACGGCGGCCGGGTCGCCGTCGGGCTGCTGCCGCGGGTGCTGGGCTACCCGCTGTCGCGGCTGGAACCCTACGGGATGCTGATCCTGCTCGGCCTTTTGATCCTGCTGCCGGTCCTCGGCGCGCAGCTTGGCCTAAATCTTGATGTTATTTCGTCGATACTTCGCACACTGACCGGATATGTGATCAGCGCACTTCTCTTCATCACCGGCAACGCTTAAACTTCAAACAGAAGCGGCACACAGGGAAGAACCGACTCCGCACCATGCCGACAAAAGCTGCCGATATGTTGATCGCACGACGCGCCGATACGCGCGCCAGGGCAGATTTTGCAACGTGGAAAATGCTTGCCAAACTCAACGGCTTCTCCGCCCTGCCCGCCGAGGCGCAGAGCTTTCTGGAAAGCTACCGGCAGTTGCTGGCGAGGATGACCGAAGCGGACGCCTCCGAGGCCACCATCCAGCTCATGTACAAGAGCTATTATGCCGAGATGGGCGGCTCCGGAACGCCGCCGGAAATTCCCTCGCGCGCGAGCGAGCCGGCCACCGATACCGGCAACGTCACCGCATTCCGCCGGCCGCCCCCACGGCCGAAGCCCGCCGCATCCGGCCCGATCGCAAAACCAAGGCTTCCGGTGGCGCTGATCTTTGCGTGCCTCGCCGTGGTCTATGTCGGCATCCGCTATTACTGGCGCTGACGCGCGTTTCCTCACATTGCTGAGCGCCCTTCCCGCGAATTCGCCGCACGGCGGAATATTCGCCAATGACGACATTTGATCGCAGCGGCTAGGCGATTGAACCAAGGCCAGCCATAATGGCTCCGTTGTCTAACAAACGTTCAAAAGAATTTCTGGAGGATAGATGAAGCGATCCATTGCAGCCTTGGTCATGACCACGAGCCTGGTGCTTGCCACCGGCGCGTTTGCGCAAACGCTCGACAAGGTCGTCAAGGTGGGAAGTCTCGGCGACCAATCCGGCCTTTACGCTGATATTGGCGGCCCCGGCTCGACCGTCGCCGCGCAGATGGCGGTCGAGGATTCCGGCCTGCTCGCCAAGGGTTGGAAGATCGACGTGATCGCGGCCGATCACCAGAACAAGCCCGACGTCGGCACCAATATCGGCAAGCAGTGGATCGACGTCGAGAAGGTCGACGTGTTCGTCGACCTCGCGAGCTCCGGTGTCGGCCTGGCCATTGCCAACCTCGCCAAGGAAAAGAACGTCGTCAATCTGAACTCAGGCTCGGCGTCATCCGATCTCACCGGCGCACAGTGCTCGCCGAACACCATCCATTGGGTCTACGACACCTGGATGCTTGCCAACGGCACCGGCAAGGCGCTGGTGAAATCCGGCGGCGACAGCTGGTTCTTCCTCACCGCGGACTACGCCTTCGGTCATGCGCTCGAACGCGACACGGCTGCGGTCGTCACCGCCAACGGCGGCAAGGTGCTCGGCGGCGTCAAGCATCCGCTCAACAACGCCGACTTCTCCTCCTTCCTGCTGCAGGCGCAAAGCTCGAAGGCCAAGATCATCGGGCTCGCCAATGCCGGCGGCGACACCACCAACTCGATCAAGCAGGCGGCGGAGTTCGGCATCGTCCAGGGCGGACAGAAGCTCGCGGGCATGCTGATGTTCATCACCGACGTTCATTCGCTCGGGCTGAAGGTCGCGCAGGGCCTGAACTTTACCGAGACCTTCTACTGGGACATGAACGACCAGACCCGCGCCTTCACCAAGCGCTTCAACGAAAAGTACAAGAAGAACCCGCCGACCATGGTCCAGGCCGGCGTCTACTCCTCGCTGATCCATTACTTCAAGGCGCTGGAAGCACTCGGCGGCAATCCGCATGACGGCCGCGCTGTCGTCGCCAAGATGAAGGAAATGCCGACCGACGATCCGCTGTTCGGCAAAGGCTCGGTCCGCGCCGACGGCCGCAAGATCCACCCGGCCTATCTGTTCGAGGTGAAGAAGCCGGCGGATTCGAAGTATCCGTGGGACTATTACAACCTCGTCGCGACCATCCCGGCGGCGGAGGCGTTCATTCCGCTCGAGAAGAGCGTCTGCCCGATGCTGAAGAAGACCTGAGCAAGGTATCCTCGAACGATGTCACTCTGCCCTCTCCCGTTCCCGGGAGAGGGTTTTGGCACGCCCCAAAAAGCAAAATATCGAAAACAACCCCATGCAAAGTAGAAATAGGCCGCCGACACGGCCCACCTGATCGCATCCTGCGCTAGGGCCACGCCGCATACGACGGTCCGCTGCGCGCGTGCTCCAGCCTGATCTGCCGGCGATAACTGCCCGGCGACGCGCCCGCGGTACTTGCGGAAGAAGCGGTTGAAATAGGCCGGATCGCGAAAGCCCAGGCCGTAGCCGATCTGCTCGACGGGAAGATCGAGCTGCTGCAGCCGCGTGCAGGCTTCGCGAACCAGGCGCTCGTGGATGATCGCGCGCGGGCCGCAATTTTTCTCGCGCTGGCAATGGGCGTGCAGCTTGTCCGAGGTGACGCCAAGCGCGTCCGCATAGCGCGCCACCGGCCAGCCGTCGCGATAATGCAGTTCGACCATTTGCAGGAAATTGCCGACCAGCGCCGGGCCGCCGCCCCGTGCTGCCATCTCATGCTGCTCGTCATGCGAAGCGCTGAGCCGCCAGAGCTGCAGACACAACAGCAGCAAATGCGAGGAGATCAGCGTTGCACCGCCAAAGCCGGGGTTACGCAGCTCCGCCACGATGGCGCGGCATGATTGCGCGATCGTGTCGAGAGTTGGCGGCAGCGCCTCGCCCGCGATCAATGCAACCCGCTCGGTGGTCCGGCGCAGATGCAACGCCTCGGCATTGCCGGCCACGATCTTGATCAGGAAATCATCGTCCACCGACAGCAGGAAGCCGTGCGCGCCCGGCCCCACCTCCACCGTCGCATCGATGCTGCCCGGCAGCCAAAGCAGCGCCGGCGCTTCCAGCGCAACGCCGGTCCCGTGCCATGACGCATGGCCGCGGTCTGACTGCAGCAGCAACAGATGCGCGCGGCGCCCGGCCTTCTGGCGGATCACCCACGATCGCGCCGCCAGCGATGCCGAAAACGCCTCGGCACGCACCGCCAGCGCGATGCCGACCGGCAGTCCGTTCAGCCCTGGTGATGCCGCCATGCCCAGCCTCCCTGAGACAATCCGCCGCCAGCAAACCGGCGGCTTTGCCAGAAAAGTACAATCTTTACCCAGCTTCGTCCAATTCCAAGCCTCCGGGGACCTCCCCTAACGTCAGGGCGATCATGAGCGCCAGTTCAATGGCGCCGGTCGAAGCATCTCTGGGAGGAGAACATGACGACATTTCTGACGCGACGCATGGCACTGCTCGCGGCCGCCACCTGCGCCGCCACGCTCGGCCTGGCCGCCATCGCGCACGCCCAAACCTCGATCAAGATCGGCTACGCCATCTCGCGCACCGGCCCGAACACCGGTGGCGCGGCCGTCACCACGATCCCCAACTACGAATTGTGGGTGAAGGAAGTGAATGCCGCCGGTGGCATCAAGCTCGGCGACAAGCGCGTCCCGATCGAGGTCGTGCAGTACGACGACCGCTCCAACGCCGAGGAGGCCGTGCGCGCGCTGGAGCGGCTGATCAACCAGGACAAGGTCGATTTCATCCTGCCGCCATGGGGCACCGGCCTCAATCTGGCGGTCGGACCGACGCTCAACCGCGAAGGCTATCCGCACCTCGCCGCGACCGCCGTGACCGACCGCGCGCCGGAACTCGCAAAACGCTGGCCCAACAGTTTCTGGATGCTCGGCACCAGCGCCGATGCGGCCAAGACGCTGGTCGAACTCTTGAACAAACTGCGCGATGAAAAGAAGATCGGCGACACGGTTGCGATGGTCAGCATTGCCGACGGTTTTGGCATCGACCTGTCGAGCGCGGCGCGGCCGGCGATCACCAACGCGAAATTCAAGCTCGCCTACGACAAGAGCTATCCGATCGGCACCCAGGATCTCGCACCCATCATCAACGAGGTGAAGGCGCTCAATCCGGATGTCTTCATCGCCTTCAGCTATCCGCCGGATACGCTGGCGCTGACCGAGCAATCGCGCATCGCCGGGCTTCAATCCGAAAATGTTCTATACCGGCGTCGGCACCGCCTTCCCGCTCTACAAGCAGAAATTCGGCAAGAACACCGAGGGCGTGATGGGCATCGGCGGCTGGAGCGGCGACAGCCCGGCGATCAAGGACTACCTCGCCCGCCACAAGGCTTCCGCCGCCAACGGCGCCGAGCCGGACCGCTGGGCCAGCGCGGTGACCTACGCCAGCCTGCAAATGCTGCAGCAGGCGATCGAGCGCGTCGGCAAGATCGACCGCGCCGCCGTCATCAAGGACCTGCAAACCGGCTCGTTCGATACCGTGATCGGCAAGGTCAAGCTCGAGAACAACATGCCGACGCGCTTCTGGTGGGTCGGCCAGTGGCAGGACGGCGAGTTCTACGGCATCGCACCGTCGGGGAACGAAGGTGCGCGCACCGCGATCGTACCGAAACCGGCGTGGGTGGCGCCGTAACGTCACGCCAGCGCGGCCGGTCCTCGTCATGACCAACGCCATTCTGACCGGCCTGATGCTGGGCGGCATGTATGCGCTCATCGCCATGGGGCTCACGCTCCAGTACGGCGTTGCGCGCATCATGAACCTCTCCTACGGCGAGTTCCTGATTGCCGCCGCCTTTGCCTCGCACTGGCTGTTCACGGGCTGGGCGATCAGTCCCTTTGCCGGACTGGCGCTGGTCGTCCCTTCAGCCTTCGTGCTGAATTTCGTGATCTACAAGGTACTGCTGACGCCGCTGGTGCGCCGCGCGCCCAACCGCGACGCGCTGGAGGTCGACAGCATTCTCGCGACCTTTGGCCTCACCTTCGTCATTCAGGGCTCGATGCTCGCGCTGTTCGGCGGGGCCTACTACAGCTACTCGTTCCTTGCCTTCCCGGTGCAGTTTCTCGGCGAGACCGTGGCGGCCAACCGCCTCGCCGCGCTCGGCATCACCATCCTGCTTGGCCTCGCGCTCTATCTGGCGCTGACGCGGACCCGCGCCGGCACGGCGATCCGCGCCGTCGCCGTCGATCCCTTTGCGGCGCAGCTTGTCGCGATCAACGTGCCGCAAGCTTCCGCGCTCACCTTTGCTTTGGGTGGCGCGCTGGTGGCCGCCGCCGGCGTGCTCGTGAGTACATTCCTCACTTTCAGCGCATCATCGGGTGTGGTCTTCACCATGAAGGCGTTGATCGTCGTGGTGATGGGCGGCGTCGGCAACATGCTGGGCTGCCTGGTCGCGGGGCTGGCGCTGGGCCTCAGCGAGGCGCTGGTTGCCTCCTATGTCGATCCCGGCCTGACGCTGGCCGTCAATTTCGCATTGTTCCTCGCCGTGCTGCTGGTGAAGCCGGCCGGCCTGTTTGGCAGGGCCACCCGATG
The DNA here is from genome assembly GCA_963840465.1 of uncultured Alphaproteobacteria bacterium. Lineage (GTDB taxonomy): Bacteria > Pseudomonadota > Alphaproteobacteria > Rhizobiales > Xanthobacteraceae > Bradyrhizobium. The sequence goes on along the minus strand of CAWIZF010000055.1, from coordinate 27,716 downwards.
ACCGCGCGAACCGCAGGCCTTGGTATCCTCGCGCTGGCAGCGTTCGTGCTGCTGGCCTTCGTGCCGCGTCTCGGCAACCCCTATTATCTCGCGCTCGCCATCAGCCTCCTGCAGTACACCGTGCTGGCAACGGCCTGGGGCATGTTCTCCGGGCCCACGCGCTACGTCTCGCTGGCGACGACCGCCTTCTTCGGTGTCGGCGCCTATACGGTGGCCGTGCTCGGCGAGATATTGCCCTGGCCGCTGGTGCTGCTGATCGCAGCTGCCCTCGGCGCCATCGTGGCGGCCATTGTCGGGCTCTCGACGCTGCGCCTGAGCGGCGTGTACTTCGTCATCTTCACATTCGGCCTGACCGAGTTGATCCGCCAGCTCGTGGTCTGGTTCGAGGTCAACAAATCGCGCGTGCTCGGGCGCTATGTCTTCGTCGACATCACCCAGGCCGATATCTACTGGCAGTTGCTGGCGCTCACGGCCGCCGTGTTCCTGCTGGGCTGGCTGATCGCGCGCTCGCGCCTCGGCTTTGCGCTGCGGGTGATCGGCGAGGACGAGACGGTCGCCAAACATTGCGGGATCGATACCACCTTCGCCAAGGTCGCCCTGTTCACGATCAGCGCCACGGTGATGACGCTGGTCGGCGCGATCATGGCGCCGCGCTGGACTTATATCGAGCCATCGATCGCCTTCAATTCGATGATCTCGTTCCAGGTGCTGATCATGGCGCTGCTCGGCGGCGCGCACCGGCTGTGGGGACCGGTGCTCGGCGCCGTGCCGCTGACGCTACTGTTCGAACTCCTGAGCGCGCGTTTTCCGAACACGTTTACGATCATCCTCGGCTGCATCTTCCTGCTGATCGTCTACCTGCTGCCGCGGGGCGTCGCGGGACTGTTCGAGAAGCTGGCGGCGACGCCCGGTGGCAAATCCACGCAACGGGTGGCCGCATGATCGGGGAAAGCGGAACACCGGTTCTCGAAGTCGGCGGCCTGCGGCGCGCGTTCGGCGGGCTGGTCGCGGTCAACGACCTCGGCTTTGCGGTCGCGCAAGGCGAGATCATGGGCCTGCTCGGCCCCAACGGATCGGGCAAGACGACGGCGCTGAATCTGATGTCGGGCGTGCTGCGTCCCGATGCCGGCACCATCCGCCTGATGGGCCGGGACATCGCGGGCCTTGCGTCGTACCGGATCGCGCGGCTTGGCCTGGCGCGGACGTTTCAGCTCGTCCGCGTGCTCGACGGCATGGATTGCCGCGAGAACATCAAGGCGGGGCTGGCGTTCCAGAAGCCGCATCTGCCCGCCACCGAGGCCGAGGTTCGCATCGACACGCTGCTCGATCGCGTCGGCCTTGCCGGGCACGACCGGCGGCCGGCGGCCGACCTCACCTATATCGACCGCAAGCGCCTGGAGCTTGCCCGCGCGCTTGCCGCCAAACCACGCCTGCTGCTGCTCGACGAATGGCTCGCGGGCCTCAATCCATCCGAACTCATGATCGGCATCGAGCTGATAAGGTCGTTGAAGGCTGATGGCATCACCATCGTGCTGGTCGAGCATGTCATGAACGCGGTGCGCGCGCTGTGCGACCGCTGTGTCGTAATGAGCAGCGGCCGCAAGATCGCCGAAGGCGCAACCGCCGATGTTCTGAGCGATGCGGCTGTCGTAAAAGCCTATCTCGGCGGGGTGGCCGCCGATGCTTGAGGTCGCCAATCTCAGCCTGGCCTATGGCCTGCATCGCGCACTCGACGGCGTCACCCTCAACGTCGGGCGCGGCGAGATCGTCGACGATCCTCGGCGCGAACGGCGCCGGCAAGACCTCGCTGCTGAAAGCCATCGCCGGCGTCGTGCGGACGCTTCCGGGCAAGCAGGTGAGCCTCGGCGGCCGCGATATCTCATCACTGCCGGCCCATGAAATCGTCGAAAGCGGACTGGCGCTGGTGCCCGAGGGGCGCGGCATTTTCGGCGACCTGACGGTGAAGGAAAATCTGCTGCTCGGCGCCAACCCGAAGCGCGCCCGGGACGGCGAAGCGGCGCGGCGCGAACAGGTGCTCGGAATTGTTTCCGCGCCTGCGCGAACGCGCCGCCCAGATCGCGCGCACCATGAGCGGCGGCGAACAGCAGATGCTCGCCATCGGCCGCGCGCTGATGTCCAACCCGGATATCCTTTTGCTGGACGAGCCGTCGCTCGGGCTCTCGCCCGCCATGGTGCAGGAGCTGTTCGCAACCTTGCGGCGGGTGCGCGAGGCCGGCGTCGGATTGCTGCTCGTCGAGCAGAACGCGCAGGAGAGCCTGCGGATCGCCGACCGCGGCTATGTGCTCGAAAACGGCATCATCGTCGGGCACGGCAGCGCCGATCAGTTGAAATCCGATCCGGCCGTCCAGCGCGCCTATCTCGGCGGCCCTCTGCCATCAGCCGCACCATCATCGTAACGCCACGCTTGAGGAGAGAAAGCCATGCATGAAATCTCGCTGCTGCTCGAAAGCAAGGATGTCCCGGCGTCGAACGGCGCGACCTTCGATCGCCTGAACCCGGTTACCGGTGATGTGGCAAGCCGCGCCGCGGCAGCCCAGATCGCGGATGCGAAGCGGGCGGCCGACACCGCCGCGGCCGCCTTCCCGGCCTGGTCCGCCACCGGCCCGAATGCCCGGCGCGCCATCCTGCTGAAAGCCGCCGACCTCCTGGCATCGAAGGCGCCGCAATTCATCGAGCTGATGGCGGCCGAAACCGGAGCGACCGCCGGATGGGCCGGCTTCAACGTCCACCTCGCCGCCGGCATGCTGCGCGAGGCCGCATCGCATGACCACGCAGATTTCCGGCGAAGTCATCCCCTCGGACAAGCCGGGCTGCATCGCGATGGCGATTCGCCAGCCCGCGGGCGTGGTGCTGAGCATGGCGCCGTGGAACGCGCCGGTCATCCTCGGCGTGCGCGCCATCGCGCTGCCGCTCGCCTGCGGCAACACCGTGGTGCTGAAGGCCTCCGAAATCTGCCCGGGCACCCACCGGCTGATCGCCGAGTGCCTGCGCGACGCCGGCCTGCCGCCGGGCGTCCTCAACGTCATCACCAACGCGCCGGAAGACGCGCCGGCCCTGATCGAAATGCTGATCGGCCATCCCGCGGTGCGCCGGGTCAATTTCACCGGCTCAACGCGAGTTGGGCGCATCATCGCGCAGGTCGCCGCCAAATATCTCAAGCCGGCGCTGCTCGAACTCGGCGGCAAGGCGCCGATGATCGTGCTCGACGACGCCGATATCGACGCCGCCGTTGCCGCAGCAGCCTTCGGCGCCTTCATGAACCAGGGCCAGATCTGCATGTCGACCGAGCGCCTCGTGGTCGACGAGAAGATCGCCGACGCCTTCGTGACCAAACTCGCGGCGAAAGCCGGATCGCTGGTCGCCGGAGATCCCCGCAAGGGCAATGCGCCGCTGGGATCGCTGATCGGCACCGATGCCGCGGCCCGCATCCAGGCCCTGATCAACGACGCCGTCAGCAAGGGCGCCAAGGTGGTGGCGGGCGGACGCAGCGAGGGCACGCTGATGTCGGCAACGGTCATCGACGGCGTCAACTCGTCGATGCGCATCTATGGCGAGGAATCGTTCGGACCGGTGGTCTGCGTCGTGCGCGTCAACGGCGCGGACGAAGCCGTGCGCGTCGCCAATGACACCGAATATGGGCTATCGGCCGCCGTGTTCGGCCGCGACATCGCCCGCGCCTTCGAGATCGCCAAACGCATCGATTCCGGCATCTGCCATGTCAACGGCCCGACGGTTCACGACGAGGCGCAGATGCCGTTCGGCGGCGTCAAGGCGTCGGGCTATGGCCGCTTCGGCGGCAAGGCCGGCATCGCCGAATTCACCGAGCTGCGCTGGATCACGATCGAGACCGGACCACAGCATTATCCGATCTAGGGCTGCTGTTAGACCCTCATCCTGAGGAGCGCGCAGCGCGTCTCGAAGGATGCAGGCCCCGTCTGTGGCTTCATGGTTCGAGACGGCGCTAACGCGCCTCCTCACCATGAGGGGAACCAGGTCCCGTAGCCCGGGCGAGCGAAGCGACCCCGGGAACAGTGGTGACAAACAAACGGCTATTCTATTTGGCTGGCACCGCCCCGGATGTCGCTGCGCTCATCCGGGCTACGGTTCCCAGGACAAGGACGAGCGCTCAGCTCTTGGTCTTGACGCGGAAGATCACCGGCAGGGTGAAGGTCAGGCCTTCGTCGGCGATGACGGGCGGCGGCATCGGCACCGGATCGGAGCGCCGCACCATCGCCAGCGCCGCCTCGTCGAAGGCCGCATCGCCCGAGCCCTTTTCGATATCGGTCGAGAGCACGTGGCCCAGGCGGTCGAGCGTGAAGCGAATCTGGATCTCGGCGGATTTTTGCTGCCGTTCCTTTGGATAGCGCTTGTGCTTGTCGAGATGCGCGACCAGCTCCTTCTGCCAGGTCACGCGGGCACGCCGTGCGCTCTCGCCGCTGCCGATGACCGGCGCGACCGAACGCGGCCCTTCCGGGATAGCCTCCGAACTCGGCGTCGCGGTGGCTTCGGCGGCAACCGACTCGGTGGAAGCCGAGGTCTGCACCGCCGCGATCTTCGGGTCGTCCTCTTTCGGCTTCTTCGACTCGTTCTCCGTCACCACCCGGTCGGCTTCTTCGGTCTCGGTCGGCTTGTCCTGCGGCAGCTCGGTTTCCTTGACCTCGGCCTTCTGTTCGGAGAGCTGCGGCGAAGCTGCGGAAGCATCGGTGTCCGGGCCCGGCGGCAGGTCGGTCACCTCGCGGCGCACCGACGCCAGTTCGAGGCCGACCTCGATCGCCGTTGCGCCGAGCGCATCGTCGGCTTCTTCGGCCTGCAAATGCACAATCGCCAGCGCCGCGCCGGCGACGTGAAGCGCGAGCGCGATCACCGCGGCAAAGATCCAGAGCCGCCGGGATGGCTTTTGCTCGTCGAGGCCGGTCAAGGCTTTGCCGGCGCCGCTTGCGACGCCGCTGCATCCGGAACGCCTTCGAGCGCCACCAGCTTGAGCTTGGAATAGCCGCCGGCGCGCAGGATTTCGAGCACGTCCATCAATTCGCCGTAGGGCACCGCGCGGTCGGCGCGCAGGAAGATGTAACGCTCCTTGCTCATGTCGGCCATCGTATCGAGCGAGCGCACCAGGTCGACGCGCTTGACCATGTTCTCCCCGATCGCAACCGAGAGATCCGGCTTGATGCTGACATAGGTCGGCTTGTCCGGCTTCTTCTGCGGGGTCGCGGTCGAAGTCGGCAGATCGATCGGCAGGTCGACGGTCGAAAGCGGCGCCGCGACCATGAAGATGATCAGCAGGACCAGAATGACGTCGATGAACGGCGTGACGTTGATCTCATGCGATTCCGCGAAATCGCTGTCGTCATCAACATCGGTATCTGCGAGTGACGCGCCCATCGCCTACTCCGCTGCTCCACGGCCACGCTGCCCGCTGCTCACGTGCGTGCGGTCGAGATCGCGCGACAACAGCCGCCCTGCCGCGCCAGACGCCCGGTTGACCAGTTCGAGGTAGCCTTTGGTGACCCGGGCGAAGTGATTGTAGATGATGACGGCGGGGATCGCCGCGACCAGACCGATGGCGGTGGCGAGCAGCGCTTCGGCGATGCCGGGCGCCACCACGGCGAGGTTGGTGGTCTGCGATTTCGAAATGCCGATGAAGCTGTTCATGATGCCCCAGACGGTGCCGAACAGTCCGACGAAGGGCGATGTCGCGCCGATGGTCGCCAACAGGCCCATGCCGAGCCGGATTCGCCGCGCCTCGGCGCGCACGATTTCGGCAAAACTGGAAGCGGCGCGCTCCTTGATGCCGGCATCGCTCGAGATGCCCGCCGACAGCCGCGCCTCGCGCATCGCCGCCGCCAGGAAGGACGCCAGCACGCTCCCCTTGGCGCCCAGCGCGAATTGCGCTTCCGCCAGCGAGCGCGCGTCGGCGATCTTGATCAGCGCCGAGCGCACCTTGCGCTGAACGACCGAAAGCTCGATCATCTTGGCGATGAAGATGGTCCAGGTCACCAGCGACGCAAAGGCAAGGCCGATCATGACCGCCTTGACCACCACGTCGGCCGACTTGAACATCGTCCAGGGCGACAATTCCTTGAGTTCGGCCGTGGCGGCCTTCAGCAATTTGGCCTCACGCTCCGCCGGCGTGGCGGTCGCGTCCGGTGCAGCCGCCTGGGGCAGCGCGGCCGGGGGCTGCGATACGGCAGGCGCCTGCTGGGCCATGGGCGCGGACGGCGCTGCGGGGGTGGCATTCTGCTGGGCCGACAGACGGCCCCGCCAGCGACAGCATCGCCAGCGCCGAAATCACCGCAAATGCTGTCACGCGAGAAAGAGACATGTTCATCATACTTCGGCCCAGTAGCGGATCAGGTTGTGATAGATACCGGTCAATTTGACCGTTTCAGGGTCGTCTCGCCCAAGCCGCTCCACCAGAGCCTGGATCGAGGTATCGAGATCGAAGATCAGGCTGCGGGCGTGAGCATCCCGTACCATGCTCTGCAGCCAGAAAAAAGACGCCACCCGCATACCTCGTGTGACGGGCGTGACCAGATGCAAACTAGACGCAGGATAAAGCACGAGGTCCCCGGCCGCGAGCTTGATTTCGTGGGAACCATAGAGATCCTCGACCACCAGTTCGCCCCCGTCATACTCGTCCGGCTCCGACAGAAACAGCGTCACCGACAGGTCGGTCCGGATCCGCTGGCCGGTGAGGCGATCTCCCCTCACCGCGTTGTCGACATGGAGGCCGAAATGGTGCCCGCCGGAGGCCGCGTAGCGATTAAATAGCGGCGGAAAGATCTGCAGCGGGATCGCCGCCGAGATGAATCGCGGGCTGGCGGTCAGCGCCGACAGCACGCGATTGCCGAGCTTGCGCGCGACCTCGCTGTCCGGCGGAAGCTGCTCGTTGCGCTTGACCATCGCCGATTGTGCCCCCGCGGTGGAGCGGCCGTCCTCCCAGTCGGAGGCGTCCATGATGCGGCGGAAATCCGCCACATCATCCTTGCTCAGCACCTCGGGGACGCATATCAGCACGATCAGAACTTCGCCGAGGTGACGAGGTAGAACGCCCGCCCCGGCGCGACCGCGACGAACGGCATCGCGCTGCGGTAGAGCGTGTCGTAGTACAGCTTGTTGGTCAGGTTCTGCGCGTAGAGTTTCACCGTCAAGTTCTTGTCGATCTTCTTCTCGACGAAGGCATCGAAGCGCCAGTAGCTCGGAAGCTCGGTGCCGGTGTTGGCGCCGAAGGTGCCGCCATAGATCTTCGAGCGGTAGACCGCCTGCCCGCCGAGCTCCCAGCCGCCGTCGAACTTGTACTTGGACAACATGCTGAAGGATTCATGGGCGATGTTGGCCATCTGCAGCCCGATGTTCGGAAGCGATCGCGCTCTGCGTGACCTTCGACCTCATGCAGCACCAGACCACCGAAAACGCTCCAGCGATCGGTGATTTTGCCGCTCACTTCGAGGTCGATACCCTCGACCTGGTAGGCCGCTCCCGACGTCAGAACGCCGCCAACGGTTCTCGCGCGCATTGTCCTTCTCGGTATGGAACAGCGCACCGGTCACCAGCAGGTGGCGGTCGAACAGCTCCCACTTGGTGCCGATTTCGGCGGCCTTGTTGCGTTCGGGACCGAAGAATCGACGGTGCCGTTCGGCGGCGCGCTGCCGTAATCGGTGCGCTGGTGGCGTCGAGCTCGGAGCCGAACGGGTTGGTCGACGTCGCGTAGGCGGCATAGAGGCTGCCGATCGGCAGCGGCTTGAAGACGGCGCCGACGTTATAATTGATGAAATCCGAGTTGACCTTGGTGGAATGCCGTGTTGTTCGACGATCGCAAGTCATAGCCGTCGTAACGCACGCCGCCGTTCAGGATGATGGTGTCCTGCCAGTTGGCGGTGTCCATGACATAGAGGGCCTTGCTGTCGACATTATAGCGGGTCGGATTTCCGATCAGCGACGGAATAGCCGAACGGAAAGAACGTGTAGTTCGGCGCATAGATCGACTGGCTCTGAAAAGAGCCGTTGGCGGGCGGGTTGTTGCCAAAGGCTTCCGAGGTAAGCCCCGAATAGCGGTCGATCCCGATGCGCTCGTTGGAAACTTCGAGCCCGACCACCGTCGTGTGCTTGACCGATCCCGTGTCGAACTTGAACGTGGCCTCTTCCTGGTTCGCCAGGATATCGACCCACTGGTTGCGGCTCTGCGGGCTTGCGGTGAAGGTCCATTTCGTCGGATCGGGATTCTTCGTCTGCACCGCCGGGTGTTGGGCAGCGTGCCAATATAGGCCAGCAGCGAATGCTCTGCGCGGGTCCGGCTGGTCAGCGTGATGCTGTCGGTGACCTTGTATTCGCCGATCAGCGTGCCGAAGTCCTGCCGCGCCGTCTGGAAGTCGCGATTGACGAAACCGTACCAATTCTGTCGCGGGATGCCGAAATCGGTGACCGGCCCATTGCCCTGCTTGTAGTAGGGCACGCCGAAATCGGGCAGACCGCTGAGGTCGGTGTGGACGTAGTTCGTCGTGATCTTGATGTCGTTGGTCGGCGTCCACTTGGTCGAGATGAAGCCGCCCCAGCGATCGTCGGTCACGTAGTTGCGCCCCGCCACGTTGGCATCCTGGAACATGCCACCGGTGCGAATCGAAAACGTCGGGCTGATCACCTGGTTGACGTCGAGCGTGACGCGCTTGGTGTGGTCGGTGCCGAACGTGCTCTCGGCGTTGTAGAAGTTACGATCACCGGCCTGCTTGGTGACGATGTTGATGGCGCCGCCGGCGGTGCCACGGCCGGCATAGGAAGACGCCGGGCCACGCAGGATCTCGATCTGCTCGGTGAAGAAATTTTCGCGGATCGCTGACGGCGGGGTCGCGGATGCCGTCGATGAAGACGTCGTTGCGCGCATCGAAACCGCGGATGAAGAACCGATCGCCGAACGCATTGCCGCCCTCGCCCGACCCCAGTGTCACACCGGCGGTCGAGCGCCCGATCTCGCGCAGCGAGGTGATGTTCTTGTCCTGGAGCACCTCCCTTGTGAGCACCGTGATAGTCTTCGGCGTGTTCAACAGCGGCTCCGGAAACTTGCCGGACGCCTGCACGCGATCCGCCTTGTAGGGCGCCGCAGGGTCCGCGTAAGGATCGCGATCGGCGGGCCAGGCCGCCCGCATTGGGGAACGGCACCGGGGCGACCTGCGCCGGCTGCGCGCGACGGGCGGCGCGGCGCAACGCGGTGCGGGCGCGGAGCTGGTCCGGCGAAGGTTTTGAAGCGGCAGGACGCGGGCGAGCGACCGGGGCATCGACCGTCACCGGCGGGAGGTTGGACTGCTGCGCTTCTGCGCCGGAAAACGACGCCACCGCGATAAGGCCCGCAACCGCGGAAACCGTCTTGCCGGAATTGTTTTCAACCGTTTGACCGAGCGAGTTGACCGCCGCTTCAAAGCGAAGCGACCTCGGTGCCTTCTGAAGATTCATTTACGTGCCCCTGATCCATTTCAATTCGCGGCAAATCAACATGCGGCGAATGATCCCACTCGGTAGGTACCGAGCGGAAATTTTGGGGTCAACGCGATAGGGGCAACAGTCCGGTTGAATCGATCCAGTTCAAAGCGATTCTAAATCACAACGATTCTAAACTGCAGTTTGAATGGTTCTAAAGTTACTTTGTAAGCGTTCTAAGAGATGCAAGAAACGCCGTAAAATCAGGCATAAGTTGCATTGTCGCTTATCGCGGCCGTCAGTCGGTGCTCGGCGGCTTCATCAGTGAAAACAATTCATCGACCGTCGATTGCGCGACCTGGCGGACGCGATCGGTGTTGTCCATGCCGGTGATGTTGACGCCCCTCACCACCGCTTTGATCTCATCGCGGAAGTCGCTGAGGAAGCGCAAGGGATCGGGTGAGTCGTTCGCGACGCGCGCAATCAGTCCCGTGATCAGAATCTGGCACGCCATCATGCGTCCGTTCAGTTCATCCATCCTGCACCCCCGATTGCTTGCCGCTCGACGCGCGCGATATGGACGACATCGATCCCGCATTCAACCCTGCGCGAAAGATGCACGGAGATCGCCGGCCGTTCGGCGCAGCCGCTGGCCCGCATCCAACCGCGGCATCAAACCTTTCCAATTGTTTAGAATTCTCAAGCCTTAGTGTTTGTACAGAATACGCGCGCGGACATTATATCAGCAGTGCTGGGAACCTCCTTCAAGCCATGAGTATGCCATGTCCAGATCACGCGCCATTCGTTGGGTTTTGCTGATCGCAGCGATCGCTGCGCTGGGTTATCTTGGCTGGCAGCGATTCCATGGCGAGGACCATCAGGCGCGCGCTGAAGCCGGAAAGCCTGCGCCGGCGCGTCCCGCCGTGCCGGTGCGCACTGCCGCGGTCGAAAAGGTCGATTTTCCGGTCTATTTGACCGGCCTCGGCACCGTGCAAGGTTTCAACACCGTCGTGGTGCGCACTCGCGTCGACGGTCAGATCAACCGGATCGCCTTCAAGGAAGGCCAATTCGTCAAGGAAGGCGATACGCTGATCGAGATCGATCCGCGGCCGTACCAGGCCGCCCTCGATCAGGCCAAGGCCAAGAAGGCCCAAGACGAAGCCAACCTTGCCAACGCCAACCTCGACCTGCAGCGCTATACCAAGCTAGGCGAATTCGCGACCCGGCAACAGACCGATACGCAGCGCTCCACCGTCGCGCAGTTGACGGCGCAGATTCAGGCCGACACCGCGCTGATCGAGAATGCGCAGACCCAGCTCGATTACGCCACCGTCAAGGCGCCGATCTCCGGTATCGTCGGCCTCCGGCAGGTCGATGTCGGCAATATCGTCAACGCCGCGACGCAGACCGGCATCGTGACCATCGCCCAGATCGAGCCGATCACGGTGATCTTCACCGCGCCGGAAGACCAGTTGCCGGATATCAAGGCCGCACTCGCCGCCGGTTCTCCCGAGACGATCGCGCTCTCCACCGACGGCAAGCGGGTGCTTTCGACGGGCAAGCTCGCGCTGATCAACAACCAGGTCGATACGTCGAGCGGCACCGTCAGGCTCAAGGGGGTGTTCGACAACAAGGATCACGCGCTGTGGCCGGGCCAGTCGGTCTCGACCCGGCTGCTGATCGCGACGCTGAAGGACGCGACCATCGTTCCCGACGATGCGGTTCAGCATGGCCCCAATGGCCTCTACGCCTACACGGTCAACAAGGAGAACAAGGCTGAACTGCGCAAGATCAAGGTGACGCGCGCGAACGACGGCCGCTCCGTGGTCGACGAGGGGCTGGCGCCTGGCGAGCAGGTGATCACGGCGGGGCAATTCAAGGTTCAGCCCGGCACGCTGGTGACGACGGCGGTCGCCAGTTCGGATCAAACTCAGGCCAAGGTTGCCAGGGAATGAGCGAGGGAATCTCCGCGCCCTTCATCCGCTATCCGATCGGCACCTCGCTGATGATGGCCGGCATCCTGTTCGTCGGCCTGGTCGCCTATCCGCTGCTGCCGGTCGCACCGCTGCCGCAGGTCGACTTCCCGACCATCCAGGTCTCCGCCTCCCTGCCCGGCGGCAGCCCGGAAACCATGGCCTCGTCGGTCGCGCAGCCGCTGGAGCGGCAGCTCGCGCAGATTCCCGGCATCGCGCAGATGACCTCGACCAGCTATCTCGGTACCGCCGCGGTCACCATCCAGTTCGATCTCAACCGCTCGATCGATGCCGCCGCCAACGACGTGCAGGCCGCGATCAATGCCGCCAGCGGGCAGTTGCCCAAAAACCTGCCCTCGCCGCCGACCTATCGCAAGGTCAACCCGGCGGACTCGCCGATCCTGCTGCTGTCGGCGACCTCGGACACGCTGCCGCTGACCACGGTGAGCGACGCCGTGGACGCCCAGCTCGCGCAGCAGATCAGCCAGATCTCAGGCGTCGCGCAGGTCGTCATCGGTGGCCAGCAGAAGCCCGCGATCCGCATCCAGATCGATCCGGGCAAGCTCGTCGCCAAGGGCCTGTCGCTGGAGGACGTGCGCAGCCAGATTGCGATCACGACCGTCGACAGCCCGAAGGGCAACATCGACGGCGCCACCCGCGCCTATACCATCTACGCCAACGACCAGTTGCTGGATTCCAAGGACTGGAACGACGTCATCATCGCCTACCGCAACGGCGGCCCGTTGCGGATTCGCGATATCGGCAAGGCCGTCACCGGGCCGGAAGACGCCAAACAGGCGGCCTGGGCCAACGGCAAGCGCGGCGTGTTCCTGGTCGTGTTCAAACAGCCCGGCGCCAACGTCATCGAGACCGTCGACAAGATCAAGGCCACGCTGCCGCGGCTGGTCGCCGCCATCCCCCCCTCGATCAAGATCGAGGTGATCAGCGACCGTACCCAGACCATCCGCGCCGCGGTGGAGGACGTGCAATTCACCCTCCTCCTGACCATCGCGCTGGTCGTGATGGTGATCTTCATCTTCCTGCGCAGCTTCTGGGCCACGGTCATTCCGACCATCACGGTGCCGCTGGCGCTGCTCGGCGCCTGCGCGCTGATGTGGGTGTTCGGCTACACGCTCGACAATCTCTCGCTGATGGCGCTCACCATCGCCGTCGGCTTCGTGGTCGACGACGCCATCGTGATGCTGGAAAACATCACGCGCTATATCGAGGAAGGCGAAAAACCGATGGCGGCAGCCTTCAAGGGCGCCAAGGAAATCGGTTTCACGATCGTGTCGATCTCGATTTCGCTGGTCGCGGTGCTGATCCCGCTGCTGTTGATGGGCGGAATCATCGGCCGCCTGTTCCGCGAATTCGCGGTGACGTTGGCGATGACCATCTTCGTGTCGATGATCGTGTCGTTGACACTGACGCCGATGATGGCCTCACGCTTCCTGCGGGCCCAGCATGAGACGAAACATGGCCGCTTCTATCAATGGAGCGAAAGCGCGTTCGATGCCATGCTCCGCGCCTATGAGCGCGGTCTCGATCTGGCGCTGCGCTGGAAGTTCACCACGCTGATGATCTTCTTCGCGACACTCGGATTGTCAGTCTATCTGTTCGTCATCATCCCAAAAGGCTTCTTTCCGCAACAGGACAACGGCCTGATCACCGCGACCTCGGAAGCCAGCCAGGACATCTCATTTGCCGACATGAAGCGGCATCAGGAGGCGCTCGGCAAGATCGTGCAGTCCGATCCAGACGTGGCCTCGGTCGCGATGGCGATCGGCGGCAGCGGGCGCGCCGGCAACAACGGCAATCTCTTCATCACGCTGAAGCCGCGCAACGAGCGCAAGGCAACCGCTCAACAGATCATCACCCGCCTTCGTCCCCAGCTGGAGAAGGTCGAGGGCGCGCGCCTCTATATGCAGGCCGCGCAGGATGTGCGGCTCGGTGGTCGGCCGACACGAACCCAGTTCGAGTTCACGCTGCAGGACGCCAACCTGGCCGAATTGAACGAATGGGCGCCAAAGATCCTGGCGAAGATGCAGACGCTACCCGAGTTGCGCGACGTCGCCACCGACCAGCAGACCAACGGCACCACGCTGCAGCTCCAGATCAACCGCGACACCGCTTCGCGCTACGGCATTCAGCCGCAGCTGATCGACGACACACTGTACGACGCCTTTGGCCAGCGCCAGGTCACGCAGTATTTTACCCAGCTCAACACCTACAAGGTGGTGCTCGAAGTGCTGCCGGAGCTGCAGGGCAGCCTCGACACGCTGAACAAGATTTACGTGAAGTCGCCGACCACCGGCGATCAGGTGCCGCTGTCGACCTTTGCCACCTGGACCAGCGTGCCGGTGCGGCCGCTGTCGATCAGCCATCAGGGCCAATTCCCGGCCATCACCATCAGCTTCAACCTCGCCCAGGGCGCGGCGCTGGGCCAGGCGACCGACGCCGTGCAAAAGGCGATGGTCGAGCTCGGCGCGCCGACCACGCTCAGTTCCAGCTTCCAGGGCACCGCGCAGGCGTTCCAGCAGTCGCTCGGCACCGTGCCGCTGCTGATCCTCGCGGCCCTCGTCGTCGTGTATCTGATCCTCGGCATTCTCTACGAGAGCTACATCCACCCGATCACGATCCTGTCGACGCTGCCGTCGGCCGGCGTCGGCGCGCTTGCGATCCTGATGCTGTTCGGGTTCGATTTCAGCCTGATCGCCCTGATCGGCATCGTGCTTCTGATCGGCATCGTCAAGAAGAACGGCATCATGATGGTCGACTTCGCGATCACCGCCGAGCGCGACGAGAACCTCGAGCCTGAAGCGGCGATCCGCAAGGCGGCGCTGTTGCGCTTCCGCCCGATCATGATGACGACGATGGCGGCGCTGCTCGGCGGCGTGCCGCTGATGCTGGGCACCGGCACCGGATCGGAAATCCGCCAGCCGCTCGGCTATGCCATGGTCGGCGGCCTGATCGTCAGCCAGGCGCTGACGCTGTTCACGACGCCGGTGGTCTATCTCTATCTCGACCGGCTCTCGAACGCGTTCGCGCGCTGGGGACGATCGGGAGATGCTGACCATGGGGCGCACCCGGACGCGGAACGCTCCGTCAAGCAAGCCGCCGAGTAAGTAAGTGAATTCGTAGGGTGGGCTGAGCGAAGCGAGCCCACCATTTCATGCTGCGGATCAGAAGATGGTGGGCACGCTGCGCTTTGCCCACCCTACGGCATCGTAGCCCGGGCGAGCGGAGCGACCCCGGGGAACAGTGTTCCCGCATATCGCTTTCGCTCATGCGGGCTACAAGCTGTCACCATCCACTGCGCGGCATGACAGTTTGGACTGGGCTAGAGCTACTACTGCCTCGCCATCTCCGCAGCCGCCACCCCATCGCCGTCCAGCTTCTGGTCGTCGTGCATGTCGACCGTCACCTTCAGCAATTGCCCGGTGAATTCGAACGGCGCCTCGTAGTGCGAAACCGGGCTGGAACGGTCGCGGCCGATGTCGAGGCCGGACCATGAGATGAAATTGTTGAAGGCCAGCTGGGTCTGGATCGAGCCTGCCGGCTCGCCGTCGATCAGGAGCGTATAGGCCGTCACGCCGGTGCGGGAGCCCTTGGCCGGCGGCTCCTTGCGGATCAGGCGTTCGACATGCACGCCGAGCCGGTGCGCGCCTGACGGCACCTTGCGGTTCGAGGTCACGATCTCATGGCCGCCGCCGATATTGAGATCGTGCACCAGCAGGCCGTCCTTGATGTAGAGGCTGTAGCCGGAGGTCGCATCGCCATGGGCGATCAGCACGCCCTCGGCGCCCGCCTCGTCAATCTCCACATGGGCCTCGATGGTGTAGCTGCGGCTGCGCACGTCGGGTGCGACGTCGGTCGGCACGTGTCCCATGCCGGCGTGAAAGGTGAACTTGTTGCGCGCGCCATGGAAGCGCGCGGCGTTTTCCGCAAAGCGCGGGCCGAACCGGTCGTCGAGCGGCAACACTTTGCGCTTCTCGGCCTCGCTCCACCACAATTTTATCATTTCAGCCAGACGCTCGGGCTGCTTTTCGGCGAGATCCTCGGTTTCCGAGAAATCCTTCGCGAGGTGAAACAGCTCCCATTTATCGTTCTCGAACGGCGTGCCCGAGGGGTGGAAGGAGACCGCCTTCCAGCCTTCGTGCCAGATGCCGCGATGGCCGAACATCTCAAAATATTGCGGCGACGGCTTTGACGGGGCGGCGGGATCGGTGATCGAGCGCGCAAAGCTCTCGCCTTCGATCGGCATCTGCGCAACGCCGCCGATTTCGGCCGGCGGCGCGATGCCGATCAGGTCGAGCAAGGTCGGCGTCAGGTCGCAGGCGTGGACGAACTGATGGCGCACTTCGCCCTTCGCAGCGATCTTCTTCGGCCATGTCATCACGAAGGGATCGCGGATGCCGCCGCCATGGGTGTTCTGCTTGTAGCGGCGCAGCGGCGTGTTCGACGCCATGGCCCAGCCGTGCGGAAAGTTGCTGTGCGAGTCCGGTCCGCCGATGTCGTCGATCCGCCGCAGCTTTTCCGCGAGCGGTTCGGGACGGAAATTATACGGCCCCATCGCGTTGACGAAGCCCCACGGCCCGCCCTCCTGGCTCGCGCCATTGTCGGACAAGACCAGGACCAGCGTGTTGTCGCGGATGCCGGCCGTATCGAGGAAGCCGATCAGCCGCGCCAGGTGCCGGTCGGCATGGTCGAGCATGCCGGCGAAGGCCGCCTGCAGCCGCGTGAAGACGCGCTTTTCGTCGGCGCTGTGCTCGTCCCACGCCTTCACGCCGTCATTGCGCGCGGGCAAGCGGGTTTCCGGCGGCACGATCCCCATCGCCTTCTGCCGCGCCATGCGCTGCTCGCGCTCGACGTCCCAGCCATGGGCGAACATCGGTCATAGCTCTTGATGATGTCCATCGGCGCCTGGTGCGGCGCGTGACAGGCGCCGAGCGCCACCCAGGTCAGCCACGGGATATCGGGCCGGTCGGCGGTGTGATCGGCAATGAACCGGATCGACTGGTCGATCAGGTCGGACGTGAGGTGATAGCCGTCCGCATAGATCCCGGGTGGATCGATATGGGTGTTGTCGGACACGAGTTCGGGCGCGAACTGATCGGTCTCGGCATCGAGGAAGCCATAGAAGCGGTCGAAGCCGCGGCCGAGCGGCCAGCCGTCGAACGGCCCGGTGGCGCCGCTTTCGGTCAAAGGCGTGACGTGCCATTTGCCGACCATGTAATTGCGATAGCCGTGCGGCCGCAGCATCTCCGCCAGCGTCCCCGCCTCGCGCGCGATCTTGCCGCGATATCCGGGGTAGCCGCTGTCGAAATTGGCGAGACAGCCGACGCCGACCGAATGATGGTTGCGACCGGTCAGCAGCGCCGCGCGCGTCGTCGAACACATCGCGGTGGTATGAAAGCCCGAATAGCGCAGGCCTTCGGCGGCGAGCCTGTCGATGGTCGGCGTTTTGATGGCCGAGCCGTAGCAGCCGAAATCGGAAAACCCGACATCGTCGAACAGCACGACCAGGATGTTCGGCGCGCCTTCCGGCGGCTTCGCTGCCTGCGGCCACCAGGGTTTTGAGCCGGCCACCGTCTTGCCGATCGTGCCGCCGAACGGTTTTGCGCTGCCTGCCGCCATGCCTTCCTCCCGCTTTGGATGCGACCCGCGGTTGATCCGCCGGTTCGCCGGATCACGGCAACGCGCTAGCTGCGCATTGCCAAAAACCATAATCCGAATTATCATTATGATTATTTCCAACGGAGACGCAAGTTCCGATGCAGCGACCGGCCGAACTCGACCTTCCCGGCGTGACCCCGTCGCGGCAGCAGCGCAGCCGCGAGACCACGGCCGCCCTGCTCCAGACCGGCGCGGAAATGTTGCGCACGCACAGCCTTGCCGAATTGTCGATCGACGCGCTGTGCCGGCAGGTCGGCGCCACCGTCGGCGCCTTCTACAGCCGGTTCGAGAGCAAGGAGGCCTATTTCAATGCCCTGATGGCGCTTGCCGCGCGCGACGGCGAAAACAGGCTGTCGCGGATGAAGCAAGACAAGCGATTGGCTGAGGCCGATCTCGGCGAACTCAGCCGCCTCCTCGTCCGCGGGACCATCGGCTGGATCCGAAACCATGAAGGCGTGCTGCGCGCCGCGCTTCAGCACGACGATACACGGCCGGACCGGTGGTCGACCTTCAAGGAACTGGCGCGCGCCAATGTGGCCAATGCCACGCCAATCCTGCTCCGGGTCATGGGTCCGGGTCGCAAGGCGGCGAAGACCCGCGCCATTGCCTTCGGCTTTCAGGTCGTGCTGGGAACGCTGGTCAACGCCATCCTCAACAATCCCGGACCGCTCTCCATTCATGATGGGGAGCTGGAGGAACGGCTGGCGAATTGCCTTTTGCTTTTGCTGCAGGCCGAGATGGCTGCGGAAAGCGGTTCACGCAAGCGGCAAACGATTCGTAATTCGTAGGATGGGTAGAGCGCAGCGATACCCATCAACCGCCATCGCGGCAGAGATGGGTTTCGCTGCGCTCTACCCATCCTACATTCTTTGCGCCTCACCCGGCCCGAGATAGGCCTTCTGCACCTGCGGGTCCTGCGCCAGCGCCGCGGCGGTGCCGGACAGCACGCTCTTGCCGACCTGCAGCACGGTCGCGAAGTCGGAGACTTCCAGCGCGAGTTCGATCGACTGTTCGGCGAGCAGGATGGTCAGCCCTTCGCGATGCAGGCGACCGAACGTCTCGTACATGGACTCGACCACGGCCGGCGCCAGCCCGAGCGACGGCTCGTCCAGCATCAACAGTTTCGGATCGCTCATCAGGGCGCGGCCGACCGCCAGCATCTGCCGCTCGCCGCCGGACATGGTGCCGGCGCGCTGGCTGCGCCGTTCCTTCAATTTTGGAAATATCTCGTAGACGCGTTCCAGCAGCGTCGCCGCCCGCGCCTTGTCGCGCAGCGGGGTGGCGCCGAGCAGCAGGTTGTTCTCGACGCTCTGCTGCACGAACAGCCGCCAGCCCTCCGGCGACAGCGCAAGGCCCTTGCGCACGATCGCAAACGCGTGCTGGCCGCCGATCTCCTCGCCGCTGAAGCGGATCGAGCCCGCATGCACGGGAATGAGACCCGCGATGGCGTTGAGCACCGTGGTCTTGCCGCCGCCATTGGAGCCGAGCAACGCCACCACGCTGCCCGCGGGCACCTGGAGCGACACGTCGGAGACGCCGATCAGGTCGCCGTAGCGCACCTCGAGGTTCTCGATGCGGAGCAAGGGCTCGCTCATGTCGCCGGCCCGCCCATCAGCTCGATCGGCGTATGGCCCGCGGCCGCCTTGGCGGCGCGGGTGCCGAGATAGGCGGCGATGACGGCGGGATTGGCCGTGACCTCGCGCGGGCTGCCGCGGGCGATCTCCTTGCCCTGGTGGAACACCACCACCCGGCTCGCCAGCGACATGATGACTTCCATGATGTGCTCGACGATGACGAGCGTGATGCCGGAGCGGTGGATGTCGCGCACCAGATCGATCGCGAGTTTTACCTCCTGCTGGGTAAGGCCGGCCATCGCTTCGTCGAGCAGCAGCACCTTGGGTTCGGTAGCGAGAGCGCGTGCGATCTCCAGCCGCTTGCGGCCGGGCGTGCCGAGCGAGCGCGCCGGCGCGTCCGCCAGCCGGCTCATGCCGACCCGCTCCAGCACGGCGCGGGCTTTTGCTTCGGCCTGCGCCCGATGCGGGGTGCGCAGGAACGCGCCGATCATGACGTTCTCCAGCACCGTCATGCCTTCAAAAGTCTGCGGCACCTGGAAGGTGCGCGCCAGTCCGAGCTGCGCCCTCGCCTCCGGCGTCATGCTGGTGATGTCATGGCCTTCGAACAGCACCTTGCCAGAGGTCGAGACCAGATCGCCGGTCAGGCAGTTGAAAAAGGTCGACTTGCCGGCGCCGTTCGGCCCGATCAAACCGAGAATGTCGCCCGGCTCCAGCGTAACGCTGGCGGCGTCGACCGCCTTGAAGCTGCCAAAGGCTTTGGTGACGTCGCGGGCTTCAAGGAGCATTGCCGGCTCCTTTCGCTGCCGCGGCAGGCTTGCGCCTATCCAATAGCCGGTTGATCAGGGCCAGAATGCCGCCCGGCTGAAACCGGGCGATGATCACGATGATGGCGCCATACACGACGAAGGTGAGGCCCGCGCCCTTGCCGCCCAGCAGATTGTTGGAGATTTCCTCCAGCGGCACCAGGATCGCCGCGCCCACCAGCGGCCCGAACAACAGCCCGGCGCCGCCCAGCGCCGCCATGATCAGCATTTTCACCGAAATGAGGATGCCGAGCCCGGATTCGGGATCGACGAACCCGAACATCATCGAATACAGCGCGCCGGCGACGCTGGTCAGCCCGGCGCTCAGCATGAAGGCATAGAGCTTGGTGCGGCTGGCGGGTGCGCCGAGCGAACGCGCCGCGCGTTCGGAATCCTTGATGGCGCGCAGGTAAAATCCCATCCGGCTGTTGGTCATCCACCAGGTGATGCCGAGCGTGATCGAGGAGAACCGCGAGAAACAGATAGTAATACGGCAACGCCGAGATGAAGGAGAGATCGAACACGGTGCGCGGCACGGTCGGCCCGCTGAGCCCGACGGCGGCGCCGAGGAATTCCGTGTTGGTCACGATCAGGCGCGCCAGTTCGGCGACCGCGATCGTCGCCATGCTGAAATAATGCCCCGACAGGCGCAGCGTCGGAACGCCGATCACCGCCGCGATCAGAACCGCGGCGACGATGCCGGCGGGAATACCGACCAGAGGCGGCAGGCCGAAATGCGAATAGGCCGCCATCGAGGCGTAGGCGCCGCAGCCGAAGAAGACGACATGCCCGACAGACACCTGCCCGGCATAGCCGCCGATGATGTTCCAGGCGGAAGCCGCGATCGCATAAAGCAGGATCAGCGCGCCGAGCCGCTGCTGGAACGGCGTCGTGAACACCAGCGGATAGAGAATGACCAGCGCGAGCGCGACCGAGGGCCAGATGAAACGCCGCATTACATCTTGCCCATCAGGCCTTGCGGCCGGAACCAGAGAAAGCACAGGAACAGCGAATACACCACGATGTCCTTGTAGACCGCGCCGATCCAGTAGGCCGACACCGACTCGATTACGCCGATCAGAAGCCCCGCGACCAGCGCGCCTGGCACGCTGCCGAAACCGCCGAGCGATACCGTGACAAAGGCGACGATGCCGAGCGTCTCGCCGACGGTCGGCGCGATGTAGAAGAAGGTCGCGATCAGCGCGCCGGCCAATCCCGTGGCGCCGGCTGCGATCGCCCAGGCGATCGCCTGCATGCTGTCCGGGCGGATGCCCATCAATTGCGCCGCGGTGGCATCCTCGGCGACCGCGAGCATCTTCGAGCCCAGCGACGTCCGCGTCAGCAACAGATGCAGACCCAGCGTCACCAGCAAGAGCGACGACGCCGGCCAGCAGGCGCGAGGCCTGCAACTTGATGCCGAGCACGTCATAGGTGCCGCCGACCAGGTCTGCCGGCAAACTCAGGAAATTCGCGCCAAAACCCCAGAACACGGAGTAACGCAGCAGCAGCGCGAGCCCGAAGGTGCCGAGGATCTGGGCCAGCATCGGCCCCTTCATCACGCTGCGGATCAGCCCGAAATAAACGATGATGCCAAGCGTCGCCAGCACCAGTGCCGCCGCCGGCGCGCCGACGAACGGCCCGACGCCGAGCACCGTCCACACGACGAACGCGACATACATGCCGAGCATGACGAAATCGCCATGGGCAAAATTGACGATGTTCATCATGCCCCAGATCAAGGTGAGGCCGGACGAGAACAGCGCGTAGACCGCGCCGAGCAACAGCCCGCCGACGATCACCTGAACGAGAATGGAGGACATATTAGCGGCTTGCCGTTGAGCTAGCGGGAGCGTGACGGGGTGAAATCAAAAAGGGCGGGACCGAAATCCCGCCCCTTCCCGATCATTACCAGCCCTTGTAGGGAAACACGGGCGCCGTCTTGGCCAGTTGCTTCGGCCAGACCGGAACGTAGTTCTCGCCGTCCTGCAGCTGGATCACGAGGCCAGCGGCAAGCACGTTCTGGCCCTTGTCGTCGAACTTCACGCCCTTGTAGCCCATGATCAACTGATCGGGCTTGAGGTCGGTGGCCTTCAGCGCCGCCTGGATCTTGGCGGGTTCGGTCGAGCCGGCGCGATCGATGGCGTCGACCAGCACGAAGAAGCCCTGCATCTGGCGCGCCGCGGTATCGTCGAGATCGTCGCCACCGCTCTTCTTCTTGTAGATCTCGTTGATCAGGAAGGTCGGCGATCCCGCCGTGCCGATCGCAAAGGAGGAGCGGTTGAAGATGCCCTGGATCTGCTTTCCGACGGCCTTCAGCGTCGACGGATCGGAATAGCCGGCGTTGTCGGCGATCATCATCGGCGGCTTGTAGTCCAGCGCCTGGAACGTCTTGGCGTAGAGGATCGCATCCGACGTGTAGCTGATCATGATCACCACGTCCGGCTTCTTGTCCTTGAGCTGCAGCACCTGGCTCTGCACGTCGGTGGTGTTGGCCGAATAGGCGATGTCCTGGGCGATCGGGAGCCCGTTTTCCTTGAACAGGCCGGTGATGACGTTCGCGACCGAGGTGCCGTATTCGGTGTTCTCGTGAACGAGGGCGACGTTATCGACCTTCTGTCCGCCGGCCTTCATCTCCTTGAGGAAGTCGAGATAGATTTTGGCGAAATCGCCGGCCACCGGCGTCGTCCGGAAGAACCATTTGAAACCGCGCTCGGTGAGATTGGCCGCAACCAACTCGCCGTTGACGAAGGGAATGCCGTATTTCTCGGCGATCGCACTCGCCGTCAGCGTGATACCGGACTGATAGGCGCCGGTGAGCGCCACCACTTTTTCTTCCGTGATCAGGCGAAGCGCCTGGTTCTGCCCGGTAGCAGGGCTGCCCTGGTTGTCGGCAAACACCACCTCGACCTTGGCGCCGCCGAGGCCCTTGAGGCCTGCGTTCTTCGTCACCGGCAGGTTGCCGAGCGCGGGATTGCCGCTGTTGATGATCTCGACCGCGGTTTCGATTGCCGCCTTGGCGTGCACGCCGGCGCTGGCCGCGTTGCCGCTCAAGGGAAAGATCGCGCCGATCTTGACCGTCTTGTCCTGGGCCGCGGCCGAACCCGCGATCACAGCCGACATCGCGACGGCAGAAAGCAGCCCTACGATATGTTTCAATTTCATTTTGAAAATCTCCGTCCCACCCGTGCCGGGCTCTTTTGGCCCTGGATATGCCGGGCATGACCGCCCGGCGCTTCTCTTATTGGTAGCGCAAGCATTGCATGGCCGGTTGGCATCGGCAAGTTGGCGTCCGCGCATGCCACCAGACCCTCAATCGATGGGTGTCGCATCGACGATCACCTCGGCAATGGCAAGTCCGCTTTCACGGCCACGTAGACCGTGTTGCTGACATCGTGGTCTCCGCGCAGATTGTCGAAGGTCACGACATGGGATGCTTGGGTTGCAAACGCGCCGGCCAGGACACGCTCAAAAGCATCATCCGGCGGATCGTTCGACCACAGCGCGAAAACACCGCCTGGATTGAGATGACCTGCAAGCCGGGCCAGCCCTTCCGGCTCGTACAGCGCGGCGTGGCGCGGATGCAGCAATTTGCGCGGCGAGTGATCGATATCCACCAGCACGGCATCGAAACGCCGGCCCTGTGAACGATGATCGAACCCTTCGGCGGAGGACGACATCGCGAAGAAGTCGCCGTTGACAAAACGGCAGCGCGGATCGCCCGTCAGCTCCTTGCCGAGCGGAAGCAATCCCTGCTCGTGCCATTCGATGACCTCGGCAAGCGCGTCGACCACGATCAGCGATCGCACGCCGGCATTCTCGAGCACCGCGCGTGCGGTGTAGCCGAGCCCCAGGCCGCCAACCACCACGTCGAGATCCGCACGACCGAGCGCCGCCAGCCCGAGCCGGGCCAGTTCGATCTCGGCCGCGGTGAACTGGCTCGACATCAGGAACTCGTCGCCGAGCTTGATTTCGTAAACATCGACATCGGACATCGGCCGCCTGCGGCGCCTCAGGCTCAGCACGCCCATCGGCGTCGGGCGGAAATCCAGTTCTTCGAAAGAAAGGCTCATCCGCCCAGTCCTGACCGTGGCCTGCGCCACAAAATGACCCGGGATTTGCCGGCCCTCCTGCAACAACGCCATCCCCGCGCGCTTGCCAAGAGCGGGAGGTAGCGGGTAGAAGGGCGCCAGATTGCCGGATCCTTGCGAATCCGGCCGCGAGCGATTGCCCAAATGACCATCTAACATACTGATGTCATTGAGTAATTCTTGGGGAATGGTGTAACGGTAGCACAACGGCTTTCGGCCTAGGCCGTTGAAATCCCTCACCTAGTTTTGCAACCCCCCTACATTTTGATCCGGCTATTTCCGGCCACTTCTGAGACGTTTGCAAAACTCTTCTCGTTGTCCTCGGCGTTGAGCAGGCTAGCCAGGCGTTGCCATCCAGCCTGCTAGAACCGCAGCTACTACACAAAAAACGCGGTCGTCCGCTCAATCAACCAGTAGGCCGCCATGACGCCAATGGCATAGGCGACGGTCATGTCCAGCCGGTCAAGTGATTGCTGTATACGCGCGGGCTCCAATAGCTTTGACGCCACATGGTGTACCAAGGATATCAACGATAAGACTGCAGCAACGAAAATGAGCTGCCCAATCTCAACTCCAACATTGAAAAACAGCAGCGCAACGGGGATCGCATGTTGAGGTAATCCCACCTCAGCCAATGCGCCGGCAAATCCAAAGCCATGCAAAAGGCCGAATGAAAACGCAACGAGCCAAGGTAGGCGCGCGGTCGGACTGGGCTTCCCTCGGCGGGCATTCACAATCTCGACCGCAACCAGCAGGATGCTAAGCGCAATGGCTGCCTCCAAGGGCGGTCCCGGAACATTCACGAAACCCAGCGTCGCCGCTGTAAGGGTAATGCTGTGCGCGATCGTGAATGCCGTTACTGTGATGGCCACGCGGCCCCAGCCTCGAACGAGGATCACAAGCGCCAGCACAAATAGCAGGTGATCGAAGCCGAAAAGAATGTGTTCGACGCCCAAGCGCAGATAGGTCGCCGCCACTTCTCCCGCGCCCGGCACGGCTTGAATAATGAATGATGTCTTGGTCGGAGAAAGCCGTTCGGTCTGTATTGCGCCGCCGAGGCTTTCGATCCGAACCAGGACATCAGTGGATGTGGCCGATAGACCCTCGATCGTTACGGGCTGCCCGATGAGCCCTCCATCCCACCGAATGGAGCGGCGTTCGACATAGACACCCTCGCTGAACGACGCCCGCGGGGGCGTTATATCTTGGGTGCCTTCGGGCAGTTTGACGTAGATAGCGAGCCTTAAGTCCTCTCCCCGCGCGGGAATCTTGAAAAGCAGGTTATAGGCGCCGGGGCCGGTCTGGCGCATCTCAAGATAACCCGGCCGAAGTTCATCCGAGTTCGCGGGTTGCGCCAGCAGCACCGCCAGAACAGCAAGGAACAACCGGAGACTAGTCATCGACCATTTTCGGCTGACGCCGCCTTGGACGGAGGCGCCTCGACCACGATTTCGTACCGCTCCCGCAGGGAGGCGTAGAGTTTCTGTTCCGCCTCCAGGCGGCGTGTGTTTGCCCACTCTCGGCGGACGGCCGGCCGGACATCATCGAGCGGCGGCAGGCCTCCGGACACCCGTTCGCTGATAAAGACGAAATGCTGTCCGAAGCCCGAAGACACCGGTCCCTGCCAGCGGCCCTTGTCCATCGCGAATACCCCTTTGGCGAAGCTTTCACCAAACTGGTTCGTTACCTTTGTTGCTGAGACGTTATGAAACTCGTCGCCAAGCAGAAAGGGGTCGCCGAGTGCCGTCGTATCTACAGCTGCGTCGCCGGAACTCAGGACGCTCGCAACCCGTTTGCTGTCGCTCTCGATCGTATTCGGGCGCCGCGTGGCACTTAGGAAGACCTGACGGAATGTGATCTGATCGTCGGATCTGAAGCGCTCAGGATTGGATGCGAGGTAGGCCTTAAGCTGCTCGTCGCTCGGTTCGGGCAAGTCCTCAGCAAGAAATTCCATCTTCTGCCGCACGCGGCGACGAATGATGACATCGTCTCGATCCAGTCCGGCGGCTCTGCCCTCGCGGTAGAAGACCTCGTCGCGGATGTAGTCCTCAATCAGGCCCTGCAGTTCCTGCTCGCTTGGCGGTCGCCGCCACGTCCGGGCAAATCCGTCACCGAGGTTGGCGATCCGCGACGCGGAAACAACGATCTTCTCAGGCGCCTCTGCGCTTCGCTTCCCAACGAAGCCGTAGAGCGCGAACAGCATCGCACCAATCGCAAGAAACTGAAATAATGGCTCTCTTAGCAGCCGAGTGATCAAGGCGTGTACCAGATCGGCGAGGTGTAGGCGCGTTCAGTGGTCGTCATTCTGACTTCCGCCGGCATTTTGACACCGAAGTACTTTGCGTCATAGGCCGTCCAGCGCGGCGTCGGAATTTCGATCACCCGGACATAGTAGAAGGCGCGCAATGCGGGGTCGAAGTCGGGATCCTTCCATACCGTGATCATCTCGCCCGCGCCGATCGTGTTGGTCCATGTCGCGCTCGCGACATCGACGGTGCTGCCGACGGATGTCCTGCTGCGGCCGTCGGCGTCGATCTTGCGGCCTCCGGATACTGCGACGTCGTAAATTCGTTCCTGCGTCTGGCCGTCTTTTCCGACCCAGCCCTTGATGACCTGGATCCGGTCCAGGTTTGCGCCGATCGGATCCTTCAAGGCGGCGACAAGGAATGAAGGCGACTTTCCGTTTGGCGCATTGTTCAAATCTCCCCCCATCGGCACGCCCTTGGTGTAGCCAACTCGCGCCGGCATGCGGTTGTTGGCGTCGGCAGTCTCAAAATCCCAGCCGCCGAAGAAACGCACCGCCATGCGCGGACCGGTGGTGGCATAGGTCTCGCGCCGTTTCATGGCGTCGAAAATCGCTTCGCGGGTATTTTCGGTGGCCCATACCGCAGCGTAGCCGGACGCGGTCGTCTCCCAACCCATGATGACGGCCTTGTCGGTCTTAACGAAGGGATGCATCGCGCGATCGGCACTTGGTTCAGAGGAAGATGTCTTGCCGAAGAAATTGTCTTCCTCGACAGCCGCGAGCCCGGTATGCGCATCAGTACTGCCGACCAGGCCGAATTTGTAGGGATTTACGCCGAGTTCCGCTTCCATCTTGAGGCCGTTCTTCAGTGCAGAACGGACATACTCGAATTCGAGCATCTCCGGCTTTTTCACTTCGGTCAGATCGAGGTTACCCTTGTCCCAACGTTCGTAGTTTGCAAATTCATCGTTGGGTGAAAGAAATGGATGGGTCTCGCCATCGCCTTTGATTTGCGTGGCTTCATAAAGCGGCTCCCAACGAGTGCGGTTCTCCGCATATTCGCGGTCAATTCGCTTTCCATTAAATGACTCGATGATTGGAAACATCCGGCCGTTGCTCAGATTGCCGTTGTGTGCAAGTGCGAGAAATCTCCGCGCCGGTTTTTTCCTCAACCATCGCCATCCATTTCCACAGATCTCGGGGATTTGGGCTGCCCAACGGCGGCAGCGTGGTGAAAGGTTCGATCAGATTGGCCTTGGCACCATTGTCGCGCCAAATGATATTGCGATGAAGGTTGTTGCCGCCAGCGTTCGAGGTCCACTCATAGCCGATGAAAGCAGTGAAGCGGCCAGGTTCATTGGCTTCTTCCGCCGCTTTGATCGTTTCGCGCCAGGCGCTGCGATAGGCCGGCGTCCCCGGCGTGGGGAAGCCCTTGGGCATTTGCCCCTTGCCGAAGCTGGTGACAATATCAATGGCGGCCTGTGCACCCTTGCCGGAATTGATCTCGTCGTACCACTTCCGCCCCTGCGGCGTTGCCAGAAGGCCGGGATCGCCCCCGATCAGTTGCGGGAAAAAGCCCATGCCATCCGAATGGTCTGCTACCACCATGAAATCCAGCGGGCGCGAAAGTTTGGCGCGTTGTCCGCTGGAAGCGATAACTTCCTCGCCCTTGGCAAAGCGATACGCGTCCTTTGGACCGAGCCGAGCGCCGAACGCACCCGCGTCCATCGAGTATGAGGTATGCGTGTGCGTGTCGCCGAAGTACGGCCGTGTCGGGAAGTTGCGCCCCGCATACGGCGAGTAAGGCGGCTTGGACGGAAACACCTTATCGGCCGTTTCCTTGTCCAGCGTGCCGATGTCCGTGGTTAGATCTTCCGCGGCGACAGTCGTGGCAAATAAACTTGCGGCACACACGCCCGCCAGTGCGG
>CAWIZF010000054.1:0-32531 GCA_963840465.1 uncultured Alphaproteobacteria bacterium | reverse complement strand
GAATTCAAGGCAGCATGTCCCACAACACCTTCGGCCACCTGTTCCGGGTCACGACCTTCGGCGAGAGCCACGGGATCGCGATCGGCTGCGTGGTCGACGGCTGCCCGCCGCTGATCCCGCTGACCAATGAGGACATCCAGCACGATCTGGATCGTCGCCGTCCGGGACAATCGCGCTTCACCACCCAGCGCCAGGAAGCGGACGCAGTCAAAATCCTGTCCGGCGTGATGGCCCATCCCGAGACCGGCGTGCAGGTGACGACGGGAACGCCGATTGCGCTGCTGATCGAGAACACCGATCAGCGCTCCAAGGACTATTCCGAGATCAAGGACAAGTTTCGCCCGGGCCATGCCGACTTCACCTACGAGGCCAAATACGGCTTGCGCGATTATCGCGGCGGCGGGCGTTCCTCGGCGCGCGAGACCGCCACGCGCGTCGCGGCCGGCGCCATCGCGCGAAAGATCCTGCCCGAGGTGAAGGTGCGCGGTGCGCTGGTGCAGATGGGCCCGCACATGATCGACCGCGGCAACTGGGACTGGGACGAGATCGCGCGCAATCCGTTCTTCTGCCCCGACAAGGACAAGGCCGCGTTCTTCGAGCAGTATCTCGACGGCATCCGCAAGAGCGGCTCCTCGATCGGCGCCGTGATTGAAGTGGTCGCCGAAGGCGTGCCGCCCGGCCTCGGCGCGCCGATCTATGCCAAGCTCGACGGCGATCTGGCGGCGGCGATGATGAGCATCAACGCCGTGAAGGGCGTCGAGATCGGCGCAGGCTTTGGCGCCGCCGAATTGTCGGGCGAGGAAAACGCCGACGAGATGCGCACCGGCAATAACGGCACGCGGTTTTTGTCCAACCATGCCGGCGGCGTGCTCGGCGGCATCTCCACCGGCCAGCCGGTGGTGGTGCGCTTTGCGGTGAAGCCGACGTCGTCGATCCTGTCGCCGCGCCAGACGGTCGACCGATCAGGCGCCGACACCGACATCATGACCAAAGGCCGCCACGACCCCTGCGTCGGCATCCGCGCGGTGCCGGTGGGCGAGGCGATGATGGCCTGCGTGCTGGCCGATCATTTCCTGCGCCATCGCGGGCAGGTGGGCGGATAGATCTTGTAGGGCGGATTAGCGTTAGCGTAATCCGCCTTCAAGAACTTCAATTCGGCGGATTACGCTGACGCTAATCCGCCCTACGGCTCGATCGCGAGCCTCCCCCCTCACTGCATCGCGTCTGCGATCTTCTCCGCCGTCATCAGGACCGGGAAATTGGTGTTGGCGCACGGCACCACCGGGAAGATCGAGGCGTCGACCACGCGCAAACCCTGCACGCCCTTGACGCGGCCTTGGGTGTCGACGACCGCCATCGGATCGTCCTCCCGGCCCATCCGGCATGAGCACGAGGCGTGCCACACGCCGATCGCCGACTTGCGCACGAAGGCTTCGAGCGCCTCGTCGTCGCTCATCACCTGCTCGAACGTAAAGCCTTCGACGACGAAATTGTCGATCATGTAGTGGCGCAGCGCCGCCGGCCCGTCCATCAGCTTTGCGGCGATGGCGGTGAGGATCTTGTTCCTGGTGTTGACCACGCCGATCTTGCGCACGCGGTCGGAATAGGCGGCCGGGAATGGCTTGTCGGTCACCGCCTTGAGCGGCGCGCTCATCTGCAAGCCGGCCATCTTGCGAAAGCCGCTCATCAGCCGGTCGAGATCGCGTTTGTCGGACAGCAGGTTGAACTCGACGATCGGCTCTTCCCGCGGGTCGCGCGAGGCGAGCTTGACCTGACCGGTCTCCGAATAGGTCTTGTTGACGAAGGTGAGCAGCGAGCCGATCTGCTCGCCGACCGCATGCCAGGCCGACTTGGTGATGACGACGACGAACATGTCGCCGGCGGGAATGCCCGGAAGCCCCGAGGAGTAACGCAGCCCCATCTGCATATGGCGCCTGGTGTGCGCGTTCATGCGCGCGCCGCGGCGGACATAGGAGGACAGCGAGATCGAGGGATGGTCCATCAGGCGCTGGCCGACGCCGGCGAGGCCCGCCAGCACCGGAATGCCTAAGTCCCGGAGATGCCCGACCGGTCCGATGCCGGCGCGCAACAGATGCGCCGGCGAATGAATAGCGCCGCACGAGAGGATGATTTCACGGCCGCGGAATTCCTGCTCGCGGCCATCGACCAGCGCCTTGACGCCGACGCATTGCGTGCCTTCGAACAGCAGCTCCTTCACCTGCGTCTTGGTCGAAATCGTCAGGTTGGCGCGCTGGCGTGTCGCGCGATCGAGATAGCCCATGGCGGCCGAGACGCGTTGCTCGTCCTGATTGGAGTGCGTCACCGGGAAATAGCCGTCGACGAACTCGCCGTTCTGGTCGGGCAGGAACTTGAAGCCGGCCTGCTTGCAGGCCTCGGCCATCGCTTGGCTATGCTTGGTCCAGTGCGCTTGCGGAATGCGGCGGACGGGAATGCGGCCATCCTTGCCGTGGTACGGACCGTCGAAATCGAGGTCGTGCTCGACCTTCTTGAAGTAGGGCAGCACATCGTCCCAGCTCCAGCCCGTGGCGCCGCGCGATTCCCACTCGTTGTAATCGGTCGGCGCGCCGCGGTTCGCCATCTGGCCGTTGATCGAGGACCCGCCACCCAGCACGCGCGCCTGCTCGTATTTCCGCAACGGCGGCCGGGCCTCGTCGGGATTGTTGTGGCTGACGACCTGGGTCGTGACCTTGAGTTCGGTCCAGTGGAAGCGCGGATCGAAATATGCCGTTCCCGGATAGCTGTCGCGGATTTCTTTCGGTTCGTTGCCTGGCGGTGTGTCCTGACCGGCTTCGCAGAGAAGGACTTTGTTGGCGCTTTTGGCGGATAGGCGGTGGGCCATGACGGAGCCCGCCGACCCGCCGCCGACGATGATGTAGTCGTACACTTTGGCGTTTCCCCTTGTTCTTATTCCGTCAGGCTAGCGCAGCTCCGCGGTCAGGTCACGCCACCTGTCGTGGTAGCGTGCGCTTGACCTTTCATGGGGTTGCACGGCAAATACCGGCGTCATGGATGCATCGAAACTGCGGGAGCTGACCGACTGGCTGATCGACGGCGGGAGATCCGCGGCCAGCCCGAGCCGGTTCATGGCCGAATGCTGCGAACGGATGGTCGCGGCGGGCCTGCCGCTCTGGCGTATCGGCGTCTTCGTCCGCACGCTGCATCCCGAGATCTACGGGCGCAATTTCATCTGGAAGCCGGGCGCCGAGGTCGAGATCGGCACGGTGGACTTCAAAATTCTGGAGTCACCGGATTTTCACACCAGCCCGCTGATCATCGTGTTCCAGCAGGGGCTGGAGGTTCGAGCCCGGACCGACGACCCAGCGAGCACGCGCTTTCCGATCATCGAGGACCTTCGCGCCGAAGGCGTCACGGACTATATCGCGCTGCCGCTGCCCTTCATCGGCGGCACGGTGAACGCATCGAGCTGGACCACCAAACAGCCGGGCGGGTTCACCGACGAACAGCTGTCAGCGCTGCGGAGCATCGTGAAGCCGCTGGCGCGGGTGATCGAAATCATGACGTCTGAACCGCACCGCTGCGAGCCTGCTGGATACCTATGTCGGCAACCGCGCCGGCGAACGGATCATCGGCGGCCAGATCAGGCGCGGCCACACCGAGACGATGAATGCCGCGATCTGGCTGTCCGACCTGCGCGGCTTCACCTCGCTGTCGGATCGCGCTGCCGGCGGAGACCGTGGTCGACGTCCTGAACAATTATTTCGATTGCCAGGTTACCGCGATCCGCAATCATGGCGGCGAAGTGCTGAAATATATGGGCGACGGCCTGCTCGCGGTGTTCCCGATCGACGAATATGTCGGCGACGAGCGGCAGGTTTGCTCGCGCGTGCTCGAAGCCGCGCATGAATCCCGCGCCAGCGTCGCCGACCTGCAATATCCGATCGGCGACGCCGTCGAACGGTTTCGCTTCGGCGTCGCCCTGCATGTCGGACGAATTCTCTACGGCAATATCGGCGGCGGCAACCGGCTCGACTTCACCTGCATTGGCCCGGCGGTAAATCTGGCGGCGCGGCTGGAAAAGATCGCCAGCCAGCTCGGCCGCACGGTCGTGGCGTCGGAAGGCTTTGCCGGCATCTGCAGCGGCGGCTGGAGCGATCTCGGCGAGTTTCCGGTCGCAGGTTTTTCAAAGGCCGCGCGCGTCTATGGCCTGGCCGACGAAAAATCGGCGGCGTAAGACTGACCCGGATTGCGCTGCGCTCCATCCGGGCTACGGGAGAATCATTCCTCCGGCTCGGTCGTGAACAGCAGCGGGTAGCCCTTGGCGCGGCCGGCGTCGGTGGCGCGCGTCGCCTTGGTCTCGGCGACGTCCTTGGTGAACACGGCGACGACGCAGACGCCGCGGCGGTGCGCCGTGATCATCACCTTGTGGGCCTGATCCTCGGTCATGCGGAATTCGGCCTTCAGCACCGTGACGACGAATTCGCGCGGCGTGAAGTCGTCATTGACCAGGATGACCTTGTGCAGGCGCGGCCGCTCGATCTTGGTCTTGACCTTGGTCTTTGGCGTGACGGTGGTACCGGCCATTTCTAGTCCCGAAGCGAACGAACTCAAGACGGCCGGCAGGCCGTCTCGATCAGCTTACAGACTCCGGCCCGGTCCTGAAACTGGGCGGCAGGCTGTCATTTGCGGGAAGTTTTGGGGCGTAACCATGATCGTGCCAATGCGGCTCTCGGCAGCCGCATCGCATGAGCAGCGCCGGGCGCTGCGATCGTTCAATTCGTAGGCAGGTAGCGGCAATCCGCCGAGCGGAACCGGTCGAGCAGGCCGGACTGTGGGCGAATCCCGTTCCTAACCCGAATGTGAAGGACAAATGATTTCAGCGCTTTGCGTTGGCCATTTTGCATGTCACGATCACTGTCGTTCGAACGGGAGGGCCGCAATGCGCTGGTATGTCTCGATCGGGGTCGTGCTTGTCGCGGGCGTACTCGCAGGCGGCGACGTGGCAGGTATTGCCGCGCCGAACCCCGCGAACCGGCCGGGCCAGGCGCCGAGCGCCGCCAGCCGTCAACTGGCCGACAAGGAAGCCAATCCGACCGTCGACGTCGAACTCGTGCTCGCCGTCGACGTCTCCTATTCGATGGACATGGATGAACTCGCGCTGCAGCGGGAGGGCTACGCGCAGGCGATCGTCTCCAAGGAATTCCTGCAGGCGCTGAAGAACGGCCCGCACGGCAGGATCGCGATCACCTATTTCGAATGGGCGGCCTCCACCGACCAGAAGATCATCATCCCCTGGCGCGTGATCGACGGGCCGGAGACGGCCGACGCCGTCGCCAATGAAATCCTCAAGACCCCGATCCGCCGCGCGTCGCGCACCTCGATCTCGGGGGCGATCAACTTCGCCATGCCGCTGTTCGACGAGAACCCGCACCGCGGCCTGCGGCGGGTGATCGATATTTCCGGCGACGGCCCGAACAACAACGGCGCGCCCGTCGTCATCGCGCGCGATGCCGCGGTGGAAAAGGGCGTCGTCATCAACGGCCTGCCGATCATGGTGAAGGAGCCGTCCTACTCCACCATGGATATCGACAATCTCGATCTCTATTACGAGGACTGCGTCATCGGCGGCCCCGGCTCGTTCGTCGTCACGATCAAGGACCGCGACAAGTTCAAGGAAGCGATCCGCACCAAGCTGCTGCTCGAAGTCGCCGGCCGCACCCCCGAACGCCCGGTCGTGCCGGCCGCCGGCCGGGAAGCGCGCGTCAACTGCATGATCGGCGAAAAGATCTGGCAGGACAGGTGGGGAAGGTGAGGCGTTTCGTCATCCTCCCCTGGAGGGGTGAGACGACGAGCGTAAGCGCGCGCGAGGTGGGGTGACGTGTCTCTCAACTCGGGCACTGTTGGACGTGGAGAGACGGTCAGCGCACCCGTCTCGCATTTCGCTACGCTCCATGCGAGCCGACCCTCCCCTCCAGGGGCGGGTGAAGACCGCTCACCTCTCTAAACCTCGCCACCAATTCCACATGCGGCGTGTGGCGGAACTGGTCGACTGGCGTCACGCCGTCGATCTTGTAGCCGCCGTCGATCAAGATCCTCGCGTCGCGCGCGAACGTCGTGACGTTGCACGATACCGCGACCACCGTCGGCACCTTGCTCGCCGCCAACTGCGTCGCTTGCGCCTGCGCGCCCTGCCGTGGGGGATCGAACACGACGGTGTCGTAGTCGCGCAATTCCTGCGGCATCAGCGGGCGGCGAAACAGGTCGCGCGCCTCGGCCTTGATTGGTTTCAGTCCGGACGTCGAGGTCGCCGCCTTCTGCAACGCCGCGACCGCGCCGGCGTCGCTGTCGAAGGCGGTGACCCGCGACTTCGCCGCCAGCCGCAGCGCGAAGGGGCCGACGCCGCAGAACAGGTCGGCGATATGTTTGCCGCGCCTGCAATGCTCGGAGACCAGCGTCGGCCAGCGTTTCCTCGCCGGCGACCGTTGCCTGCAGGAACGAGCCGGGCGGTAGCGTCACCTGGGCGGCGCCGATCGAAATCACCGGCGGCGTTCGCATCAGCACCAGTTCGCCGTGGCGCGTCAGCCGCGCCAGCCGGTGCTGTTCGGCGATGCGCGACAGCGTTGCGATCAAGCCTGATGACAGCGGGCCGGAGCCGCGCACATCGACATCGAACCCGCTCTCGGTCGCGGTGATCTGGATGTCGAGCGGCTTGCCGACCGAGATCAGCGGCTCGGCGAGCGCCCAGGCCACCTCGATCGCGCCGTTCAGATGCGGGTCGAGGATCGGGCAGCGGTCGATCGGGATGATGTCGTGCGCCCCTGCCGCCGCATAGCCGACCTTGAGCACGTCATGCGTGCCCATCCGCGCATGCAGCGTGATACGCCGTCGGCCCGCGCCATGGGCATCGACCAGGGGCGCGACGTCGCAATCGATTCCCGCCTGCGCCAGCGTCGTCGCCACGAGCTCGCGCTTCCAGGCGCGAGTAGGGCGCGGCGTCCCAGTGCTGGATCGCGCAGCCGCCGCAGACGCCGAAATGCGGACAGAACGGCGCGATCCGCTCCACGCTCGCGATCTCGACCTTGAGCAGTCGCCGGCGGTCGGGATGGTGGCCGGGAACTGTAACGACTTCGACCGTCTCGCCGCCCAGCGCATACGGCACATAGATGTTGCCGCCATCAGTGATGGCGACGCCGTCGCCGTGATGGCCGACATGGTCGATGACGAGGCGCTCGCTGTCAGCCACGGCGCGCGCCCATGAAGAATTCGATATTGCCGTCGCCGCCGGTGATCGGCGAGGGAAACACCTGGATATCGGTGCAGCCGAGCGACGCCGCGAATGCCGAGATGTCGTCGCAGATTTCCTGATGCACCATCGCGTTGCGGATGATGCCGTGCTTGGAGTGTTTCCGCTCCGCCTCGAATTGCGGCTTGATCAGCGCCAGCAGATGCATCGGCGCGGCTGCGAGCGACAGCGCCACCGGCAGCACCGCCTTCAACGAGATGAAGCTGACGTCGATGACGACGATATCGGGCCGCGCGGGCAGCCGCTTGCCCTCGAAATTGCGGATATCGGTCTCTTCCATCGATACGATCCTGGGATGATCGCGCAGCGAGGGATGCAACTGGCCGCGCCCGACATCGATGGCGAAGACGAGGCTCGCGCCGTTTTGCAGCAGCACCTCGGTGAAGCCGCCGGTGGAGGCGCCGACGTCGAGGCAGACATGGCCCTCGATCTCGATCGGATACAGCTCCAGCGCGCCGGCGAGCTTGACGCCGCCGCGCGAGACGTAGGGGTGCGCGGGCTGCGCGGACAATTCGGCATTGGCGGCGATCAGCTCCGAGGCCTTCAGCACGGGCCTGCCGTCGACAGTCACGCCGCCGGCGTCGATCGCGGCGCGGGCGCGGGCGCGGCTTTCGAACAGGCCGCGCTCGACCAGCAGCACGTCCACGCGCTTGCGGGCAGAAGTCTCGCTGTGGTTCCTGTCAGCCAATGTCAGTCCGATCTTGGTCCGCCGATCCTGCGTCAGTCCGATTTGCCCTTGGCGCGATCGGCCGCAAGCGCGACGCAGGCCTCGAACGAGGTGAGATCGTGCCAGATATCTTCGGGCCGCTGCCGCGGCGTGACCAGTCTAGCACCATGCAGATCGAGCGTGTGGATCATCATGAGATTGTCGGGCAGGCCAAAATCTTCCACCGTCAGTCCGTCATGGTCGATCAGATGGCCGGTGGCGGATTTGGTCACGTCATGGATCCGCTTCACGCGCTCGACATAGACGGCCGGATCGTTGCTGTAGGCGAAACAGAGCTTGCCGCGGCCGGCCATGTAGCCGAGTTCATAGACCGTGCCGGCGTCCGCACTGGGGCCGCGAAACGGCGTCAAATTGGCAATGATCGCGTCCGCTGCGTCCATCATCGCCTCGTTGCCCTTGAAGATCGCGAGCGAGGCATCGGCGGCTGAAAGATCGACCGCATTGTCGAGCGGATAGAGGCCGGTCAAGCCATGACGCGCGCAGATCGCAGCCTTGCGGCGCCCGATCTCGATGGCGTCCGGCAGGAACACATCGGGACCTGCCAGATAGATTTTCATGGGATTACCGGCGAATGAGCCAGCGCTTCGGTTCCGACCGGGTCAGAACCGAAGCCGCTTGAACCTCAGGCGAGCTTGACCGTCTCGGTCTTGTAGTCCTTGCCGAGCGCATCGAACACCTTGGCGACGATGCCCTTGGCGTCGAGGCCGGCGCGGGCATACATCGCGGTCGGCGAGTCGTGGTCGAGGAACTCGTCGGGCAGGATCATCGCGCGCATCCGCAAACCGCCGTCGAGCATGCCGTTGTCCGACAGCGTCTGCATCACGTGCGAACCGAAGCCGCCGATCGAGCCTTCCTCGATGGTGAGCAGCACCTCGTGGTCGCGCGCCAGCTTCAGCACCAGATCGACGTCGAGCGGCTTCATGAAGCGCGCGTCGGCGATGGTGGTGGAGAGGCCGTGGGCGGCGAGTTCGTCGGCGGCCTTTTCGCATTCGGCCATGCGGGTGCCGAACGAGAGCAGGGCGATCTTGTTGCCCTGGCGGACGATGCGGCCCTTGCCGATTTCGAGGGGAATGCCGACCTCGGGCATTTCGACGCCGCGGCCTTCGCCGCGCGGATAGCGCACCGCGCTCGGGCGGTCGTTGATCGCAACCTGGGTCGCGACCATGTGCACCAGTTCGGCCTCGTCGGACGCCGCCATGATGACGAAGTTCGGCAGGCAGCCGAGATAGGCGTTGTCGAAGGAGCCTGCATGGGTCGCGCCGTCGGCGCCGACCAGGCCGGCGCGGTCGATCGCAAAACGAACCGGCAGGCTCTGGATCGCGACGTCATGGACCACCTGGTCGTAGCCGCGCTGCAGGAAGGTCGAGTAGATCGCGCAGAACGGCTTGTAGCCCTCGGTGGCGAGGCCGGCGGCGAACGTCACCGCATGCTGCTCGGCGATGCCGACGTCGAAGGTGCGGTTGGGGAACGCCTTGTTGAAGATGTCGACGCCGGTGCCCGACGGCATCGCCGCGGTGATGGCGACGATCTTGTCGTCCTTCTCGGCTTCCTTGACCAGGCTCTGGCCGAACACGTTCTGGTAGGCCGGCGCATTCGGTTTTGCCTTGGCCTGGGCGCCGGTCGCGATGTCGAACTTGACGACCGCATGATACTTGTCGGCGGAAGCTTCCGCCGGGCCGTAGCCCTTGCCCTTCTGCGTCACGACGTGGACCAGGATCGGGCCGGTTTCCATGTCGCGGACGTTCTTCAGCACCGGCAGCAGATGGTCGAGGTTGTGACCGTCGATCGGGCCGACGTAATAGAAGCCGAGTTCCTCGAACAGCGTGCCGCCGTCCATCATGAAGCCGCGGGAATATTCCTCGACGCGGTTGGCGCGGTTGGCGAGGATTTTCGGCAGGCGCTTGTTGATCTGCTTGGCCGCCTCGCGCAGCGTGCGGTAGGTCTTGCCGGAGTAGAGGCGGGACAGATAGGCGCTCATCGCGCCGACCGGCGGCGCAATCGACATGTCGTTGTCGTTGAGGATCACGATCAGGCGCGAATTCATCGCACCGGCATTGTTCATGGCTTCATAGGCCATGCCGGCCGACATCGAACCGTCACCGATCACGGCGATGATGTTGTTCTTGCCGCCGGAGAGGTCGCGCGCCACGGCCATGCCGAGGCCGGCGGAGATCGAGGTCGAGGAATGCGCGGCGCCGAACGGATCGTAGTCGCTCTCGCTGCGCTTGGTGAAGCCGGAGAGGCCACCGGCGGTGCGCAGGGTGCGGATGCGGTCGCGGCGGCCGGTCAGGATCTTGTGCGGGTAGGCCTGGTGGCCGACGTCCCAGATCAGACGGTCGCGCGGCGTGTCGAAGATGTAGTGGATCGCGGTGGTCAGCTCGACGACGCCGAGGCCGGCGCCGAAGTGGCCACCGGTCACCGACACGGCGTCGATGGTTTCCTGGCGGAGTTCGTCCGCCACCTGCTGCACCTGCTCGACCTTGAGCTTGCGGAGATCGTCGGGCGTGCGGATGGTATCGAGAAGCGGCGTTTTGCTAAATGTGGTCACAGCGATATTCCAATTTTGCATGTCAGGGCGGATAGCCTGACGCGAGACGGGAAAGCGCGTTAACCGCGCCGCGAAAATCCAGACCCACCTGCCAATTTGACAGGTCGGTAACTGATTTGAAGCCTAGATGCATTCCGGCTTAAACCAAGTGATATGCATCACGTAGTAGCTTCGAAACCCTTCCCGGTTCAGTTTCGTCAGCTATTTGAAGCGCTTACTGTCGTCGAAAATCGCCCGGCAGGCCGCTCTCCCCAGTCATAGAACGGCAAGCTTTACACTAAAGCCGCCGCCAAAGCCAACCCGGAGCGCCAATTCGGTTCCAAGGGGCGATTCGGAAAAGTCTCTATTTTTCAACCGCTACGACGGGCGGATGGTTCCAGTCTGGTCAAATCGGCGGCACTTTTAGCCGCAGCCGTGGCCGATTCGATGCTTTTCCAGGCCCGGTCGCGCATGGCGGAATCGCCGGTGGCGACATCAAGCGCGGCGTCGGGAACCGCCATGCGCGCGCTGAGCGGGACCGGTCCGCAGACGATCATGAAGAAATCGTAGGCGTTGGGCAGTTCGTTGGCCATCACGAACTGGAAATGCACGCGGAAGAACTGCCAGCGAAATTTTTCGTAGTGCTCGGGCCGGATGATGTCGCGGAATCGCACCGGCACGATCGCCGGATTGCGCCTGGCGTCGCCGACGTCGATGCCATGGCTCGCGATCGGATCGAACTGGTAGAAATTCATCACGTCCTTGCGGGCCTGGCAGTCGAACCAGTCGATCGACGGCTCGATCGCCAGCATGCGCAGATGCTCGCGAAATTCCTTCGACGCGGCGTGATAGCCGACGATCGGGAAATTGCCGCCGATCGTCAGCAGCACGATCCGCGGGCCGTGACGGCCGAGCGCAGGATCGAGCTTCAGCGCACGCGCCAGCACCTCCGTCGACAGGAACGATCCGGAGCTGTGGCCGACGATGACGATCTCTTCGGCGTCGGTGCTTTTGGCCGTCTTGACCAGATGCTGC
Organism: uncultured Alphaproteobacteria bacterium; assembly: GCA_963840465.1. GTDB lineage: Bacteria > Pseudomonadota > Alphaproteobacteria > Rhizobiales > Xanthobacteraceae > Bradyrhizobium. The sequence continues at coordinate 20,960 of CAWIZF010000054.1, read as the reverse complement.
GCGAAGCGGTCGATGCGCTGGTCCCATTCGGGACGTTCGCGGTGCGAGAATTCCCAGGTCCAGATCGTGTCGCACAGGAGATAGAGCACGTAGGTGGCGTTCTCGGTGTATTTCAGCACGGCTCCGAGCAGCGCCACGAAGATGGCGCTTGCAGCCGCGATGCTGAAAACGTCGGGAATGCCGAGCGCGTTCAGCCCCTTCTCGAACACAAAGGCGATGGCTGCGGCGCCCGCGGCTTCCAGCAGCAGCATCAGATGCGGATAGGTGATGAAGGTCGCAAAACGCCAGTTCGCGTTGCCGAAGCGGCCGATGGTGCCGGCGAAGACCAGCCGCCAGTAGATCCATACCGCGCTGAACACCGTGCGCCAGATCGGCGACGCCAGGTCCTGCTGGATGAAATCCTCGAACCGGAGGAAATCGTAGGCCGTGCGGGTCTGCCAGTCCTCCGCCTTGGTTTCGATGGTCCAGGACGCGATCTCGTCGTCGGGGGCGACCTTGGGCCGGCTGATGGTGGCCTGAAGCTGGTAAAGCCGGCCGAACTTGCGCAGTTCGGTCCGGAACATGCGGTAATATTGCGCCAGCCCGCGCGGATCGTAGCCCTGAATATAGATGATATGGCGGTGCTGGACGCGCACGTAAGTCCCCGGGTGATGGCCGACTATAACAGGCTGGGCAGGGCGCCAAGAAGTAAATCGTAATTCGGCGACTAAACCGGCTGCCCGATCGGCCGGCCATTCAGCTTTTCAACAGGGAGGCGAGCACCGACTCGCCCATATCTCTCGATTCTGCGAGGCGGCCGGCGAGGGTGGTATCCCACACCCCGCCCGAGGTCACTGCACGTCGAGCGGCTCGGTCCCGGTGACCTGGCCGCTGGCATCGGTGGTAATCTTGTCGACGCGGGCCTCGGCCTGCCGCAGCAATTCGTCGCAACGGCGCTTCAGCGCCTCGCCGCGCTCATAGATCGTGACCGATTCCTCGAGCGGCACCTTGCCGTCCTCGAGCCGCTTCACGATCGATTCGAGCTCCTCGATCGCGCGCTCGAAAGAAAGTTTTTTGACGTCGCCTTGCGTATTTTCGGCCATATCGGGTTCCCGGATGCTCCCGTAAGAGCATAGAATCAAACAATATTTTGCGGGCCTATTGTGGCGGGGATTTACGCGCCCATCAACGTGGTGACATGCGCCGCCACCAACTCTTTCAGCCCCTGCAGGTCGTAGCCGCCCTCCAGCACCGAGACAACCCGTCCGCCCGAACTGGCCTCGGCCTGGTCCATCAGCTTGCGCGTGACCCAGGCGAAATCCTCCGCCTTGAGATTGAGCGAGGCCAGCGGATCGCGGTAATGCGCGTCGAAGCCGGCGGAAATGATGATCAGCTCCGGCGCGAATTTCTGCAGTTGCGGCAGGATAAGGTTTTCGAACGCGGCGCGGAATTTTGCACTGCCGTCCTCGGAAGCCAGCGGTGCATTGACGATGGTGTCATGCTCGCCGCGCTCGCCGCTGGCGCCGGTGCCGGGAAACAGCGGCATCTGGTGCGTCGAGCAGTACATCACGGTCGGATCGTGCCAGAAGATATCCTGCGTGCCGTTGCCGTGATGGACGTCGAAATCGACGATCGCCGCGCGGCCGATGCCGTATTTGCGCTGGGCGTGACGGGCGGCGATCGCGACATTGTCGAAAAAGCAGAAGCCCATCGGCTTGGACGCCTCCGCATGGTGACCGGGCGGCCGCACCGCGACGAAGGCATTCTGATGCGCGCCGGACATGACAGCATCGGTTGCCGCCACCGCGCCGCCGACGCCGCGCATCACCGCTTCCCAGGTGCCCGGCGACATCGAGGTGTCGCCGTCGATGTAGATCATGCCGCTCTGCGGGGCGATATGCCGGAGCTCGCCGACATAATGCTCGCCATGGCACAGCGTGACGGAAGTCCAGACTGCCTTCCGGCGCCTCGCCGCGCGTGAGCGGCTTGAAGCGGTCTTCTCCCAGCACCTCGGCGACAGCGCGCAGCCGGTCGGGACGTTCCGGATGCCCGGGCGGCGTGACATGGTCGAGACAGGCGGTATGCGTCAGAAGCAGCGTCATGCGAAATCCTGGCGTTGAGGCGCGCGCCGGCAAGGAGGGCCTAATCTAGGCGCTTAGGGGCCGCTCGGAAAGGCCCACGGCGTCAAGCTCAGTTGACCCGGATAATGCGCCCGGCGGCGGTGGGGCTGACCGGGCTGTTCGCCCCAAAATAGACATGCAGCGCATCGACGTCGTAGACGCCGATCAGCGGTGCGGTTCCCTGGGTCAGCACGGTAAAGCCGTCGCCGCCGACGGACAGGAAATTGTTCACGGTGACGCGATAGTGCGCGGCGGGATCGATCGGTTGCCCGTTCAGCGACATCCGCTCGGTGATGACGCGTTCGCCGTCGGGCTTCGCCCCGTCCCACGCATAGCTGAAGCCTTTCGACACCTGCAGGATCCTTGGCCGCTTCGGATCGAGCCATTGCTGCTCCAGCATGTCCTTGATCTGTTTTCCGGTCAGCGTGATCGTCACCAGTTGATTGCGGAACGGTTGGCTGGCGAACAGGTCGCCATAGGTCACCGCGCCGTCCTCCCGGCGGGTGACGTCGGCGCGCACGCCGCCGGGATTGGTGAAGGCGATGACGGCAGCGCCTTTCGCCTCCGTGCTGGTCGCGGCGAGTTGCGCGTCGGCGATGATGTCGCCGAGCGGGCTTTCGCCGGCAGGGTTGGGCACGCGCGACAGCGTGGCCGTCACCGAACCCGCCGGCCGGTTGGCGATCGGCGCGGCCAGCCGATCATAGGACTCGATCAGCGCGGTTTGCCCGGCGTCCTTTGCCAGCGTGGCCGATCGAACGATGCTGTTGTCCGCCTTGGCGCTGACGACGTCGCGGGTGACGGGATCGAGCTTGAGATCGATGGCAGTGACGAGCGTGCCGTATTTGTCGCCCGAGGTGACCAGCCGTCCGTCGATCTCGCAGACATAGGCGCGGTGGGTGTGGCCGGTGACCACGACATCCACCGCCTTGTCGAATTTTTTGACGATATCGACGATCGGTCCCGCAATGCCGGGGCATTCATTGTAGTCGCCGGTCGGCAATCCGCCTTCGTGGATCAGGACGACGACGGCCTCGACGCCGCGCGCCTTCAGTTCCGGGATCAGCGCATTCACCGTATCTGCTTCGTCGCGGAATTCGAGATCGGCAACGCCGACCGGCGAGACCAGGCCCGGGGTGCCTTTCAAGGTCAGGCCGATGAAAGCGACCGGAATGCCGTCGAATTCGCGGATGTCGTAAGCAGGAAACACGGTCTTGCCGCTACTCTTCTCGAACGTGCTGGCGGCGAGATAGCGAAATTTCGCGCCTGCGAACGGATGCGGTCCCTGGCATTGGTCGACCGGGTGGCAGCCGCCATTCTGCATGCGCAACAGCTCATCCTTGCCCTCGTCGAATTCGTGATTGCCGACGGCGGAAATATTCAGGCCCATCATCGAGAGCGCCTCGATCGTCGGCTCGTCATGGAACATGGCCGACAAGAACGGGCTGGCGCCGATCAGATCGCCGGCCGCGACGAAGATCGTATTTTTGTGTCCCTCGCGAAGCTGGCCCACCAGCGTCGCCATGTGCTCGGCGCCGCCGGCAGGGACGGTGATCTTCTTCGTCTTGTCTTCGGGATCGGTGATGGTGATCCCGCCCGGCGGCGGGCGCAGGTAGCCGTGAAAATCATTGATCGCGAGAATGCGCAGATCGACGGGAGCGGGCGTCTGCGCGCGCGACGACACGGCGAGCGCCAGCATGATTGCGAAGGCAAGGATGGGGCGGAACAGAATTCTCATGGCACGCATATGCGGGATCAGGGCTGGGCTTCGTAGGGTGGGCAAAGCGTAGCGTGCCCACCAACAAACAATCGAACTTGCTCTAAGCAAAGATGGTGGGCACGGCGCTCACGCGCCTTTGCCCACCCTACACGATAGCTACCCCTTCTTCCGCTCAAAGAACCCCTTGAACGCCGCGACCGCTTCCTTCGAGCGCATCCGTTCGCCGAACAGATGGCCTTCCTGGTCGATCCGGCGCGTCATGTCCTCCGGCGGCAGTCTTATCAATTTTCGCGTGATCGCGACCGCTTCGGCCGGCAGCGCGCAGATCTCGCGGGCCACCTTGTGCGCCTCTGCTTCGGTGTGGCCGGGCGCCACCACCACGTTGACGAAGCCGGCCTCGCGCGCCTCGTCGGCGGAAAACTTGCGCCCCATCACCAGCATGGCGAAGGCGCGCTGGTGACCCATGGTGCGCGGCATCAGCAGGCTGGAAGCGCCTTCCGGCACCAGCCCGAGATTGATGAACGGCGTCGAGAAGGTCGCGGTGGTGCTGGCCAGCACATAGTCGCAATGGAACAGCATCGTGGTGCCGATGCCGATCGCGACGCCGTCGACGGCGGCGATGATCGGCTTGACGTTGTGCGCCAGCGAATAAAGCAGTTTGACGGCATTGGAGGCGCCGCGCGGCGCATCGGCTTCCGAGGTGCTCTCTTTGAGAAAATCCTCGAGATCGTTGCCGGCGGTGAACACGCCCGAACCGCCGGTGATGATGATGCAGCGGATATCCGGATTGTTCTGTGCCCTGTCGATCGCATCGCTCATCCCGCGATACATGTCCTGGGTGAACGCGTTCTTTTTCTCGGGCCGCCGCAGCTTGATGACGCGGGTTGCGTCTTCGTCCGACACAATGAGGTGCCCGGTCATTAAACTTGTCCCTGACAACAGGCGGCAACGGGGCCGCTGGCCAATCATCCGGGCACATCCTACATGATCCGGCAAGAGACGAAACTGTCCCGCCGACCGGGGTGACCACGAGGATAACGCAATGCAGCTAGGCGGAATTCATCATCTGACCGCGATCTCGGCGAAGCCGCGGGACAATCTGGCCTTCTACACCGGCCTGCTCGGCATGCGGCTGGTCAAGAAGACCGTCAACCAGGACGACGTCAGCGCCTATCATTTGTTCTATGCCGACGGCAAAGCCAATCCCGGCACCGATCTCACCTTCTTCGATTTCCCGGCCGCGCCTGAACGGCGCGGAACCAATTCGATCTCGCGCACGGGCTCTGCGCGTCTCGGGCGAAAAGACGCTGGGCTACTGGCGGGATCGCCTGAGAAAGGCCGGCGCGGTGACCCGCGACGTGATGGAGGTCGACGGCCGGCTGACGCTGCCGTTCGAGGACGGCGAGGGGCAACGGCTGGTGCTGGTCGACGATGGCGGAAAGGGCGCGGCCTCGCCGTGGGAACGCAGCCCGGTTCCGGCGGAGCACCAGATCCGCGGCCTCGGCCCGATCGTGCTGACCGTGCACGAGCTGTCACGCACCGCGTTCGTGCTGACCGAAGTCATGAACATGCGCCGCGTGCGCGACTACGCCGCCCATGGCGCCGAGATCCATGTCTTCGCGATGGGCGAGGCAGGGGGAGAGAGCGGCCCCGCCGCCGAACTGCACGTGCTCGAAGACAAGGAGACGCCTGTCGCACGGCAAGGCGCCGGCGGCGTCCACCACGTCGCATTCCGCACGCCTGACGAAGCGCAGTATCACGCCTGGACGCAGCGCCTGAACGAACTGCGCGTCCCCAACAGCGGCGAGGTCGACCGCTTCTATTTCCGCAGCCTCTATTTTCGCGAGCCCAACGGCATCCTGTTCGAGATCGCGACCGACGGCCCGGGCTTCGCGACCGACGAGCCGATGGAGACGCTGGGCGAGAAATTGGCGCTGCCGCCGTTCCTGGAGCCGCGAAGGGCTGCGATCGAGGCGGGGCTGAAGCCGATTTCGTAGGGTGGGCAAAGCGGAGCGTGCCCACCATCGCGAGCGGAGTGTCGATGGTGGGCACGGCGCAGGCGCCTTTGCCCACCCTACGTTTTCTTGCCGGTGTTGACCGCCAACTGAGAACCGTAGCCCGGATGAGCGCAGCGATATCCGGGACTTCACCAACTTTCGACCCGCATGTCGCTGCGCTCATGCGGGCTACCGCCGAGTAATGATGGAATGACCGCGAGCCTTGCACGCCACAAACCTGACGCTATGACCTTCGCAACGGATGGCGCGTTGCGCATCCACGCGGCGCTCGACGCGTCGGATTTGCAGAGGCTCGAGGATGCGGTCGCGAATCTGCCGCCGGATCAAGCCGGCATCAGGCTGCACGGGATTCCTGCGCTTCGATTGTTTCTTGCATCACCCGGCGCGATCTGGAAGGTGGCGGCCTCAGCCCTCGGCGAAGCCGCTCGGCCGGTCAGAGCCATCCTCTTCGACAAGACTGCTTCCACAAACTGGGGACTTCCCTGGCATCAGGATCGAACGATCGTGGTCACCCGGCGGGTGGAGGTCGAAGGCTTTGGCCCGTGGACCGTCAAAAGCGGTCTGCTTCACGTGGCACCGCCGTTTGATCTGTTGGCCCGGATGGTGACGCTTCGCGTTCATTTGGATCCTGTGCCGGCGACCAACGCACCGCTTCTGATCGCGCCGGGATCGCATCGGCTTGGGCAAATTCCGGAAGGCGAGCTGAAGTCGGTTGTTCAGCAATGCGGGACCGCTGTTTGTCTCGCCGACGCCGGAGACATCTGGCTCTATTCGACGCCGATCCTTCACTGCTCCGAGGCGGCCCGTGATCCGGCTCACCGGCGCGTTTTGCAAGTCGACTTCGCAAGCGGCGAACTTCCCGGCGGGCTAACGTGGCTCGGCGTTTGAGGTGCGGTCGGGGAGACACAAGCGTAGCCCGGATGAGCGGAGCGATATCCGGGGCTTCAACTTCCTTCGTTCCCGCATGTCGCTGCGCTCATGCGGGCTACGCGCTGAGCCGATTTCGTAGGAGGGGTATTCGCTTGCGCTCCACCCGTCCAGCGGGCTGATCGGCACCGCTTGCAGTCAACCGTTCGGCGACTACGACGCGGAAGCGATCCGCCCCGGCACGCCCTGGCTGAACTGACGAAGGCGCCCGGCACGAGGGGAAGCGAGCGGGCGGCCGTGCAACCTGCTGCGGTTGCGCGCCTCATGCAGATACATGGGTTCGAGGCGAATGTTGAAGAGTTCGTCGTGCGAACGAGGCCGGAAAGCGCCGAGTACAATCCGGGTGGCATGCAGCGCCCAACCGACGGCGCGTCGGTTTTCGTCGCTGTCGATCCCGGCCATGGCGCAGGTCCGCGAAAGCGCGATAAGCGCGCGGCCCGCCCGGACGACGTTGAAACCGAGAAGGCTCATCAGGATACGAACCGCCGGCTCGCTTTCGCCGATCGCAAGCAGGCGTGTGCCGAGATCATGGAAAGCGACCAGTGCCCCGCGCAGGTTGCGTACGGCGCGATCATGTTCATGGATTGCCTGCGACGTGGTCGCCAGTTCGCGCGGCCTGGGGAGTGCCGCATTCCGGAACAGCGCTATCCGCTCGAGAGCCATGCGCCGAAGACGCAGCACGTTTCGTATCGGCTGGCCGACCTGGTCGACGAGAAAGTGGCCAAGAAAGACGATGGCGAAAGCCGCCAATGGGTAGACATACCAATGCATGCCGCGCCTGATCCAGTCCCGGGGTTTTCAGCTTTCAAATTGCAATGTGGCTTGCCGGCTCAATCAACCCTAACAACTCGTTACCCTCAAGCGAAATCGCAGTTTCGCCGTCAAGCGGCCGCGAATGTAGTTAACGGCGGCAACTGTCCGATGCGTGTCTACGATTTCTTGCGCGTGTTGACCGCCAACTGCGCCGCAAACGCCCGCTGGTAGGCGGGCCGCGCTTCGCCGCGCGCGAGATAGGCGGCCAGGTTCGGAAATTCATCCACGCATATCCGATGATTTTATCCGGAGCAGCACCGACACCATCATCAGGTCGCCCGCGCTGAACGCACCGTCGAGCCAGTCGGCATCGCCGAGACGGGCGGAGAGCTGCTTCAACCGGTCGCGGATGCGATCCTCGACCAACTGGCAGGCGCTCCTTGCTCCAGGGCTTGTCGCCCTCCAGAATTTTGGCGGTGACGAGTTCAAGGACCGGCGGCTCCATTGTGTTGAGCGCGGCGAACATCCATGCGATCGCGCGCGCCCGCGCATTGGCATCGTCCGGCAGCAGCCCCGCATGGTGGGTGGCGATATGGAGCACGATCGCGCCGGTCTCGAACAGCGTAAGATCGCCTTCCTCGTATGTCGGAATCTGACCGAACGGATGAAGCGCCAGATGCGCGGCTTCCTTCATCGCGCGGAACGAAACAAGACGAACCTCGTAAGGAAGACCCGCTTCCTCAAGCGCCCACCGAACGCGCGTATCGCGCGCCAGTCCCTTGCCGCCATCGGGTGATCGTTCAAAGGCGGTGATGGTGATGGTCATCGTGGAGTTTCTCCTTGGCGGACATCATCGGCCAAGAAGCTGGCGAGCTGTCAAGGTGGACTCACAGAGATTTCCGTCCGAGTGCAATTTGTCCGCATGTCAGGGGCCTTCGCAAACTCGAATTCAGTATGAGGTGACATCGTGATTAAAGCGCGGCGGCGAGGACCCGTCGTTCCACCTATTGCGGTGTGCGGATGTGTATGGTATTATTAATTAATACACATCAACGGCAAAGCAGGGCCCATGCGCACCAATATCGATATCGACGACGCGTTGATGGCGGAAGCGCAGAAGGCTTCCGGTCAACAAACCAAGAAGCAGACGGTGGAGGAAGCGCTCCGCTTGATGGTCAGGCTGCGAGGGCAGCAGGCCGTAGGCAGAGCGTTCGGCAAATACCGTTGGCGCGGCAACCTCGCTCGTAGTCGCAAGGGACGAGCGGCCGGGTGATCGTCGTCGACAGCAGCGTCTGGATCGACTTTCTCAACGGCCGCAATGCGCCGCATGTCCGACGGCTCCGCGCGCTTCTCGGCACGGAAGAGATCGTCGTGGGCGACCTGATGCTTTGCGAGGTGTTGCAGGGTCTCGACAGCGAGCGGGAGGCGCGGGAGGTCGAGGCTCTGCTGCGCCGCTTCGAGATCGTGCCGATGGCCGGCGACGCGATCGCCACCGCCGCGGCACGCAATTTCCGTTCCTTGCGCCGGCGGGGCATCACGGTCCGCAAGACCATCGACCTCTTGATCGGCACCTGGTGCATCGAGAACCGCAGGGCGTTGCTCCACAACGACGGCGATTTTCGGCCCATGGCGCGGTATTTGGGGCTGATAGAAGTGCCGGCGCAGGTGTAAGTGTCGGTGCGTCTGCGCCGGTACAGCTGACATCTTGTCGCGAGATGTCATCCCGGCGACGTTCAGGAGCTAACGCGGTCGAATTCCGGGTTTCCCAAGTTCGGGGAAAATGAACTCGATACCTTCGGATGACAAAGTGCGCTCGATGGCCTCCAAAGCCAGCTCGGAGGAGTTTATTGGCCCATCGAGTTGCTCGTAGCGGCGGATGGTCGTTGGAGAAATGTCGGCCTTCGCGGCGAGATCCTTTACCGACATTGCGAGCATCCCACGCGCCGCACGTATTTGAGCGCCGGTAAGTTGCCTGGGTCTTGCCGTGTTGGGCGAATACCGCTTCTCGTTTTCAATGTCGGTCGATAGACCGATCAACTCCATCGGCTCACCCCGCCGGCTGAACACAGGAACGATCATGGTGCGCGCCCAGCGATACGAGCCATCGCGCTGGCGGAGTCGGTGCTCGAATCTGTATGGGGTTCTTGAGAGGGCTGCCTGACGCCATATGCCTTCAACCGAATTTTGCTCATCGGGATGAAACAGGTCCATCCACGGTTCGGACTGACGACTGGCTTGCCGTTCCAAAGCCGCGTCTTCGGATCTCGTTAGCTTGTTGATGCGCCCGTCTTTGTCTGCGAACCATACGATGCCTTGGGCGGCCTTGATCAGAGCTTCCTGGTGGCCGCTCGCTATATCGAGCGACTGAAGTACTTCGTGCCGCTTGGTGACGTCGAAAGAGACGCCAACGGATCGAACCGGACGCCCCTCGGAATCCATCAGCAGTTCGGAACGGGTCGATATCCAGCGAATCCGTCCGTTCGGACGAATGATCCGAAACTCCCATTCGGCAGGCAGGCCCTCATGGAGAGTCCGGCCGACCGCCTCGCTGGGAGGGCGATCTTCCGGATGGACCATTTGCGACAGTACAGTCGATGAAGGCTTGATCGAATCCGGCTCAACCCCAAGCAGGGAGAAGAAGCCATGAGACCACTGCATGTCGCCGGTTGCCAGATCCCAGCTCCAGATGCCTGCGTGAAGTTTTTCCTCGACGAATCGAAGAGTTTCCCGTGCGCCGAGGGCTCCGTCGAACAAGATGATCATTTGGTGTCCAGGTCCCAGCCGCAAGCTGGCTAATCTTGCGTACAGTTCCCGATCGATAGCCGAGATTTTGAGGCATCTTGTTGTTGATGCTTGCCGGTATGCGAACGCTAGCGGGCGGCCAATGGCAGAAAATCTGCTGAAATCATACACCCGCAAGGGAATCCCGGCAGCCGTATTTTTACGGGGCGATCTGTTCCGACCTTCATTTATCAGGAGCGGCTTGCCCGAAACCGGATTCGAGAGAAATTTCGACGATCATTTCCTGACCGAGTCTCTCTCGGCGAAAAATATTTCGGTTCCCGTCATCAGCAGGCGCGATATGCCTCAAATTTTCCTGATCGCACCAACCGCGTAGTTAATTTTTCATTAACGGTCGTGCAACCAATCGGGCGCGATACTGGTCCTGACGATTACACGTCGCGCAAGGTTTGAAAAACATCGGCAAGAGATCTGAGCGAGCCGTCGTCATTGCGCTCGCCTCGACCGAGTTGAGGCGGAATTTTCAAAAACAAGCGGGTTATTTCGTTCCGAAATAAGAGGGCTGACAAATGAGCGAAGGAAGCACGATCCGGGAGCGGCTCCGGTTCAACATGATCGACCAGGAAACAGTCGCCATCTTGCGCGAAGCGAAGTCGTTCATTCTTGCAGAGATGCCGCTGATACTGGACGGGTTTTACGATCACATCGGCAACTTCGCCGAGACGGCGAAGTTTTTCAGAAGTCGCGAACACATGATGCACGCAAAGAAGATGCAGTTGCTGCATTGGGCGATTATCATGGATGGCCGCTTTGACGAAACGTATGAGGCTTCCGTCACCAAGATTGGCGAAGTCCATAACAAGCTTGGTCTGGAGCCGCGCTGGTATATTGGCGGTTACAACGCGCTCGTCTCGGGTTTGATCAACGCGATAGCTCAGCGAATGCCGATCCGGATGTTTGACCGCGGCGGGCCTGAAAGAAAGGCCAGCTTGCAGACGGCTGTCATCAAGGCGGCCATGCTGGATATGGATCTTGCGATCGCGGTCTACATAGAGGCGGGCCGCCGTGACCGGCGTTCGGTCCTCGAACGTCTGGCCGGCGATTTCGAGAAAACCATTGGCGGTGTCGTCAGCATCGTGGCGTCAGCGGCCACTGAACTGCAGGCGGCAGCGCAGACCATGACCGGTTCGGCGAAGGATGCCGCGACGCAATCGCTGGTGGTGGATGCGGCCTCGAAAGATGCATCGTCCAATGTACAGTCGGTAGCCGCTGCGACAGAGCAGTTGACCGGATCAATTCAGGAGATATCTCGACAGGTCAATGAATCTGCGCGCACCTCGACCGAAGCGGCGCGCGATGCAGATCGAACCGCCGAGAAGATGCGCCGCCTCTCCGAAGGTGCGCAAAAGATCGGTACGGTGATTGACCTGATCAACAACATCGCAGGGCAGACAAATTTGCTGGCACTCAATGCGACCATCGAAGCGGCGCGCGCCGGGGAGGCTGGCCGCGGCTTTGCGGTAGTGGCCTCGGAAGTAAAGTCGCTCGCCGAGCAGACTGCCAAGGCGACCGCGGAAATCGCCGGGCAGATCGGAGACATACAGAGCGCAACGACGGAATCGGTGAACGCCATCGGAACGATCACGGATGTGATCAAGACCATGAATGATATTTCGACCGCGATTGCCGCCGCCGTCGAGCAACAGGGGTCTGCAACGAACGAGATATCACGCAGCGTTCAACTTGCTGCAAAGAGCAGTAATGAGGTATCCGTCAATATCTCCAGGATCACCCAGTCGTCGGGAGAGACCGGGGCGGCAGCTTCCCAGGTCCTGACGGCCGCCTCCGAGCTCTCTTGTCAATCGGAACAGCTTCGCGCAGAAGTGGACAAGTTTCTCGAGACTGTGAGGGCCGCATAGAGCTGCAACGATGGTCCATGACGTTATCCTCGTTGCGAATCCCTCTGGCGCCGAAACCATGATTGAATTCTGCCGGCGCGCATGGCGCCGGGCGGCGTTGAGCGGTGGTCCCTCTATGCCGAAGTTCCGCATTCGACGCCTGAAGTCCGCCGGGCGACTGACCGCGCAAATCACTATTCACCTGTCAGCCGCAACAGCGTTGACCCATGCCCGGCCGTTGCTCGCAAGCGCGAAATTTCCTAGTTAATTCAACGTGATTTGCCCCGTCCAGCCTCTTCGCGCAAAAACAATTTCCTTCTCGCCACACCCAAATCAGCACTATCAATTCCGCCGTCTCATCCCTCACGAGGGGCGGATCGCGATCGTCACGGACGCGGGGTGGGATGCGGTGGACGCGGCAGCGTCAGGCGCGAGAAGATGTTCGCAGGGCGGTTATCCGTGAGCGGACACGGCGCGCAAGACGTCGGCGCTGAAGCGTACGGCAAAACCGTGTGGTTCTGGCACCCGTGGCTGGTGTCAAGCTGCCGGTGGCGAATCTGGTCCAACCGGATCGATCAGCCATCAAGCCGGCAGCGATGGAGGCAAAAGGAATTCGTCTCCAGGGAGAGCTCGGCATAAGCCGTCAAACCATTGCGCAGGGAATGCCGGCGTGCCTCGGCTGTACCTGTATGCTCGTGTGCGCATCTCTTACCAACATTGCACACGAGACCGCGGGTGCAGCAAGCACCCGGCATTCCCTGCTCCCTCTGTTTTGAGGGAAAAAGGTTCATGCAAACCTCGGACGCAAACCGCGCCGCGAGAACGCGACAGTCATATTCAGTCGTCATCACCCGCGTATGCGGGTGATCCAGTATTCCAGAGATGTCAGTGATTGAGACGATAGGCCGCAGCGTACTGGATACCCCGCATGCGCGCGGTATGACAGCGTTGTGTGTGGCCGTAGCGCCGCGGATCAGCAGCAGCTTCGCCGTGACCCGCTCAGGCTTCGTTCTTCGGCGTGTATTTTCCGAGCACGCATTTGTAGCGCTGCAAGTGCCATTCGCGATACGGCCCCTTGGCGAGCCAGTCGGCAATGCCGATCTGCGCGTTGACCGCGCAGGCGCTCATGGTGATGCCGGACTGGTCGCTGGTGGTGACGACCTTTTCGAGACAAAGCTGGCTGTTGCAGAGAACGGCGACGAGAGTGACGAGCATGGCGACCTTCGTTAATAAGGAAAATCCAGTTCGTTCAACCAATGCAGGGTTCATGCCAACATCGGTGAACGCCGTTTTTTTGGACGCCCCTTACGCGAATCTCCCCGCAAGAATGCACTCTTCCGTAGCCGCGCCTTTTTGCGCGGGACGGATTACCGGCAACGCCGGTAAATGCAGACTGCCTCGAAAGCAGGGGGATTCGCAAAGCGTAGAACTACGGGACCGTGTCGGAATGGCTATCACTGTCTTAACGCTGCAACAGTGCTGATTGCCGTGCTTAGGCGCGCAGTGACGCCCACAAGCACACTTCGCAGGATGGGTAGAGCGACTTGTCCCGCCGTAGCTCGAAGAGCGAAGGCGGAATCGAAACCCATCACCGTTCCGAGAGGGTGAATTGATGGGTATCGCCGCGCTCCACCCATCCTACAAATCGGGCACGCGCTACGGTTATTTGAGTTCGCTCAGCACGGCCGTGAAAACACGGATGAACCAGCAAGCTCAGAATGCCCGGTTGATGTCGTCCTCGATGCTATTTCGGACTCAATCCCGACATCGCGCCATGTTCGTTTCGCGTTCCACGTGCAGCGCGGTTCCCGCCAGAGAGCAGGATGAGACATTAGTGCAACAACCATCGTCCGATCTTGCGGAAGCCGCATCGTTGGGCAGCGATCGTCTGCGTGTGGAGATATAATCGCATCGACGAATCCGAAAAGGAGTTTTCGATGTCGAAGTTTGCAATTGGCGAGCAAGTCGAAAACGTGGCCAACGATCACGAGACGGGTACGGTTGTCGCCGTGTTTCCGACCGTAGACGGAAGCTTCAGATATGCCGTCGACACGGAAGGCTACGGCACGCTGCAATTCTTCGCCGAGGAGAAGCTGGCCTTGGCCGTGACGAGCGAGGGGGTCACATGACACGCCGTGCAACCACGCAAGCGATCGCTGCGTCCGAACGGACGGAGGGCGACAGCGACGCCGTGCGCATCCGGCATCAGCTTGATGCCTGGGCCAACGCCTCAAATCGTACGCCTCGATTGGTGGCGACGCCTGCGGAAGATCTAAGCGTTGAATCATCCGGCGAGGCGCCGTTGCCGGCGACGAAACGCAATCGCGCCACCCCGGCATCCAGTCGTACCAAGGCGGCCAAGGGCAGCAAGGCCAAGTCAGCCAAGGCGAAGGCAGAAGAGGTCAAGACGGAAGACGCCAAGGCCGATGGCGAGTCGGAGGTGCCCGACGCGCTGCTGGAACCGCTGCCGGTTTCCACAGCACCCGCCGTGCCGGTGGTCGTTCCCGCCACGCCGGAACGCGCCCGCACCAGCCGCGCCTTTGCCCTTGTCGCAGCGCTCGCGCTGGCGACGGTCGCTGCCTATTTTTCGGTCGCGGGCATGGCCGAGATATTTCCCGGCGATCCGGTCGCGGTGATGGTGCTCGCCGGCACCATGGAAGCCGGCAAGCTGGTGATCGCCGGATGGCTGGCCGCGCATTGGCGGCGGACCAACTGGAAAATGCGCACGGTTTTGGTGGCGCTGGTCGCCGGCCTCGCACTCATCAACGCCGCCGGCGTGTTCGGCAAGCTGGTCGAGGCGCATGTCAGCGTGGCGGCCACGTCGCGTTCCGGCGTCACCGAGCGCATCGAAGCGCTCGACGCCCGGGTCAAGGCGCAATCGGCTGCGGTTGCCGACTTCGACAGCCGCATTGCGCAGATCGATCGGGCCGTGGACGAATCCACGCGGCTCGGCCGGGTGACGCGGGCGATCAACATCGCAACACAGCAGCGTGTGACGCGGGATGGGCTGGATACGCAGCGGCAGGCGGCGACGGCAACGCTGGTCGGGCTGCAGGCGCAACGCGCGGCGCTGGCCGGCGAGCGTTCGCGCATCGAGGCCTCCGCGGGCCCGATCCAGTATCTCGCGATGATGGCCGGCGTCGCGCCGGAAGTCGCGGTGCGATGGCTGATATTGTTGATGGTGCTGTGCTGCGATCCCGCAGCGATCGCCTTGACGGTCGCTGCGGCCGGCGCGCGAACCCGGCAAGCGTAGCAAGCGTAGCCCGGATGAGCGAAGCGACATCCGGGACTTCAACCTCTCTCCGCATGTCGCTGCGCTCATGCGGGCTACTCGCTCTTGATGGCCGCGTTAACGACAGATGAATCATCGGACGACGCTTCATCAGCAACGACTTTGCTGAATCCGATACTTGGTGTATAAATATCTCCCATGAGTTGGGATGCGAAAGACGTAGCACTGCTCAAAGAACTTTGGGCCGCGGGCTACAGTGCCGGTCAGATCGCAAGTCGATTGGGCCACAGCCGCAACGCAGTGAGCGCCAAGCTGAAACGCTTGGGCCACAAGCGGGGTCACAAGCCACCGACGGCCAACCCGAAGATCGTGGCGGTGCCGACGCGAAGACCTGCGCTCGCGGCCGCCTGCGAGCGTCCGGTGGACAGGGTGGTGTCCAAGCCCAAGGCGGTCGTGAAGCAGGCCAGCGAGCCCACCAAGCGTGAGCTTTACGCCATGCTGGCCAATGCGGTCAGGAATACCGGCTCACGCTTACCGCGACGCGGTTGAGAGGATTGACACGATCGATCCGCTGCTGACGGGAGCGGAGGCAGGCATGCTTGCAGCGATCTCGCCATATGCGGGGAGGGCACACGGGAAGGGTGCGCACCAACCGGCTACATGGTCCTGCCCTTCGACAGTCTTGCGGTTTTGGCCGTCTTGGCCTGTGCGATCCTAGCCTGTGCGATCCTAGCCAGCGCGGTCTTGGCCCGTGCGGTTTTGATGGCTTTGGCCTGCGCGGTTTTGGCCGCTTTCGCCTTGCCGCGGTCGCTCCGCGCCGCGACCCGATTGACCTTTTTGGTCGTCGCTTCCGCCTCCTGCGTTTTCGCGCTGCCGCGGCGCGAGACATATTCCTGGCCGTCGATCGGCGCCACATGGGGCGGATCCCGATTGAGATAGGGGCGTCCGATTCCAAAATCCTTGCCGCGCTCGTCGATCCATTTCCAGAGCTTTTCGGTGGAGACCCATCGCTGCGCGCGGCTGTTGCCCTTCACGCTCACGATATCGGCCGCCAGCCCGCGGCCATAGCCGCCACGCAAACTGCCGCCGTGGTAGGATCGTTCGGTTGCGGCCTTCAGGCCGGTCGCGATCGATTGACGGTAGTCGTCGCGGAACGCGCTGGTGATACCGGGTTGCAGTCCAGCCCGCTCCGCCGCGTAGAGCGTATAGAAGAGTTTTAACCTGAAGCTCCGATCCATGCCGCCGATCACGTAGTCCATCATCGCCATGCCGACCTTGTCCGCGGCCTTCGGGTCCTTCCACGCAAAATTCTCGTCGACCCGCCTGGTGAAGGTCCGGGTCACCGTCACCATTTTGCCCCTCCGCTTGATCCTCACCTTCCTCCGCTCTTCGACCTTGATGGCGTCGACCTTCGGCGCCCGTTCGTAGAGCGCCCACAAATATCGATCGATGCAGATCTCCGCGACCAGACATTCCTCGTTGATTTCAAGGGTGCCGAGCGTCCGTGGGGCGTCATCGAGCTCCGGGTCAGGCGTGTTCGCCGTCGCCACCTCGACGGACGATACGTCGGGCGGCAGCGAAATCTCGAACAGCGATATCGGCTCATAACGATAAGCCTCCGCCGTCGATGCGGAGGCCTTGTCCAGCAGGGATAGCGCGGCGGGCGCGATATCGACGTCACCGATGGAGGCGCTTGCCAGGGCGATGATCTGCGGAATGTTCGTTCGCTCTGTGCGCGCGACGAGCGGCGGATCGTGGCGTTCCACGATCGACTTCGCGCCGGCGTTCTCGATGGAAGCCGCGCCGGTGTTCCCACTCGAGGCCAAGCTGAAGCCTGCGAGCCAGGCCAGAGCACAGCTCGTGAGAGCCACGCTTGCGACCGCGTTGATTCGGCGCTGCGCCTTCGTCGTCAATCGCCATGGGTCCATGATCCGGCCTCCCAAGGCTCCGCATGAGCCTCAACAAAATAGCCAAGCACGCGACATCGCGCATTGTTCGGATTGCGAAATGAATGCGCAACGGCCGGGAGCTACCGGATCATCCATTTTTTCAAAGGTGTTGCCTCAATACCACGCGCTGCAGCATGGAACTTGCTGTGCCATTCTGCGACGCAGGCGATTTGGTTGTCATCACCCGCGCAATGTTTGGCCCGCTTCGCAGCCGCCAATACTGCGGCCGGAATTTACGTTCGTAGTTCTTTAAAAGCGTCGTCGAGGCGATCGAGTGCTTCCTCGAGAATCGGGCGCGGCGTGGCAAAGTTGAAGCGTAGCCAGGTTTCGCCGCCTGGCCCGAATTGCTCGCCGGGGCTTGCGAAAATGCGCGCCCGATCCTTGACCCTTGCCGCGACGTCACTGGCCGGCAATCCGGTGCCGGAGAAATCGACCCACGCGAGATAGGTTGCATCGAGCCGCATCGAGCGAGCGCCCGGCGCCGCGCGCTCGATCCTGTTGCTCGAGGATATCGTGACTGCCGGTGAGATATGGCAGCAACGCATCGAGCCAGGCTATCTCCAGTTCGCCAGGCCGCCTCGGTGGCGATCATGCCAAAGGCATTATAGGAGGCGAGCCCGCTCGCCGCGATCCGCGCATCGAGCCGCTGTTTGAACACCGGATTTGAAGTGAAGCATGCGCCGACATGGGCACCGGCGAGATTGAAGGTTTTTGTGGCGGCGACGCACGTGATCAGGCGATCTGCGATCTCAGGCGCGGCCGACAGGGTCGGCGTATGCTTGGCGCCGCCCAGAAGCAGATCGCAGTGGATTTCGTCGGAAACCAGAATCAGGTTGCGTTCGGCACAGAACAGGGCGAGGGCGCGGATCTCCTCGACCGACCAGACGGTGCCGCCCGGATTATGCGGGCTGCAGAAAAACACGATTTTGGTGCGCGGCGTGAGTTTTGCGGCGAGCGCATCGAGGTCCATCATGTAGCGGCCCTGACGCAGGGACAGTTGCGCGTCGAGGATGCGTCGCTCATTGGCGAGAATGATCTTTCGGAAAGCATGATACGCCGGCGGAAAGACCACGACCTCGTCGCCGGGCTCGGTGACGGCCTGAAGGATCAGGCCCAATCCCGAGACGACGCCGGGCGTCGGGCTTACCCAGGCCGGGTCGATCGACAGGCCGTGCCGGCGCAACATCCATTCGGCAAGCGCGATCGCCCAACTGCCGGTGTCGGCATAATAGCCGTGGACGGCGCGGGTCACGGTGGCGGTCAGTGCTTCGGTCACGCCTGGCGGCGCCGCAAAATCCATGTCGGCGACCCACATCGGGATCGCGTCCGCTGCCGTGATCCCTGAAAGCTTGGCCATCATGTCCCACTTCGACGCGTGCGTGCCGCGGCGGTCAATTACGCGATCGAAATCAAACATCGGGACAGTGGCTCCTGCGCTGTTGCGCTTCAATTCAAAGACTTGTTCGCCGACAGCGCAAGCGTCGTTTTAGCCGAGCAGCACCGCGTCCGCGCCGTTCACGGCGTCGGCGCTATCCGTCACCGTCTTCTCAAGCGATGCCGCCTGTACCGTGATGTTCTCCGCGAAGAACCGCGCCACGGTGACGTAACGCTGCGGATCGCCGCCGGCCTCGCCGTTGCCCTTGGCGGCCAGCGCCTCGCCGGCCAGCATGCAGCCGCCGAGCGTCGAGCCGAACAGGCGCAGGTATGGCGTGGCGCCGGCGAGCGCGTCGTTGGGCGCGGACGTCACGCGCTCCAGCAGCCATTTGCTGGCGCGCTCCAGCGAGCCGAGCGCGTCGCGCAGTTTTGCGCCTGTGGTGCCGAAGGCGGGATCGTTCGAGGCTTCGACCTGCTTGACGATGCCGCCGAGTTCGTCGAGCAGGGCCCAGACCGATGCGCCGCCGTTGGCCGCGAGTTTGCGCGTCACGAGGTCGATCGACTGGATGCCGTTGGTGCCCTCATAGATCGTGGTGATGCGCGCGTCACGATAATGCTGCGCGGCGCCGGTCTCCTCGATGAAGCCCATGCCGCCGTGGACCTGCACGCCGAGATAGCTCACCTCGTTGCCGATATCGGTGGAGAACGCCTTTGCGATCGGCGTCAGCAGCGCGCCGCGCGCGGCGGCATCGCTGCGCACCTTCGGATCCTTGGCGCGCACGGAGACGTCGAGCGCGACAGCCGTGGCGTAGCAGATCGAGCGTGCGGCGGCCGTCATGCTGCGCATCTGCAACAGCATGCGCTTGACGTCGGGATGCACGATGATCGGGTCGAGCCCGTCGCCCTTCTTGCCGACGGCGCGGCCTTGGCGACGTTCCTGCGCAAAGGCCAGCGCCTGCTGATAGGCGCGGTCGGCAATGCCGACGCCCTCGAGGCCGACGCCGAGGCGGGCCTGGTTCATCATCGTGAACATGCAGAGCATGCCGCGATTTTCCTCGCCGATCAGGTAACCGACGGCGCCACCCTTGTCGCCCATCGTCATGGTGCAGGTGGGGGAGGCGTGCATGCCGAGCTTGTGCTCGACGCCGGACGGATAGATGTCGTTGCGCGCGCCCAGCGAGCCGTCGGGATTGACCATGAATTTCGGAATCAGGAACAGCGAAATGCCCTTGGTGCCCGCGGGCGCATCGGGCAGCCGGGCCAGCACGAAATGCACGATGTTATCGGTCATGTCGTGGTCGCCATAGGTGATGAAGATCTTCGTGCCCTTGATGCGGTAGGTGCCGTCATCAGCCCGCTCGGCACGGGTGCGCAGCGCGCCGACATCGGAGCCGGCCTGCGGCTCGGTGAGCTGCATGGTGCCGGTCCATTCGCCGGAGACGAGTTTTTCCAGATAGATCTTTTTCAGCTCCTCGCTGCCATGGGCGTCGAGCGCCTCGATGGCGGAGAGCGTCAAGAGCGGGCAGAGGCCGAAGGCGATGTTCGACGCGCTCCATATTTCGGTGCAGGCGGCGTTGATCGCCATCGGCAGGCCCTGGCCGCCAAAACCTTCCGGCCCCGACACCGCGTTCCATCCGCCCGCGATCCAGCGCTGATAGGCGTCCGGCCAGCCCGGCGCGGTCGTCACCTTGTCGTCCGCAAGCTTGATGCCGTGTTCGTCGCCGACGCGGTTCAGCGGCGCCAGCACGTCGCCGGCGAATTTGCCGGCTTCCTCCAGCACGGCTGCGGTGATGTCGCCATCGAAGTCGCCATAATGGCCGGCCTTCACGGCCGCCTGAAGGCCGGCGCCGTGGTTGAGCGCGAGCAGGATGTCGGAGATCGGCGCGCGATAAGTCATGACCATAATCTCGCTTTTTGGCTAATGGCTGCCGCCGTCTTCCCACGAAACCGGGGTTGTCTCAACTCTCCGCTGGGCGGTATTCGCCCCGCCCGGGCGCGAAAAGCCGGCCCCGCGGCACCCGCGGCAAAGACCCGTTATATAGAGACATGTCGATGGACGCGATTTTGGGGTGAAATTCGCCCCCACAGCCTGTTGAAATGGCGTGGCTCCCTCTATAGACCGGCGGTGCCGGAAGCGGTCGCGCTGGACGATCCCGTGTTCCCCGGCACGGACTATTGGGGCGTAGCCAAGCGGTAAGGCAGCGGATTTTGATTCCGCCATTCGGAGGTTCGATCCCTCCCGCCCCAGCCA
>CAWIZF010000053.1:0-116775 GCA_963840465.1 uncultured Alphaproteobacteria bacterium | reverse complement strand
CACGGGGTCTGCGAGGAACTGTCGCATCGTTTCAACATTCACCATTCCACGCTGCAGATCGAGGCCGCGTCCGAGGTGTGCAAGCTGGCCCCGGCGGAACGTGTTTAGCGGGTCTGCTGCGGCTGGACAGCCAATCCAGAACGGAACGCAATCAACGGTACGGCGATTAAGCCGCTGGCGAGCAGAAACCAGTCCTGCGGCACGTGGAGCAAGATGGCTGCACTGCCTCCAATCACCGACCAGACAAAGGGAATGACAAGCAGCGATCGCGACAGGGGCGGTACGGTTGCAAGCAACATTCCGAACGTAAAGATGGTCACCGGGCACGGCGTGACGCCGAACATGGGCATCGCCGGGTAGGGATGTCCGCTCATGACGCCGATCAGCGGATACAGGATCGCGGCGTAAGCCGTGAAGGCGAGGCCCAGCCAAGCAAGAAATCCTGATCCGAGGCTGAAGTGGATCCGGCAGCGATAGCAGCCTTCGTAGAAGAAGTAACCGCCCTCGACGACGAACAATGCGGCGAACAGGTACGCCGCCTTGTTGATCTCGGCAAAGAACAGCGCGTGATAGAAGATCGCGGTCCATAGCCACATCGCGGCGAGGACGCCGGCGATCACTCGATCTCCGCCTGGCGGCTTCCGAAACAAAAGCGCGGCGGCGATGCCGCCGAGCAGATAGGCGCCGATCTGGATCGGCCAGATCGCGTTGTTGTACGACACGAACACGGAGAGAAACTGTTCCGGCGTAAACGGCAGCATGAAGAGCCTCGCATCGAGGCAACATAATGCAGCCGGCGGGGGACAGTTTGATCTTACGCAAACGGCGCGTGGCGCGGCCTTTCGTCTCTTCGATAAGTCTACATTCAGACAAGCCCCGCAAACCGCAACGCCACGCCCGCCGCGCACGACCCCGCCAGCACCCACAGCATCCCGATGTTGAGGCGGAAGATCGCGGTGGCCGCGGCAGCCGCCAGCACGAAGGCTGCGATATCGAGGCTTGACCACACCGGCATGTCGAACGACAGCCCGAACGAGCGAACCGGCGTGGTTTGCCGGAACAGCGTATGCAGCGAGAACCAGATCGACAGATTGAGGATCACGCCGACCACCGCAGCGGTGATCGCCGTCAGCGCGCCCGCCAGCCCCTTGTTGCCGCGGAGCGTCTCGATATAGGGCGCGCCGAGGAAGATCCACAGGAAGCAGGGGATGAAGGTGACCCAGGTCGCCAGCAATCCGCCAAGCGTCGCCGCCAGCATCGGCGACAACGTGCCGGGATCGCGGTAGGCGGCCATGAAGCCGACGAACTGCAGCACCATGATCAGCGGGCCCGGCGTGGTCTCGGCCATGCCGAGGCCGTCGAGCATCTCGCGCGGCTGCAGCCAGTGATAATGCTCGACCGCCTGCTGGGCGACATAGGCCAGCACTGCATAGGCGCCGCCGAACGTCACCATCGCCATCTTGGAGAAGAACAGCGCGATCTGGCTGAACACATGGGACTGTCCGAGCCCGATCAGCAGCGCCGCGACCGGCACCACCCACAGCAACAGCCAGACTGAACTCACCTTCAGCGCGCGCGCCACGCTCGGGCGAACGTGATCAGGCAATTCCTCGCCGAGCAGGCTGTCGACGGCGGCCGCCTTCTTGTTGCCGCCGCCGTGTTCGACGGCGGCGAATTCCGGCCGCCCGCTGCGCGCGCCGAAATAGCCGATCAGGCCGGCCGCAATGATGATGATCGGAAACGGCACGTTGAAAAAGAAGATCGCGACAAAGGCGATCGCCGCCAGCGCGATCATCAGCCGGTTGCGCAACGCGCGCTTGCCGACGCGCACCACCGCCTGCACCACGATCGCGAGCACCGCTGCCTTCAAGCCGAAAAACACCGCCTCGATGAAGCCGACATTGCCATAGGCCGCGTAGACGTAGCTCAAGCCCATGATGGCGACGACGCCGGGCAGGATGAACAGGCCGCCGGCCATGATGCCGCCGGCGGTCCGGTGCAACAGCCAGCCGATATAGGTCGCCAGCTGCTGCGCCTCCGGTCCCGGCAGCAGCATGCAGTAGTTCAGTGCATGCAAAAACCGGCTCTCGGAGATCCAGTTTTTTTCCTCGACCAGGATGCGGTGCATCACCGCGATCTGCCCGGCCGGGCCGCCGAAACTCAATACGGCGACCCGCAGCCAGACCCGGAAGGCTTCACCGAAACTGATGCCGTGACCGAGGTCGCGGCTTGCGCCGGCCTCGGTCGTCTTGACCATCGTGGCATCCATTACGATTTGGCCTTGTTGGTCGGCCAATTATGCGTCTCGCCGGATGCGTCGCGGCACCAGCGGTAGAACGCGTCGTACAGTGTCATGCCGGCCTCGAGTTGCTCGAGATCGTCATCGAACATCCGTGACAGGCCGAGCGAGGCGGCGAGCAGCCCGGGCGCCTCCGGTGACAGATCGAGCCGCCCGGTATCGGCGCCGCGCACCATCGCCGCCAGCCGCAGCAAGGGCGGCGTCGCCAGGCCGAATTCCTCGATCATGACGTCGAAGGTGCAGAGTTCGCCGCGGTGGCTCCAGAACACGTTCTCGATGTCGAAGGGGGCGGCGTTGAAGCGCTCGCCGACGGCGACAACCTCGGAAGGCGCCACGAACAGGAACACCGCGTTCGGATCGACGAAGCGGCGGATCAGCCACGGGCAGGCGATGCGATCGATCTTCGGCCGTGCCCGCGTGACCCAGACGGTGCGGCCCTGCGCGTCGCGCGGCGGCAGCTTCGTTGCGTTCACCAGCGGAAGCTTTGCCTCCTTCCAGCCTTCAAAGCCGCCTTCAAGCGTCTCCGCGGCGACATTGGCATGCCGCAACCAGGCGGCCGTGCCCTGCGCGAGCTTTGCCCCGCGCATGCAGATGACGATGGCTGAGTTTCCGGAAAATTTGCCGCTCCAGTCGCCGGCATCCTGATGGCTGCGCCTGATGGCGCCGGGAATCAGCCGCTGGTCGGCGGCGAAATCCTCGTCGGTACGAACGTCGATCAACGCCGGCATATGCGCCGTGCCGATCAGTCGTGAAAGCTTGTCTGGAGATATCGTTGTGTAGGATGACATGGCTGCGCCCTCGTAAAAAACGGGACGCGATACTTGGGCATGTCGCCTCGTGGGGAGATCGCAAAACCCCCATGGGTGCGAATTAGCGTTTGCGGCTTTCGCTGTCAACGGGGTTTCAAGCTGCTTGCGAACGGCCGGGTTCGGTCCTAGCTTCCCCCCATCGGGGACGAAGCAGGCTCCCCGTCAGACGGTCCGCCGTCCAAGCTCTGCGCACCTCTCGACGTGTCGAGGATGGCGCATGGACGCAAGCGTGACCGATACTGCGGCTGAACCAAGACCCTCCACCGGCAACGCGCTGATCAGGTTGCTCTATCTCGCGCGGGGCCTGCGCGGCTTCGGCGACGGTTTTGCCATCATCATCCTGCCGGCTTACATGACGGCGCTGGGCTATGACGCCGTCGCCGTCGGCCTTGTCGCGACAGCGTCGCTTTTGGGAACTGCGCTGTTGACGCTGATCACGGGCTGGATCGCGCCGCGCCATGATCTGCGTGCGCTCCTGATCTTTGGCGCAGGTCTGATGGCTGCCACCGGTCTGGCGTTTCCGGCCGTGGAGCAATTTGCCTTGATCGCGCTGGTCGCGTTCATCGGTACCATCAATCCCTCCGGCGGCGATCTCGGCGTGCTGGTTCCGCTCGAGCATGCGGTGCTGGCGAAGAGCGCGACCGACGACCGACGCACGCAGGTGTTTGCCCGCTATAGCCTGATCGGGGCGCTCTGCACGGCCGCCGGCTCACTGGCGGCAACCTTGCCCGATCTGCTGGTGTCGCACGGCAGCACGATGCTCGGCGCGTTCCGCCTGATGTTTTATGCGTATGCTGCACTCGGGATACTGAGCGCCGCACTTTATCGTTACGTCCCGCATACGCGCGGCGAGGAGAGGGCACAGCAAGCGCCGCTCGGGCCGTCGCGGGGCACGGTCTACAAGCTGGCTGCGTTGTTCAGCATCGATGCCTTTGCCGGCGGTTTCGTCGCGCAGTCGCTGCTGGTGCTCTGGCTGTTCGAGCGCTTCGATCTTTCATTGTCCGCGGCCGGATTGTTTTTCTTCTGGTCGAGCACGCTGAGCGCCTTTTCCTATCCGGTCGCGGCCTGGATCGCCAAGCGCATCGGCCTCGTCAACACCATGGTGTTCACGCATATTCCTTCCAGCATCTTCCTGATCCTGGCGGCGTTCGCGCCGAACCTCTATGTCGCGCTTGGGCTGCTGCTGTTGCGCTCGGCGCTGTCGCAGATGGACGTGCCGACCCGCACCTCCTACGTCATGGCCGTGGTGACGCCGGCCGAGCGGCCGGCGGCTGCCAGCGTCACCGCCGTGCCGCGCAGCCTCGCATCCGCGATCAGCCCGGCGATCTCGGGCGCGCTGCTTGATGACGTCGTTTACGGGGCTACCGCTGGTGGTCTGCGGCACGCTGAAGATCGCCTACGATCTCGCGCTGCTGTTCTCGTTCCGCCACGTCAAGCCGCCGGAGGAGCAGGGACGTTAGAGCTTTTCAGGCGCGTGACTACCAGTGCGTTCGCCATCCGTCGGGGAGCGGCTCCATCACCCGCCGCTCATCGCGTACATGCGACCATTGCACCAGCTTGATCTCCGGAGAGTCGGGGGCGTTGGTCTCGTCCGAGTGAAAGGCGAGTTTCTGGTTTGCCTGCACCTGGTATTTGGCGGCCTGTGCCAGCCAGTACCATTGCTTGTCCGGCTCGCTGAGTGCGCGCTGACGGCACTCGGCTTCCAATTCACGTAAGCGGATCGCTTCATTCATTGCCAATTCCAGAGCCTGGAAGCTCCAACCTGCCGGAGCCATCGTACCATCGGAGACCCGTTCCGGTTAAGCTGTCTGACAAAAACTTCTTAGCGGTAAGCTATGGAGGTACGAGGCAATTTATTGAAATTTACGAATGGATTGATGCGATAGCGATGCTGCTTCGCGTAACCCAGCAAGATTGCAAGCTTTCGCTGGATATCGCTTCTGCGCCATCCTGCGCGCTAAGCAACTCTGGCTGCTATTTCTGCATGTTCATACGTTTGAGCAGGTCATTCCAGGAAAATCGGCCATCCACCTGCGGCGTTCCCAGTTCAGGCGGATTGATGCGGGTGATCAGTCGGACATCTCCTCTTTCGTCACGCTTCGAGGCGGCGGCGTCCGCAGCAAGCACAGCGCCAGCAGCGCGGAGAGTGACAGCGCCGACGACACGATCAGGATGCGGCTGCCCATGACGTCGATCAAGAGGCTGAACGCCAGCGGCGCGCCGGCCTGCGCGATCCGCGCCGGGGCGCCGATGATCCCGAGGCGATAGGCGTAGTTCTGCGGGCCGAAGATCGCGAGCGGCATCGTGCCGCGCGCAATGGTCAGAATGCCGTTGCCGGTGCCGTGAAAGACGGCGAAGACGCTGGCTGCACCGCCGCCGAATACGCCAATGATGGCCGCGCCGATCGGATGGGTGAGGCAGGCGAGCCGCCCCGACAGCAGCGGGTGATACCGCGACAGAAAGCTCGCCTCGAAGATGCGCGCCGCCACCTGCGACGGTCCGATCAGCGCGCCGGCGGCCACCGCCTGCAGCGAGGTCGCGCCTGCGGATTCGAGAATGCGCGGCAGATGCGCCGCCATCGCGCCGGTGACGCTCCAGGCGGCAGCGAAGGCAAACGCCAGCAGGATCATGGTGCGGTCGAGCGGGATGTGCGGCTTGACGGCGGCGGCAACGGCCGCCTTTGCGCCCGCGACCGGTGGCAGCATCAGCCAGTTGATCGGCAGCCCGATCAGGATGTGCGCCGCCGCCCACGCAAAGCAGGTGTTGCGCCAGCCGATCGTCTCCAGCCCCCACGCGGTCAGCGGCCATCCCACCGTCGAAGCGAAGCCGGCGATCAGGGTGATGCCCGTGATCGAGCGCCGCGCCGCGTCGCCGTAGATGCGGCCGAGCGCGCCGAAGGCGGCGTCGTAGAGGCCCGCACCCATGCCGATGCCGAGCAGGAGCCAGGCTGCGAGCAGAACAGGTATTGAGTAGGTGAGGCCGAGCAGGGCCAGCCCCGCGGCCAGCACGAGGTTGGAAAGCGACAATACGGAACGGCCGCCGACCAGATCGATCTGCCGGCCGATGCGCGGGCCCAGCATCGCCGAGATGACAAGTGACGCCGAGAAAGCGGCAAAGATCCAGTTCGAGGAAACGCCGAGATCGCGCGCGATCGGATCGGCGAGGATCGCCGGCAGGTAATAGCTCGAAGCCCAGGCCAGCGTCTGCGTGGTGCCGAGCGCCACAATGATGGAAAACTGGCTGCGGTTCACGGCGTCTCTCTTCTCGACCAATAGAGCGCCAGTGGCCCAAGCAGGATGCCCGCCGCCAGCACCGAAAATGCCGCCATCCAGGCCGCTGAACTCTGCGGTCCTCCCGCAGCATCCAGCGCGACACCCATCGCCCACGCACCGAGCGCGGACAGGCTGAAGCCGACGGTGGAATGCATCGCCATGGTCGCGCCGCGGTAGCTGGGATCGGCGGACATCGACATGCCCGAGGTCAATGCGCCGGAATCGGCGGGAACCGTGATGGCATAGACCAGCATCAACGGCAGCAGCAGCCAGGGCGATTTGTCGGCGAAGAGGCCGATCAAGAGGGCCACCGCGGCGGAGGCGAACATCACAGCCGATATCGCGCGGTGGCGGCCGAACCGGAGCGCGAGTTCATTGCCGAGGATGCTCGCGGGCATCGCCAGCATGGAGAATACCACGCTGACCACGATCGGCGTCAGGATCGAATCGTCTGGAATTCCTTGCGGCCACGAATGTCCAGAACGCCACGAGCCAGGTCCTGATCCCGTACAGTTCGAAGCAATGCGCGCCGTAGCCGAGAACAAATCCCATGGCCTTGCGGTTCTGGAACACCGGCGCGAAATCCAGCAGGCGTCCCGACGCCGGCTTCGGTTCGACCGGCCGCAACAGCAGGCAGACGGTGAGCATCACCAGCGGCCCGGCGGCGGTGACGAAAAATGCGCTGCGCCAGCCCCAGGCTTCCGCGACCAGTTGCGAAACCAGAAACGACACCCCGACGCCGAACGAGAAGCTCGATGTGTAGAGCGTGATGGCGCGGGATGAATCGCCCGGCGCGAGGCGATCCGTCAGCGCCTTGAGGCCCGGCATATAGGCGCCCGCAAAGCCCGCGCCGGCGATCGCGTTGAAGAGCGCGCCCGACCACAGGCCGGTGGCGAACAGGCCGAACAGCAAGCGTGCCGAGCGCGCTGACCGCCGAGCCTGCGATCAGGATTTTGCGCGCGTCGATGCGGTCGGTCAGCGTCGCCAGCACCGGCACGGTCAGCATGTAGCCGGCCGCGCCCGAGCCCGCCAAAAGGCCCGCCTGCGCGCCGCTCAGATGCCATTCCGGAATCAGGAATGCCGCCAGAATTGAAGGCACGACGACGTGCGGGAGCAGGCTGCCAAGCTGCCCCAGGCACATCGCGACAATGACGGATCGGCCTTCCAGCGAGATTTCGCTTACTCCCATTGATCAGGATGCGCAGCCGCATCCCGTCTTGCCGTGCTGCTTTGCTTTTTCATCGGCGACGCAACAGGCGTCAACATCCGATAACGCAGGGCCGCCGCAGCAATTGCTGGCATCTGGCGCGAGCGGCCGGCTGCAAACGCCGGTCTCGGGCAGGATCAGTTCGACCCGCTCCGCCGCCGCGCGGTCGCCGGCGATGTCGGCTGCGATCGAACGCACCTGTTCGTATCCCGTGAGCATCAGGAAGGTCGGCGCGCGGCCGTAGGATTTGATGCCTGCGAAATAGAAGCCGGGCTCATCCTGCGCCAGTTCGCGCGCGCCGTGCGGCCGCACGGTGCCGCAGCTATGTTCGTTGGGATCGATCAGCGGCGCCAGCGCGACCGGACATTCGATTGCCGGATCGAGCCGGATGCGCAACTCGCGCACGAAGTCGAGGTCCGGCCGGAAACCCGTCGCGACGATGAGTTCGTCGGCAATGACGCGACGGGCTGGACAGGCGGAGAGGGCGCCGACGACGAGGCGAGCGCCGTCAGGGATGAGATGCGAAACGCGGAATTCGCTTTCGACCTTGATTCGGCCTGCCGTCACCAGCGCGGCGAAGGCGGCGCCGAGTTCGCCACGGGCGGCCAGCTTGTCGTTGGCGCCGCCGCCGAAAGCCTTGGCCGGATCGTTACCCCGCAACAACCAGACCGGCCGGGTCTCCGGCGCTTCGAGCGCGAGCTTTGCGAGGTCGATCAGGGTGCCGATCGCGGAGTGACCGGCGCCCAGTACGGCGACGGTCTTGCCGGCATAGCGCGCGCGGTCCTTCCCCAGCACATCGGGCATGCCATAGGCGATCCGGTCCGCAGCCTCGCTCTCGCCGATGGCGGACAGACCGTTGGCGCCCGCCGGATTTGGCGAATGCCAGGTGCCGGATACGTCGATCACCGCGTCGGCGTTCACCACCTTCGGACCTTGGCCGTTCTGGTATCGAATTTCGAAAGGCGCCTTGTCCCGGCCCCTGGTCTTCATCTTGTCGAAGCCGACGCGGCTGATGCCGGTGACGCGGCTCGACGTCTGAATGTACGGCTTGAGCGCGGTATGGTTGGCGAGCGGTTCGAGATAGCGCTCAACCACCTCTGCACCGGTTGGGTACTGGTCGGGTGCCGGCGAATTCCATCCTGATGTCGCCAGCAGCCGCGCCGCCGCCTTGTCGACATTGTATTCCCAGGGCGAGAACAGCTGGACATGGCCCCACTGCCGCATGGCGTGGCCGACATGGTCCCCGGCTTCCAGTACGATCGGCTCAAGGCCGCGTTCCAGCAGATGGGCGGCGGCGGCAAGGCCGACTGGCCCGGCTCCGATGATCGCGACGGTCTTGGCTTCACTCATGCTGTCCTCCCATAAAACTAGAAATATCGAAATAATGGTCAGAAAGACGCGGCGCGCTATGCCGCGGTCTTGGCATTCAGGGTCCTGGCATCAGGGGCCTCGGCGCTCTCCGCGCAGCACTCGGCGGCGAGAAAGCCCAGCAGTTCCCGCATTACCGCGTAGTTGGCGTGGCATATCAGCGTGGTCGCATCGCGCTCCTGGGTCACGAGGCCGACCACCACCAAGGTCTTGATGTGATGGGACAGCGTGGAGGGCGCGATCTTCAACTTCTCCTGCAGACGCCCAACCGCTAGTCCAGCGCCACCGGCGCGGACCAGCGCGCGATAGATTTTGAGCCGGGTCGGGTTGCCCAGCGCTTCGAGATGAGTCGCGGCGTCATCGAGTTTCATGGAGATATGATCTCACACCGGCCTGGGTTCGTCAACTGTATTTCTAGAATTATGGAAATACGATTTGGAATCAAGTTTCTTGAGTTGACAGGGAGCATTATATCGATAAGTCTGGATATATGGATTCAGAACAGGCCATTCTCGCCTTGGCGGCGCTTGCTCAATCGACCCGCCTCGATGTGTTCCGGCTGTTGGCGAAGCACGAGCCCGAAGGGCTCGCGGCCGGCGATGTCGCCAAGGCGCTGGCGGTGCCGCAAAACACGATGTCTTCGCATCTGGCCATCCTGTCCCGTGCAGGACTGGTAACAGCGCGGCGCATCAGCCGATCGATTGTCTATCGTGCCGATCTCAAGGCGTTTCAGGCCGTGGTCCTGTTCATGCTGCGGGATTGCTGTGACGGCCGGCCCGAAATCTGCGGGCCTCTGATTGAAGACCTCACGCCGTGTTGCCCGCCAAAGACAAGGAGGAAAGCGCATGTCTGATCGCATCTACAACGTGCTCTTCCTGTGCACCGGCAACACGCCCGGTCCATCCTTGCCGAATCGATCCTGCGCAAGGACGGCCGCCGCAATTTTCGCGCCTTCTCCGCCGGCAGCCAGCCGAAGGGGACGGTAAATCCGTTCGCGATCAAGGTTCTCGATCGCCTCGATTACCCGACCGACGGATTGCGCTCGAAGAGCTGGGAGGAATTCGCGCGCAGCGACGCGCCCGTGATGGATTTCGTCTTCACGGTCTGCGACAACGCCGCCGGCGAATCCTGCCCGGTATGGCCGGGACAGCCGATGACGGCGCATTGGGGCATCGAAGATCCGGCCGCGGTCGAGGGCACGGACATCGAAAAGGAAGCGGCCTTCGTCGCGGCGTTCCGTTATCTCAAGAATCGAATCGCCGCCTTCACCAGCCTGCCGCTGGAAAGCATCGACCGGCTGTCGCTCGGCGACCAGGTTGCGCGACATCGGCCGCAGCGACGGCTCGACCTCAGGCCAGGAGAAGGCCAGCTGATGTCCGAATTCGATTTGCCACGCCGGCTCGCCGCCGAAGCGCTCGGGACGGCGTTGCTGGTCGCGACCGTGGTCGGCTCCGGCATCATGGCCGAGACCTTGACGAAGGATGTCGCGCTGGCGCTGCTCGGCAACACGCTGCCGACCGGCGCGATCCTGGTGGTTCTCATCACCATTCTCGGACCGATCTCGGGCGCGCATTTCAATCCCGCGGTATCGCTGGTCTTTGCCTTGAAGGGCGAACTGACGCCGCGCGATGCGCTGGGTTACGTTGCCGCGCAAGTGGCCGGGGGGATCGCCGGCACCATGGTGGCGCATGCGATGTTCGCGCTGCCGCTGATTGACGCCTCGCTGAAAATGCGAACCGGCGGCGCGCAATGGTTTGCCGAGGGCGTCGCCGCTTTCGGCCTTCTTGCGACCATCCTCGCCGGCATCAGGTTCAACCGCACGGCGGTGCCCTGGCTGGTCGGCCTCTACATCACGGCGGCCTACTGGTTCACGGCCTCGACCTCGTTTGCCAATCCGGCCGTTGCCATCGCGCGCTCGATGACCAATACGTTTTCGGGCATTCGCCCCGCCGATCTTCCCGGTTTCATCGCGGCCGAGCTCTGCGGTGCGGTCGTGGCGCTGATTTTCATGAACTGGCTGCTGCGCGGCGCAGGCGAGGCGGCAATGACCAGGGAGGCCCGGCCATGACCGTCACGATCTATCACAACCCCGCCTGCGGCACCTCGCGCAACACGCTCGCGATGATCCGACAGAGCGGCGAGGAGCCCGAGGTGATCGAATACCTGAAGACCCCGCCGAGCCGCGCGCGGCTGGTCGAACTGATCGGAGCGCTCGGCATCTCGCCGCGCGAACTGCTGCGCGAAAAGGGCACGCCCTACGCCGAGCTTGGCCTTGGCCGATCCCAAATGGAGCGACGACGAGCTGATCGACTTCATGCTGGCTCATCCGATCCTGATCAACCGGCCCATTGTCGTGACACCGAAGGGCGTGCGGCTGTGCCGGCCGTCGGAATTGGTGCTCGATCTGCTCGACAGGCCCGTCCAGTCCTTCGTCAAGGAGGACGGCGAGGCGGTCACGCGCTGAAGGGCGAGGCGCGAGGCTTTTACTCGTCACGATTGCGCGGCATAATCGGCGTATGGAACTCACGCCCCGTCTGCGCCTGATGAACTGGCTGGTCAGCCAGGGCCTCACAGGCCTGCCCGAGAACGACCTGATCCGCGGCTTCTGCGAGCGCTGCTGCGCCGAGGGGCTTCACGTATCGCGCGGGATGGTCTTCATCGACACGCTGCACCCGATCTTCGAAGGCCGCGGCTTCCGCTGGAACGACGCCGAGACCAACGAAAGCGACGTTTTCGAATATGGCTCGACCAACGAGGGCGAAGCCGCGGAGGCTTGGCGGAGTTCGATCTTCTACCACATGCTCGAAAACGGCCACGAGGAACTGCCGGTCGATCTCACCAACGGCGACGCGGCCTCCAATTTCAAGTTCATGGGCGACCTCGCCGAGAAGGGCCACAAGCATGCGGTGGCCTATGTGCACCGTTTCGGTGAGGCCGGCACCATGGGGCAGATGGACTGCGTCTATTCCTACTGGGTGACGCGGCGCGACGAGGGCTTTGGCGACCAGAACATGGCCGCGCTACGCGATCTGGTGCCGGTGCTGGGGCTTGCGATCAAGACCGCGGCGCAGGCCGATATCGCCAAGACGCTGGGGCGGGTCTATCTCGGGCGCGACGCCGCCGAGCAGGTGCTGCGCGGCCGGATCGCGCGCGGCGTCACCGAACGCATCAACACCGTGCTGTGGTTCTCCGACCTGCGCGGCTCGACCGCGATCAGCGAGAGCATCGAACCCGGCGAGATCATTCCGTTCCTCAACGATTATGCGCAGGCCTCGATCGACGCCATCCATGACGCCGGCGGCGAGGTGCTGAAGCTGATCGGCGACGGCGTGCTGGCGATGTTCACGCATGAGAACCTGGCGGCAGCCAAGCGCGCCGCGCTGCGCGCCGAGCACAGATTCCGCCGCAACATGAAGGCGCTCACCGCCCGCCGCGTTGCCGAAAGCCGCCCGGTGACGACGGCCCATGTCGGCCTGCATGTCGGCGAGGTGTTTTACGGCAATATCGGCAGCGACGACCGGCTCGACTTCACGGTGGTGGGACCGGCCGTCAACGAGGTCAGCCGCATCGCCTCGATGTGCCGCTCGGTCGACCGGGAGCTGTTGATGTCCTCGGCGTTTCGCGCTGGTCTCGATGCCGCCGGGCGAAACTACCTGGTGTCCACCGGCCGCTACGCGCTGCGCGGCATCGGCCGCGCGCAGGATCTCTACACGCTCGATCCGGACATTGCCGCGGACGAAGTCGTGGCGGGGAAGTATGAGCGCTATCTGGCGTCCTGAGAGCGGAAGTTGTCATGCCCGGCCTTGTGCCGGGCATCCACGTCTTTGCTTCGGTAGAGCGAGAAAGACGTGGATGGCCGGGGCAAGCCCGGCCATGACGAGAAAAGTGACTCATTTCCAAGCCGCGCCATTCGCTCGCGGCTTGACCAGGATCAAAGGCTTCGCAGGCATTTCCGGGCAACAAGGCTTGCAATCGGAAAAATCGGGAGCCGCGATGTCAGCAACGGAAATCGCCGAGCGTCACTTTTCTGCTGCCATGGCCGAGGCGGAAGCCGCCGGGCAAGGCGACCGACAGCATATGCCGCGCGCTGCTGGGCCTCGTGGTCAGCAAATATCTCGAGAGCCGGGGCGTACCCGACGTTCAGTCGGAACTGCGCTTTGTCGCTGAGAACTGCGATCCCGATACCGATTTCATGTTCATGCGCCCTTAGCGAGCCTTGGTCAGCGGGCTTTGGCCCGCAGCGTGTAGAGCCCGACCGCGGCAAGCGAGAACACCGTCAGCACCACGCCGAGTGCGAACAGCGCCTCATGCGAAATCGTGGCGGCAAGCCAGACGCCGATCGCGGCCGTCATCATCTGCCAGAAGCCGACGAGGGCGGAGGCCGCGCCCGCCTTGTCGCCGAACGGGGACAGCGCCTGCGCCGTCCCCAGCGGATTGACGATGCCCATGCCGAGCAGGAACACGCTCATCGCCGCGAGGAACGGCAGGAAAGACGGGCTGTACAGCGAGACCAGCAGCATCGCGATGCTGCCGGTGGCGGCCGCGAACAATCCGCCCCGGATCGAGCGGTCGAGCCCGTAGCGCGGCGCCAGCTTTGTCGCGAGCATGCCGGCGGCGAACACGATCAGCACGGTGCCGGCGAAGAACAGGCCGAGTTGAATCGGCGTGAAATGCATCGCCTCGATCAGGATGCGCGGTGCGGCCGAGAAGATCGAGAACAGCCCACCCATGATCAGGCTCACGGTCGCGGCCGGCACGACGAAGCGGCGGTCGGCGATCAGGCCAAAATAGTTTCTGGCGATGGCGAGCGGATCGAGCGGCGTCCGCGTCGCATGGTGGGTCTCGCCGAACACGGTGCCGTAGGCGAGGGCGCCGAGCGCGGCGAAGGCCGCGACCAGCACGAACTCGGAACGCCAGCCAAAATAGTGATCGAGCGCGCCGCCGAGCAACGGCGAGAAGCCGGGTGCCGCCGCCATCGCGATCATGATCAGCGCCATCGCGCGCGCCAATGCGGCGCCGGAAAACATGTCGCGGGCGATGGCGCGGGACAGCACCGAAGTGGCGCAGGCGCCCGCCGCCTGGATCACGCGGCCGATCAGGAGGCCGGTCAGGTCGGTCGCCAGCGCGCACCAGATGCTGCCGGCGAAGAAGACGGCGAATCCGATCAGCACCGGCCAGCGGCGGCCGTAACGGTCCGAGATCGGCCCGACCGCGAGCTGACCGACGGCGAACACGGCAAGAAAGATCGTGATGGCCGAGGTTACCGCCGCGCTGGTGACGTTCAGCGACGCCGCCATCTGCGGCAGCGACGGCAACAGAATGTTGGTGGCGAGCGTTCCCGTCGCGGCGAGGCCGGCCAGAACCGCGATCTGCAGGACGGTCGAGGAGGCCTCGGCTTGGGGCGGGGCGTCGATCGCGGCGGTCTGGTCGGTCATGGCGGGTTCCCTGGTCTACATGATTTAGATGATGTGTATCATATAAAGCGAGACGGGAAAGCAACAATCGGCCGCGGAGGGGGACTTTGGAAGAAAATGCGCGCTCACCGCGTCGTTGCGAGCGAAACGAAGCAATCCATCGCCCCACGGAGAGAATGGATTGTCTTGCTGGATCGGGATACCGCGCATTGATGCCAGGCGGAGTCTGCTTGCACTTGCGATTTAAAGACCAATTGGTCTATATATGGGCGATGAGCCGCCAAACCCCAGTGCAGTTGCCCCGTGGCCGCCCCCGCAGTTTCGACGTGGAAGCCGCTGTCGAACGCGCGATGGGCGTGTTCTGGTCGCGCGGGTATCACGCCACCGCGCTCCCGGACCTTCTTCGCGCGACAAAACTCTCGCGTGGCAGCCTTTACGCCGCTTTCGGTGACAAGCACTCGCTCTTCCTGCGTGCGCTTGATCGCTACATTGCCGATGCCCTGACGCGGATGGATATCGAGCTTGACCCCCGCCGAGAGCCGGTCGCCGGCCTGCGGGCCTACCTTGCCGGCTATGTTGACCGTACGACCGGGGCCAAGGGCCGGCGCGGATGCCTGCTGGTGGCCACAGCCATGGAACTGGCTGGCCAGGATTCTGAAGTCGGTCGTCGCATCGCGGGCTTTTTCGAGGCCATGGAGGCCAGGGTGGCGGATGCACTTTCGCGGGCGAAGACGGCGGGCAAGTTGGCCGATGGCGTTGAGCCTTCAAGTGCCGCCCGAATTCTCGTCTGTTTCGTTGAGGGGCTGCGCGTGGTCGGCAAAACGGCGCCGGCACGGACGACATCGCAAGCCACCGCTGACGCTCTTCTCGACCGCTTCATCAGGTGAACAACTCGTGGACGCTTCCTCATTTGGCGCGTCGATATCAAGACCGATCGGTCTTGAACGAAAGGGTTCCATGTCCGCCATCCAAATCGTCTGCGCGGTGGCCGTGCCCTTGCTCTGGGGTTATCAGTTCGTGGCCATCAAGGTGGGCGTCACCGAGTTTCCGCCGCTCTTCTTCCTCGCACTGCGCTTCCTGGCCATCGCGCTGCTGCTTGTCCCGTTTGTCAAAAGGCCCACGCGTCAACAGTTCGGCCCTATCGCAGCTATTTCGCTTTTCCTTGGCGGGCTGAACTTCGGGCTGTTCTATGTTGGCCTTGGGCTCGGCTCGGGAAGCATGTCGGCCGTCGCCTATCAACTCGCCACGCCCTTCACCGTCCTGTTGGCCTGGCCGCTGCTCGCGGAGCGGCCGTCTCTCACCACCTCAGCCGGCGTGGTGATTGCATTCGCCGGCGTGGTCGTGTTGGCGGCGGGGCCTGGCTTGTCGGCAAACGCGCTTCCGCTGCTGCTTGTGGTCGGGGCAGCCTTCGCATTCGCGGTGTCCAACGTCCTGACGAAACGCTACGGCCCGTTCGATCCCCTGATGTTGATGGGGTGGTCGTCGCTGCTCACGGTGCCTCAGGTCATGTTGATGTCGTTGCTGCTTGAGCATGGCCAGCTGGCGAGCCTTGTCACGGCGGATGAACGTGGTTGGCTGGCACTCGCCTACACGATTTTCATCGGAGGAATTGTCGGGTTTGGCCTTTGGTTCTGGCTGATCGCCCGTTGCTCGATGGGCCGCGTCGCCCCCTTTGGTCTGCTGCTTCCGGTGTTCGCCTTGATTTCGAGCGTGTTGTTCCTTGGCGACCGCATGACCCCAAAGTTGATTGTCGGCGGGCTGCTCGCGATCTCCGGCGTCGCCATTACACAAATAAGACCGAGCGCTCGACCAGTGTGAACCGGGGGCAGCGCATTATACCAACCTCTGTCCGAACGTTTGCCTCAGGAGCGGCATCCCGAAAAAATTTCATTTTGCGCCATCGACAGCTTGAACCATGGCCTCTACGGCATCGCCTGGTTTCAGGCCGCCTTGGCGTAACAACGTCCGCCAGGTGTGGAAGCTGAGCGCGAGATGCAGCATCGCGCGCTGCCTTTTTTTCAGCTTTTCGCCCAGCACGTCCGGATAGGCTGCCATGTACGGCCCCCATCGCATGTCGGAGATTTCCCGGGTGAGGGCGTGATACTCGGCGTCGCGCAGCACGCAGGCGGCGAGCGATGCATTGCGCGCGTACCAGCCGTAGATCGCCGTGAGGCCGGCTCCGCAGACGCTCGCGCGGCTCTGCAATCGAACGCCACGGCTCCGGCTCCGGCAGCGGGTCGCGATCCATCGCATACCCCGAGCAGGCGAGATAGAGGCTGCGTTCGTCGGGAAAGTGCGCGTAGAGCGTATGGCGCTGCACGCCGGCGCGATCGGCGATCATGCTGATCGTCGTCGCCGCCGGGCCGACGCTGCCGTGCAGATCCACGGCGGATTCGACGATGCGCTGCCGGGTCTGCGCCTGCTGCTCGGCGCGGCGCTTCAGGGTGTAAGTGCGGGACATTCTATTTCAGTGCACAAGTGTGTGCATCCATTATTGACAGTCGTCATAATTTCACTGTACATATGTGTATTATCAAATTTGACATATGTACATCACCCCCCAGTGTTTTTCCCTAACTAATTCTCGTGATGGAGGAATTCATGGAGACCAAGGTCAGCGAAATCGCCAGCGGCATCTACCGCCTTTCGACCTATGTGCCGGACATTGCTCCGCCGGCAGGCTTCACCTTCAACCAGTTCCTCGTCCTCGGCGACGAGCCGCTGATGTTTCACACCGGCCTGCGCAAGATGTTTCCGCTCAACCGCGAGGCGCTCAGCCGGATCATACCGCCCGAGCGGCTGCGCTGGATCGCCTATGGCCATTTCGAGGCCGACGAGTGCGGGGCGATGAACGAGTGGCTCGCCGTCGCGCCAGCAGGCGACGCCCGCGCATGGTCAGACCGGCTGCATGGTGTCGCTGACCGATTTCGCGGACCGTGAGCCGCGCGCGCTCATGGACGGCGAGGTGATCGACATCGGCGGCGGCAAGCGCGTGCGCTTCATCGATACGCCGCACACGCCGCACGGCTGGGACGCTGGCGTCCTGTTCGAGGAATCGACGCGAACCTTGCTGTGCGGCGATTTGTTCACGCAACTCGGCAACGACAAGGCGCTGACCGACGGCGACGTGGTCGGGCCTGCGATCGCGGCGGAAGACATCTTCAACTATTCAAGCCTCAGCCCGGGCATGGGCCGTACCATCCGCGGCCTCGCCAGCCTCGCGCCGCGCACGCTGGCACTCATGCACGGTCCCTCTTTTACGGGCGACGGCGCCGCTGCCTTGCGTGCCCTTGCGGACGATTACGACCGCCGCATTTCCGGTCAGGTGTTCACGGACGCTGGGAGGCCGGCGGCCTGAATCGTTCGTCGCCATTGCACAAATAAGATCGAGCGCTCGACCAATTTGAACTTGGAAGTCGCGTCGCGGCGACTTCCGGGTTTGAGCCTCAACACCCCGCCGGCTCGCCCACCATGTCCGGCTGCCGCGCCAGCGCGACGGCCGGCGAGACCCAGATCACCAGCGCCTGCGCGCCGAAGATCGCGGCCGCCAGATAGAGGCAGGCTTCCGCGCCATAAAGCCCGCCGACGATGGCGCCGAGCGCGGAGCCGAGCGGCCGGGCGCCGTAGCTCATGATGTTGATGGCGGAGACGCGTCCGAGCAGCGACGGCGGCGTCACCGATTGCCGCAGGGTCGTGGTCGAGATCACCCACAGGATCGGGCCGACGCCGAGCAGGAAGAAGCTGAGGCCCGCCAGCCATGGCGTCGGCGCGATGGTGGTCAGCGCCATCACGACCGCGGCGACGAAGCCGGTAACGGGGCCGAGCCCGATCACGGTGCCGAAGGCCAGCCGCTGCATCACCCGCGTCGCCGCGAGCGCGCCGACCACCATGCCGACGCCATACATCCCGAGCGTCACGCCGACGCCGGTCGCCGATAGCCCGAGATGGCGCACGGCGTAGGGCACGAACACCGCGAGCAGCAGGAACGACGCCGTGTTGAAGATGAACTGCGTGATGAACACCGGCCGCAGCAGCGGATGATGCAGCACGAACGCCGCACCCTCCTTGATCTCCTGCAGCGGATGGCGGCGCGGGGCAGGCGCGCGCGCCGGTTCATGGATGCCCGACAGCAGCACGACGGCGACGACTGATAACGCCGCGGCAAAGCCGAACGCGGGCGCGGCTCCGACCCATCCGACCAGCACGCCGCCGAGCGCGGGGCCGCTGGCGAACGCGATCGTGCGCGCCAGCTCGATCCGCGCATTGGCCGCGGGCAGTTGTTGCGACGTCACCAGCGACGGCACCAGAGCCGGTGCGGCGACGCTGTAGGCCACCGTTCCGCACACCGCGATGAAGCCGAGCAGCGAAAGCAGCGGCAGCGTCATCTGGCCGAGCCAGATCAGCAGCAGTATCCCCGCGAGCGCCGCAGCGCGCAGCGCCTCCGAGCCCGCCATCACCCAGCGCCGCGAGATGCGGTCGGCAAGCAGGCCTGCAGGAATTGCAAACAGGATGAAAGGCAGCGTCAGCGCGGTCTGCAGCAGCCCGGTCTGGCCTTCGCCGACACCGAGCAGCAGCACGGCGACGATCGGCGCTGCGGCCAGCGCAATCTGCTCCGCGGACTGTGCGGCGAGGTTGGACCAGGCCAGGCGGTTGAACGTTGCGGGCAGGCGAGGTGTGACGGCGGCGGACATGACAGAATTCCCTGAGATTCGATTCAGTCGCCATTGTCCGCCCAGAGAACGATCGAACCCACCCGTTTCCCGACAAGCATCCGGCACAACGCCCAAGAGAAAGGCCCGCCGACATTGCGGCGGGCCTCATTACATCCAAAGCGAGCCGGCTCGTAGAACCCTCATGGTGAGGAGGCGCCTTAGCGCCGTCTCGAACCATGCGGGCCCGTCTGTGGCCTCATCCTTCGAGACGCCGCTAGCGCGGCTCCTCAGGATGAGGGATTGCGAGCGTGCATGACGCCAAAGAAGTAAGTTGCGCCGCGCTTCGCCAACCGATCAGGTTTTCGGCCCCAGCGTCGCCTTGCCCGTTCCCGAGATCGTCGCGGGCGGCGTCACCACGTCATCCGCATCGTCCACCTCAGGCGGTTCGGCGGGAGCGGCCAGTTGCTGCGCGGCGAGTGCATTGGTCAGGGTGGTCAGCGCGTCAGGACCGGCGGCGAAACCGCCCTCGGCGAGGATCTTGTCGATGATCGGCTTGAACGCCGAGACCGACAGCAACTGCGCGGCAAGGCCGTCGCCGAGGCCGATACCGTTGCCATGGCCGTTCATGGCGCCGTTGCCGCCGCCGCGACCGAGCATGCCGCCGGTGTCGAAGATCCGGATGTCGGAAATCTTCTCGATCGGCTTGACCGCCTCGGCCAGCGCGTTCGGGATGATGTTGATGCGCGCCAGCGTGAGATCGTAGTCGACCATCTCCTGGGAGAGCTTGTTGCGGGCTTCCGCCTTCAGCGCCGCCACTTCGGCCTCGGCCTGGCCGAGCGATTTGACGCCGGTGGCGCGGGTGATCGCGGCATCGGCGTCGGCCTTGGCCAGCACGCTGATGGCTTCCGCCTTGTTGTTGGCGGCCTGGTTTTCGGCTTCCGCCATCACGGTGATCGGCATCGCCTCGGTTTCGGCGGCCTTTCGCGCCGCGATCACGTTGATGATCTTGTCGCGTTCGGCGATTTCGACGGCTTTGGCGGTGGTGACCTTTTCCTCGGCCGCGATCGCCAGCGCACGCGCGGTCTCGGCGATGGTCTGCGCCTCGGATTGCTCCTTGCTCTTGGTCGCGACCGCGATCGCGCTTTCCTGCGCGACGATCTGCAGGTCGCGTTCCATTTCGGTATTCCGGCGTTTCACCGCGAGATCAGCCTCGATCTTGCGGGTGTCGCGGGCCTGGTTGGCTTCGGTCTGCTTGTTGGCGACCGCCAGTTCCTGCTGAATTCGGTATTCGGCTTCGTTCTGAAACGCCGTCTGTTCGACCTTCGCCGCCTCCGCGCGCATCGCCGCGGTCATGTTGGCGATGTCGCGCTGCTGCGCCAGTTCCGCCTCGCGCTTGGTGGCTTCGATCGTCAGCGTGGTCTGGCGGGCGACGAGGTCCTGCTGGGCGATGTTGACCTCGGTGGTGCGGACGATCTGGTTGCGCTCCTGTTCGCGTTCCCTGGTGATCCTGGTCAGGGTGGTCAGACCGTGGGCGTCGAAGAAATTGCTCGGATTGAAATGCTTGATGTCGCTCTGGTCGAGCCGCGTCAGCGATACCGATTCGAGCTCGAGGCCGTTGTTCTGGATGTCGGCGCCGACCGCGTCCTGCACCGATTTGACGAAGGTCGCGCGCTGCTCCTGCAGCTCTTCGAGATTCATGGTGGCCGCCACCGAGCGCAGGCCGTCGACGAATTTGGCCTCGATCAGTTCGCGCAGTTCGCCGGCATTGTTGGTGCGGCTGCCCAGCGTCTGCGCGGCAAGCGCGATCGACGAGCTGTCGGGTTTGACGCGCAGGTAGAATTCGGCGCCGATGTCGACGCGCATGCGATCCTTGGTGATCAGCGAATCCGGGCCGCCGCGGGCGACTTCCAGCCGCAGCGTCTTCAGGTTGACGGCGGCCGATGGAATGGAAAACCGGAAGCACGAGCGAGCCGCCGTCGAGCACGACCTTCTGGCCGCCGAGACCGGTGCGGACATAGGCTTCGTCGCGTGTCGAGCGGCGGTAGAGTTTGGCGAGCAGGAGACCGATAACGAGAACGACAATGACGCCAATAGCGACGGGTACTGCAAGTTCCCACATGTTGTTTAGGCCCTGTCTGAATCGTTGTTGCGCAATGAGGTCGGCGGGTGCGGAAATGGCGATAAAGCTCCTGGCGTCACGGTCGACCAGCAACACGCTGGCGCCGACCGGAAGCGGCGTCGAATTCGGGACTGGCGCGTGCCACCAGAGAGTGCCAGTTGCCGAAGACATCCTTGAGACGGACGCGGCCGGGCAGTCCCTGATCGAGCGGCCCGATCGAAACCTCGGCGACATGGCCGATGAAATCGGCCTCGTTCACCGCATAGGTCTCGTCGCGCGGGATGATGCGGGCGATGCCGCGGCTGGTGACTCGGATTACGGGCAGGCTGAAGCCTGCGGCGGCAATCGCCGCGATCGGGACCGGCACCGACAGTCCCGACACCGTGCGCGAGGCCTTGCAGCAAGAATCCCGCGATCGCGAACACGCCGAGCGCGAGAACGATCAGGATCAACAGCGGCAGTCGTCCGGCATTGATCCACAGAAACAGGCCGCCGAGGCCGTAGTGGCTGTCGGTCTCGAGCCGCGAAGTCCTTGCCGACGAGTTCGCTGATCGAGAAGCCGACGAGCATGGTCAGCAATTCGATGCCGCCCAGGGCGACCATGATCGCGGCTGATATCGCGAACGGACGTACGTCGGGCGCCAGCAGGATATCGGTCACTGCACTCATTGCTGCGATTTGATCCTTTCAAGCCGCGCCGCGATTTCCTTTTCGCGATGCAGCCGGTCGAGTTCGTCGAGCTCCTTGTCGCCGAGCACGCTTGCAGCGGGCACGCCGGTGACGCGTGCGATCGCCGCCATGGCTCGATCGGCACTCATTGTATTAGTCGTGGGAGCTGCCCGACCAGGTTTCAAGTGGCGCGTGCTGCGAGAGGCTCGCTTCGAGATCGGCGAGGCGGGTTTCGGCTTCACGTCGCGCGCCAAGCATCGCCTGCAAGGCCTTGGTCTGCTCATCGATTTCGAGTTCGACGAAATCCATCGCGCGTTCGAGCGCAATGCTCTGCGACTCCAGATCAATTTGCC
Organism: uncultured Alphaproteobacteria bacterium; assembly: GCA_963840465.1. GTDB lineage: Bacteria > Pseudomonadota > Alphaproteobacteria > Rhizobiales > Xanthobacteraceae > Bradyrhizobium. The sequence goes on along the minus strand of CAWIZF010000053.1, from coordinate 94,613 downwards.
GTGCAACGCCGGCGCGCGCGAGATCTTCGCGGTTTTCTGCAACCGCCAGTCGAATTTTGTCGGTCAGTCCCGCGACTTCGGCATCCAGCTCCTCGCGCCGCCGCTTGAGGCGGAATTCCTCGGCGCGCGATTTGCCCAGCGCATAGCGCGCTTCGTCGGCGCCGGCGTCGATCTCGCGGATCGCCTGCTTGACCAGCGCGACCTTGTTGCTGTTCTCGGCGTTGTCGATGGTTTGGCTGGCGATGGCGGCAAGAAGCCGGCCCATACGTGCAAGGATGCCTTCGTGAAGCATGGTCTTCTCCTCCGGTTGGATTGATTTCGATTTGACGGCGATCTGGATTTCGTAAGCGTGGCCGTCTGAGACCAAGTGAGCCGGGAAGGGACTATCCCAGCCGGCAAGATAGCCCGGCACATCGAACGGCACCAAGACGCGTCCCTGCACAGTGCTAATCGTCAGTGAAGTTGGGCCCTTGATCGCAAACAACTTGTCGTCGAGCGGAATCCGGCGCACGGCGGCGCCAGCCACATAGCCGGCGCGGTCGCGCAGGCCGAGCGTCACCAGCCGCGCCGGCAGGCCGGTCTCGACGCGTATTTTTTCGTAGGCCTGGGCGTGCAGGGCGACGAGGTTGGCGCCCACAGGCGCAACCTCGGCGAGGATCGCCATCATCCGGTCGTAGGCGGCAAAGGTCGCCTCGATGGCGGCGATGCCGGCCTCGTCGGGGGCGAGGGCGTATCGCAGCGTGGCCGTGGGCGTCTCGACCGGGATCTTGATCATGCTTTCAGCATAAAGCACTTCCTCAGTGCTTTCTAGAGGTCGCGACGGTATCATTTTCGTGATTGCTAGATGCAGTTGCAAATGAGTTGCAATAAGAGGGGATATCGGTCATCTTGCTGAAATGGATGCCCGAACGCCCGCCTTGGATCAGAAGCCCCCGATCGAGAGTGTACCGATGACCGACACGACTGCCGCCGGCTGGCGCGCTGACGCTGCCGCTGGCACCCAGCAGAGCCTGCCTGAGGTCAACTCGACCATCGCGGTGCCCTTTGGCGGGCATTGGTCGCGCCGGCTGCTGGCCTTCCTCGGCCCCGGCTACCTGGTCTCCGTCGGTTACATGGACCCCGGCAACTGGGCCACCGACCTCGCGGGCGGGTCGAAGTTCGGTTACACGCTGCTGTCGGTCATCCTGCTGTCGAACCTGATGGCGATCCTGCTGCAGGCGCTCGCCGCGCGGCTTGGCATCGTCACCGACCGCGATCTCGCGCAGGCCTGCCGCGCCAGCTTTTCGCGGCCGGTCAACTTCATGCTCTGGTTGGCCTGCGAGGCCGCCATCATCGCCTGCGATCTCGCCGAAGTGATCGGCACCGCGATCGCGCTCAAACTGCTGTTCGGCATTCCCCTGATCGGCGGCGCGCTGATCACCGCGCTCGACGCCTTCCTGCTGCTGCTGCTGATGAACAAGGGTTTTCGCTTCCTCGAAGCCTTCGTCATCTCGCTGCTGATCGTGATCGCGGTCTGCTTTGCGATTCAGATCGCAGCGGCCGCGCCGCCGGTTGCCGCCGTTCTGAAGGGCTTCATGCCGTCGCCCGAGATCGTCACCAATCCCGAAATGCTCTACATCGCCATCGGCATCATCGGCGCCACCGTGATGCCGCATAATCTCTATCTGCACTCCTCGATCGTGCAGACCCGCGCCTATGAGCGAAACGACAGAGGGCCGCCGCGAGGCGATCAAATGGGCGACCACGGACTCGACGATCGCGCTGATGCTGGCGCTGTTCATCAACGCCGCGATCCTGATCGTCGCCGCCGCCACCTTCCATGCGAGCGGCCGCACGGAAGTGGCCGAGATCGGCCAGGCCTATGAACTGCTGTCGCCGCTGCTTGGCCTCGGCATGGCCTCGACCCTGTTTGCGGTAGCGCTGCTCGCTTCCGGCCTGAACTCGACGGTGACGGCGACGCTGGCCGGCCAGATCGTGATGGAAGGCTTTCTGCACCTGCGCCTGCCGAGCTGGGCGCGGCGGCTGTTGACCCGCGGCATCGCCATCGTCCCGGTCGTGATCGTCACCGCGTTCTACGGCGAGCGCGGCACCAGCCAGCTGCTGGTGTTCAGCCAGGTCATCCTGTCGATGCAATTGCCGTTCGCGGTGATCCCGCTGGTGCGGTTCGTTTCCGACCGCCGCAAGATGGGTGAGTTCGTAATCCCGCGCGGCGTGGCCGTGGTGGCGTGGATCGTCGCGGCGCATCATCGTGGCGCTGAACGTGAAGCTGCTGTTCGAGACGTTCTTCGGATAGCGCCACAAACTCCCGCGGTCATCGCCCGGCTTGACCGGGCGACCCAGTACGCCGCGGCTTCTCGAGCTCATCACTACTGTCTCTGGAATACTGGATCACCCGCATGCGCTGGTGATGACGGGTGGAGAGAGCGGTTGGCCGGCGGCTAAAACTTCAAGCTTGACTCGGTCGATCGACCGAATTAATTTGTTGACCGAGCGAGGTGAACAAATGGCGCGCGCAGCGACTGCCAAAAAGCCGGACACTGCAATCGTGCTGCTGGAGGCGGCGAAAAAAATCCTGCGCCAGAACGGATATGCCGGGTTGTCGACCCGTGATGTCGCCGAAGCCGCGGGCGTGCCGCTGAGCCAGATCCATTATCACTTCGGTTCCAAGCAGGACATGGTGCTGGCGCTGTTCGAGTATCTCAACGCGCAACTGCTTGACCGCCAGAACGCGCTGTTCGGTGACACCACGCTCAAGCTCTCCGAGCAATGGGACCGGGCGTGCGACTATCTCGATGAGGACATCGCCTCGGGCTACGTGCGCGTGATGCAGGAGCTGACCGCCGCCAGTTGGTCGAATCCCGCAGTCGCCAAGGTTGTCTGCGCGGGGATGACGGGATGGCTCGATCTGATCACGGGCCTGGCCCGCAAGGCCGGGCGCGAATTCGGCGGGTTCGGCCCGTTGACCGCCGAAGAGGTCAGTTCCCTCGTAGCCAGCGCGTTCATAGGCGCCGAAAGCCACTATCTGCTCGGCTTCGAGAAACAGGGTCTGCCGGTTCGCCAGGCGCTTCGGCGCTTCGGCGAACTCATTCGTATCGCGGAAAGTCGTTCAGCGACCAGGTGACATCATGCGTGCAAAGCTGCCTGTTCAGGATGGGTTTGTCGAACGTGATGGCGTGAAGCTGTACTATGAGGTCTACGGCAACGGCCCGCAGACCATGGTGTTCGTGCCGCCGTGGAGCATCGTTCATTCCCGTGTGTACAAGGCCCAGCTGCCTTACTTCAGCGAGCGGTTTCGCTGCGTCGCTTACGACGGCCGCGGCAATGGGAAATCGGATCGGCCGGCTGACGTGGCGGCGTACAGCCTGGACAACTACGTCGCCGATTTACTTTCAGTGATGGATGCGACCGGCACGGAAAAGGCGATTATCGTAGGACTGTCCTTTGGCGGCATGATTGCGAGCGTGGTCGCGGCGCATCATCCAGAGCGCGTCACGGCGGCCATCCTGGCCGGAACCTCGGCGAGCATCGGACCCGCTTACCCTTATATGGCGCCGGCGCATTTTCTGACCAGGCAGGAGACGTCCGACGGCTGGAACAAGTACAATCGCGCGCATTGGCTGGCCGATTATCCCGACTTCGCGCAATTTTTTGTTCGCAACATCTTCAGCGACCCGCACTCGACCAAGCAGATCGAGGATGGCATCGAATGGGCCGGCGAAACCACCGGCGCCGTGTTGGCCAGGATCGTCGAGGCGCGATCGATTGTATCGAAGTACGATGTCAGCGAGGCGATGTACCGCAAGATCCGCTGTCCGGTGCTGGTGATCCACGGTGACAACGATCAGCTGCAGCCCTACGCCCGCGGCAAGGCCGTGGCCGAGGTCACGGGTGCTGAGCTGGTCACCTTTCCCGGCGGCGGCCACAGTCCGTTGGGACGCTTCCCGGCCAAGTGCAACGCGCTGATCACGGATTTCCTCGATCGCAAACTTGGCATTGCCGTGCCCAGGAAAGTTGCGAAGGCCGTAAAGACGAAGAAAGTGCTCTATCTGTCGTCTCCGATCGGGCTCGGCCACGGTCGCCGCGACATCGCCATCACGCGAGAGCTGCGCAAACTTCACCCGGATCTGCACGTTGACTGGCTTGCCCAGGATCCGGTCACGAGGTTGCTCGAAACCAGCGGCGAACGCGTCCATCCATTGAGCAGCAGGCTCGCGAGCGAGACGCGGCACATCGAACTGGAATCCGGCGAGCACGATCTCAATGCCTTTCAGGCCATTCGCCGGATGGACGAGGTGCTCATCAGTAACTTCATGATCTTCCAGGATGCCGTCGAGGAGGGCGGCTATGATCTCGTCATCGCTGACGAGGCCTGGGACATCGACCATTACTGGCACGAGCATCCCGAACTCAAGAAGGCCAGGCTCGCCTGGTTCACCGACTTCGTCGGCTACGTGCCGATGCCCGCAAATGGCGAGCACGAGGCCTTCCTCACGACCGACTACAATGGCGAGATGATCGAGCACGTCGAGCGCCATCCCGGCGTGCGCGACCGCGCCATCTTCGTCGGCTCGCCGGAGGACATCGTGCCGCTGTCCTTCGGCAAGGACCTTCCGTCCATGCGCGACTGGGTGCCGAAGCATTTTGATTTCGCGGGCTACATCATCGGTGAGCATCCGCAGGCTTTCGGCCCTCGCGATGACCTGCGCCGCACCCTGGGCTATCGACCCGGCGAGTGCGTATGCATTGTTACCGTCGGCGGATCGGGCGTCGGCGCGCATCTCATCCGGCGCATTCTGCAGAGTTTTCCACTGGTGCGATCTGTTTTGCCGGAACTGCGGATGATCCTCGTCGCCGGCCCGCGTATCGATCCTCGTTCGCTTGGTGCCCCGCCCGGCGTCGAGGTTCACGCTTTCGTGCCTGATCTCGACCGGCATCTGGCGGCGTGCGATCTGGCGCTCGTTCAGGGCGGTTTGACGACGTGCATGGAGCTGACCGCGGCTGGAACACCTTTTATTTACTTCCCGCTCAAAAACCATTTCGAGCAGAATTACCACGTCGCCCATCGCCTCGACCGTTACAACGCCGGACGGCGAATGGACTACGCGACTGCGACGCCGGAGGCGATCGCCGATGCGATGGTTGCAGCTTTGAAGCGACCGACGACGTTCAGGCCGGTCGAAAGCGACGGCGCCATGCGTGCTGCGCGCATGCTCGCAGACATCCTTTGATTCCGTGAGTAACCATCGAGGGAGTACGCACATGTCCACAACGAATATCGATGAAGGCAAGCTCAACGCGTTTATTGGCCAGATGCTGTCGGACCTGGGTGGCGCATCCAGTATCGCCATGGTTCGCCTTGGCGATACACTGGGTCTCTACCGGGCCATCCAGGCCAACGGACCGATGACGTCGATGGAGCTGGCCAAGGCCGCGAAGGTCGACGAGCGCTATTTGCGCGAATGGCTGTCGCATCAGGCGGCTTCGAACTACCTGTCCTACGATCCCGTCACCGCCAAATTCGCGATGCCGCCTGAGCAGGCCATGGTGTTCGCCAACGAGGAGAGCCCTGTCTACATGATGGGCGGCTTCGACCTGATGGCGGCGATGCTCGACAACCAGCCCAAGGTCCAGGCGGCATTCAAATCCGGCGGCGGCGTTGCCTGGGGCGACCAGGCCGGCTGCATGTTCTGCGCGGTCGCGCGCTTCTTCCGGCCGGGCTACCTCAACAACCTTGTTTCATCCTGGCTGCCCGCGCTCGACGGGGTTGTGAAGAAGCTCGAGGCCGGCGCCCGGGTTGCCGACGTCGGCTGCGGACACGGCTGGTCTACCGTGCTGATGGCCAAGGCGTTCCCGAAGTCGCAGTTCTACGGCTACGACTTCCATCCCGACTCGATCCGCGGACGCGACGGCGCACGCCAAAGAGCACGGCGTCACGTCAAACGCGCACTTCGCCGTCGGGCTTGCCAAAGACTATTCCGGCAAGGATTTCGATCTCGTCACGTGCTTCGATTGCCTGCACGACATGGGCGATCCCGCAGGTGCTGCAGCGCACATCCGTCAATCCCTGAAGCCCGACGGGACCTGGATGATCGTGGAGCCAATGGCAGGCGATGCGCTGCAACAGAATCTGAACCCGGTCGGGCGCCTTTATTATGCGGGCTCGACCATGATCTGCCTGCCGACTTCACGGTCGCAGGAAGTTGGCGCGGCGCTCGGTGCGCAGGCGGGCGAAGCGAAATTGCGCGAGACCATCCAGAGCGGCGGCTTTTCGAAGGTGCGCCGGGCGGCGGAGACGCCGTTCAACATGATCCTGGAAGCGCGGCCGTAGGCCCGCGATGTCGAGTAGCACGGCGAAGCGTCATTCGCTGTCCAGCCGAGCTCGCTCGTCTCAATCCTGCGGCTCGGACAGCATTTCGCCTGACGCGTCGATCCGCAGCCAGCCTGACGGCGCCAGCCGCTGCTGCGGCAGGAAGCGGCCCTTGTAGTCCATCTTCTTGGAGCCCTCGATCCAGTAGCCGAGATAGACGTAAGGCAGCCCGAGCCTGCGGGCACGGGTGATGTGATCGAGGATCATGAAGGTGCCGAGCGAGCGGCTCTGCTGCGACGGCTCGAAGAACGAATACACCATCGACAGCCCGTCGCTGAGCACGTCGGTCAGCGCCACCGCGATCAGCTCCTCGCCGCGCCCGGTGATGCCGGTATCGATGCCGCGCTTGCGGTATTCGATGATGCGGGTTTCGACATGGCTGTCCTCCACCATCATCGCGTAGTCGAGCACGGTCATGTCGGCCATGCCGCCATGGCGGTGCCGCTTGTCGAGATAGGCGCGGAACACCGAATACTGCTCCGACGTCGGCACGGCGCTGCGCTGCTCGCCGACGATGTCGGCATTGCGCGCCAGCACCTTCTTGAAGTTGCGCGAGGGGCGGAACTCGTTGGCGACCACGCGCACGGAGACGCAGGCGCGGCACTGGTCGCAGGCCGGGCGGTAGGCGATCGACTGGCTGCGGCGGAAGCCGCCATGGGTCAGGAGGTCGTTGAGGTCGCCGGCCTTGTCGCCGACCAGATGCGTGAACACCTTGCGCTCGTGCCGGCCCGGCAGGTACGGGCAGGGCGAGGGCGCCGTGAGATAGAATTGCGGGGTGTCACGCGAATGCTGGGTCACGAGGGGTCGTCAGGCCTCCGAAACAAATCAACCATAGCGCTCTCGCGCGAATTAGACACCGGTTCGCGTTAAGAAAACGCGTCAAAACGAAAAAAGAGCCGGTCCGGCCCTGATACATTTTCGGGCCGGACCAGCTCTAGCATCGCGCCGCCAGGGCTGACGGTCAATTACAGTTTGCTGTTCGCTCAGTAGCTGCTGCGCGGCGAAGGCACTACCTGGGTACGAACCGAGCTGTTGATGACCACGGTTCCCAGGATGATGTCGTGCAGCAGCCGGCGGCGGCCGTTGAACAGCCCGACCAGCAGCACCAGCGGGGTCAGGAACGAGACCGAGACCCAGTACAGCACGGCATGGCAGGCGCCGAGCACGAAATAGCCCGGTGCGCCGTACCAGGTGCGCACCTCCAGATCCATCGCGCGCATGCCCATGGTGGCCGAATGCGGGCCGCCGATCGAGGCGCCGTAATAGACGATCGCCCACACGATGGTGGCCGGCCACGCCAGCCAGAACAGCATCCAGCCGAGCCCGAGCGTGATCACGCCGAACACGGCGATGAAGATGTAGCCGAGGATGACGGGCACCGACAGCACCACGAGGTCGATCAGGAACGCAAACACCCGCCGCGTCAGCACGCCGCGAAACAGTTCCGGCTGCAGATCCGGATCGAACGCATGCGGCGGCACCCCGCCATCGTTCCGCCAGGCGCCGTTGAGCACTTCGAAGCGCCGCCGTTGGTATTGCCAGAGCCGCTATAAGACATGGTCCGTCCTCCAGGCCGATATTCCCGACCGAGACATGGGAACCAGCCGCGCGCTCGCCAAGGGCCTGCGACCATTAACAACGTGCAATATTGCGGGGCTGAGCACAATGTCTCGTCGTCCCTGCGAACGCGACCGTCATTGCGTAGCGAAGCGAACGCACCATGGCTCGATACGACGGATGGTCCTGCAGTCGCTTACGCTTCGCTGACGCGAGGCTTACCACCCGCCTTGATCTTCTCCGCCGCCTTCGGCGCAAAATACGTCAAGATCCCGTCCGCGCCGGCGCGCTTGAAGCCGAGCAGGCTTTCCATCATCGCGCGGTCGCCGTCGATCCAGCCATTGTTGGCGGCGGCCGGCGATCATCGCGTATTCGCCGGACACCTGGTAGACGAAGGTCGGCATCGAAAACGTGTCCTTCACGCGCCGCACGATGTCGAGATAGGGCATGCCGGGTTTCACCATCACCATGTCGGCGCCTTCGGCGATGTCGAGTTCGACCTCGCGCAGCGCCTCGTCGGAATTGGCGCTGTCCATCTGGTAGGTGCGCTTGTCGCCGGTCAGCGTCTTTGCCGAGCCGATGGCGTCGCGGAACGGGCCGTAGAAGGCGGAGGCGTATTTCGCGGCGTAGGCCATGATCTGCACGTCGAGGAAGCCGGCCTCGTCCAGCGCCTCGCGGATCGCGCCGACGCGGCCGTCCATCATGTCGGAGGGCGCGATCACGTCGCAGCCGGCCTCGGCCTGCACCAGCGCCTGCCGCACCAGCACCGCCACCGTCTCGTCGTTGAGGATCTTGCCGTCCTCGATCAGCCCGTCATGGCCGTGGCTGGTAAAGGGATCCAGCGCCACGTCGCAGAGCACGCCGATGTCAGGGAATTCCTTCTTGATCGCGCGCACCGACTGGCAGACCAGATTGTTCGGGTTGAGCGCCTCGGAACCGGTCTCGTCGCGCAGGGACGCCTCGGTATAGGGGAACAGCGCGATGCAGGGGATATCGAGCTTCATCGCCCGCTCGGCGTCGCGCACCGCCTGATCGACCGTGAGGCGGTCGACGCCGGGCATCGAGGTGACGGGCGTGCGCGTGTTGTTTCCGTCGACCACGAACAGCGGCCAGATCAGGTCGTTCGTGGTCAGCACGTTTTCCCGCACCAGCCGCCGCGCCCATTCCGCCTTGCGGTTGCGCCGGGGGCGGATCGCAAGGTCCAGCGAGGTGGAGGCGAGGGCGCCCTGCCGCCGCGGCGCGTCACGCATTTCGATCGGACGCCCGAATTTGATCGCCATGTGATGGGTGCTCCTGAAGGCGGCGGGTCAGTTTTGATTTGTTCCAGTTCTAGCACCTTGAAGCCGTTCCGTCACCGCGCCTTGATCCATCTCATCGGCAATTGATTTTGCCGCCCCGGCGGGCCAAGACAGGCGGCCATGAGAACATCCAAGCACGCATCTGCCCCCCGATCCGAGGCCGGCGCCCAGGTCAGCTGCCATGTCTGACGCCTCGGCGCGCGATCAGGGGCGGGACAAGTCCCGGGACAATGCGATGTCGATGGCGGCGATGTCGTCGATGTCGTCGGAGCGGATCGAGCCCGACGAGAACGTGTGGACGCGCCGGCTGGTGCTGTTCCTGCGCATCATGGCCGTTCTTTCGATCCTGAAGGGCCTGTACCACTGGGCGCAGGTGACGGGATTCATCGGCGGCGAGGAAGAGGCGTTCGAGAACCAGTCGATGGCCTGGCAGACCGCGACCGTCTATTTCGCCGTGATCGAACTCGTCGCCGCCGTCGGCCTGTGGCTTGCGACGCCCTGGGGCGCGGTGGTGTGGCTCACCACCGTGGTGTCGATGGCGGTGATCGAACTGATGTTTCCGGGCATCTACGGCGGCAGCCTGACGGTGGTGGGATTCGAAGCCGTGATGCTGGCGGCGTATCTGGCGCTCGCCTGGATGGCCGCGCGCGAACGGCCACCGTAAGATCATGCGGCACGGCCGGTGGCCACATGGTTCGAGACGCGCGGCTCTGCCGCGCTCCTCACCATGAGGATGTAGACCTCATCCTGAGGAGCGGCCACTTGGCCGCGTCTCGAAGGATGAAAGCCATCGCCCCTTCAACGTGTCAGTTTCCCGCCATAATTCATCCGCGTGCAGAAACCGCGACGCAATCCCGCGCAATTTTCCAAAATTTTGCCGGTAACGTTTCAGTCACCGTTAAGGGCCGTAAAGGGTTCCACCACACACCTTACGCGAGCGTTTCGATTTCAGCCGCACCTGTTTCCGAATGCGACAGGGCTTGCAGACGAAGCGTGAACATCGCGCGTTCACCGTCAATGAAATATTGCAAAAAGCCTTGATCCACGGGGCTTAATCGACAATTCACTCTGTTAAATTCATGATCTCTTTATTCTCTTATTTAAGCGGATCTTCAAACCGCCCCCTTAAGTTGAACCTATCAGGCGGGACAGAAGTTTCGTCGAAATAAGTCGAAAAACGACGACAGGGGAAGTGTCATGATCAAAGCCGTTGCAACGGCGGTGGAAACCGCTGAGCGTTCTGCCGGCAAGCTCCGGTACAGCCGCTCTATCTGGAAGCGCTGACGTTGGTGGAACGTCTGCACCGCCGGCTGCTCGACGTCATCAAGGACGAATTCGATCGCCGCGGCCGCGCCGACATCAATTCGGTGCAGGCATTGCTGCTCTATAACATCGGCGACAAGGAGCTGACCGCGGGCGAACTGCGCACGCGCGGTTACTACCTCGGCTCCAACGTCTCCTATAATCTGAAGAAGCTCGTCGAGCTCGGCTTCCTCGATCATCAGCGCTCCCGCGTCGATCGCCGCTCGGTCCGCATCCGCCTGACGGCGCAGGGCCAGGAAATCCGCAAGATCGTCGACGCGCTCTACCAGAAGCACGTCAAGACGGTGGAGCAGGTCGGCGGCATCTCGAACGAAGAGTTCGCGACGCTGAACAAGTCGCTGCACCGCCTCGAGCGGTTCTGGACCGACCAGATCCTGTATCGCCTCTGAGACTTCCGTTCCGCTTGACGGCCAAGCCGGCCATTCAGAAGACCGGCGCCAAAGAGCGGACGATGAACTGGCAAGGCAGTAAGCCCTGCTCGAAAGCGCATCGGCCCCGGTTCTCCGGGGTCCGGTGCGTTTTGCTTTTGCATCACCTCAGGTTGAGATTTTGCACAACCGTCTGTTCGATCCCGAGACCGAGCTGCCGATTTCGGGATGAAATCAGCCCGAAACGCCGGGATTGCTTGCCAAACCAGCGGACTTCCCCAGGCCGGTTTCGCCTGATGGAACCATCCCGGCCCTCGCGCATTGTCGGGTCTGTCACGGAACAGGTGAAGCATGCTGGTCGAGCGTGGAATTCAGGTGATGAACTTCGAAATGGTGGGCGACGCCTACGCCATCGCGTCGAACTACCTGCACAAGACCGGCGCCATTGCCGATAGCCGCGCTCCAGACGAACGTTTGCTCGAGATCATCGTGAAGATGGTCCAGCGCGGCGAATTCAACAAGATCCGGCTCGCCAACAAGGCGATCTCCGAATTCGAAGCCCACCTGCCGGCCTGACCCGCATCGCCCGCATCACGCATTCAGGAGAACGCCATGGAAGCCGCGATCGACCGCATCATGCAGACCTACGATTTGCTTGTGAACCGCACCGCCGCGGCCAACGACGAGGCACGCACCAAGGTGACGGAATATCTCACCACGCTGATGGAAGCGGGCGAGAAGGATACGCACCGGCTCACCGTGTGCGGACTGACCTATTTGCGCCAGCTCGACGGCAGCAGCGATCCGGTGAAGGCAGGGTTTACCGGGCTGTAGGCGGGGGCAGTTCTTGCGGCATGCCTTGATCATGGAATTGCCGGAAGCGATGCTTACCGCATAACGTAAAGCGCGCGGCTGACCGCCTGCTTTCTCGAGATCCGCCGCCATGCGCCGCATGCGCTTCGTCATCTTCATAGTCTTGCTCGGCTTCTTCGGCGCGGTAGAGGCCGCGGGCGCCGACGATGCGGCCGATGCCTGGAAGGCGTTGCGGGCAGGCGGCCATGTCGCGCTAATGCGCCATGCCGATGCGCCGGGTGGTGTTGGCGATCCGCCCGATTTCCGCGTCGAGGACTGTGCCACCCAGCGTAACCTCAGCGCCAAGGGAAGGGCGGACGCAGAAAAAATCGGACTGCGGCTCAAGGCGGAAGGAATTGCGTTCGAAAAAATCCTGAGTTCGCCGTGGTGTCGATGTATCGATACGGCCAGGTTGCTGAAGCTGGGTACGGTCGAGACCGAATCGACACTCGGCAATGTCGTGGTACTGAAGAATCAAAGGGATACCTTGACCGCCGGCGCCCGCGCGCTCATCGCGCGATGGACGGCAGGCGGAAACCTTTTTGTTGTAACCCACGGTGCGAACGTTCAGGCACTGACCGGTGTCTGGCTGGCCAGCGGGGAGATTGTCGTGGTCAAAGGCGGCGGCAATCGCGCCGAACCTGTCGGTCGCCTGCTCCTCGACTGAACCGGACCCGCTTGTATTATCGCGCGTCCGCCCTCGCGTCTTTGTTGCGATACCGGTTCCAGTTCGCGATCACGGCCTCATATCTGGCCGCCTTCGCGACAGTCTGGACAGGCGCGCCTTCGCCTTGCGTCCCGTGGGTCTTCGTATCCGGAAAAACGATAAAGTATCCAAGCAGGCCCGCGACCATCATCCCGTAGATCAGGAAGACCGTTCTCACCAAGTGTCTCGACTTGGCCTTGTGTTCGCCATGCGAGCGTGGTTCGGACATTTGCGAAATCCATCTGTCAGCCCCAAGCGTTTATGGACCCGGCTGAAGCATGGCGCTGTGAACTGGATCACGCAGGGCGTATTTCAATGATGCCGTGCCGTGCAGCCGGCGTACGCTGCGGGGCATGCAGCGGGTCGCACTTCGGCGCGGTCATCCGTAGTGAGCTCATTCGGCGAGATATCGAAAGCGTTGGCCGAAAGGCAAATCAGCTAGATGTTGTGTCCAGCGGCTCTCGCAAAAATATTCCGCTTTTGTTCTCACCCAAATCAGTCGCATAAATCCGCCTATCTCACGGCGGATGAGGGGCGTTGGCCATCGTCACAAACGCGCAGTGAGATGCGATGGACGCAGATGCCATGACCGACGAGTGTGGCTGACGCGTACGGCGAAGTCGTGTGGTTCGGGCGCCGCGGTGCTGGCGTTAAATCCGGGAGAGGCGAAAGTTTCTCACGGGCGACGGAGGCAAAAGAGCCGTTCTCCGGGAAGAGCACGAAGTAAGCCGTAAAGCCATTGCGCAGGGAAGGCCGGAGTGTTTCCGCCGAACCTGTATGCTCGTGTGCATCTTTTGCTATGCGCAACAGCACGCGAGATCGCGGGTGCGGCGTGCACCCGGTCTTCCCTGCGCCCTCTATATTCAAGAGGGCAACGAAGTTTTCAAACCTCGGGTAAAACATGCCGCGAGATCGCGAAGGTGCGTCGACCTGTAGATCCTATGGGGTGGCAGGTGGTCAGGGGTAAGTTGAGCTTGCGACCACCCACTCACCCAGAGGATCAACGATGTGCACAGATCACGCTGACACACCCGCCGGCTGCGAGTATGGCACGGTTTACATTGCTTTCGAACTGAGCAAGGCGAAATGGCAGCTAGGCATAATGATGCCTGGTACCGAGAAGATGAGCCGTTACCGGATTGATGGAGGCGACCTGGCGGCGCTGTCGGGTTTGCTGGTCAAGGCTCGATCGAAGGCGGAGCAGACGGGGAAGCCGGTTCGTATCCTGTCTTGCTATGAAGCGGGTCTCGACGGTCATTGGCTGCACCGCTGGCTGGCCGACAACGGGGTACTCAATTACGAGATCGATGCGTCGAGCATCGAGGTGAACCGGCGGGCACGGCGTGCCAAGACCGATCGGATCGATCTGGCGCAATTGATGCGCTCGTTTCTGGCTTACCTGCGTGGCGAACCGCGGGTTTGCAGCATGGTTCGGGTTCCCACGCCTGAGGATGAGGATCGCAAACGGCGCACCCGCGAACGCGAGCGGCTGCTGAAGGAGCGCACCGGGCACAGCAACCGGATCAAGGGGCTGCTGCATGGCCAGGGTATCCGCGATGCCATGCCCTTGAAGCCGGGCTTCTTGTCGGATCTGGACGAGATGCGTACCGGCGATGGGCGCGTTCTGCCGCCCCGGCTGAAGGAGGAGATCCGTCGCGAGCATGAGCGCTTGCTGTTGGTGCACAAGCAGATCAAGGTGCTCGAGGCAGCGAATGCGACCGCGCATCGAGCACCGGCCAAGGACTCGGTAGAGGCGAAGGCGGTCCAGCTCGCCCAACTCAAGGCGATTGGCCCGCAGATCGCCCAGCTTCTGGCCAATGAAGTCTTCTACCGTGACTTCAAGAACCGGCGTCAGGTCGGCGGTTGCTTCGGACTGACCGACACACCCTACGACAGTGGCGCCAGCCGGCGACAGCAGGGCATCAGCAAGGCCGGCAACCATCGCGCGCGAACGACCGCGATCGAGCTCGCCTGGCTATGGCTGAGGCATCAGCCCGACAGCGAGTTGAGCCGCTGGTTCCGCGAGCGGGTTGGCGACCTCAAGGGCCGCATCCGCAAGATCGCCATCGTAGCGCTGGCGCGCAAGCTGATGGTGACGCTGTGGCGCTATCTGGAAACCGGCCTCGTGCCAACCGGTGCTGCGATGCGCCCAAGCCTTTAACGGACGCCGGTGCGCCAATGACGGCCGACGTGACCCAGGACAGACGTGTGACCGAACCCGGGCTTGGGTCTTCGGATTCCGCTTTCGTAGATGGGTCCCGTCTCTTCTGGGCCTTACCTTCACCCGTGCATGAAAGATCAGGGTCCGGGTCACCACACCCGACCGGATACAAGTTGATGCGGTGTTGGCCGCATAACAACGTCACGGCCCAGTCCAGGACATCACGCCAAGCCGCCAATCGCGCGCATCGAAACGTCCCGACCGAAAGCTTTGCGGCGGCCTCGCCACCGTCAAGGCCGCTACGCGCCGCCTCCGGCGGTGGCCTGCGGCCAGCCTTGACTGCGGCTGCGTCCGACGCAACGGCTATCCATCGGGACGAAAGGACCATCGCGAGCGCATCGCGATCCACCAAACATGCCAAAGGCAAAGCCATGCCCTGATCAATCAGTTCCCCCTTGACAACGAACACCTCATACAAGCCCGGATGAGCGCAGCGATATCCGGGGACCACTCTAACACCACCCCGGATGTCGCTGCGCTCATCCGGGCTACAAGAGAGAGCTGGATTGCTTCGGTTCGCTCGCAATGACACTCTGAAGCCAACCGCCCACCCAACCAACAACAACCAGAGGAAACCCCCATGCTCACGCTTCATCACCTCAACGACTCCCGCTCGCAGCGCATCCTGTGGCTGCTGGAGGAGCTGGGAACGCCCTATGAGATGAAGCGCTATCAGCGCAACGCCGAGACCCGGCTGGCGCCGCCGGAACTCGCAAAAATTCATCCGCTCGGCAAGTCGCCCGTCATTACCGACGGCGATACGACGATCGCGGAGTCCGGCGCCATCGTCGATTACATCATCCGCCGCTACGGCAAGGGCGCGATGATGCCGGCGCCGGGAAGCGCGGACTACGAAGCCTACAATGAGTGGATGCATTATTCGGAGGGCTCGGCGATGTTGCCGCTGATGCTCAATCTCTACGTATCCCGCCTGAAGGAGGCGGGCGCGCCGCTGCACCCGCGCATCGACAGCGAACTGGCCAACCATCTCGGCTATGTCGATCGCGCGCTGAAGGGGCGGGAGTTCTTTGTCGGGGCGTCGCTGACCGGCGCCGACATCCAGATGAGCTTTGTCGGCGAGATGGCAAAAGTGTTCGGCAAGCTGGAACCGTATCCGAACCTCGCGGCCTGGCTGGGACGGATGCACGCCCGGCCGGCGTTCAAGCGGAGCGTGGAGAAGGGCGGGGCGTATAGGTTTGCGTGAGGGGGAGCTGCGCGTGTCGCCGGGCGCGGCGCAGCACGTTTTCATCGTCATGGCCGGGCTTGTCCCGGCCATCCACGTCTTTGGCGCGGCAGGCAAGGACGTGGATGCCCGGGACAAGCCCGGGCATGACGAAGAGGGGGCGCCGGGGGCAGGCAAGGCGGGGGCAGGTGCCACCCCTTCCTCCCCACCATATCTTGCATAAATACCAGTCCTGTACCGCAAGCGCTTGGCCAATTCCGGGCGATGTGGTATCTCGCAGGAACTTCTTTCGACCGCCACACATAGCCGACCGCTTTGCCCCTAAGGGCTTGCGGCGGTGGAGATATTTCGCCCCATGACCTCCTCATCCTCCAGCTCCAAGACCGCCTCCGCGCCCAACTCGTTCTTCACGGCCACGCTCGCCGAGGCCGATCCGGAAATCGCTGCCGCGATCAAGGGCGAACTTGGCCGCCAGCGGCATGAGGTCGAGCTGATCGCGTCCGAAAACATCGTCAGCCGGGCGGTGCTGGAAGCGCAGGGTTCGGTGATGACGAACAAGTACGCGGAAGGGTATCCGGGTGCGCGGTACTATGGCGGCTGCGAATGGGTCGACGTCGCCGAGACGCTGGCGATCGAGCGCGCCAAAAAACTGTTCGGCGCTCGGCTTTGCCAACGTCCAGCCGAACTCCGGCAGCCAGATGAACCAGGCCACGTTTCTGGCGCTGCTGCAGCCCGGCGACACCTTTATGGGCCTCGACCTCGCCGCCGGCGGCCATCTCACCCACGGCTCGCCCGTCAACATGTCCGGCAAGTGGTTCAAGGCTTCGCACTACACGGTGCGGCGCGAGGACCAGATCATCGACATGGACGAAGTGGCCAAGCAGGCCGAGCAGGTGAAGCCGAAGCTGATCATCGCCGGCGGTTCGGCCTATTCGCGCGCCTGGGACTTCAAGCGCTTCCGCGAGATCGCCGATAGCGTCGGCGCCTACCTCTTGGTCGACATGGCGCATTTCGCCGGCCTCGTTGCCGGCGGCGTCCATGCCTCGCCGGTGCCGCACGCCCATGTCACCACCACCACCACGCACAAGTCGCTGCGCGGCCCGCGCGGCGGCCTGATCCTGTGCAACGACGAGGCGATCGCCAAGAAGCTGAACTCGGCGATCTTCCCGGGCCTGCAGGGCGGTCCGCTGATGCATGTGATCGCCGCCAAGGCCGTCGCCTTCGCCGAGGCGCTGCGCCCGGACTTCAAGGTCTACGCCAAGAACGTGGTCGAAAACGCCAAGGCGCTGGCGGAAACGCTGCGCGGTCACGGTTTCGATATCGTCTCCGGCGGCACCGACAACCATCTGATGCTGGTCGATCTGCGGCCGAAGGGCCTGAAGGGCAACGTGTCCGAGAAGGCGCTGGTGCGCGCCGCGATCACCTGCAACAAGAACGGCATTCCCTTCGATCCGGAAAAGCCGTTCGTCACCTCCGGCCTGCGTCTTGGTACACCGGCAGCCACCACGCGCGGCTTCGGCGTTGCCGAGTTTCAGCAGGTCGGCGGCATGATCGCCGAAGTGCTCAACGCGCTGGCGCAGTCGGAGGACGGCAAGGCGCCGCTGGTGGAAGCCGCCATCAAGGAGCGCGTCAAGGCGCTCACCGACCGCTTCCCGATTTATCAGTAAAGGCTTCATTGGATGCGCTGTCCCAGCTGCAACAGTCTCGATACGCAGGTGAAGGACTCGCGTCCGACCGAGGATTCGGCCGTGATCCGGCGGCGGCGGGTGTGCATCGCCTGCAACTTCCGCTTCACGACCTTCGAGCGGGTGCAGTTGCGCGAACTGACCGTGATCAAGCGCAACGGCCGCCGGGTGCCGTTCGACCGCGACAAGCTGGTCCGCTCGCTGCAGATCTCCTTGCGCAAGCGGCCGGTCGATCCTGAAAGGGTCGAGAAGATGGTTTCCGCGATCGTGCGCGAACTCGAAAGCGGCGGCGAGGCCGAAGTATCCTCCGAGGCGATCGGCGAGATCGTGATGGAGCATCTGCGCCAGCTCGACGACGTCGCCTATGTGCGCTTTGCCTCCGTCTACCGCAATTTCCGCGAGGCCAAGGACTTCGAGGCCGTGCTCGGCGAACTCTCCGCGGAAGACGACGCGCGGGTCGCCACGTTACGCAAATGATCTTCCGCATTCTGGAAGACCAGTACGCGCAGAAATCCAAAGAAGCCAAAGCGGCGGACCATCGCTTCATGCAGCTCGCGCTGTCGCTCGGCCGGCGCGGGCTGGGGCGCACCTGGCCGAACCCGGCCGTCGGCGCGGTCGTGGTCAAGGACGGCGTCATCGTCGGCCGTGGCTGGACCCAACCTGGTGGACGGCCGCATGCCGAGCCTGAGGCGCTGCGACGGGCCGGGGAGGCCGCGCGGGGCGCCACGCTCTATGTGACGCTGGAGCCCTGTTCGCATTTCGGCAAATCGCCGCCTTGCGTCGATGCGGTGATTGCATCGGGCATTGCGCGCGTGGTGTCGGCGATCGAAGACCCCAATCCGGAAGTGGCCGGGCAGGGGCATGCCAAACTTCGTGCGGCCGGGATCGCGGTCGATGTCGGCCTCGGCGCCGCGGAAGCCGCCCACGATCACGCCGGGCATTTCCGCCGCATCCGCGACAAGCGCCCCCATGTGATCCTGAAACTCGCCGTCTCCGCCGACGACAGGATCGGCGCCGCCGGCCACAAGCCGGTCGCGATCACGGGCGAGGCGGCGAAGACCCGCGTGCATCTGCTGCGCGCGCAATGCGACGCCATCCTGGTCGGCATCGGCACCGTGCTGGCGGACGATCCGGTTCTGACCTGCCGCCTGCCGGGGATGGAAGCGCGGTCGCCGGTGCGGGTGGTGCTGGATCGCGCGCTGCGGCTGCCCGGCACCAGCAAGCTGGTCCATTCCGCGCGCCAGACGCCGCTCTGGGTCATGACGTCGGATTTCGCCGAAGCGCCCGCGGCCATGAAACTCGGCGCGGCCGGCGCGCAGGTGATGCGCGTTGCGGCGACCGCGCAGCCGCCGGGGCTCGATCTGCCGGCAGTGCTGCACGCGCTGTCCGACAAGGGCATCACGCGGCTGATGGTGGAAGGCGGCTCGCGGGTCGGCGTCGTCCTTTGTCGCCGCAGGCCTGGTCGATGAAGTCTGGCTGCTGCGCGGGCCCGAGAATATTGGCACGGACGGCATTCCCGCGCTGGACGCATTGCCGCTGTCGGCTCTCACCGGGTCGCCCGCGTTCAAGACACGTGCTAGCGAAACGCTACAAAGAGATACACTGACTATTTATGAGCGCGCTGTCTGAGCTCGTCATGCCCGGGTAAAAGCGCGAAGCGCGTCTTCGCGCTAGATGTCCCGGGCATCCACGTCTTGGCAGCTTATGAAAAGGAAGACGTGGATGGCCGGGACAAGCCCGGCCATGACGGTGGGTGAAAAAATGTTTACCGGAATTGTCACCGACATCGGCGAGATCGCCAGCCTCACGCCAACGGCGCAGGGCCAGTTGCACCGCATGCGCATCGCCTGCCGTTACGACCAGACCACCATTGCCGACGGCGCATCGATCGCCTGCAACGGCGTCTGCCTGACCGTGGTCGCTTCCGGCGTCGAGGGCGGCAAGACCTGGTTCGACGTCGATGCCGCCGCCGAGACGCTTCGGCATGACCACGGCCAAGCACTGGGTCAAAGGCACCAAACTCAACCTCGAGCGCGCGCTGAAGATCGGCGACGAACTCGGCGGCCATATTGTCGCGGGGCATGCCGACGGCATTGCGACCATCGTCAAGCGTGACGATCTGCCTGACATGGCGCGGTTCGAACTGCGCACCACGCGGGAGCTGGCGCGGTTCATCGCCACCAAGGGCTCGGTGACGCTGGACGGCGTATCGCTGACGGTGAACACGGTCGAGGATGTCACGTTTTCGGTGCTGATCATCCCGCACACGCTCAGCGTCACCACGCTCAGCGGCTGGCGCGCAGGCAGCGAGGTCAATATCGAGGTCGATCTGATGGCCCGTTATGCGGCGCGGCTGTCGGAAATGAAGTGACAGGCAGACATGCGGCGCTTAAAACGCCGGCCAATCCCTCATGGTGAGGAGGCGCTCTTGCGCCGTCTCGAACCATGAGGCCCGGAACTAACCACATCCTTCGAGACGCGGCCAAGGGGCCGCTCCTCAGGATGAGGGCGTCGAATTAGATGGAAAGATAAATGGCAGACGCACGGCGCGCCCCTCTGAAAGACCAGACCGACATTTCAGGCGCGCGCGCGCTGATCGTCGAGGCGCGGTTCTATGACGACATTCAGGATGCGCTGCTGGAAGGCGCCGTCGCCGAACTGAAAGCTGCCGGCGTGACGCACGACCTCATTACGGTGCCCGGCGCGCTGGAAATTCCGGCCGCGATCGCGATCGCGCTCGATGCTGCCGAAAAGAACGGCAAGCCTTATGATGCGGCAATCGCGCTTGGCTGCGTGGTGCGCGGCGACACCATCCATTTCGAAATCGTGTCGATCGAATCCTCGCGCGCGCTGATGGATCTGGCGGTCTCCAGAGGTTTCCCGCTCGGCAACGGCATCATCACCGTCAATACCGACGCGCAGGCCTGGGCGAGGGCGCGCGCCAGCGAGTTGAACAAGGGTGGCGACGCCGCGCGCGCGGCGCTGGCGATGTTGCGGATCAAGCGGCGGCTGACAAAGGCCTGACGATGGCAGACAGCAAGAAGCCAGCGAAAAGTCCCGACAAGAAAGCCAACCGCCGTGGCGCGGCGCGGCTTGCCGCCGTGCAGGCGCTCTACCAGATGGACATCGCCGGCGCCGGGATCAACGACATCTTCGCCGAGTTCGAAAGCCACTGGCTCGGCAACGAGGTCGAAGGCGACAAATATCTGCCGGCGGAGGCTGCGTTCTTCAAGGACGTGGTGGCCGGCGTGGTGCGCGACCAGGCCAGGCTCGATCCCTTGATCGACGATGCGCTGCAGAAGGGCTGGCCGCTGAAGCGGATCGACGCGATTTTGCGCGCGGTGCTGCGGGCAGGCTCCTATGAGCTGGAGCACCGCAAGGACGTGCCGGGCCGCGTGGTCGTGTCCGAATATGTCGACGTCGCGCATGCCTTCGTCGAAAAGGAAGAGACCGGCATGGTGAATGCCGTGCTCGACCAGATCGCGCGCCAGTTCCGCGCCGACGAGTTCGCGCGTGGCTAGCGGAAAACCCGCGTCCGGCGAGGACGCGCTGATCGCGCGCTATTTCCGGCCGCTTGCGACCGACCCGGGCGCCTTCGGTCTCGACGACGACGCCGCGGCGTTGAAGCCTGATGGCAACGACATCGTGGTGACGACGGACGCCATCGTCGAAGGCGTCCATTTCCTGCCCGACGATCCCCCCGATACGGTCGCGCGCAAGGCGCTGCGGGTGAACCTCAGCGATCTCGCGGCGAAAGGGGCAATGCCGGCCGGCTTCGTGCTGACGCTGGCGCTGCGGCATGCCGACGAGGCCTGGCTGAAGCCGTTCGCGGCGGCGCTAGGCGAGGATGCCGCGCAGTTCGCCTGTCCGCTGCTGGGCGGGGACACCGTGTCGACGCCCGGACCGCTGATGGTCTCGGTCACCGCGTTCGGCCGGGTGCCGCCGGGCAAAATGGTTCATCGCAGCGGGGCAAAAGCCGGCGAGCGCGTGATGGTGACGGGCACGATCGGCGACGCCGCGCTGGGGCTTGCCGTTCTCAGGGGCGGCAAGGTCCACGCCGCCGCAACCGATACCGCCGCGCGCGACGCCCTGGTCGAGCGCTATCGCGTGCCGCAGCCGCGCGTGGCCGTTGGCGGAAATCGTTCGCCGCTATGCCAGCGCGGCGATGGATGTATCGGATGGCCTTGCCGGCGATCTTGCCAAGCTCTGCGGCGTGTCCGGCGTATCCGCGGTGATCGATCTGGTGTCGGTCCCGCTCTCGGATGCAGCGAGGGATCTGGTGTCGCGCGGCATTGTCGGACTCGGAGACATTGATCGCCGGTGGCGATGATTACGAGATCCTGTGCACGCTACCGGAGGATCGCGTCGAGGCGTTCGCGCAAGCTGCGCGGGATGCCGGCGTCGCCGTGAGTTCCATCGGAACGGTGGTCGCGGGCAGCGCGGTTCCGAAGTTCATCGACGGGCAGGGCAGGGAAATCGCGCTGGAACGGCTGTCTTACAGCCATTTTTGAAGGCGGGCTCGTTAACGCCGTCTGCCTTTATTTCCCGCCAGCCATTGCTATTTCGCCGAAAACCTATAGGTGTATTGCCATTCGATTACCGTCGTGCCTTTTCGAACGCGCTCCCTAAGGGGCTTCTTCCAGAGACATCGTCGTGAACGGATTTGAATCCGTGCGATCGCCGCGCGGAATTAAAAGCCAACGTGCTTTGGAGAAGAGAAAATGGCTACGGGAACAGTGAAGTGGTTCAACGGTCAAAAGGGTTTCGGTTTCATTGAGCCGAGCGATGGCAGCAAGGATGTGTTCGTGCACATCTCGGCCGTCGAGCGTGCCGGCCTCGGCGGACTGGCCGAAGGTCAGAAGGTTCAGTTCGAACTCAAGACCGACAAGATGCGGGGCAAGGTGAGCGCGGAAAATCTGTCGCTCGTCTAAGGCCTCGAAACGGTCGTTTCACGGATGTACTGGAATGGCTAGTGAGCCCGCTCGATCCTGAAGGGATTGGGCGGGTTCTTGTATTTTGGGCCCAGCCCAACCCCTGTGACCGGTGTCCACAGCTGCGCGGGCGCCGAACTGGCGGGCCGCGTTAGCGGTGAATCCTTTCAAAAATCGACGGATTCTGACCTCCGCAGCGTTGCGCCGCGGGGACGATTTTGGCATGGTCCCGCCGATTTGAGAGGCCACCCTTCTGGGCAGGGAAGGCCTCCATAATAAACGCCGGCCGCGCTCGCGGGATGGCGTGGGGCGGATACCAGCATCTGAGGCAACTTCTATGACAGCATTATGGGTGATTGTGCTCTGCGGAGCGCTTTCGATCGTTTACGCCATCTGGGCGACGTCTTCCGTTCTCAAAGCGGATGCCGGCAACGCGCGCATGCAGGAGATCGCGGCCGCGGTGGCCGAGGGCGCGCAGGCCTATCTCAAGCGCCAGTACATGACGATCGGCATGGTCGGCATCGTGATCTTCGCCCTGCTGGCCTACTTCCTCGGCATGCTGGTTGCGATCGGCTTCCTGATCGGCGCGGTGCTGTCGGGCGCCGCGGGCTTCATCGGCATGAACGTCTCGGTTCGCGCCAACGTGCGCACCGCGCAGGCCGCGACCACCTCGCTGGCCGGCGGCCTCGAGCTCGCCTTCAAGGCGGGCGCCATCACCGGCATGCTGGTCGCGGGTCTCGCGCTGCTCGGCGTCACCATCTATTTCGCCTATCTCACCCACGGCTTGGGGCTGAAGGCCAACGACCGCGTCGTCGTCGACGCGCTGGTGGCGCTCGGCTTCGGCGCCTCGCTGATCTCGATCTTCGCCCGTCTCGGCGGCGGCATCTTCACCAAGGGTGCCGACGTCGGCGGCGATCTCGTCGGCAAGGTCGAAGCCGGCATTCCCGAGGACGATCCGCGCAACCCGGCGACCATCGCCGACAACGTCGGCGACAACGTCGGTGACTGCGCCGGCATGGCGGCCGACCTGTTCGAGACCTACGCGGTGACCGCGGTCGCCACCATGGTGCTGGCCGCGATCTTCTTCGCGACCTCGCCGCTGCTGGTGCCGATGATGACCCTGCCGCTCGCCATCGGCGGCGTCTGCATCATCACCTCGATCATCGGCACCTTCTTCGTCAAGCTCGGCGCCAGCCAGTCCATCATGGGCGCGCTGTACAAGGGCCTGATCGCAACCGGCGTGCTGTCGCTGCTCGGCGTTGCCGCCGTCATCAATTGGCTGATCGGCTTCGGCCCGCTGGCGGGCGTGAAGTACACCGGCCTGGCGCTGTTCGAATGCGGCGTCGTCGGCCTCGTCGTCACCGGCCTGATCATCTGGATCACCGAATACTACACCGGCACCGACTATCGCCCGGTGAAGTCGATTGCCGCTTCGTCGGTCACCGGCCATGGCACCAACGTGATCCAGGGTCTGGCGATCTCGATGGAATCGACCGCGATGCCCGCGATCGTCATCATCGCCGGCATCCTCGTCACCTACAGCCTTGCCGGCCTGTTCGGCATCGCGATTGCGACCACGACGATGCTGGCGCTGGCCGGCATGATCGTGGCCCTCGACGCCTTCGGCCCGGTTACGGACAACGCCGGTGGCATCGCCGAAATGGCCGGCCTGCCGAAGGAAGTCCGCAAGTCGACCGACGCGCTCGACGCGGTCGGCAACACCACCAAGGCGGTCACCAAGGGCTACGCGATCGGCTCTGCCGGTCTCGGTGCGCTGGTGCTGTTCGCGGCCTACAATGAAGACCTCAAATTCTTCATCGCCAATGCCGCGAAGTATCCGTACTTCCAGGGCGTGCTGCCCGACTTCTCGCTCAACAACCCCTACGTCGTGGTTGGCCTGCTGTTCGGCGGCCTGCTGCCGTATCTGTTCGGCGCGATGGGCATGACCGCGGTCGGCCGTGCGGCCGGCGCGATCGTCGAGGAAGTGCGGCGTCAGTTCCGCGAAAAGCCCGGCATCATGCAGGGCACCGACAAGCCGGATTACGGCCGGGCGGTCGACCTGCTGACCAAGGCGGCGATCAAGGAAATGATCATCCCGTCGCTGCTGCCGGTGCTGTCGCCGATCTTCGTCTACTTCGCGATCTTCGCGATTGCGGGCGGTGGTGCTGCCGGCAAGTCGGCGGCGTTCTCGGCCGTCGGCGCCATGCTGCTCGGCGTGATCGTGACCGGCCTGTTCGTCGCGATCTCGATGACCTCGGGCGGCGGCGCCTGGGACAACGCCAAGAAGTACATCGAGGACGGTCACTACGGCGGCAAGGGCTCCGACGCCCACAAGGCGGCCGTGACCGGTGACACCGTCGGCGATCCCTACAAGGATACGGCCGGTCCCGCCGTCAACCCGATGATCAAGATCACCAACATCGTGGCGCTGCTGCTGCTGGCGATCCTGGCGCACTGAGCGGCGCGAAACTGATCGAAAAGGAAAACCCCGCGGTGCGAGCCGCGGGGTTTTTATTCTGTGCAGGTTGGAGGCGCAGCTAACCCACCAGCATGTTCAACGAATCCGCAGAGATCGGCGGACAACATGGAGATTGATCGATGTCGCTGTCATCCGCCCGAAACTACGCGCTCCGGGCCGCCAAGTCGCAGGATCATAAGGAGGCTGCCGAGTTGCTGTCCAAAGCCATCCTGGAATTGGCGACCTCGATCGAAGCCACCGATGCCAAGATCAAGAAGATCAACAAATCATCCTGACCGGAGGCGCGATGCCCCTCAGCCCGCGTCCATCTGCAGGCCTTCGCGCTTGATGATTTCGCCGAACTTCGTCGTCTCCGCCTGGAGGAAGTCGGCATACTGCTGCGGCGTCCCGTAATCGGTGCGTGCGCCGATCTTGGCCATCTGTTCCTTGATGTCGCCGCGCTCCAGGAATACGTTGATCTCCTTGTTGAGCGCGTCGAGGACGGGGGCGGGCACACTCTTCGGCAGGAACACGCCGAACCAGGATGAGACGTCGAACTTCGCAAGCTCCGGTGCGCTTTCGCGCATGGTGGGAACGTTGGGCGCCAGCGGCGCGCGCTCCGTCGTGGTCACCGCCAGCGCGGTGAGCTTGCCGTCCAGAACCTGCGGCAGCGTCGGATAGAGATTGTCGAACAGGATCTGGATATCGCCGGCAAGCGCAGCCTGCAGCGCCGGGCCGGCGCCTCGGAACGGCACATGGACCATCTTCAGGCCGGTCAATTGCAGGAACCAGGCACCGGTCAGGTGCGGGCTCTGTCCGACGCCGGACGAGGCATAGGTGAGCTTGTCCGGATTGGCCTTGATGTAGGCGATCAGTTCTCCGATCGACTTGATGCCGGTCGACGGATGGGCCGACACGATATTTGGAATCCGGATCAAGTTGGAAACCGGCTGCAGCTGATCCGCCTTGTAGGGCATGTTGCGGAAGATGCTGTAGGCGATCGCGTTGGGGCCGGGATTGCCGATGAGGATGGTGTGTCCGTCCCCCTTGCTGCGCACGACTTCGGCGGTGCCGATGGTGCCGCCGCCGCCGGAACGGTTCTCCACGACCGCAGACTGGCCCCACGCCTTCTGCAGATGTGCAGCCAGCAACCGCCCCATTACGTCGGTGGTGCCGCCTGGTGCCGCCGGCACGATGACGCGTACGGTCTCGGTCGGGCGCCAGTCGGAGCCGTAGCTCGTGCGCGGCAAAATGGCTGCCGCTGAAATGGCGGCAGTTCCGGTCAAAAGGCGGCGTCGCGAAAAGGCTCTAATCGTCACAAGTGCACTCCCTGCTGAATCATTATTTGCAGGAAGCGTAGGCACCGCGCGCGCAGAGGGCAAGCGGTCTACTTGGCGCAGGATTTCCGTGTCACGGAACTGAGCCAGCTGCCGGTGCCCCGGCGTGCCTTCATGAGGATGATCCGGATCGTGGGAGATCAGGTGGATCTGACGGTCGTCTGCGCGTCTGGGGCTGGCCAAACTGGACCAGCGCCGCCAACCCCGGAGGTTCTGCGGTATTCGAAAATGTAGCGATGTTCCCCGTGATGATATTGGCGAGCCTGACTCTCGCGGAGAGAGGATGCAGTCCAGGTCGAGCGCATCGGAACTGGAATTTGTTGAGCGGATTGTATTCCAATGACGCTCACGCCATCGAAGTTGCTGATGTATGCCCCGCTCGCGTTGGCGGTCGTAGCGTGCGTTCATTCCGCGGCTTATTCGGAACCACTTTCTGCGAACCAGACACTGAAAGCCCCCGCTGAGTTTCAGTCGATAGCAGATAACGCGGAGCGTTCGCGCGCGATCTTCCTCGAGGTCGCCAAAGTAATTACTCATCCGCGCTGCATGAACTGCCATCCGGCCGGTGACCAGCCGCTGCAAGGAGACGATCAGCACAATCATATGCCACCGGTATGGCGGGCCGAGACCGGTCACTTCGAAGCCAATTGTTCTGGATGCCATACGGGGAAAAACACGACGCTTCACGAGGCCGCATCGTACAAAAGTATACCCGGTCATCCGCGCTGGGGTTTTGCTCCGCTATCGATGGCCTGGCAGAACAAGTCCGTGGGCGAAATTTGCCGACAGCTGAAGGATGTGAAACGCAATGGCGGCCGGGATCTGGCCGCGTTGCAGGAGCATATCGCCAAAGACGATCTCGTGAGCTGGGGTTGGAATCCCGGCGAAGGCCGCCAGCCCGCGCCCGGAAGTCAGGAAGCCGCAGGGAAATTGGTTCAAGCCTGGATCGACAGCGGGGCTGATTGCCCGCAGTGAACCGATATGGAAGCGGATAAGCCGGTTAGCTCTTGGTCACAGTGTCCGCATTGGCGCCGCCAATCGGCGAACACGACCGGCAAAACCGAGAGCGGCTTCTAGTTGAAGCTCAAGAGCTTGAACAGCGGCGTCAGGTAGCTGAGTTCCTGGCCTGATGTCGGCGTGGTGCGGCTGATGAAGTCGAAGATCTTGCCGTCCTGCAACCCGTAATTGGCGAGCCGCTGCACCTGGCGATTCTTGTCGAAATAGATCGCGATCACGCGCTGGTCGACGACCTGCTGATTCATGAACGCGACTTTGCGCTCGGAGCGCTGCGAGATGTAATAGAACACCTCGCCATTCAGGGTCGCGACCGTCGATGGCGTTCCCATCACGATCAGCACCTGGTCCTGGCTGGCGCCGATCGGAATCTGCTCCAGCGCGTTGGGCGGCAGGATGTAGCCCTTCTGGAACTGCTCGCCGGTGCAACCACCGAGTACCGCACAAATCAGCGCCACGGCCGCGGCCGCGCGAAAACCGCGCCTGCGCACGGTCAAACGACGCGGCGAGGGCACGCAGGTGCTCGGCTGGCTCATCTCGGTCATGTCAGGAATTAGTCCGTCCTCTTGCATCGCGCGGTGCGTTGACGTACCGGGCAGCACGCTGAATTGCAACACGCGTGGCCTCCGGGCAAAGACTCTGGAGGGCCCGCTTGCGGAACCCATAATGCTTTGGCCGTTCAATCACTTCAGGAAACCCCGGACGCCGATGCGCGGCACCATCGAGGCCATCTATGGCATGATCGTGACGCAGGCGCGAGAACCGTTGTTTTATCGGGACTTTGGGGTTCCCGACACGGTTAACGGCCGTTTTGATCTGCTTCTGCTGCATTTGTGGCTGTTCTTGCGCCGCCTGAAGTCGGTGGAGGGCGGTACGGCCCTGGCGCAGGGGCTGTTCGACCATTTTTGCAACGATATGGACGATAATCTGCGCGAGATGGGGGTTGGCGACCTCACGGTGCCGAAACGCATGCAGGCCTTCGGGGAAGCGTTCTATGGCCGGACGGCGGCCTATGACTTTGCGCTGACCGAGGGCGGTGAGGCGCTGGCGCAGGCATTGTGCAAGAATATCCTGAACGGCGAGCACATCGAAAAGGCCCGCCTGCTTGCGGCCTATGCCGAGGCGGCGATGGCCGCTCTCGACAGCCTCGACGAGGCGGTGCTGGTGAGCGGTTCGGCCAGGTTTCCTTTGCCGGAGAAGGCGGGCGCGCAGCAATGAGCAAGACTGGTACGACCAAGACTGGCACGACAGAGAATCCCGACCCGTGGCGCGTCCCCCTCGTGGTGGCGCAGATAGCGGAGACGGGCTTGCACCGCGACCTCGAAGCCGATCAGGCCGTCCGCAACGCGGTGGCCGATGTCGGAGGCCTGCGCGAGGTGCTTTCGGTGCAGGCCTCCTTCGACGTCACGCCAACGAGCGGCGGCCGCTTCCACGTCGCTGGTCGCGTGCGGGCGCGGGTCGGACAGACCTGCGTGGTGACGCTGGAGGAGATCGAGACCGATATCGACGAGCCGATCGATCTGACCTTCGCGCCGCCCGAGCAGATCCCGCAGATGGCCACGCTGGTCGATGAAGCCGAGGAAGGCGACGAGGAGACACCCGATCCGCCCGAGCCGATCGAGAATGGAATGATCGATCTCGGCCGGGTCGCCACCGATGCGTTGTATCTCGCGGTCGATCCATATCCGCGCAAGCCGGGCGCCGTATTTGAGCCGGTGGTCGAAGCCGCCGATCCCGAGGATCACCCGTTCGCTGCGCTCAAGGCGTTGAAGGCAGAACCGAAAAAACCGGGCACCAGGAAGCCCAAGGGCAAGTAGCCGGCAGTTAAAGTGGCCGGCGAAGCTGCCATCGGTGTGACGTGGTTGTGATGTGCCGCCAGGAATATCCCGTAAGATATTGAATTATATCGGGATATTTTACGTTCTTGATTTCGGGCCACAGCGCTTGCCTTTCGCCAAAAGAGCGTGGTCAAGAGGTTGTGTCGGGACGGGGACACGCTATTGTCGCGGCCCGGCGGAGGCGCGGGGATGCGTCTTGCCGAGCACCGCTTTGGCGGTGCCTTTCCAGTGCGCGGCCGGGCTCTCCGAGGGCCGCAAGAGATCAGGTTTCCGGGACGTTCATGCCGCAAAAGGTTCGAATCGCGCTTGACGCCATGGGTGGCGATGTCGGCGCATCGGTCGTCATTCCCGGCGCCGCCATCTCTTTGAAACGGCATCCCGACAGTGAATTTCTGCTCTATGGCGACAGCAAGCAGATCGACGAGCAGCTTGCGAAATATCCGGCGCTGAAAAAGGCCTCCCGCGTGGTCCATACCGACGTGACCATCAGCATGCATGAAAAGCCGAGCCAGGCGCTGCGCCGCGGCCGCAAGAACTCGTCGATGTGGCTTGCGATCGACGCGGTGAAGAAGGGCGAGGCCGACGTGGCGGTCTCCGCCGGCAATACCGGCGCGTTGATGGCGATGGCGCGCTTCCATCTGCACACCATGCCCGGCATCGACCGGCCGGCCATTGCCGGTGTATGGCCGACGGCGCGCGGCGATTCCGTCGTACTCGATCTCGGCGCCAGCATCGGCGGCGATGCGCATCATCTGGTGTCGCTCGCGGTCATGGGCAGCGCGATGGCGAGCGTGCTGTTCGGCCTGAAGCGTCCGACCGTCGGCCTGCTCAATATCGGGGTTGAGGAGGTCAAGGGCGGCGAGGAGATTCGCAAGGCGTCGGAACAGCTCCGTGCGATGAATCTTCCGGAGCTCGACTATGTCGGCTTCGTCGAGGGTGATGGGATCGGCGGGGGCGCGGCTGACGTGATCGTGTCGGAAGGCTTCAGCGGCAACATCGCGTTGAAGGCCGCGGAAGGTACCGCACGTCAGATGGCGGATTTTCTGCGCAATGCGATGGCGAGCAGCTGGCAATCCAAGATTGGCTATTTGTTCGCCCGCAGCGCCTTCAAGGCGCTCCGGGAGAAGCTCGATCCGAACAAATCCAATGGTGGTATGCTGCTTGGTTTGAAAGGTTTGGTTGTTAAAAGCCACGGCGGAACCAACGCCGAAGGCTTTGCCTACGCAGTCGATGTTGGCTATGAGATGGTCCGCTGCGATCTCCTCACCAAGATCAGTGCGCTGGTACAGGCGCAGATCGCGCAGGAGGTTGTCTCGTGACGGCGAAACGTTCGGTCGTGCTGGGCTGCGGCTCTTACCTGCCGCAGAAGGTGCTGACCAATGCGGAATTGGCGGCCCGTATCGAAACTTCGGACGAGTGGATCGTGCAGCGCACCGGCATCCGGCAGCGCCATATCGCCGCCGAAGGCGAGTTCACTTCGCATCTGGCGATCAACGCCGCGCGCGCGGCACTGGAGCACGCAGGCATCGATGCCCAGGCGATCGACCTGATCGTGCTGGCGACCTCGACGCCGGACAACACCTTTCCGGCTACCGCGGTCGCCGTCCAGAACGGGCTCGGCATCCATCATGGCGCCGCCTTCGATCTGCAGGCGGTGTGCTCCGGCTTCGTCTTCGCG
Organism: uncultured Alphaproteobacteria bacterium; assembly: GCA_963840465.1. Taxonomy (GTDB): domain Bacteria; phylum Pseudomonadota; class Alphaproteobacteria; order Rhizobiales; family Xanthobacteraceae; genus Bradyrhizobium. The sequence goes on along the minus strand of CAWIZF010000053.1, from coordinate 63,797 downwards.
CTTGCCACCGCCGACAATTTCCTGCGCGCCGGCGCCTACAAGCGCGCGCTGGTGATCGGCGCCGAGACGTTCTCGCGCATTCTCGACTGGAACGACCGCGGTACCTGCGTGCTGTTCGGCGACGGCGCCGGGGCGGTGGTGCTCGAGGCGCAGGATCAGCCCGGCAAGCCTTCCGATCGCGGCGTGCTCACCACGCATCTGCGCTCGGACGGCCGGCACAAGGCGAAGCTCTTCGTCGACGGTGGTCCTTCCACCACGCAGACCGTCGGTCATCTGCGGATGGAAGGCCGCGAAGTGTTCAAGCATGCGGTCGGCATGATCACCGACGTGATCGTGGACGCGTTCGAGGCGACCGGCGCGACGGCCGAGTTGATCGACTGGTTCGTTCCGCATCAGGCCAACAAGCGAATCATCGATGCTTCAGCGCACAAGCTTCATATTGCACCGCAGAAAGTGGTGTTGACCGTCGATCTGCACGGCAACACCTCGGCGGCATCGATCCCGCTGGCGCTTGCGGTGGCCGTCAAGGACGGGCGCGTGAAGAAAGGCGATCTGGTGCTGTTCGAAGCCATGGGCGGCGGCTTCACCTGGGGTTCCGCGCTCGTGCGCTGGTAAGCGCTGCGTAAGATACTGGTCAAATTTGTTGCGTTGTTCCATGCGTCTGCATGATGGTCGCTGTTGACCATTGCGTGCTAACCTCATAATTTCAGAGAATAAATTGTTCGCCGAGAGTGCGGGGCAGGCGATGACAGGGACCGGGAAAACAGTCACACGGGTCGATTTGTGCGAGGCGGTCTACCAGAAGGTGGGCCTGTCGCGAACGGAATCGTCGGCGTTTGTCGAACTCGTTTTGAAAGAGATTACCGATTGCCTGGAGAAGGGCGAGACGGTGAAGCTGTCGTCATTCGGCTCTTTCATGGTGCGCAAGAAGGGTCAGCGGATCGGACGTAACCCGAAGACCGGTACCGAAGTGCCGATCTCGCCGCGTCGCGTGATGGTGTTCAAGCCGTCGGCCATTCTGAAGCAGCGGATCAACGGTCACGCGGTCGGCAACGGCGAAGGCAAGACCGATTAACGAGGCCGATCAGCGAGACCGAGTAACACGGCCGCGTAACAAGGCGAGTACTGCGTCTTCACCAACGAGATGAGTTGAGAGGAGCTGGCATTTGGACAAAGCGCCGGATGCGTTCCGCACCATCAGCGAAGTCGCTGAAGAGCTAGATATTCCCCAGCACGTGCTGCGGTTCTGGGAGACGCGGTTCGCCCAGATCAAGCCGATGAAGCGAAGCGGCGGGCGGCGTTACTACCGCCCCGACGACGTCGACCTGCTCAAGGGCATCCGCCGGCTGCTCTACGGCGAGGGCTACACCATCCGCGGCGTGCAGCGGATCCTCAAGGAGCACGGCATCAAATCGGTGCAGGGCCTTGCCGACCAGACTTCCGCCGTCACCTTCGGCGCGGTCGAGGAGGCGATCGGTCTCAGCCTGCAGGAGCCCGAGGAGGGCGAGACGCCGATCGTCAATGCTGCCGAGGACGAGGGCGAGGACGAGGACTACGAGACCGAAGAGAAGGAAATCGACTACCGCTTTGTCGATACCGACGACGACGGCATTTTGCTGCCGTTCGTCAAAAGCAAGCCCGGGCCCTCGGACGCCGACCGCGAACGCCTGGAACGGGTGCTTCAGGATTTGGCGGCCTGCCGGCAATTGCTGGATAATGCGATGAAGGACGGCTGAGGAGCGGGGCAGGGAACTGGCCGGCTGCCGCCTCAATGAGGCCGTTCGCCCGCCTTGCGCCGGGCGCTGATCGCAGCTAATGGAACGGCATCGGAGCGTGGCGCAGCCCGGTTAGCGCACTAGTCTGGGAGACTAGGGGTCGGAGGTTCAAATCCTCTCGCTCCGACCATTTTCACAAGCCATGGACCGCGTTTGAGCGCAGCTAGTGGACCAAATCTAACATTTCGATTCGCTTGGAGTTTCCCTGAAGAACTCGGGTGTGCGAGTCTAGGGCATGCACAAGCGAACGAATATCCAGTTGAGCCGGGCAGACCGAAGCAAGCTTAAGGCTGTGGTCGCCAACCGCAATAGCCCGCAGAAGCACGTTTGGCGGGCAAAGATCGTCCTTCTGACAGCCGATGGTCGAGGCACGGCCGAGATCACGCAAGCCACGGGCAAGGCCAAGACGGTGATCTGGCGCTGGCAGGAACGTTTCCACGAGGAAGGAGCCGCCGGCCTTTGGAGGGACAAGACACGACGGTCGCGCATTCCGCCGCTGAGCCCTGAAGTGGCTAAACGTGTGATCGCCCTGACGTTGGCGGGCCCGCCGCCGGCGGCGAGTCACTGGAGCGGTTCGGCGATGGCGAAGGCAGCCGGGATTAGCGTCAGTTCGGTGCAGCGGATTTGGCGTGCTCATGGCCTGCAACCGCACCGCGTGCGTCAGTTCAAACTGTCCAACGATCCGCAGTTTGCCGCCAAACTGCACGAGATCGTCGGCCTCTACGTCGATCCGCCCGACCGCCATTGTCCTGTCTGTCGATGAGAAGAGCCAAATTCAGGCGCTTGATCGCACCCAGCCGGGGCTGCCGATGAAGAAGGGGCGCGTTGGTACCATGACCCATGATTACAAGCGCCATGGCGTCACCACGTTGTTCGCGGCGTTCGATGTCCTTGAGGGCAAGGTTATTGGTCAGTGCATGAAGCGCCATCGACATCAAGAGTTCATTCGGTTTCTGAACATCATCGAAGCCAGAGTGTCCAAGAAAAAGACGATCCATGTCATCGTCGACAACTACGCCACCCACAAACATCCCGATGTCATGACTTGGCTCGAAAAGCACGCACAACCAGTCCGCTGACGGTCCAGCCCGTGACATAAGCCGGACCATCCGATTCCGGTCGATCGACCATGGTGTCGTGCCAGTGGCTCATGGGGCCCTCCCATAGCTTGATACTGCCTCTGGTATGTAGGTCGCCGCCTCCGGCTCAAGGTTCAAACATATCCGGGGCGCGAAATCGCCAAGACGTCTATTTCAGCGTCGCGATATAGGCGGCGATATCCGCTGACTCGGCTCGGCTCAGCGTCATGTTGGGCATTTTCGGATGCGGATCGCGCAGGAAGAATTCGATCTTCGCGGGATCAAAGTCCGGTCGCCTGGCAATGGAGGCAAACGGCGGCGCGTCGGTGGTCGCCGCTTTCTGATCGGTTGCGACCAGATGGCAGCCCGTGCACCAGCGCCTGGCGAGCGTTTCGCCCTGGTCGGGATCGGCCGCAAATGAGGACGTCGCCGCAAGACTTGCGGCAAGGATCAGGTGACACCGGCCGATACGAAGCAGATAGTTACGCATGCAATTTGGCCTCCGATATCCCAAAGCAGATAGCCGCCGATGATATGGCGGGCTCGCCGCCGCAGCGACACATGCCCGGCTTGCAGGACCACCATCGGCGAATGCGACGAATGCGGTGTTGCTCCAGATCAAGCGGGGGACCGGTGCGGCAGTTCCGCTGCCCTGCCGTGTCAATTCCGCAACTGGATCGCCGTGCCGGCCTTCGGTAGGCTTGCTCCGCCAAAGCGGGGGATACACCCGCACGCAGCGGATGGAAACGCGAGGGCCAGCCCATGAAAACACGTCCGACCGGCGTGATACCGCCGATGACCACGCCGTTCCGCAAGGACGGCGAGATCGATTTCAAGCTGGTTGCTCCCCAGGTCGACTGGCTGATCGGCGCCGGCAGCCATGGCATGGCGGCGGGCGGTTCGACCGGCGAGGGGCATACGCTCGACCACGAGGAGTATCGCGACCTGGTGGCGGCGACGGTGGAAGCCGCAAAGGGCCGCGCGCCCGTGATCGCCGGCATCATCGTCGATTCCACCCGCGATGCGATCCGGCGCGGCAAGCTGGTGCGCGACATGAACGTCGCCGCGTTGCAGGTGACGCCGGTGCATTACCTGTTCAAGCCGGACGAGCAGGCGATGGTCGATCACTTCCGCCGCATGGCCGATGAAACCGGCATGCCGATCATCATCTACAACGTGGTGCCATGGTCCTATCTCTCGCCGGCGCTGCTGACGCGGATCATGAACGAGGTGCCGCTGGTCGTCGGCGTCAAGCAGAGTGCCGGCGATCTGAAACTGTTCGCCGATCTCATGATGATGGCGCCGGACAAACTGATCTACAGCGCCGTCGACGCGCTGATGTATCCGTCCTACGCGCTCGGCGCGCACGGTTCGATCGCGGCGATCCTGAGCGCCGCGCCGCACGCTTCCGTCGAACTCTGGAATGCGGTCAAGGCGGGCAACCACGTTCGCGCGCTCGAGCTGCACCAAAAACTGCTGACATTGTGGAACGCCATCGTCTCGGACAATCTGCCGGCGTGCACGCGCTATGCGCAGTCGCTGCAGGGATTGCCGCCGACCGTCTCCCGCGCGCCGATGCCGGAAGCATCGCCCGCGCAACAGGCCGCGATCCGCAAGGCGCTGGAAGGATTGGGCGCGCTGGGCGGCTCGCGCGAGGCGGCGGAGTAATTCCGCGGCACGAAACCTCCCTGCGCTTTACCCGTGGTTTACACCTGATACTGTCCTGTTGCGCACGGGCTCCGTTGGCATGAGCTCCAATTCAAAAAACGAAAACCGAGGTAGCGATCTCAATGAAGGATTTTGCCGGAAAGTTCGCCGTGATCACCGGAGGCGGCACAGGCATGGGCCGCGAACTCGCGCGCCAGCTCGTGGCCGAAGGCTGCAATGTCGCGATGTGCGACGTTTCGGTCGAGGCGATGGCCGAGACCAAGCGGCTGTGCGAGGCGGAAAAGCTGCCGCAGGGTCTGCGCGTCACCACGCACGTCGCCGACGTCTCGATCGAGGCTCATCTCCAGCGTTTTCGCGATGAGCTGATCGAGCAGCAGGCGACCGACAAGATCCATCTGCTTGTTCAACAATGCCGGCATCGGCGGTGGCGGCAGCCTGTTCACCAACACGCGCGAGCAGTGGGAACGCACCTTCAACATCTGCTGGGGCGGCGTCTATCTCGGCGTCCGCACCTTCCTGCCGCTGATGATGAAGGCGGACGAGGCCCACATCGTCAACACATCCAGCGTCAACGGCTTCTGGGCCTCCGTCGGTCTGGGCGCCTCGCACACCGCCTACAGCGCCGCCAAGTTCGCGGTGAAAGGGTTTACCGAAGCGCTGATGACGGATCTGCGGCTCAACGCCCCGCACATCAAATGCTCGGTCGTGATGCCCGGGCATATCGGCACCTCGATCGTTTCCAATTCGCGCAAGATCCAGAGCGGATCGGAATCCGAAGCATTGAGCCCGAACGAAGTGCTGGCGACGCGGCAGCGCCTGAAGGGCATGGGCATCGACACCGCGCCGATGTCGGACGACGATATCCAGAAGATCGCGCTCGACCGCGCGCGCGCCTTCCGCGACGACGCGCCGACCACGGCGGCGGCCGCGGCCAAGATCATCCTCGACGGCGTCAAGGCCGAGCGCTGGCGCATTCTCGTCGGCGACGACGCCCACAAGCTCGACGAGCGGGTGCGGCAAACCCCGGAAAAGGCCTACACGGCTGAGTTCTACAAGAGCTTTACGGAAGAGGTCGGCTGGCGGCTCGGGTAGAGTCTCGCGGTTCTGCTCTTTGAATCAGAACCGCGGCTCCTCTTTGTTAACGCGTTTTCTCAATCCACTCCGGATCGCGCACGCGGCCTCACGCGAAAGCGGGATTGCCTTATCCGCGCACAACGCGCTGGCGCGAGCCCGGACGATAGGCGAGGCGGTGGTGGCCCGTGCAATAGGGCATGCCTTCCACCGGCGTGTTGCCGCAAAAGCAGAAATCCTCGGCGCCGGGCGTGCTGATCGGCCAGCGGCACCGTTTGTCGCTGAGTTCGAACAGCGAGCAGCGGCGTTCGCTTGCGATCGGCTCCTCCTGCAGCGGCTGGGCGTTTTCGTAGACGGCCTGCAGGATTTGATACTGCAGGCGGGGAATGGATTTCCTGGTGCGCTCCCGGGCGGCCTTGGTCGGGCGCGGTTCGGCACGGGCCGGGCCGCGCGTCAACTGGAGGCGGGCGAGTTTGCCGATCACCGCGTTGCGGCTGACGCCGATGCTGGCTGCGATCTCGCGGCAGGTGAGGCCGGCTTCAAAATGACTCTTCAGCAATTCGACGCGATCGGTAGTCCATGTCGGTACATTCGTAAGCATGTTTCTCGGTTCCACATTCTGTGTGAACCGCCGCGTTCCGAAAATTCCCGTCAGGACGCCTTTCCGTTGTCGCGGATCGCAAGCAGCCCGTCCTTGATGGCGAGCCGAATGCCTTCCTCGATCAAAGTTCTTGCGACGCCGGGAACGCTGGTGCCGTGGGTGCCCTGTCTCACCAGTCTTTCGAGATAATTGATGGTCGAGAGCGCCAACGTAACGGGAACGCGGTCGGTTTCGGCTTTTTCTGTAGCCATGGAGAACGCTAACTTTTAAACGATGTACTGAAAAGTTACTATTTAGACTCTATTTAGTTTTGCACACATGAGTCAAACGGCTTGTGGATAGCTTTCTATCCATTTGAAAAAGCGGTTAAAATTCCGAGGGCTGGATCTGTGGATGGGCTGCGCGCCTGTGTGAGCGGAGCTCCTGGCGGCCCTGGGCAGCGTTCACCGCCGCGGCGAAACGATCCAGCCGCGCGCCCATTTCTTGATTGCGTCGCACAGCCGGGAATGCCGATGATGTCCGGGGACGACGGCAAGGGCGCAATGACGGTAACGAACGGTCTCTACACCATTCAGATCGAGATGACGGACGGCGGGCACGGCCGCGCCAACGGCGTGATCGTGCTGCACGACGGCAAGATCGCCGGCGGCGATTCCTATTTCTATTACACCGGCTCCTACCGCGGCGATCACGGCAAATGGCGCGGCGAATTGATCACCAACGAGCATACGAAGTCTGCGGGCACCCGGCCGTTGTTCGGCGGGCGTGAGGTCACCTGCGGCTTTACCGGCGCCTACTCAGCCGACGCGGCGGAAGTGAACGGCACGGCGCTGGTCGGAAAGACCAGCGTGGTGTTTCACGCCAGGCTGCAATTGCGTTCGGAGTTCTGAAGCCGGCCTCAGCCGTGCACGACCGACTTCGCGATCATGCAGTGAATGCCCTTGGAGCCGTTGACGGTCTGCGTCACACGCAGATCGGCCGCGAGGCTGCAGAGCGTGTAGGCGTCCTCGCGCGACAGATTGCGCTTCTCGCCGAGCAGCACGATCATGTCGCGCAGCGCGCGCACCACGCATTGGTCGAGATCGGGATCCATCGCCATCGTCATGTAATGATCGGCGGTTTCCGCGCGGGGATAATCGAGCCGCAGGTCCTTGCGCAGCGTCAGGCGAAAGCGGCCCTGCAGCGCGGTCTCGATCGCGGTGACGCAGACTTCGCCATCGCCCTGCACGCCGTGGCCGTCGCCGCAGGAGAACAGCGCGCCCGGCACGAATACCGGCAGATACAGTTTGCCGCCGGCGCCCAGCTCCTTGTTGTCGAGATTGCCGCCCATGGCGCGCGGGATCAGCGAGGTGATGCGACCCCAGGCGGGCGGGGGTGCGACGCCCATCACCCCGAAGAACGGCTTGAGCGGCAGATCGAGGCCCCACGGCATCCGGCCCACCATCCGTTCGCGGTCGAGCGGAATGTTCAGGATCCGCGTTTCGTGAAAATCGTCGGGCAGGGTGCCCGCCAGCGGACGGATCAGATTCCAGCCCCAATCCTGCCTGAGCTGGACATCGAGGATGTCGATTTCCAGCACGTCACCCGGTTCGGCCCCGGCAACCGCAACCGGGCCGGTGAGAATATGGCCCTGCAGTTGCCGCTCGCATTTCGCATGAATCTCCCCGAGTTCGGGCGGGATGTGAAACTTGCTTTTGTCCGGCACCACCTCGGGACCGCCGCTGACGGTCTCGATGGTGACTTCGTCACCGCTGGCGATGGTCAGCGCGGGCTTCAACTTCGCGTCGAAGTAGCCCCAGTGGCAGGTTTCGGGGCTGGAATGCAGGTGATGATGGGGCATGAGGAGGGCTTTCTTGCCGGGGAGGTCGTGCTCCATTTGTCATTGCCGGACTTGATCCGGCAATCCATCTTTTTCGAAAAGGCCTCTGCGTAGGGGGATGGATACGCGGGTCAAGCCCGCGTATGACGAGTTTACCTGTCCGTGAGGCCTCCCTTGTTTTTTGTCCTGTCCAAGACGCTCGGTTATTTGCTGTTGCCGACGAATTTCCTGATCGCGATCGGGTTCGTCGGCGCCATTCTGATGGTGACGCGCTTTGCATCGCTCGGGCGCAAGCTGGTGATCGCGGCCGTGCTGCTTCTGGTGATCTGCGGGCTGTCGCCGCTCGGAAAAGCCTTGCTCTATCCGCTGGAGGCGCGCTTTCCGCCATGGGACGCCGCGCGCGGCGCGCCTGATGGCATCATCGTGCTGGGGGCGTCGATCGAAGCCGATCTCTCCGTTGCACATAATACGCCGGTGGTGCGTGGCGCGCCGGACCGGATCATTGCCGCCGCCGCGCTGGCGAGGCGATATCCGAACGCGCGCGTGGTTTTTTCCGGCGGCAGCGCGAACCTCGTCTCGAACGATGCACGGGAAGCCGATTTCGCCGGCGCGATCTTCGAAAGCCTCGGCGTCGACAAATCGCGGCTGATCATGGAACGGGCATCGCGCAACACCCACGAGAACGCCGAATTCTCCAAGGCGCTGGTCAAGCCGAAGGAGGGCGAACGATGGGTGCTGGTGACCTCGGCCTTTCATATGCCGCGATCGGTCGGCTTGTTCCGAAAAGCGGGATTTGCGGTCGAGCCCTATCCCGTCGATTGGCGCGTCGGCGGACGCGATGACCTGATGGCGCTTTCAAACGTCGCCGTCGAGGGACTCGGGCGGACCGACCTTGCGGTGCGCGAATGGATGGGCCTCATCGCATACCGGCTCACCGGCAAGATCGACGAGTTGTTGCCGGGGCCGGCGCCGAAGTAAGAGGTCGCAACCCCCATCCAGCCGGGCTACAATCGGGCAAGGCGCTTGTTCAGCGCGCCGATTTGGGAGTTGACGCCATGCAACAGCAGACACCGCCGGAAGCGTTCGATTTGGCCGGCATGGTGGCCGACCTCAACAGCCTGCTTCGCCTGAAGACGACCGTGATCGGCATCAAGATGTTCGCCCGCGTCGAGGAGATGACGGCGATCCCGAAAATCCGGCGTCCCTCGGCGGTGCATACCACCGACCAGATCGTCAGCATGGCCTCGCGGCTCGGCTGGACCGTCGGTATCACGGGTGACGATCTCGTCGGCGCGCAATGCCGCGCGGTGATCGGGCTGGCGCCGCAGGACGAAAAGTTTCTCGCCGGCGAAAACTATGTCGGGGTCTGGCACGGCACCGCCGAGGATGCACGCAAGCGCCAGGAGGCGCTCGACGTCGTTCCATACGGCCAGTATCAGGCGATGGCGGTGAGCCCGCTCACCAGCGGCCGGCTCAATCCGCCGGATATTTGCCTGGTCTACGCCACGCCCGGCCAGATGATCATTCTCATCAACGGCCTGCAATATACCGGCTACAAGAAATTCGAATGGGGCGTGGTCGGCGAAACCGCGTGCGCGGATTCCTGGGGCAGGGCGCTCAAGACCGGCGAACCGTCGCTCTCGCTGCCGTGCTTTGCCGAGCGGCGCTATGGCGGCGTGCCCGACGAGGAGATGCTGATGGCGCTCAAGCCCGAGCATCTCGCCAAGGCCATCGCCGGGATGAAGCAGCTTGCCAGGAACGGCCTGCGCTACCCGATCGCGCCCTACGGCATCCAGGCCGATGTACGCGCCGGCATGGGCGTGTCCTACGCGAAGAAATAGGCTTGCGAAATGCGGCTGAAGCCGTCATTGCCTGCGACAAACGCTTCGCGCTCGTCGCAGGCAATGACGAGAAACAGGAATCCAATATGTCTTCGTCGAAATTCGACATCGTCGTCTACGGCGCCACCGGCTTCACCGGGCAACTCGTCGCCGAATATCTCGCCGCGCAATACAAGGGCGACGCCGGTCTGAAATGGGCGATGGCCGGGCGCAGCAAGGACAAGCTCGCCGCCGTCCGCGACGCCATCGGTGCGCCTGCGGACACGCCGCTGATCGTGGCCGATGCGGCTGATCCGGCGTCGCTGAAAGCGATGGTGGATCAGACCAAATCCGTGATCAGCACGGTCGGCCCATATCAGTTTTATGGCAACGAGCTGCTTGCAGCCTGCGTAGCCTCGGGTACCGACTATTTCGATCTCTGCGGCGAGCCGCTGTGGATGCGGGAGATGATCGACAAGCATGAAGCCGCGGCGAAAGCGAGCGGCGCGCGCATCGTGTTTTCGTGCGGGTTCGACTCGGTGCCGTTCGAACTCGGCGCCTTCTTTGTGCAGGAGGAAGCGAGAAGGGTGTTCGGCGCGCCGGCTTCCCGCGTCAAGGGCCGCGTGCGCGATATGCGCGGCACCCTCTCCGGCGGCACCGCCGCGAGCGCCAAGGCGACCTTCGAAGCTGTCGCCAAGGATCTCAGCCTGGTTGCGATCCTCAAGGATGCGTTCGCGCTGACGCCCGGGTTCAAGGGACCGAAACAGCCGCCGGGCAGCAAGACGGTGTACGAGGAAGACCTGCAGTCCTGGGCTGCCCCGTTCATGATGGCGCTCATCAACACCCGCAACGTCCACCGCTCGAACATGCTGATGGGCTTTCCGTACGGGAAGGAGTTCGTCTACGACGAGATGGTTTTGACGGGGGCCGGCGAGAAGGGCGAGGCCAACGCCAAGCTGGTGACGGCCGCAAACACCGAAAAGACCGGTCCGAATGCGCCGAAGCCGGGCGAGGGACCGTCAAAGGAAGAGCGCGAGAACGGCCTCTACGATCTCCTGTATGTCGCGATTGCTCCCGATGGCCGGCAGGTCCGCGCTGCGGTGAAGGGTGATCGCGATCCCGGCTATGGCTCGACCTCAAAGATGATTTCGGAATGCGCGATCTGCCTGTTGCGCGATACGCCCGACGTGCCGGCGGGCTTCTGGACGCCCGGGGCGGCGATGCAGCACAAGCTGATCAAGCGCCTGGTCGATCATGCCGGATTGACGTTCACGGTGGAGAAGTAGCTCCCCAGGAAACCTTCGCGGGCACCGTGAGCGCGGGATTGGCGCCCGCCTTCCAGCGTTCGGCGGCGACGAACATGCCCCACATGGTGCCGAGCATCATCCAGAAGTGGCGCCAATGGTCGGTATCGATGATAAAGCTCTCGCCGACGGTGCCGAGGAAAGCGGCGAAGATCGCGAGGTAAGCCGGCTGCCAGGGCGCGCGGACGAAGACATAGCGGAAGCTCGTCAGCACGGTGACGAAGACCAGCGCCGGATAGCAGACGCCGGAGAGCCAGCCGCCCGACATGAACGCGTTCAGGTAGGAATTGTGGGTGTCTTCGGGAAAGAAGCGGTTGAACTGCAGCGGCCCGATGCCGAACGGCAGCCCGAGCGCCATTTCGGCGCCGAGGATATGCCGGCCGAAACGGCCGAAGCGGCCTGAGTCATAGCTCTGGTCGAAGCTGGCGCGCTGCTTGAACAGCTGCGCGATCGAATCGAACGACAGCAGCACCGCCACCAGCGCCGCCGCCAGCACGACGGTAACGAGCGCCATCACGATGATGCGCGAACGCTGCGCCTGCGAGCGGCTCGTCAGCACCATCAGCACCAGCATCAATGCGGAGGTCAGACACCAGCACGCCCCACGCGGCGCGTGAAAATGCCAGCAGGATTGCCAGCGATATGATGCCGAAGGCGATCGCGCTACGGAGCGATTTGCCGAGCTTGTTCGACACCACGCTTTGCAGTGCAAACAACGCCGGCAGGATCAGGAACGCGGCGTAGCACGTTGGGGTCCTTGAAGGTGCCGCGGGCGCGGTCGTACAGCGTCAGCAGGTCGCGTCCGCCGGGGACGAGATTGAAGTAGCCCGCGATGCCGGCGAGCGCGGCGATCACGGCGCCGACGACAAGCCCGCGCCGGAGCATGTCGAGCCGCGCGGTGGTGTCCTCGGAAATGACCATCGCAAGGAAGATGACCGTGACCGCCATGTACCAGGAGGTCGCGATCCAGTTCGGGACATTGGGACGGTCCATCACCGCGATCGCGGCGATGCTGTAGCCGAGGTTGAGCAGGAACAGGAGCAACAGCAGCGGAATGAAGACCAGCCGCATCCGCAACCCCGTTGCGAAGAACACCAGCGCGGCGGCAAGCGTCGCCAGCTCATAGGGCGAGGGCTCGATGAAGACGATGGCGCCGCACGCGCCGACCAGCCACACCAGCGCGCGCTGCAAGGCAAGCACGCCGGGCGCGGCCGTCATCGTTGGTAGGGAGCCCCCGGCTGTCGCCGCATACGCCATTACACACTCACGCAACTCAACAAATACTCGCTGTCATTGCGAGCGAAGCGTAGCAATCCGCGGTGCCGCCAGCGGACAGATGGATTGCTTCGTGGCTTCGCTCGCTTGCATAAACGCTTTCGCGTCTGTCGCAGGCAATGACGACGGACGTTCAACTCAATACGCGTTCTCACTCTTGGTCATCAGCGCCAGCGGCGTCTTGAGCAGAATGTAGAGATCGAACAGCACCGACCAGTTCTCGATGTAATAGAGATCGAACTCGACGCGCTTCTGGATCTTCTCGTCGGTGTCGATTTCGCCGCGCCAGCCGTTGATCTGCGCCCAACCCGTGATCCCCGGCTTGACGCGGTGGCGCGCGAAATAGCCGTCGACGGCCTCGTCGAACAGCCGGCTCTGCAGCTTGCCTTGCACGGCGTGGGGACGCGGGCCGACCAGCGAGAGGTTGCTCTTGAACACGACGTTGAAGAGCTGCGGCAATTCGTCGAGGCTGGTCTTGCGGATGAAACGTCCGACGCGGGTGACGCGCGGGTCATTCTTCGTCACCACCTTGGAGGCGGTCGGATCGGCCTGATGGTGGTACATCGAGCGAAACTTGAAGACGTCGATGCGCTCGTTGTTGAAGCCGAACCGCTTCTGGCGGAACAGCACCGGCCCCGGGCTGTCGAGCTTGACCGCGAGCGCGACCAGACCCATCACGGGCAATGCCAGCACCAGGATCGCGAAGCCGACGACGTGGTCGAACAGCCACTTCATCACCAGGTCCCAGTCGGTGATCGGTGCCTCGAACACGTCCAGCGTCGGCACCTCGCCGAGATAGGAATAGGAGCGGGGACGGAAGCGCAGCTTGTTGGTATGGGCCGAAAGCCGGATATCGACCGGCAGCACCCACAGCTTCTTCAGCATCTCGAGAATGCGGGTCTCGGCCGAGATCGGCAGCGCGAACAGCACGAGGTCGATCCGGGTGCGGCGCGCCAGTTCGACGATATCGTCGACCTTGCCGAGCTTGGGACTGCCGGCGCAGGTGTCCATCGCGCGGTCGTCGTTGCGGTCGTCGAACACGCCGAGCACCTTGATGTCGGAATCATCCTGGATCTTGAGCGCCCGGACCAGCTGTTCGCCGTTCTCGTCCGCGCCCACGATGATGGTGCGGCGATCGAGCCGGCCCTGACGGGCCCAGCCGCGCACCAGCGAGCGTAAGAACAGCCGCCCGGTCACGAATGCCGCGATCCCTGTGAAGAAAAATGCCGTGAGCCAGAGCCGCGAAATTTCGCTGCCGAGCTTGACGATGAAGGATGCGCCGATGAACAGCAGGAACACGAACGCCCAGGATGAAATCATCCGGGTCATCTGGTGCAGACGGCCGCGGAATAGCTGCACCTGATAGATATCGGCGGCCTGGAAGCAAATCACGGCCGTTGCGGCTACGCCGAGGATCGCCGCGAGAAATTCCCAGGAAAAGCCACTGAGCGGGACGACATATCCGAAATAGAGCGCGATGCCGATCGCGCCCAGCATTGCGAAGTCGATGACGCGAACCACACCTGCGATCACGATCGGCGAATAGGCGCGGCCGACTTTCTGGTTGCTGATGGCGATGGCGGCCGGGGTGAGCCTGCGGCGCCGTTCGACCGGCCGGGGACCGGCGGTGGCGGTCATCGCGGCCGGGCGGCGTCGAGCATCGAGCGTGCGTTAATCGGTTCCACTGGTCCACGTCCGTTCTGGAGCATGCACATAAGAAACGTGCCTGCCGGTGCGGAATTCCCCACACTCACGGCTTACGGGACAAATCGGAAGAAACGGTTACGTTGGTAACGTACGGTTAACGATTGGCAAACGCGTCGCGGTAGCCGGCAACGACGCCCTCTACCATCGCCTTCTGCGAAAAATGCATGAAGATGCGCTCGCGCAGCGACTTGGCCCGCGCCTTCGCTGCGGCCGGATCCTTCAGCGCGGCTTCGATGGCATCGGCCATGGCGGCTGTATTGCTCGGCGCAAACAAGGCATCGCCATGCTCGCCGAAAATCTCGGGGATGCCGCCGATATTGGCGGCGATCATCGGAATGCCGGCCGCTGCCGCCTCGATCACGACATAGGGCATTGAGTCCCCGCGGGATGGAACCACCAGCAGCGAGCCCTTGGAGAAGCCGTAGCGTGCCTTGACATGGCCGATGAACCGCACGGCCTCGCCAAGGCCGAGCTTTTCCACCTGGGCCTTGAGGCTTGCGCTTTCCTCGCCGTCGCCGGCGAGCGTGAGCGTCACCGGATGTCCGCCGGCGCGCAGCTTCGCCACCGCGTCGATCAGCAGGTCGGCGCCCTTGATGCGGCGGAACTCGCCGACATAGATCAGGTCAGTGGCGTCTTCGGCCTTCACGACCGGATCGAATTCACCGGCGGTGACGCCGTTGAACACGCATCGCACCAGCCCCTTCGGCGTGCCGATGGTGCGCTGATAAGTGTCGCGCGCGAACGCGCTCTCGAACAGGAACAGGTCGGTATCGTTCATCAGTGCGCGTTCGACACGGGCGTAGACGTTGCCCTTCAGCGTCGACAGCGGATAGTGCAGCGAGCCGCCATGCGGCGTGTAGACCCGGATCCTGTCGCGTGAAGCGGTCTTGAGACGCATGTAGGCGCCGGCCTTGGCGCCGTGGCCGTGCAGCACGTCCGGTTTCAGTTCGCGGATCATCCGCTGGAATCGGGCCCATACCAAAAAATCACTCGGCAGCGGCTCGCGGCGAATCGCCGTGCGGTGAACGCCGAGCTTGAGACGGGGGGCGATTTCCGCCAGCGCCTGCTCGGCACGATCACCGCCGGTGAGGCTGTCGGCGATGATGCCGACGTGATGGCCGCGGTCGGCCTGGCCGTTGGCGAGATCGAGGATATGTCGGAAAATGCCGCCGACAGGCGCGCGCGTCGCGTGCAGGATCCGAAGCGGCTGACCGTCAATGAAAGGCATGATCAGAACCGGCGCGCGCCGGCGAGTACGCGCGCAGCAACCATGCATGGAATTGGAGCGGGTAGGCCGCGCATTATAGGAATCCTGAAAAAATGGCCGCCCGATTAAGGCCTTTGATGGTTAACAAAAAATGACCGCGCGCCAATAGCCCGTGTTGGCGGCCGGCAAAAAAGGGCGAATTAACCCAGCGGCAACCATAATGGAGTGTACTCGGCAGCGTTCGAGCGGACCAGCCGTTGCGTCCGTGGGAGTGTGCGATGCGTTTGGCGTTCTGGCGTGCAGGCAAGGACAAGCCGGTGGTGCAGCGGCCGATGATGGCCAGGTCTATGCCTTCGGCCCCGAAGCCGGTCGCCGCATCCGAATCCGGCGATCTCGATCTGCATGTGCTCGGCCAGGCGCTGATGCGCAAGCGGAGCTGGATCATCGTCCCGACGGTGCTGGCGCTGGTGGCCTCGCTCGTCGCGGTCAACATGATTACGCCGCGCTACAAATCCGAAGCGCGCATCCTGATCGACGGGCGCGAGAACGTGTTCCTGCGGCCCAATGGCGAGCGTGGCGAGGAACGTAGCGCGCTCGACGCCGAGGCGGTCACCAGTCAGGTGCAACTGGTGCAGTCGCGCGATCTCGCCCGCGAGATCATCAAGAAGAACAAGCTGGCCGAGCGTCCCGGAATTCGATCCGGTGCTGCGGGCGTCGTCGCCGATCAAGTCGCTGCTCGCCTTGATCGGCGTCGGGCGCGATCCGTTTTCGCTCACCCCGGAAGAGCGCGTGCTGGAGGCCTATTACGAGCGCTTCACGGCCTATGCGGTCGACAAGTCCCGCGTCATCGTCATCGAATTCCAGTCGCGCGATCCCGATCTGGCCGCCCGCGTCGCCAATTCGATCGCGGAAGGCTATCTGGTGCTGCAGCAGGACGCGCGGCAGGACCAGGCGAAGGACGCGGTCAAATTTTATACCGGCAGGATCGACGAGCTGCGCAAGGAGGTTTCGCAGGCCGAATCGCGGGTCGAGGATTTTCGTTCCAGGTCGAGCCTGTTCGTCGGCACCAACAACACCACGCTGTCCAACCAGCAGATGGGCGAGCTCAACACCCAGCTTATCAACGCGCGTGCACTGAAGTCGGATGCGGAAACCAAGGCGCGGCTGATCAAGCAGATGCTTGATAGCGGTAGGCCGATCGAAGCTTCCGAAATTCTCAATTCAGAGCGGATCCGTCGGTTGTCGGAGCAGCGGGTCACGCTGCGCGCCCAGCTTGCCGAACAGTCGTCCACGCTGCTTGGCGGCCATCCCCGCATCAAGGAATTGAAGGCGCAGCTCGTCGATATCGATCGGCAGTTGCGCGAGGAAGCGAGCACGGTGTCCGGCTCACTGGAGAACGACGCGCGCCTTGCCAGCGGCCGGGTCGAGAGTGCCATGGCAAGCCTCGAACAGTCGAAGAGAGCAGGCGTCCTCGAACAACGGCCAGGACGTGCAGCTCCGCGCGCTCGAGCGCGATGCCAAGGCGAAGCGTGACCAGCTGGAGTCCTTTCTTGCCAAATATCGCGATGCGAGCGCGCGTGAAAACCTCGAGGCGACGCCGACCGATGGCCGCATCATCTCGCGCGCCACCGTTTCCAACACCCCGGCCTATCCGAAGAAGCTGCCGATCGTGCTGATCGCGACGCTGGCGACCTTGCTGCTCACTTCGGGCGCGATTGCGACCGGCGAGCTGTTGCGCATGACCGCGCCGCGGAGACTCGGTGCGGCTTCGCCGGAAATTGAGCGCGAAATTGCGCCCGAGATCGTCCTGGCTGCTCCGCCGGAACCGGTGCGGGCGCCGGCGATCGCGCCCGAGCTTCCCGCTGCGCGAACCGTCGAAGCAGATCGACATTTCCGAGCCGGTGTTGATCGAGCCGCGCGACAGACGCTCCTCGCATGGATTCCGCGGCTGGAAACCGGTGAAATCGAGCAGGTGGCGGATATGCTGGTTGGCGCTGACGCCGCGGCGCGCAAGGTGACCGTGCTGGGTACGGCATCGAGCGACAGCATTACGCTGACCGCACTGACGCTGGCGCGGCTGATGGCGCAGCAGGCGAAAGTCGTGGTCGTCGATCTCGTGGCATCCTCGCCGACGATGACGGCGATGTCGACCGATCCGGTCGCGCCCGGGCTTGCCGAACTGATGCAGGGCGAGGCGTCGTTTGCGCAAATCATCACCAAGGACCGGCTGTCGCGCGCTCATCTCGTCAGCGCCGGACGCCCCGGCTTCGACCGCGCGCAGCTCCAGTCGCCGCGGTTGACGCTCGCGATCGACGCGCTGCTGCGGGTCTACGACCATGTGCTGCTGGATGCCGGCGCGGCCTCCGATCTGCCGGCCGAATTGCTGACGTCGCAGGCGCGAGCCGTCGTGGTGCCCGAAGAGTCGATGACGCAGGACGCGCGCGCGCTGATGTGCGACCAGCTCAGGGCGGTCGGCTTCGCCGAGGTGACGATGCTGAGCAAGCCGTGTCAGGTGTCGGATGCGGTCGAGCAGGGCCCGCGCGTGGTGGCGGCGTGAGTGAATTCGTAGGGTGGGCAAAGCGAAGCGTGCCCACCACTACTTGCGTCGCTCTTGATGGTGGGCACGGCGCTATCGCGCCTTTGCCCACCCTACATTCCTGATCCCGATCTAGCTGAACGCGCTGCGCAGCTTTTGCGCCATCTCCAGCAGCGCCGGATTGTGCTTCACCATACGCTTGGTGCGGTTGAGGCCCGACATGACGCCGGCGGCAAGCTTGCCGCGCTGGCTGAGCGGGATGAAGCTGTCGAAGATCGGCTCGTCGTCCTTGCAGAACAGCCGCTTGTAATCGTCCGATCCGATCCCGAGGTCGAGGGCGCGGTAGTCCTGGCCGGCATAGTGATCGATGATGTCGCGCATCAGGATCAGGCCGGGGCTGTATTTCGAATTCGCCGACATCGTGTAGGTATTGAACATCATCGAGAACCGATGGCCGTCGGCGACGCCGGCGAAGATCGCGATCACTTCCTCGTCGCATTCCAGCGCGTGGATATCGATGGCGTGCTTGCCATCCGCGAGCGGCGCGGTGCAGGCGCCGCGGATGAAATCCTCGATGCCGGGATCGGCGAACACGTTCGGCAGCTTCTGTTCGGCCATCCGCAGCGGCTTGACGCGGAAGAACCAGTCGAGCAGCCGCACGATATCGGCCTGCGACGACGCCAGGTGACTGCGATAGCCGGGCAGGGATTGCAGCTTGCGTTCCTTGCCCTTGAGGCGGCGGCGGAACGAATTGCTGACCAGCGCCGCGCCGGGCTCCATCGCCAATAGCGGGCAATCATTGGCGGAAGGCTGATGCGGCAGCAGGGCAAGCGGATTGGGCAGGCCGCGCCAGCGCAGCGGTTGCTGATGCAGTGTGAGGACGTCGGCTTCGGATCGCTGCGATATCGCCGATATCAGGCCTTCGAGATCGGCCAGCGTTGCGCTTGCGG
This sequence comes from uncultured Alphaproteobacteria bacterium, assembly GCA_963840465.1. GTDB lineage: Bacteria > Pseudomonadota > Alphaproteobacteria > Rhizobiales > Xanthobacteraceae > Bradyrhizobium. The sequence continues at coordinate 44,985 of CAWIZF010000053.1, read as the reverse complement.
CGAAATCGCGGTCGAACAGCGCCATGTTGAAGGTGGAATGCTTGCCGCCCATGAAACTGGCGCAACGGGCGCCGTAGGCGTGCCTGAGCGCGAGCGGGAGCAGCACCAGCGGACGGCGTTCCGCGTCGTAGGCGATCACGATGAAGGGGACGAGGCCTTCGCGCTCGCCGACCTGGCGCTGCCAGGGGCTGAGGAAATCGAACCGCTGATACGGCGTGAAGGAGGTTTGCGCGCCTTCCAGACTGCGCCAGACGCCTTCCGCGGCGGCGAGGTCGTGAACGATGTCGATGGCGGCGATGCGGCTCGCCTTCGACCACGCATCTGCATCCGCCGTCCGGTCTTCAATCGCGGCAGCCATGGTCATCGCAGAGCCCGTGCTATATGAAATTGTTTACAATTTTCGGCTTTGGCCGACCTTCGCAGGGAAATGTCAACAAAGGGTAATACAATCCGGCCGCGGCGGGGGCAGCGCGACCGGATGGTTGAGGGCGGGACGTTGACGTCGGATATCGGAATTTTGCGGCGGGCCGGGATGGAGCTCGCCTATTTCAGCGGCTACTTCAGGCTGAAGCAGCGGGAGACCGGCGGCGCCGGCGTCATCCTGCGGTTCGAGCGCGTGCGTCCGCGCGATTCCCGCCCGTTTCAGCCGAACCAGTGGCGCGAAATCACGCCGCAATTTCTCGACCGGACGATTCGTGCGCTGAAGCGCTGGAACTTCGATCTGGTCACGATGGACGAAGTGTGCCGGCGGGCGGTCACGCTGCCAAAGGCCAACCGGTTTGCCTGCCTGACCTTCGACGGCGGCTGCAAGGATGTCATCACGCAGGCCTATCCGGTGCTGTCGAAGCACGGCGTGCCCTTCACCGTCTACCTGCCGACCGCGTTTCCGGACGGGCATCGGCGAAGCCTGGTGGCTCGCGCTGGAAGACATGATCGCGCGCGAGGAACGCATCAGCCTGATGATCGACCGCAAGGAGCGGCGTTTCGCAACGCGGCAGCATGCCGGAGAAGTATGACACGTTCGAATTTCTGGCGAGCTGGATGCGGACGCTGCCGCCGCCGGATCTTTCGTTCGCGATCCACGACCTCTGCACGCGCTACTCCGTCGATCTCGCGGCGCTGTCGCGCAGCTCATCGATGGATTGGGACGATCTGGCGAAGCTCGCGGCCGATCCGCTTGCGACGATCGGCAGCGCCACGGTGAACTATCCCGCGCTGTCCAACCTGAAAGAGGCCGACGCGCAACGCGAAATGACCATGGGCAAGGCGGTCGCGGAGACGGCCTTGCGTCGCCCCGTCAGCCATTTCGCCTATCCGTTCGGCGACCAGAAATCCTGGCGCCGCGAGCATGTCGTGATGGGACAGGAGGCAGGTTTCGCCAGCGCGGTATCGACGATCCCGGGCGTCGTCGAGGCCAGGGGATATACCAATCTGCACGCGCTGCCGCGGATCGCGTGGGACGGACGGCAGCGTTCGCTGCGCATGATGCGCGTGATGCTGTCCGGGTGCATGTTTCCGCAGGTCAGGCCGAGCCGGGACAATTGGGTTTAGGGCGTTTTCGAGCGAAGCACGCCCTCGGACTTGATCCGTGGGTGGCTACCAGTTCTCGTGAAGAAAACGCGTCAAAACATGAATCTCTACGCGGCGCGGTCCGGCCGTGACATCCAGCTGATGATCGGCATCGCCGGCAGCACCCATCCGAGCCCGGCCACGACATAGAAGATCGCCTGCAGCAGGCCGGAACTGGCCAGCCACGGCGTCTGGGCGATGGTCATTCCGAGCAGCGACCACACCACGACCAGCACCAGCAGGGCGATGGTTCCGAAGAATTTGCGGGTGCGTATCGTCATGGCGGATATGTGAGGCTCTTTGTGGGGTTCTTGGCGGGTTGCGCGCGGGAAGGGGCGGACTATAAGGGGCGCGCCAATTCAATCAAGCGCGCCTTTTGAGGCCAGCCAAGACGGGTTTTATGACCGCTAGTTCCGCACAAGAGGCCCCGCATCTCGGCGCCGTCAGATGGTGGCTGATCGTGGTCGCCGCGCTGATTGCGGTCATGGTGCTGGTCGGCGGCGCCACGCGGCTGACGGAATCCGGATTGTCGATTGTCGAGTGGAAGCCGGTCACCGGCACGCTGCCGCCGCTCAACGAGGCGCAATGGGTGCAGGCGTTCGAGGGCTACAAGGCCATCCCGCAATACCGCGAACTCAACGCCGGCATGAGCCTTGCGGAGTTCAAGACCATCTTCTGGTGGGAATGGAGCCACCGCCTGCTCGGGCGCGTGATCGGCGCGGTCTATCTGCTGCCGTTCCTGTACTTCCTGTGGCGCGGCGCGCTGAGCGCTGAGCTGAAACGGCGGCTCTGGATGATCTTCGCCCTCGGCGCGCTGCAGGGTGCGGTCGGCTGGTGGATGGTCGCGTCCGGCCTCACGCAGCGGACCGAGGTGTCCCAGTATCGGCTGGCGACGCATCTGGTGCTGGCGCTGATCATTTTTGGCTCGATCGTCTGGACGCTGCGGCGGATGAGCGCGCACCCGCAGCCCGTGTTCCCGGGGCGGCTGAAGCTCTCCGCGGTGGCCTTGCTCGCCCTGACTTTCGTCCAGCTTTATTTCGGCGCGCTGGTCGCCGGACTGCGGGCGGGCAGGGTATACAACACCTGGCCCGAGATCGACGGCGCCCTCATTCCGTCGGCGGCGCGGCTGTGGTTCGAGGAGCCGTGGTGGCGCAATCTGTTCGACAACACGCTCACCGTGCAGTTCGAGCACCGCATGACCGCCTATGCGCTGCTGATCCTGGCGGTGCTTCACGCCATCGACGCCATGCGGTCGCGGGCCGGCACGGCCGTTATCGGCGGCGCGTGGTCGCTGGTCGCGGCGATCATCCTGCAGGCGGCGCTCGGCATCCTGACGCTGCTGCATCAGGTGCCGATCGATCTGGCGCTGGCGCATCAGGCTACAGCGATCGTGGTGCTGACGCTTGCGGTATTGCAGACTGAGCGCCTGGTGGCACGTCGCGTCGCGCCTGATCGGCAGAAACTGGTTCTGCCGCTCGGACAACCAGGCTGAAATTGAGCAATTCTAATCTGCCGGCATGCCGGGAAGTGCCCGATTTGCAGGGGTTTCTCGTGGCACGGCGCCCTTGACGCGTTTGTGTGGGGCCGCGCCGCTTTACTTGGATGGTTTGGGCGATAAAACGAAACCAAAACAGGTTCGTTTCATGTCCTCAGTATTCATCCAGGCCGCCGTCATCCTGCTCCGCGAGGGGCTCGAAGCCATGCTCGTGATCGCAGCACTGGCGGGCTATCTGACCAAGGCCGGTGCCGGTCATCGCATTCAGGCGCTGTATGGCGGCGCGCTCGCAGCCGTCGGCGCCAGCATCATCGCGGCCTGGCTGTTCGCGGTGCTCAATTCGGGCGAGCACAGCGACGTTCTCGAAGGCATCATCATTCTCGTCGCCGCCGCCCTGATGCTCTATGTCAGCGGCTGGCTGCTGGTGAAGCAGGATCCGCGCGGCTGGCAGGAATATCTCGCGCAGAAGGCGGACCATGCGCTGTCGCAGGATACGGTGTGGGCGGTCGGTGCGCTGGCGTTCCTCGCAGTGTTCCGCGAGGGCGCTGAAACCGTGCTGTTCATCAATGCGCTGGCGAAGACCGAAGGCGGCTGGAGCGCCGGCCTGTTCGCCGGCCTGGCTCGCGGCGACCGCAGGCCTCGCCGTGCTGTTCTATTTCATCAACCTGATCGCGCGGAAGCTGCCGCTGCGGCCGCTGTTCATCGTCACCTCGGCATTCCTGTTTGCGATGGCGATCAAGTTCATCGGCGAGGCCGTGCAGGAGTTCCAGGAGCAGGCGATCATCACGGTCACCGAGGTCAAGGGCTCGGCCTTCCTGAGCGCGATCGGCCTGAACCCGTCGATGGAAGCGCTGTCGATCCAGGGCCTGGTCATCCTGTTTGCGCTGGCGACCTATTCGGTGGTCCAGCGCAACAACCGCCTGATGCGCGAGGACAAGGCATTGCGCGCGGCTGAGTAGTTCGCCGCGCTACGCTGCCTGCCGATTGAGTCCGAGATAGTCGAGCCCGATATCGAGCGCGGCGGAGCTGTGCGTCAGCCAGCCGGCCGAAATCAGGTCGACGCCGGTCGCGGCGATCGCTTTGGCGGTCTCGGCGGTGATGCGGCCGGAGGCTTCCGTGATCGCCCGGCCGCCCGTCATCGCCACCGCCTGCCGCAGTTGCTTCGACCGTCATGTTGTCGAGCAGCACGGCATCCACGCCGATGGCGAGAACCTGTTCAAGCTGGACCAGCGTGTCGACCTCGATCTCGATCTTGACGAGGTGGCCGGCATGCGCTTTCGCGCGCTCGATCGCGGTTCTGACATCGCCGGCCAGCGCGATGTGGTTGTCCTTGATCAGAATGGCGTCGTCGAGGCCAAAACGGTGATTGCTGCCGCCGCCGGCGCGGACCGCGTATTTTTCCAGCGCGCGGAGTCCGGGCGTGGTCTTGCGGGTGCAGACGATGCGCGCCTTGGTGCCCTGCGCTGCCGGTCACCAGCGAGGCCGTTGCGGTGGCGACGCCGCTGAGATGGCAGAGGAAGTTCAGCGCCGTCCGCTCGCCGGTCAACAGCCCGCGCGCCGGCCCCTCGATGGTCGCGATCACATCTCCCGGCGCCACCACGCTGCCGTCAGGCCGCTCAGCGGTGAGCCGGATGGCAGGATTGACGAGCTGAAACGCACAGCGCGCGATGTCGAGCCCGGCCACGACGCCGGGCTGGCGCGCGCGCAGCACCAGCGAGGCGTTCCTGTCGGCCGGTACGATCGCATCCGCGGTGATGTCGCCGGCGCGTCCGAGGTCTTCGAGCAGGGCGGTTCGAACCAGCGGCTCGTACATGAGAGGCAGAAGCGGCGTAAGTGTCATGGCTGGGCACTCCCAACAGATAGAGATCCGGTTTCAAAGACGTCGCGGGCGGTGTCGAGCGCGTCCGCAAGCGAGATGGATGACGGCGTCGCCGAGGGCAGGGCGTCCGGAAAATCGCTGCGGAAATGCCCGCCGCGGCTTTCCTCGCGTCGCCAGGCGGCGACCGCGATCATCAGTCCCACCAGCGCCGGGTCGGAAGCTGCGCTGTGGCCGCTGGCGAGCGGATAGAGGCCGCGGATCGCGCGTTCGATTCCGTGCCGGTCGCGGAGCACGCCGAGCCCTTGCGACAGGATCGGCCGCACGGCCGAAGGATCGGATGCGGGCGGAAGCGCATTGGCCGCGCGCGTTTTCAGCGGGCCGCGGCTTGCGCCCTGGACGCTCTCCGCGACCCATTGCGCGCAGACGATCGCTTCCATCAGCGAATTGCTGGCGAGCCGGTTGGCGCCGTGCAGGCCGGTGCGGCTGACCTCGCCGCAGGCCCACAGGCCGCTCGACGGTGCTGCGGCCTTCGATATCCACCGCTATCCCGCCCATGTGGTAGTGCACCGCCGGCCTCACGGGAATCGGATCGGTGGCGGGATCGATCCCGGCCATTTTGCAGAAGGCGGAAATGACGGGATAGCGTTTTGCAAATTCCGCGCCCGGATGTTTTCGCGCGTCGAGGAAGACGCGATGTCCCTCGGCGCGGCGGCGCCAGACCGCGCGCGCGACGATATCGCGGGGCGCGAGTTCGGCGCCGGGCTGGTCCGCCATGAAGCGCTGCCCGGTGTCGTCGATCAGGATCGCGCCGTCGCCGCGCACGGCCTCGGTCACCAGCGGCATCGGGCGCGACGGCCCGTCGAAGGCGGTCGGGTGAAACTGGATGAACTCGAGATCGGAGAGTTTTGCCCCCGCACGTGCCGCCAGCGCCAGCCCCTGGCCGAAGCAACCGGAAGGGTTGGTGCTGTCCAAAAACAGCCCGCCGATTCCGCCCGTCGCGATCACGACGCGGCCGGTGTCGATCACCAGCGGACCCTGCGCGTTCACCGCGAGCACGCCCTTGATGGCATTGTCCTCGACGATCAGGCTGCGCGCCTCGACGCCCTCCAGCAGTGTGATCGACGGGCAGCGGCGCACCGCTGCGATCAGGGCGCGCATGATCTCGCGTCCGGTGCCGTCACCGGTGGCGTGAACGATCCGGTTGCGGCCATGCGCGGCTTCCAGGCCAAGCCGCCATCCGCCGTCCGGCCGGCGGTCGAAGGCGACGCCAAGTCTCGCGAGATGCTCGACGGCCGCGGGAGCCGCGTGGACGATGCGGCTCGCGACGGCTTCGTCGCACAGGCCTGCGCCCGCGGCCAGCGTGTCGGCCAGATGAAGCGAAGGGTCGTCGTCATCCCCCATCGCCGCGGCAAGTCCGCCCTGCGCCCACAGGCTCGAAGCTTCCGCGCCGAGCGGCGCCTTCGACAGCAGCAACACCGGCTCCGGCGCCATCTGCAGCGCCGTCATCAATCCGGCCGCGCCGCCGCCGATGATGACGGGACGGTTGTTGAGCGCTGAAATCTCCGTGCTCATAGCGCCAGCATCCTTTCGACGGCGCGCCGGGCGGGTGCGGCGATGGCGGGATCGATCGTCACCTCGTGCTGGCCGGTTTCCAGCGCATGGCGGATGTTCTTCAGCGTGATCCGCTTCATGTGCGGGCACAGATTGCAGGGCCGGATGAACTCCACGTCGGGATGGAGCACCGAAACGTTGTCGCTCATCGAGCACTCCGTCAGCAGCACGACCCGGGGCGGGCGTTTTTGGCCGACGAAGTCCGACATCGCCGCCGTCGAGCCGGAGAAATCGGCTTCCGCGACCACTTCGGGTGGGCACTCCGGATGCGCCAGGATGGTCACGTCAGGGTGATTTTCGCGCAGTTGCCGGACGTCAGACGCCGTAAACAGTTCGTGCACCTCGCAATGGCCTTTCCATGCGATGATCTTCACGTTCGTCTGCGCGGCGATGTTCTGCGCGAGATATTCATCCGGCAGCATGATCACGCGCTCGACGCCGAGCGACTCCACGACCTTCAGCGCATTGCCCGAGGTGCAGCAGATGTCGGATTCCGCCTTCACCGCCGACGAGGTGTTGACATAGGTGACGACGGGGACGCCGGGATAGCGCTGCCGCATCAGCCGCACGTCCTGCGCCGTGATGGAGTCGGCCAGCGAACAACCCGCCGCGAGATCGGGGATCAGCACGGTCTTTTCCGGATTCAGCAGCTTGGCCGTCTCGGCCATGAAGTGCACGCCGGCCAGCACGATGATGTCGGCGTCGACCTTGGTGGCTTCGCGCGCCAGCAGGAGGCTGTCGCCGACGATGTCGGCGACGCCGTGGAAGATTTCAGGCGTCTGGTAGTTATGCGCGAGGACGACGGCGTTGCGGCTTCGCTTCAGTTCGAGGATGGCGTCGACGTCCTCGGCGAAGGTCGCCCATTCGGGCGGCGGGATGACCCGTTTGACCCGGTCGTAAAGCGCTGCGGAACGGGCGCGTGCAGTCGAGCTGAGGTTCGCCATTTATACTCTCCTTGAGTATATCTTGGCTTATACTTATCCTGAGCATAACCGATGTCAAGTGCGCGAAAGCGGGAGCTTGGTTCCGACGATCGCCCGTTCCGCCAGCACGCCATGGCGGAACCGGAACAGTTTGGCGGGGCGGCCGACGGTGTCGGCGGCGATTGCGCCAGTTTCCTCAACGAGTTGCTGCTGCTCGATCAGGCGGCGAAAATTCTGCTTGTGCACCAGCCGGCCTGCAAGCGCCTCAACACTGCGTTGCAGTTGCAGCAGGGTGAATTCCGCCGGCATCAGTTCGAACACCACGGGGCGGTATTTGATCTTGGCGCGCAGCCGCGCGATCCCGGTCGCGAGAATGCGGCGATGATCTCCACTCATCGGCCGGCCGGGAATGACCGCAGTGGCGTCTGCCCCGTCACGCACGGCTTCCGGGATCAGGCCGGCCTCGTAGAGCAGCTCGTAGCGCTGCAGCACCAGTTCCTCGTTCCATTCGCGCTCGTCGAGCCCAAACGTGATGGCGACGCGCTGCCAGCGCTCGCGCTGCAGGCTGGTGGTGTCTGCGGATTTCGACCACGCTCGCAGCCGCGACGCCAATGTCTTCGCCAGCGCCGCGGGGAAGACCGGACCGTTGATCCTCCCATGGGAAATATTCGTACCAGCCGGACCAATGCGCCTCAAAACCCTGGCCGACCTGGTCCTCGCGGGTCAGGCCCAGATAGCTGATCGAGATCGAATGCGGCGACTTGGCATCTCCGCCCGTCCGCGATCGGCGAACGTGTAGAGCTGCTCGACATAGCCGAGCGGATGGCCGGTCTGCGCCTCGACCCATGCCCGCAATCCCGTCTGCAGCGAACGGTGCGCAAATTCGAACGGGCCGCTCGGCAGCGCGCCGGCGTTGGCGATGGTCATGATCTTGGGCTCGCCGTCGGTGACGGCGACGAGGACGGCGACGAGATCCGCCGTGGTCGCATTGGCAGCGCCCGTCTTGCTGGCTTTCCGCGGTGCCCCTGCCACGTCGATGATCCGTTCCTAGCAATATCCGAACACGCCGCAGGCGTAGGGCAGGCGGTCCCAGTAAGGCGTATAGGGGCCGCCGTAATAGGGCCCGTCATAGCTGTAGGAATGGCTCGTACCGTAATAGCCGGGCAGCGTCGAGGAGCCCGGCAGCAGCGGCGTGCCGAAGATGCGTGGCGCGTAGGGAGCCGCGTTCACCGGTGAAAATTGCAGCGTCAACCTGCTTCCTCGACCACCAGCGCGCGGCCGCGGCGCACGTAGAGCGGGGCAGCGGCGGGGGCAACCGTGGTCCGGTATTTATAGTGGGCGCGGGGCAGGCCCGGCGGCAACTGGCTGGCGGCTCGGACCGTGGCGCGCCTGGTTGCGGCGCGTTTCGCGGCGACCGGGCTGGTGGCCGGCTTGACGGCGGGCGGGCTGTCCGCGGGCTGGGCGGCGGGTAGGCTGTCGGCAGGCTTGGCTGCTGCGGGGGTTTCGGCGGGCTTGGCGGCCTCGGGGCCACCCTCGGCGGCAGCGGTTCCGATCGCGAAAATCGCGACCAGGAATGGCGTCATCCAGCGCAGCATCGTTTGCTCCGAATCATCAAGGGCGGCTCAGCGCCACTTTATGCCGGAATGAGCGTTAACGAGAGGCTTGTGACGGTGGAAGGTGAGTGCGGTGCCGGCCAGCCCCTCCCTCCGGTGTCATCGCGCCTCGCGCGAATGCGCGCCCGATGACACTCCGGCGGGCGATCCAGTATTCCAGAGACGTCAGTGATTGACCGAGAGGCCGCGGCGTACTGGATCCCCGCCTTCGCGGGGATGACGGCCTTTGTGGGGCAGCACTCCCGCCTGCAACGACGAGCCCTTACGCGCTCAGCGCCTGCTCCAGATCCGCGATCAGATCTTCCTTGTCCTCGATGCCGATCGACAGGCGCACGACATCGGGTGCGGCGCCGGATTTCACCTTGGCGGCGTCGTCGAGCTGGCTGTGCGTGGTCGATGCCGGGTGAATCACCAGCGAACGGGTGTCGCCGACATTGGCCAGATGCGAGAACAGTTTCAGGTTCGACACCAGGTTGACGCCGGCGTCGTAGCCGCCCCGCAGGCTGAAGGTGAACACCGCACCGGCGCCCTTCGGCGCGTATTTGCGCGCAAGCTTGTTGTACTTGTCGCTGGCGAGGCCGGCATAGTTCACCGACGCCACCGCGGAATGGCCGGCCAGAAATTCCGCGACCGCCTTGGCATTCTCGCAATGCTTCTGCATGCGCAGCGGCAGCGTCTCGATGCCGGTCAGGATCATGAAGGCGTTGAACGGCGAGATCGCCGGGCCGAGGTCGCGCAATCCCAGCACGCGGCAGGCAATCGCGAAGGCGAAATTGCCGAACGTCTCCTGGATCCTGATGCCGTGATATTCCGGCCGCGGCTCGTTGAGCATCGGATATTTGTTGTCCTTCGACCAGTCGAAGGTGCCGCCGTCGACGATGATGCCGCCGAGCGAATTGCCGTGGCCGCCGAGAAATTTCGTCAGCGAGTGCACGACGATATCGGCGCCATGGTCGATCGGGCGGATCAGATACGGCGTCGCCAGCGTGTTGTCGACGATCAGCGGCACGCCGGCCTTGCGGGCCACTTCCGCGATCGCCTCGATGTCGGTGATGCTGCCGGCGGGGTTGGCGATCGATTCGATGAAGATCGCCTTGGTGCGCGGCGTCACCGCGCGCTCGAAGCTTGCGATATCGTCGGGATCGGCCCACGCCACGTTCCAGCCAAAGCTCTTGAACGCGTGGGTGAACTGGTTGATCGAGCCGCCATAGAGTTTTCGCGCGGCGATGAACTCGTCGCCCGGCATCAGCAATTGCTGCAGCACGACGACCTGCGCGGCGTGTCCCGACGCGACCGCCAGCGCCGCGGTGCCGCCTTCCAGCGCCGCAATGCGCTCTTCCAGCACGGCGGTCGTCGGGATTGCCGATGCGGGTATAGATGTTGCCGAACGCCTGCAGCCCGAACAGCGAGGCGGCATGGTCGGCATCGTTGAACACAAAGGACGTGGTTTGATAGATCGGCGTCACCCGCGCGCCGGTGGTGGGATCGGGCTGCGCACCGGCATGCACGGCAAGGGTCGAAAATCCCGGGAGACGGTCGGTCATTCTTTGCGTCCTGTTGTTTTGGCTTGTTCGAAATGCGCGGCATGCTGATCGCAGCCGCGTGCGCCGTCAAGTTGGGTGGATCACATATCGGATTAGAAACGGGCGTACTTCTTTACGCCACCTTGTCGAAACAATTATTTCGTATTCGGTCACGTCGGATTCGCTTTTGTTCTTCGCGGCGCGATCCGATGCCGCGGTTGCGCCGCCGCCGACGCTGGTCCGGTTCAGCGACAGCCGCATGCCCTGCGTCGGAATCGGCGCGCGCTTCGAACTCAGCGTGCGCGAATTGACGCCCATCCATGAAATTTCCGACGACAGCCGTCCATACTCGATCTTCGGGCAGCGGTTCATCACCACCTTGAGGCCGGCGGCTTCGGCCTTCTCGGCCGCCGCGTCGTCGCGCGCGCCGAGCTGCATCCAGATCACTTTCGGCGGCGGCGACAATGTCAGGGCTTCGTCGACGACGGGCATGATGTGGCTGGAATTGCGGAAGATGTCGATCATGTCGACGGGGCGGCCGATATCCGACAGCGAGGCGACGAAGGGTTTTCCGAGCAGGCTCTTGCCGACATGGCCGGGATTGACCGGAATCATGTCGTAGCCGCGCTGCGCCAGATATTTGAAGGCGAAGTAGCTCGGCCGCACATTGACCGGCGAGGCGCCGACCATCGCGATCGACTTCACGCCGTTGAGGATGCTGCGGATGTAATCGTCGTCGTAATTGTCGTGGTTCATTTGTTTTCCTCAGACCCTCATGGTGAGGAGCGCGGAACGCGCGTCTCGAACCATGAGGCCACAGGCGGGCCTGCATCCTTCGAGACGCCGCTTGCGCGGCTCCTCAGGATGAGGATCAGCTATTTATCCTGCCACTTCGGATCGCGCTTCTCGATGAAGGCGCCGATGCCTTCCTCGGCGTCGCGCGCCATCATGTTTTCGGTCATCACTTCCGCCGCATAGCGATAGGCGTCGGCGAGGCTCATTTCGGCCTGGCGATAGAACGCCTCCTTGCCGAGCTTGACGGTATAGGCGGATTTGAGCGCGACCTTCTGCGCCAGTGCGATCGCCGCATCGCGCTCGGTGCCGGCGGCGACGACGCGGTTGACGAGGCCGATATTCTTCGCCGTCGCCGCCGAAATCGGCTCGCCCGTGAGCAGCATCTCCATCGCCTGCTTGCGCGGGATGTTGCGCGACAGCGCCACCATGGGCGTCGAACAGAACAGCCCGATATCGACGCCGGGGGTGGCGAAGCCTGCGGCCTCGGAGGCGACCGCGAGATCGCAGCTTGCCACCAGCTGGCAGCCGGCCGCCGTCGCGATGCCCTGCACGGCGGCGACAACGGGCTTCGGCAGAAGCACGATTGCCTGCATCATCGCGCTGCAGGCGTCCATGATCTGCCCGAAATAGGCGCGGCCGCGATCGGCATCGCTGCGGCGCGCGGTCAGTTCCTTCATGTCGTGGCCCGCGGAGAAGGCCGGACCATTGGCCGCGATGACGACGGCGCGGACGCTGTTGTCGTCATGGATTTGCTTCAGCGCGGCGTGCAGCTCGGCGATCAGGCCCTCCGACAGGCTGTTGCGCGCGACCGGCCGGTTGAGGGTGAGCAGGCGGATGCTGCCGACGTTTTCCTGCAGCAGGACCGGAGGTTGCGGCGTGGGCGCGCGAGCAGTCTGGGCGGGCATTCCGGGGTTTCCACTCCGAGATTTTCATTTGGCTCTTGATGACAACCTAATGTAACAGGCCTCCTTAATCGAGGGCAGGGGCGGCATGGCGGCAGCGAAAATGAGTGTGGCCGAGCTGGAGAAGTTCCTTCGCGAGGAATTTCCGCAGGCCTTCAGCGATGGCGATATCACCATCGAGAGCGCCGACGGCGAGACCTGCCTGCTGCGGCGGCGCTATGACGAGCGCATGCTGCGTCCGGGCGGCACGGTGTCGGGGCCGACGCTGATGGCGATGGCCGATTTCGCGATGTATGTCGTGCTGCTTTCGGCGATCGGCCCGGTGGGCCTCGCGGTGACGACCAGTCTCAACATCAATTTCCTGCGCAAGGGTCTGCCGGGGCAGGATGTGCTGGCCGCCGCGAAGCTTTTGAAGCTCGGCAAGCGGCTGGCGGTCGGCGAGGTCAACCTGCTGTCGGGTTCGTCGCCCGATCCGATCGCCCATGTGACGGCGACCTACTCCATTCCAAATACGTAGGGTTTTTAGCGGTATTATTGCACCATATTTGTAAGTGACTGTTATTACGTCAGATAATTTATGCGAATTGGCGTTGACGGATAACGCGCCGTTCTCTAGAAACCCGCCAGTTCGGCGCATCTGGCGCCGATTTCCATTTTCACGGATTTCCTCACATGAAAACCTATTCGGCAAAGCCCGCCGATGTGACGAAGAAGTGGGTCTTGATCGACGCCAAGGGTCTGGTGGTCGGCCGGCTCGCTACCCTCGTCGCGATGCGGCTGCGCGGCAAACACCTCCCGACCTACACGCCCCACGTCGATTGCGGCGACAACGTCGTCATCATCAACGCGGCGCATGTCGTGCTGACCGGTCGCAAGCGCGACAACAAGGTCTACTACAAGCACACCGGCTTCATCGGCGGCATCAAGGAACGCACCGCGAAGTCGATCCTCGAAGGTCGCTTCCCCGAGCGCGTGCTCGAGAAGGCCATCGAGCGCATGGTTCCCGCGCGGTCCGCTCGGCCGCGTGCAGATGGGCAATCTGCGCGTCTACCCCGGCGCCGAACACCCGCATGAAGCCCAGCAGCCCGAGAAGGTTGATATCGCTTCGATGAACCGCAAGAACATGAGGGCCGCATAAGATGTCGGATACCATGCAGTCGCTCGACCAGTTGGCGTCGCTGAAGACGGCCGCGCCGGAAGCGCCGAAATACGTCAAGAAGGTCGACAAATACGGCCGCGCCTATGCCACCGGCAAGCGCAAGGACGCGGTCGCCCGCGTCTGGATCAAGCCGGGCGCCGGCAAGATCGTGGTCAACACCCGCGAAGTCGAAGTCTATTTCGCCCGCCCGGTTCTGCGCATGCTGATCCAGCAGCCGCTGGTCGCCGCCGCACGCGCCGGCCAGTACGACGTCATCTGCACGGTCGCCGGCGGCGGTCTGTCGGGCCAGGCGGGTGCCGTGCGTCACGGCATCTCGAAGGCGTTGACGAACTTCGAGCCGGATCTGCGCGGCGTCCTGAAGAAGGGCGGCTTCCTGACCCGCGACTCCCGCACCGTGGAGCGCAAGAAGTACGGCCGGGCGAAAGCGCGCAAGTCGTTCCAGTTCTCGAAGCGTTAATAGCTTCGCTAAAATTTGCAGCGCGTTGCTGCATTCATCAGACGAAAGAGGGCGCCCAATCGGGCGCCCTTTTTGCTTACCATTTAGTGACCGGTTACCACGGATTTTCGTGAAAACTTGCTTACCGGCACGAACGAAATTGGAAGACGGCGCTCCTAGTGTCCCCAATGCGTTGGCGCGAAATTGCATTTTCAGTGTGCGCCGAACAAGTTGCATCACACGCGTGCGGGTGAGCCCATGTCGTTCGATACTTCCACGTTATATCTGTTTGCCACGATGGTCGCAGGCATGCTCGGGGCCATGCTGTTGCTGTTCGGCAAGCAGGAAAACATTTCAGCCTTGAAGTGGTGGGGGACGGCCTATCTGCTTGGCGCATCGTCGGTGGCGATCTGGACCATCGGCGGCGCCACCCTCGGCGAGCCGCTGTTGCTGGCGCTGCATGCGCTCGGCTTCGTGGCCTGCGGCATGGTGTGGAACGCCTCGCGCGTCTTCCACGGCCGCAAGCCCAATCTGCCGGGGCTGTTGATTGGCGCGATCGTCTGGATCGGCATGGCGCTGGCCGTGCCGTCATTGAATCCCGCCATGCGGCTGATCGTCGGTGCGGTGATCGTCGCGATCTATGCGGGGCTGACGGCGTCCGAATTGTGGAGCGAACGGCGGCGGACGATGCAGAAGCGCTGGCCGACGATTGCCGTGCCCGTGATGCATGGTTGCGTGCTGGCGCTGCCGATCCTGCTCGGCAGCCTGCTGCGCCCGCATGACGAAACCTTCACCAGCAGCGTCTGGGTGACGGCGTTCTCGATCGAACTGGTGCTGTATGCGATCGGCACGGTGTTCGTGATCTTCATGCTGGTGTCGGACCGCGCCGTGACGGTGCACAAGACCGCGGCTTCGGTCGATCCCCTGAGCGGCATGCTGAACCGCCGCGGTTTCACGGAAGCCAGCAACCGGGTGATCGATCGCGAGGCCGCCGCGGGGCGGCCGGTGACGGTGATGATTTTCGACATCGACCATTTCAAGGGCATCAACGACCGCTTCGGCCATCCCGCGGGCGACGAGATCCTCAAATTGTTCTCCACCGTCGTGGTCAGCAGTTTGCGCGTCAACGACCTGTCGGGGCGGATCGGCGGCGAGGAGTTCGCGGCGCTGTTGGCGTGTTCGCTCGCGGAGGGCGTGATCGTGGCCGAACGCGTGCGCGAGGCGTTCGAGGGATCCAACATCGTCTGCGAGGAAGGTCCGGTCGACACCACCGTCAGCATCGGCGTCGCCGGCGGACCGGCGGGCACGGAGCTCGAAGTGTTGCTGGCGGCGGCCGACACCGCGCTCTATCAGGCCAAGCGCTCTGGCCGTAACCGGGTCGAGGCCGCCGAAGAGCTGCCGCTGTCGCTGGAGAACTGGCGGCGCAAGACCGCCGGCCGCGCCGCTTCGCAGCGCCAGGTGCCGGCGGCAACCTGAACGCTTCGCGCGAACAAGGCGATATCCGCGGGGATTGATCCAACACTTCGGATCGATCGTCGGCGGAAACGGCGCGCGGTAACCTCGCGTTTACCATTCCGTTCATATCATCTGCGCCATGGATTCACCTCGCAGACGGAATTCGCAAGCTGCCCTGATGTCGCTCGAAGCGGCAGAAGCGTCGGCCCGCGGCGGTTTCGGCTGCATGTTCTCGACCTCGGAAGAATTCGAGATGGCGCTCATCACGGAGCGTCGTGCGCAGGGGCGTTACGTTCAGCGCAGAATGCGCTGGCCTGCCATCCTGTTCATCGGCTGTGCGCTGATGGTCGCCGGCACGGTGCTGCTGTACGGCTGAGTTGCCGGGCGAAGAGCTGGTATCACGACGCCGCGAGGCGTCTTTTTCTTTTGGGGCGGCTGGGTTAGACACGCGCATTCTCATGAGAAGGCGTAACCCCGATGATCACCGAAATCGCACAAATCGACGTCAAGCCGGGCACCGAGAAGGATTTTGAGGCGGCCGTTGCCAAGGCGCGTCCGCTGTTCCTGCGGGCCAAGGGCGGCAAGGGCTTTGAACTGCACAAATCGATCGAGAAGCCGCAGCGCTATCGGCTGATGGCGCAGTGGGAGACCCTGGAAAACCACACCGTGGATTTTCGCGGCTCGGAAGATTTCACCGCCTGGCGTGGGCTGGTCGGGCAGTATTTTGCGGCTCCGCCCGAGGTCGAGCACACCGAGACGGTGCTGACCACGGCCGGCTGACATCGTTCAGGCCGTCGTGATGGCGGCAGGCAGCTCGTCCGCCTTGAAATGGTCGATCATCACCTTGGCGATCGCCATCAGCGGCAGCGCCAGCGCCAGCCCCCAGATGCCGAACACGACGCCGAGCAGGATCTGGAACGCAAACAGCGTGGCCGGCGGGATATCCAGCGCCTGCCGCTGGATGATCGGCGTCAGCACGTAGCTTTCCAGCGCGTGCACGCCGAGAAACAGGATGAAGGCGGAGAGTGCGGCGACCCATCCCGAGGCGAGGCTCGCCAGCACCACGATCAGCCCGCCGAGGATCGCGCCGACGGTCGGGATGAAGGCGAGCAGTCCCGCCTGGATGCCCAGGATGAACGAGCTCTGGATGCCGATGATCGAAAGCCCGATCCAGGTCACCAGAAACACCGCGACCATGGTGATGATCTGCGCGATCAGCCAGCGATCCAGCGTCTCGCCGATCCGGTCGACGATCGCGGTGGCTCGCGCGCGGTGCCTGGCCGGCGCCATGAACAGCAGCCCGTCGCGATAGACGCCGGGCTGGGTCGCGAAGGCTATTCCCAGAAACAGCACGATGAAGAAGTTTCCGACCGCGCTGGCGGTGCCGAGAATCAGTTTCAGGCTCTGGCTGAAGATGGCGCCGCCGCTGGCTGCAATCGTGCCGGCGCTCGGAAGCGAGTGGGGCGTCGCGTTGGGGGCCGGCGCGGCATCCTCCGCGGCGCGACAGGCTGCCGAAATCGAAGAAGCTGGTGTCGATACCGTTCCGTTCCAGAAAGCCCTTGACGTTGACGAGCTGCGATTTGAGCGTGTTGCTCAACGCCGTGGTCTGCTGGGCGATCGTGGTGCCGCCGAGAAAGACAATGCCCGACAGCATGCCTGCGACCACCAGGCAGACCACCGTCAGCCGCAGCGCATGCGGCAGCCGCACCACGCGCCCGAGCAGGTTGCTCATGGCGTTGAGGGCGACGCCGAGCAGGATGCCGGAAAATATCAGAAACAGGGTGGCGGCGAACTGCCAGGTGAACGCGAGCAGGGCGGCGAACAGCACGACGCCGATGCCGCCGACCGATATCGCCCACGCCAGATCGTTGCGGGCCTGAAGGCGATTGTCAGCCGGACCTGTCACGTTGATTCCTTCTCGCAAGACATATTGCGCCGCCAGTCATTCGCCAAAATCGGCGCCGGGATCAAGCGGGCGCGCACGCGCCGGTTTGACGCTGCCGCATTTGGTGTGCCAAGCGTTGCGTGAAGTCGACAGGGGCGGGCCGGCGAGGATGAAATGAATTTCAAATGGTTCGGCCCGCTCGCGCTGCTGGCGGCGCTGGTGATCGGCGACCAGATCAGGATCAACCGGCCCGCCCACAAATATCGCCTGACGGTCGAGGTCGAGACGCCGGAGGGACGCAAATCGGCCTCTGGCGTGATGGCCGTCCATCCCGATCGCAGCTATACCCGCCGCGGCCAGACCCGCACGTTGGGTGACGCCGTTTTCGTCGATCTCGGGCAGGGCAAGAACCTCGTCGCGCTGCTGGCGCATGTCGACAACAACCTCGTGCTTGATGACGTCAACTACGTAGCCTTGCGGGCCTATGCGGAGGCTTCCGGCAAGCGCGTGCCGTTCAGCCAGATGAGCCAGCTGACCGGCATGGTGCCGGTGAAGGGTGCACAGATCCCGGTGCTTATCGCCTTTGCCGATCCGGCCGCGCCCGGCACCGCGCGGGTGGTGCGGCCCGAGGATGCCGAAGCGGTGCTTGGCAAGGGCTATCGCCTCCAGGGAATCATCGGCCGAAGTGGTGCCGAACGGATACTGGCCGCTCGACTTCGGCGGCGCGCTGGGCGAGCCGGTTACGCGTGGAATCCAGACGAAATTGCCGTGGCTGAGTGGTGCCGGCGATTCGGCCGCCACGGCGCTCCGGGCGGCCGGCCTGCCCGGGGTCGACGGGATCGACGCCCGGGAGGCTTTCACGCGAAAATAGCAGGGCAGCCCCGCTGCCGCTCTGGCGGATATTGATCCGCAGCCCCCTCGCAGGCATTATCTTCTGCAATCATGGCTCAACCCAGAAGATCCTTGCACAGGACGATGACAGCGGAATTTCTGCGATGAGGCGGCCCGTGGTCGGTGTGATCGCGAACGCCCATCGCGTCGAAAACCGTTTCCAGACGCAGATGGTCGGAGAGCGCAATTTGCGCGCGGTCACCGACGTGTCGGGAGCGCTGCCGCTGATGTTTGCAGGCTCGCCCGAGATTACCGACATCGGCGCGCTGCTCGACGTCGTCGATGGGGTGATTTTGACGGGGGCGCGGGCCAATGTTCACCCGACGCGCTTCAAGACCGAGCCGCATGAGAGGCACGAGCCCTACGACATCCACCGCGACGACGTCGCGCTGGCGCTGACGGAGGCCTGCGTCGCCCGCGGTGTTCCCATTTTTGGCATCTGCCGCGGCCTGCAGGAGATGAATGTCGCCTTCGGCGGTTCGCTGCACCCCGAAATCCGCGAGATCCCCGGCCGCATGAACCACCGCATGCCGCGGCTGGAGAACGGCGAAATCCACCCCGATCCGACGGTGGTGTTCGCCGACCGCCACGACGTCCACCTCACGCCCGGCGGCGCGTTTGCAAGCCTGCTCGGCTGCGAGACCATCCGGGTGAATTCGCTGCACGGGCAGGGCATCCTCGAACCCGGCGAGCGCGTCGTGATCGAAGGCATCGCCGAAGACGGCACCATCGAGGCGATCCGGATCGCGGACGCCGCGAGCTTCGCGCTCGGTGTCCAGTGGCACGCCGAGTACGACCCGCAGCGCAATCCGATCAACCGAAAACTGTTCGAGGCGTTCGGCGCGGCGCTGAAGGCGCACAAGCGGGCGGCGTAGGCGGGCGCTGGATCGAATGGTGATTGCACACGCAGATCGTTGCTTGTAGCCCGGATGAGCGCAGCGATATCCGGGGCGGTGTTGAGAGTTTTCCCGGATATCGCTGCGCTCATCCGGGCTACGATCTACAAACTGTAGACGCGCAAGCGAACCGGACAGGCGGCCGCAAAGAACGGTCGTGTCACAAGGGAGGATACGATGCGGAGCGGCAAATGGACGAGACGTGACCTGCTCAAGGCGTCGACGGTTTCCGCCGCAGGTCTTTTGTTTGCCGAACCGCTGAAGGCCGCGGCGCCGCCGGCGGCGGAGGTGACGCCGGCCCTGATCGAAGCCGCCAAGAAGGAGGGCAAGCTGTCGTTCTATTCGGCGCTTGAACTCAACACCGCCGAGCGCCTGGCGCGAACGTTTGAGACGAAATATCCCGGGATCGCCGTGCGCGTCGAGCGTTCGGGCGCGGAACGGATTTTTCAGCGCATCGCGCAGGAGCAGGGCAGCGGCATCAAGGCCGTCGACGTCGCCAACTCGACCGATCCCGCGCATTATCTCGAATGGAAGAAGAACGACTGGCTGGCGCCGTACCTTCCCGCCGACGTCGCCCGGCATTTTCCGGCCGATCAGATCGACCCCGACGGCATGTATGCGACGTCCTGCGCGTGGATGGAGGTGATCGGCTACAACACCAATCTCGTCAAGCGCGAGGATGCGCCGAAGAGCTATGCCGATCTGCTCGATCCGAAATGGCAGGGCAAGATGGTCAAGGGACATCCGGGCTATAGCGGCGCCATCATGACGGCAACCTTTGTGCTGGCGCGCGATCTCGGCTGGCCGTACCTGGAAAAGCTCGCGCAGCAGAAGGTCATGCAGGTGCAATCGGCGGCCGATCCGCCAAAGAAGATACTGCTCGGCGAGCGCGCGGTCATGGCCGACGGCAATGACTACAATCTCGTGCTGCTCAAGGACCAGGGCAAGCCGGTCGAGGTGGTGTATCCTACGGAAGGATCGCCGCTGATCATCGTGCCGTCCGGCATCTTCCGCAATGCGCCGAATCCGAACGCGGCAAAACTGTTCCAGAACTACTTCTTCAGCGCGGAAGCCCAGCAAATGCTGGTCGACGTCTTTGCGCATCGCTCCTTTCACGCGCAGGTCAAGGAGAAGGGCGAGCACGTCCCGCTTTCCAGCCTGAAACTGCTCAAGGCCGATCCGGCCCAGGTGCAGGCGCAAAGCGAGGAGATCAAGGCGCGTTACGCCAAAATTTTCGGCGTTTGATGCCGGCGCCCCGAAGGGCGGGACATGCGCCGGAAGCGATTGCAACTGCGGGGACCTGCAGGTCAACCCCGCAACCCGCGGCTTGCTGGACGAATCATGACGGCGGCCCGTACCAAGCATCTCCCGTACTTTTACGGGCCGGAAAGTGTGGCGATCGCAAACCTGAAGTCGGGTAAGCAACGAGGAGACGCTGCAGCGTCGCCCGCTGCGGCCGATATGGCCTGACAAAAGCCGGTGCTTGTCCGTCACTTCGCGACCGGGGGGAGGCTATGAAGATATCAGGCCGTCTCGCGCTCGCGATGGTTTTGCTGGTCGTGGCGACGTCATGCATGGTCGGCGCATTCGCCTGGTATTTCGTCGGTGACGCTGCTCCGCGCCCGATGTTGATGTCGATCGTCAGCGCGGCGCTGGCCGGGGGCGGGATTGCGACGGTGCTTGCGATCGCGCTTGCCGCCGGCGTCACCAACGGTCTGCTCAAGCCACCACCCTCGGCGCCCGAGGCCGCCATTGCCGGTGCGGAGACGGAGCAGGCGCGCGCCTATCAGGCGCTCGCCGACCGCGAGAGAATGGCGCAGGCGATCATCGAAAATGCGCTCGATGCCTTCGTTCAGACCGATGGATCCTGTGTCATTCTCGACTGGAGCCCGCACGCCGAAGCGTTGATGGGATGGACGCGCGCCGAGGCCGTCGGCAAGAGCGTGGAAGAGCTGGTGTTCCCGGAAGCGCAACGTCCCGTGCACCGGCAATGGGTCGACCGCTTTCTGAGCGAGGCAACGGGCGATGCCGCCGGCGGACGATACGAAACGCCGCTGCTGCACAAGGACGGAAGCGAATTTTTCGCCGAGGTATCGCTGACGGCGCTGCGTAGCGGTCAGGGCTACATCATCAACGCCTTCGTCAGGGACATCACCGCAAAGCGCGCCGCGGAAGAACAATTGTTCCAGGCGCAGAAGATGGAATCCGTCGGGCAGCTGACCGGCGGCATCGCCCATGACTTCAACAACATGCTCACCGTGATCACGGGCACGATCGAGATCCTGGCCGACGGCGTCAAACATGATCCGGCGCTGGCCTCGATCGCCAAGATGATCAACGACGCCGCCGACCGGGCGTCGCAGCTCACGGCGAACCTGCTGGCCTTTGCCAGAAAGCAGCCGTTGCGGCCGCTCGAGACCGACGTCAATGCGTTGATCGAGGAGGTGGTCAAGCTGCTGGCGCCGACGCTCGGCAGGCAGATCGAGATCGAGACCGCGTTGAGCGATAAGGCGTGGCCGGCGCTGGTCGATCGCAGCCAGCTCACGTCGGCGCTGGTCAATCTCGCCATCAACGCCCGCGACGCCATGCCCGACGGGGGCAAGCTGCTTTTCAGGACGGAAAATTTCACCCGCCATGCGCACGACGCGGAGGTCGACGATCTCGGCGCCGGCGACTACGTTACCATCGAGGTCATCGATAGCGGCGCGGGCATTCCAGCTGCCATACGCGACAGGATCTTCGAGCCGTTCTTTTCGACCAAGCAGTTCGGCACCGGCACGGGGCTCGGACTGAGCATGGTGTTCGGGTTTGCCAAGCAATCCGGCGGAAGCATCGTGGTCGACGGCGAGGAGGGCAAGGGCGCCTGCTTCCGCATCTATCTGCCGAAGGCCGACGTCGAGCCTGCGGACGCGCTTGCCGCAAGCGATGCCTCGCCGCCTGAAGATGACGAACTGCGCGGCGGTTCGGAGACCATCCTGTGCGTCGAGGATGACGACGTCGTGCGGGCGCATGTCACCGGCCGTCTCGAAAGTCTGGGCTACACGGTCATCACCGCGTCCAACGCGGCCGAGGCGCTCGATACTGGTGAATTCCGGCGCGGCGTTCGATCTTCTGTTCACCGACATCGTCATGCCCGGCGCCATGAACGGCCGGCAGCTCGCGCAAAAGGTCGCCGAACTGCGCCGGCCGCTCCGGGTGCTCTACACCTCGGGCAACACGTTCGGCGTCTTTTCCAGCGCGCGTCCCGGCGAGGGCGTGCTGCTGCTGAAAAAGCCGTATCGCAAGGCCGAGCTTGCGCGCATGGTGCGCCTCTAGCCTCGACCGCGCGATCGACCACATGGGTGATCCGATCCCGCTGCCCTATTCGGTGCAGGAGGATCTCGAGCGCTTCCTGAAGGAAAATCCGCCGAAGCCGGGATAGGGCGCTTCGGCTGGCCTCGGCGTCATGGCGAGTCCGCCGTAGCTCAAGCTTGGAGATAGCGACGCAACACACCGCCGTCATCCTCCGCGAAAGCGGAGGATCCAGTACGCCGCGGCCCATCGGTTCCATCATTGCTGTCTCTGGAATACTGGATCACCCGCCTGCGCGGGTGATGACAACTGAATATGAGACGACGATCTCGCGGCGCATTGCGCCCGAGCTTTGCTATCAACTTGCCTCGCTCCAAATCAGAGGGCGCAGGGAAGACCGGGTGCTTGCTGCACCCGCGGTCTCGCGTGCGATTTGCGCAAACAAAACTGCACACGAGCATACAGGGCAGCTGGAGCATTCCGGCCTTCCCTGCGCAATGGCTTTACGGCTTACTTCGTGCTCTTCCCGGAGAACGGCTCTTTTGCCTCCGTCGCCTGCGCTTCTTATCGCACGCTTAACGCCAGCACCGCGGCGCCCGAACCACACGACTTCGCCGTACGCACAAGCCGCACACGTCAGTCGCAGCTCTTGCGTCCATCGCATCTCACCGCGCGTTCGTGACGATCGCGAGCGCCCCTCATCCGCCGTGAGACGAGCGGAGTTATGCGACTGATTTGCGTGAGAACGAAAGCGGAATATTTTTGATTCCCGGGCTTGACATGATTTCTGAAAATCAGAAGTGATTTGCCTGTCGGGCCATCGTGCCGCTGGCTGCTGCACAAGATTGCGCTTGCGCTGGAAGCAAATCAGCACGTATCCCGCTTGCGTGCTCGCGACTTGCGTCGCACGACATTGTCGGTCTAGGGCATGAACTCCGAACCCATGAAGCGGGGCAAGCAAATGAAATCTCGCGTCGAGACGCTTACACCACCGAACACGCCGAACCCGATCGGCCCTTATAGTCACATCGCCAAGGTCGGCGAGCACATATGGATCGGGGGTACTGCCGGCGTCGATCCGGCGACGGGACAGTTGGCGGGAACGGACATCGGCGCCCAGACACGGCAAATCCTGAAATCGTTCGTCGTGATGCTTGAGGCGGTGGGCTCCGACCTCAGCCATGTTACGCACATCAATATCTTCCTGCAACACATGTCGGATTTCGAGGCGATGAACGCCGCCTATGTCGAGGTGATGGGCGATCGCAGGCCCGCGCGCACGGTTATTTCCGTCCGCGAACTGCCCAAGCCCGGCGTATTGCTGACGATGAATCTCACTGCTGTGACGAGGGAGCCGTGATCCGGTGAGCCACGGCTGAGCCAATAAGTCCCCCGCATGAGCCAACGGGTCGCGCGAAAGCGCGCCCGATGACAGGCTCCACAATGTGCGGAGTTCAATTCAAACCAAACTGAGAGACCTGTATGCGCATTGCTTTATTGGCCTTGTTAGTTGTTGCGGCTCCTGCTTGGGCCCAAGCGCCGCCACCTCAGGAAGGTGCGATAACGTGTTCCTCGCCCGTTGCGCCGAACGACAGCGGTAAAAGTCTGAGGCAGCGCTACGGCAAGGACGCTCGTCGTGCAGGAATTGCCTGGCGCAGAAGGTGAGACATACAAGGGGCTTGTCTTGTTGCCACGTGCAGCGGATCGGCGAATTGAGGTCTCTTTCACCGATGACGCCATGAAGCGTGTGACGGGGCTTGCCATCCGCGGCCAGGCGAAAGCCAGCCGCTGGAATCTTTCTGCAATAACCATCGGCTCAAGCCTGGCGGAGGTGCAAAAGGTCAATGGGAAGCCGTTTTTGGTGAGCGGTTTTGATTGGGATTATGGAGGATTTGTCGCCGACTGGAAGGATGGCGCGCTCGGTCGAATGCTGGGCGGCTGCAGGGTGATGATGCGCTTCGGCAAGGAGACAGGCGCGCCCCGCAATCTTTCAGGTGACGGAGTGAAGGTCTCGTCCGACAATGGGGCGCTGGTCAAGTGGGGGCCCGTCGTAACGGAAATCGGGATCGGCTTTGCGTCCGGCAGGTAAGTTGCTGCGGCCCGGCCCACCAAACGAAGTGCGCTACGCTTGTTGAGTGATGGGTATCGCTTCCGCCTTCGGTCGTTGAGCTACGGCGGACGAGTCGCTCCATCCTACGGACCGTAACAACAAAACGGCGCTCCATGAGGGAGCGCCTTTTGCAATTCAGCTCTTCTTGCAATTCTCGGGCTCGACCCGGCAACGCTTCCCGGCAGGCCTAATTGCGAATACCCAGGCTTTGCAGGAACGACGGTGTCTGGGCATTTTGCAAAGACGGGTCCTGTGCTCGGGGGTCGGCTACGGGCGGGACCTGTTCCCGTGCATCTTGTTGTTGCTCCCGGACCCTTGCGCGATGTCGCTGGGGACGGATCTCCGCGCGTGCATTTTGCACGGAGTGAACCCGTCGGTGCTTCTTCGCGGGCCGCGCCTGCGCCGGGCCATCTTGCGCCACCCGTACGGGCGCAGCTTGCGCGGACCCGGCCTGTTTCCGCGTCTCTTCTTCGGCTGCCCAGGCCTGGAATTGCTTGAACAATTCTTCAGTGACCGGCTGGTTGTCGGCAGCGATTGGCTGGCTGTTCTCGGCCTGGCGCTGACCGCCCTCGGCCTGCCTCTGACCGGCGGTCTCGGCTGGCTTGGCTCGGCAGGTTCCACAGCCGCAGCAATTTCGTCGCGCGGCGGCGCGTCCATCGTTGTCGTCGGCGAATCCTGCGTGCCGGCAATTGTTTGAATTGTTGACGTCGCCGGATCGGCCTCACGCTGAAGCGCCGGTTTGTCGACCCACCAATCCGTCACGTTCGCAACGAGCACGACCGGGTTTCCGACCGATAGAATCGCGATGCCGATCGCCGTCACTGCTACAGCCAAAATACTCGTCTTGAGGATCCGCGACGAGATCGTCGCGATGTCCAAACCCTTCCCGATATCAGGCTGCGCGGCTTCTTCCGCATGCCCGGAGAGAAAGATCGGAGGACGATCCGGCTGGAAACCATCTTCTGTCGCCATTTGGTTGATGCCGCCTCTCATTGATCGGCACCTTTAATACTCCGACAGCGCGGTCTAAAAGCGACAATCGCCGCCACGATTTGGGAGAAGTCTTGGTTTCAATGGGATTTGGGAACCGCAACGTGCGGCGGAAATTGTGTTGCGGAACAGCCGCGTTCCCCATAAACAAAAGGCGCCCCATCAGGAGCGCCTTTCGCATTTCGCGGGCGGTGATGCCGGCGGGAAATCCCGCCGAAAATCACAGCGAATAGTACATGTCGAATTCGACCGGGTGCGGGGTCATTTCGAAGCGCTCGACTTCGGTCATCTTCAGCTCGATGTAGCTGTCGATGAAGTCGTCGTCGAACACGCCGCCGTTCTTGAGGAATGCACGGTCCTTGTCGAGGTTTTCCAGCGCCTCACGCAAGCTGCCGCACACGGTCGGGATCTGCTTCAGCTCTTCCTTCGGCAGATCGTAGAGGTCCTTGTCCATCGCCGGACCCGGATCGATCTTGTTCTTGATGCCGTCGAGGCCGGCCATCAGCATCGCGGCGAAGCCGAGATAGGGATTGGCCATCGGGTCGGGGAAGCGGACTTCGACGCGCTTGGCCTTCGGGTTCGCCGTGTAGGGAATGCGGCAGGAGGCCGAGCGGTTGCGCGCGGAGTAGGCGAGCAGCACGGGGGCTTCATAGCCCGGGACCAGGCGCTTGTAGGAGTTGGTCGACGGGTTGGTGAAGGCGTTGATCGCCTTGGCGTGCTTGATGATGCCGCCGATGTAGTGGAGGCAGGTTTCCGACAGGTCGGCGTATTTGTTGCCGGCGAACACCGGCTTGCCGTCCTTCCAGATCGACTGGTGGCAGTGCATGCCCGAACCGTTGTCGCCGTAGACCGGCTTCGGCATGAAGGTGGCGGTCTTGCCGTAGATGTGCGCGACCTGGTGGATGCAGTATTTGTAGACCTGCATCTGGTCGGCCATCAGCGTCATGGTGTCGAACTTCATGCCGAGCTCGTGCTGGGCGGAAGCCACTTCGTGGTGATGCTTCTCGACCTTGACGCCCATCTTGGCCATGGCGCCGAGCATCTCCGAGCGCATGTCCTGCACCGAGTCCTGCGGCGGCACCGGGAAGTAGCCGCCCTTGGTGCGGATGCGGTGACCGAGATTGCCGCCTTCATATTCGGTGTCGGAATTGATCGGCAGTTCCGACGAATCCAGCTTGAAGCCGGTGTTGTAGGGGGTGGTCTGGTAGCGCACGTCGTCGAACACGAAGAACTCGGCCTCGGGGCCGAAGAACACGGTGTCGCCGACGCCCATCGACTTGACCATCGCCTCGGCCTTCTTGGCCATGCCGCGCGGGTCGCGGTTGTAGGGCTCGCCGGTGGTCGGCTCGAGCACGTCGCAGGTGATGACCATGGTGGTCTCGGCGAAGAACGGGTCGATCGTCGCGGTCACCGGGTCGGGCATCAGGCACATGTCGGATTCGTTGATCGCCTTCCAGCCGGCGATCGAGGAGCCGTCGAACATCGTGCCCTCGGCAAAGATCTCCTCGTCGATCATGCTGATGTCGAAAGTCACGTGCTGCCACTTGCCGCGCGGATCGGTGAAGCGCAGGTCGACGTATTTCACGTCGTTGTCCTTGATCGATTTCAGGACGTCTTTGGCGGTCTTCATGAATACCCCTTTTGGCTACTACGGGTCGGTTTCCAGGATTCTGGAGCCTTGACCGGTCCTGACAGGATCAGAGCCTGGCCCCAGTCTTTTGTTCTGACGCGGTTTCTTGCTGCGAACCGGTTTCCACTTCGCTTGCAAACGCTATAGACGGCACGACATTTCGCAAATGGTCCGATGGGATATCGCGAACGAAATCAGGCTGCCGAAGCAGCCCTTTTCCTGTTTCCAGTCGCAAAATTCGGATAGCACCCGGCTTAGATAGCGTCCAGCCCGGATTCTCCGGTTCTGATCCGGATCGCTTCCTCGATGTTGGAGACGAAGATCTTGCCGTCGCCGATGCGTCCGGTTTGAGCCGCGCGGCGGATCGCGTCGATCGCCTTCTCGACCAGCTCGTCGCCGATCACGATCTCGATTTTCACCTTGGGCAGGAAGTCGACGATGTATTCCGCACCGCGATAGAGTTCGGCGTGTCCCTTCTGCCGGCCAAAGCCCTTGGCTTCGGTGACCGTGATGCCCTGCAGTCCGACTTCCTGAAGCGCCTCTTTCACCTCGTCGAGCTTGAATGGCTTGATGATGGCTTCAATCTTCTTCACAGAGCGCCTCCCGGGCATTTCCAAATGGCAGTTGGTTTCGATGTCGCGGCCTGGTGAATTTCCCTGGCGCCGTCTGGTTTGATCCTTGCATCCGGCAAAGCAAGCCGGGTTGCTCATAATTGACGCGAACTGCGACGATCATAAGCTCGGTATTCTAACCGGCTTCCTCAAAAGCAGGGTCTATGCCAAGTTGTTAACGCGGCTGATTTCGGAACGTTATCAGACTTTTAACAGGCAGGTGGAAGAGGTTGAGCTGGACACGGCATGATAGCTGAGCCTACGAAATAGGCAAACAGGTCAAATCATGTGCAGGCGAGGCCGGGCGGACCGCGAGACGTGGCGCGATGTGCCTCCAGAAAAGGCTGACGGATCGAGGATTCGGCATGGAAGTTTTGACCACGACTGAGATGGAGCGTGCCGACCGGCTGACGATCGCCGCCGGCACGCCCGGCTTCGCGCTGATGATGAGCGCAGGGCAGGCCGTGGCCGAAGCCGCGATGGCTCTCGTCGAGGAAGGGCCGATCATGGTGGTCGCCGGCCGCGGCAACAATGGCGGCGACGGGTTTGTGGCGGCGGCCGAACTCGCCGCGCGGGGCCGCGATGTCTCGGTCATCCTGCTGTGCGAGCGCGACAGCCTGCACGGCGATGCCGCGCTCGCTGCACGCGGCTGGAAGTATCCGGTGCTGCCGTTCAACCCGCAGGCGATCGGCAAGCCGGCGCTGATCATCGACGCGCTGTTCGGCGCCGGGCTCAACCGTGCCGTCAAGGGCGACCCGCTCGAGATGATCGAGGCGGTCAACGCCAACGGTGCGCCGGTGCTCGCCGTCGACCTGCCGAGCGGGATCAACGGCACGACCGGCGCGGTGATGGGCGCTGCGATCAACGCCGTGGAGACCGTGACCTTCTTCCGCCGCAAGCCGGCGCATCTGCTGATGCCCGGACGCAAGCATTGCGGCCGGGTGCGTGTCGCCGATATCGGCATCGATCCCCACGTGCTCGAGGAGATCCGGCCGCAGACATCGGAGATCGTGCCGCAAAGCTGGCAAAAATCCTTCCCCGTGCCCGACATCGATGGCCACAAATACGCCCGCGGCCATGCCGTCGTACTGTCGGGCGAACTGGCTTCCACCGGCGCGGCGCGGCTTGCGGCGCGCGGTGCGCTGCGGGCAGGGGCCGGGGTGGTGACCGTGGCCTCGCCACGCGACGCGCTGGCTGTGAACGCCGCGGCGCTGACCGCGGTGATGGTTCGCCCCGTCGATACCGCGATCGAATTCGCCGACATGATCGGCGACAGGCGCCTGAATTCCATCGTGATCGGGCCGGGCGCCGGCGTCAGCGCCCGCACGCGCGATTTCGTCCACACCGCACTGGCGGCGAAACGCGGCCTCGTGCTCGACGCCGACGCGCTGACGAGTTTTGCCGAAGCGCCGGAGCGGTTGTTTGAGCAGATCAAGGCGAGCGAGGACGCCCGCGTCGTCCTCACGCCGCATGAAGGCGAGTTTCCGCGCCTGTTCAGCGACATCAGCAACAAGCATCCCGGCCGCTCCAAACTGGAGCGGGTGCGCGACGCCGCCGAACGCTGCGGCGCGGTGGTGCTGCTGAAGGGACCGGATACGGTGGTGGCATCGCCGGATGGCCGCGCCAGCATCGCCTCCAACGCGCCGCCCTGGCTGGCCACCGCCGGCGCCGGCGACGTGCTGGCGGGAATGATCGCAGCGTTGCTGGCGCAGGGCGTGCCGGCGTTCGAGGCCGCCTGCATCGGCGTCTGGATGCACGGCGAAGCCGCGGGCGAGGCGGGACCGGGGCTGATCGCGGAAGATCTGCCGGAGGTGCTGCCCGCGGTGTTCAGGCGACTCTATGACGAATTCGGGATTGAGTATTAGGCAACTCGAACTTGCCGACATGGACGCCGCGGCAGGCGTCCATCGCGTGGCATTCGACCATGCATTGCCTTGGCTCACCGGTCTGCACACGCCCGAAGAAGACCGGTGGTTCTACCGGGAACGCGTGTTCACGGGGTGTCAGGTGCACGGGGCTTTCGAGGGCGGTGCACTGGCCGGGATCATCGCCTTCCGGAGCGACTGGATCGACCAGTTGTATGTGCTGCCGGAAGTGCAGGGACGCGGCGTCGGTACCGAATTGCTGCAGGTCGCAAAGCGCGCGTTCGATTGCCTCCAGCTTTGGACCTTTCAGCGCAATCTGTCAGCGCGACGCTTTTACGAGGCGCGGGGCTTTGCGCTTGTCGAGGAAACCGACGGTGTCCGCAATGAAGAGAAGGAGCCGGACGCGCGCTATCTCTGGACGCGCGCGTCAGTCTCGTAGGATGGGTAGCGCGAAAGCGAAATCCATCATCCGTACGATATCAACCGGAGCTGATGAGTTTCGCTGCGCTCACCCATCCTACGCGACCAGATATTTCGCCACCGCCGTCTCATTCCATTCCAGCCCGAGACCCGGTCCTCGCGCCGTCACCGTGCCATCGACGATCTCGGCAGGGTGGGCGAGGATCACGCCGGCAAAATCCAGGAATTCGAGCCAGTGCGCGGTTGGTGTCACCGCGAGCATATGGGCGCTGGCCTCTGCAAACAGATGGCTCGACATCGGAATGTTGGCGGCTTTCGCTTGCGCGGCGACCTGCAGCCAGCCGGTGACGCCGCCGCACTTCATCAGGTCGGGCATGATGAAGTCGCTGGCGCCGGCTTCGATCGCTTCGGCAAAGCCGCGCGGGAACCACCAGTTCTCGCCGGCCTGGATCGGCGTCGGTGACGTCTCGCGCACTTTTGCGTGTCCCGACAGATTTTCCTGCGGCACCGGTTCTTCGATCCAGTGCAAATCATACGGGGCGAGGCGGGCGATGCGGCGTGTGGCTTCCGCCGGGATCGAGCGACTGGTTGAAATCGATCATCAGCGCGACATCGGGGCCAAGCAGCGCGCGCACGCCCTTGACCACGCGCTCGTCGTTGGCGGCATCGCCGTCGCCGCCCTTGATCTTGATGCCGCGAAAGCCCTGTTCGAGCGAGCGGCGCAGCGCGCGTTCGTCGGCTTTGGGATCGACCACGCCGTAGCTGTCATACGCCTTGACCGGTTTGGGCGAACCGCCGAGCAGTTCGACGACGGGTTTGCCGGCCACCTGGCCGAGCGCATCCCAATAGGCCATGTCGAGGCCTGACACCGCCATGCCGACGAGTCCCTGCCAGCTGAGCAGGCGGAATTTGGCGTCCATCGCCGCCATCAGGTCGTAGGGGGCGATGGGCTTGCCGGTGAGCTCGCGCCCGATCTCTTCGATCAAATGCACCAGCGGCTTCAGCGTCAGATTCGCGTAGGCGAAAATGTAGGCGTGGCCGGTCACGCCCTGATCGGTCTCGACGTCGATCAAGACCAGCGGCCCCGCGTCGAACACGCCAAAGGCGTTTTTCAAGGGGCGCGCGAGCGGCACGACGACAGCGCGCGCCTTGACGCCGCGGATGGCGGGAACGGATTTGCTCATGGTTTCCTCCTCATTCGACAGCGTACCACCGCACCAGCCGCGGTGCCGCCCAGTCGGTGGCGACGGATTCGATCAGATAGCGCCCCGGATATTCGGCGCGGAAGGCGATGCGATGGGTCTGGCCCGGCTCGATCGCCAGCGTATCCAGCCAGAACGGCTTCCAGCCGTCGTCGAGCCGGTCGAGCAGGCGGAAGTGATGACCGTGCAGATGGAAGACGGTGGCGATGGCGGCGCGGTTGGTCAGGGCCAGCACGACGGTGCGGTCGCCCTTGACGCGGAAGGCGGGCGGCGCGGTGGCGATGAATTTGGCGGGCGGCACCCAGTCGCCCTGGGGACCGCCGAGCGCCAGATCGACCCGGGTGGCGTTCTTGAGGTCGAGCCGGTCGGGCAGGCCATTGGAGGGCAGCGGCGGGGCTGGCGGCAGCGGCGCGGTGCGGATCGGCGGCTCGCCCGAGACGACGATCCTGCCGACCGGGCGGGCCTCCTTGCCGTCGTGCAGGAGGATCGGAGTGGAAGTGCCTGTCGGCAATGTGACATCGATGAAGACGTCGGCCCGGCCGCCCGGCGCCAGCACCAGCGCGCCGTTGCGGGCCTGGAACGGCTCGGCCGGCTGGCCGTCGATGGCCATTACGCGAACCTCAAGCCCCTCCAGTTTAATAGCAACAACAGCGCGTTGGCATCCACTGATGATACGCAGCCTGACCCGTTCGTTGATCCGGGCTGAGAGATCGAGCGAAGTCTGGCCGTTAATCGTATGGATTGGCAGGGCGTCGCCGGGGGCGGTTGCCGGGACGATCGCGGTTCCATCTGGCCCGATCCGCCAGTCCTCGATCAGGAGCACCTCGTCACGGTCGACGGCGACGGCTTCGCTTTCCTGGACGATCAGCGCCCGTGCCCGCGACGGGCGCGGTTGTCCGTCCCCCAGCAGGGTGAGGTCGCACAGGAAGGTCCCGGCGTGGCGCAGTGGCAGTTGCAAGGCGTCCTTGCCGCCAGCCGCGAGCGGAGGCCGGCCCGTCAGCGGTTCGGCCGCCGGTACGCCATCGATCCCGCGCCAATTGAGGACGGCCGGCACGGGCAGTTCGTTGCCGAAGGCGATATCGAGGATCTCACCACGCTTGGAGCGAAGCTCGGGCCCGTGCAGCGACCAGATCGGCGTGGGCGGGGCGTTCGGGCGGAGGGCAACGCTGTCGGCCTTGGCTTGCAAAGCCAGCGCGGACCGGGGCTGAGCCCGCCCCGCCAAAGGCCATGTCGGGGCGAGGGCGGCCGCGCCCAGACCGGTCAAAAACCCGCGTCGATCCAGCGGAAATTCAGGGCTTGCCATCGGACCGACCCGGACCATTTTTGTTGTATCTGTCCTAGCTGTGACGCCTTGCCCCGGTGCTGTCAAAAAGGGCCATTTTTTTGCTGCGGAGGTGTAGGCTCATGTTATAAGCCCGCCGCCCGCGGCATCGCGGCCGGGTATGGATGCTTTTCACGCGGGCGTGGCGGAACTGGTAGACGCGCTGGATTTAGGTTCCAGTGACGAAAGTTGTGGGGGTTCGAGTCCCTCCGCCCGCACCAAGCGCTCTATCCAAGCGTTTGCATGAAGAATACTGGAGGGCCTGCTTCCCGGTCGGGAAGCGAGGGTCAGCCGAGCCACCGGCGAAGGCTGCAAGGCCACGCCTCGAACATTTGACACTGCCGGGCCGCTCTGGCCCGGCGCAAGCGGAAGAAGATTGACACCATGCAGGTCACCGAAACCCTCGCCGAGGGATTGAAGCACGAGTTCAAGGTCAGCGTTCCCGCATCGGATCTGGATGCCAAGGCGGACGCCAAGCTGGTCGACCTCAAGGACAAGGTGAAGCTCAACGGCTTCCGTCCCGGCAAGGTGCCGGTGAGCCATTTGAAGAAGGTGTACGGCCGCTCTGTGATGGCCGAGACCATCGACCAGACCATCCGCGACACCAACACGCAGATCTTCACCGACCGCGGCTTCCGCCTCGCGACCGAGCCGAAGATCACCATGCCGACCGAACAGGCCGAGGTCGAGGAGCTGCTCGCCGGCAAGACCGATCTGACCTACACGGTGGCGATCGAGGTGGTGCCGACGATCCAGCTCGCCGATTTCAAGACCTTCTCGGTGGAGAAGCCGGTGGTCGAAGTGACCGATGTCGAGGTCGATGAGGCGATCAAGCGCATCGCCGACCAGAACCGTCCCTATTCGGCGAAAGTCCGAGGGCGCCAAGGCCGAAACCGGCGATCGCGTCACGATCAGCTTCAAGGGCAGCATCAACGGCGAACTGTTCGACGGCGGCACCGGCGAGGGTATCCCGGTGGTGATCGGCGCCAATCAGTTCATTCCGGGCTTTGAGGAACAGCTCGTCGGCATCGGAACCGGCGAAACCCGTACGCTGAAAGTGTCATTCCCCAAGAATTACGCCAGCGAGAAGCTCGCCGGCCAGCCGGCCGAATTCGAGACCACGGCGACCCTGATCGAAGCCCCGGGTGAGGCCAAGATCGACGACGAGTTCGCCAAGACGCTCGGCCTGGAATCGCTCGACAAGCTCAAGGAAGCCGCGCGCGAGCGGCTGGTCGCCGAGTTCGCAGGGGCCACGCGCCAGCGCGTCAAGCGCGCGCTGCTCGACCGTCTCGACGACAGCCACAAATTCGAGGCGCCGCCGTCGCTGATCGAGGAAGAGTTCAACCTGATGTGGAACTCGATCAAGGCCGAGATGGAATCCTCCGGCAAGACCTTTGCCGACGAGGACACCACCGAAGAGGCCGCGAAGGAAGAGTACCAGAAGATCGCCGACCGCCGCGTCCGGCTTGGCCTCGTGCTGTCGGAGATCGGCGAGAAGAACAAGATCACCGTGACCGACGACGAAGTCAGCCGTGCGGTGATCGAGCGGGCGCGTTCGATGCCCGGCCGCGAGAAGGAAGTCTGGGACTACTACCGCAGCAATGCCAATGCGCTGGCCCAGCTTCGTGCGCCGATCTATGAAGACAAGGTGGTCGATTTCATCCTCGAACTCGCCAACGTGACCGAGAAGAAGGTCTCGCGCGATGACCTGCTCAAGGAAGACGACGAAAAGAGCGCAGCCTGACCGGTTTGGTCAGGTTGATGTTAATGATGAACGGCAAAAGCGGAGTGGCGACGGCATCCGTCGCTATGAGATTGCCTGCGAATCAGCTTGAACTCGTCTCATTCGGCTCGCAATGGCCCGGTCTTGTCGCCGGGAAATTGGCTCATATCTGTGGGTGGCTCGCTTACCCGCGAGTTCTGAGTTGAAGTCCTGCATCACGGGACGTTCGTCCGCGCGCGGCAATCTTTACGATTGGCCTGCCTTGCCGATGGATGTTCGCCCCCGCTGTTTCTACCTAACCCTCTATGAACCCTTCTACTAACCCTTGGGGTGACTAATGCGCGATCCCGTTGAAACCTACATGAACCTCGTGCCCATGGTGGTCGAGCAGACCAACCGCGGTGAACGCGCCTACGACATTTTCTCGCGGCTTCTGAAAGAGCGCATCATCTTCCTGACCGGCCCGGTCGAAGACGGCATGTCGACACTGGTTGTCGCGCAGCTTCTGTTCCTCGAAGCCGAGAATCCGAAGAAGGAAATCTCGATGTACATCAACTCGCCTGGCGGCGTGGTGACATCGGGGCTTGCGATCTACGACACCATGCAATTCATCCGTCCGCCGGTGTCGACGCTGTGCACCGGGCAGGCGGCCTCGATGGGCTCGCTGCTGCTCGCGGCCGGCGCAAAGGACATGCGCTTCTCGCTGCCGAATTCGCGCATCATGGTGCATCAGCCGTCCGGCGGCTTCCAGGGCCAGGCCACCGACATCATGCTGCATGCGCAGGAGATCCTGAATCTCAAGAAGCGCCTCAACGAAATCTACGTGAAGCACACCGGCCAGACCTACAAGGCGATCGAGGATGCGCTCGAGCGCGACAAATTCCTGACCGCCGACATGGCCCGCGACTTCGGCATCGTCGACAAGGTGATCGACAAGCGTCCCGAAGAGGGGATGCCGACGAAAACCCCGTAAGGTAACGGATTGCGACACCCCGCGTTGACCTTAACGTTTGGTTGAACCGGCAAATATGGCCGAAAGCCGCGTGCCTATGCCCCCGCATGGGCCGAAAGTTCCGCTTTCGTGCTGGTTTTGCTGCGTGGCAG
Organism: uncultured Alphaproteobacteria bacterium; assembly: GCA_963840465.1. Classification (GTDB taxonomy): domain Bacteria; phylum Pseudomonadota; class Alphaproteobacteria; order Rhizobiales; family Xanthobacteraceae; genus Bradyrhizobium. Next base: position 9,746 of record CAWIZF010000053.1, on the reverse strand, counting down.
TTGCGCAACGCTCGGTCGATTTCGTGAACTTCTCCCCGTGCGAATGCCACAAATCACGGTATTGTCACGGGTAGCGGCTCCGGCCCCGATTAGCGAATTCTTGATAGTCGGGTGTCAGCATGGTTGGCTGTATGGGATGGGTTAAGATCGCGGGGGATTCGAGAAACCGTGATTCGCACGGTGTGTATTTGAGTTAGGGTCTTTTCTGGTACGGAATTTGCTCTATCTACCTTTAGGTCCGGTGAGTGTACCGGAATGGGTCGATCGGGTAACGGATCGAACGGCGGACGGAGACAGGAATGAGTAAGGTTGGCACGAGCGACTCCAAGAACACGCTGTATTGCTCGTTCTGTGGCAAGAGCCAGCACGAAGTCCGCAAACTCATCGCGGGTCCCACCGTATTCATCTGCGACGAATGCGTCGAACTCTGCATGGACATCATCCGCGAGGAGAACAAGTCTTCGCTGGTGAAGTCGCGCGACGGCATCCCGACGCCGAAGGAAATCTGCAAGGTGCTGGACGATTACGTGATCGGCCAGAGCCATGCCAAGAAGGTGCTCTCGGTCGCCGTCCACAACCACTACAAGCGGCTCAATCACCAGACCAAGCACAACGACGTCGAACTCGCGAAGTCGAACATCCTGCTGATCGGTCCGACCGGTTCGGGCAAGACGCTGCTGGCGCAGACGCTGGCGCGGATTCTCGACGTGCCGTTCACGATGGCGGATGCGACGACGCTGACCGAAGCCGGTTACGTCGGCGAGGACGTCGAGAACATCATCCTGAAGCTGCTGCAGTCGGCCGACTACAATGTCGAGCGCGCGCAGCGCGGCATCGTCTATATCGACGAAATCGACAAGATCAGCCGCAAGTCCGACAATCCGTCGATCACCCGCGACGTGTCGGGCGAGGGCGTGCAGCAGGCGCTGTTGAAGATCATGGAAGGCACCGTCGCCTCCGTGCCTCCGCAGGGCGGCCGCAAGCATCCGCAGCAGGAGTTCCTGCAGGTCGACACCACCAACATCCTGTTCATCTGCGGCGGCGCCTTCTCCGGCCTCGAGAAGATCATCTCCGCGCGCGGACGTTCGACCTCGATCGGTTTCGCCGCCCAGGTTCTGGCGCCCGAAGACCGCCGCACCGGCGAAATCTTCCGCCATGTCGAGCCGGAAGACCTGCTGAAGTACGGCCTGATCCCGGAATTCGTCGGCCGTCTGCCGGTGGTGGCGACGCTGGAGGACCTCGACGAGACCTCGCTGAAGAAGATCCTGACCGATCCGAAGAACGCGCTGGTGAAGCAATACCAGCGGCTGTTCGAAATGGAGAACATCGAGCTCACCTTCGCCGACGAGGCGCTTGGCGCGGTCGCCCGCAAGGCGATCGAGCGCAAGACCGGTGCGCGCGGCCTGCGTTCGATCCTCGAAAGCATCCTGCTCGAGACCATGTTCGATCTGCCGGGTCTGGAAGGCGTCGAAGAGGTTGTGATCTCGCGCGAAGTGGTCGAGGGAACGGCCCGTCCGCTCTACATCTATGCGGACCGTTCGGACCGGGCCGTCGAAAGCAGCGCCAGCGCCTGATACGTGTCGGCCGACCAGGCCTTGACTACTCCCGATAAGCGCGGCTGCCGGAGCTTCCGGCGGCCGTTGTAGCGTAAGCGTTTTTCGCGCGTCTGACCCGCAATTTGCGGTCATTTTCCGTGACTTGACACCCCCATACCCGATAGCCACCTAATGCCCATGGTGGCGGAAATCATGTTCGAGATTCGTCGCAAAATCATCCGGTGAGAGGCGGCAGCGAAGGCGGCCGAGTGACCCGGAACTCCCGGCACCTTGTGGCGGTTGCGCAAGCGAAGCGGACTGCGTGCAAGGGGGCAAAACAAAAGGAATAAGGCCATGACGACCCCAAAAACCCGGCCAACCATCGTTCTCGGCGAAAGCCACTCCTATCCGGTGCTGCCGCTTCGCGACATCGTCGTTTTCCCGCACATGATCGTGCCGCTGTTCGTCGGCCGCGAGAAGTCGATCCGCGCCCTCGAAGAGGTGATGAAGAACGACGCGCTGATCCTGCTCGCGACGCAGAAGAACGCGTCCGACGACGATCCAAGCCCGGATTCGATCTATGAGGTCGGTACGCTTGCCAGCGTGCTGCAGCTGCTGAAGCTTCCCGACGGCACCGTGAAGGTGCTGGTCGAAGGGCTCGAGCGCGCGCGTGTGCAGAAATATTCCGACCGCAGCGAATATTACGAGGCGACCGCAGTGGCGCTCGCCGACACCGACGCCAATTCGGTTGAAGCCGAAGCCCTGGCGCGCTCGGTCGTGTCCGACTTCGAAAGCTATGTGAAGCTGAACAAGAAGATCTCCGCCGAAGTCGTCGGCGTGGTTCAGGCGATCACTGACTTCGCCAAGCTCAGCGATCAGGTCGCGCAGCATCTCGCCGTCAAGATCGCCGATCGCCAGGGCATCCTGGAGACGTTGTCCGTCACGCAGCGCCTGGAGAAGGTGCTGGGCCTGATGGAGAGCGAAATCTCGGTGCTGCAGGTCGAGAAGCGCATCCGCTCGCGCGTCAAGCGCCAGATGGAGAAGACCCAGCGCGAGTATTACCTGAACGAGCAGATGAAGGCGATCCAGAAGGAGCTCGGCGACGACGAAGGTCGCGATGAGCTGGCCGATCTGGAAGAGAAGATTGCCAAGACCAAGCTTTCCAAGGAAGCGCGGGAGAAGGCGCAGCACGAGTTGAAGAAGCTGCGCCAGATGTCGCCGATGTCCGCGGAAGCGACCGTCGTGCGCAACTATCTCGACTGGCTGCTGTCGATCCCGTGGAACAAGAAGTCCAAGGTCAAGAAGGACCTCGAGGCGGCGCAGGCCGTGCTGGACAACGACCACTACGGGCTCGAGAAGGTCAAGGACCGCATCGTCGAGTATCTCGCGGTGCAGTCGCGCGCCAACAAGCTGACCGGACCGATCCTGTGCCTGGTCGGGCCTCCCGGCGTCGGCAAGACCTCGCTCGGCAAGTCGATCGCGAAGGCGACCGGGCCGCGAATTCGTGCGCGTGTCGCTCGGCGGCGTGCGCGATGAAGCCGAGATCCGCGGTCACCGCCGCACCTATATCGGCTCGATGCCCGGCAAGATCATCCAGTCGATGCGCAAGGCGAAGACCTCGAATCCGCTGTTCCTGCTGGACGAGATCGACAAGATGGGCGCCGATTTCCGCGGCGATCCGTCGTCGGCGCTGCTTGAGGTCCTCGACCCCGAGCAGAACGGACCTTCAACGACCACTATCTGGAGGTCGACTACGATCTGTCGAACGTCATGTTCATCACGACCGCGAATACGCTGAATATTCCCGGCCCGCTGATGGACCGCATGGAGATCATCCGGATCGCCGGCTACACCGAGAACGAGAAGGTCGAGATCGCGCGCAAGCATCTGATCCCGAACGCCATCGCCAAGCATGGTCTCGATTCCAAGGAATGGTCGATCGACGACGATGCCTTGTTGCTGATGATCCGCCGCTACACCCGCGAAGCGGGCGTGCGTAATCTGGAGCGTGAGCTGTCGACACTCGCCCGCAAGGCGGTGAAGGAGCTGATGATCTCCAAGAAGAAGTCGGTCAAGGTCACCGAGAAGACTCTCGAAGAGTTCCTCGGCGTGCCGAAGTACCGCTACGGCGAGATCGAAAGCGAGCCGCAGGTCGGTATCGTCACCGGCCTTGCCTGGACCGATGTCGGCGGCGAGCTGCTGACCATCGAAGGCGTCATGATGCCCGGCAAGGGCAAGATGACGGTCACGGGCAATCTGCGCGACGTGATGAAGGAGTCGATCTCGGCGGCGGCGTCCTACGTCCGCTCGCGGGCGATCAACTACGGCATCGAGCCGCCGCTGTTCGACCGGCGCGACATCCACGTCCACGTGCCGGAGGGGGCGACCCCGAAGGACGGACCGTCGGCGGGTGTCGCGATGGCGACCGCGATCATCTCGGTCATGACCGGCATCCCGGTTCGCCACGATGTCGCGATGACCGGCGAGATCACGCTGCGTGGTCGCGTGCTGCCGATCGGCGGCCTGAAGGAGAAGCTGTTGGCGGCCGCCCGTGGCGGCATCAAGACGGTGCTGATCCCCGAGGACAACGCCAAGGATCTCACGGAGATTTCCGATGCGATCAAGGGCGGCATGGAGATCATCCCGGTGGCCCGGCTCGACGACGTCACCGCCAAGGCGCTGGTCCGCGCACCGGTGCCGATCGTCTGGGAAGAGGACACCAAGGTGCCGGTCAAGGCTGACGGCGGCGACGAGGCGGCCGGTGGGCTTACGGCCCACTGATCCGGTTGATTGTAAAACGATAAAACGGCGCCTTCGGGCGCCGTTTTTGTTGGTGCGGCATGGCTTGCGTCAAGGGGCACGGCGGCGCTAAACAAGCGAAGGTAAGGGCGGCTAGCTCAGCTGGTTAGAGCATCTCGTTTACACCGAGAGGGTCGGCAGTTCGAAATCTCGTCGCCGCCTACCAGCCTTCGCGCTGCGGGCTGGGCTGCCAGCCGGGGCGTGAAGCGCGAAGGCTGTCGCGCCGAAGCTCGAAGAGCGAAGGCGGACTGTTCGAATCCCATGCGCGAAAACTGAACGTTCCGAAATAGAAAGAGGACCGCGCACATGGACGCCCCCACCGGCCACGAACAAAACGCCGACCAGGTCGCCTACTGGAACGGCCCCGCCGGCCAGCGCTGGGCGCGAGCGGCAGGCGGCGCAGGACGTGCTGCTCAAGCCGGTCGCCGACCTCGTGATCGATCGGGCGAAGCTGAAGCCGGGCGAGCGCGTCATCGATGTCGGCTGCGGCAGCGGCGCCACGGCGATCGCGTTCGCGCGAGAGGTCGCGCCGTCAGGCCATGTGCTCGGCGTCGACATATCCGGCCCGATGCTGGAGCGGGCGCGGCAGAGTGCGCCGAAGGACCTTTCGATCGATTTCGTGCTGGCGGACGCGACCGTCTATCCGTTCGAGCCCGCCAGTTTCGATGTGCTGGCCTCGCGGTTCGGCGTGATGTTCTTCGCCGATCCCGCGCTGTCGTTTGCCAACATGCGCAAGGCGCTGCGGCCCTCGGGCCGGCTGGCCTTCGCCTGCTGGCGCGAGCCGCGCGAAAACCCGTTCTTCATGGCGCCGCTGCAGGCCGCCTACAAGCACGTGCCAAAACTGCCGCAGCAGGGGCCGGAAGATCCCGGGCCGTTTGCGTTTGCCTCGGAGGCGCGCGTCCGCCGCGATTCTCGATGCGGCCGGCTTTACCGGCGTCGAGATGGAGCCGTGTCCGCTGCTGCTGGATTCCGCGATCGGCCGAGGCCTCGATGGCGCGGTGCAGGGCGCGCTCGAAATCGGCCCGGTCAGCCGCGCGCTGGATGGCCAGCCGGAAGAACTCCGCAAGGCCGCCGCGACTTCCATTCGCGAAGCGCTGACGCCGTTCGCCAAGGGCGACGCGGTGCTGCTGCCGGCGTCGGTCTGGATCGTCACGGCAAGGGCGTCGTAGCGGAGAGGGGCAACCTCGCGCGCACGCCGTCATGGCGAGCCAACGGGTCGCGCGAATGCGCGCCCTGTTGGCTCGCAATGACGGCAGAGCGCACGCCCGCGCCTCCCAAATCATCGCCGGATGCAAGATGCTGCACGGCCTTTTCCAATCCCGGCGACTGACCCCATTCCTATTGAACGCCGGATAGCCATCGCCACGCCACCAAATCGCCTGACGATTCAGCGACGCTTGTGTCGCACGGGGCTGGTGGTGATGCGCATGGATGCAGTAACGATGCGTTTGTCCGATCTGCAGCTAACTCCGGCCCGGGTCGGTCTGATTCTGCTCATGCTGCTTCTGCTCGGCGCGATCGTCGTTCGAGTCATCACTGCGTCCGAACACCGTGAGGTTCGTCCGTCCGCCTCTCCTGAGAATCGGCGAGCGAGTTACCCCGAATACGGGTGTCAGAGGTCTCAGGGGATCGCTGGAATAAGATAATCTGTCGAACGGCGCCGTGCGGCCATGCAATGGACGAGGAGCGCTATTTGATTGTCGCTTGCACGGTAATGACCGACGTGCCGGAAGCCGTCGGCCCCTGACCCGTTGCTTTGATGGCAAAGCTATCGCTTCCCTTGTATCTGGCCTTCGCCTTGTATTCGTACGTCGTTGCGTTGAGCTTCTTCAACTTGCCGTGTGCCGGCTTTTGAAGAATCTCCGAACTGGTCACCGTGCCGCGCATCGTGATCGGAAACAGGCAGCTTTGCTCCGGCCGCGACGCTGATGTCGCCGGTCGAGTTCTCGCCCCAATCCGCCAGTTCTACCAATTTTGGACAGTCGGAAGCGGCCAGCGCTGGAGACGGAGACGCGGACATTGAGCCGGTAGTTCCAACGATAAGCGCCAAAACGGCGACCTTGGACAACCGCATGGTAGAGCTCCTCGTTTTTGAAAACGCGGCGTACCTGGCTTATACCACGTCGCCATCGCTCCGTTGCGCAAACGCTTCGCGTTTGTCGCAGGCAATGACGGGATGGAGCGTCGTCGAAACGACTAAGCCCGTTCTTCCCAGATCATGGCCAGGTGCACAATCGTCTCCGCGGCCTTTTCCATGTCCTGTCGGCTGACCCATTCCAGCCGCGAGTGGAACGCGTGTTCGCCGGCGAAGATGTTGGGGCAGGGCAGGCCCATGAACGACAGCCGCGAGCCGTCGGTGCCGCCGCGGATCGAGCTTCGCACCGGCGTCAGGCCTGCGCGCTTGATCGCCTCGATGGCGTAGTCGACGGTCTCGCGGGTGGCGGTCGATCACCTGCTTCATGTTGCGGTATTGCGGCTTGACCTCCATCCGGTAGGTCGAGCGCGGATAATCCTTCATCACCTCTTTGACGATGCCTTCGAGCAGGGCTTCCTTTTGCTGCAGCCCCTCGTCGGTGAAATCGCGCACGATGAAGCCGATGGTGGCTTTCTCCAGCGCGCCCCTGATGCCGATCGGATGCAGAAAGCCTTCCTTGCCCTCGGTGGTCTCCGGCGAGCAGGTGTCCCTGGGCAGGCGGTCGACGATGGCGGCCGCGATCTTGATCGCGTGCTCCATCTTGCCCTTGGCGAAGCCGGGATGGGTCGAGACGCCCTCGATGGTGATGGTGGCGCCGTCGGCCGAAAAGGTTTCGTCCTCGATATTCCCGGCGGTTTCGCCGTCCATCGTATAGGCGAAGTCGGCGCCGAGCTTCTTCAGGTCGACCTTGTCGACGCCGCGGCCGATCTCCTCGTCGGGCGTGAACAGGATCTTGATGGTGCCGTGCCTGATATGCGGATTTTGAATCAGGAACCGCGCCGCATCCATGATCTCGGCGAGCCCGGCCTTGTTGTCGGCGCCCAGCAGCGTGGTGCCGTCGGTCGTGATGATGTCGTGGCCGATCTGGTCGGCGAGCGCGGGATGGTCGGCGGCGCGGATCACCTGGGTGGGATCGGCCGGCAGCACGATGTCGCCGCCCTGGTAATTCTTCACGACCTGCGGCTTGACGTTGGCGCCGGTGCAATCCGGCGACGTGTCCATGTGCGAGCAGAAACAGATCACCGGCACCTTTTTGTCGGTATTGGCCGGGATCGTCGCGTAGACATAGCCGTGCTCGTCGAGATGGGCGTCTGCGAGCCCGATCGCCTGCAACTCCGAAGCCAGCACGCGGCCGAGATCCTTCTGCTTCTCGGTGGAAGGGCAGGTCGGCGATGTCGGATCGGACTGGGTGTCGATCACGACATAGCGCAGGAAGCGCTCGGTGACATCGTGGGTGAAGGTGAGGGCTGAGGCCGGCATGACGATCCGCAAAGCTGGGCAAGGGAAGCGCTCTATAACAGAAAAGCGCCGTTCCGGGTCCCCGCCGGAATGACGCTTCTGGTCAATCGGGGAGTGCCGGCTTAGACGGCTTCCTTGAGTTCCTTGGCGGCGCGGAAGGCGACCTTCTTGCTGGCCTTGATCGGGAGCGGTTCGCCGGTGGCGGGGTTGCGGCCCATGCGGGCGGCGCGCTTGCGGACCTGGAGGATGCCGAGCCCAACGATACGAACCCGCTCGCCCTTCTTCAGGTGTTTTGCGATCTTGCCGACCATGTCGGTCAGGATCGCCTCGGCGGCCTTCTTCGACAGGTCATGTTCCTCGGCCAGCGCTGCCGCCAGATGCTTGAGTGTGATGGTGGCTGGGGTCGCTGCTTTCTTCGCCATATCTGGCCCTCCTCGTTGGTTGAATGGCTTTAGCGCGTTTGTGAAACCGGCCCGCGCCGGGAAAACGCCTTGCGTGGTGACATGAAACCCGGGGTCCGGTGCAACCAGAGTGCGGAGGGTTCAAGAAACCCAACGTATCAGGCCTTAAACGATTCGGGCGAGCGCTGCCTGCGCTGTTTTGCCTGAAAACAGGCCGCAATTTGCATTACACATCACAGAAACCCCCGTTTGGCACGGGATTCGCAACGTCCTTGACTAAGCGGGGGCGGCCCTTTATGCCCTCGGTTCTGCGCGGATCAGGATCTGATTACGGCATCCGCGGGAGTAGCTCAGTTGGTTAGAGCGCCGCCCTGTCACGGCGGAGGCCGCGGGTTCGACGTCCCGTTCTCTCGCGCCATTTTATCAATGGCTTGACGTAGATCTTCCGAGACTGCCGCAAACAAAAAGGCCGCCCTTGAGGCGGCCGTTTTATTCCAATTCCAGTGATATCGTTTAACGGACCGTCGAGGTGCTCGAGCTGGTGACGACCACTGCCTTGCCGGCCTTCACGACCTGCGCGGTCTCGGTGTAATCCGCGCAGTTCCGGGCGGAGATGCCGAAAGCCGCAACCGCGATACCCGCCACCATGGCGACGACCACGATCTTCAGGTGCGTACTGCGATCCGCTGAGTGAATTGAGTGGTTCATCTGAGCCTCCCGGACGCCTGCCGCGTCCTGTTGGTGAGACAATTACGCCGCGTGTGTTTCAGGATCGTTTCGCGGTTCCGTCAAAATGGTTTCATTCGGCCGGTTTTTGGCCTGCTTTCGTCCTGATATTTCCGTGACGGCGCGCACAGATCGGGAGCCGCAACGGCGGGCACCGCAGCCGGTAAAGGCTAAAAATTCCATTGGAAACAATGAGAAGGAAGGAGGGCGAGCCGTGCGGCTAGGCCGCCCGCTGAATGTCGCCCCGTACAGACCGCGCCGCCCAGATGAACAATAAGGCCCCAACCGTGGTCGTGACTAGCGGCCGACAGCAGCGAATAGCGCACGGCCTGGGCTCCAAAATCGTTTTTCAGCGCGTCGTTGAGCATCCCGACCCCGAGCGGACCGATGCCTTGGCCAAATCCGGCGGCTGTCAGCAGCACGATGGCGGATGCCAGTGCCCGCATGCTCGGTTTTGCAACCGTCTGCGCGATCGCAAGGATCGGGCCGAGGTGAAAGCCGACCAGGAACGATGTGGCGGCCAGTGTCGCCACCATCGTGGTGAAGTCGGTGTCAGCATGCACAGCGCAAACACAGGTCCGGCAAGACCTGACGTGACCGCGGGCGCCCACAACTTCGAGCGATCGCCGCGGCGACGGTCGGGGCCACGACGAACCCGCCGACGAATTCAACAGACTGCTCGACCAGATCGATCGCCTGACCGACACCGCCGCCCAGATGCTCGTGGACGAGAAGGATTTGAACTGAAATTCGGCACCTTGCAGCCCGGCTGCGCGTTGGTCAGGCGAGGCAGGAACGCAACACTTTTTCGGCTTCTGCCGACGCGCCATGGGCGGGCAGGGACGTCAAGTC
>CAWIZF010000052.1:0-21224 GCA_963840465.1 uncultured Alphaproteobacteria bacterium | reverse complement strand
GCCAATTATGCAGGCTGAAACATCTGCACCGTCTGCGTGCACCGAGGGAATAGAGTTTTGCGAGCGCCTCGGTGACGGCGGTGCGCATGCGCGGATCGCTGCCGAAGCGTGCCGAAAATGGAGTGCACCTCCAGCAGCGCGGGAGCAAGCCGCTCCGCGACCGGGCCGGCGCGCTCGGTAATCTCAAACAATTCCTTGGCAAGCGGATCGCGCACGTCGATGGCGCGTCCCTGTCTCGTCCCTTGCGGTGACGTAGCGGATCCAGCCCGCGACCGCGAGCGCATGGGTGCCGATCGAAAGGCCCAGCCGCAACCGGTCCTGCATGGTGGCGAGCAGCCGCTGCGGCAGCTTCTTGCGAACCGTCCATCGCGATCTGCCAGGTGCGGTGATGCAGGGCGGGATTGGAAAAGCGCTGCAGCAGCGATGCGCCGTAGGCCGCAATGTCGGTGCCTTCAGGCATCGTCAGCGTCGGCGCCGCGTCGAGCATCACCTGGCGGGCGAGCGCTGCAAAGCGAACGTCGGTCATGGTGGAAGCGATGGTCTCATGGCCGGCGAGATAGCCGAGATAGGCCAGCGCCGAATGACTGGCGTTGAGCAGCCGCAGTTTCATGTGCTCGAACGGCGTCACATCCGAGACCATCTGCACGCCCGCGGCCGCGAAATCCGGCCGTCCCGCCGGAAAACGGTCTTCGACGATCCATTGCGTGAATGGCTCGGTCACCACCGGCCACGCGTCGGTCATGCCGAGCGCGGACGAAATCTCTGATCGGTCGAGGTCGGTGGTCTCCGGCACGATCCGGTCCACCATGGTCGAAGGGAAGGCCACCTCGGCTTCGATCCATTTGGCGAGATTGCGCGATCGAAGGCTGGCGAACTGCGTCACGATGCGCCCGACGGTCTGGCCATTGGCGGAGAGATTGTCGCACGACAGAACGGTGAAGGGGGCTGCGCCTGCGATCCGCCGGCGCGCAAGTGCTGCGACGAGAAATCCGATGGCCGAGCGCGGCGTGCCCGGATTCTGCAGGTCGTGAACGATGTCGGGATGATGTTCGTCCAGGTCGCCGGTCTGCGGCGTGTGACAATAGCCCTTCTCGGTGACCGTCAGCGAGACAATGCGCGTAGCCGGGTCGGTCAGGCGCGCGATCAAAGGGGCGGGCTTCTCGCTGGCGACTTCGCATGCGAGAACCGAACCGATGATCCGGTGATCGGTGCCCGCACCGGAACGAACGGCCAGGGTGTAGAGGCAATCCTGCGGGGCGAGGGCATCGCGCGTCTCCGGACTGCGCAAGCTGGCCCCGACAATTCCCCAATCGGTCGCCCCACCCGCAAGGAGGTCGTCGATCACCACGGCCTGGTGTGCCCGGTGGAACGCGCCAATTCCGAGGTGAACGATGCCCGGCGTGACCCCCGAGCGGTCATAAGCCGGACGCCGGATCTGGCCGGGAAGCCGATCAAGGCTGGCGGTCGAGAGGCGGAAATCGCCGTCTTTCGGGCCTGAAACGTGATTTTTCGGCGTTTCGCTTGACATGGGAGGCTCGATCTATCAATCTTTGGTCAATTGGTAAGGCCAATATTGCCGATTTATTGGCCTTGGCCCGATCAAAGCAAGAAAAATCGATCTCTCAAAGGGATCGTCAGGGAGAGCCGAGCGTGCCGCTCGAAGCCGTGGAAGCACGACGCCTTTATCGCCAGGTTGCCGATCAGCTTCGTGCCTTGATCGACAGCGGCGAATACCGCGTGGGCAGCCGTCTCCCGACCGAACGCGATCTTGCCGAACAGTTGAAGGTGTCGCGGCCGACGGTGCGCGAAGCGCTGATCGCGCTCGAAGTCGAGGGCCGGGTTCGCATCCGCGTCGGCTCCGGAATTTATGTCAGCGAACCGGCGGCACTCGCGCCGCTTTTGCCGGCAGCGGCCGAAATCGAAGGTCCGTTCGAGCTGCTGCGCGCCCGCGAATTCATCGAAGGCGCCATCGCCGAACAGGCGGCGCGGGTCGCGACACCTGAGGACATCGCGCGCATCGACGCTTCGCTGGAAGCGATGGCCATCCGTGCAGCATCCCGGCGAGGCCTCGATGATCCATGACCGTGCGTTTCATGTCGCGGTCGCCGGATGTCTCGACAACGCCGTGCTGGTCCGTGTGGTCGGCGAGTTGTTCGACCAGCGGCTCAATCCCTACTTCGCCAAGCTGGCGCACTATTTCGAGAATCCGGCAATCCTGGAACGCGGCGCTGGCCGAGCACCGCGCGATCCGCGATGCCATTGTCGCGCACGATCCCGACGCGGCGCGCGTGACGATGCGCGAGCACCTGGCGCGGTCGCAGGCGCGCTTTGCGCAAAATTTCGGACCCGAAGCTTCGCCTGCTTCCCGCGTTCGCGCGAGCAGCGGCTGAACGACCAGGAAAACGACCAGGAATTCGAACGGTTCGGCGAAATGCCGGACCGGTTGGGTAACAAAAGAAAATTGTAGCAACGGAGGAAATTCACGTGTTGAAAAAATTGACGATTGCATTTGCGGCGTCTGCTGCTGCGCTGTTGGCCGCGACCACATCGGGCATGGCACAGACCAAGCTCAAATGGGCCCACGTCTACGAAACATCGGAGCCGTTCCATACCGCTTCCGTCTGGGCGGCTGGCGAGATCGGCAAGCGCACCAATGGGCGCTATGCGATCGACGTCTATCCGGCTTCGCAGCTCGGCAAGGAAACCGACATCAACCAGGGGCTTTCGCTCGGCTCGGTCGACATGATCATTTCCGGTTCGAGCTTTGCGGCCAAGAGCTTCCCGCCGATCGGCGTGACCTACTATCCCTACACCTTCCGCGACGCCGATCATCTGCTCGCCTACACCAAGAGCGACGTCTTCAAGGAGCTTACAAAGGGCTACGAGGACAAGACCGGCCATCGCATCGTGGCGGTGACTTACTACGGCGTGCGTCACACCTCCTCGAACAAGCCGATCAAGACCTGCGCCGACATGAAGGGCCTCAAGATTCGCGTGCCTGACGTGCCGGCCTATCTCGCGATGCCGCGCGCCTGCGGCGCCAACACCGCGCCGATCGCCTTCGCCGAGGTCTACCTCGCGCTGCAGAACGGCACAGTGGAAGCCCAGGAAAATCCGCTCACGACCATCGAGGCCAAGAAGTTCTACGAAGTGCAGAAGCACATCGTGCTGACCGGCCACATCGTCGATCATCTCAACACCGTGGTCTCCGGCGCGCTCTGGAAAAAGCTGTCCGAGGAAGACCGCAAGATCTTCACCGATGTCGCGCAGGAAGCCGCGGCCAAGGCCACCGCCGAGATCAAGGCCAACGAAGCCAAGCTGGTCGATTTCTTCAAGCAGAAGGGCCTGACGGTGACCGAGGTCAACAAGGACGAGTTCCGCGACACCGTGCTCAAGACCGTGAGTTTTGAGAGTTTTGACTATCGCAAGGCCGACTGGGAACGCATCCAGGCTGTCAAATAGAAATGAGCTGTCATTCCGGGGCGGCTCGAAGAGCCGAACTACGGTGCGCAATTGCGCACCTGAGAATCTCGAGATTCCGGGTTCGATGCCTACGCATCGCCCCGGAATGACGGGAGCCAATCACGCCGAGCCAGGTTGGGGAGTAAGCGTATGTCGACGGTTGAAGTGCACAAGCAAATCACGGCGGACGAGATCGCCCATACCTTCGAGGACGAGGTCCCCAAGGCCGCGGATCTCAGCCAATATGCGCCCGAGGACTGGCTGGCGCTCGCGATCTTCTGGATCATGGCGCTGTGCGTCTTCCTGCAGTTCTTCACCCGCTATGTCCTCAACGACAGCTACGCCTGGACCGAGGAGATCGCGACCTACTGCCTGATCGGCGTGGTGTTCATCGGCTCGGCGATGTGCGTGCGGCTGTCGCGGCACATCCAGGTCGACCTGATCTTCCGCTATCTGCCGCATCTGCCGGCGCGCGTGCTGTCGACCGTGATCGACCTGATCCGGATCGCGTTCTTCGGCTATGCGATCAAGCTGGTCTGGCAGTTCATCCAGATCGTCGGCGACGAGCGGATGACGACGATCAAGTTTCAAAAGGGTTTTGTCTATTACGCCGTGCTGCTCGGCTTCGTGCTGATGCTCGTGCGCTCGATCCAGATCGCGGTCGAGAACTGGCGGCGCGGCTACTCGATCCTGGAGCGCCCCGGCGCATTCGACGGAACGGAAGGCTGACGCCATGCTGCTGCTGCTTGGGGGATTTCTGCTGCTGATGCTGCTCGGCCTGCCGGTCGCGCTATCCATGGCGGCATCGTCGCTGGTCTACATTCTCGTGACCGGCATCACGCCCGACGTGACGCTGGCGCAGCGCATGATCGCGGGCGTCGAGAGCTTTCCGCTGCTGGCCGTGCCGTTCTTCATCCTGGCCGGCAATCTGATGAACATCGCCGGCGTGACGGGCCGCATCTACAAATTCGCGGTCGCGCTGGTGGGCTGGATGCGCGGCGGCCTCGGCCACGTCAATATCATCGGCTCGGTGATTTTTTCCGGCATGTCCGGCACCGCCATCGCCGATGCCGCAGGCCTCGGCACCATCGAAATCAAGGCGATGAAGGATCACGGCTACTCCACCGAGTTCGCCGTCGGCGTCACCGCAGCCTCGGCGACGCTCGGTCCGATCATCCCGCCGTCGCTGCCGTTCGTGATCTACGGCATGATGGCGAACGTCTCGATCGGTGCGCTGTTTCTCGGCGGCGTGATCCCCGGCGTCGTCATGACCTTGGCCATGATGGCGACCGTGGCCTACTTCGCCCACAAGAACGGCTGGGGCAGCGACGCGCCGTTCTCCTGGCCGCAGCTCGGCTCGGCGGCCCTCGAAATCTTCATCGTGCTGGCATTCCCGCTGGTGGTCTGGCTCATGGTCGTCGGCGGGATGTCGGTGAACATGGCGGTCGGCATCGGTCTCGTGGCGCTGCTGGCGCTCGACTGGTATTTCGATTTCTCCGCCGTGATGGCGCTGATGGCGCCGGTCATCCTGATCGGCGGCATGACGCTCGGCTGGTTCACGCCGACCGAAGCTGCGGTTGCCGCCGTGATCTGGTCGCTGTTCCTCGGGCTGGTGCGCTATCGTTCGATGACGCTGCAGACGGTGGCGAAAGCGACCTTCGACACCATCGAGACCACGGCATCCGTGCTGTTCATCGTCACCGCGGCCTCGATCTTTGCATGGCTGCTGACGGTATCTCAGGCGGCCCAGATCCTGACCGATGCGATACTCGGGATCACCCACAACAAATGGGTGTTCCTGCTGCTCGCCAACATCCTGATCCTGTTCGTCGGCTGCTTCATCGACACCATCGCCGCCATCACCATTCTGGTGCCGATCCTGCTGCCGATCGTTCTGAAACTGGGCATCGATCCCATCCATTTCGGCCTGATCATGACGCTGAACCTGATGATCGGCCTGTTGCATCCGCCGCTCGGCATGGTGCTGTTCGTGCTTGCGCGCGTGGCGAAACTGTCCGTCGAGCGCACGACGATGGCGATCCTGCCGTGGCTGGTGCCGCTGCTGCTGGCGCTCGTCGCCATCACCTACATCCCCGAGTTGACGCTCTGGCTGCCTAAATACATGGGACTTTCAAAATGACATCGATGGCTTTGGCTGCAACGCTGTTCGGCCCGGAAGATCTGCGCATGGTCGAGCGTCCGCTCGATCCGCTCGCGTCAGGCATGGTGCGCATCCGTTTCGGCGCCGGCGGCATTTGTGGCTCCGATATGCATTACTATCGCCACGCCCGCACCGGCGATTTCGTCGTGACCTCGCCGCTGGTGCTCGGCCACGAGATCGCGGGCGAGGTGGTCGAGATCGCAGGCGCCGCAGCCGGCGTGAAGGTCGGCGACCGTGTCGCCCTCAATCCGTCGCGCTGGTGCGGCCATTGCAAGCCGTGCCGCGAGAACCGTCCCAATCTGTGCGAGAACATTTTCTTCATGGGCTCGGCCTCGAAGACCCCGCATATGCAGGGCGGCTTTGCGTCCTACTTCGACGCCATCCCCGCGCAATGCGTGAAGATCCCCGCCCACGTGAGCTACCAGGCGGCGGCGCTCGCCGAGCCGCTGGCGGTGTGCCTGCATGCGGTCGCCCGCGCCGGCGACGTCACCGGCAAGCGCGCCGTGCTGTTCGGCGCCGGCCCCATCGGCCTGCTGACCATGCTGGCGGCGCAGCGCGCAGGGATTGCGGAGACGACGGTCGTCGATATCGCGGCAGCGCCGCTGGCGTTTGCTACAAAGCTGGGCGCCAATCATGTCGTCGATATCTCCGGCGGCGATGAGGCGCTGAAGGCGCAAGCCGCAGCGCAGCCGTTCGATGTGGCGTTCGAAGTCTCGGGAACGGCGGCGGGCCTTGCAAGCGCGATCGGCGTCGTCAGGCGCGGCGGTGTTGTGGTTCAGGTCGGCAACCTGCCGGGCGGGCAGATCCCTGTGCCGGCGAATGCGGTCATGGCCAAGGAGATCGACCTGCGCGGTTCGTTCCGCTTCGGAACCGAATTCTTCACCGCGGTCGAACTGATCGCCGACGGTAGCGTCGACGTGCTTTCGCTGGTGACGGCGCAGCGCCCGCTCGCAGTCGCGCCTGACGCGGTGCGGCTGGCGCTCGACCGCTCGCAAAGCGTCAAGGTCGTGCTCACGGCTTGATCGCAATTCAGACTTCAGGAGAGCGCCCATGATGTTGCAGGGATGGCGGTGGTACGGGCCCAATGATCCCGTATCGCTCGACGATATCCGCCAGGCCGGCGCGACCGACGTGGTGACGGCGCTGCATCAGGTTCCGATCGGCGAAGCCTGGACGCGCGCTGCCGTCGAGGAGCGCAAAAACCTGATCGAGAACAGCCAGCCCGGCCGCTCGCCGCTGACCTGGTCGGTGGTAGAATCGATTCCGATCCCCGATGACGTCAAACGGCTCGGCGGCGGCGCAACACGCTCGATCGAGGCCTGGATCGCCAGCCTCGAGGCGGTGGCTTCAGCCGGCATCAAGATCATCTGCTACAATTTCATGCCGGTCGTGGACTGGTGCCGCACCGATCTCGAATGGGAACTGCCGAACGGCGCCAAGGCGATGCGCTTCGACCAGGAGCGGTTCGCGGCGTTCGATCTGCATATCCTGGAGCGCGCCGAGGCGCCGGCCGAATATTCGGAAGCCGCGCGGCGTCGCGCCAGGGAGGTCCATTCAGCGGATGACGCAGGCCGATATCGACGTCCTCGTCACCAACATTGCCAGCGCGCTGCCGGGCTCCACCACCGATCCGCTGACGATCCCGCAATTCCGCGACCGCTTGCAGCAATATCGCGGCATCGATTCCGCGGTGCTGCGCCGGCACCTCAGCGAATTCCTCGCGCGCGTGACGCCGGTCGCCGAATCCCTCGGCGTGACGTTGACGCTGCATCCGGACGACCCGCCGCGGCCGCTGTTCGGCCTGCCGCGTATCGCAACTTCGGCGGATGACTATCAGGCGCTGTTCGACGCCGTGCCCTCGAAAGCCAACGGTATCTGCTTCTGCACCGGCTCGCTCGGCGTGCGCGCGGAAAACGATCTCCCCGCGATGGCAAAGCGCTTCGCGCCGCGGATCGGCTTTGCCCATCTGCGCGCGACCAAGCGGGAAGGCGATGGTCTGTCGTTCTTCGAGTCCGATCATCTCGACGGCGACGTCGACATGATCGCGGTGCTCAAGGCGCTGCTTGCCGAGAACAAGAAGCGTTCGTCGGCAGACCAAATCGTGTTCCGGCCCGATCACGGCCACCGCATGCTCGACGATCTCGCGGAAACCAAGCGCACCAACCCCGGCTACACCGCGATCGGTCGGCTGCGCGGCCTCGCCGAACTGCGCGGCGCGATCCGGGCCATCGAACACGCCGGCTAGACCTCACTCTCCGCCGTCATCCCCCGCGCAGGCGGGGGATCCAGTACGCCGCGGCCTCTCGTTCCGCCATGACCGTCTCTGGAATACTGGATCACCCGCTTTCGCGGGTGATGACGTCCTTGGGTGCGGAGACGTCGAGATGGTATCAGGCCCGGCCGTGACGACGGCCCGTCCCGTGGCGCGGACGCAAGCGGCTTCAGGGCCGAAAGTGGGTCCAAATTCTACTTTGCATGGGGTTGTTTTCGATATTTTGTATCTGGACTCTTCGAGCTCCGGCTCAGGCCGGTGCTCGCGCCTGCTTGGCGGCCTCGAACGCCGCCAATCGTTCAGCAAATTTGCCATTCGCCAAGCCCGCCCGCGCGATGATGGTGGGGATCGGCAGCGTCTCGAAGAAATGACAGGCCACGCGATGGCCGGGCGCTGCCTCGCGCAGTTTTGGCTCCTCCGCCGAGCAGCGGGCTTGCGCATGCGGGCAGCGGGTGTGGAAGCGGCAGCCGGTCGGCGGCTTGAACGGGCTCGGCACGTCGCCCTGCAGCATGACGCGCGTGGTGCGCAGGCTCGGATCGGGCTTGGGGATCGCCGCCAGCAGCGCCTGGGTGTAGGGGTGCAGCGGCCGGTCGTAGAGCGTCTTCTTGTCCGCGATCTCGACCAGCTTGCCCAGATACATCACCGCGACGCGGTCGCTGATGTGCTTCACCACCGCCAGATCATGGGCGATGAACAGATAGGAGAGGCCAAAGCGCTGCTGCAGGTTCTGCAGCAGGTTGACGATCTGCGCCTGGATCGAGACGTCGAGCGCCGATACCGGCTCGTCGCAGACGATCAGGTCCGGGTTGACGGCGAGGGCGCGGGCGATGCCGATGCGCTGGCGCTGCCCGCCCGAGAACTGGTGCGGATAACGCCTGGCATGTTCGGGCGACAGACCGACGATTTGCAGGAGCTCGCGCCCGCGCGCGGCGCGTGACGCGACGTCGCCGATCTCGTGGACCCGCAGCGGTTCGTCCAGGATTTCGCCCACCGTCATGCGCGGATTGAGCGAGGCGTACGGATCCTGAAAAATGATCTGCATGTGCCGGCGCATCCGGCGCAGCTCGTCCTTGTCGAGGTTGGCGATCTCCTTGCCCTTGAAGCGCACCGAGCCCGATGTCGGATCCATCAGGCGCAGGATCAGGCGTCCCGTGGTCGACTTGCCGCAGCCGGATTCGCCGACCAGCGCCAGCGTCTCGCCGCGGGCGATCTCGAAGCTGACGTCCTCGACGGCGCGCACGAGGCCGATCACCTTGCGGTTGATCAGTCCGCGGGTGACGCCAAAATGCTTGACCAGGCCATCCACCTGCAGGACCGGAACATCGCTCCTGAAATCGCTCATGACATCACCTCGACCGGCGCTTTCCAGCACGCCACCTGATGACCGGGCGCGATGTCGCGCAATGGCGGTGGATCACGCCGGCAGCGCTGGTCCGCGAACGGACAGCGCGGCGCGAAGCGGCAGCCGGCAGGCTGGTTGTTCGGGCTCGGTACCGTTCCCTCGATGGTGGCAAGGCGCTCGCGATCGACGTCGATGCGCGGGATCGAGCCCAGCAGGCCGATCGTATAGGGATGCTGCGGGATCGGCGAACAGGTCGTTGACGTCGGCGCTCTCGACGATACGGCCGGCATACATCACCAGCACCTGGTCGGCGACCTCGGCGATGACGCCGAGGTCATGGGTGATGATCAGGATCGCCATGCCGAGGCGTTGCTGCAGGTCGCTCAGGAGGTCGAGGATCTGGGCCTGGATGGTGACGTCGAGCGCCGTGGTCGGCTCATCGGCGATCAACAGCGCCGGTTCGCACGAGAGCGCCATCGCGATCATCACGCGCTGGCGCATGCCGCCGGACATGTTGTGCGGAAAATCGTCGATCCGTTGCGCGGCGGACGGTATCCGCACCAGCTCCAGCATTTCGATCGCGCGCGCCCGCGCCGCCCGCGGCGTCATCGCGCTGTGGGCCAGGATCGCCTCGACGATCTGCTGCCCCACGGTATGGACCGGATTGAGCGAGGTCATCGGCTCCTGGAAGATCATCGACATCTTGCTGCCGCGCAGCCGGCGGCGTTCGTCGGCCGAGAGTTTTAGCACGTCGCGATCGCCGAACAGCACCGCCTCGGCCTCGACCTTGCCGGGCGCGGCCACCAGCCCCATCACCGACAGCGACGTCACGCTCTTGCCGCAGCCGGATTCGCCGACAAGGCCGATCGTGCGGCCGCGCGGCACGTTGAAGCTGATGCCGTCGACGGCGCGGAACAGGCCGCGATCCGTCGCGAAGTGGGTTTTCAGGCCGCGAACCTCGAGAAGATTGTCCATCAGAACGAGTAATCCAGGCCTTTGTAGAAGGTGTTCTGATAGAGCATGTGCGGCCGGACACCCTTCAGCTTCTTGAGACTGGTCGTATACATCGCGATGTTCATCACCGGCATCCACAGATGCTCCTCGGTGACCCGCTGCTGCGCCAGCGCATAGTATTTGGCGCGGTCGGCCTCCGTCAGCGAGGCGCGGCCCAGCTTCAGGTACTCGTCGGTCTTGGCGTCATTCCAGTTCATGCGATTGGGTGCCGGCATGTTTTTGGAATCGAAGTAGAAGTTGAGGAGATCGCCCGAGGAGATGTAAGGGAACGTCACCGTCCATAGTTCGAAATCCTGCTTGCCCATCTCGGCCGGCGCGATCGTGGAGTCGAAACCCACGATCTTCCAGTCGATCCCGATCTTGCGCATGTAGCCCTGGATCGCCTCGGAAACGCGCGGGAAATAGGCGACCTGGGTGTAAAGCACGCGGGGCGCCAGCTTCACGCCGTCCTTCTCGCGGATGCCGTCGCTGCCCACCTTCCAGCCGGCGTCGTCCAGCAGCTTCTTGGCGCGTTCGGCATCCTCCTTGATGATGCCCTTGGTCGATTCCGCAAAATCGAGCGCCTTGGGATCGATGAAGGTGTAGGCAGGCTCGGCGTTGCCCAGCATGATGCCCTTGACGATGTCGGCGCGGTTGATCGCGATGTTCATCGCCTCGCGCACGCGGACGTCGGAGACCATCGGCCGCGTGGTCTTGTAGCCGTAATACATCAGCTGGAAGTTGGGCAGGGCTTCCTGGACGTTCAGGGTCGGCGCGGCCTTGACCTGCTGGATGAACGCTAACGGAATCTGGTGCGTAATATCGAACTGTCCGCCCAGCATGGCGGCGACGCGGCTGGAGTCCTCGGGCACGATCTTGATGCTGAGCTTCTCGAATTTCACCGGACCCTTGTTCTGGTACATCGACGGGCCCCATTTGTAGGCGTCGTGGCGCTTCAGCACGATTTCGGTGCGCGGCTGCCAGCTCTCGAAACACCACGGCCCGGTGCCGTCGATCCCCTTGATGCCGTAGTCCTTGCCGAGCGCTTCCACGCTTTCCTGATTTTGGATGGCTGTCGTGAACATGGTGAGCTGAATCAGGAGATCGGCAAACGGCTCCTTGAGTTCATATTCGACGGTGTAGGGATCGGGGGCCCGCAATTCCTTGATGTTGCCGGCGCGCCAGGCCAGCGGCGCCTTGAGCTCGGGGCTGGTCAGGCGCTTGAAGGAGTAGATCACGTCGGCGGCGGTGAACTTCTTGCCGCTGCAGAATTGCACGTCGTCGCGCAGCTTGAAGGTATAGAGCTTGCCGTCCTCGCTGATGGTCCATGACTTGGCGAGATAGGGGATTGCCGTCTTGCCGTCCCAGTCCATCGCCACCAGCGTGTCCTGGAACATGTTGACGATGTCCGATGTCGGCGACCACGTGGTGCGCTGGCCGTCATAATGCGGTGCGTCGAGCGACTTCATCATCTTCAGGGTTTGCGCCTCGGCCATCGAAGAAAGTCCGGCCGCTCCGAGCAGCGTCACAACGCCCGCAAAAATCCTGCGCATCGTGTTTTTCCTCCAGTCCCTGTTTTCGCATCGTTTTGTTTGAGCATGATCTCCGCGCAAACGCTTTCCGCGTTTGTCGCGAGGGAAAACCGGCTTCCACTTTTCCGGATCATGCTCTACCGCGTTACGTCCAGCCCCTTGTAGAACGTGTTCTGGTAGATCATGTGCGGCCTGGCGCCCGTGATCTTCTTGTTGGCCACCTGGTCCATGTTGATGTTGAGCACGGGCATCCAGAGATGCTCGCGCGTCACCTTCTGCTGCACCAGCGCGTAATACTTGGCCCGATCGGTCTCGGTCAGCGCCGAGCGGCCCTGCTTCAGCCAGGCGTCGGTTTCGGCGTCCTTCCAGTTCATCCGGTTGGGCGTCGGGATGTTGGCTGAATCGAAATAGATGTTCATGAGGTCGCCGGCCGACAGATAAGGCACCGTCACCGACCAGATTTCGTAATCCTGCTCGGCCATCTTTACCGACGAGATGGTCGAGTCCCACGGTTGCAGGCGCCAGTCGACGCCGATCTTCCTGAGGTAGCCCTGGATGGCTTCGGCGACGCGGGCCGAGTTGGCGTTGGCGGTGAAGTAAACCCGCGGCGCCAGCTTGATGCCGTCCTTCTCGCGGATGCCGTCGGCGCCCGGTTTCCAGCCGGCTTCGTCGAGCAGCTTTGCGGCTCGCCCAAGATCCTCCTTGATGATCCCCTTGGTCGCCGGATCGAAGTCGAGCGCGGCGGGATCGACAATCGTGAAGGCCGTATCGGCATTTCCCAGCAGGATTGCCTTGGCGATCTCGGCGCGGTTGATGGCGATGCTCATGGCCTCGCGCACGCGGGCATCGGCCACCATCGGCCGCGTGATCTTGAAGCCGTAATAGAGCAACTGGAAATTCGGTACGGCCGGCGTCACGGTCAGCATCGGGGCCGCCTTGGCCTGGGTGATGAACTGCGCCGGAAACTGGTGGGTGATGTCGAACTGGCCGGACAGCATCGCAGCAACCCGGCTGGAATCCTCGGGCACGATCTTGACCACGAGCTTCTCGAATTTCACCGGCCCCTTGTTCTTGTACATCGAGGGGCCCCATTTGTAGGCGTCGTGCCGCTTGAGCACGATCTCGGTGCGCGGCTGCCAGTGATCGAAACACCACGGCCCGGTGCCGTCGGCGCCCTTGATGCCGTAATCCTTGCCCAGTGCCTCGACGCTCTCCTTGTTGTGGATCACGTTGGTGAACATCGTGAGCTGCAGCAGCAGCTCCGAGAACGGCTCCTCGAGTTCGTATTCGACGGTATGGGCGTCCGTTGCGCGCAACTCCTTGATGGGACCGGCGCGCCAGGCATAGGGCCCCTTGATCGCGGGATCCTTGAGCCGCTTGAAGCTGTAGACGACGTCATCGGCGGTGAACTTCTTGCCGCTGCAGAACGACACGTCGTCACGCAGCTTGAACGTATAGGTCCTGCCGTCCTCGCTGATCGTCCACGACTTGGCGAGATAGGGGATGGCCGTCTTGCCGTCCCAGTCGAGCGCCACCAGCGTATCCTGGAACATGTTGACGATGTCGGAGGTCGGTCCCCAGGTCGTGCGTTGCGCATCGTAATGCGGCGCGTCGATGGCCTTCATCATGGTGAGCGTCTGGGCCGCTGCCGTACCGGCCATTCCGAACGCCAATGCAACACTCAGAACCGATCTGATCATGTCTGCAGCCTCGGATCGAGGACGTCGCGGAATGCGTCGCCCAGAAGGTTGGCGGCCAGCACGATCACGAAGATGGCACAGCTCGGGATCGTCGCGATGTGCGGCGCCATGAACAGGAAGTCGCGGCCTTGCGCGGCCATCATGCCGAGTTCGGCGGTCGGCGGCTGCGCGCCCATGCCGAGGAAGCCGAGTGCCGCACCGATCAGGATGATCTGGCCGAAGCGCAGGGTGAGGAACACGAAAATCGTCGAAATGCAGTTCAGCGTCAGATAGCGCCAGATCAGTTCGCGGTCGCAGACGCCGACGGCGCGGCCGGCTTCCATGAATTCCTGGCCCATCACGCCGATCGCGGCGCCGCGCGCGACCCGCGCCACGTCGGGCACGGTGGCGACGACGAGCGCAATCACCACGGCCGTGAGTCCGGCGCCGAAGATCGCGGCTACCGCGAGCCCGATCAGGATCGCGGGGAAGGCGAGCATCACGTCGACCAGCCGCATGATCCAGCCGTCGAGACGGCGATAGTAGGCGGCGAGGATGCCGAGAACGCCGCCGATGAAGCCGCCGACGATGACGCCGACCAGCCCCAGCATCAGCGTGTTGCGCGTCCCGTAGATGACGCGGCTGAAAATGTCGCGGCCGGTATTGTCGGTGCCGAACCAATGTTCCGCGTCGGGCGGCCGCATCACCTTGGTAAGGTCCGTGAAGTAGGGGTCGTAGGGCGCGATCCAGGGCGCCAACAGCGCCGCAAGTACGACCACCGTGAGCACCAGGCCGGCGAGTGCCGCCACACGGTCGCGCGCCAGCCGGCGCAACACCCCGGCGCGGGCGAACACGCCGGTGTCGCGCTCGGGGGCAAAGCCTGTCTCGAGAGCCTCGGCGCTCATCTTCGCTGTATCCTGGGATCGAGATAGACGTAGAGCACGTCGACCAGGAGATTGATCGACAGGAAGGCGATGGCGAGGATCATGATCGCGCCCTGCGCCGTCGGAAAATCGCTGGAGACGATGGCGCCGACGGCGAGCCGGCCGACGCCGGGCCACGAGAACATGGTTTCAGTGACGACGGCGCCGCCGAGCAGGAACGCTGCCTGCAGCCCGATCAGGGTAACGACGGGGATCATGGCGTTGCGCAGCGCGTGGTGGACGATCACCACCCGCTCGCGCAGTCCCTTGGCGCGCGCCGTGCGGACGAAATCGGCGCCGAGCACTTCGAGAACGGCGGTGCGCGTCAGCCGCGCGATCGGACCGATCAGCACCGCGCCGAGCGTCAGCGCGGGGAGGATCAGGCTCGGCAGTCCGCCGTCCCAAATCGGTCCGGTGCGGCCGGTGAACGGCAACAGCCCCCATTTGAAGCCGACGAACTGAATCAGGATCAGGCCGATGAAGAACACCGGCATCGACACGCCCGCCACCGAGCACGCCATGATGATGCGATCGGTGATGCGGCCGCGATTGACGGCAGCCAGCGTTCCGAGCGCAAGGCCGCTCGGTACGGCGATCAGCATCGCGCCCAGCATCAGTTCGACCGTCGGGCCGATGGTCATGGCGAGTTCCTCGCTGACCATCTTGTTGGAGATGATGGAGCGGCCGAGATCGCCGCGCAGCACGCGCATGATGTATTCGAAGAACTGGACCGGGATCGATCGGTCGAGACCGAGTTCCTGGCGGATGGCGGCGATGGTCTCGGCCTTCGCGTCGGGACCTGCGATGATCATCGCCGGATCGGCCGGCACCACCTGCAACAGGCAAAAGCAAAGGAAGAGAACCCCGAGCAAGGCGGGGAACGAAATCAGCAGACGATGGACAATCTGTTGTCCCATGCGACGCCAACGGACGGGTTGGGCCAAAAGGAACTCGCGCGCCGACGCTGACGCTTTTATTTCCCCCTCGGCAGCTGCGCTTCGTCCGACGTGCGCGGCTTTGATTATTTCGGGATAGTGACACCTGTCCGACGCGGCGTCACGCCCAATCTGTCAATTCGCTCTGGCTGCGTCCTTTTGCGCTGGCTGCAATAACTTTTCGCAATGCAAGAAGTCCGTATCGCGAAATTTTGGCGAGCAGTTTTGTGTCCAGACGCTAATCGAGGGTTGCGATGCCGTTCGTTGGAACTTGCACGGATCGCGCAACGGAAACATCATGCGCGCAGCGCGGCTGGTTACCTGTCAGCGGTGGAATACGTCGCGCCGAGGTCGCGACTGCGCAATCTGCCTCGCCGGATCGACCATCGCTCAAGGCTATTTTGCATCACCTCGGCGAGCGCCGGACGCGCGTTCAACTGCCTTTCCGGCACGCATGCAATGATGGCATTTCGATCCTGGACGCCCTGTTCGTCGATGATCCACGTTCCCAGCCGGTCGCCGGCAAGCCGCGCGGCGATGCGATCGGCTACCGGGTCGATGTCGTTCGCGACCAGCACGTTCATGACGATGCGGCCGCCGGGCGTCAGCCGCGCACGGATGGCATTGCAGGTATCGAGGTCGAATTCATCGTCAAAGCGAAAATCCGGGCCTCCGACATCGATGGCGATCGCATCGTAAAGCAGACCGTCATCGAGAATGAATTTCCGAAAATCGGACACCATCAGCGGCAATCCGTCCGGCAGCCCGAAATATCTCTGAGCGATCACGAAACTGATCGGATTATTGTCGATGATCGTCAGCCGTTTTCCGAGACGCGCCAGCCTGGTGGCGAGATTTCCGCCGCCGCATCCCAGAACCAGAATGTTCGTCGCGCGATGCAGGAGCTCGTCCATGAGCTTGACGTAGCTGAAGACGCTCTCGCCGTCGGGCGTGGCCTGACTCTGCCTGACGCCTTCCTCGAAATAGATCCGCGTTCCATCCGCGGAGCATTCGACAATCTCGATTGCGCCGTTCCTGCCCTGATAGCGCCCCAGCAACCGCACCTGACGTCACCATGCATTAAATAGGATGTATGAAGCATCTGTTATCATGTCACGAATCAAATGCCAATCGGACAGAGACCCGTAAGGCCTCCTCGTTGATATACTGAACCTCTAAATTGATGCTGGAGACAGTAACTTAGATGGGATAAACATATCCGCTTCCGAACCGGGAGAACCGCCCCCATGATTACCGCCAATCAACTCAGGGCCGCGCGCGCGCTTCTGAGCATCGATCAGCGGCAAATGGCCGAACTGGCCGGTCTCTCGGTGCCGACCATCCAGCGCATGGAAGCCAGTGATGGTGTGATCCGCGCCAACGTCAATTCCCTGATGAAGCTGGTTTCCGCGCTCGAGAGCGCCGGGATCGAGCTGATCAATCCGGGCGCCGCAAGCGCGACAGGCGGGCGAGGGGTGCGCCTTCGTGAACATGTCACAAATCCCAAAACAAATCTCAAGGCAAAGAGCAAGACCGTCCGCCAACCGAAGGGGGTGCTCGAGCGGGTTCGATAGCGTTCCTCACGACGTAACGGCGCCCGCGTCCGCGCGTTCGAGCAGCGCCAGCAATCCTTGCAGCATGGCTATGGGGGCAGGCGGGCAGCCGGGAATGTGCAGGTCGACCGGGACGACCTCGGAGACGCCGCCGACGACCGCGTAGCTGCCGGCGAAACATCCTCCGTTGCGCGCGCAATCTCCGACCGCGACGACCCATTTCGGGTTCGGCGTCGCGTGATAGGTGCGTTCGAGCGCCTCGCGCATGTTTTTCGTCACCGGTCCCGTCACCATCAGGACGTCGGCATGACGCGGCGAGGCGACGAACCGCAGGCCGAACCGCTCGACGTCGTAATAGGCGTTGTTGAGCGCATGAATTTCCAGTTCGCATCCGTTGCAGGATCCGGCATCGATCTCGCGGATCGACAGGCTTCGGCCGAGCCGCCGCCGAGCGGACTGCCCGAGCGCGGTGGCAAGCTCCGCCACGGCGGCGTCATCAGGCGATGGCGCCCGCTCGGTGAGCGGCCGGCGGAACACGCTTTCGAACAGCAGCTTGCGCATCGCGTGTTTCCTTACAGATCGTGGCCCGAATAAGAACAGTTGAACGACTTGTTGCAGAGCGGAAAGTCGGCGACGATGTTGTTCTCGATCACGGCTTCCAGCAGCGGCCATTGAAACCAGGACGGATCGCGCATGTGGCATCGTTCAATCAGGCCATTGCGCAGGCGCAGCCAGACCAGAACGTCGCCGCGGAATCCCTCCACCATCGCCATGCCCTCGCGCACCTCCCCGCCAAGCGGAACTTCCTTGCGTGTCGGGCCTTCGGGAAGCCGACTTCAGGATCTGGTCGATCAGCGAAATGCTTTGTTCGACTTCGCGTATCCTGATCCAAACTCGCGCGTTGACGTCGCCCTCGTTGAGGACGGGTACGTCGAAACGCAGGCTGTCGTAGGGCGGATAGGCCAACGTCCGGCGCGCATCGAACGAGCGGCCCGAGGCGCGGCCGACATAGCCGCCGGCGGCATATTGTCGGGCGAGCGGCGGCTTGAGCGTTCCAGTATCGACGGTACGATCCTGCAGCGAAGCGGTGTTGTCATAGAGTTCGACAAGCGCGGGAAAGCGCAGGCGAATACTGTCCAGCGAGGCCTGGATCGTTTCC
This sequence comes from uncultured Alphaproteobacteria bacterium, assembly GCA_963840465.1. Lineage (GTDB taxonomy): Bacteria > Pseudomonadota > Alphaproteobacteria > Rhizobiales > Xanthobacteraceae > Bradyrhizobium. The sequence continues at coordinate 3,213 of CAWIZF010000052.1, read as the reverse complement.
CCCCCGCCATGACCGATATCGCGGCTGACACCGCCGGGCACGATGATGTCCCGCATCAGGCGATGTCCGAAGGCCGTGCCGGCGGCGCGCAGCACATTCTCGCGCAGCACGCCGCAATGCGCGTGCATCAATGCAAAGGACGCATCGTTGCAGATGGCGCCGATGTCGCCGAGATGGTTGGCCAGCCGCTCGAGTTCCGCCAGCAGCGCGCGCAGGAACACGGCTCGATCAGGCACGGCGAGATCCAGGGCGACTTCGGCCGCGCGCGAAAACGCGTAAGCGTAAGCCACGGTGCTGTCGCCCGACGTGCGGCCGGCGAGTTGAGCGCCGCGCGCGAGGCTGGCGCCGGTCATCAGCCCGTCGATGCCCTTATGGACGTATCCCAGCCGCTGTTCCAGCCGGACCACGGTTTCACCGCTGGCAGTAAAGCGGAAGTGTCCGGGCTCGATGATGCCCGCATGCACCGGGCCGACCGCAATCTGGTGCAGGCCGTCGCCTTCCGCGGCGAGGAAACGGTAGGGTGCGGCCTTCGGCAACGTGTCGATGCGATCCCCCAATGGAAAGCGCACGCCCCAGCGGTTGTGGTCGAGCCAGGGGCGGGCATCGGGCGAACTTTCGGCGGATAGTCCGAACAGGTCGTGGATGGTGCGTTCCAGCCGCAATGCCGGCGGATGATGCTTGCCGACGGAAGGAAACGTTCGGTTGGGACAATCCAGGCTGACGACCGCGATGCCAGCGGTCTGTCCATCCATGATCGCCATGTGCACCGTTGCGGGTTCGCCCCACAGGCCGAGCAGGTTCCAGCGATCATGCGCCAGTTCGCTCGCCGCAAATGTCCAGACCGAAGCATCGACCGCAACGCGCGGCCATGCGCCGTATTGCCCGACCTTGCGGCCCTCCAGCGTCAGATCGATCAGCGACGGCATGTCAATTCGGTCCTATCCAAGGAGCTGAGCCACGTGCTGGAACCAGACCACCAGCGGGGCGGGAAGATAAATCCCGGCGCCCAACACCAGTGCGAGATGCGCAAACATGGGAATATAGGAGGCGTCGGCGGAGGCCGTACTGCCGCGCGGCTCGCCGAAGGCGACGCTGGTCAGGCGCAACATCAAGGCGCCGAACGCCAGCAGCAGCCCGAATACCAGCAAGATCGCAAGCAATGGCTGCCTTGCGAAGGTCGAGCTCACGACCAGGAACTCGCTCATGAAGATGCCGAGCGGCGGCAGTCCGGCGATTGCGACCACGCCGACCACCAGCCCCCAGCCGAGCGCTGGATGGCTCACCGTCAGGCCGCGGATTCGCGAAATCCGCTGCGTGCCCTTTATTTGCGAAATATGTCCGACGGCGTAGAAGATTGCCGACTTGGTCAGGCTGTGCATCACCATGTGCAGAAGTCCGGCAAAATTGGCGAGCGGGCCGCCCATGCCGAACGCAAACACGATGATGCCCATGTGTTCGATCGAGGAGTAGGCGAACAGACGCTTGATGTCGCGCCGCCGGTACAGCATGAAGGCCGCGAAGATCAGCGAGACCAGGCCCATCGTCACCATCAGCGGGCCGGGGGCAATCGAAGCCGGGTTGGCGGCGAGCAATATCTTGAAGCGCAGCAGCGCGTAGAGCGCGACGTTCAGCAACAGGCCCGACAACACGGCCGAAATCGGCGTCGGACCTTCGGCGTGCGCGTCCGGCAGCCAGGCATGTAGCGGCGCGAGGCCGACCTTGGTGCCGTAGCCGAGAAACAGGAATACGAAGGCAACATTGAGTAGGGCCGCGTCGAAATTCGCCGCACGCTCGACCAGCAACGTCCAGACCATGCCGTCCGGCCCTTCGCCCATGACCGGACGCGCCGCCATGTAGACCAGGATAGTGCCGAACAGAGCGAGCGCAATTCCGACGCTGCCCAGGATGAAATATTTCCAGGCCGCTTCGAGCGCCGCATGGGTACGATAGATGCCGACCATCAGCACCGTCGTCAGCGTCGCGAGTTCGACCGCCACCCACATCAGGCCGATATTGTTCGACACGAAAGCGAGGTTCATGCCGAACATCATGGTCTGATACATGGCATGGTAGAAACGTAAGTAAACCGGCGTCAGCCGCTCGCTTTCGAGCTCATGGGCGATGTAGCTCGCGCTGAAGATGCTGGTGGTGAATCCCACGAAGGTATTGAGCACGATGAAGACGATGTTCAGATCGTCGATCAGCACGTAAGGGCCGGGCGAGGGACGTTCGACCACGAACAGCGAAAGCGCAGACAGGAATGTCGCCAGGCTGGCAACGACGTTCAGGCGTGCTGCCACGCGGTAGCCGGGCAGGGCGGCCAGCAGCGCCGCCGAGCAGATCGGGATCAGCAGGACGGCTGTGACAGGATCGAAGAAAGGCAGGTTCATCGGCGTTCGCCCCGGAAATCGTCGAGCGCGGAGACATCCACCGAATCGAAGCGCTCGCGGATTCGGAACAGGAAGATGCCGATGACGATGAACGCGATCAGGATCGAGAAGGCGACGCTGATCTCGACGACCAGCGGCATGCCCTTGGCGCCGGTCGCCGCCAGCACCAGTCCGTTTTCGAGCGACATGAACCCGACAACCTGGCTGACGGCGTTGCGGCGCGTCACCATGACCAGAAGTCCGAGCAGCACGACCGACAGCGCAAAGGCGAGATCCTCACGCGCCAGCGGGTCGGCGTCGCTCGTCACCCGCAGCATGAGAACCAGGGAGAGGGCGACAAGCCCCATCCCGGCCAGCATGGTCGGGCCGATCCCGACGGCGGATTCGATGTCGCGATGAATTCCGAGCTGCTTGACGATGCGGTGCAGCGCCACCGGTATGACGATCGCCTTGAACACCAGGGCGATGACCGCGGTGACGTAGAGATGGGGCGCATCCTGGATGAAGGCCTGCCAGGCAACCGAGAGCGACAGCACCAGGGCATGGAGAGCGAATACATTGAGCAGCGAATAGAGCCGGTCCTGATACAGCATCATCAGGCTGATCAGCACCAGTCCGCCGGCCAGCGTGTGCGAGATGTCGAAGGCGAGGCTGTGCATCTGCATCAGAAACTCCTCGAGACGAACAGCAGCAGGGTGCCGAGCAAGCCCAGCATGAGGGCTGCGCCGAGGAACTGCGGAACGCGAAACACCCGCATCTTTGCCGTGGCGGTCTCGAACAGTGCGAGCAGGAAGCCGGCCAGCGCGAGCTTGAGGACATACGC
>CAWIZF010000051.1:0-204397 GCA_963840465.1 uncultured Alphaproteobacteria bacterium | reverse complement strand
GACGCGTTCGATGAACTCGTGACCAGCGACTTGAACGATGCAGACGTGGTCTTGTAGCCGACAGTCGAGGAATTCGCGATATTGTCGGAGATCATCGCCAGCGCCGAGCTCTGGGCGTTCAAGGCGGAAATTGCGGAAGATAGCGCGCCGGACAGACTCATGATCGATACTCCAATGATTTAGGCAGTCACGCCGATGACGTTGCTGGTGCTGACGGAGGTGTTTCCGATCTTGAGCATCGGCGTGCCGGTCGAATTGTCGATCGAGGTCACTTTCCCGGAGACGGTCGTGTAGCCGTAGACGGACTGCCCGGTGGAATTGGTGGCCGTGACGTTCAGCGTGTACTGTCCGCCGTCGGTGAGCTGTGTGCCGTCCGTCGTCGTTCCGTCCCAGGTGAAGCTGTTGGTGCCTGCGGTGGTCGTTCCGCTACCGCTCCAAACCGCGTTGCCGGAGATCTTTACGGTGAGCGTCACGTTCGATGCTGCGGAATCCAGCGAGTAGCCGAACGCGATCTTGCCGTCCTGCAGCGTGCCGGTGTCGGCTTTCGCGGTGACGGTCTGACCGATGTAGTTCGAGGAGTTCAAGGTCAGCAGGCTGTTGAGCGACGAAACGAGCGTGCTCATGTTGTGTTCAGCGTCTGTTGCTGCTCGAAGTTTGCATAGGACGTCAGTTGGTTGATGAAGTCGGTCGAATTGGTCGGTTCGAGCGGATTTGGTTCTGCAGCTCGGTGACGAGTAAGCTCAGAAACTGGCTCGACGTGGAGGCCGGAGCTGGACGAAGAGGAGGTCGTCGTCGCAGCCGTTGTCGTCGTGGCCGCCGTCGTTGCAGCAACAGTCATGGCACGCTCCAGCGATGTCCGAGCGCCATGCGCCTCGGAGTTGCGTTGGGGAATTTGAAGTGGTCTTGAAGTCCGCTCCCTATTGAAAAGGGTGGAACCGGTCATTCAGGCGAAGATTTTCCGGCGTCGAGAATGGCGCGCGCGTCGCTTCGTCGAATTTCGGATATTTTCGTTGTGTCAGCAGCGCTTTCTTGAAATATCGAAGCGTCGCTCGAGGGGGCCTAGGCCCGGCAAAATTTGCCCTCCCGACCGATCCGAAAGAGAGGCAAGCTACTATCTCGGTCCAGGCAGGCGCGACTTGTATGACGCGGGCAGGCGGGATCGATTAGATGATGATGGTGATCACCGGCGGCGAGCATTGGATGGATGGGACTCTGGCAATCTGCGGTGAGGCAGCTCGCCAGGGTAAGGCCCTAATCTTTCGGAGGGGCTGACGACCTGTCATCCAAATTGGTCGTGTTCTCGTCCGCTGGATCGCCTTCCAGCCGCCGGACCTTGCCCATGATCCTGTCGACAAGGCCGGCGGGGGCGCGTACCTGCGTCGGCTGCAGCACGCTACGAAGCCGCTGGGCCTCGGCAAGCGCGGCGCGTGCTCGCCTGGAACGACTTCAACAATGCTTCGGCTGCGGCTTGCCGATCTGCCGGCCAGTTCGATAAGTCGCCGCCGTGCCGTGCCGAAGCAGGTCTTCGAACTCGGGAACGTCCATCATGAAACTCGCCCGGCATGCCCAACATCCTGGTTGGACGGCGGCCCGAAGTGATATGACAATCCAACGGTCGTAGAGCAGGGCAGGGATAGGCAACAGCAGTGCGGCTTTTCAACCGCAATATTGCGTTGCACTATCGTCAGGAGCGGCGTCGAGCGTGCAGGCGGTCGTGGCGCCGAGGCGTCAGGTTGTCGGCTTTGCCGGATTCAAGGCGACGTCCACAAATCGAGGCGTCGCGGAGTTCTCGCGAGGCTCTGCACATAATGCGGCGATAGCATTCTGCGGAATTGGGACGCCCGAACGAGCGCAGGCAGGCCATGATAAGGGTGTGATAGGTCGTGTGCAGGCCTTCCGCGACGTCGCCACCCTTGTCGAAATCCAGGTTGTGGCTCAGCCCCCGCAGAATGGCGGTGGCGCGGATCATGTGGCGTGGGACCTTCCTCGAACTGCTTGTCTTCGGACGCCGTCAACCGATTTCTGGAGAGATCTTGATCGCGCCATCGATCATCATGATGACAGCGCGTAGCGGCGGGACAGCGACCGCGGCGCTCTCGATAAGCCTGTGTGGCCTGAAAGTGATCTTGTTGCTGCATTGCTAATCTGCTCTTATGAATTGAGGAGGGCAGATAGATAGTCCAGCGTCGAATTCGCAGATGAAATCGCCGACTGATATTTGGCGTATTGGGTGACGAGCATCGCCCGATACACCGTGGCGCGCGCGTTGATGTCATCGATCTGTTGCTGCATCCGATCGTCCTGCGACTGCAGGTTGTGATCAAGTCCTGCAACGAGCCGGTGCTGCTGTTCGAGGCGGCGCTGGCAATGGCGTTGATCTGGGCAGCGATACCGGATGTCGAGGTCACCGTGATTGATGCCGATGACGAGCCGGTATAGGTGAAGGCCATGCCGGAATAGGCTGTTCCCGCTGCACCGATGATCGTGTTGCCGGTCACGGTAAACAGGGAGCTGTCGCCGCCGACTGAAACGGACAACGCGCCAGAGCCGTCGATGGCGATATCCATCACGAACGATGATGGTGGCGACGCGTTGGTGTTGACGACAGTGAGCGCGCTGGATGATGCGGTTGTCTTCGTGGCCAGCAAGGCAATCACCGCGTCGAAATCGTCGGCGAAGGTCGTTGCGAGCGTGCTCGTATCCAGAACAAGATCGTTGGTCTCGGAGAACGAGAGGCCGAGGTCGCTCATCGAAAGTCCGCCGATGATCGAATTCAGCGCCTGCTCCATCTGGGTCATGATGTTCCGCATTGAGCCGTCGCCAAACAGCACAGAACTGGGATCCGCCGTGCCGTCGGAGGTCAGGGTCTGCTGGGTCGTTACGTAGTCGCGGACGGCATTATAGTACGTCACGAACGGCTCCAGGACGGTCTGGATCGAGCTGGTATCGACGTCGATGCTGATATTGACGGTCGATCCGGTGGGCGTGCTCTGCAGCAGACTGAACGTGACGCCGCTCAGGACGTCGGTGATGTCGTTGGTGTCCCGCGTCAGCGAAATCCCGTCGACGCTGAAAATCGCCGGTTGCGACGTCTGCAGCACATCGGTGAAAGCGCCGGAACTGTCGGTCACGCCGAGCTTATTGAGAACGTCGTCACCCGAAACGACTGCTGGTCGATGTCGGCGGTATCCTCGGTCGCGGTCAACACCAACTCGTACTGACTGCTCGATACCTGGATGATCGAGGCCTGGACATTGGTCGTCGAGGTCTGCTTGTTGATCGCATCGACCACGTCCTCCAGCGACATGCTGCTGGTGATGGATATGTCTGCGCTGGTTCCGCCGTCCAGCCGATCGAGAAGGTGCCCGTGATCTATATCCGCGGTCTGGTCCGCGACCGACGATCCGATCACCTTGTGCGCGGTGGCGATCTGCTCACGGTCAACGTGTGATCGCCCGTTGCAGCGCCGTTGCCGACCGACATCGACACCGCCGAGCTCGCGCTGACGTCGCCCGTCGAGGTGATCGTCGCCGACCGTCGCGACCAGCGCTGGATGACAGCGAATTCGGATGGATTTGGTTAGCGAAGCCGTGCGGTGGTCAGCGTACTCAGCAACGTCTGCAGGCTTTGATACGCCGAAATCTTGGCCTCGTTGGCGGTGATGCTTGTCTGGATCGTCGTCGCTGCCTGGCCTTGGCGTCGCCTGCGCTTCGATCAGCGCGTCCCAGTCGACGCTGGTCGTGGTCTTGGTGCCCGATGTGGTCGTAGAGAGCTCAGCTGATGCCGCGATGGAAGTCGAGCTGGATACCGTAGCCATGAGCCTTTACACCGGTTGACGAAGTGGTGAGCCGGCGCTGCGGCCGGCTCACCAGGTCAGCAGGTTACAGCAACTTCAGAAGATACTGCGGCATCTGGTTGGCGGCGGATTCGGCGGCGACCGCAGCCTGCATCTTGACCTGCGGCGGAAGACAGTTTCGCCTGTTCGGCGGCGATGTCGACGTCGAGTAATGGCCGAATTGGCGGACTGCAGATTCTGCGACTGGGTCGAGATCGAACTGGCGCTGAAGTTGAAGCGCGACTCCTGGGCGCCGATCGATGCACGTGCCGCCGATACGGTGTCGATGGCAATGTCGAGCGCGTCGATCGCCGCGGTTGCACCGGTCTGCGTGCTGATATCGAGCGTAGCGATACCGAGCGTGGTGGCCGTCAGGTCGGAGAGCGTGACGGTGATGGTATCCGCGGACGATTCGATCCGACCAGGATCGTGGCGCCGGCTGCGAATGCACTGGTTCCGTCGAGCAGGCTCTGTCCGCTATAGCGAGTGCCGGTCGCGATGCTGTCGATCTGGCTGACAGCTGCGGTGAATTCCGAGTGCAGGTAGGCGCGGCTGCTGTCGGTCACGGTGCCTGAAGACGACTGCGATGCGAGCGACTTCATGCGCGCAAGAATGTCGCTGATGTTGGAGGCGCCGCCGTCGGCGGTCTGCAGAATCGATGTCGCCTGCGAGGCGTTGGTCGCCGCCTGCTGCAGCGTGGTGACGTCCGATGAAATGCGCGTCGAAATCGCGAGACCGGCGGCGTCGTCGGAGGCCTGCGTAATCTTGGAGCCGCTCGACAATTTGGAGAGCGAACTCGACTCCTGCGCGAGTTGATGTTCAGGTAACGAACGGCGGAATTAGCGGCGGTGTTGGTTGAAATAACGGGCATCGAACTGCTCCTTCGGGTGGTTTGGCCGCGGATGCGAACCAACGGGGGAATCCCGGACGTAAGCCGGCCCCCGTTCATCCACTAAACGGAATGGCACGCACAATTCGGGCGCAGTTTATTTCAAGGCCGGCGATTTATGGTTAGCAATCGCTTAAAGAGTGGAGGATGTCCCGCTCGTGTCGGCGCAGCAACTCGCGCAATTGCTGACGGCCGCGCTTGAGCAGCGATTCGACCGCCGCGACGGTCGTGTTCATGACCTCGGCGATTTCACCGTTGCTCATATTCTCATGATACGACAGGATCACCGCGACGCGCTGCTGTTCGGGTAACCGCTGCATCGCCGTTTCCAGCAGCTGCGTGACCTCGTCGCGCTGCATCGTGCTGACGGCGTCAGGCGTGCCTGTCCATCGGCTCCGGCACCGCGTCGACATTGTCGGTGCGCGGCTGGCGCCGCAGATCGATGCAGCGATTGGTGACAACGCGATAGAGCCAGGTCGAGAACTTGGCGCGACCGTGCTCCCATTGTCCGCGATGCGTCCAGACTTTCAACATCGTGTCCTGGACGACGTCCTCCGCATCCGCGCGGCTGCCGAGAAGCCGAAGCGCAATACCGAATGCGCGATCGATGTGACGTTCCACCAGTTGGCGGAACGCGGCTTCATCGTTTGCAGCGAGTTGCGCAAGAGCTCTTCGTCGATGTCGCGTGCCGTTTCGGATGCATCCAGCGCCAAAGCAACCTCCAAGATTTCCGTCGGCCGCTCTATCGAGACCGGTAAGGTTTCGAGGGTGCCTGCATTGTGGAGCGCGTACGCCATGCCCTTCTCCCGATCCTACGCTGACGGACGGCCGGTCTGATCGGCCTCTGAGTGTTGAACGGGTGGCTTCAAATAATCCGGCGGAAAAATCTCTCTTATTCTGTAAATAGTTAGTGGGAAGAAGTTGCCGGGGGTGGGCAAAAAATGCCCCGGTGATTTTCGCCGTTGCGCCGCCCCGCATGAGCCGCTTGTTGCGATGAAGGGACCATTGAAAATATCTCGGGCGTGCGGGTTGATTGCGGCGGAATGCTCAACGGAATTTTACGCAAGCAACAGAACCAAACGCGTCGACGAGGAGCGAGCCTTCAAATGTCTGACGATTTTCTCAAGCAGTATCGCGTGCACTTGATAGGTGTGGATGTTCACTCGAAATTTCTGCGCGAATTGCAATTAGGAAAATAACGGACTTCGCTGCGATAAAAAGTAAAAACGCACCGTTACGTCGTTCAAGCGCGTGAAGCGCATGAGTTGTTGTGTCTGAACGTGTCTCGATGCGTGAGATTAGAAGTCGAGAAATTGATTTACACACATCAGAAATGAACGCGTTCGGGAATGAAGCGTATAGACGAGAACCCGGAGTGCGAATTTCGGCCTTCGCCAGCGTTCAAGCTGTTTCCGGATGTGTCTATGTCTCATGTGGAGCATGGCCGACACCCATCCGCCTGAACTCGCCGTGCTGCCCGTATCAGCAAGGGTTCTCGTGAACGGGGCGGACGAAAATGAAAGATAGTTTGGAAGGCATCCTTGGGCAGAGCGGGCCAAGCCTGCGTTTAGGCGCGGTGCAACTCGATCGTCTTCGGTGGCTGACCGGCAACTCAAACAGCGTGATCTGTTGGGACGGTGCTGGCGCGGTCTCTGCGCCGGGCGCGGCAGTCGTGGTGATCGAAGCAGCGAGTGCGACCCGAGTTCAAACGCTGGTCAACTCGCTGCACGAGAATTCGATCGTCATCGTGCCGTTTGGCGAGAATCCGGCCTTCGATTTGTTGAAGTCGAGGCTTCATGCGCATGGAACGCTCGGTGCGCACGGCGGTGAGGCTCCGCATCACGTCTGGTGGGGCGGCGTCAAGCCGCCGGCGGTGCGAACGGGGATCTATCGCAAGGAAGACACGCTCTTCATTTCATCGTTTCGACGGGCATGTCATGAGGCTGGCCATGCTGACAGGCTTGTCGGAGACCTGCAGCGTTTCGGGCTCAGTCACACCGTTATGGGCATCTCGCGGGAGATCGAGATTGCCGGGCAGAGCTCGCCGAAGGTCGATTTCATCATTGAACAATGGACAAACGCCTGTCGCCCGGTGTTCTGGATCGATCCGCGTGCGCGCCTCAGGGGACATCCGCTGTTGCCGCAGGCTTTGGGGTGCGATTTCGCGGTTCATCGGCGGTCGAACGGGGCGATGACGACCGGCGCTTTGTTCTTCCATCAGACGGAATCCGCGCGCGCCTTGCTCGATATCTGGCAACGGCTTACCTGCAGCTATCCCGATTTTCCGGAATTGTTTCTGCTCGATCAGGCATGGACGCTGGCGACGTCCCAACGGCAGATCGAGACAGCGTGGTTACCGGACGCCTATTGGCGCTCCCACGAAATGAAGACCTGGGACGATACGATCATCCTGGGCAAGTCCGCAGCAGGGAATGACGATCAGCTTCTGGCGCCGTTCACGATACCGCTGCAATCGGGCCGGCGGTTCGGCCGACATCAGGCGCCTGAGGCCCATCTGGTCATGAAAGGGCCTGCCGGCGTTCGAAAGCCGATCACGGTGGTGATCCGCGATGTGCTGGCCGCCAGTGCGCGGGACGTCGGTGAGGCGGTGGAAGCTGCAGCGTCGGCCTTTGCGGCTGACACTGGCGGGTTCTCGCAGATGGAGATCGTGCTCTGCGGCTGGAACGAAGATATCGAGTTCGTTCTGAACATCGAGAACTATTCGTGGGTGCTGATGACGGATCCTTGGGAACGGCTGCAGGCGAACTCCTTCAGTTCACTCTCGCGTTGGGACGCAAAGGCCGGTCAAAGGCCGGCTGGCCACGAATGGGCTGGCGGACTGAGCGGTCATGAAGAGCCGGCGCTTGCTCTGATCGAGGCGTCGCTCGGCGCGCGTGTCAGGCCAGGCAGACAATATCGCCGGTCGTTCATAAGGCGTCCCGACTTGGCGCTTTAGTATGCCGAAACGATGATCAACACGATGTCGGGGGGCTGGCCGATCCGCTGGTACTGCCGCTAGTCTACTGGCTCGTGTGCATTGCGCTCAAGAAGCAGCGCGCAGCCCCGCGCCAACGCGCTGCTGCAGGAGCGGTAAGGCAGTCGCGCTTGCCCGCTCAACCTCCTACGCGCCGAGCGCCGACCTTTTCCACTCGTGGAGCGGGCAGGAGCCATCGGATTTCGATAACGACGCTAGGCCGACCGCGGCTGGCTCACTTCAGGCGCGATCTTTGACGACGAGTGGGAAGTCTAGTTCGGCCAAGGGCGGAAGTCGAATTGCTCTGAGTTATAACCCAAGCGCGATCTCGGCCCATTTCAACATCCGGTCGCTATTGAGGAACGCAAGCACCGCCGGCTCCAGTGACGCGGGCGCGCCCGGTCCAACCAAAGCCGTCGCAGCCACCATGTCGCAGCGCTGATTGAAGGCGAGCGAGAGCGCGGCGTTGCGATTTCCCTCGACGCGATAGGCCCGGCTGCGGCCGCGCATCGGACCGACGATGATCTCTTGGCCGGCACCGATCGGCGTTGCCTTGCCAATCAGCGCCAAGTCGCCCATTTGCTCGAGGTCGCCATCGTCGGCGACGCCGGTGGCGCAATTGCAAAAGCCGAGCTTGGCGCGAACGTAGAGCTGGACCTCGCCGCCGCAATCGTCGGCCCTGCAGCGGAACGCCTTTCCTTTCCCCCAGGGATCTGCGCCGAAAGGCCAGTCGGTTTCCGTCCACACCGGGCGGACCTCGCCGGATGCCGCTGTTGCGCGTGCCGGTTCGCCTGATCGCGCTATCCATACCGCAGCGGCTGCTGCACAGAGCAGTGCGGTGGCTACGCTGATCGCGACGAATTTGCTTGTAAGGCCCATGGAAGCCGCCGCGGCTCTCCTGCTAATTCTGAGCCATGAACCTTCGTGCGGCCGCGAGGTCCTCTCGCGAGGAGTCGCCATTGCGCGCTATGTCGACGACTTTCGCGAAGTATTGACGGGCCTTCGCGGCGTCACCCACTTTCTCGGCGGCGTGAGCGGCGCCGATCGTCGCGCCAAAACGGTTCGGCTCCTTACGCATGGTGCTTTCGAACGCGGCCAATGCCTCCGTCGCCATGCCGCGTTCGAGCAGCATGGTCCCGTAGAGCTCGCGTGCCGGGGCGAGCGGTCCTGGCGTCACGATAGATTTTTCGGTCTTGTCTTCAGCATCGGCGGCGAGGCGCATCGCTTCCAACGCATCCGCCTGCTTTCCCTGGGCATTGAGCTGCCAGGCTAAGGCGACCTGCCGCTGAATATCGACGATCTCGGCCCAATAGGCGTCCTTGTCCTGCTGCAGCTTATCCCGCAGCTCCGCCAGCTTGGCGATGTCCGCCGTTGCTGCGTCTGCATTGCCGGAGCGCGCGGCGCCAAGGGCGCGTGCGAAATAGGTGATTGCATCGACATAGGCAAACCGGCTCGGCTCGACCTTCAGCGCAGCAGCGCCCTGCCAATCGCCGCGCTCGACCATATAGCGCGCCTGACTGGCCGCTATCGCGTAGGGACCGGCGCGGACGGCCGGCGCATAACCCGTGGTCGCAACCATGTCAGCGATGACGTCGCGGGCTCGACTATCCTGCGCCATCTGGAGCAGGGCGTAGACCATATAGTCGTCGGCATGCAGCTGCTCGCTGGGGTCCTTGCCCTCCTTGGCAGCCTTGGCGGAGCGGCTATTGGCGTCGATAGATTCGTTCCAGTAGCCGACGCGTGTGAAGATGTGCGACGGCATATGCAAAGCGTGCGGCGCCGCCGGCGCGATCTCGGAATAGCGCTTGGCAGCGTCGAGACCTTGCTGTGCAATCGCTGGATAGTCGTAGAGGTGGATCAGGTAATGCGCCACGCCGGGGTGCCGCGGCTGCCGCTTGAAGATCGGCTCCAGGATGGCAGCGCCCTTGAGCTGGTTGGCATAGGTCTTGTCGTTTGGTGACGCCGTGACATTCAGCGTGATGGCGTAGGCGATCTGCGCCTCGTCATCATCGGGATAGCGCGCGGCGACGGTCTCGGTTGCCTTGAGATAGGCCTTCGCGCGCTGCCCGAACGTCGCCTTTTCGTCGCCCGAGTAGAAGGCCAGCAGCGCGTCGATATAGTCGCGTTCGCGCTCGCTCTTGGCGCCGAGAGCCTTGGCCTTCTGCAGCGCGGCGAGGCCCTCGGTAAGGTTTTCCTTCGGCGCGGGAAAATGCGGATTGTACAGCAGGCTCAGGGCAATGCCCCAATAGGCGATCGCGCATTCCGGATCGGCCTGCAACGTCTCCTCGAAAATCTCTTTCGCGGGCCGGTACCAGAACGAGTGCTGATAGCGCATCCCGCGGTCAAAGCGGCGCTGCGCAACCTCGTTGCAGGAGGTCTGGAAGTGAACCTTGCCAAACTGCTCGTCGGTACCGTCCTCCGCGCGTGCGGCTGGCGTGGCGGAGATCGAGCTCAGAGACGCGAGGGCGAGTAGAGAGACGGTTCTCAAGGCGAACGCGCGCATCGGCCCCTCCGTTTCAGTTCAAAAAAATTTGGTCTGATGGCGCCAATAAAGGCCGGGGCGCCGAAGTTTGTAAAATGGCAACGGCAATTGTATTGCTTGAAGAATTTGCCCATTCGCGATGCGAGTCAATAGGAACGGGCGGATTTGCGTTAGGGAAGCATGGCTGTCGGGCTTCGTCCGCCCTCCAGCGAAATCGTATGGCGGACCGTGAAGCTAGTCCGCGTTCCACGGCGGCCGAACTGCCCTGAATGCTGGCAGGGGCTCCTAGACGATCCACACGCCGTCACACCGTAAGACCGCTATTTCGTGTCTCTTATGCCCACGGCTCTCCCTGAAGAGTTGCCTCGTTTGACGGCTACGGCGGGCGCCTCAGGCCCTTCTCAAGGCCGACGGGTGCAGCATCGCCTTCGACGACGCACATGGCATGTGGGCCCTGAAGACGCTCGAAGCTTTCGGCAAATCGGGAATGCCAAATCTCGGACTCGGTCAGGCCCGGCAGTCATTCGTCGCCGGCAACGTCGCGATGCTCGCGGATTCCACGTCCTATGTGGCCGCGGCCGAGCGGCAGATCGGCGGTCGCTTCCCGTTCAAGACCGTCGCTTTTCCGCTCGCCACCGCCGACGGGCGCCTTCCTGCCGGTGGAAACGTCGCCATGGTTTTCGCAAAGGACGCCGAACGCCAGAAGGCCGCTTGGAAATACGTAAAGTTCGCCACCGGCCCGGTCGGCCAGACCGCGATGGTCAATTCCACGGGCTATATGCCCGGAAACGAGATCGCCGTGAAGACGCCGGACATGCTCGGCTCTTTCTATGCAAAGAGTCCCAACCACTTGACCAGTATCCAGCAATTACCGTTGCTGACGGAATGGGCGTCCTTTCCAGGTGACAACTCGCTGAAAATTATTGAAGTGATCAAGCACCATATAGAGAGTCTGGTGACGGGCAGGCGTACGGCAGAGCAGGTCATGCCGGAGCTGGTTGGAGCTGTGTCCGATCTTCTTCCAAAGTGCGGCGGGTAACAATCGAACGAACGTGGCGGGACGCAATCGGGCAGTGTCGGCTGTGCCCTTGGTCACCTCGCTTGGCGGGTTCTGCAGCGTGGATTGCAGAACCGAGAGCACGAGATGCTTCATCCAGCCACGCGTTTTTCGATCTCGGTCAACGTGCCGGTCGATTGCACGGTCGCTAAGGGGGATACGCATTCTGTTTTTGCCTTCAGGCGCGTCGGTTTGGCGACGTCCATGACACTTCCACTTTGCTCCTCATAGCCGACATTCTTCGAGAAGGGCGGTAAGTCAGAAATGCGCCCAACAGGTGACATTCGCCATAAATGTCGCTGGTGCGATGGATTGATTAATGGAAGTGACGGGCTGGCAAATCGCAGACAACTCCCGCTAAATTAATTGAAAAACGACGATTGCCGCCTATTCAGGAAATTGCCATTCTTCTGTTGGATCATCGCAGTCGAAGGTCAGTTTTCTGTGAAAAATTCCATCCCCGCGCTCGTGCCGCGCGGCAAAGGACACCAATTTCTCTTATATGGTGACTCCTGTTCAGGCGTGCCGGGCGCATTGCACGAAAAGACTTTCGCCTCGGTCAACGCAGTCGTTCAACGCCTGAGACCACAGCCTGAATTCATTCTCTTTCCAGGCGATGAAATCATTGGGCTAACACCGGATCCGGAAGCTCTACGCGCGCAATGGCGATATTGGTTCGACACGGAAATGGCATGGCTCGACCGTGCGGCTATCCCCATCTGGCACACTACCGGCAATCACACGACCTACGACGTGATGAGCGAGGCAGTGTTCCGCGCCGTTCTCGACCTACCCAATAACGGACCGCCAGGGCAATCTGGTCTTTCCTACTTCGTGCGGCACCGCGACCTTCTGATGGTATTCGTCAACACGCTCTGGAGCGGCCTCGGAGGTGAGGGTCATGTCGAGATCGACTGGCTGGAAACAACGCTGAGAGAACATGGCGACGCCAGACATAAGCTTGTCCTTGGCCATCACCCGGTTTTCCCCATCAATGGCTTTGGCGGCACGTATCAGCGCGAGATCGGCTACGAATACGCTCGCCCGTTCTGGGATATCCTGGTGAATGAAAATGTGCTTGCCTATCTGTGCAGCCACATCCTCGCCTTTGATGTGCAGGCGCACCGTGGGGTTCTGCAGATCTGCACTGCAGGTGCGGGAACGGCTCACAGGATGCCGGAAGGTGTCGAATACCTGCACTGCGTCCAAGCAGCACTGGACGAGCAGGGCTTGCGTTATCAGGTGCTCGATATCGACGGTGTCGTGCGGGAGAGGATGGAATGGCCGCTGCCTGGTCTTGACCCGACCCGGTGGAGGGAACTGCCGCTCGGAGAAGCGGATGCGCTATTTACCGGATGCATGCAGAGCGGACGCAGGATCGAGTTGAGACTCGTAGGACAGAGCGGCACGACCGATATAGCGTCGGCGCAGACTATCTTTACGGCTTTCGCACCTGGTTCGATCGCTCCCTTCTGGCTTGGATTCCGAGGTCCTAAGCAAACTCTGACAGTTATTGTCGCTCGTGATCCGGGTCGAAGCCCATCCTATTGGCTTGGACCTGATCTTCCAGCAGGCGATAGTTTCGACATCCATGTCGTTATCTGTCCGGATATGGGCCCCGGCGGTCTGCTATACCGCCACCACGGCACCTCCCGTTGGTCGTCCTTCAACTCTGTGACGTCGCGAGGATTGGAGCGGCTTTCGTGGCCTCAGCATTGGGCTATTGGGTTTGGGCAAGGCGGCGCTAAAGACCGCCCCTTCAGAGGGGCCGAGCTGAGCTTCCAAATCGCGCAAACGGAGAGTTAATGGGGGCGCTGGGACTCAGCCTTGATGTCCCTTTTGGGTCAAAAACCGACTTGATGTGTATGTCGCTATTGGCGCAAGGCGAACGTTCTATGAGGCGCCGATGTCGGCTGAGTGCGCGATGCGAACGTCGCAAGCCGATGAGGTAAATCATGCAGCAGTGCGCTCCGGCGAATTGCACGGTTGGTGTACCGACGAATACGGCGCGCATTGCCATCGAACGCGGCCGAAGAAAGAAATCTGATCAGAGCTGTTGCTGTACGGGGCGGTTCTCCAAGAGAACGCCGCAACGAATTTGGTGAAACGACCGTGAACAAAAAGAGACGGTATCGATCGCCACAGCAAGAAAAATCAATGACTTAGCGCATACGCACTGCGTTCGGGACACAAGGGTCGCAGGTTGGTCGGCCCCGTTGAGGCTAACTCCATTTAATCGGCCACCATCGGCGGAGCCCATCCTGACAGGGCTCCGAGACTTTAGGCGGACGATCGAAGGAAATATCGCAGATTTGCGTCGTGTGTGGAAAGGCGGTAGCGGTCTCTCGCTACCAACTTTCCACAATACGCCTCGATACTGCGGGATAGGCCTGCTCTCCAGCAGTGCATTCAAACGTCTGACAATCTCAACGATACTCCCCGGGGATCATGACCGGCGCGCCGGTCAGAATACCTGCGCACGGATTCCGCATCCACCGCTGCGTGCCGCACGTTGGCGCAGCAGGTTCGAGAGTTTCCAACTCATCCTGTTCGACATCGCGACTCGAACGATGGTGGCCGACGAGTTCTGTTTCATGCAGAAAGTCGATATATCCAAAAGCGCATAGCGCAAATGTGTCGACCGAAGAGCGACCACCGCTCGAAACTCTCACAAGCCACCGGTATCGATCGGCTTGCCGACCGTATCAGTCGACGCAACAACTCAGGCTGCTAGCGGCCGGCGGGACATCGAGAGCCGGGTTCTCGGCGAAGAATCCGGTGGGGTGAAGCGCGAAACCGGCCGTGATCACGGGCTGGACCGGGAAATCCTCGGGGCGGGGAATATGGTGCAGGCCGAAGCTGTGCCAGACCACGATATCCTGTATCGACTAGCGGCCGATCCGCGGCAGTCCAGGCCGGCAACCCGTCGCCGCCCCCGCTCTGGTTGGGATAACGGCCGGCCGCGTAAATCTCGTCCGGATGATAGGCCGTCACCCATAGCTGCCGCATCATGAAGGTCGCCCGTCTGGCCACCATTGATTGCGGGTCGGAGAAGGTCGGCACCGGACTGAGCGGCAGCAGCTTGTAAGCGGTGGGCCGTCCGAGCCCGTTGCGGGCCTCGGCACTTTCGATCTTCCAGAAGCGGGCCGCGTTGAAATCGACGTTGCGCTGCGCCTTCTGCTCGGTTTCCAGGACGGTCTCGCGGATGGTGAAGGCATTGCCGTGCGGATTGTCGGGGCCGACAGGTAGCGCCACGGTATCGACCTCGACGACCCGGTTGCGTTCGCCGTCAACCGCCATGTCGAGACGCATGTTGAAGATGTGCTGGTGATAGTGTGCGTAGACGCCGGGCGAAACGATGGTGCCGTAATCAGGCGACTCGCCCGGCCTCAGCCCGGCCGTATTCAGAATGCCGGTCGCCTTCATTTCGAAGTGAATCGAGCCGTCCTGATGAAAGTACCAGAACGAGCCGTATTCGTAGTTGCCGACGGTCGAGATTGACGACACCACCAGGCGGCGGGCACGCCGCACATCGACCTCGCCCGTGAACAAGTCGGTATGCTTCCACAGGATGCCGAAATCCTCCTCGTGCAGGCACACCGCGCTCTCGATGCAATAGGGATCGCCCTTGCTGTCGGCCAGCCACGCGTCGAAATAGCGGATGGCGCCGAGACAGTCGCAGCCCAGTGTCAGGGAGTTCGCCAGCACGCCGATGCCGTACTCGCCGACATCGAAGGCGTTCTTGCGGAAATGTCCGCCGCCGGGATGTCCGTAAGGCACGACCATTTCCGACAGCGCCGCGCGATGCAGCACGGGCCGCAGCCTGCCGTCATCCTCGTAGCCGACCGTATGCAGCACCAATCCCTCGCGCGCATTGAAGCCCACCCGGAAACGCCACTTCTGCCAGCGAACCTCGTTGCCCTCGACGACGAAGCTCGGGCCGGCCGGCTGCACGATTTCCAGCGGCTTTACATCGTCACGGAAGGCGGTGCGATAGCGTGCCGCGTAGTTGCGGTTCTGCATCGGGACGTCGGCCTCGCCATAATCGTCGACGCGCAGAACCTCGGCCCGATCGAGGTCGATCACGGCGCAAAGTCCCTCGATCGGATGGGCATAGCCGTTGTCGTTCTTCTCGTTCCGGTACCAGCAGAACGTATGCGAGAGCCGCCGGCCTTCCTCGTCTGGCAGGCCGTAATTGCCTGCAGACCAGGGATCGACCTGAACATTTTCGATGTCGGTAATGCCGCGCTTGGCCAGTGCCGCTCGAAAACGCGGATCGGCTCGGGCCACCTCGCCCACCAGAGTTATGTCGTCGATCAGGATACGCGGCCGCACGCCGGGCACATGCCGCCAGTCGACGACCCGATCCGCGACGAGATCGACCCGGGCTTCCCAGACCTTGCCGTTGGTCCGGTCGAATGCGCACACGAAGGCCTCGCGCGCAAAGGCCGCTCCCGGTCTGGCGCCGTGCACCACGCTCTTGTCCGGTTCGTGCAGGCTGATGGTCTCGAACATCATGCCCGCCCCGAGATCGTGCGCGCTGCGCACCGCAGCCGCCGCGCGACGGATCTCGTCCGGCGTCAACGGATCCAGCGGATGCGCTCGGCGACCGCAACGGCGCCGGCTTCTGCGACGGTATCTTGCATGATGGTCCTCTCAACGTCCGCTTAGAGGCGCACAGCTGTTGGCGTCCTTATCTGACCTCGATATTCGCTGCATTGTCGGTGAGCTGCAAGTCTCACGTTCGCGCGCCCGTCAAATCAATGAAGAGCGATACGTCAGCCCAACCAAACCAAAGCAAATACTTGAGGCGCTCGAAACCTCCCGGAGCAGATTGGGTCGATGAAATTCGCCTGCGCCAGAACATTCCGCAGAAGCGCAAGCGTCACTTGGCTGGACTAGGTCAGCGCGCGGCTTACCCATTGACGCCGGCAAATTGGTATAAGACATTTGATGCCTAAAACATTTTGATCAAGGCTCGAGCGATTGGAAACCAGGCCATGGATGTCTACCATTTCAAGAATTTCGAAATGCTCGATCCCGAGGCCGGGGAATTGCGCGGCGGCCATGAACTGGTGGTCGAAGGCGACACGATCCGGGAAATCTCGGCCAAACCGATCAAGCTTGCAACCGCCAGTATGATCGACTGCGGCGGGCGCACGCTGATGCCCGGCCTGATCGACAGCCATGTCCATGTCGTGCTGTCCGAGGTCGTGATCCGCAATATGGAAAACGTACCGTTGACGCTGATGACGGCGCGCGCCGCCCGTCTGATGCACAAGATGCTCGACCGCGGCTTCACCAGCGTGCGGGACACCGGCGGCGCGGATTGGGGCCTGAAGGAGGCGACGGAGAAGGGGCTGTTGCCGGGGCCGCGGCTGTTCATCGCCGGCCGCGCCATCGGCCCCACGGGCGGCCATAGCGACGGCCGCCGCCGCACCGATTTTGGTTCGCGCTGTCAATGCTGCAACGCTCTGTCGTTCTCCATGGGCGTCGCGGATGGCATCACCCAAGTCCGCCGCGCGGTACGCGAGGAAATGCGCCAGGGTTGCGACCAGGTCAAGATCATGATGTCCGGCGGCGTCGCCTCGCCCTACGATCCGCTCGACAGCCTGCAATTCTCGGTCGGCGAAGTGGAGGCCGCCGTGCAGGAAGCGCACGCCTTTGGCCGCTATGTCTGTGCGCACGCCTACACGCCGGAGGCGATCACGCGCGCGGCCAATGCCGGCGTTCGCACCATCGAGCACGGCAATCTGATCGACGATGCGTCCGCCAGGCTGATGGCCGAGAAGGGCATGTTCCTGGTCGCCAACCTCGTGACCTATTTCGAGATGAAGAAGCACGCCGCCGAGTACGGCATGAATTCGGACATGCTGGCCAAAAACGACCTCGTGATCGACGGCGCCCTGAAGTCGCTCGAAATCTGCAAGCGCCACGGCGTCCCCGTCGCCTACGGCACCGACCTGCTCGGCGAGTTGCAGGTGGCGCAATCGGAGGAGTTTTCGCTGCGCGCGCAGGTGCTGTCGCCGGCCGAGATCATCCGTTCCGCCACCACGATCGGGGCCCAGGTCACACGCATGGAGGGCAAGATCGGCTGCCTGAAACCGGGCGCCTTCGCCGATCTGCTCGTGGTCGACGGCGACCCGCTGAAGAACCTGAAGCTGTTGGCAGACCAGGGCCAGCACCTTTCGATCATCATGAAGGGCGGGCGCTTCCACAAGAACCGGCTGCAGTGAGCTCAGATGTCCCAACAAATCCTGTTCAAGAATTTCGAATTGCTCGAACCCTCGTTTGGCGAGCTCCGCGGCGGCTATCAGTTGCTCGTCGAGGGCGACACCATCAAGGAACTCAGCGATAGACCGATCAAGGCGGCCGAGGCCGATGTCATCGACTGCGGCAAGCGCACATTGATGCCGGGGTTGATCGACTGCCACGTCCACGCCATCCACAGCGAGGTCAATGTCCGCTTCATGGAGGACGTTGCCGCTGACGCTGGTCACCGCGCGCGCGGCGACGCGATTGCGCGCCATGCTCGACCGCGGCTTCACCACCGTGCGCGACACCGGCGGTGCCGACTGGGGCATCAAGACCGCGATCGAAACCGGTCATATCACCGGCCCGCGGCTTTATATCGCGGGCCAGTCGATTGGCCCCACCGGCGGCCATTCGGATTCGCGCCGGCGCACCAATCGCTTCGGCAGCAACAACGAATGCGTCTGCTGCAACGGGCTGCAATTCAAGTCCGCGATCGCCGATGGCGTCGACGAAGTCCGCAAATCTGCCCGTGAGCAGATGCGCCAGGGCGCCGACCATGTGAAGATCATGATGTCCGGCGGCGTCGCTTCACCCTACGATCCGCTCGACAGCCAGCAATTCTCGGATGGCGAAGTCAGTGCGGCGGTGGAAGAGGCGACCGCCTTCGGCCGCTACGTCTGCGCCCACGCCTATTCCGCCGAATCCATCAGCCGCGCCGCGCGCCTCGGCGTCCGCACCATCGAGCACGGCAATCTGATCGATGATGCTTCGGCCAGGCTGATGGCCGAAAAGGGCATGTTCCTGGTGGCCAACCTCGTCACTTATTACGCCATGAAGGACCGGGCCAAGCAGTTCGGCATGATCGGCGAAAGCCTCGCCAAGAACGAAATCGTGCTGCAGGGCGGGCTGAAATCGCTGGAGATCTGCAAGCGCCACAACATCCCGGTCGCCTATGGCAGCGACCTGCTGGGCGAGCTGCATTGGGACCAGTCCAAGGAGTTCACCATCCGCCAGGAGGTGGTCTCGCCGATCGAGATCATCCGCTCGGCGACCACGATCGGCGCCGATGTGCTGCGCATGCCGGGCAAGGTGGGTACATTGCAGGCAGGTGCCTTCTCCGACGTCATCCTGGTCGACGGCAATCCGCTGAAAGACCTTGCGCTGCTTGGTGATCAAGGCAAACATCTCTCCCTGATCATGAAGGCAGGAATTTTGCATAAGAACCGGCTGAACTAAAAGAACCGGCTGAACTAAAAGGCCCGGCTGAATTGACCAACCGGTTGATTGCAGGCTCTTATTGAGGGGCGATGTTGGAGAGGCGATCTTGACCGTCGTACCCCGATGGACTTCATCACGCGTTGTCGGCCGGATGGCGCTCGGGACGGCAGCTGGCGTGTCGCTTGCATATATCCTGCTGCCCATGTTCTTCGTGGTCTGGCTGGCGTTCTTCGCACAGGAAATTCCGTCATTCCCTCCGGAAGGCTATTCGCTGAAATGGTTTCGCGCTGTTCCCGGCAATGACAGGTTCGTCAACGGATTCCTCCTCAGCCTGCAGGTCGCCGTGGTCTCGACGTCGATCGGCCTCGCGATCGGCGTTCCGGCCGCGGTGTGCCTGGTCCGCGGGCGTTTTGCCGGGCGTGAGGCCGTGAACAATCTGCTGCTGCTACCGCTGATTGTGCCGGGCATCGTGCTCGGCATCGCGCTCTATGTCTTTCATGTCGAAACCGAGATCGTGACCGGATGGCCGATCCTCGGTTCACTTGGCGGTCTCGTCGCCGGCCACGTCCTGATCGCGATCCCCTGGACGGTGCGCCTGATCACTGCGAGCCTCGTCGGGATGGACCGTAGCGTCGAGGAGGCCGCGCAAAGCCTGGGCGCCGATCGCCTGACCACGTTCCGGCGCGTCACGCTGCCCGCCATTTTGCCGGGCATCGTCGCGGCCGCGCTGTTCGGCTTCATCGCCTCGTTCGGCAATCTGGAAATGAGCCTGTTCCTGGTCGGTCCCGGTCGGACCACGCTGCCGATCGCGATCCTGCAATATCTGCGAATGGAAGATCGACCCGACCATCGCGGCGGTATCGGTTCTGCAGATCCTGTTTATCGGCGGGGCGATGCTGCTGACCGATCGCTTCGTCAAGATCGGCCGCGTGGTCTGATCATGGCGCATCTGCAATTAACCGGCGTCACCAAGCGCTATGGTGAGTTCAAGGCCGCCGATGACATTTCGCTCGACATCGCCGATGGCGAATTCCTTGTCCTGCTCGGCCCCTCCGGCTGCGGCAAGACCACGACCTTGCGCATCGTGGCCGGCTTCATCGAGCCGACATCCGGCAGCGTACGCCTGGGCGATCGCGATATCACGGGGCTTCCGCCATGGAAGCGCAACACCGGTGTCGTGTTCCAGAGCTATGCGCTGTTTCCGCACATGACGGTGGCCGAGAACATCGCGTTCGGCCTCGAGATGCGCAAGGTGCCGAAGGCGGAGATGGCGCCGAAGATCACGGAGGCCTTGCGCCTGGTGCGGCTCGATCATCTCAGCGACCGGTTGCCGCGACAATTGTCCGGCGGCCAGCAGCAACGCGTGGCGCTGGCCCGTGCGCTGGTGTTCCGGCCCGATGTGCTGCTGCTCGATGAGCCCTTGTCCAATCTCGACGCCAAGCTGCGCCAGGACGTCCGCGTTGAAATCCGCGAATTGCAGCGCAAGCTCGGCTTGACCACCGTGATGGTGACCCACGACCAGGAGGAGGCATTGACCATGGCCGACCGCCTCGTGGTCATGAGCGAGGGCCGGATCCGCCAGATCGGGTCGCAGCAGGATCTCTACGAACGCCCCGCGGAAAAATTCGTCGCGGATTTCGTCGGCCGCTCCACCTTCATCGATGGCCGCATGGATGGCCCCGGGCGCTTCGTCTCGGCCGGCGGCCTCGTCGTCGCCTGCGAAGGAAGCGGCACCGGCGACGCCTCGCTCGCGCTGCGCCCGGAACGTCTGGCGCTGACGTCGGCTGCCGCCCCTGCAATGGACAACAGCTTCCCAGGCGCCGTGGAATTCATCTCCTATCTCGGATCTCAGGTGGATCTGCACGTCCGCCTGTCGCCAAAGGAACGCGTCATCGTGCAGATCCAGAACCGGCCGGAACAGCCGCTGCCGGTGATCGGCGAACAGGTCCATGTCGGCTGGAGCAAATCGACAGGCCGCGTATTTCAATCATAATATCTTCCAACCAACACCCGGAGGCATCCACCATGACCCGATCGAAATCCCGCCGCGAAGTCCTGCTCGGTGCCGCAGCGCTGGCCGGCGCCGCCAGCCTGCCACGCGTCGCGTCGGCGCAGGCCAAAGGCCGCATCGTCGTCGGCACCTGGGGCGGCGATTATGCCCGGCTGCTCACCAAGAACATCGAGGCGCCGCTGTTGATCAAGGACGGCTGGGAGGTGGTGCAGGACCAGGCTGGCGATCCCGAGCGCCGCTCGAAAATTCTCGCCGAGATGCGGCTGCCGCGCGGCACGACCGATGTGCAGGGTCTTTCGGCCATCAACATGTTCCAGATGCACGACGCCGGCAGTGTGCTGCCGATCGACTACGGCAAGCTCAAGAATGCCGGCAATCTGCTGCCGGCGATGAAATATCCCTACGGCGTCGGTCATATTTATTCGGGCAAGGTCGGCGTCTACAATCCGAAGCTCATCACAACCGCGCCGGTCAGTTACAAGGACGTGTTCGATCCCAAGCAAGGCAACAAGGTCGGCATCATCGACATCCAGTATCAGTACACGATGGTGTGCGCGGCGCTCGCCGCCGGCGGCAAGGTCGATGATCTCGAGCCTGGCAAGAAACTGCTGCTGGAATGCAAGAAGGCCGGCATGCGGATCTATCCGACCAACGAGGCGTTTGCCCAGGGTCTGAAGTCGGAGGAATTCGGCCTCGGCGTGATGTGGAAAGCCCGCGTCGTACAATGGCAGAACGCGGGTATTTCAGTGACGTCGATGACGCCGACCGAAGGTGCACTGGCCTATGTCTCGGGCTTCGTCATCCCGAAAAACTCGCCCAACAAGGAAGGTGCCTACGCCTACCTTGACGCCATGCTGGACAAGAGCGCGCAGGAAGCCTTCGCCGTCGACATGGGTTACAATCCCACGGTCAGCAACGCCGTGGTCGCGCCCGATCTCAACAAGCGCATCGGGTTCACCCCCGACGAGATCAAGAAGCTGGTCGATCTCGACTACAACTATCTCAACAAGAACGACCTCGCGCTCAAGGAATGGTGGGACAAGGAGTTGAAGGGTTGAGCCGGCACTAGCGAAGCAGCCGATGGCCGCCGCCGCTCAAACGCACTTCCAATCCGACGAGAGGCCTACGTCGTTGCTCTCGGCGACGACGCTGGTCGGGCCGGCGACGGTGTTCGTCGCCGCCGGGCTTTTGGTGCCGTTGGCGATCCTGTTCCGCTACAGCTTCGACAAGGTCGACGCGCGGCGCATCATGATCGAGACATTCTCGTTCGACAATTACGTCAAGTTCTTCTCCGATCCCTATTACACCGGCGTGCTGGCAACGACATTGCGGGTGGCCGCGCTTTGCACCGTCGTCTGTCTCGCCATGGGTCTGCCGCTCGCCTACGTGCTGGCGCGCACCCAGTCGCGGTTCAAGAACGTGCTGATCATGCTGGTGGTGCTGCCGCTGTTCGTCGGCAATGCGGTGCGTGCGGCCGGATGGATGACGCTGTTCGGCTCCAAGGGCTTTCTCAACGTCACCCTGATGCAACTCGGAATCATCACCCAGCCGCTGCAGATCATGTTTACCGAGGGCGCCGTCATTGCCGGCATCATTGCCGTCAATCTGCCCTACATGGTGCTGACGTTGCAGAGCGTGATCGAGGGCATCAACCGCAATGTCGAGGAGGCCGCCTTCAGCCTTGGCGCCGGGCCGGCGACGATGTTTCGCCGCGTGCTGCTGCCGCTGTCGCTGCCGGGCATCCTTGCCGGCACCATCCTGACCTTCATCCTCGGCATGAACGCCTACGCGACGCCGGTGCTGCTCGGCGGCCCCAAATTCAAGATGATGGGGCCGCTGGTGTACGGACAGTTTCAGCTCAACAACTGGCCGTTCGGCGCGTCCGTCGCGTTCGTCCTGATGACGGCAACCCTGACGTTGACGGCGACGGCAAACATTCTGATACAGCGCCGGTTCCGGCGATGACAATTGAAAGGGAATTGTGATGACGGTTGGTGTTGGCGGTTCGACCGCGGAGGCGGAACTCGCCGCCATGAAGAACATGCGCGGCGACGTGCCGCCGATCGGCGTCGAAGAGCGTCTGCAGCGCATCGCGCGGGCGCAGGCGATCATGCGCGAGAAGGGCATCGACGCGCTCTATCTCGATGTCTCCTCGAGCATGACCTATTTCACCGGGTTGAAGTTCCGCCGCACCGAGCGCATGCACAGCGCGGTGCTGCCGGCCAAGGGCGAGATCGTCTACATCTCGCCGGCCTTCGAGGTCGAGAAACTCAAGACCATGACCTCGTTCGGCGAAAAGATCGCGGTCTGGGAGGAAGACGAGGACCCGACCGCCACCGTCACCGAGACCGTGCGCGCGCTCGGCTATCCCTCCGGCACCATCGCGGTCGATGAGGCAACACCGTTCTTCACCTTCGATGGGCTGCGCCGTGCCGGCAACGCCTACACCTTCATCAACTCGATCGACGTCACCGCCGGTTGCCGCATGATCAAGTCCGAGCAGGAACTGGCGCTGATGCAGACCGCCAAGAACATCACGCTCGAAGCCCACAAGGCCGCCGCCCGCATCATGCGTGAAGGCATCACCACGACCGAAGTGCAGGCCTTCATCACCGCCGCGCACCGCAAGCTCGGCTCGGAAGGCGATCCGCCGTTCAACGCGGTGCTGTTCGGCGAGGCGACCGCGTATCCGCACGGCGTGCCGTATCCGCAGACGCTGAAGCAGGGCGACATGATCCTGATCGACACCGGCGCGCCGGTCGACGGCTATCTCTCCGACATCACGCGCTCCTACGTCTTCGGCGAACCGACCAAGCGCCAGCGCGACGTCTGGAATCTGGAGAAGGAAGCGCAGGCGGCAGGTTTCGCCGCCGCCAAGCCGGGCAACCGCTGCGAGGATATCGACATCGCGGCGCGCGGCGTCATCAACGGCGCCGGCTTCGGCCCCGGCTATGCCACGCCCGGCCTGCCGCACCGCACCGGCCACGGCATCGGCCTCGACGTGCACGAATGGCCCTATCTGGTGAAGGGCGACAAGACCGTGCTGCGGCCCGGCATGACCTTCTCGAACGAACCGACCATCTGCATCTACGGCGAATTCGGCGTCCGCCTCGAGGACCACATGGTCATCACCGAAACCGGCGCCCGCTGGTTTACCCAGCCGGCGCATTCGGTCGACGATCCCTTCGGTCTGGAGAGGATAACTGAGACGAGACCAGTCCGGATCGAATCCCAGCATCTTCGTCGTGCTACTTTGCATGGGGTTGTTTTGCGAGTTCTTGCTGGGAGCGCGAACCGCGTCTACCGGCTCGCCATTCGGGCTCACGAAATCGCAACGATCTCAAGCTCTTGACCGGATGTACCGACGACATCCCCGACAGCTTTGCCCATCAGTGACCTTGCCACGGGAGAGACGAAGGAAATCGAGCCGGCCTTCGGGTCCGCTTCGTCCTCGCCCACGATATGATATTTCTGCACGCGCCCATCGTCGCGCCGGAAGGTCACGGTGCTGCCGAAGGCAACCGTGTCGGTCGATGTCGGATGGGGGATGACCTGAGCGGTCCGAACTCTGGCCGCAAAGTAGCGCGCATCGCGCAAGGGGGTTGCTGCCTGCCGCCGGCGTTCATTCACGTCTTCGATCTTCTGCGCGGCCTCGTAGGCTTCGCGAGCCTGTTGGAGCTGAAATTCCAGCGCCTTCAATCCCGCTTCCGTAACGAGGTTCGGATGCGGTGAAACCGGGCGGTCGGGAAGCAAGGTTTCCGACGCCGTTTCGGCACTGTCTTCCTTGGTGAAGGCAACGCTCAAGCCCGGAACTCCTCTCAAGCGAGATATGCAATGCGCCGGCGACGAGCGCGGACCCGTCAAAGCAACTATAGCGCAACGCCTGCTTGGCGAGTGGTATTTTCCGGGTGCGCGCCCGGCCGTCGCATCACGGCGCCGAACTGCTGCAGCCTTGCTCCGCCGGCAGTTCCTCGGCATTGGGGTCGCCCGGCGCCGTCGCCCAGGCCAGTTCGACGAGCGTCACGATCCGCCGGCCGGCGCCGTCAAGCTGGCAAACGATGAGGCCCTGTTCCTCGATGTAGGTCAGCAGCCGCCGTGCACGGCGCAACGAATGTGAGCCATAGGCGCGGGCAATCGCGGCATCGCCCGGGCAGGGCCAACCTTCCTTCGCCGCGCGGGCGATCATCATGAAGACGCCCTGCATATCCTCCGGCAGCAGTGAGGCGCGGACCGAGACATCCTGCCAGCCGTCATCCTCTGCCATATCGGAGCCGAGCCCGGCGCGGGCGCGCGTCAGCATGCGGCGGAAGTCGCCGAGATCGGGCACGTCCGATCCAAGGCCCTCGATCCGGCAGCGGACCACGAACTCCTGATAGAGGACGCCGATGGCGCGGAATCCCGCGTCGGGTTCCGCCATGACGGCGCGCAGAATACGGTCCACGCGCTCACGCCGCTCCGTCATTTCCTCGGCGCTGAGTGGCTGCTCCACCGCTTCAGGACGGATCTCCAGCGCCGCTGATTTCGCCGCCATCAGCTGGCCGAGGAGGTCTGGCGGCGGCGAGCGGCGCTGCGGCCGGTTGGTCTCGGGCGGCGGCGCTGCCAGGATGATGGCGTGGGCGTCCTGCGTCGCTTCGGGCAGCGGCATCAGACGCGGGGTCGCATTGCGCGGCGTGGTCTCCGTCGGACCAATGCGCAGCGCCAGCGGACGGCGGGAAAGGGCCGGTCCCAGCGCCATGAATTGCCCGCGCTCCAGATCCCGGAACGCCTCGGCCTGTCGCCGCTCCATGCCCAGAAGGTCGGCGGCGCGCGCCATGTCGATATCCAGAAAGGTTCGGCCCATGAGGAAATTGGACGCCTCGGCCGCGACGTTCTTGGCGAGCTTCGCCAGTCGCTGGGTGGCGATGATCCCCGCAAGCCCGCGTTTGCGGCCACGGCACATCAGGTTCGTCATGGCGCCGAGCGAGAGTTTGCGCGCTTCGTCCGTAACCTCGCCGGCGACGGCCGGCGCGAACAGCTGCGCCTCGTCCACCACCACCAGCATCGGGTACCAGTGGTCGCGGGCGACGTCGAAGAGCCCGCCGAGGAAGGCGGCGGCGCGCCGCATCTGGTTCTCGGCGTCGAGCCCCTCGAGATTGAGCACCGTGGAGACGCGATGGATCCGCGCGCGCTCGCCGGCAACCTGCAGGCCCCGTTCGGTGTGATCCTCCGCATCGATCAGGAGGTGGCCGAAACGATCGGCAAGCGCCACGAAGTCGCCTTCGGGGTCGATGATGGTCTGCTGCACCCAGGGGGCGCTCTGTTCCAGCAGCCGGCGCAGCAGATGGGATTTCCCGGAGCCCGAATTGCCCTGCACCAGCAAGCGGGTTGCCAGCAGTTCCTCAAGGTCCAGAGTAGCCGGAGCGCCTGCCGTCGTGTGTCCCATCTCGATCGCAACGGTCATGTCCCGACTCAAACTCTCCTTAGCGGAGGCGGGCTTAACAACCTGATCGCCGCCCGTCGAGCGCCCATGTCCGGCTACTGCCGTGTTCTCCACGGCCGGTCGAACGCCGTCAGCCCTGATGATGCCGCCTGCGCGCACTTCACCGACCGGAGGCGGTGGCGCGCAAAGCGGACATTGAAATGCGACGGTTGGTTTGGTTGGCTACCACCGGCTGGACCTGTCTCAAGCCTTGCCATGATGGATTGGAACGAGAGTTCAATTGCTTCAACCAGTTAGCGGGCGGCCGGTGCGCGATGTCTGCACCGGGAGATCAAGATGTTCCACCGGTTTCCAGCAGCTTCAGCCTGAGCTGAACGCACCTCTTCTTTCCGTCGCGGGTCGATCGTTTCAAGAACGTGTATATGAAGACGGCAGTTTGCCGGTTGGCCGCGCTCAAAGCTAAATCCTTCGTCCATGGAAAAATCCCGTTCCCAAAAGAAGCGCGTGTCGATCGCCGGCATGCATATCGATCGCGCGTCGGCGGTTCCGATCTACCTGCAGATCGCGGCGCATCTCCGGAACGGAATTCTGCAGGGGTCGCTTCCGGCCGGCACGCAGTTTCTCGGTTCGCGCGAGATCGCGCGCGAACTGGGCTGTTCGCGAACGGTGATTCTGACGGCGTGGGATTTGCTTTATGCGGAGGGCTACCTGGAATCGACGCCGCGCGGCGGCGTGACCGTGGCGTCGGTCAAGCAGGCGCAGGTGAACCCTGTGCCCGCGGCGTTCGCCCCGGAGGCTGCTTCAACGGCTATCGAGATCGGCCCTGTCTCCGATCGCTGGCGGTCGCTGCTGGCATTCGAATACGACACCAACTGGAAATCTGAGTTCAGCCCCGGTGCGCCCGACGTCTCCAGCTTCCCGTTCAAGGAATGGGCGAGGCTGTTGCGGCAGGCCTGGCAGAATCCCAGGAATTCCGACTGTCTGGATCTTCCGCCCGAGGGACATCCGGTGTTGCGGAGCGAAATCGCCAATTTCCTCGGATCGGTTCGCGGTCTCGTCTGTGCGCCGGGCAATGTGGCCGTGACCTCAGGCACGTCAGGTGCGCTGGATTTTTGCAGCCGGATGATCCTTGATCCGGGCGACGAGGTCTGGGTCGAGGAGCCGGGGTTCGTCGAAGCCCGATGGACGCTGACGGCGGCCGGCGCGAAACTCATTCCGGTGCCTGTCGACGACAAGGGTCTGTGCGTCTCCGAGGGCATTCGGCTGGCGCCGAATGCGAAGCTCGTGGTCGTGACGCCGTCGCATCAATATCCGATCGGCGTCAGCATGGGGCTTGAGCGGCGGCTCGAGCTTCTCGACTGGGCGAACAGGAATGATGCCTGGATCATCGAAGACGATTACAATTCGGAGTTCAGGCATCAGGACAGCATGATTGCCTCGCTACGGTCGCTCGATCGCGACGGACGCGTGATCTATCTCGGGACATTCTCGAAGCTGGTGATGCCGAGCCTGCGTATCGGCTACATGATCGCCGATGAACGTCTGATCGGGGCGTTCTCGAAAGGTCGCGCCCGGATCGATGTCCACACTTCCGGGATCGGGCAGCTCGCGCTGGCGGAATTCATGCGGGAAGGACATCTGCTGAGGCATCTGCGGCGAATGCGGAAGGTTTACGCCGAGAGGCGGGCGGCCCTGATTGACGCGATCGCCACGTTGATGCCCGACGACTTGACCGTGTCATCGGCAGCGACCGGGCTGCATCTGGTCGCTTTCTTTACCGAGCGAATGCGGATGCGGATGAGCGACACTCAGGCGGCAAAGCTCCTGCTGAAGACCGGCATTCATGTCCAGCCGCTGTCGCAGAACTATCTCGGCGAGCCAACGCGGCAGGGATTGGTGTTCGGATATGGGCGGCTGCAGACAGAGGATGCGCACCGGCTGATATCCAAAATGGCGGAAGCCCTGAGTAGCCGGACTTCATAAGCTGCAATCGGTGGGTTGGTGTACGGTGCCGCTGCTTCTTTCGCAGGCAACGCTGCACGGAAAAGTGCAGAAGATCCCTTGCAGGATGTGAGGCGACGATTTCGAGTGCTGGCCTACCTGTTTGCGGCAACTCTGGCTCTATGCGCTGCCTCGACCGGTCTGTCACAAATTCGCCCTTGTGGCCTTCACAGGGGAAGCAGTGTGATGATGACGGATCGTGGAGTCTCGTTGAAACTGTTGATCGGCGTGGCCTGTCTTTTGTCGGCGCCGGCCGTTGTGCACGCGCAGACGCGCGCCGAGACGCTTCGTCAGGTGACGGGCAACAACATCAACACCCTGGATCCTACGATGCCCGGAGCCACGCGCGAGGCGTTCGGCGTGTCGACCAGCACCTACGACCGCCTCGTCGCGTTCGATCGCAAGAGGGAAGCCGGCGTCTGGGTGTTTGATCGTTCGAAGATCCGCGGCGAGCTTGCCGAGAGCTATGAGATCAGCCCGGACGGTCTCAAGATCACTTTCAAGCTGAGAGATGCCAAGTGGCACGACGGCACTCCCATTTCCGCCGACGATGTCAAATGGTCGCTTGACCGGGCCGTGAGTGCGAAGTCCCTTTCAAAAGGCCAGCTGGGAACCGGTTCGCTGACCACGCCCGACCAGTTTGTCGTCGTCGACGCGCGCACCATTACGGTGACGCTGCCCAAGCCGGACCGGCTTGCGCTATCCAATCTTGCCACGCCGCTGGCGCCGATCTTCAACAGCAAACTGGCCAAGCAGCACGCGACTTCAGAAGATCCCTGGGCGCAGGAATGGCTGAAAACCAATACGGCCGGCAGCGGCGCCTACACGATCGAGCTCTTCAAGCCGGGCGAGCAAGTGGTGCTGCGGCGGAACGATGACTGGAAGAGCGGTCGCGACGCGCAGTTGCCGTTCTTCAAGCGGGTCATCGAACAGACGGTTCCGGAACCTGCGACCCGCGCCAATCTGATCGAAAAGGGCGATGCCGACATTGCCACCGATCTTCAGGCCAGCGACGTGCTGGCGCTGCAGTCCCGCGGCAAGCTCAGGGTGGATTCGACACCGCAAAGCAACGGCTTCACGATGGTCGCGTTCAATACCCGGACGGCACCGTTCGACAACGTCAAGGTCAGGCAGGCCATCGCCGCGGCGCTGCCTTATGACTCGATGTTGGAGGCGTCGATTTTCAAGCGAGGCTCCGCCCTGTTCGGCGCATCCTGGACGGAGCCCCCGACCGGAGATTTTCCGCAAGCCATGCCGATCAGGACCGATCTGGCCAAGGCCAGGCAACTGCTTGCCGAGGCGGGTTTCGCCACCGGCTTCAAGACCACGTTCACAATCAACGTCGGCTCGGCGGCGATCACCGAACCGATGGCTGCGCTCATCAAGGAGTCGCTGGCCAAGATCGGTATCGAAGTGGACATTCAAAAGCTGCCCGACGCCCAGATGAGCACCGCCATCACCGACAAGCGGCTGCCGTTCTTCACCGAAGGGTCGACGGCATGGCTTCCGACCACCGATTACTTCTTCCGTACCTTCTTTACCGGTGACCAGCGCTGGAACTACAGTTCGTGGAACGATGCCGGCGTGACCGAACTGGGGGCCAAGGCGCGCTTCGAGCTTGATCCGGCCAAGTACGAAGAGATGAGCAAGCAGATGATCGCCGCATACGTCAAGGAGATGCCGCTTGTTCTGCTCTGGCAGGCGAACCAGGATGCCGTGATGGCGCCCAACCTCGATGGCTATACCTACTGGTTTCATCGTCAGCTCGACTTTCGCGATCTGAGCCGCAAGTAACGTCGCCTCCGTCGTTGTCTTATTCGGTGCGGAAGAAGGTCATGGTCGAACAAGGAACGGAATGAACGGCTTGAACAGGGAATGGGAAGTCGGGACTGATATCGGGGGCACGTTCACGGACATCATTGCCATCCGGCGCGATCCCGCCGAAACCCGGATCGCCAAGGTTCCGTCGCGTCCGCATGCGCCGGTCGATGCGATGCTCGAAGCCATCGAGGCCGTCGGGCTGCAGAAAGATCAGGTCAAACGCTTCGTCCATGGCACCACACGGGTGACCAATGCGATCGTCGAGGAGCGTCTGCCGATGGTCGCGCTGATCGCCACCGCGGGATTCGAGGATGTGCTCGATATCGGCCGCTATCGGCGCCGTGATCTTTACCGCCTCGATATCCCGCCAAAATCTCCATCATTGGTGCCGCGCGAGTTTTGCTTTGGTCTGGTTGAGCGGCTCGATCACGAGGGCAACGTGCTGAAGCCGTTGCAGGATCGCGAGATCGATCGTCTGGTGACCTGGCTGAAGCGGACGGGTGTGCAAAGCGTGGCGGTGGCCTTGCTGCATGCCTACGCCAATCCGGTGCACGAGAGGATGCTGGCCGAGCGCCTGAAGGCGATCGTGCCGCATGTCTCGCTGTCACATGAGGTCAATCCGGAGGCGCGCGAGTATGAGCGCACGTCGTCGACGGTGTTCAACGCGGCGGCGATGCCGATTGCCGTCGAATATCTGAGTGAGCTGGAACAACGCCTGCCGATTGGGCCCGGCCTGCAGGTGTTCCATTCCGCCGGCGCCATGGTGCCGATTGCCGCGGTCAAGCGGCGTCCGCTGGTGATGGCGATGTCCGGGCCGGCGGCCGGTGTGTCGGCGTCGGTCAGCATTGCCCGCCAGCTCGGCACCTCGAGAATGCTCACCTTCGACATGGGCGGTACCACCACCGACGTCTGCCTGATCATCGATGGGCAGGCGGAGATGGCGGACGGCCGGATGCTCGGGGATCGACCGCTGCGTCAGCCGATGCTGGCGGTTCACTCGATCGGTGCGGGCGGTGGTTCGATCGTGCGCAATGGGCCGGGCGGTTTGACCGTGGGACCCCAGAGCGCGGGGTCGGAGCCCGGCCCGGCCTGCTATGGCCGCGGTGGCACTGCGCCGACGATCACCGATGCCAACGCGGTGCTCGGATATCTCAACCCCGAGACGCGGCTCGGGGACCGTATCAGCCTCGACATCGAGGCTGCCCGGCGCGCCATTGCGCCCATTGCACAGACGCTGAAACTGAGCCTTGAAGAAACGGCACTTGGCATCGTCAAGGTCGCCAACGCCACCATGGCGCGGGCGCTGCGTCGGGTGACGGTGGAACGCGGCATCGACGGGCGCGACTGTACGCTCTTGGCCTTTGGCGGTGGCGGTCCGATGCACGCGGCAGGATTGGCGGAGCTCTACGGTATCGGTTCGATCGTGGTGCCCAACGCATCGAGCGCATTTTCCGCGCTTGGCTGCCTGACCGCCGATTTCAGTTTTCTGCAGCAGCAGACCTTCCGTGTCGCGCTGGACGGCATCGATCTCGACCGGGTGCTGAAGCGGATCGAGACCCTGATCGAGCAGGCGTCGGAGCCGCTGATTGCCAACGGCGTTGCGCGCGCAGCGATCGATGTCGAACTGGTGGCATTGATGCGCTATGCCGCGCAGAACGACGCCATTGCGGTGCCGTTCTCGCTGCCACTGGACGCTACGCGGCTGCGGGAAGATTTTCTCGTCCGCCACCACGAACTGTTCGGCTACGCGACTGCGGAGAGTTGCGTCATCGAATTGGTGCGCGTGCAGGCGCGGCGGCCATCGACCACCATCGTCGACCGCCCTACGACCGCCACCCGAAAATTGCGTGCGACCTCACGCAGATGCTCGTTCGATGGTGTTCATGACGTGGCGACCGAGATCGTGGACCGTGCTTCCATGGAGGAAGCGGTCTCCGGGCCCGCGATCATTGAAGACGCGTGGTCCACGGTCGTGATCCCACCGGGCTGGCAGGCCAAACCAGACGCGATCGGTCATCTCTTTCTGACGAAGGTGACGCCATGAAGCTCGATCCGTTTACCGTTGAGGTGATCCGGCATGGCCTGTCGGCGGCGGCCGAAGAGATGAGCCTGGTGATGACGCGTTCGGCACGTTCGCCACTGCTGCGCGAAGCGGGCGACCTGTCGTCTGCGATCACCGATGCCAAGGGCGATCTGGTCGGCCAGGGCCGGGATATTCCGATCCATCTCGGGGCGATGGCGTACACCGTTCCGGAACTGCTGAAAGTCCTGCCTGTCAGCGACCTGAACGACGGCGACGTTCTGATCTATAATCTTGGCGCGCTCGGCGGCAACCATCTGAACGACGTCAAGGTGGTCCGGCCGGTCTTCGTCGATGGCGCTATCGTCGCATTCGCCATCAGCCTTGCGCATTGGCCCGATATCGGTGGCACATGGCCGGGCAGCTACTTCGCCAAGGCCATCGATACCTTTCAGGAGGCGATGCGGATTCCCCCCATCCTGATTGCAACGGCCGCAGGCGTGACGACGCCGATCATGCAGCTTCTGAAGGCCAATGTGCGGGACCCGGAAGCATGCGAGGGCGATCTGCTCGGACAGATAGCGGCAACCAAGGCAGGCGAAAGGCGCATCGTCGAGCTTTGCCGGCAACACGGCAAGGATGTTTTCACCGTGGCGTTGGCGCGTCTGCACGATCTGTCGGAGATCGAGATGCGCGAGGCCATCCGCGAATTGCCCGACGGCGTCTATGAAGGAGAGGATTACCTGGACGATGGCGGCGCGGGCGGCGAACCCGCCCGCATTCACGTCAAGATCACCATCGCCGGAGACGAGGCGACCTTCGATCTGTCTGATAGCGCCGACCGGGCCTCGAATTTCTGCAACACCACGCCGTTCATTGCGCGTTCCGCGGTGGCATATTCGGCGCGCATCATGAGCGGGCGCGAAATGCAGCAAAATGCAGGCGCCTTGCGGCCGCTCACGATCGTCACGCGTCAGGGCTCGATTCTGGAGCCCGGGTGGACGGCGGCCGTCGCAGCTGGAAATCATGAAACCTCAATGCGCATCGTGGATGCAATTTTCCGCGCGATGCAGGACGCAATTCCCGAACGCTTGTCCGCAGGCGGGACGACAACCGCCAGCGTGCTCTTCTTCGCCGAGCCGCGGTCTGATGGCTCCTGGAAGATGCTGTATGAGGTCCATGGCGGCGGCGAGGGTGCACGGCACGATCGCGACGGGGGTTCGGCGACGCGCGTGCACCTTGCCAATACGTCCAACACCCCGGCCGAAGTGATCGAGGCCAACTACAAGATCCGGGTCGAACAGCAAACCATTCGCCGCGAGTCCGGTGGCGCCGGAAAATATCGGGGCGGCGACGGCGTGGTGCGTTCCTATCGGATTCTCGCGCCATCCATGCACCTGACCACGTGTATCGAGCGGATGGTGATCCCGCCATTCGGCATGCAGGGCGGTCAACCCGGCGAGACCTGCCGGGTTTCGCTGATCCGAAACGGCGCGAATGTCGAAATCGATGGCAAATCGAATCTGGTGCTGCAGCAGGACGATCTCGTCACCATCGAAAGCTGCGGTGGTGGTGGTTATGGAATGGCGAATGAGATATCTCGATGAGTAAACTTCTGCGAACCGGCCTGAACGCGGGCGACAGCGCGCCGCTTACCGTCGTCGGGGGCGAGGGTGTCTATTTCCATCTCGAAGATGGCCGTCGCCTGATCGACGGCAGCAACACCGGCGGCGGCCTCGGTCATCGCCATCCGGCGATGGTGGAAGCGATCCGTCGTGCGGCGGACACGCCCGTCGTGAACGAAGGCTGGACCTGGATCGGGCGCGAGCAAGCCGCCGACGATCTGATCCGAACTGCCTTCGAGGGTGAAGAGGACTGGGTCGGTGCCGTGCGCTTCTGCATCAGCGGAAGCGAGGCGAACGATATGGCGCTTTCGCTGTGTCAGGCATTGACGCAGCGCACCGCGCTCGCCACCCGCGAACGCGCCTATCACGGCCTTGTCGGTCTGTCCCGCAGCATGACCGTGCAGCCGCAATGGCATGGCGGCCTCGCGGTGCATGCCGGTGGCTCGCAACTTCCCGCCGCGATGGCGCCGGTCCGCATTCTGCCCGCGCCCGATGGCGCGATCTACGGTGCTCCCCCGAACAATCCGTCGGCGAAACAATATCTGGCCGACGCCGCAAGCACGCTCGCGGATACCGCCGCAACGATTATCGACTATACGCAAGGCGGCATTTATTACGACGCCGAATATCAGGACCAGCTGGCGCTGCGGGCCCGCGAGGCCGGATCGATCTGGATCGCCGACGAAGTGGTGACCGGCGCGGGGCGGGCGGGACGATGGTTCGCGTTTCAAGGCGGCGAGAGCCGTCCTGATATCGTGACGCTCGGCAAATCGCTGGGAGGCGGCGCTGCGGCGGTCGCGGCGGTCGTGGTATCGAAAGACCATTGTCGAGCAGCTCAAGGGCAAGAGTTGGCAGAACTACGGAACGTTGCGTGGTCACCCGATCAGTATGGCCGCCGTCAGCGCCTACCTCGATGTGATCACGCGCGAAGACATCCTCTCCCGGGTACGGCAGCTCGAAGGCTTGTTCGCCCAGCGTCTGCTCGAGATCGCCCGGCGGCATCCGAGCGTCAGACGCGTGGCGGGACAGGGCCTGCATTGGACCATCGAGCTGCATGGACCGGACTGGCGGAATTGGCGCGCGGATACACTTGAGGATCCCGTCGCTTCCCGCGTGGCGCTGCGTGCACTGGAGGCGGGCGCGGTCATCGGAACCAGCGGCGAACAGACCTCGTTGTTCCTTGCGCCACCTTTGGTGATCTCCGCCGACGAATCCCATCAGCTGCTCGATGCGCTCGATCACGGCCTGCTGGTTGCGGACGAGGAGCACGAACGGCATGCCACGTCGAGCCACGGCCGGTAGGAGCGGTGTACTGCTGTCGTCCGGGGAGCCGTCGATGAATAGCGTTTCTCCGCTCTGGCCGGTTGGCGAACCCTGGCAGCTGCCGATGCCTGACGGAACGCTCTACCATGCGCTGGCGCGCGCCGCGCAACAGCACCCCCGTCATCCGGCGACAGCTTTCTATGGCGCGACGCTGAGCTATGCCGAATTGCGCCATCGCGTCGATGCGATGGCGGGCTTTCTGCAACATGTGTGCGGCGTCAAACGTGGCGATCGTGTTTTGATCGCGCTGCAGAACTCGCCACAATATGTGATCGCGTATTACGCGGTGATGCGGGCGGACGCGGTGATCGTGCCGGTCAATCCGATGAACAAGACCGAGGAAATCGCCTATCTCGTCGCCGACAGTGGTGCGAAGGTGGCAATTGTCGGCAGCGAGTTGTGCGAAATATTCGCGCCGTTGCTGGGGGAGTCGCTCTCGCATACCGTGGTTGCTCACTATCGCGACGAGGTGCCGACCGACACGCCCTATGCCTTGCCCGCCTGCGTAAGGCAATCGAACGAACCGCCGCGTTTACCGGGATGGTTCCGCTGGCAGGAGGCGATCGCTCAGGCGCAATCGCCGGCGCCAATGACCGCAGCGCCGGACGATCTCGTGATCATGCCGTACACATCCGGCACCACAGGCAAACCGAAGGCCTGCATGCATAACCATCGCAGTGCGTTGTTCACCGCGGTGCTTCAGGCGCGCTGGTACAGGCTCGGCCGCGACGATGTCATGACCGGATTCATGCCGCTGTTCCACGTCGCCGGAATGCAGGGATCGATGAATGCCGCCATCGTCGTCGGCGCCACGCTCGTGCTGATGGCCCGATGGGACAAGGATCTGATCCCGGATATGTTCGAGGCGCACGGTGTGACGTTCTGGAATGCCGCACCAACGATGATCGTCGACGTTCTGGCCAGCGCAGGCTTCCGCGACGGCAGTTTTGCGCGGCTGAAGGTCTCTGACCGGCGGCGGGGCGACGATGCCTGCCGCGGTCGCCGAGCGACTGAAAGCCCGGTTCGACCTCGACTACATCGAGGGATACGGCATGACGGAGACGATGTCGCCGACCCACCTCAATCCACTGGCCGCGCCGAAGCGCCAGTGTCTCGGCATTGCCGTGCATGAGACCGATGCGCGGGTGATTGATCCCGATACGCTGGAGGAGTTGGGCGACGGTGTTGTGGGCGAAATCATCGTACACGGACCGCAGGTGCTGCAGGGCTATTGGAACAAGCCTGATGCTGACGTCAGCGCCTTCATCCAACACGATGGCAGGCGCTTTCTGCGGACCGGCGATCTCGGTTACCGCGACGCTGAGGGCTATTTCTTCGCGGTCGACCGGCTGAAGCGGATGATCAACGTCAGCGGCTTCAAGGTCTGGCCGGCCGAGGTCGAGGCGATGATGTACGAGCATCCAGCCATCAGGGAATGCTGCATCATCTCTTCGCCTGACAGCTATCGCGGAGAAACGGTGAAGGCGTTGGTGGCGGTGCACGAGGCCGCGAAGATCGACAATCTCGCCGGACGATATCCTGTCCTGGTCACGCGACAGGATGGCGAGCTACAAGGCGCCCCGTTCAGTGGTCTTGGTCGACAGCCTGCCGCGCACCGAGAGCAACAAGATCAGCTGGCGGCTCCTGCAGGATGCCGAGTGGAAGCGGTGACGGGCTCCAGCATTGGCGTCGGACGCCAACAATGTCTATGAGACCGTTGAAACCTCTATCTGAAGCCGCCCTCTCAATGCGCGACGGCTGTATGCCGCGCCGTGTGGGACGTTCCGCGCCCATTTGGGGTCGATGCATAGACGAGCGGAAGCTCCGTCGTTGACTTGATCTGTTCCATCGCAAACATCGACGACACGTCGTAGATATCGATCTTTGCGATCAGTCGCTGGTAAAGTTCGTCGTAGGCGCGGATATCGGGCACCACGGCGCGGATCAGATAGTCGACGTCTCCGCTCAACCGAAAGAAATCCACGACTTCCGGAAAACTGGTCACGATCTTCCTGAACCGCTGCGCCCATTCGGCATTGTGCTGATTGGTCTTGACCGCGATGAAAACGCTGACGCCGACGTTCAGCTTGTCGGCATTAAGCAACGCCACGCGGCCGCGGATATAGCCCAGGCTTTCCAGCTTCTGGATCCGTCGCCAGCACGGCGTCGAACTTAGTCCGACCCGATCGGCAACCTCCTGTACCGAGAGGCTGCTGTCCACCTGCAGCGTTCCCAGGATCTTGCGGTCAAACTCGTCGAGCACGTTGATCTCCAATTCACACGAACATGAGTGAGTTTTTTTCTGCTGGCGATGCTGGGGACAATATTATTGCCGACTTCCAGCTATCGCGAGCATGAATATCCGTCATCGCGCCCAAACTTGCGGCAAGAAGCAAGCAAACTGCGGGTCCGCTTCGCTAGGGTTCTTCGGGTCGGCCAGGGAAATGACGGCCGCCAGAGGTGCTTGATGACGCGGCCTTGTCGGAAGTGGGTGAATGCCTCGATCGGCCGGATCGAAATGGAGCGTATGCGTTCCGCCGAAACCCATTTGCTCAGGATCGATCTGCCGGCCTTGCCCGGGTTGACGCTCTATTTGAAGGACGAAACGACGCATTTGACCGGAAGTCTCAAGCACCGTCTCGCGCGCTCGTTGTTCCTCTATGCCCTGTGTAACGGTCGTATCGGACCGGACTCGACGCTTGTCGAAGCGTCGAGCGGTTCGACCGCGGTCTCCGAAGCCTATTTCGCGCGGCTGCTGGGTCTGCGATTTGTCGCAGTGATGCCGCGAACGACGACGCTGGAGAAGCAGGCGGAGATCGCGTCGAATGGCGGCGAGATTCATCTCGTGGACGATCCCGCATCGATCTACGCCACCGCCCGCCGTATCGCCGACGAGACCGGGGGCTGCTATCTCGATCAATTCACGTTCGCGGAGCGCGCCGTCGACTGGCGTAGCGACAATATCGCGGACTCGATTTTCTCGCAGATGGCTGCGGAAGAGCATCGGGTTCCGACATGGCTCGTTTGCGGTGCCGGCACCGGCGGCACCTCGGCGACGATCGGGCGTTATGTCCGCCACCGCGGCTTGTCGACGATGCTTTGCCTCGCTGATCCCATCGAGTCCGTCTACCACCGGCATATGGCCGATCCGCGGATTCGGATCTGGCCAAACCGGCGTTCGTTGATCGAGGGCATAGGCCGCCCTCAAGTAGAGGCTTCCTTCGTTCCAGAGTTGATTGACCGGACGATTGCGGTGCCGGATGCCGCGAGCATCGCCGCTGCCCGCGTCATGTCAGAGTTTCTCGGACGGCGCTGCG
Source organism: uncultured Alphaproteobacteria bacterium (assembly GCA_963840465.1). GTDB lineage: Bacteria > Pseudomonadota > Alphaproteobacteria > Rhizobiales > Xanthobacteraceae > Bradyrhizobium. The sequence goes on along the minus strand of CAWIZF010000051.1, from coordinate 166,150 downwards.
GCGGGTCGACGGGCACCAACCTTTGGGCGGCATTTGCGATCCTGAAGGAGATGGCTGCGGCCGGCGAGAAGGGATCGCTGGTGACGATATTGTGCGATTCCGGGGATCGCTATCGCAGCACCTTGTTCGACGACGGGTGGCTGGCGGCTCAGGGATTGTCGTGCGCCGACCACGAAGCGCAATTGCGGCAATTTCTCAGACCAGTCTCGCCGACGAACAGGGCAAGCTTGCATGACGCGCCGTACGGCCGTGTCGTGAACCAATGAGAGGCCTGCGATGCGCGCCGCCGTTCGTGTTGCAGGGCGTCTGCCTGGAATGCTGTTTCTTCAATCGGGGCTTGCAATGAGAGAACATTCCCTTTGATACCTTGTAGAAAACGTCAGAGCCATGAGCCTGCAGGTCGTCTCGGACCACGGTATACCTGCTCTGATATGACTGTCCTATGATCTCCGTGCCGGCTTGGTAGGTTGTCTCTGATGAAGCGGTTCGACAATTTGAAGAGATTGGGCTTTTTCACGCGGCTTCTCGATGAGGCGGCCCCGGCCGAACGATATCGTCTGGCGGCAGAGCAGATCAGGCACGCGGAAGCAGCAGGTCTCGATTCTGCCTGGATCGCGCAACACCATTTCCATGAGGCTGAGGGCGGACTTCCGGCTCCTTTCGCTTTTCTCGGCTTCGTCGCTGCGCAGACGTCCCGCATTCGCCTCGGGACCGGCATCGTCACGCTGCCGCTGGAAAATCCGGTAAGGGTGGCGGAGGACGCCGCGGTTCTCGATCTGTTGTCGAATGGCCGTTTTGAACTCGGTGTCGGGACTGGCGGCAACCCATCGGCCTTTGCCGCTTTTGGACTTGATAGCGCGGAGCGTGCGGACATTTTCGCGCGGAATCTCGATATCGTGCGCAATGCCCTGGCAGGTCTGCCGCTCGCCGGCGGCGATACGCTCTATCCGCCGAGACCGCAATTATGCGGCCGGATCTGGCAAGCGACCTTTTCAGTTGGCGGCGGGATCAGGGCGGGCAAAGCGGGCGATGGCCTGCTGCTGTCCAGGACGCAGCCGCGGTCGAGGGAAGCGCCGCGCGCGTCGCTCGCCGAGATTCAGCATCCCATTATCGACGCCTATCTCGACGCATTGCCGCGTGGATGCGAGCCGCGCATCATGGCGTCGCGCAGCGTCTTCGCCGCCGACGATCGTCACGAAGCGCTGCGGCTGGCCGATATCGGACTGCGCCGTCAACGCGATCACTTCGTCGCCGGCGGGCACGCGTCGCCGGGCGACGCATTGGCCGACATGATCACCGCCTTCGACGTTCATGTGGGGACGCCTGACGACGTCATCACCTCGCTCTGCGCCGATAGCACGCTTGCGCGGGTGACCGATCTTGTTTTTCAGGCGCATTCGATCGATCCCCCGCATCCGTTCATTCTGCGGTCGATCGAGCTGATCGCGGAAAAGGTTGCGCCCGCATTGGGTTGGACAAAAACCACCGCGGCTGACGCTGCGCTGGTGGACTAGTTGAGATGTGAAAATCATCGAACTGAAAAAGGCCGAATGATGGGTACAGAGACAAGTGATGTCATCGATATTCTCGCCGGGATCGAACCGGGATCCAGCCTGGACGGCATCCGCGCCCGACGCTTGCAGGCGCGGGAGAACGCTCAGAAGAGCTATGTCGCCTTGTTTGAACCGGTCGATTTTGGTGACGTCGCGGCTGCGGAACGGTATGCGGTCGCGGCTTTCGTGGCCGGCGTCCATGATGAGCCGGCCGCGGCCGGCTTCTATTTTGCCAAGCTTGCCAAGGCCGCAGACCGATTGGAGTGGGTCGACGCGCTCAAGGCTGAAATCGAGCGAGCCAAGACGCAAGGGCCGTATGGCGCCTTTCCGGCCGGGCCACTCTCGGTCGAGGACAAGGCAGGCCTGATCTATCGCGTTGCCGGAGACAATCAGCACGTTCTTGGCGCGAGACTTGCCGCCGCACTTGAGCATGCGCATCTGCTGGTATTCCGTCCGCGTGACGCCGCGCCCGCTGCGATGCAGGCGCTGTTGGATGCCGGCTGGTCGACGACCGCTATCGTAACCTTGTCTCAGCTGGTCGCGTTCCTGTCTTTTCAGGTTCGGGCCGTCGCCGGCCTGCGGACGCTTGGCGCGTCACTCGGGCACCATGCCAATGCTGCGGCCAAAGCCAGTTAAGGAGCTCAGAGATCATGAGTGATTCAATCGTCGTTCATGCCAACAACAACGAACCGGTCGTCTTTACCCAGGACGAATTGGGCTGGCTGCCCTGGCTGGAGCCGTTTCCCGAGGCTGAACTGACGGAGCGGCATTGGGCCGGCCTGGTCGATAAATCCCGCGCGAAGTCCGATTACTTTCGCCTGCTGGTGCGTGATCCCGAGGTTCTCGAAGCCAGGACCAAGACCGACAAGGATATCTTCTACAACACCGCGGACGGCTTGCCGCGGGCCGAGCGCGAACTCGCGGCCGCGGCGACATCCCGCTACAACGGATGCATCTATTGCGCGTCCGTGCACGCGCGCTTCGCCACGGTCCATTCCAAGCGCCGCGACGATGTTCAGCGGCTGCTCGATGAAGGCGTGGGTGTCGATCTTGGCGCGCGCTGGAATGCCGTTGTCAGGGCTTCGGTTGCACTCGCCGCGACGCCCATCGCATTCGGCAAGCAGCATGTCGAGGAACTGCGCAGCGTGGGTCTCGATGATGCCGAGATCGTCGACGTGATCAACAGCGCGGCATTCTTCAACTGGGCGAACAGATTGATGCTCTCGCTCGGTGAGCCGACAAAGCAAACTGATGCGTGATCGCGTTGGCGTCCTCTGGCATGAGAATTGCCCCGATAAGATGGATTTTTAGTTTCTAAACGGATGGAGTAGCAGATGAGAAACGTCAGCCGTCGTAGCCTGGTCAAAGGCTCTCTTGCTGCCTTCGTAACGGGAGCGGCAATGTCGCGCGCGCCCTTGCGCAATCTTCCGAACCGATCATGCTGGGGGTCAGCGGCCCATTGACGGGGCCAAACGCGCAGTATGGCGCGCAATGGAAGCAAGGTTTCGACCTGGCACTGGACGAAATCCACGCAGCAGGTGGCATCAACGGGCGCAAGCTTGCCTATACCTTTGAAGACAGCCAGAGCGACCCGCGCCAATCGGTGGCGATCGCGCAAAAATTTGTCTCGGATCCGAAGATCGTCATGGAGCTCGGCGATTTCTCAAGTCCGGCATCGATGGCTGCATCGCCGATCTATCAGCGGGCGGGCCTGGTGCAGTTCGGCTTCACCAACTCGCATCCGGATTTCACAAAGGGGGGCGACTTCATGTGGAGCACCTCCGTCAGCCAGGCGGACGAGCAGCCGCTGCTGGCACGGTATGCCGTGAGCCATCTGGGCCTCAAGAAGCTCGCGATCCTGCATCTCAACACCGATTGGGGGCGCACCAGCCGCGATCATTTCGTGACTGCCGCCAAGGAGCTTGGCGCCGAAGTGGTCATCAGCGAGGGATATATCCCCGACGAGCGCGATTTCCGTTCCACGCTCGTGCGCGCCCGCGACGCCAATCCGGATGGCTTCATTCTGATTTCCTACTATTCCGATGGCGCGCTGATCGCCCGGCAGGCGCGACAGGCCGGCCTGAAGCAGAAGATCTGCGCCGCGAGTTCGGTCTATTCGCCGAAATTTCTGGAGCTCGGCGGGGAGGCCGTCGAGGATGTTCATCTCGGCACCCGGTATTTTCCGAACGATCCGCGCCCCGAGGTGCAGAAGTTCGTCTCCGGCTTCAAGGCAAAGTATAATGGGCAGGAGCCCGACGCCTTCAACGCCTATTCCTATGACGCGATGAATGTGGCCGCGGCGGTGGTGAGAATTGGCGGTACCGATCGGCGAGCGATCCGGGATGCGTTCACGAAAGTCCGCGACGTCTCCACGGTTGTTTTCGGTCCGGCAACCTTCGATGTCGCGAGCCGCCGGGTCAAAGGCGCCATGAATGCCGAACTCGTCGTTCGAAAGGGACAGTTCACGCTTTGGGACGGCAAGCCGACCTGAATTTGGTTGTCTGCGGCGCTGCGCTAATCACGTTTCTCTCGGTAGGAACTCAGTGTGTCTTCCTGGCTCGACTACACGATCAATGGACTGATCCTCGGTAACGTGTATGCGCTCGTGGCGGTCGGGCTGGCGCTGATCTTCGGCGTCAGCCGGTTGATCAATTTTGCGCAAGGCTCCATCTACCTTGTCGGCGCCTATGTCGGCTGGGTGGCGGTGGTGGCGCTGCGGACACCGCTTTTCATAACTATTATTCTGGTTGCAGCCATTGCGGCGCTGGTCGGATTGATCATCGAGCGCTTCGGTTTGCGGCCTTTGCAGAACTCGGTGCGCATTGCGCCGTTGCTGGCGACGATCGGCATCAGCTTCGTGCTCGATCAGATCGTCATGCTGACCTTTTCGCCCAATCCGCGTGCATTGCCGAGCCAGTTGCCGGATATCCGTTTTCAGATCGGCACCGGAACGATCGGTCCGCTCGACATCCTGATCGCCTGTATCGGCATCACCAGTGCCCTGCTGCTGTTTGCTTTCCTGCGCTATACCAAGCTTGGCTGGGCGGTGCGGGCCACCGCACAGGATCGCGACGCCGCCATGCAGATGGGCGTCGATGTCAATCGGGTGAACCAGACCGTGTTCGGGATCGCCGCCGCGCTGGGTGGCCTTTCCGGCATGCTGGTCGGCATGTACTATAACCAGATCGATACGGCGATGAGCCTTCACGCCACGCTCAAGGGTGTTGTCGCGGAGGTGGTCGGCGGCGCGGGCAATGTGCCTGGCGCCGTGGTTGGCAGTCTCCTGCTCGGGCTGGTGGAAAGCTACGGCGTGGCGGTGTTCGGCACCAGCTACCGCAATCTGTTTGCATTTCTGCTGTTGATCGTGGTCCTCGTGTTTCGGCCGAACGGTTTGTTCGCCAGCGCCAAGCAGGCGCCGCCGGAGCCGCTCACCGGCACCTTCATCGCCCCCAGTCGCCCGGTGCACATACCGCGGTGGGCATTGCTGGTCGCGTTCGCAGCCTTTGCGCTGCTGCCGTTTCTTCCGGTTTCATCCTATGTGCTGCAGACCCTGATCAATGCCTGGCTGTTTGCCATGCTGGCGCTCAGCCTGACGCTTGTCGCCGGCACCATCGGACAGGTTTCGCTGGGACACGCGGCGCTGCTTGCCATCGGCGCCTATACCTCCGCCCTGCTGTCGCTGGATTTGTCCGTGCCCGTCAGCATGTCGATCATCTGCGGCGGGCTGATGAGCGCGGCGCTGGGGACGCTGCTGATCTCGCCGTCGTTTCGTCTGCGCGGGCATTATGTCTCGATCGCGACACTGGCAATCGGCGAGATCATATCCCTGGTCATCCTGAACTGGGAAACCGTTACGCACGGACCGATCGGGGTTTCGGGAATCCCGCCGCTGTCGCTATTTGGCTTTGAACTTGTCGGCGTGACGTCGATTTACTGGTTCAGCTTCGCGGTCATGGTTCTGCTCGCGCTTCTGCAGGTGCGGTTGCTCGGTTCGCATATCGGCCGCAGTTTCCGCGCCATTCGCGATGACGATGTTGCCGCGCGCGCCTACGGTCTCAGCCTCAATCGCTATAAGGCACTGGCCTTTATTTTCGGCGGATTCGCTGCGGGCGTCAGCGGTGGCATCGCCGCCCACCTGTATTCCTACATCAATCACGAGACCTTCAACACGCAGCAATCCATCCTGGCGTTGACCATCGTGATCCTGGGGGGATTGGGCAACGTCGCCGGCGCGATTGCAGGCTCGGTGGCGCTGGTCGGTCTGCCCGAGGTTTTCCGGATCGCGGCGGAATACCGCATCCTGATCTACGGCATCGTCCTTTTGCTGCTGGTGCGGTTCCGGCCGCAAGGCCTGTTGGGAACGATCTGATGGGTGCAGAGATCGGAAACAGCACGAACGCGTCGGTCGCCAGTCATGGATCCTTGCTTTCCCTGCGCGGACTGACACGGCGCTTCGGCGGGCTTACTGCGGTCGACGGCGTTGATCTCGACCTCGCCAAAGGTGAACTGGTCAGCATCATCGGCCCGAACGGTGCCGGCAAGACCACCTTGTTCAATCTCGTTACCGGGCTCGACAGGCCCGACGGCGGCGAGGTCCGTCTCGATGGCGCGCCCATCACCGGCTTTTCGCCCGAGAAACTGGCGGGCAGCGGTATCGCACGTACGTTCCAGCTCGGTCGCGTGTTCGGCAACCTCAGCGTGATGGAGAATGTCCTGATTGGCGCGCATACGCGGCTGCGTGCCGTCAAGCCGGCCACGCCGCTGATCGGGCCGTTGCTGGAGCTCGGATTGGCGCTGTTGCGACCCGCTGCGGTAAGAGCCGAAGAGGAGCGGTTGCGCGAGGAGGTGAGGGGTATCCTGGCGCGGTTTGGCGAGCGTCTCCTTCCGCGCATCGATCAGCCGGCCTATAGCCTGTCATACGCCAATCGCCGCCGTGTCGAGATTGCGCGCGCGCTGGCGCTCAAGCCGCGTCTGTTGCTGCTCGACGAACCGACGGCCGGCATGAACCCGACCGAGACGACCGAAATGCAGGGGCTGGTCGCCGAACTGAAAGCCGAGGGACTGACGATTCTGCTGATCGAGCACAAGCTCGATATGGTGATGCGCCTCTCTGATCGTGTCATCGTCATGGACGAAGGCAAGAAGATTGCCGAAGGCGCCGGCGAGGAGGTGCGGAACGACGCCAGGGTCATAGAGGCGTATCTCGGTCACGGATTGTCGCAGCCGGCAGCCGCTGCGCGGGAGACGGCGGCATGAATGGCGAAGCCACTCCCTCCGGCCCACTCCTGCGGTTGTCCAACATCAATACGTTCTACGGTCAGGCGCAGGTGCATTTCGACCTATCGATCGAGGTGCAGCGCGGTCATATCGTGTGTCTGTTGGGCGGCAATGCCAGCGGCAAATCGACGACGATGAAGATCATCCTCGGCCTGGTGCGGCCGCGCTCGGGCGAACTGACCTTCGACGGCGCCTCGACGCTCGGTCTGACCACGCCGCAGATCGTTCGGCGCGGCATCGCGTCCGTGCCGGAGGCGCGCCGGCTGTTCGCGGACATGAGCGTGCGGGAAAACATCCTGATGGGCGCCTTCGTGCGCAACGACAGCGTCGAAGTCGCAAACGATCTCGAACGGATGCTGGCGCTATTTCCCAAACTCGGTCAACGGCTTTCACAACGCGCCGGCTCGCTCTCGGGCGGCGAGCAGCAGATGGTCGCCATGGCTCGCGCCCTGATGAGCCGGCCGCGGATGATCGTCATGGACGAGCCGACCATGGGCCTTTCTCCGCTCTTCGTCGATCGCGTGCTGGACTTGATCAGGACCATCAACAAGGAGGGCGTATCGATCTTCATGGTCGAACAGAATGCCAGCCTGGCATTGGAAATCGCCCATGAGGCTTATGTGCTGCAGACCGGCCGTATCGTTCTTTCCGGTCCGGCCCGTGCGCTGAAGGACGATCCTCGGGTGCGCGACGCCTATCTTGGCGGTGCCGAGGTTGCCTGAATATTTCCAGCGCCTGCAACCCGCTCAGCTTCGATCGGATTCGGGAACGAAGAAGGGGGTGCCGGCAAGTTCCGGCTCGTTGTAGGCTTCGACCTTGCGGCGCATGTGATCGATATCTTCGCGGAACAGCGAGGTGACGATCGCACCGGCCACCCGCTCGGCTGCGATATTGACGCCCGGGATATCGCTGGCGATTCCGGTATGGCTCGCATGGGCGCCGAAATTGACCAGATGAATCTGGCCAAGCGTTGGATCGCTGCCCGGCGTCTTCTCGGTCAATTCGAAACCGGGACCCAGATAGGGAAACCGCTCCAGATCGCGGCGGCGGAGATCAGGTGCGGGCTGATAGCGATCGTACCAGGTGGCGATGTTGGAGGCATAGCTCGCGAGTTCCGGAATCAGCGCGGGGTCGACATTGAAGCCAGTGCCCACGATCAGAAAATCATGCATCCTGGTTTCATCCCGGCCTGCAATCTTCACGGCAACTTTGCCATCCGCGCGCGAGGCCGATTCGATTCCCGTGCGAAAATGAATATGGAAGCCGCTCAGCCTGATGGTGCGGTTGACGGTTTCGTGCGGCACCGGCGCCTGAAGGTCGTTCAGATAAACCATCGTTGCCCAGCGTTCGGCATCGGGCAGGGAAGACCAGCCGTGCAGAAAGCCGGGAAATGCCGAGCCTCGCCCCTTGTTGACCTGCGGCAAGTAAGGACGGCGCACATACATGTCGACGCGCGCGGCCCCCCGTTCAAGTGCCGTTGCTGCATTGTCCCAGGCGGAGGCGCCGCCGCCGAGTATGGCGATGGATTTGCCGCGAAGCGCTTCGAAATCGATGTCGTCATTGGTATGGGCGGCAAGGTCGGGCACCAGTCCGCGATCGACGAAGTCCGGCCAGAAAACGCCACCGGCCCCTGCACGGCCGGTCGCCAGAACGATTCGCCGCGCCAATACTTTTCGACGCGCTCCGCCTTCATTCAGCATGGCCCGCACGAAAGGTCCTGCGGGTTCGAGTGCTTCCACCGCAACCCCGTGGCTGACCGGCAAGGCCAGCACTTTCTGCAGCCAGGACAGATACTCAACCCAGGTGCGATTATAAATCTTGTAAAGTGCTTCCCAGGCAGTGAGACCGTATTTCGCCTCATACCAGGCGCGAAAGGTGAGAGAGGGAACACCGAGGGCGGGGCCCGTCAACGTTTTGGGCGAGCGCAACGTGTCCATGCGCGCGAAGGTCAGCCAAGGTCCTTCCTGACCGGGCTGTGAGCGCTCGACCACAGCGATATTGCGTACTCCTCTGAACATCAGGCAGCCGGCGGCGGCGATGCCGTTCATGCCGGCGCCGACAACCAGGACATCCAGGACCGGCTGCCCTGCGGCATCCTCGATTTCTGCCGGCCAATTCGCCGCCGGCACACCCAGCATTTCCAGGTCTCGCGCGACTGCACGCTCGTGCAGTGCGAGCCCCGTCAAATCGACACGGTCAAGCTTGCCCAAATGTCTGGCCCCATGGTCCACGGCTCGAACGAAGTTCAAAGTTTTCTATCCGCAAGAGGCGGATGTTGTCTTCAACGGACTTTAGAAACATGCCGGAATGTACCCGATGCTTCCGGAAAGTGTCTGGCTAAATTCGCGGTCGAATTGCAGTTTCATTGCATAAATATGCTCATTTACACGGCGATCCTGGAATGGCTGTGAGGATTTGTGGAGCTCTTGAGAGGCAGGCGCGCGGAAGAGTTCGACGCGACTTGCCCGCAGTGTCAGGCATCAACCGTAATCTTCGATACTTCCGCGCGGATCTCTTCCACCAGCCGTTCCGTCAACCGCGCCAGCGGGAGATCGGCGCGCGATATTTCTTTCGCGGGCAAAAAAATGCCGCGATGTGCATGCGAGCACCGCAGGTGCTGGACCGAATAGCGCGCCGAAGTTGCGCTGCATAGGCACCCGGCAAAATAGCTGGGTACTTGTACGCGGGCGCAGTCAATGGCACGGAAATTGCTGAATATTTGGCTACAGTTCGTCGGTCAGCACGCGGAGATTTGGAATGCTTGAAGGAGCCGAGGTGCGGCTTGCCGTCGATATCGGAGGCACGTTTACGGATATCGTCCTGGATGTGGGCCAGGATCGCAGGACACGCAAGGTGCTGACGACGCCCGTGCGACCGGAGCAAGCGGTGCTGGACGGGATGCGTCTCATTCTGGCCGATGCTCGTACCCACATGTCCGATATCGACGTCTTCATTCACGGCACCACGCTTGCGACCAACGCCATCATCGAACGCCGCGGCGCGAAGACGGCGCTCGTCGCCACGCAAGGCTTTCGCGACGTCCTCGATATCGGTACCGAGAGCCGCTACGATCAATACGACCTTGCGATCGACAAGCCGAAGCCGCTGGCGCCGCGCGCCCTGCGTTTCACGGTCCCCGAGCGCATCGATGCGCAAGGCGCCGTGCGATTGCCGCTCGACGAAGCCGCCGTGCGTGCACTCGTGCCCGAGTTGCGCGCGCAGAATGTGGAAAGCGTAGCCTTCGCCTTCCTTCACTCCTATGCCAATCCCGAGCATGAACGGCGCGCCGCCGCGATCCTGAAAGAGGAAATGCCTGATGTCTGGGTCACGTTGTCGTCGGCGGTGTGCCCTGAAATCCGCGAATACGAGCGGACCTCGACTGCGGTGGCCAATGCCTATGTGCAGCCGTTGATCGACGGCTATCTCGCACGCATGGCCGAGGGGCTGCAGGTCGAGCAGTTTCGCGGCGCCATCTATCTCGTGACCTCGGGCGGGGGCGTCACCTCGATCGAGACGGCGCGTCGCTTTCCGGTGCGCCTGGTCGAATCGGGGCCGGCAGGCGGTGCGATTTTTGCGGCGCAGATCGCCGCGCGTCTCGGCGAGAGCAGGGTGCTGTCCTTCGATATGGGTGGCACCACCGCCAAGATCTGCCTGATCGAAAAGTACCAGCCCGAAACCTCGCGCGTCTTCGAGGTCGATCGCGCCGCCCGCTTCCTGAAAGGGTCGGGCCTGCCGGTGCGCATTCCCGTGATCGAGATGGTCGAGATCGGCGCCGGCGGCGGCTCGATCGCGCGGGTCGACGCCCTGAAGCGTGTCACGGTCGGCCCCGAGAGCGCGTCATCCGAGCCGGGGCCGGCCTGCTACGGCCGCGGCGGTCAACGCCCCGCCGTGACCGATGCGGATGTCGCGCTCGGCAAGATCGATCCCGACGCATTCGCAGGCGGGACCATCAAGCTTAACGCCGAACTGTCCAGACAGGCCTTGTTGCGCGACATCGGCGAACCGCTGGGACTGTCGGCGGAAACGTCGGCCTACGCCGTGCATGAAGTCGTGTGCGAGAACATGGCGAGCGCCGCCCGCGTGCATGCGGTCGAGCGCGGCGCCATCGTTGGCCAGCACACCCTGATCGCCTTCGGCGGCGCCGCGCCGCTGCATGCGGCCCGCGTCGCCGAGAAGATCGGCGTCTCGCGCGTGATCGTGCCCTCCAATGCCGGCGTCGGCTCGGCCGTCGGATTTCTTGCCGCGCCCATCGCCTATGAGCTGGTGCGCAGCCGTCATGCCAGGCTCGATGCGTTCGATGTCGCGGCCGTGTCCGACCTGCTGGACGAGATGGCGACCGAGGCGCGCGCTCTGGTCGAGCCCGGCGCCGCCGGTGCGCCGGTGCGCGAACGACGCGCCGCCTTCATGCGCTATGTCGGACAGGGACACGAGATCACGATCGAGCTGCCGAACCGGCGGCTGACGGACGCGGATCTCGCAGGCCTGCGCCAGGCCTTCGAGACGGGTTATGCGGCCTTGTTCGAGCGGTCTATTCCGGGGGCTGCGATCGAGGTGCTGAGCTGGTCGGTGCTCGCGACCACCGAGCCGCGCAATCCGTCGCGCGTTGCCGAGGTGACGCGCAAGCCGGCCGGAAAAGCCGCCGGCAGCCGCAAGTTTTTCGATGGCCGCGCGGGGAAGGTCGTCGAGATTCCGCTGTATCACCGCGACCAGATGGCGCCGGGCGCGACCATCGCGGGACCCGCCGTGATCGCGGAAGACGAGACATCGACATTCGTCTCGACGAACTTCGACGCCCATATCGACGGCGCCGGCAGCATCGTCATGGAACGGAAGGCGGCATGATCATGAATGAACCGAGCGGCGCGAGCCTGATCGATCTGCAGATCATGTGGCACCGGCTGATCGCCGTGGTCGAAGAGCAGGCGCAGGTGCTGCTGCGCACGGCCTTCAGCCCGATCGTGCGCGAATGCGGCGACCTCTCGGCCGGCGTGTTCGACCTCAAGGGGCGCATGCTGGCGCAGGCCGTGACGGGTACGCCGGGCCACGTCAATTCCATGGCCGAGTTGGTCAAGCATTTCATCGCGCATTTCCCGCTTCGAGACGATGAAGCCGGGCGACGCCTACATCACCAACGATCCCTGGATGGGGACCGGCCATCTCAACGACTTCGTCGTCACCACGCCCTGCTTCAAGGACGGCAAGGCGGTCGCGCTGTTTTCCTGCACCAGCCATTTGATGGATATCGGCGGTATCGGTTTCGGGCCTGATGCCACCGACGTCTTCATGGAGGGGCTCTACATCCCGATGCTGAAGCTGATCGATCAGGGCGTCGTCAATGAGACGCTGATGGCGATGATCCGCAGCAACACGCGTCTGCCGATCGACACCGAGGGCGACACCTATTCGCTGGCCGGCTGCAACGATGTCGGCTGCCAGCGCCTTGTCGAGATGATGCGTGAATTCGAAATCTCTTCGCTCGATACGCTTGGCGATTTCATCTGTGACCGCTCGCGCGAAGCGGTGCTCGCCGAGATCGGCAAGCTGCCGAAGGGCGTCTGGCGCAACAGCATGGTCGTCGACGGCTACGATGCGCCGGTCACGCTCGCGGCGACGCTGACGATTTCGGAATGAAGGCATTCACGTCGACTTCGACGGCACGTCCGGCGCCTCGAAGTTCGGCATCAACGTGCCGCACTCCTACACCACCGCTTACACCGTGTTCGGCCTCGGCTGCGTGGTCGCCTCGCAGATCCCGAACAATGCGGGGTCGCTCTCGCCGCTGACTGTCTCGGCGCCCGCGGGCTCGATCCTCAACGCGCCGAAGCCGGCGCCGGTGGCGTCGCGCCATGTCATCGGCCAGATGCTGCCCGACGTGGTGTTCGGCTGCCTGCGTCAGATCATTCCCGAGCGGGTGCCGGCCGAAGGCACGTCCTGCCTGTGGAATCTCAATGTGCGCGGACAGACGCGCAGCGGCGCCGGCGGCAATTACGGATTCTCGATGGCGGTGACGAGCAACGGCGGCACCGGCGCGCGTTTTGCCAAGGATGGATTGTCGGCCACGGCCTATCCCAGCGGCGTACGCGGCACGCCGGTCGAGATCGCGGAGACGCAGACGCCGTTGATCTTCTGGCGCAAGGAGCTGCGTCCGGATTCGGGCGGCGCCGGCCGCACCCGCGGCGGTCTCGGCCAGATCATCGAAGTCGGCAGCGGCGTCGATGCTCCGTTCGACATTCTGGCGGCCTTCGACCGCATCGATCATCCGCCCCGCGGCCGCGACGGCGGCTGTGACGGCGAAGCCGGCTATGTCGGGCTGAAGTCGGGACAGAAGCTGCGCGGCAAGGGGTTTCAGACCGTGCCGCCGGACGATCGGCTGGTGGTGTTGACGCCCGGCGGCGCCGGGATCGGCGACCCGAAGCAGCGCGCGGCGGCAAGCGTGCACGACGACGTCGAAAGCGGCCTGGTGTCGAGCGCGAATGCGGTTGCGGTTTACGGTTTGGCGGGCTGACGCATCCCGGCGGCGGCGTTGCGCTTCAATTTCAACAAAACGGAGAGCACGGATGATTACGCGGCGGACTTTCACGGCGGGAGCGGCGACGATGCTCGCCGCCGGCCATCTCTCGACGCGCGCCATGGCGGCAACGGCGAGCTGGGACTTGTCGACGGTGTGGCCCGACGGCAATTTCCACACCCATAACGCCATGGCTTTCGCCGACGCGGTCAAGAAGCAGACCGACGGCGCCGTCAACATCACGGTGAAGGCCGGCGGCCAGCTCGGCTTCAAGGGGCCTGAACATCTGCGCGCCGTGCGCGATGGTCTGGTTCCGCTCGCCGACGTTCTCAACATCCAGCAGGTTGGCGACGAGCCCTTCATGGGCGTCGAAAGCATTCCGTTTCTCGCCGTCTCCATGGACGAGCTGAAGATCCTGCACAAATATGTGCGACCCGAATACGACAAGATCGCCGAGCGCAACAACCAGAAGATCCTCTACATCGTGCCCTGGCCGACGCAATATCTTCACCTCAAGGTGAAGGTAGCGGGCGTCGACGGCCTGAAGAACATCAAGATCCGCGTGCCCGACAAGAATGCCGTCGACATGCTGAACGCGGTCGGCATGGCGCCGGTCATGATTCCCTGGGGCGAGACGATACCGGCGCTGGCGTCGGGCGCGGTCGCCGGGGTTTCGACCTCGGCGGTATCCGGCGTCGACGGCAAGTTCTGGGAGTTCATGAAGTACATCTATCCGACCAACCATGTCTGGTCGTCGCAGATGCTGACCGTCAATCTCGATTCCTGGAAGGCTTTGAGTGCCGATCAGCAGAAGATGGTCGCCGGCATCGCCGCGAAGATGGAGCCGGATTTCTGGGCGAATTCGCTCAAGGCCGACGTCGACAGCCTCAACCGCCTCAAGGAGGGCGGCATGGAAGTGGTTCCGGTGTCGGATGCGATGATGACGGATATCCGCACCAAGACCGCGCCGCTGCTGGAGGCCTTCCTCAAGCGCGTGCCGGCGGCGGACAAGCCGGTGCGGGCCTATCTCGCCGAAATCAAGCGCTAGGAGCGGGGCCGTGGCGAGTGTGCTGCCTGCCGCGTCCGAAAGCCTCAACGCGGCGGCGCCGGCGCCGCTGCGTATCCTGCTCGACGCGATCGATCGCCTCGGCAGGCTCGACGGCTGGATCGGCGGCGGCTGTCTGCTGACGCTGACGGCGTTGATGCTCGCCGAGGTCGCGACGCGTTTGCTGTCGAACTTCCTGCCGTTCTTTCCTCCGACCATCTCGATCGCCTGGGAGTATTCCTCCTATCTGATGGCGGCATCCTTCACCTTCGGCGCGGCCATGACGCTGCGTGTCGGCGGCCATATCCGTGTCGTGCTGCTGCTGAAGAACGTACCGGCGCCGGTCCGGCGTGCGCTCGAAATCCTCTCGGCGTTTGCCGGCTTCGTCTTCATGGCGTTCCTGACCTCGGCGATGGTCAAGTTCGCCTGGGGATCCTTCATGCGCGGGCAGCTGTCGACGTCGAGCGACACGCCACTGTGGTTTCCACAAGCCGTCGTCACCTTCGGGATGCTGCTGCTGACGCTGCAATTCCTGGCGCGCGCCATCCAGGCGGCGCTCGGGCTGCCGCTCGAAGATCACCGCATGAAGGCTTCGCCCGTCGAATGACCATGCGCGCAATGAGGGCCGGCGCCACCGCTCCCGCCGCCGGAAAGCAGGTTCCATGACCATCGAAGTCGTCAGCCTGTTCGCCATTCTGTTCGCGCTGCTGGCGGGCGGGCTCTGGATCGGCTTGACGCTTGCGCTCACCGCGACCTTGCTGCTCGCGATGTTTCGGTCGATCCCGCTCGACAAGCTGCTTCCGCAATATGCCTGGAATATCCTGACCACGCAGGAGCTGCTGGCGCTGCCGCTGTTCATCCTGATGGGCGAGCTGTTGTTCCGCACAAAGCTGTCGCGATCGCTGTTTCAGGGGCTGGCGCCGTGGGCCGGGCTGCTGCCGGGACGTCTGCTGCATGTGAACGTGATCGGCTGCACGATCTTCGCGGCGATCTCGGGTTCGTCGGCGGCGACGACGCAAGTGATTGGCCGCATGTCGCTCAACGAACTGCTGCGCCGGGGTTATTCCAGGGATATCGCGATCGGCTCGCTCGCAGGCGCCGGCACGCTGGGCTTTCTGATTCCGCCGTCGAACATCATGATCATCTATGGCGTGCTCGGCGACGTCTCGATCCTGAAGCTGTTCACCGCCGGAGTCCTGCCGGGACTGCTGCTGGCGGGGACCTTCATGGGCTGGGTGATGCTGCATACCACGCTGAACCGGACTTTGGTGCCGGAGGCCGAGGCGAAGCTCGCGCTGGTCCCGTGGGGCGAACGCTTCGCCGCGCTGAAGGACCTTGCGCCGGCCTTGTTTCTGATCGCATGCGTGCTCGGCTCGATGTATGGCGGGCTTGCGACGCCGTCGGAGGCGGCGGCGGTCGGCGTGCTCGGCGCCGCGCTGGTCGCCTGGGGCCAGGGATCGCTGTCGCAGCAGGTGATGCGCGATGTGGTCATCGGGTCGGTGGTCACCTGCTCGATGATCGCCCTGATCGTGCTCGGTGCGTCGATCCTTGGCAACGCCGCGGCGTTCCTCGGCATTCCGCAAGCCGTGGCCGCGTTTGTGAAAGGCCTTGGCCTGTCGCCGTTCATGCTGATCGTCGTGCTGATCGCCTTCTATCTCGTCCTCGGTTGTTTCCTCGATGGCTTTTCGATGATCGTGATGACGTTGCCGATCGTGCTGCCGATTGTGAAGGCTTCGGGCTTCGACGACATCTGGTTCGGAATCTTCCTCGTGCTTGCCGTCGAGATGGCGCAGATCACGCCGCCGGTCGGCTTCAATCTGTTCGTCATCCAGGGCCTGACGGATGACGGGCTCAGCTATATCGCGCGGGTGACGATGCCCTATTTGATCATCATGGTCAGCTTCGTGCTGCTGCTGACGCTTTTTCCGGGCATCGTCACGATCCTGCCCAGACTTCTCTACGGATAGACCGCGCTCACGCTGTGAGTTTCAGAAGAGCAAGAACGCGGTGAAGAACGCAACAATGGAAACTGTCAGCCAAGTCGCCGAAAAAGCGCTTCGTGGCGCAGGGGGCTTCATCCGTGCTTTCATTGGCATGCAATTGTCGTTTGCGGGAGCCTGCCCTGCCTTAGGAAACACGTCAGTGATCTTTGGCGACTTGCACATCGGCACGAGAAATCACTCCGGTACGCACGTAACCGGAAAGCAATACCATCACGACCCCAGGCATCCATGATGCAGATCAATCAGTAAACAGTACTGATCGAATTTGACAACAACAGGCTCGTGCAATTGCATACTCCCGCTGCGCCATTGCCGTCGGAAAGCTACCGTCAGCAGGGTTGACCCATTCTAACGACTTGGCCAAAGCGCCTTGGCCCGGCACGAAAGAGCGATTACCGTTGACGACGGTGCATTTCAACGGAAGGGGGAGCGGAAATGCAAAGCTCTGCTGGCAGGGTGCGCACCAAGCCGCGTGCGGCTCGGTAGAATGCTGCGCAAATCTGACCATCGGCGGCGCGTTGATCATGGTGACCGAACCGCCAATGCGCCTGCCGCACGTTCATGCCTGTTCTCACTGATCTCGCTTTGTGGCTCGCTTGGGATAATCGCGTTGGTGGTCGGGCCCGCAGATGTCAAAGCTCAGGAGGCCGAGCCACGCTCCTACTCGAATACGCCGATCGGATTGAATTTCCTGATCGCCGGCTACGTCTATGCGCAAGGCAAGCTGGCGTTTGATCCGAATCTTTCGATCGCCGATGCCAAATTCCATTCCAACACCGGGTTGCTGGCTTACGTTCGATCGTTCGATTTCGCCGGGCAGTCGGCCAAGTTCGATGTCATCGTGCCGGGGTCGTCATTCGACGCCCAGGGTTTGGTGAATGGCCAGCCACGAGAGCGCGAGATGGTCGGCCTGGGCGACCCCCGGTTTCGGTTCTCGTTCAATTTGTTCGGAGCCCCGGCGCTGTCCGCAAAAGACTTCGCGAGCTATCAGCAGGATCTTATCGTTGGCGTGAGTTTTCAGGTTTCCGCGCCCCTTGGGCAATACGACAACAGCAAGCTGCTCAACCTCGGCAACAATCGCTGGTCGTTCAAGCCTGAACTGGGCTTCTCCAAGGCTTGGGGTCCCTGGACATTCGAGATCGCCCCCAGCGTGACACTCTTCAGCGACAACACCGACTTCTTCGGCGGCAACAGATTTGCGCAGGCGCCGATCTATGCGGTTCAGGCGCATCTCCTTTATACATTTCAGTCGGGTGTCTGGATGGCCCTGGACGGGATCTATTTTGCCGGTGGCCACACCACCCTGAATGGCGTCAAGAGCGACAACGAGCAGCGGAATACGCGGGCCGGATTCACGCTCGCCTTGCCGGTCGACCGGCAAAACTCGCTGAAGCTTTCTGCCAGCACCGGCCTCTCAACCCGCACCGGCAGCGAATTTACCGCAGTCGGCATCGCGTGGCAGTATCGTTGGGGCGAAGGGTATTGAGATGTGGCAGGCAGGCCGACCACTCGCCTTCCGCGGCAGTCGGTCGCCTCGGTTCGACTACGGATTTCGGGCTTCCTGACATCGAGACTTTCAATGATTTGGATCAAAGGTTCCCGGGCGGCGTCCGATAGGGCAGTCGAAGTGGTTGAGCGGAGTTCACTGGCGTGTTTTTCGATGAGACGAAAAAAATCGCGATGGCCTTGCCGTTTGTAGCGATAGCGACGCTTTGCGCGTCTTGCAGAACCGACAATCGGCTTGGTCCAAGCCAGGCCACTCCCATCATGGACTCAAGCGAAATGAGCGCTCGCGAAGATTGCCTGTATCGAGAGGTCGCCCGACTTTTGGAACCGAAGGGAAGCCCTCCCTCAAGCCTTCATAATATTGCCGCGACCGCCACTCGTTTTTGTAGCGAAGCCATAGGATCAAGATTCCAGAGGGCTTCAGTTTCCGCTCGCGATGCGCAGGCCCTCGCGAAAGATGATCAAGCGAGGACCGAACAGCGTGCCTTCGCGATTGGCCTGGAGCTGCGCGAGAGACGGAATATCGGAGTGGCAGGCAACTAGTGCTCCTGGGTAACTGAAGCAGCGTGTCTGCCCGTGAAATCATGCCGTGATCGGAAAGCGATGAAGCAACCTGTCGATTGCTTCCGAGACGCCGAAAAGAGAAGGCGTTGGCTGAAGCCGAGGGCCACCTCATGTACCGCGTCGCGTGGCTTCATATGCACGATCATCAACATATGAGTCGACCGACTGCTGCCTGTTGCTCTTGGGTGTTGCCATTTTGGCACGGGGGCTGAAGGGCCGCCGCATCTAGACTCGATACGCGAATTGGATGCGGCCGGATCGCGTAGTCCGCAACGGCGACAGCTCATCGGCAATTATTCGGGAGCGCTTGTAAGCGCAATGTCGAAGTCATGAGTACCAGGTTGATTTGTCAATTGGCGCGAGCGTTTTGTCTGAAGTCGAGGGAAAGTATCGGCTTTAGGAAACCCTCGTGGCATTCTGCAGTCGCTGCAGGAGTTCTTGCAGTTACAGCAGGGTGGATGGTTCCCGCGTCAGGGGAATCCAGCGATACAAAATCCCCCGATCCTGCAGTAGCCAGCAACGATCCATACTATTTCTTTGCCAATCCGTTTGCACTGGCATCCCAGCCCCGCCTGAAGCAGTCGGTATTTGGATTTGCAGGCCGCACAAATTCCGGAAATCTCGGCAGCACGTTCGCCTTCGGCAGCGGCGCTCCGGAAGCGATGTTTTTCGATAACTACATAATCGGCGGGGCGTATCAGCGGGACTTTATTCAGTTCAACAGCGGGGTGCTCATAGGCGCCGAAGTTGGCCTAGCGGATCGATTCGGCAATTATTCCCTTTGTTGTGACAGGGTGGTCCATTCAAATCGCATCGCGCACTCAGCGGAGTTATGGGGTGGGATTTCCTTTCGACACGAAGGCCTCGCCTTGTTCGATGCGATTCGAATTTCACCTGGTTTTGTGTTTGGGTTGAGTGCGGTATCAAATCCAATAGGTCAGGAAGCGTTGCACCAGCTCGATCATCAAGGCAGCGCGAAGGTGCTTTTCTATCTGGGCTTTGATCTTGCATTCGCCTTGGCAAATTCTCCAAACACAGAACTGGTAATACGCGTTCACCACCGTTCGGGTGGCTATGGCACGCTGGGTGGCCTGAAGGAGGGCAATAACGCCAACGTTGTCGGCATACGTCACCGCTTTTGACGAGCGCCGCCAACGGCGCTGGCTCATTGTCGAGTTTGTTTCAGACGGATAGCCGCCAGGTGCACAAGGCGTCGTGCGGACCGGTCTTGTACGATTGCCGTCGGGAAGTCCCGCAAAGTCTCAAGTTCATCACCCAGACCAGGGTGTGAGCCCGATCGCGAAGTCGGCACGGCTGGCTTGCTGATGGGATATGGCCCGACGCTCCGCCGCAGCGTCGGGCCAATTTCGTACCGGCCATGCCAGAAGCAGGCATTGGTTCTGTGCCCAAGGGATAGCCCAAGTGGCTGATTTTTTGGGCATTCGTGCACGTTGCGGTGCGGCCAATTGATGATTTCCCGGCGTAAGCCACGCGTTACGCCGGGAAAATGACGGGTCTGATGTTGGCACGTCTCTTGAATGCAAGAATATCTCGATCGTCATAGCCGACGATCGTCTGCCCGCCGATGGGCGCTCCCCAATCAACAATTTCTTGCAATCGACGACGCAGAGCTGCGTCGCCGAATGGGACCATCGGAACCTGGAAGGCAGAGCATGCTCGAGAAAATAAACAAGCAGAAGCTGGTGGTGATCGGCAACGGCATGGCCGGCATCCGCACGGTCGAAGTGCTGCTGGACCGTGCGCCCGACCTCTATGAGATCACCGTCTTCGGTTCCGAGCCCTACGGCAACTACAACCGGATTCTGCTGTCGCCCGTGCTCGCCGGCGAGAAGACCGTCAACGACATCATGCTCAACACGGAGCAGTGGTACGAGGACAACGGCATCACGCTGCGCAAGGGCGAAATGATCGAGATGATCGATCGGCGTACCTGCGAAGTCGTCACCGCTGATGGCGCGCGGGTGCCTTACGATCGCCTGCTGATCGCCACCGGCTCGAACCCGATCATGTTGCCGCTGCCGGGCAAGGACCTGCCGGGCGTCATCGGCTTTCGCGACATTCAGGACGTCGAGCGCATGGTTCAGGCCTCGACCAGCTACAAGAACGCCGTCGTGATCGGCGGCGGTCTGCTCGGCCTCGAAGCCGCCAACGGCCTGATGAAGCGCGGCATGAACGTCACCGTCGTGCACCTGCTCGACACGCTGATGGAGCGCCAGCTCGATCAGGTCGCGGGCGGATTGCTGCGCAAGTCGCTGGAAGAGCGCGGCATGGTGTTCAAGATGCCGGCGCAGACGGAAGCGATCCTCGGCGAGGATCGCGTCACCGGCGTGCGCTTTGCCGACGGCGAGGAGATCCCGGCGGATCTCGTCGTGATGGCGGTCGGCATTCGCCCGAATGTCGAGCTGGCGCGCAAGGCAGGCCTTTATTGCGAGCGCGGCATCGTCGTCTCCGACACCATGCAGACCTACGACGGGCGAATCTATGCCGTCGGGGAATGCGTGCAGCATCGCCGCCAGACCTACGGCCTCGTCGCGCCGCTGTTCGACCAGGCCAAGGTTTGCGCCAACCACCTCGCCATGAAGGGCTTTGCCACCTATGACGGTTCGGTGGTTTCGACCAAACTGAAGGTGACCGGGATCGACCTGTTCTCCGCCGGCGACTTCGCGCCGGGTGCGGACAAGGAAGAGATCGTCATGCAGGACGCCTCCCGCGGCGTCTACAAGCGGATCATTCTGCGCGACAAGAAGATCATCGGCGCCGTGCTCTATGGCGATACCATCGACGGCCCGTGGTACTTCCAGCATCTGCGCGACGGCACTGATGTTTCGCAAATGCGCGAGCGGCTGGTGTTCGGCGCCGCCAATCTCGGCGATGGCGGCCATAGCGGCAAGAATTCGGTCGCCGCCATGAGCGACGATGCGGAAATCTGCGGCTGCAACGGTGTCTGCAAGGGCACGATCGTCAAGGCAATCAGCGAAAAGAAGCTGTTCACGATCGACGATGTGCGGGCCCACACCAAGGCGTCGTCGTCTTGCGGCTCCTGCACTGGTCTGGTCGAGCAGGTGCTCGCCTTCACGCTCGGCGGCGACTATTCGGCGGCGCCGAAGGTCAAGCCGATGTGCGCGTGCACCGATCACAGCCATGACGACGCGCGCCGCGTCATCATCGAGCAGGGATTGAAGACCATTCCCGACGTCATGAAGTTCATGGACTGGAAGACGGCCAATGGCTGCCACTCCTGCCGGCCGGCGCTGAACTACTATCTGCTCTCCACCTGGCCTGGCGAATACCGCGACGACTCGCAGTCGCGCTATATCAACGAGCGGGTCCATGCCAACATCCAGAAGGACGGGACCTATTCGGTGGTGCCGCGCATGTGGGGCGGCGTCACCACGCCGAACGAACTGCGCGCCATCGCCGACGTTGCCGACAAGTTCAAGATTCCGACCGTCAAGGTCACGGGCGGACAGCGCATCGACCTGCTCGGCGTGAAGAAGGAGGATTTGCCCGCTGTGTGGGCCGACCTCAACGATGCCGGCATGGTGTCCGGCCACGCCTACGCCAAGGGCTTGCGCACCGTGAAAACCTGCGTCGGTTCGGAATGGTGCCGCTTCGGCACCCAGGATTCGACCGGGCTCGGCATCAAGATCGAGAAGTTCATGTGGGGCTCGTGGACGCCGGCCAAGGTGAAGCTCGGCGTGTCCGGCTGTCCGCGCAATTGCGCGGAAGCGACCTGCAAGGACGTCGGCGTGATCTGCGTCGATTCCGGGTTCGAGATTCATTTCGCCGGCGCCGCGGGCCTTCACATCAAAGGAACCGAGTTCCTCGCCAAGGTTGCGACCGAGGAAGAGACGCTCGAAGTCATCGCCGCGCTGACGCAGCTCTATCGCGAGCAGGGCTGGTACCTGGAGCGCATGTACAAGTGGTGCGACCGGGTCGGTCTCGACGCCATCCGCAAGCTGGTGGTCGATGATCTCGCCAATCGCAAGGCGCTGTACGACCGCTTCGCATACTCACAGCAATTCTCGCAAAGCGATCCCTGGGAAGCGCGCGCCCGGCGCGGCGTCGATCACAACGAATTCAAGCCGCTGGCAGAACTGGAACTTGCATGACGAAGTGGATCGAGATCGGAGCGCTGAGCGATATCCCCGTGCTTGGCTCGCGCGTCGTGCGAACGGCGGGCGGCGACATTGCGGTGTTTCGGACCGCCGATGACGAGGTGTTCGCGCTCGACGATCGTTGTCCGCACAAGGGCGGGCCGCTGTCGCAAGGCATCGTTCACAACAAACGCGTCACCTGTCCGCTGCACAATTTCGTCATCGAGCTGAAGAGCGGTACGGCGGTCGCGCCGGACGAGGGATGTACGCGCGCGCATCCGACCAAGGTGGAGAATGACACCGTCTGGCTGTGCATCCAGACGGCGACGGCTGTGGCCGCCGAGTGAAGTGATTGCCGGGCTTAATTCTTGATCGCGTAGAGCGGCGTTCGCAGTGTCAGCTGGTATGACGGCTTCGGCGTCCAGGCGATCTGCGCCGTGATGCCGAACAGCCGGTTGTCGTCGTCATCCATGCGGTCGAAGTCGAGCCGCACGATCGGCTGCGTGAATGCGGGAAACGGCGTCAGGTTCAGAAGCTGCGCGCCGCCGAAGTGTTGCACGCCGAGGCGGCCGGTCAGCTTCCAGTTGTTGTCCCACTGATAATAGCCGCCGACATAGCCCATGATATCGGGGCTGACGCGGGCGAGCGGGGTATCGACCAGGACCCTGGTGTACTGCGCGCCGGCGAGCAGCCCGCGCGTTTCATCCGCGTTCAGCGCGTAGCCCGCCTCGAGGATGGTGTTGTAGGCCGTCGTGGCCAGCGGCGCGTCCGAAGTCGATCGCGTCGCGTTGGATTGAATCGTGATGGTCGGAAACATCCCGCCGTTCTGCTGATAGATGTCGGCCTGGAATCCGATGGTAAAGGCGTAGATCGAGAACGCCGTCCAGGGATCGGCACCCGCCTGCGACGTGGCTCCGCTGACGCCGCCATAGACCGAAAGCCGGTCGTTGACGTCGACGGTCAAGGGGAGGTCGACCGAGAGGGTTTGGCTGGACGGCGAGGTAAGGGTTCGGAGCGAGGAAAGGTTTACCAGGGTCGACAACAACGGAGGCGTACTGAATCCGATTGAGAGCGAGCCGGCGGGCAGCGTCGAGTAGATGGTTCTCATATCGAGGTAGAAGTTCGGCAGGGCCGGCTTGGTTGTGGCCGCATCTTCCTCATCGTCGTCCTTGTCTTGTCCAAGGGCCGGACCTGAAAGGCAGAACGACACCAGCACGCCGAGAGCCACGCGCCTGATAGACCACGCTGGCGCCAACTTCATACGCCGGGGAGGAATAGGCTTGGTAAGATTCGTGCTCAATCGACGCTGCCCTCGACTGGCCAAGATGACCATTTGGTAGTGGCGAATACAAGCCGCGACGCGCCGCGCGAGCTCGATCTCATGGCGGGTGTGGCGCGTTTGCGCCGCCCGCACAGTTGACCTAGGTCAAAGGATTTCGGCAGTGGCGGCTTAGAAATGCGACAGCAGCTTAGGAATGAAGAATGCGCAAGAGCACGAAATATCTCGCGGCGGTCGCCGCAATCGCCATAGGGTCGGCATCTCCTTTCATGGTTGCCGCCCAGACAATGCAAAAATCCCCGGCGCGGCTTGCCGACGTCATGAGCGCGGTCCAGTTCAGGCATTCGAAGCTGTGGACCGCGGGCCAGCAGAAGAACTGGGAGCTCGCCGGCTACGAACTGGAGCTGGTGAAAACCAGCCTCAACGAGGCCATCGCGTTCTATACCGACATACCCGTAGACAATATCACGATGATCGATCCGCCTATCAAATCGATCGAGAGCGCGATCGCGGCCCGAAACAGCGCAGCATTCGGCAAGGCCTTTGGCGAACTGACCACGGGGTGCAATTCCTGTCATCAATCGACCGGCCGCGGCTTCATTGTCATGACGGTGCCCACGGCGTCGCCGTTCGGCAATCAATCGTTTGCGCCGCGCCCGGGGCAGGGCAAGGACGCTCCGCGGCGGTGATGTGCACTCGCCGGACGACGCTTTCTCTATCTCGACGATCGAGCTTCGTTCGACTCGCTGATGGCCGAGAACATCAGCGCGGCGACGATGCCGGACAGCAGCGAAGCCATGAGAACGCCAAGCCGGACCTGCTTCAGCACCGCCTCGTCATCGAACGCCAGCGTGCCGATGAAAAGGCTCATGGTGAAGCCGATGCCGGTCAGGATGGCCATGGCATAGAGCTTTGCTCACCGTCGTCCCTTCCGGCATCGCAGCCAGGCCCAGCCGGATCGCAAGCATCGAAGCGGCGAAGACCCCGATCTGCTTGCCGACGAAAAGCCCTGCGATGATGCCGAGCGGTATCGGCGCCACCAGGTTCGACAAGGTCAGTCCGTGAAGCGATACGCCTGCATTGGCAAAGGCAAAGATCGGCACGATGACGAAAATAACCCACGGCCTGAGCGCGTGTTCGGTATCCTCGAGCAGGCTGTGGCCGTCGCGGCGGGTCATCGGCATCGCGAGACCGACGGCGACGCCGGCCAGCGTCGCATGTACGCCGGATTTTAGCACGCAGACCCAGGTGAATAGTCCGGCGATCAGATAGAATGACGGTCTGCGCACATCGAGCAGGTTGAGAACCGCGAGCGCGGCGACGCCGAGCCCGCCGAGCGCCAGCGCCGTGACCGAAAGGTTTGCGGTATAAAAGATCGCGATGACGATGATGGCCATCAGGTCGTCGATGATCGCGAGCGCCATTAGAAAGATCTTCAACGAAGCCGGGACCTTGCGTCCCAGCATGGCGCAAACACCGAGCGCAAAGGCGATGTCGGTCGCCGCCGGGATGGCCCAGCCGCGCAATGCGTGGGCGTCGCCCCAGTTCACCGCGGCAAAGATCGCCGCCGGCGTGACAAAGCCGCCGAACGCGGCGATCACGGGCAATGCCGCCTGCTTTGCGCTCGACAGCGGGCCCTCGATCGCCTCGCGCTTGATCTCGAGCCCGACCAGCAGAAAGAACACCGCCATCAAGCCGTCATTGATCCAGTGATCGACGGTCTTGCTCAGTCCGATCGACCCGATCCGGACTTCGCCAGTCGTCCGCAACAGCGCTTCGTAGTCCGGTCCGAGCGGCGAGTTTGCAACGATGAGGGCCGCGATGGCGGAGAGGCCGAGAACGATGCCGCCATAGAGGCCCGTGTTGTCGGATGCTGGAACCCTGGCCGTCACCGGCCTGCCTTGCCGGCCGCCTCGATCGCCACCGACAGCGCGAGTTTCGTTTCCTGCCACGATGTCCTCGACCAGTTCTTCCCGGCTGACATGGGCAACCTGGCCGGTGAGCAATCCCTGTTCGGCGAGCATGACCACGCCGTGCAGCGAGGCCCAGACCTTCAGGGCGCTACGCTCGCGCAACAGCCCGACGGCGGGGGCCTCCAGCGCTTCCACCAGGAGTTCGAAGGTCTCCATTGCCGCGCTGTGCAGTTCGCTGCCTTTCGGCGCGCATGCCATGGTTCGCGACGCGAACATCAGGCGATAGATGCCGTTGCGGCGCAGGCCGAAATCAAGCGTGAGCTGCGCGAAGCGCGACAGCTTCGACTGCTTCGACGGTTTTTCGATCGCCGTACGCATCATCGCGCTGAACTGGCGGAACGCTTCGGCAGTCACCGCCGTCAGCAGCGTCTCGCGATCGGCAAAATGCTTGTAGGGCGCCGGCTGCGAGACGCCGAGTTCTTGGCAAGCGCGCTGATGCTGATCGCTTCCGGGCCGCCGAGTTCGACCTCATGCAACGCGGCCTGAACCAGGGCATCGCGGAGATCCCCATGGTGGTAGGCGTTCAGTGCTTTGCGTGCGGGTCGAGGTGGCATTCAATGTCATGATCTATAACTTTTGACTTGACAGTACAACGGCGGCGCGAATGTAATACGATATAACTTCGCGGTGCGCCGGCGGGTCTGTGCCGTCGTGCCGAGCGGAAGAGCCGCGCGAGACAAGCGCGCCACACAAAGGGGAAACGCTGCGATGGCTGGAAAGCTGAAAATCCGCGTCGACCAGGACAAATGTCAGGGCCACGCGCGCTGCAAATCACTGGCCCCCGAACTGTTCGACCTCGACGAATTCGGCAACGCGCACGAAGTCGGCGACGGTTCCGTGCCCGCGGGCCTGGAAGACAAGGCCTGGCTCGCCCAGAGCAACTGTCCCGAGATCGCGATCGAAGTGACCGAGGAATAGCCGATCGCGAGATCGACTTACCCCATCTGGATCTGAACGAACCAAACAGAGGAATTGCTCCGATGTCCGATTCCGCCAGCATCATGCCCGAACATCCGCCGGTCACCGACTGGGTCAACGATTTCGACCACACCGATCCGACCTGGACGGAAAACCCGTTTCCGATCTGGGAAAAATTGCGCGCGGCCTCGCCGGTCGTTCACACCGAGCGGTTCCTCGGCTGCTACATGCCGACCACCTACCAGGCGGTAAAGGAAATCTCCTACGATACCGACCATTTTTCTTCCCGGCGCGTCATCGTGCGCGACGTTCGCCCGGAAATCACGGCGCGGGCGCCGCCGATCACCTCCGATCCGCCCGAGCACAAGCCCGCCAAGCAATTGCTGTTGCCGCCGTTCACGCCGGACGCGATGAAGAAGCTCGAGCCGCGGGTGCGCGCGATCTGCAACGAGCTGATCGACGAGTTCATCGCCGACGGCAAATGCGACGCCGCCGCGCGCTACACCAAGCATATTCCGGTCCGCGCCATCGCGCACATGCTCGGGATTCCCGAGAAGGACGGCGATCTCTTCATCAAGTGGATCCACGGCATCCTCGAACTCGGCATCAAGGACGATAACGCGCTGATGGGGGCGGTGAGGGAGATGACCGGCTATTTCGCCGGCCACATCGAGCATCGCAAAAGCAATCCGACCGACGACCTGATCTCGACGCTGATGAATGCGAGGGACAAGGAGGGCAACCCACTGGCGGACGAGCATGTGCTGGGTTCGCTGCGGCTGCTTGCTGATCGCCGGCATCGACACCACCTGGAGCGCGATCGGCTCCTCGCTTTGGCATCTGGCGAAGACGCCGTCGGACCGCGAGCGCCTTGTCGCGGAGCCCGAACTGATGCCGCTCGCGGTCGAGGAACTGCTGCGCGCCTATTCGCCGGTGACGATGGCGCGCGAGGTGATGAAAGAGACCACCATCAGCGGCTGCCCGGTCAAGCCCGGCAACATGGTGCTGCTGTCGTTCCCGGCGGCCAACCGCGATCCGGCGATGTTCCCGGATGCGGACAAGGTGGTGATCGACCGCAAGGAAAATCGCCATGCCGCGTTCGGCCTCGGCATTCACCGTTGCGTCGGCTCCAACCTGGCGCGCATGGAAATGACGGTTGCGATCGAGGAATGGCTGAAGCGAATTCCGGATTTCAGGCTCGATCCCGCCGGCAAGGTCACTTGGTCGGAAGGCACCGTGCGCGGCCCGCGCCAGTTGCCTGTGCTGTTCGGCAAGGCGAAGCTGAGGGCGGTGCTTCACCGCTCCCGCTTCGGGCGAGCGCGGCTCGCTTAGGTCGATCGCATCGCAGATGCGCGGGTACTCCCCACGCGGAGCACCCCCACCCCACCCTCCCCCGCAAGCGGGAGAGGGGCGCAGTTCCGATGCGCGGGCGCGTCGCTACTTGATCTCGATCTTCGCGTCGCTGGCGACCTTCTTCCAGGCCTCGATGTCGCGCGCGTTGATGTCGCGCTGCTGATCTCCGGCGATGAAATCCGCCGAGATGCCGAGCGCCAGCAGCTTCTCGACGATGTCGGGCTCGGCCAGCGACGCCTTCAGCGCGCCGGAGATCTTTTGCGTAACGGAAGCCGGAACGCCGGCGGGCGCATACATCACCCAGGACAGGCTCCGTTCGAAATCGACGCCTTGCTCCTTGTAGCTTGCCACGTCAGGCAGGCTCGGAGATCGTCCGCCGCAGACCGCAAGCGCCTTCAGCTTGCCATCCTTCACCAGCGGCGTTCCGGTCGCCATGTCGACCAGTCCCACCGAGATGTGCCCGCCCATCAGGTCATTGGCGAGTTTCGCCGCGCCGCTGAACGGGACATGCTGCAGGCGGACGCCCGCCTTCTGGGAGAGGATTTCGCCGCAGAAATGCCCGGTCGAGCCGACGCCCCAGCTTCCATACTGGATCGGGTCGCCCTTCTTCGACAGCTCGATCAGCCCGCGCAGATCGTTGGCGGCAAAATCCTTCGTTGCGATGAGGAGAATGGACGACGTTCCGATCCGTCCAATGGTCGTAAAGTCCTTGATCGGATCATAGGGCAGGTTCGGATAGACGGCCGGCGCGAGCACATGGGTGGTCATGCCGCCGATCGTGATGGTGTAACCGTCAGGCGGCGAAGTCGCCGCCAGCTGCGCGCCGATGGTGCCTGCGGCGCCGGTGCGGTTTTCGACGTAGATGGTCTGCCCAAGGCGGTTGCCCATCCGGTCGGCAAGCAGCCGGCCGAGCACGTCACCGCCGCCACCGGCCCCGAACGGCAGCAGCATCTTGATTTTCTTGGAGGGATAGTCGGTCGCGTCCTCGGCGCGGGCCGAACAGGCCACTGAGGCAAGCGCCAGCAGCGAAAGCATTATCGCGCGTAACTTCATTTACTCTACTCCCTGGGTTTCCCGTTTGTTTTTTTGTCGTTCGTCGCCGGCGTTGTTCGCCGGTCTGGAGATTGGTGACGCCGTCGCGCCATCAGGGCGCGCGAGGCCTGGCGCCGGAGTGCCGAAGGATGAAACGTGTCGGCAGGTAGACCGGCCGGATCTTGCGGGCGTCATCGCCGCCGCGAATCCGGTCGAGCAGGATGTTGGCGGCGACCCGGCCCATCTGGTCCAGATCCCAGGTCAATGCGGAAATGCCCGGCGTTGCATGCCGCGCGAGATCGGTGTCGCCAATGCACACCAGCGACATATCGTCGGGATAGCGCAGGCCATTGCTGGCAAGCGCGTCCATCACGCCGGCCAGCATGTGTGTGCCCAGGGTAATGATCGCGGTCGGACGGTCAGGACCTTGCAGCAATTGGCAGACGTCGCTGAACGCAATGCTGGAGCCTTGCGTCTGCGGGCGGATCAGGTCGGGATCGACCTTGAGCTTCGCCTCGGCATGGGCCTGCCGATAGCCGGCAAGGCGTTCCGAACTCGGCAGCAACGCGGCGCGGCCGGTGAGCAGCGCAATGCGGCGATGGCCGAGCCCGATAAGATATCGCGTGATTTCGAGACCACCTCCGCGATGATCCGCACGCACCGAGGGAACGCCCGGCACCTCGCGATCGATCGCGACGCAGGGCAGGTCCAGGTTTGCGAGCGCGCCGGTGAAGCCGGTATGGGCGTTGTCGCCGGCGAACAGCAGCAAGCCGTCCATCCGCCGCCTTCGCACCGCGGATATGAACGCCGTTTCACGGTCCTGCTCGTGCCGGGTCGCGGCCAGCATCAGCACGTAACCGGCGCGCTGGAATTCCTCCTCGGCGCCGTTGATCATCTCGCTGTAGAGCGGATTGGAGAGGTCGGAGACCATGCAGCCGATCGTCTTGCTCGCGCGTGAGCGCAACGCCTGCGCCGCCGAGTGCGGCTCGAAGCGCAGGCGGTTCACCGCCCGCATGATACGGGCGTGCAATTCCGGGCTGATATGCGGCTCGCCGTTCATGACGCGGCTGACGCTGCTGACCGATACCCCGGCCTGGGCTGCGACGTCGCGAATTGTGGCACGTGCAGGCTGCGCCTGGCGCAACGGCATTACAGGGCTCCCTTGAGCATCGCCGCTGGGGCGTAAGCGGCGAAATCCTAGCGCAGTCTGGAAACGATATACAAGCCAAGATCCTGTAGAAATCTGCCTTGAATAGTATTGTGAGACAAAGTATGGAAACGTTTCCAAGAAAATGCCGGGAGCAGGGCGGCGACGCCGTCGTTCCCGCGACAACAAACCGGCCGAATGGCCGCAGGCAGGAAACGGGACCAGGGCATGACGCGGCGTGTCGAAGGAAAAGTCGCTTTGGTCACCGGCGCCGCCAACGGCATCGGGCGAAGTGCAGCGCTGGTGCTGGCGCGCGAGGGCGCGAAGATCGTCGCCACCGATCTGCAGGACGAGAAGGGCGCGGGCCTGCTGCGCGAATTGCGCGCCATCGGATGCGAGTGTGAATACTACCACCACGACGTGACGCGCGAGGAGGACTGGCAGTCGATCGTGGCCCGGACCCGGGCACGGTTCGGCAGGCTCGACGTTCTCGTCAACAATGCCGGGATCGGGCTCTCGGGCCCCGTCGTCGACATGGCGTTCGCCGACTGGAAGCGGCAGGTCGCCGTCAATCTCGACGGCGTTTTCCTCGGGGTGAAGCACTCGCTCCCGCTGATGCGCGCAGGCGGCGGCGGCAGCATCATCAACGTTTCCTCGATCGCGGGTATCAAGGCGTCGCCGAACGTCTCGGGCTATTGCGCGACCAAGGGCGGCGTGCGGCTGTTCACGAAATCGATCGCGCTGGAATGCGCCGCCGCCAAGGATGGCGTGCGTGTCAACTCGCTACACCCGGGCATCACCGAGACCGCGATCTGGGACACGCTGATCGGCACCGTCGAGGACGGCTCGAATGGTGGACGGGAGCGCGGTCCGACGCTGGACAAGCTCACCGAACGCGCGGTCCCGCTCGGTTACAAGGCCGCGCCGGAAGATATCGCCAACGGTATCCTGTGGCTCGCCAGCGACGAGAGCCGCTACGTCACGGGTACCGAACTCGTCATCGACGGCGGCCGGTCGATCGGCTGAACGCCGGGTATCAAGAAGAATGAGGCGGGAAGGGTGCCCCGCCGGCAAGCAGACGGGAGGTCGTCATGAGTCGCATTTTTGGGGCAGTCTGCCAGAACGGATATGTCGTGCGGGATATCCGCGCCGCCATGGACCATTGGGTCAACGTGATCGGCGTCGGGCCCTGGTACTACATCGATCGGGTCAAGACCGATTACTTCCGCCACCGGGGTAAGGACTCCGCCATGGCGATGAGCGTAGCGCTTGCCAATTCCGGCGATCTCCAGATCGAACTGATCCAGCAGCGCAACGACGCGCCCTCGATGTACAAGGAGTTTCTCGACTCCGGCCGTGAAGGCTTGCAGCACATGTCGTACTGGAGCCGCGACTATCAGGGCCTCTACGACCGCGCGCTGTCGCTTGGCTACAAAGTCGGACATGAAGGCCAGATCGGCGGCGAAAAGGGCCGCTTCGCCTATTTCGATACGGAAGCCCATCCCGGCACCGTTGTCGAGATATCCGACATCAGCGGCAGCAAGGGGAGTTTCTTCGAGCACATCCGCAAGGTCGCGGCCAATTGGGACGGCTCCGAGCCCATCCGCGAAGTCGGCGGACGCTGAGCGATGCGTGTGGCATTTGTGATGTAACCTGCGGCAAGAGCGCGGAAGTCTCCGCATCAACGAGAAGCAGAAAACGAGGACAAGCGGATGGCAAGACTTCCCCTGATCGACCCCGCGGCAACCAGCGGCGACGTGCGCGCCTCCTTTGACAGGATGCCGGTCGTCCTGAACATTTTTCGAATGATGGCGCATGCCGAGGCCAATTTCATTCCGGCGATGCGGTTCGCCAATTCGATCCTGCACCGCCAGAAGCTCAGCCACGTCAATCGCGAATTGCTGATCCTCCAGGTCGCGCAGCGGCAGCATGGCGTCTATGAGTGGCGCCAGCATGTTCCGATCGCGCTCGGCGTCGGCGTCACGCAAAAGCAGATCGACGGCATCGAACAAGGCAAATACGAGGACGCCGCGTTCAATCCCGCCGAACAGGCGCTGCTGGCGTTCGGCCGGGAAGTCATCGACAACGTCCGTGTCGCCGAGCCGGTCTTCGCTGCCATGCGGTCGCATTTCAGCGAGCAGGAGATCGTCGAGTCGATCCTGGCGATCGGCTTCTACATGACGATGGCGCGCCTGACGGAGGCAACCGAGGTTGACCTCGACCCGGCCGCCGGTATGACCGTCTTCGAGGGCGGCAAGAAGCGGTCGGGCTGACGCTGCACGTTGGCCACGGCACATTGACCACGCCGCCGGTTGCAGCGATCATCGACCGGTGCAAAGCAGCAATGGCGTGGAGCGCAGGCAATGACGGGTGAGCCGGAGGCGGGCGGTCCGCGACCCCTGAGCGAGATCGCGAGCTACCACGCCCATATCTATTACGATCCGGCGACGACGCGGGCCGAGGCCGAGCAGTTGCGTACCTGGATCGGCGAGCGGTTCTCGGTCACGCTCGGGCGCTGGCACGACGTCAAGGTCGGTCCGCACGATCAGGCCATGTATCAGGTGGCCTTTGCCCGCGAGATATTCCCCGAGCTGGTGCCCTGGCTGATGCTCAACCATGGCAAATTGAGCGTTTTGGTCCATCCGAACACGACCAACCCGCGCCGGGATCACGAGGCTGACCCGATCTGGATCGGGCCGGCGCTCGCCGTGCATGCCGACAAGCTGCCGGAGAATGCCGAGATGGAGGAGGCGCCCGCGCCGAATACCAATCCGGTTCTGCGGCCCTGAGCGCGGCCTTGCCGGGGAATCCCGCCCCGATTACCATCGGATGGGCTTGAATCCGTGGATTCGGCCGGTCATGATGGCGCCGGGCGCTTGTCTCGATTATGCCTTACTTTGGATTGCATTATGGTGGGACTTATTCGGTGAATCCATTAGGAATCAGACGTGATTCCGAAGCGCCGAGCCGGGGATAGATGGGTAGGAAGACGACCAGCGCAGCCGGGCTTGCGACGAGCCGCGGTATCCGATTGCTCCGCGACGCGGCCTTCGGAGGGGCGGCGCTTTTCATGGCGCTGGGGCTGGCCGTTTGGGTGACCGATTTCGATCTGTCCGCTGGATCAATCCCGCATCCGCATCCGCTAATGTCGGCAGCACGACCTCGTTCGACGAGCGCTTCGGCCCGGGCTCGGTGCGCCGTTCGCTGGCCTTCAACTACCCCTGGCGTCCGGCGCCACGTTCGAATTTCGATGCGGAATTCGGGCATATCCAAAGCCAGTTGGGCGGACAGTCGCGTGAGGAAGAGGAGCAGGGCGTTCAGGCCGCGCCGTCCGCCCCGACGGTCGAGGCGACGATCCCGCTGCCGAGAGCCCGGCCGGTCCTGGCCAATCTTCAGTCTGGAAAGAGCGATCCGGCGCCGGCTTCGTCGGATAACCGCACCATGTTCGAGAAGCTCGCCGATCTGGTGCCGATGCGCTTCTCGCTGGCGTCGCTGACGCCGGGGGATGGGCTGCTCGGCGAGCGAAAGGATCTGACGGCGCTGGGCTACGACGGTCAGACGGCCGTCTATGACATTTCGGCCCAAGCCGTTTACCTGCCGAACGGTACCAAGCTCGAGGCACACTCCGGGCTCGGCGGCCTGATGGACAATCCGGCGTATGTCGATAAGCGCATGGTCGGCGCGACGCCGCCGAACGTCTATGACCTCAAGCCGCGTGAAAAGCTGTTTCATGGTGTCGCGGCGCTGCGCATGACGCCTGTGGGCGAAAACGAAATGCATGGCCGCAACGGCCTGCTGGTGCACAGCTATCTGCTCGGTCCCAACGGCGATTCCAACGGCTGCGTCTCGATCAAGGACTATGACCGGTTCCTCGCGGCGTACACGAACGGCGAGGTCAAGCGCCTCGTCGTGGTGCCGAGCCTGCGCGAAGGCCTCACTGCGTCACGGCGTTCACCATCGCCGTCATGACCGTTGTCGCCGGTGACGCCGCCGATTCCGACACGCCGCTGCGCGCAATTTTCCAGATCAACCTGAACGGCCAGACGGTGTCGATCGGCACGGTCGGCCAGGCCTATCGCTTCATCACCAATCTCAGCTCGATCGAGTGGATCGAATTTCGCGCGCTGCACGCCGATGCCGTCAGTGCACTGCAGCGCGCCGCCGGTAACGCGATGCTGACGGTGCAGGCGACCAACGCCCTGCGCGCGCTGTTCGTCCGCGCCAAGCTGTTGTGAAGGCGCCGATGGCCCTTGAAAAAGGAAACGCCCGCATGCCCGGAAGTCAGATTGAAGACGATCGCCTGATCCGGGAATTGTTGCAGAACTGGGCGATCTGGCGCGATGCCGGCGACTGGGAGCGTTTCCGCACGGTCTGGCATCCCGACGGCCGCATGATGGCGACCTGGACGCAGGGCACCGGCGACGAGTTCATCGAGATCAGCAAGCAGGCCTGGGCCAAGGGCGTCAGCATCCTGCATTTCCTCGGCGGCATCTCGGTCGACCTCGCCGGAAACCGCGCCATCTCGCAGACCAAGATGACGATCTCGCAACGCGCCGAGGTCGAGGGCGTGCTGTGCGACGTGCTCTGCACCGGGAGGTTCTACGATTTCCTCGAAAAGCGCGAGGGGCGCTGGGGCATCGTGCTGCGCCAGCCGATCTATGAGAAGGACCGCATGGACCCGGTCACGCCGGGCGCAGCGCCTGTCGCTCGACAAGGTGCTGCTCGAGCAATTCCCACCGGGCTACCGGCATCTCGCCTATCTGCAGACCCGCATCGGCTACACGGTGAAGCGCGACATGCCCGGCCTGAAGGGGCCCGAAGTCGAGGCTTTGTATGCGCGCGGTGCGGCCTGGCTGCAGGGCAAGCCGCTCTAGAAGGTGCTTGCGCACCGCGACGCCATCGCCTTGCACAGTTGACACAGATCAAGGAATCCAGCCCGCCCGGGCGTCAGGATCAATGTTCACCCTTGGCAGGGGAGACGGCATGATCAACCAACTCGAGTTGAATTCACGGGCGGCACTTTGCAGGCAACTCGCGCGCCGCGAACCGAACAGCAAGGTCTATTGGCTGGCCGAGGCTGAAAACTGGTTGCGTCTTTCCCGTAAACCGATCCATCTGGAACGAACGGGTGGTGAGGATCCGCTCGAACAGTTTCTGGCCCTGATGGATGACCGGCCCGGACCCTAGCTGATCTCCTTGCGCACGGTCAGCGGCTGCGTCGCACATCGCCTTCAGTTTTCCGAACGCTGACATGGCGCGGCATGTATTTCATGCCGCAATCCGGCGCGACGACCAGCCGGTCGGCGGCGACGTGCTTCAGTCCGTTGCGGATCCGGTCCGCCACCACATCGGCGGATTCGATCTCGGGATTGCCGAGGTCGAGCACGCCGAGCATGATCTTCTTCGACGACAGATCCTTGAGCACGCCGAGATCGAGCTTCGGCTGCGCCGCCTCGATCGAGATCTGCTCGGCCTTGGTATCGGCGAGTTCGGCGAGGAAGGAATAGCCGGCCGGCTTGGTCGAGCCGGGCACGACCGCGGCATAGCCGAAGCACAGATGCACGACGGTCGGCACGGTGATGCCCTCGAGCGCGCGGTTGATCGCCTTCACGGCATAGCGGCGGGCAAGGTCCGGATTGTTGCGTACCCAGGGCTCGTCGAGCTGGATCACGTCGGCGCCGGCCTTTTGCAGGTCGAGCGCTTCGGCGTTGACGGCGGCGGCGAAGGCCATCGCCAGTTCCTCGTCGTCCTTGTAGAATTCGTTCTTGGCCTGCTGGCTCATCGTGAACGGGCCGGGCAGGGTGATCTTGGCCGCGCGATCGGTATTCTTGCGCAGGAACTCCATGTCGTGCAGTTCGACCGCGCCGCGGCGTTTCACCGGGCCGACCACGCGCGGCACCGGCGTCTGGTGTCCGCTGCGCGAGGTGATCATCGCCGGATTTTCGTCATCGATGCCTTCGAGCGCGGTGGCAAAACGGTTGGAGTAGCTCTCGCGGCGGATTTCGCCGTCGGTCACGATGTCGATGCCGGCGCGCTCCATGTCCCTGATCGCGACGATGGTGGCGTCGTCCTGTGCTTCCTCCAGATGTTCGGCCGGCAACCGCCACATTGCATGCAGGCGCGTGCGCGGCACCACCTTCGACAGCATCGCGCGATCGACCAGCCATTCCGGCTGCGGGTAGCTGCCGACGACGGTGGTCGGCAGCAGGTGCTTTGGCAGGTTCATGGAGTATCTCCTTGCTCTTGTTATTGCTTTCTCAATTCTCAGGCCGCTCGCGTCGCTGCGGCCGCGGCTTCATCCTTGACCGGATTACGCAGCACGCCGATGCCGGAGACCTCGACCTCGACGACGTCGCCATCCTTCATCCAGAGCGGCGGCGTGCGGTAGGCGCCGACGCCACCGGTGGTGCCGGTGACGATGACGTCGCCGGGGACGAGCTCGGTGAAGGTCGAACAGTAGGCGATCAGGGCAGGGACGTCGAACACGAGGTCCGAGATTGGTGCTGCCTGCACCTCGACGCCGTTGAGGCGGGTCGCAATGGTCTGCTTGCTGATGTCGGGCATTTCGTCCGTCGTGACCATCCACGGCCCGAACGCGCCGGTGCCGACGAAATTCTTGCCCGGCGCGAATTGCGAGGTGTGGCGCTGCCAGTCGCGGATGCTGCCGTCATTGTAGCAGGCATAGCCCGCGACATGCGCCAGCGCCGTCTCGCGCGAAATGCGGCGGCCGGCCTTGCCGATGATGACGGCCATCTCGCCCTCATAGTCGAAGCGCTCGGACTCCAGCGGCCGGATCATCGGCTGGCCGCCGCCGACCTGGCTGTTGGCAAAGCGGGTGAAGATCATCGGGTGCGGCGGCGTGGGATGGCCGCTCTCGGCGAGGTGCGTGGCGTAGTTGACGCCGATGCAGAAGATCTTGTCCGGATCGGGAACGGTCGGCAGCAGCTCGATTTCGGCGAACGCGTAGTCGGGACGTTCGCCTTGCAGCGCTTTCAGTGCGTCGAGCGATCCGCTTCGCGAGCAGCGACTTCAACGTCGGGTAAGCCTTCAGCCGCTTGCCGGCGTCGATGATGCCGGCGTTGGTCACGAGGCCGTAGGTTGCCGTCGGACCTGCCTTGAAACTCGCAATCTTCATTGTTTCGGCACTTTCTTCGATAGAGGACACATAGGGTTCGATGGATCGTACGATTTTGCCCGAACGGATCGGAACGCAATCCGGCGGAAAGTCCTGACGGAAACGCGCGCCGGCTTTCCCGGCGCGGTCGATAAAGCGTTCGAGATGGTTCATCGCGCCACTCGGCAGGTCGTGCAGGACCATCAGGCTCCACGGCTGCGACCGGCACTGCGCCAACGCGCGATCGACCCAGCCGTCGGGATCGTCCCAGTCGCGCGGGATCGCGTTCCAGAGCACGCAGCTATGCTTGTTGCGCGTGAGATACTCGACCACGGAAGGCTTTAACAGTCGCTGGTCGAGATTGCCGCCGCCGCCGAACGGCCGAAACCAGCGATTTGGATGCGCGAGGTCGCCGATCGCGGCCTGCGTCCGGCCGATCTCGTTTTGCGCTGTCTCGGCGTCGTGTTGCAGCCCGAGCGGTACCGTGTGCGTAAAAGTGTGATTGCCGATCCAGTGGCCTTCGCCATGGGCGCGCGCCGCAAGCCGGCGGCGCTCGGGATCGCCAAGCTTCTCGCCGATCACGAAGAAGGTCGTCTTGATATCGCGTTCGCGCAGGATGTCGAGCACGCGCGGCGTCACACCGGGCTCGGGACCATTGTCGAATGTCAGGGTCAGGTCGAACACGCGTACTCCGTCAGGTCGCAGGCTGGATGGCGCCGGCGGTGATCTCGTCGGCGGCGCGCTGGCCGGCGCGTGACCCCGTCTGCCAGATCGCGGCCTTGCCCTCGATCCATTTGATCGCGGCGTTGAAGGCAATCGCCATCGCCAGCACCAGCAGCACGCCGGCGAACACATGCGGGCTGTCGAGAATGGTGCGGTAGCGCGAGATCAGATAGCCGATGCCGGCGGACGAGATCAGCATTTCCGACACCACCACGCCGACGATCACGAGCGCGCCGCCGACGCGCAGCCCCGACAGCACGGTCGGGATTGCCGCCGGGATGATGACGCGAACCAGCCGCTGGCTCAGCGTCGCCCCCATGCTGCGCGCGGCGAGCAGCAATTGCGGATCGATGGTCTGGATCCCGGCGGCGGTCGCCAGCATCGTCGGCAGGAAGCCGTAGATCGAAGCGAACGCGATCTTGGATTCCGAGCCGATGCCGAGCCACACCGTGAAGACGGGATAGAGGATGACCAGCGGCACCGCATAGAGGCTCGATACCATCGGCATGATCAGGATGCGCGGCCGCGGCAGGCTGCCGACGACGGCGCCGAGCAGGATGCCGCCGCCGCAGGCGAACGCCATCGAAATCGCGACCTCGTAGAGCGTCACCGCAAGCGCGTGGCCGTATTCGCCGGCCTCGTTCCAGCCGGCGGCGAGCGTCGAGGACAGCGAGGGCAGAAACAGCGTCGGGAATGAGGCCTGCGCGCGGCAGGAATTCCCACAGCGCAATCAGGCCGATGACGATCAATCTGCGAAGCGTTGCGGCGCTCATGTCTGCCTCACGCCGATTTGCGGATATGCCGCCAGATGCGGTCGCGCAGGGTGCCGAAGGCGTCGCCGCTCAGCATCTCGTAGGTGCGCGGGCGGGGCAGCGAGACCTGCAGATGATCGACGATGCGGCCGGGGCGCGGCGACATCACGATCACCTCGTCGGCGAGATAGACCGCCTCGGTCAGGCTGTGGGTGACGAACACCACGGTCTTGCCGGTGGCCGCCCAGATCCGCAGCAGCTCGTCGCCCATGGTCATGCGGGTCTGTTCGTCCAGCGCCGCGAACGGTTCGTCCATCAGCAGCACCGGCGGATCCTGCACCAGCCCGCGCGCGATCGAGACGCGCTGCTTCATGCCGCCGGACAATTCATGCGGATGGCGCTTGCCAAAACCGTCGAGGCCGACGAGTTTCAGGGCATCCTGCGCCTTGGCGCGGCGTTCATCCTTGCTGACGCGGCGCAGCGCCAGCGGAAATTCGACGTTCTCTTCCGCCGTCAGCCACGGGAAACAGGCTGGCTTCCTGAAACACCACGCCGACCCGGTTCGGATCGGGCTCCGGGATCGGCGCACCGCTGATGGTGATGCTGCCCGAGGTCTGCTGGCGCAGGCCGGCCATCATCATCAGGAGCGTCGACTTGCCGCAGCCGCTCGGGCCGACCAGCACGACGAAGCGGCCGGGTTTGACGTCGAGCGAGACGTCTTCAAGGGCAACGACGTCCTGCGTCGTGGTCTTGAAGATCTGTCCGACATTGCGGACCTCGATCGCGCCGGCCGGCTTCAGCGGGGTTATGTTCGCCAATGGCTGCATCGTGTTTCCACCCATCTGACCAGTTCATTGAAGGCGATTGCGATCACGGCGATCATCAACACGCCGGCCAGCAACTGCTTCATCTGGAAGTTTTCGCCCCAGGTCGCGATCTGATGGCCGATGCCGTCGCGCGAGGCGTACATTTCGGCGAGGATGACGCCGGTGAGATTGAAGATCATCGAGATCCGCAGCGCCTCCAGCAGAACCGGAAGCATGCTCGGCAGATAGACGCGGAAACGCAGTCTGCATCGGCGTCGCGCCATAGGACCGTGCCACGGTCAGATGCTCGACCTTGACCGACTCCACCGCCGTCGTGGTCGACATGATCACGATGAAGATGGTCGAGAAGAAGCCGAAGCCGACCTTCTGCGCAAAGCCCACGCCGAACACCAGGATGAACATCGGCAGGAAGATCGACTTCGGAATGCTGAAGGCAAAGAACAGCAGCGGCTTTGCCACGTCGGAAAAATACTTGTTCTCCGCGATCAGGAAGCCGATCAGCGCGCCGACGGGAACGGCGAGCGCGAATGCGGTCACCACTTCGGTAGCGGTGACGGCGAGATCCTTGCGCACGCTCGCCCGCTGCAGCAGATCGCCGAGCGTGGCGAGCGTATCGGATGCCGAGGGAAGAAGGCGCGGGTTGACCATGCCGGTCCGCGACAGCATTTCCCAGATCGCAAACAATGCAACCACAATGCCGATCCGCGTCGCCTTTACGGCCAACCCGCTTTGCATCGCGCCTGCCTCAGAACTTGGTCGGCACGGGCTTGAACTGCGTCGAAATGATCTCTGCCGCCGGCCCAAGATCCTTCATGCCGCCGGCCTTCGCCATGTCGAGCGCGATCTGGAGCTGTTCCGGAATCTTCGGCCCGTCCATGCTGCCGTCGGTTTCCAGCTTCATGATCGTGTTGTCATATTCCAGCGCCGCGATGTCGGCGGGGATTTCATAGAGCTCGCTGATCAGCTTGACGGAGGCATCCTTGTTGGCGCGCATGAAGGCGAGTGCGCCGTAGAGCGCATTCAGCGTCTTCTGCACCATCTGCGGCTTGTCCTGCACGTATTTGTCGAGCGCGATCCAGCCGGCAGCGAGGTTCGGCGGCACTTCCTTGGAGAAGTCGAGGATGGTGCGCGCTTCGCCCGATTTGGAAATCTGGAAGCTGAGCGGTGAATAGACCACGGCCGCCTCGACATTGCCGGCGAGCAGGTTCGGCACCAGGCCACCGCCGCCGACCGGCACGCGGGTGAATTCGATCTTCTTGTCCTGCTGGGTCCACAGCGCCAGCAGGTCGGAGCCGGAGCCGGCGGAAGTGATCGCGACCTTCTTGCCCTTCAGGTCGCTGACGCCGAGCGTCGATTTCGCAAGCGTCATCAACTGCCAGCCGTAATAGCCCATGGCGGCATTGGCGAGCACCTTGGAGTTCACGCCCTTCTTGCGTCCGGCCGATACCAGCGAGGTGGCATCGAGGATGACGTCAGCGGCGCCTGCTGCCATCGCTTCGAACGTCTCGGCGCCGCCGCGATAGATCGTCAGCTCGGCGGTGATGCCTTCCTTCTCGAACAATTTCTGGCGAACCGCCGTTTCGGCGATCGTGGTCGGCCAATAGGTTTTTGTCGGAAGCCCGATGCGGACGGTGTCGGCGGCCTGCACGGTGGCTGGTGCGCCAAGCACGGCGGCTGCCGTGATCGTTGCCAGGATGTGGCGTCGCGTGATCTTCATTGTGACGTTTCCCTTTGTTTTTTCTTGATTGGCTTGGTCTTCGAGCGGTCGATCAGGTGGCGTCGCCACCTCCCAACGTTTTCGGTGTGGCGAGCTCAACGAGGTGCATGGTCGTCATGAAATGCTTCGAGAGTGCCGCGACCGCGGCGTCGGCATCGCGTTTGAGCGTGGCATGCACGATTGCCGCGTGTTCGGCCTCCACATTGCGGGTTTTCTTGTTGTTGCGCCGGATCGCGAGCCGTCGATAGCGCTCGCTCTGCTCATGCAGCACATCGCGAAACCCGAGCAGCCATGGCGAGCCGCAGGCGTTCACCAGCGTGCGGTGGAAGATGCGGTGCCGCACCACCCATTCCTCATAATGGTGCGTCGGATCGTCGGGATAGGTGTGGGGAACGGCACAGAGCGCGGTGAACGACTTCTCCACCGAGGCAAGCCATGCCGCGTCGCCGCGCTCGATCGAGCGGCGCAGCGCCAGTCCTTCGATATCGACACGGGTCTGCGTCACGTCCCTGAGGTCGGCGGCAGATACCGGGCTGACGCGAAAGCCGCGCTGGTCGGACGCCTGCACGAGTCCGTCCGCGACCAGGCGCGACAGCGCCTCGCGCACCGCGGCGAGGCTGACCGAGAACTGCTTGGCGAGGCCGGCGATATGCAGCTTCTGGCCGGGCAGCAGCCGGGTCGAGAGAATGTCGGCACGGAGCCGCCCGTGAACGGCGGACGTCAGGCTTCGCGGCCGTTCGTCGGCAAGGTCCTCACCAAAACTCAACCCGATACTGCTCATTGCGCGGGCAGATTGGCGAGGGAGGGCGACGTCGTCAATCGAAAATCGATTTTTTCTTTAACCGGTTGCTCTTGTTACGATTTATGCCGATCAGCTCGCTTGTGGTGACGGCCCGTTGCTGCTTGGCCGCGCATGCCACCGAAAATCGCCGTGACAATCTGCCGGGACTGACGTAGATAGTTCGCATGCGAACTAAATTATCGTCGATATGAGCCAACGTCGCGAGCACCGGCTCGTGTTCCTGCTCAACGTCGCGCAGCGCCGGCTGCAGCGCTGGATGGCGGCGCGGACGCAAGCCAGCGGCGTTACCGCCGCGCAGTCCGGCCTGCTGTTCATTCTGGGCCAGCGCGACGGCGTGCTGATGGGCGAGGCGGGCGCGGCGCTCGATCTGGGGCCACCCGGCATCAGCGGGCTGGTCGACCGGATGACGGCGGCGAAGCCTGATCAGGCGGCGCGCCGATCCGGACGACGGCCGGGCGTGGCGGCTCTGGCTGACGCCGGCCGGCCGCGCGGCGATGGCGCAATCGAAAGCGGGGCTCGCTGAGGTCAACGCGCGCCTCACTGAGGGATTTACCGAGGCCGAGATCGACGTCGTCGCGCGTTGGCTCACAACCGTGCAAACCAGATTTCCCAGAGGAGAAGACGAATGACCGAGCACATCAAGATCGAGAAGAGCGACGGGATTTTGAGCCTGACGATGGCCCGCCCCGACAAGAAGAACGCGCTGACCAATGCGATGTACGGCGCGCTGGCCGACGCAATCGAAGGCGCGGAGACCGATCCATCCGTCCGCGTCCTGTTGATCCGCGGCGAGGGCGACATGTTCACCGCCGGCAACGACGTCGGCGAGTTCGCCGCCATTGCGACAGGCGCGGTTCAGGGCGAGCGGCATGTCAGCCGCTTCCTGCAGGCGCTCGCCAGATCGAGCCGTCCGCTGGTCGCAGCCGTCCAGGGCCGCGCCGTCGGTGTCGGCACCACGATGCTGCTGCATTGCGATCTGGTCGTGCTGGCGGAGAACGCGCTGCTGTCAACGCCGTTCGTCAGTCTGGCGCTGGTTCCGGAAGCGGCCTCCAGCCTGCTGATGCCGCTCCGCATCGGCTATGCGCGCGCCTACGAGATGTTTGCGCTCGGCGAAGCCGTCGATGCCAGGTCTGCGTTCGCCTGGGGGCTCGCCAACCGCGTGGTGCCGCTCGACAAGCTCGACGCTGAAGCGAGGGCGCTGGCGTCCCGGCTGGCGAAACAGCCGGCGGGCGCGGTCAGCACGACAAAGCGGCTGATGCGCAATCCGGAGCTTCTGATGGCGCAGATCAAGGCGGAAAGCGAGCAGTTCGCGGCACGCCTGCAAACCGCCGAGGCGCGCGAGGCTTTTACCGCGTTCGCCGAACGCCGGCCGCCGGACTTCCTGAAATTCGCAAAGCAGCCGGCGTAACCGCTTTCTCCCCGCCCGCGACCGGGAGGCAATTGACCGCCCGTGACGGCCCCGTTACCTGTTTCGGGTTGCGTGCGGGGAAACAAATGAACAAGAACAATGAAGCTTCCGAATTCGACTATGTCATCGTCGGCGCCGGCTCGGCCGGATGTGTGCTCGCCAATCGCCTGAGCGCCGACGGCAAACATTCCGTGTTGCTGCTGGAGGCCGGACCGAAGGATACCAATCTCTGGATCCACGTGCCGCTCGGCTACGGAAAACTGTTCAAGGAAAAATCCGTCAACTGGATGTACCAGACCGAGCCGGAGCCGGGATTGAACGGCCGGCAGGTATTTCAGCCGCGCGGAAAAGTGCTCGGCGGTTCGAGTTCGATCAACGGCCTGCTCTATGTGCGGGGTCAGCACGAGGATTACGATCGCTGGCGTCAGCGCGGCAATGCCGGCTGGGGCTATGACGACGTGCTGCCCTATTTCAAGAAGGCCGAGAACCAGCAGCGCGGACCTGACAAATACCATGGCGGCGACGGGCCGCTGCCGGTGTCGGACTGGCGGCACCACGATCCGCTGTCGGAAGCCTTTGTCGTCGCTGCCGCCGAAACCGGCATCCCGACCAATCCCGATTTCAACGGCGCGACCCAGGAAGGCGCGGGATTTTTCCAGACCACGACGAGGCGCGGCCGCCGCGCCAGCACGGCGTTTTCCTATCTGCGGCCGGCGAAAGCGCGCGGCAATCTGCACGTCGAGACGTCGGCGCTGGCGCAGCGCATCCTGTTCGAGGGCCGCCGCGCCAAAGCGGTCGAATACAAGCAGGAAGGCCGCGTGCGCACGGCGCGGGCGCGCAAGGAAATCCTGGTCTCCAGCGGCGCCTACAACTCGCCGCAATTGCTGCAGCTCTCGGGCGTCGGACCGGCCGACTTGTTGAAGCAACACGGCATCGAGATCGTGCTCGATGCGCCCGGCGTCGGCAACGATCTGCAGGACCACCTGCAGGTCCGGCTGGTCACGCGCTGCGCGCAGAAGGTCACGCTGAACGATGTCGTCAACCATCCGATCCGCAAGATGATGGCGGGCCTTCAGTACGCTGCCCTGCGCAAGGGACCGCTGACGATTGCCGCCGGCACCTCAGGCGCGTTCTTCAAGACCAACCCGCGGCTGGCCTCGCCCGATATCCAGATTCACTTCCTGCCGTTCTCGACCGACAAGATGGGCGAGAAACTTCACGCGCTTTCCGGCTTTACGCGCCTCGGTCTGCCAGTTGCGCCCGGAAAGCCGCGGCTCGCTGCGCATCAAGAGCGCCG
The DNA here is from genome assembly GCA_963840465.1 of uncultured Alphaproteobacteria bacterium. GTDB lineage: Bacteria > Pseudomonadota > Alphaproteobacteria > Rhizobiales > Xanthobacteraceae > Bradyrhizobium. The sequence continues at coordinate 121,234 of CAWIZF010000051.1, read as the reverse complement.
ATCCTTCCGTGCCGCCGGAAATCCGCATCAACTATCTCGCGACCGAAACCGATCGCCGTGCCTTCATCGATGGCATCCGCATCCTGCGCCGGATTCTCGCAGCCCCGGCGCTGAAGGCTTACGCGGTCGGGGAGGTCGATCCCGGTCCGAAAGTGCAGAGCGACGACGAATTGCTCGACTACTGCCGCCGCACCGGCAGCACGGTCTATCATCCGACCTCGACCTGCCGCATGGGCAGCGACGCGCTCGCCGTCGTCGACCAGCGGCTGCGCGTGCGCGGCATCGAAGGCCTGCGCGTGGTCGATGCGTCGGTTATGCCCGACCTGATGTCGGGCAATACCAATGCGCCGACCATCATGATCGCGGAGAAGGCGTCGGACATGATTTTGGAGGATGCGCGATGAGCGACGTCGTTGCCGCCATCCGCGAACTGGCTCCGGCGATCCGCGCCCGTGCCAGCGAGATCGAGCAGGCCCGCCGCTTGCCGGCCGATCTGGCGCGATCGCTTGCCGCAGCGGGGCTTTTCCGAATGGCGGTGCCGAAAGACGCCGGCGGGTTGGAGTTGGAACCCGCGGTGATGCTGCGGGCGATCGAGGCTGCCGGTACGGCGGACGCTTCCGTCGGCTGGTGCATAATGATCGGCGCCACCTCCGGCGTGACGGCGGCCTATCTGCCGACGCCGTTGGCGAGGGAGATCTTCGGTCCTCCTGATTCCATCATCGGCGGCGTGTTCGCGCCGATGGGCAAAGCCGAAATCGACGGCGACGGCTATGTCCTGAGCGGCCGCTGGGCATGGGCTTCGGGCTCCGCCAACTGCCGATGGCTGATCGGCGGCGCGCTCGTCACGGAGAACGGTGAACTGCGGAAGCTGGCGAACGGGATGCCGGAAGAGCGCCGCCTGATCTTCCCGGCCGAGGCCGCAACCTTGAACGACACCTGGCATTCGTCGGGCCTGTGCGGCACCGGTTCGGGCGAGATGGTCGTCTCCAATTTGCGGGTGCCGCGCGAGCGCGCGGTGTCCTACGATGCTCCGGTTGCTTCCGGTGCGCTCTATGCGTTCCCGTTTTTCGGCCTGCTGGCGCTCGGGATCGCGGCGGTGGCGCTCGGCAATGCCCGCGGCGCCGTCGAGGATCTCGTGGAACTGGCCGGCGGCAAGCAGCCGCTGGGTTCGCGTCGCACGCTGGCCGACCGCACCAGCGCACAGTCGACGCTCGCCGTCGCGGAAGCCAACCTGCGCTCGGCGAGCGCTTTCTTCCACGAAGCGGTCGACGAGGCCTGGCAGCTGGCGTGTAAGAGCGGCGCCATCGAGATGCGGCACCGCGCCTCGCTTCGTCTCGCTGCGACCCACGCCACCCGTACGGCGGCCGATGTGGCGCGCAGCATGTACGATCTCGGCGGCGGCTCGTCGGTGTTTCTGTCCTCGCCGTTGCAGCGCCGCTTTCGCGACGGCCACGTCGCCACCCAGCACATCATGGTCGCACCGCCGACCTATGAACTCACCGGGCGCGTCTTCATGGGCCTGCCGGTGGATCTGTCCGCGCCGGTCTGAGGCACTGCGGCGACGCGGCTAACCCTTATACGCCCGCACCCGCTGCAGCATCTGCTCGACATGCGCGATCGGGGTTTCCGGCTGAATGCCGTGGCCGAGGTTGAAGATCAGCCGCCCTTGCGCGTAGCTCGACAGCACGTCGTCGACGGCGCGATCCAGCGCTGCGCCGCCTGCGATCAGCGCCAGCGGGTCGAGGTTGCCCTGCACCGCGACGCGGTTTTGCACGCGCTCGCGGATCAGTGACGGCTCGGCCGCCCAGTCGATGCTGACGGCATCGACGCCGGTCGCTTCCACATAGGCCGGCAGCAGCGCGCCGGCGCCGCGGGGAAAGCCGATGATTTTCGCGTCGGGCGCTTGTGCGCGGACGCCGGCGACGATGCGTTTTGCAGGCTCGATCGACCAGCGCTCGAATTCGCGCGGCGGCAATACGCCGGCCCAGGTATCGAAGATCTGCAACGCGTCCGCGCCGGCCTTGAGCTGGCCGAGCAGATACTGGATCGAATTTTCCACCAGCACGTCGATGATTTCAGCGAACGCCTCCGGGATGGCGATAGGCCATCATCCGCGCCGGCGCCTGGTCGGGCGTGCCCTGGCCCGCAACCATGTAGGTCGCGACCGTCCACGGCGCGCCGCAGAAGCCGATCAGCGCGATCTCGGGTGCGAGTTCACGCTTCACGCGGCGCAGGGCTTCATAGACCGGCTCGAGCTTGCCGAAATCGGCGTGGCGCGCCAGCGTCGTGACTTGCTCCGGCGTATTCAGCGGATCGAGCCGCGGGCCTTCGCCGGCCTCGAAGCGCACGGAGCGGCCGAGCGCATAGGGGATCACGAGAATGTCGGAGAAGATGATCGCGGCATCGAAATTGAAGCGGCGGATCGGCTGCAGCGTCACCTCGGCGGCATATTCCGGCGTGAAGCAGAGATCGAGAAAGCCGCCGGCCTTGGCGCGCAGCTCGCGATACTCCGGCAGATAGCGGCCGGCCTGCCGCATCATCCATACCGGCGGCACCTTCTGCCTGCGGCCGGACAGCACTTCGATAAAAGGTTTCACGGCGGATTTCTGGGACAATCGAAAAGTTCCTGCGGACGGCTGGCGATCTTTGCGCCCCTGATACACGCAGCTTTCGGCTTGGCCAAGGAAAGATAGTGGAACCCGCATGAATTCCGGGCGTTATCCTGGCCACGGAGGTACCCTATGGCTGAGAAATTCAACCCTGCACCGCATGACAAGCATGCCGCCGATCCCCACGAGGCGATGCTCGCCGACCGCGAAATCCACGAGAAGCTCGAGAAGGGTCTGGTCGGTTCCTTTCCGGCCTCCGATCCCGTGAGCGCGGCGCAACCGGCGCCGTCGAAGGCGGACGGCGATCGTCATAACAAGTCGTTGTGGGACAAGATCCGCGGCGTCTTTCGCTGACATAGCTCGACGGGCCAGGCGATGAAGACCGAATTCAACCACGCCGCCAACAACTCGCCGCGCAGCGGCAGCAGCAAGAAGGTCTCGCCGGTCGTGTGGGCCGTGATCGTTGCTGTGGCGGTGGCCGCGACAGTCTGGTTCACGATGCAGCTGATGCAAGCGCCTGCCCGCTGATGTTACAATGCAACAAAGCGGCCTCCGTCTGGAGGCCGCTTTCATGTTGGCTGTTCAGTAGTGCGGTGGCGGTTCGTTCGACGGGCCGGCCGCATTGCTTTCGGCTTCCCGCACCCGCTCTTTCAGTTCGGCCAGTTGCCGCCTCAATTTGTCGATCTCCGCCCACTGCGTGGTGATCGTCTGGTTCAGCGTCTCGATGGTCACATCCTGATAGGTCAGCCGCATTTCCAGCGCGTCGATGCGCTCGCTCAGTGCGTCGGCATCACTCATGGGGGCCATCGTTCGGTTGTCGCTGCCGCAGCCCGTGGCCAAGCGCCACACGTTCGTCGAACACAAAACACTCGCCGCGCCAGCGGCTCTCTTGCTCCGGCACGCCTTCGAGATAGCGCAGGATGCCGCCCTTGAGGTGATAGACCTCGTCGAACCCCTGCGCCAGCAGATAGGCGCTGGCCTTCTCGCAGCGGATGCCGCCGGTGCAGAACATTGCGATCTTGCGGTGCTTCGCCGGGTCGAGTTTCTCCGCGGCGAATTCCTTGAACTGCCCAAAGCTCCTGATGCCGGGGTCGATCGCGCCCTCGAAAGTGCCCATCGCCACCTCGAAAGCGTTGCGGGTGTCGATCACCAGCGTGTCGGGCGACGATATCAGTTCGTTCCAGTCCGACGGCTCGACATAGGTGCCGACCCGCTGCGTCGGATCGACAGCGGTATCCCCGAGCGTGACGATTTCTTTCTTCAGGCGGACTTTCAGCCGCTGGAACGGCATCTCAGCGGCGCTCGAAAACTTGAGTTCGAGATTGTCGAGCCGGCCACCGAAAAGGGGGCCGTGCTGCAACTCCCGGACGAATGCGTCGATACCCTCATCGCCGCCCGCAACCGTGCCGTTGATACCCTCATGGGCCAGCAGCACGCTGCCCTTGATCCCGAGGCCGGCGGCCAGCGCGCGCAACGGCTCGCGCAGCTCCCGGAAGTCCGGCAGCGCGGCGAATTGGTAGAAGGCGGCGACCTTGAGCGGCATGGCGACCGTTTATCAGGCAGGCCGGGCAGGGGAAAGCCGCGCGTATGGGCCCTGCTTTCGCGGGCGATGCAGATCATGGCTCCCCTGGCATGCCAGCCATTGCCCCGCAGGGGATGAATATGCCAAGAACCGTCTGTAAACCCGCCCGATGCTCAAGAAACGCTTGCAAGAAAGCTCTCGCGATGAGGAATTTCCATTTCGCCGGCCGCTCCACGGTCCATGCCCAGAACGCGATGGTGGCGACGTCGCACCCGGACGCCGCGCTTGTCGCCATCGACGTGATGCGCGCGGGCGGCACGGCGGCGGACGCCGCGGTCGCGGCCTGTGCGCTGCTCGGGGTGATCGAGCCGCAATCGACCGGCATCGGCGGCGATTGCTTTGCGCTGATCCAGCCGAAGGGCGAGGGCAAGATCGTCGCCTATAACGGCTCCGGCCGCGCGCCGATGGCGGCCACGGCCGAATGGTATCTCGAGCGCAAGATCCATTCGGTGCCGCTGACTTCGGCCCATGCGGTGAGCATTCCCGGCGCGATCGATGCCTGGGACACGATCCTGCGCGACCACGGCAAGATGGGGCTCGACACGCTGCTGCAGCCCGCGATCAAGGCTGCTGAGGAAGGCTACATCGTCGCACCCCGTATCGCCTTCGACTGGAAGAACCAGTTCGAGAAGCTGAAGAACGGCACCAACACCGAGCGCTATCTTCTGCCGCACGGCAAGCCGGCGGTCGCCGGCGACGTGATCCATCAGCCCGAACTGGGCAAGACGCTGCGCGCGATCGCCAGGAACGGCCGCGATGCGTTCTACAGCGGCGAGATCGCGGCCGACATGGTCGAAACCCTGCGCGGCATCGGCGGTCTGCACACGCTGGAAGATTTTGCCGCGCATTCGACCGAAACGACCTCGCCGATCGGCACGATGTACAAGGGGCACGACGTCTGGCAGTGCCCGCCGAACGGCCCTGGTATCACCATGCTGGTGATGCTGAACATCCTCTCCCGCTTCGACCTGACGAAGTTTCCCGCCGCTCAGCGTCGAGCGCTTCCATCTGGAAGCCGAAGCCGCGCGCATCGCCTACATGATGCGCGAGCAGTACATCGGCGATCCCGCGCAGGTTCATGTCGATGTCGCCGGCATCCTCGCCAAGGAATTTGCCGAGGAGCACATCAAGAATATCAAGATGGACCGGCTGCTCGATCTGCCGAACGTGGCGCCGCCGATGAACCCGTCCACGGTCTACATCACCGTGGTCGACAAGGACCGCAACGTCTGCTCGTTCATCAACTCGATCGCGCATTCCTTCGGCTCGGCGATCGTTTCCAACAAGACCGGTATCCTGCTGCAGAACCGCGCCGGCGGTTTCCGGATCCAGCCCGGCCATCCCAACTGCATCGCGCCGGGCAAGCGGCCGCTGCACACGATCATTCCGTCACTCGCCACCAAAAACGGCCGCGCGGTGATGCCGTTCGGCGTGATGGGCGGGCAGTATCAGCCGGTCGGACAGACCCATGTGCTGACCAATATCCTCGACTATGGCTGCGACGTGCAGGAAGCCATCGATATGCCGCGCGGCCTGCATTATGAGGGCTTCTACCAGCTCGAGGACAGCGTGCCGGCCGCCATCGTCGAGGGCCTGAAGAAGATCGGCCACAAGACCACCAGCGTGGTCGGTCCGCTCGGCGGCGGCCAGGCGATCTGGATCGACTGGGACAAGGGCACGCTGACCGGCGGCTCCGATCCCCGCAAGGACGGCTGCGCGCTGGGCTATTGAGCCCTTCGGATCTCGTTACCTCTGGAACAACAGCCCGTCGCTTTCGTTACAGCGATGGGCCGGGGCTGTTCGCATTGCCGCGGACAGCCGCCTGTTGTCAGAGGTCAGCTATCACCATTCTTGATTCAGACGATACCGAACAGGCCGACCTGCGCGGCGGCCGCTCGCCGTGGTTTGCGACGTCGTCCCATCCGCCGCGCCGCGACCTCGTCGAGAACCTCACATGCGATGCGCTGATTATCGGCGCCGGCATTACGGGATCGCTGGTCGCCGAACGTCTGACGCGGCAGGGCCTCGACGTCATTATCGTCGATCGCGAGTTGCCGGGACGGGGCAGCACGGCTGCTTCCACATCCATGTTGCTATGGGAAATCGACCGGCCGCTCGCGCGAACTGAGCGAACTCTACGGCTTCGAGCGCGCCTCACGCGCCTATCGCGCCAGCCGCGATGCCGTCGCCGGCCTTAAATCGCTGGTCTGGCGGCTCGGCATTGCCTGCGACCTGCGCGACAAGAATTCGCTGTATCTTGCGGCAGACGAAAGCAGCGCCGGCCTGATCGAAGAGCATCGCTGGCGGGCACGCGCAGGCTTGCCCGGCGATTTTCATCGACCATGCCGTGCTGCTGGATCGCTTTGGCATCACGCGTGCCGGGGCGATCGTCTCGTCGGGCGCAGCCGATGCCGATCCCATGAAACTGGCGCATGGGTTGCTCAGGACGGCGCTCGCGCGCGGTGCGCGGTTGTTCGAGGCAGACGCCGTAGCGTTCGATGCAGCCGGGCGCGCGGTCAATGTCCGCATGGCCAACGATCGCGAGATCGAAGCGCGGTCCGTCGTGCTTGCCACCGGTTATGTGATGCCCGATATCGTTCACTCCACCGTGCACGCGGTGTCGTCGAGCTGGGCGATTGCAACCGTGCCGCAGCCGCAAAACCTCTGGAACGACGGCGCGCTGATCTGGGAGGATGCGGAGGATTATCTCTATGCGCGAACGACGCGGGCAGGACGCATCATCATCGGCGGCGAAGACAGCACGGAGATTGTCGAACCGGAGGCGCGCGACCGTCTGATCCCCGAGAAATCGCGGGCGCTGGTGCAGCGGCTCGCGGCACTCTGGCCGGCTGCGAAGACCGACATCGAATTTCGCTGGTCGGGGACGTTCGATACGACGCATGATGGCTTGCCGCTGATCGGCCCGGTCCCCGGCGCCAAGGGCGTCTATGCGGCCTACGGCTATGGCGGCAACGGCATCACCTTCAGTTTTCTGGCCGCGCGCCTGATCGGCGACCTGATCGCCGGCAAAACCTCGCCGCTGCTCGCAGATTTTGCGATCGATCGTGACGGCGGCAAGAGCGGCTGAAACATGGCCGCCGGCCGGCAAAATCGCTCGAAAAATGGCTATCGAAATGGCCCGCTCTGGGCTAGAGACGTCGGTCTCCCGAACGAGGTGCACTGAGATGCGATCTTCCCGACGCACGATTATCCGGACCGCTCTCGCCGCCATGGCGGCCGCGGTTTCCACGCCGATCGCCACCCAGTTGGCATCGGCCCAGACCGCAGGAAAAAAACCCATGACCACAGCTTCAGGTTTGCAGATCATCGACAGCAAGGAAGGCACCGGCGCCACGCCGAAGACCGGCCAGACCTGCGTCATGCATTATACCGGATGGCTCTACGAGAACGGCCAGAAGGGCAAGAAATTCGAACTCTTCGGTCGACCGCAACGAGCCGTTCGAATTCAAGATCGGCGTAGCGGCAGGTGATCGGCGGCTGGGACGAGGGCGTCGGCTCGATGAAGGTCGGCGGCAAGCGCACGCTGATCATTCCGCCTGAACTCGGCTATGGCGCGCGCGGCGCCGGCGGCGTCATTCCGCCGAACGCCACGCTGATGTTCGACGTCGAATTGCTGGCCGTGAAGTAGCCGCGCAGACGGGGGAGGCGCATCGTGAAGGTCTCGATCCTCGACGATTATTTCGACACGTTGCGCACCCTCGACTGCTTCGGCAAGCTCGCCGGACACGACGTCACCATCTGGAACGATCACGTTCAGGACGTCGACGTGCTGGCGGAACGCCTGCGGGATACCGAGGCGCTGGTCCTGATCCGCGAGCGCACGCAGATCCGCACGCCGCTGCTGGAGCGGCTGCCGAAACTGAAACTGATCAGCCAGCGCAGCGTCTTTCCGCATATCGATATCGATACCTGCACCCGGCTCGGCATCGTCGTGTCGTCGGGCCAGCATGCCGATACGCCGTCTTACGCGACCGCCGAATTCACCTGGGGCCTGATCCTGGCCGCGATGCGCGCCATCCCGCAGCAGATGGCGGCGCTCAAGGCCGGCAAATGGCAGATCGGCGTCGGCCATACGCTGCGCGGCAAGACGCTCGGCATCTATGGTTACGGGCGGATCGGCGCCGTCGTCGCCGGCTACGGCAAGGCGTTCGGCATGAACGTGCTGGTATGGGCGCGCGAGCCGGCGCTCGCAAAGGCCCGCGCCGACGGCTACGAAACCGCCGCCAGCAAGGCCGATTTCTTCGAACGTTGCGACGTGCTTTCGCTGCATATGCGCCTGGTCGATGCCACGCGCGGCATCGTCAAGGCGGAAGACCTCGCGCGCATGAAACCAACGGCGCTTCTCGTGAACACCAGCCGCGCGCCGCTGATCGAGCCGCAAGCGCTGGTCAATGCGCTGCGCGCCGGAAGGCCCGGCATGGCGGCGGTCGATGTCTATGAAAAGGAGCCGCTGCGCGACGTCAACGATCCACTGCTGACCATGGACAATGTGGTCTGCACGCCGCATCTCGGCTACGTTTCGCGCGACGAATACGAAATCCAGTTCACGGACATATTCGATCAGATCGTGGCCTACGCTGCGGGCGCGCCGATCAATGTGGTCAATCCGGACGTGATGAATAGCCGGCGCTGACGCGATATCTATCCGCGTCATGGCCGGGACAAGCCCGGCCATGACGAGAGCGATTTACATGGGCACGAAAAAGGCCAGCCCCGAGGGGCCGGCCTTTCCATTCTCACCAATCGCGTCGCTTCGATCAGAGGTTCTTGTTCGCCGCCGCGGCTGCCTTATCAATGGCTTCCTTGGTGGCTTCCTTGGCATCGCCCATGGCCTTTTGGCCTTTGCCCTTCACTTCCTGGATCACGCCTTCGCCCTGAAGACGGTCGGAACCGGTGGCTTCGCCGATGCCCTGCTTGGCCTTGCCGATCGCTTCATTGGCGGTGCCCTTGATCTTGTCTGCGGTCGAACCCATCGAAATACTCCTTCCAGATTGATTGAACGTCGCGAAAACAACCCGCGACCCGCCAGGAAAGTTCCTCGATTTGGCTGGTTTGCGATCACGGTTTTATGTACCGTCCGTGAGCAACCATTCGGAAAGCAACAAGATGAGCGGCACCCACGATCACACCCATCCCCACGATCACGATCATTCGCACGGCGATGCCGAGCGCTGGAAACATGACGGCGTCCGCGTCATCCCCGGCAATCAGCTCGATCCCAACGTGCCGTCGACCGCGGGCATGGACCGCAAGGCCGCGATCAATTTCGCGCGCGTCGGCGCGCAGAAATTATGGGCGGGCACCGTGACGATCAAGCCCGACGCCAAGACCGGCGCGCATCATCATGGTCATCTCGAAAGCATCATCTTTGTCGTCAAGGGCAAGGCGCGGATGCGCTGGGGCGAGCAGCTGCAGTTCACCGCGGAGGCCGGCCCCGGCGATTTCATTTTCGTGCCGCCCTACGTGCCGCATCAGGAAATCAATGCCAGCCGCGACGAGGTGCTGGAATGCGTGCTGGTGCGCAGCGACGGCGAGGCGGTGGCGATCAACCTCGACATCGAGCCGGTCGAAAAGCCGGAGACCGTGCTGTGGGTCGATCCGGTGCACCGCGATCCCGCCGAGAAGAAGTAAAAACAACAAAGGCCGGCGTCGTTGCGGCTGTCGCGGGGGAATCCCATGAAACTTGTTCGTTACGAGAGCGCGGACCACGTCGCCACCATCACCATGGATCGAGCCTCGTCACACAACGCGCTCAACAATGCGTTGTGTGACGAACTGCGCGAGGCCTGGCTCCGCTTTCATGAAAGCGACGACCGTGTCGCGGTGCTTGCGTCATCCGAAGAAAAGTATTTTTCGGTCGGCGCCGACGTCAGGGATCTTCCCGTCAACATGTGGCACGCGGTGCCTGGATTGGGCGTCGAACTCGACAAGCCGGTCATTGCGGCGACATCCGGATGGGTCGTCGGCGGCGCCTTCGTGCTGGTGCAGATGGCCGACATGTGCGTGGCGTCCGAGACGACGCGCTTCATCTACCCCGAGGGCAAGATCGGCACCACCGCCGGCGGCATCTCCTCGGTGATGGCGCGGATGCCGCACAAGATCGCGATGGAGTTTCTGCTGGTCGGCGAGGAAATGTCGGCGGAGCGCGCCTACCAGATCGGCTTCGTCAACAAGGTCGCCCCGAAGGGCCAGCATGTCGCGCTCGCCCAGGAGATGGCGGCAAAGATCGCCGCCAATGCGCCGCTGGTCGTTCGTGCGCTGAAGAAGCTGGCGCGCGATGCCATGCCGAAGGGACCGCTGGAAGGGGTCGCCGAGGTGCGCCGGCTGCTCGATGTCATCAGGGACAGCGAAGACCTCAAGGAAGGCGTCAAGGCCTTCGCCGAAAAGCGGAAGCCTCAATTCAAGGGCAAGTAACAGGTCGCGGGGCGCATTCGCGCGCGACTCTGCCGGTGGTGCATCCGGAGAAGGTGCTGGCGCCGGTGCTGCTGGTGCGCGGCGAATATGACGGCATCGCCACCGTGGCCGATCTCGAGAATTCTATAATAAGCTGCCGAATAGCGATCGCCAGTTCATCATCCTGCCCGGCACCGCCCATTCGTGGCGCTGGCGATCAACCGGCAATTGTTCTGGCACGTGACGCGGGCGTTTCTGACCATGCCGGCCCCGATCGCGACGTAACGGGTTGGGTCAGCTCGATATCGAAGGATTGAAGCGCGCGTATGAAGACAAGGGCGCGCCGTAAGGCGTTTTCGTAGGGTGGGCAAAGCGACAGCGTGCCCACCATTCACAATCGCGATGCCGAGAGATGGTGGGCACGGCGCTTGCGCGCCTTTGCCCACCCTACACAATTCCTAATAACTGACGCGCAAACCCGCGCCGCCGTGAAGCGTGTTGCCGACCGGCTGCGGGCCGGCGGTGCCGTTGAGGAAGAGGTCGGCGACCCAGCCCTTGGTGATGCGGAAGCCGAGCCGGCCGCCATATTCAAACCAGCCCTGGTTGCCGATCGTGGGCACGATCGTGCCGTCACCGGTCACGCTGGCGACGATGCCGGATCGCGTTCCGAACGATTGCACCCATCCGCCATTGACGTTGGCTTCGACGCTCGAGCCGAACAGATGCGTCCACTGTCCGCCGACCTTGACGAGGGTGGTGCGGTCGGTGCCGGTGGCAATCGAGGCGTCGAACGGATTGAAGGCGACGGTGGGGTCCATATAGCCCTTCACCCGCTGCCATAGCTGCCAGACTTCGACGGAAGCCGCCACCTCATCGCGCGGCGACAGCCGGCTCATCCAGCCGGCGCGGCCATAGACGGCGTAGTTCTCGCTTGTGGTCGAGCTTTCGAGCGATACCGCGCCGAGGCTCGTCGTGTAGCTGCGCGCGTAGCGCACCTTCTGGAACGGCGACAGGATCGTGCCGATATCGAAGAACGGCCGCGACGATCCCCAGTCGACGAAATCGTAGCGCAGCGCGAACGCGCCGATCGGCGCACTGGTGACGTGGTATCCGCCTTCGTTGTACTGGGCATAGGCGATGCCGGCGAGCAGCGACAGATTGGGCGTCAGGTTCTTGCGGCCGTGAATGCCGGCCGAGAACGAGCCCGCCGAACCGAACGCGCTGATGCAATCGTTGCAATTGACCTGCTCGTTGACCCCCAGCAGCACGTTGCCGAGCACTCGGTTGGTGATCATCTGGTTGAAGCGCTGTCCGCCCAGGTCGTTGATCGAGCCGGCGCTCGAACCGGCTCCGGTCACCGGTGGCGCGTTGGTGGACTGCTCGCTGGCGCGCGGCGTCGGTGTCGGGCTTGGCGTCGGAGACGGCGAGGGGGATGGGCTAGGCGTCGGCGTTGGCGGGTAGCACTCGACGCACTCATTTGGCGGTGTCGGCGACGGCGACTGCGCCCCCGCTGGCGACGATTGCGTCGCGAGCAGCGCGACAAAGAGCGTTGCCGACAACAGAGCGCTGCGGATGAAATTTGCCATGGTCAGCGCCCGCACAGCATGCCGGTGGGATCGCTGCCGTCGTCGACGATCACGGGCGTCGCGTCCGCATATTGCGTCTTGCTGCAGAGCCCTGCCGCGGCGCTGCAGGTTGCGGCGAACGTCCACGGCGGATTGTTGGTCTTCTTGATCGTCGATCTGCCACCGCCGCCCGAGGTGATGATGGCGGTGTCGCCGGGCCGGGTGAGCTGGATGCATTCGAAGCTGACGGTGCAGACGGAGGCCGCGCCGTCCTGCAGATTGACGATGGTCTGGCCGCGCTGCGACAGGATATCGAGCGTGGTGCCGCGCACGCCGATGGTCGCCAGCGGTGTCGTGATCTTGTAGGCGGCCTTGTCCGAATGGCCGGTGACGAAACGAAACGCGCCCGACGTCATGCGCACCGCGACTTCACGATAGTGATGCTCATCGTCGAAAACGGTGCGGTCGAGCTTGAGTGACGCGTTGGGTCCGAGCGAGAGGTTCGTGCTGTCGGCCATCACCAGACGCGTTGCGCTGTCGATGCCGGTACGCACGGTCTCGTCACGTACCAGTCCATCGCCGACATTGATCTGGGTGGTCGAAGGTCCGGCAACGCGAAGCACTTCATTCTTGACGACGGCCGCTTCGCCGACGCGCGTTTGCGCAGACGCGGGAGCAGCCAACGCAGTTACCAGGCCAATTGCAAACAAGCGAATTGCAAATAGCGAATCAATGCAGTTACAGAAAATCATTTCAAAGCCGATCGATTTATCCCGACATCGTACCGGATCGCGCGCGCGTGCGATGTAGCAGAATTATCACTCGCGTGGCCTACTCGCCCGTCGGTTAGTGATTGCGGAATCGAAATGCGTTCAATGCGATGGACATAAAAATATGGAGACATCACACTCAATTTTGCCACAATATCGACCTGTCCACTGATCTCGCACCAGATAATCCGTGAAGCCAGAAATCTCATCACATTCAGTTCTGCCTGACTCGATTCTCCGCACGGGCATTACCGCGGCTGTTATTTTTGTTCTCGCGCATTTCGCGATGCTGATCGGTGTCACAACTCCTGAGAAATTCTATTTCGACGAAGTGCACTACGTGCCGGCGGCGCGGCAGATGCTCGAGCCGGTGATGCCGCAGCCGATGCTCAATCCGATGCATCCGCCGCTCGCCAAGCAGTTCATCGCACTGTCGATCCATTCGTTCGGCGACGGGCCGTTGGGTTGGCGCTATCCGGGCGTCCTGTTCGGATCGCTCGCCGTCGTTGCGGTTTATCTGTGCGGGCTGGCGCTTTTCGCGGCGCAGGGGCCGGCGATTGCCGCGAGCCTGCTCGCCTTTTTCAACCAGATGCTGTTCGTGCAATCGCGGATCGCGATGCTGGATATTTTCGCGCTCACCTTCAGCCTGTTCGCGATCGCGGCGTTCATCCATGGCTTTCGAAGAGAACGGCCGCATCTGTGGTTCGCGCTTGCCGGGATCGGCTTCGGTCTGTCGATCGGCTGCAAATGGAGCGGGCTGTTCGGGCTCGCGGTCTGCATCGTCATCGTCGCCGTGATCCGCCTGATGCAAAGCTGGCGCACCGAATTCGCCGACGCCCGGCCCGAAGACTGGTACCGGCCCGACCTCTGGCCCGATTTCAGATGGTGGCATTTCGCCATCTGCTTCGTGCTGATTCCGGCGGCTGTCTATCTCGCGACGTTCATTCCGCTCTACGGTTTTTCGTTTCCGGATATTCTGCAGGCGCAACGGCGGATCTTCAGCGACAACACCACGACCGCGATCGCGGGCCACACTTATATGAGTTCGTGGCCGTCCTGGCCGTTCCTGGTGCGCCCGGTCTGGTATCTCTTCGACAAGATCGGCGATGACCGGATCGCCGCCGTCGTCTTTCTCGGCAACCCGCTGATCCTGTGGCCGGCGCTGATCGCGGTCGCGATCTGCCTGCGCGACTGGATCGTGACGCGGCGGGTCGATGCCTTCCTGGTGCTGGCGTTCTATCTCGGCCCATACCTCGCTTGGGCGCTGCTGCCGCGAACGCTCGGGTTCATCTACTACTACCTGCCGGCAGCGACCACCGCGAGTTTTGCGCTTGTCTATGCCTTGAAACGCGCCGGCATGCCCCGCTGGTTGCTGTGGGTGTATGTTGCAGTTGGGTTTGCCGGCTTTGCGGCGATGCTGCCGATATCGGCTGCGTTCATAGGCACTTCGATGGCGACGTTCAGCCGCCTGATGATCTTCCAGAACTGGATTTGAGGCGGCCATCGCGTCGCGGTTGCGACAAAGCTAAATCCGCCTGCCGCAAGCGGCAGGCGGACCTGGCCACCAAGACCTTACTTCGACGCGGTCTTGGTATCCATGTTGACGACCTGAACGCGGCGGTTGGCTGGATCCATCGGCGCATTCGCATCCTTCGGCCTGGTCTTGCCGTAACCAACGGTCACGAGGTCGGAACCGGTGATGCCGTACTTCTCGGTCAGGTACTTCTTGATGGTGTCGGCGCGGCGCTCGGAAAGATCCTGGTTATACGCCTCGCCGCCGATCGCGTCGGTATGACCGGCAACCACGAAGGTCGAACCCTTCAGGCTCGCATCGGAGAGCGCCTTGCCGAGTTCCTGCACGGCGGTCACTGAATTCTTGCTGATGTCGGCCGAGTTGTAATCGAACTGGATTTCGAGATCGATCTTCGGCTTGGTCGCGGCAAGTTCCGCAATCTCCTGGCGCTCGCCGATCGACAGCGACCGCGTCTTGCGGTTACGCAGCGTGTTGACGAAGGTCACTTCCTTGGCCTGCACGGCGACGTCCACTGGCTGCTGCGGGCCGGTCGAAAGGCCGCGGCTCACGCCCGGCTTCGGCTTCAGGGCGTTCAGGATCGTGTCGGCCGAGACGGTATCGCCGGCGGCAGCCATGCCTGCCGTCATCGACAGTGCGGCGCCGATAGTCATGATGGAAAGAAAGCGGGTCATTGTCTTAATCCTCACTGTTAACGCCCTGCAGAACTGGCGTGCATGACGTTTTGATGCTGCGAAGATAGGACGGGTTCAAAGTCCATAATGTGATTTAAGTCACATTGAGGAAGGCCGACTTTCTGCTCAGGCGGGCTTTTAGCTAAGCATTGCAGGTGTTTGAGACTGAAAGGGCGTCATCTTGCCTGTTGGGGCGTCTTCGGTGGACCGATCGTCCAACATTCCTTGCGTGATCCGAATCACGATTTCGACCGGCGATCGGGATAGCTCGCTGACCCTCTCGGACAACGCCACCCAGGTTGGAACCTGTCCCGGGCTCGATCGCGATTGGCGCCGCGACGCCGGCGCCGCCTCACTGACCTCAACATCAGCATCATGCCTTCGCCAAGTTCGATGGAAGCTGCACGCGCTATGCGACGATCCGAAGTGCTGCGATCCACGGCACAACGCGCTGCAGTGACAAGACGGTGCGAGCAGGGCGGCATCCGGAATCTTACGGGACAAGCGACCGTTGCTTCCGCAGCTGGCTTCAAAAAGAAAACTGTGGGCCGTCGTGTCATCGCCGATCTGTGGACAACAAATCGGCAAGATGCGCGCCTAGCAAATTCATCCACACAGAAAATCTGAAGAAGAATACGGTCAGGGCAACCAGACGGGCGGTCCGGGTGTTACAGTCAGTCAAGCGTCAGCGTGAGTACCAGGGCTATCGTGCCAACGCATCGGAGCCTGCTGGTTCCGGGAATTCCATGCCAACACTGATCGGCGCGGCGATGATCGCCGCTGCAATTTTGCTGTCGACGCTGATCAATGCGCTCGGCAGCCGCTACGTCGGGTTCGAAAGCCCGACGGAGGAGAGCGCGTGGCTGGTCGATCGCCTCACCGGCAACGTCTACAAATGTAATGCACCCCAGCCCGGCCGCGCCTCCTGCGAGGCCGAGATCGCAACCGGCAGCGTGGGTGATCGGCAGAAGCGGCGGGGAGACCCGGGTCCGTAGAGCATGATCCGGAAAAGTGGCCACCGGTTTTCCGAAAAGATCATGCTCAAACAAAGAGATGCGATCATGATGCGATTTCGTCAAATCGCATCATGATCTAGCGCGATATCCCCGAATCCGGGCTCGTCACGTCGACGAATCCGATTACATTGCCGCGCGATGCCCCGCGCGACTGAACCCCGTCCCCTGACCAAGACCGAGGCCCGGCAAATCTGGCTGCGGGCCCAGCGGCTCGATACCAGCGAGCCGTTCGGCGCCGGACCGCAGGCGGTGGCGGCGGCGGTGGACCATCTCGGCTATGTGCAGATCGACACCATCCACGTCATCGAGCGCTGCCATCATCACATTCTCTATAGCCGTATCCCGGCCTATGCCCGCGCGGACCTGCGCCAGGCGCAGAGCATCGACAAGAGCGTGTTCGAATACTGGACCCATGCGCTGTCCTATGTGCCGGCCAAGGATTTTCGCTTCTTCGTCCCGGCGATGCGGGAGCACCGGCGCGAGGGGCACCGGTGGTTTGCTTCCGTCAAGCCCGAGGACACCCGCAAGGTGATGCGGCTATTGCGGCGCGACGGCGCGCTGACCATCCGCGACATCGAGGACGACGTTCTGACCGAGAAGGAACATCTGTGGCAGAGCCGCAAACCCTCGAAGCGGGCGCTGCAGCTTGCCTTCTACACCGGCGAGGTGACGATCTCCGAACGCACCGGCATGCTGAAGACCTATGAACTGATGACGCGGCATTTCGGCTGGGACAAGCCGCCGAAGCCGGCGCCCTCGGCGGAGATTACCGCGTACTTGCTCGATCGCGCGTTGCGTTCCCAAGGCATCGTCAGCCTCGATTCCATCTGCCACCTCGACGCGCCGAGCAAGGCGGCGGTGCGGCGCCTGATCGAGGCGCGGGTGCGGCGCAAGGAATTGGCGCCGGTCGCGCTCGAAGGGGCCGGCAAGCTGGAGCATTGGGCCCAGCCGGAAGTGCTGGAGGCGAACGGGACCGCGCCGGGTGTCGAGAGCGACGGCCCGGTGCACATCCTGTCGCCGTTCGATCCGCTGATCATCCAGCGCAAGCGCACCGAACTGTTCTTCGACTACGGTCACCGCTTCGAGGCCTATGTGCCGAAGGAAAAGCGCCTGTTCGGCTATTTCGCACTGCCGGTCCTGGTCGGCAGCGACATCGTCGCCGCCATCGACCTCAAGACCGACCGCCAGAACAAGAAATTGCTGATGCAGAAATGGAGCTGGGTCGGCAAGGGCGCGGGCCGCGCCGCGCGCAAGGACACCAAGCGCCGCATCGAGGAGGAGCTGCATCGTTTCGAGCGGTTTCAGCTCGCGGAGTAGAGCGCCTGCCGCCGGGCCTCCACCGCGAGCCCTTCGCCGGCGGAATGCCCGTGTTGCCCCAGCGCGGGCATCCTGCATTGCAAGCGGTGACGGCCCCCGCTAATCGTCGTCGGCAACAAGAAACATGAGGGGAGAAACCCATGAGCCAGCCCGCCACGCCAGCCAAAAGCGACATCGAAACTTCCACTATCCGCACGATCTCCTGGCGGCTGATCCCGTTTCTGGTGCTGGCCTATTTCTTTTCCTATCTCGACCGCGTCAATCTCGGCTTCGCCGCGCTCACCATGAATGCGGATTTGAAGTTCACGCCGCTGATCTTCGCCTGGGGCGCCGGCATCTTCTTCATCGGCTATTTCATCTTCGAGGTGCCGAGCAATCTGGCGCTCGAGAAATTCGGCGCCAGCCGCTGGATCGCGCGCATCATGGTGACCTGGGGCATAATCTCCGCCGCAATGGCGATGGTGAGCGGCGAGTTGAGCTTTTACGTGCTGCGCTTCCTGCTCGGCGTGGCGGAAGCCGGCTTCTTCCCCGGCATCATTCTTTATCTCACCTATTGGTACCCGGCCGAATACCGCGCGCGGTTCCTTGCAGCTTTTGCCATCGCCGTTCCCGTTTCCACCGTGATCGGCGCGCCGGTCTCCGGGCCTGCTGCTCGGGCTCGACGGCATGATGGGCCTGAGGGGATGGCAATGGCTGTTCATCATCGAGGGCATCCCCTCGGTGCTGCTCGGTATCGTCACCTGGTTCTATCTGACCGACCGGCCGGAGAAAGCCGACTGGCTCACCGCGGAACAGAAGGCCTGGCTCTCGGCAAAGCTGCAGGCGGAGATCGCGACCAAGCAGGCGGCAAAGCACCTGACGCTCGGCGAAGCGCTGTCGTCGCCAAGAGTGATCACGCTGAGCCTGATCTATTTCGGTTTCGTCGGCGCGCTCTATGGCATGCAGTTCTGGCTGCCGCAGATCGTGAAGGCGTTCGGCCTCACCAACGCGCAGACCGGTTTCGTCACGGCAATCCCCTATCTGTTCGGCACCATCGCGATGATCCTGTGGGCGCGGCACTCCGACGCCACGCGCGAGCGCGTCGCCCATGTCGGCGGGCCGCTGCTGTTGACGGCGGCGGCGCTCGCCGTTTCCAGCTACATCACCGATCCCGCCATCACCATGGTGGTGCTGACGGTCGCCGCCATCGGCGTGTTCTGCACCTTTGCGGTATTCTGGACGCTGCCGACGGCCTGGCTGTCCGGCACGGCCGCGGCCGGCGGGATCGCGCTGATCAATTCGATCGGCAACCTCGCGGGTTTCGGCGGTCCCTATCTGATCGGCTGGGTCAAGGACGCGACCGGCAACACGTCGACCGGATTGCTGGTGCTGTCGCTATTGCCGCTTGCGGCCGGGTTGCTCGTCTTTCTCGGCGGCCACGAGACAAAGACGGAATTTGCGGGCGCGAAGTAGCCCGTAGTGGCCGTAGCCCGGATGGAGCGAAGCGTAATCCGGGATTCGTACAGCCCGAGGGAGCGGCCCCGGATTGCGCTTCGCTGCATCCGGGCTACGGGGCTACGACCGCCCCGCGTGCGCGGCACGGCCACGTTCTTCGGAGAAAGCAATTACCTCTTAACTAAACTTTCCTTCACGAATTCATGATCACTGACGAATATTGACAATCGTCAGTCGACAATCGATACTCTTCATCAGATGTTGCGATGGAGAGTCCGATGTTCGGTCGTTCGATTTTCTCTAGCTATTACAGGCTCTTGACGGGAGCGTCGCTGGCTTTTGCGGTATTTGCGCTGGCCGGCTGCAATGAAAAGGCGGCCGAAACGGCCGCCCCCGGACGCCCGGTCCTGGTCGCCACCGTGCGCTATGGGGCCGAGACCCCCGAGCGCAGTTTCGTCGGCACCATCCGGCCCCGGATCGAGACCGACATGGGCTTCCGCGTTCCCGGCAAGGTCGCCCGGCGCCTGGTCGAGGTCGGCCAGACCGTCGATGTCGGCCAGCCGCTGGCCACCCTCGACGAGGTCGACCTGAAGCTGCAGGCCGAGCAGGCCGAGGCCGAATTCCGCGCCGCCACCGGCGTGCTGGCGCAGGCGGGCGCTGCCGAGCAGCGCGCCAAGGATCTGCGCGCCAAGGGCTGGACCACCGATGCGCAGACTGGATCAGAGCCGCGCCGCCGCCGACGAGGCGCGGGCGCGCGTCAATCGCGCCGAGCGCTCGGTCGAACTCACCAAGAACTCGCTCTCTTATGCAACGCTGCTGGCCGACAGCCGCGGCGTCGTCACCGCGACCCTGATCGATCCCGGCCAGGTCGTGGCCTCCGGCCAGACCGCGATCCGCGTCGCGCGCTTTGCCGAAAAGGAAGCCGTGGTCGCGATCCCCGAGACGCTGGTCGGGCGCGCCAAGTCCGGCACCGCCAGCGTGACGCTGTGGTCGGATGCGGAAAAGAAATATGCCGCGAAGCTGCGCGAGATCGCGCCCTCGGCCGATCCGGCGACCCGGACCTATCTCGCAAAATTCTCGCTGCCGGAAGCCGACGACAAGGTC
Organism: uncultured Alphaproteobacteria bacterium; assembly: GCA_963840465.1. Taxonomy (GTDB): domain Bacteria; phylum Pseudomonadota; class Alphaproteobacteria; order Rhizobiales; family Xanthobacteraceae; genus Bradyrhizobium. The sequence continues at coordinate 101,218 of CAWIZF010000051.1, read as the reverse complement.
TCGCTCGGCATGACCGCGACGCTGACGCTGGCGGATGCCGCCACCGAGCGCGTCGCCAAACTGCCGCTGTCGGCGCTGTTCAGCCAGGGCAGCAATCCCTCGCTCTACACCGTCGATGATGCCGGCGCGGTGAAGCTGCAGCCGGTGATCGTGAAATCCTATGAGAGCAATGCCGTCGTGATCTCAGGCGGCGTCAATGAAGGCGCCAAGGTGGTCGCGCTCGGCGTGCAGAAGATCGATCCGGCCCAGAAGGTCCGGGTGGTCTCGGCGTTGTCGTTCTAGTTTTCCGCCGTCATTGCGAGCGAAGCGAAGCAATCCATTTCGCCACCAGTGACGGCTCGCAATAAGTCGCATCGTGAAGCAATTCGGTTAGTTGGAGAGTGACATGAAGCGCTTCAATCTCTCGGGCTGGGCGGTGAGCCATCCGACCCTGATCCTGTTCCTGATGATCATGCTGGGCGCCGCCGGTTTCTTCTCCTACCAGCGGCTCGGCCGCGCCGAGGATCCGTTCTTCACGGTGAAGGTGGTCAACGTCTCGGCGATCTGGCCGGGCGCCACCGCGCAGGAAATGCAGACCCAGGTCGCCGATCCCATCGAGAAGAAGCTGCAGGAACTGCCGTTCTTCGAGAAGGTGCAGACCTATTCAAAACCGTCGTTCACGGCGATGCAGGTCACGTTCAAGGATTCGACCCCGCCAAAGGACGTGCCCTATCTGTTTTATCTGCTGCGCAAGAAGCTCGCCGACGTGCAGGGCCAGTTGCCCGCGGGCCTGCTCGGGCCGACCGTCAACGACGAATTCTCCGACGTCGATTCCATTCTCTACATGATGACCGGCGACGGCGCCGACTATGCGCAGCTGAAGAAGGCCGCCGAAGGCATGCGCCAGCGGCTGTTGAAGGTGACCGGCGTCACCAAGGTCAATCTCTACGGCGCCCAGGACGAGCGCATCTTCGTCGAGTTCTCGCATGCCAAGCTGGCGACGCTCGGCATCACGCCGCAGGCGCTGTTCGATTCGCTGGCCAAGCAGAACAACGTCACGCCCGCCGGCACGGTGGAAACCTCCTCGCAGCGCGTGCCGCTGCGCGTCACCGGCGCGCTCGACGGCGCCAAGGCGGTGGCGGAAAGCCCGGTCGAAAGCAACGGCCGCGTGTTCCGGCTCGGCGATATCGCGACCGTGACCCACGGCTTCGTCGATCCGCCGACCTTCATCGCCCGCCAGGAAGGCAAGCCCGCGCTCGGCATCGGCGTGGTCACCGCCAAGGGCGCCAACATCCTCGAACTCGGCAAGGAGGTCGAGAAGGCGACCAATGATTTCATGAAGGCCGTGCCGCAGGGCATCGAGGTCGAGCAGATCGCCGACCAGCCCAAGGTGGTCGAGCGCGCCGTCGGCGAGTTCGTGCATTCCTTCATCGAGGCGCTTGCGATCGTGCTGTTCGTCTCGTTCGTGGCGCTCGGCTGGCGCACGGGCATCGTGGTCGCGATGTCGGTGCCGCTGGTGCTCGCCATCGTCTTCATCGTCATGAACGCGATGTCGATCGACCTGCACCGCATCACGCTCGGCGCGCTGATCATCGCGCTCGGCCTGCTGGTCGACGACGCCATCATCGCCGTGGAAATGATGGTGGTGAAAATGGAACAGGGCTGGGACCGCGTCCGCGCGGCGTCCTTTGCCTGGGAATCAACTGCGTTTCCGATGCTCACGGGGACGCTGGTCACGGCCGCTGGCTTCCTCCCCATCGGCTTTGCCAATTCGGCGGTCGGCGAATATGCCGGCGGCATTTTCTGGATCGTGGCGATCGCGCTGGTCGCCTCCTGGTTCGTGGCGGTGATCTTCACGCCCTATATCGGCGTCAAGCTGCTGCCGAACATCACGGTCCACCACAACCACGATCCGCACGCGGTCTATGAGACGCGGATCTATCGTATCCTGCGCTCGATGGTGCAGTGGTGCGTCGACCACCGGGTCAAGGTGGTGCTGGCGACCGTCGGCGTGTTCGTGCTCTCGATCGTGGGCTTCGGTCACGTACAGCAGCAGTTCTTCCCGCTGTCGGAGCGGCCGGAACTGTTCCTGCAGTTGCGCCTGCCGGAAGGTACCGCCTTCAACGTCACGGAGAAATCCGTGAAGAAGGCCGAGGCGCTGCTCAAGGACGACAAGGATATCGCGACCTATACCTCCTATGTCGGTCAGGGGTCGCCGCGCTTCTGGCTCGGCCTCAATCCGCAACTGCCGAACGAGGCCTTTGCCGAGATCGTGATTGTCTCCAAGGACGTCGAGGCCCGCGAGCGGATCAAGGCGCGGCTGGAGAAGGCGGTTGCCGGGGGCGATCTGTCCGAAGCCCGCGTGCGCGTCGATCGCTTCAATTTCGGCCCGCCGGTCGGCTTCCCGGTGCAATTCCGCGTGATCGGCCCCGACGCCAACACCGTGCGCGACATCGCCTACAAGGTGCGCGACGTCATGCGGCAGAATCCCAACGTCGTGGAGCCGCAGCTCGACTGGAACGAGCAGTCGCCTTACCTGAAGCTGGTGGTCGACCAGGACCGCGCCCGCGCGCTCGGCCTGACCCCGCAGGACGTCTCGCAGGCGCTCGCCATGCTGATCTCGGGCGCGCAGGTCACAACCATCCGTGACGGCATCGAGAAGGTCGGCGTGGTCGCCCGCGCGGTTCCGTCCGAACGGCTCGACCTCAAGAGCGTCGGTGACCTCACTGTGACGTCACGCAACGGCGTTGCCGTGCCGCTGCAGCAGATCGCCAAGATCGAGTATTCCCACGAGGAGCCGATCATGTGGCGGCGCAACCGCGACATGGCGATCACGGTGCGCACCGACGTCGTCGACGGCGTCCAGGCGCCCGATGTCACCGGCCAGATCTGGCCAAAGCTGCAGGAAATCCGCGACCATCTCGAGCCGGCCTACCGGATCGAGCCGGGCGGCGCGTTCGAGGAATCCGCCAAGGGCAATGCCTCGATCTTCGTGCTGTTTCCGCTGATGGTCATGGTGATGCTGACGCTGCTGATGATCCAGCTTCAGAGCTTCTCGCGCCTGATCCTGGTCTTCCTCACCGCGCCGCTCGGCATCGTCGGCGCCTCGCTCGGCCTCAATATCGCCAACCAGCCGTTCGGCTTCGTGGCGCTGCTCGGCCTGATCGCGCTGGCCGGCATGATCATGCGTAACGCCGTGATCCTGGTCGATCAGATCGAGGCCGACGTCTCTCAGGGACTGACGCGCAAGGAAGCCATCGTCGAGGCCACCGTTCGCCGTGCCCGCCCGGTGGTGCTGACGGCGCTGGCGGCGATTCTGGCCATGATTCCGCTGTCGCGCTCCGCCTTCTGGGGCCCGATGGCGATCACCATCATGGGCGGTTTGTTTGTTGCAACCTTCCTGACCTTGCTGTACCTGCCGGGTCTTTACGCCCTGTGGTTCAGGAAGAGCCTGGACGAAAGCGGCCAGGCCGAGCAGCCTGATCTTGCGCCGCAACATCAGGTCAAGGGTCCGCACGCAATTCCGCTTGCCGACGCCGCCGAATAATTGAACATTGAGAACTGACATGACGCTGATTTCGGAACACGTCGAGACGGACACCCGGGAAAAGATTCTCGTGGTGGCGGAGCGTCTGTTCCGGCAGATCGGCTACCAGAAGACCACGGTCGCCGACATCGCCAAGGAACTGCGGATGAGCCCCGCCAACGTCTATCGCTTCTTCGATTCGAAGAAGTCGATCCACGAGGGCGTGGCGCGGACCCTGATGGGCGAGGTCGAGGTCGAGGCGCGACGGATCGCGGCCGGGCCCGGTCCGGCGAAACCTCGTCTGCGCGAGCTGCTCAAGACCATCAATCGGATGAACACCGAGCGCTATGTCGGCGATTCCAAGCTGCACGAGATGGTCGAGATCGCGATGCAGGAGGATTGGGACGTCTGCGTCGTCCATATCGAATGCGTCACCGGCATCATCGGCCAGGTGATCGCACAGGGCGTGGCGTCCGGCGAGTTCGAGGCGCCTGACCTGCCTTTGGCGGCGCTCTGCACCTGCACCGGCATGATCCGCTTCTTCCATCCGCAGATGATCGCGCAGGCCATCAACAAGCCCAGCGCAACGATCGACCAGATGATCGATTTCCTTTTCAGGGCCCTTGAACCGCGCAAGGCGAATTGAATTGGTCGCTACTTGACCGGTTATTCCGAACTGCGTAGCCCGGATGGCGCGAAGCGTAATCCGGGTGACTTTTGACGCTTGCGCCATTCCCCGGATTGCGCTTCGCTCCATCCGGGCTACGAAGAACAAGGAAAACTCCGGCGTGACCACTGAAGACCTGCATTACTACGAGCCGAAGAACGGCCACGGCCTCAAGCACGACCCCTTCAACGCCATCATCGCCCCGCGCCCGATCGGGTGGATTTCCTCGCGCGACGGCAAGGGCAACGTCAATCTGGCGCCCTACAGCTTCTTCAACGCCTTCTGCTATCACCCGCCTATCATCGGCTTCTCCTCGACGAACTGGAAGGACAGCGCGGGCAATATCCAGGATACCGGCGAATTCGTCTGGAATCTCGCCACCATGGATCTGGCGAAACAGATGAACGCGACCGCGGCCCACGTTGCCCGTGATGTCGATGAGTTCAAGATCGCGGGTCTCACGGCCGCGCCCTGCAAGCTCGTCAACGTGCCCCGCGTCGCGGAAAGCCCGGTCGCGTTCGAATGCAAGCTGACGCAGATCATCCAGCTGCAGGGAGCCAACGGCGACAAGGCGCAGGCCTGGCTGACGCTCGGCGAAGTCGTCGCCGTGCATATCGACAAGGCCTTCATCCAGGACGGCGTCTACCAGACCGGTTTGGCCCACCCGATCGTCCGCGCCGGCCGCCGTGGCGACTACTTTGAGATCAAGCCGGAAAACATGTTCGAGATGATCCGGCCGGATTGAACGTTCAATGTAGCCCGGGTGAAGCGAAGCGAAACCCGGGATCTCTCCCGCGGACGGACGGTCCCCGGGTTTCGCTTCGCTTCACCCGGGCTACGAACTCGGGAACTCCGACCCGTCCAAATCCTTATCAGACGTCGTTTCGGAGATTCCCCATGATCCGCTTGCTCGCCGGGTTGACACTGCTCGCCTGTCTCGCTGCCCCGGCTTTCGCGGGCCTCGATGCTGCGGCGGTCAACAACACGGAATTCAAAGGCAAGCCGCCGGCCGATGACAAGGATCGATCCTGTCGTCGTCAAGGCGCAGGTGCTGCTCGACCGCGCCAATTTTTCTCCCGGAGAGATCGACGGCAAGCTCGGCGAGAACGCCGAGAAGGCGCTGAAGGCGTTCGCGCGAAGCCAAGGGCCTGGCCGTTGGCAAGCAGCCGCTCACGCCTGAAATCTGGTCTGCGTTGTCAGGCACCAGTTCGGATCCAGTCATCGTCGACTACAAGATCACCGAGAAAGACGTGAAGGGACCGTTTCTGGAAAAACTCCCGGCAAAGATGGAAGATATGAAAGGGCTGAAATCGCTGGACTACACCAGCCCGCGCGAAGCGATTGCCGAAAAATTTCACATGAGCGAGGCGCTCCTCGAAGCCCTCAACCCCGGCAAGAAATTTGACCAGGCCGGCCAGACGATTTCGGTCGTGAACGTCGCGAAAAAGGAGGCCAAGCCGGTCGTTGCGCGCCTGGAGGTCGACAAGACCGCCCAGACCGTGAAAGCCCTCGGGAAAACCGGCGAACTGATCGCGTTCTTTCCGGCGAGCGTCGGAAGCGACGAGAAGCCGACGCCAAACGGCGTGCTCAAGGTAACCTCGATCGATGCGCGACCGAACTACCGCTACAATCCCGACTACAAGTTCAAGGGCGTCAAATCCAGGGAAGCCTTCACGATCAAACCCGGCCCCAACAACCCCGCGGGCTCGCACTGGATCGGGCTTTCATCGGAGAGCTATGGCATTCACGGCACGCCGAACCCTTCGAAGGTCAGCAAGTCGGAATCGCACGGCTGCGTGCGCCTCACCAACTGGGACGTCGACAGACTGGCGAAGCTGCTGAAGAAGGGCACCGAGGTTGCGTTCATCGAGCGCGAGGCGGCGAACAAGAAGTGACGCCCTGCCTGCGGCGCTTTTCTGAATTTGAAGTTCTCTTCCACCAGCCATCATTTGCAATGATGTGCGCAAGCGGTGAAGATGGCGCCATGTCGCTTGCCGCATTCCGGAAGGCCGTTCGACACCTCTACGAAGGCGCGACGCCGGAAGGCGTTCGTTTCCGCTATGCGCTGCTGGCGTTCGATATCGTCACCGTCCTGTTCATCATCGCGACGTCGTTTCTTCCTTCCAATAACGTCACCGAAACGCTCGATGTGCTGTTCGGTGTTGTGATCCTCGCGGACTTTGCCGCGCGGCTCTTCGTTAGCCGGCATCGGCTGCGCGACTTGACCCACTTCTCGACCTGGACCGATATTGTCGCGATCGTTTCGTTCCTGGCGCCGCTCGCCGGGGAAGCCGGCGGCTTTCTGCGGATACTGCGAACGTTGCGGCTATTGCGCGACTACCAGATGCTGGCCCGGCTGCGCGAAGACAGCACGTTCTTCCGCCGCAACGAGGAAGTGATCTTTGCCGTCACCAACCTTGCGGTATTCATCTTCGTAATGACCGCGATCGTTTACGAAACGCAGAAGTTTCGCAATCCGCAGATCGCGCACTATGCGGACGCGCTGTACTTCACGGTAACGGCGCTGACGACAACAGGCTTTGGCGACATCACCCTGTCGGGCACGACCGGCCGCATGATCACCGTGGTCATCATGATTTTCGGCGTCACGCTGTTCTTCAACCTGGCCCGCGCGCTGTTGACCCCGCACAAGGTGCGCTTTGCCTGCCCGACCTGCGGACTGCAGCGCCATGACAGCGATGCCGTGCACTGCAAGGCGTGCGGCAACGTGCTGAATATTCCCGACGAAGGTTTGACGTAGCAGGGCAGTCGGATCATTTGTCCGTGGCGAACGCGTCGTAGACCAGTTTCCTGAACGCGGGTGTGATGCGTCCGCGCTCGTTCTGCGTCTGCTCCAGCAGGATGTAAATCATGTCCAGCTTGGGATCGACACCGAAATAGGTGCCGCTGCCGCTGTCCCATTTCAGTTCGCCGATCGAGCCCGGCGGAGGCGGTACAGCGTTTCCCGGATCGGTACGTACGGCAAAGCCATAGCCGTAACCAAAGCCATCGCCCGGAAAATAGTAATAATCCCGCGCAACGCCGGAACCGGGCCCGATGTGGTCTGACGTCATTGACTTGAACGCGGCTGGGCTAAGATAACGTTTGCCGTCAAATTTCCCGCCGTCCAGGATCATCTGGGCAAAGCGGGCATAGTCGGTCAGGGACGAGACCAACCCTCCGCCGCCGGACTCCCATTCCGGATGCGCGCGACGTTCAGTCTCCGCGAGTGTCAGGATGGTATCGCTTGGCAGCGGTTCCGCCATCCGCGCGCGTTCGTCGGCACTTTCCAGCACGAATTTCGTGCTTGTCATGCCGAGCGGATCGAAGATCTGCTGCTTTTCAAATTGATAGAGCGTCTGTCCGGAGACGATCTCGATGATGCGCCCGAGGACGTCGGTTGAATGTCCGTAACGCCAAAGCGTGCCGGGTTGCCGCGCCAAAGGCAATCTGGCGATGCGATCGGCAAACACCTCGTTGGTGTAACGCCCGTCGAAAAGGCCTGAATCCGAATAGGCCTTCATGATCAGCTTGCCACCGATATAGTCGTACGTGATGCCTGACGTATGGCGCAGCAGGTCCATGACGGTCACCGGACGATCTGCCGGAACGAGCTTTAGAACGTCGGGAGCTTCAGAGCCGATGCCCACCTTCGCGTCGGCAAACCCGGGAATGAATTTGGACACGGGGTCGGCGAGCGAGAGCTTGCCGGCATCGATCAGCATCATCGCCGCGACGCTCGTGATCGGTTTCGTCATCGAATGAAGCGCGAAGATCGTGTCCGATGTCATCGGAGTTTTGGTCGCGACATCCTGGACGCCGAAACATTTCAGATAGACCGGCTTGCCGTGCTGCTGGATCAGCACGACCGCTCCCGGGAGCTTGCCCGTCGCAACTTCATTGTTGAAGAATTCGGTGATGCGCTCGAGCTTGTCAGGCAAGGGGGCGGGGACTTTGGCCGCTTGGCTCGGCCGCGGCTGTGTTGATCCAGATTGGCCATGACAGGGCTGCAGCAGAACTCGCCCGGCGCGCTCTCCCGCATTGCAATGCAATATCCGTCGAGTCGGCGTTTTCATTTTATTTTGTCCCACGGACAAGTGGCTTGCCAAAGAACGCGACGAATTGGCGATGATTAGCAGGTCGTCCACTTGTAACCATTGGGCAATTGTCCCCAAGTCACGATGGGCGGAGCGTTGGACGAGGTAACGCCATGATCGGCCGCAAGCTTGAACAGGGCGCCGATTTGAAAGCAGCTCTCGCAACCCGGAGCGGACCGGACTAACTTCAAGTTGCCAGGTCGGATCAACGGCCGGCACATACATTGGGAGGATGCGATGCAAAAGCCGGAACAGCGCGATCCAGAAACCGCGATATCACGACGAACGCTTGTCCACGGTCTGGCGATATGCGCCGGCGCCACCGTGGCGGGCGCAAGCGCCGCGCTGGCCCAACAAGCCAGCCCCCAACCCGGTCCGGTGGCGCCGCCGTCCACGATCACCAACCCGCCGCGCGATTTCAGTCCGCGCGGCGCCCCGACCACCTATTTCTGGGACCCCGACATCATCGCGGTCGATCCGTCGTTCAACAATCTCGCCCAGCCCAACACCGCGATCAAGCGCCTCCACACCGGGCTGTTGTGGGCCGAAGGCCCAGCCTGGAGCGCGCAGGGCCGCTACCTCCTGTGGAGCGACATTCCCAACAACCGGCAGATGCGATGGTCGGAGGACGACGGTCATGTCAGCGTCTTCCGTACGCCCTCCAACAATTCAAACGGCAACTCGTTCGACTTCCAGGGCCGCCAGCTCTCCTGCGAACATCTCACCCGCCGCGTGGTGCGCTATGAGCACGACGGCACCGCGACCGTGCTGGCCGACAATTTCGGCGGCAAGAAGCTCAATTCGCCCAACGACGTCGTCGCCCATCCGGACGGCAGCTACTGGTTCACCGATCCGCCCTACGGCGGGCAGCTCTATGAGGGTGAGCCTGACGTCGCGGGCGGCCCCAGCAATTCCGGCGGCAAGCTCAATCCCCGGATCGGGCAGCCGGCAGGCTTCGTGCCGGGCAGGCGCGAACTGCCGACCAACTGCTATCGCATCGATCCGTCCGGCCGCCTCGATCTCGTGGTGACCGAGGAACAAGTGCCCGATCCCAACGGGCTCTGTTTCTCGCCCGACCACAAGAAGCTGTACGTTGCCTCCACCGGCAAAGGGCCGGGCGACACCGGTCCGGGCGGCAAAGGCGAGATCTTTGTGTTCGATGTCGGCGCCGACAACAAGCTCTCCAACCACAAGCGGTTCAGCGACTGCATGGTTGATGGCGTGAAGTGCGGACCCGACGGCCTGCGCTGCGATGTCAACGGCAATGTCTGGGCCTCGAGCAATGCCGGCCGCGCCGTTGGTTACAGCGGGGTGACGGTATGGTCGCCGGAGGGCAAGCTGCTCGGCCGTATCCGTCTGCCGGAGGTGTGCGGCAACGTCACCTTCGGCGGCCCCAAGCGCAACCGCCTGTTCATGGCGGCGAGCCAGTCGCTCTATGCCGTGTACACGGCAACGCAGGGGGCGGGGCCGGGCTGAGCGGTTCTGCCTCTCTCTCCACGTCATTCCGGGATGCGCCCACTTGGGCGCAGGCCCGGAATCCATCGGGCCGCATAATCTGTCGCACGATGGATTCCGGGTTCTCGCTTCGCGAGCCCCGGAATGACGGCGGGGGAAAAAGTCGATTCATTAAAATTTGTCACGAATTCGAAACCTTCAACCAACTGCTCCGGCAAAAGCTGGGCGGCCTTAAACCTGACTTTTATGGCGAGCCGCGCACCCTCCTTTTCAATAAGGGGGAGGCTCGTCTTTCAATGCCCATTTCCAAATATTTTACCTACGCCGGATCGGCGCTGCTCGTATTGTTGTTTGTTTCAAACGCCTATCTCGCTGACGACGAAGCTGATTTGCGGTTCGACGGATCGCTGTACGAGAGTGCCCTTTATGCGCCTCGACAGGAGGAAACCCGGGCGACGGCGGAGCTTCGCTTTACGCGTGACGTCACGCCTGCCATTCGCGTTAGGGAAGTATTCGCCGTATTCGTTCCCAACGAACGACGTCGCGGCAAGCGGTATTCGTAAGCTCCTGCGCCTGCCGATGCGGACCGGGCAGGCCTCGCCCTGCTTCTTATGGGTAACCACACCGTTCTCTAAACGCCGGACAATGCAGAGCTTTTGGAACGGGTGGAGCTCTCCGCCGTTATCTCCCGGTTATCAATTTCGCCTCATTCCCGATGCGAACCGTCACCGAAACCCGTGCGTTTGAGCTAGAATGAGCCGTCGTTTGGCTCAGGTGCGGCGCGACGTCGCGCCGCAGATCAGGAGAGTTCGTCATGAGCTTCCGCCGCGATTTCATCAGCAAGCCGATTTTCTCCTGGGCACGCGGTGTGTTGCCGGCGATGTCCGACACCGAGCGCGAGGCGCTTGAAGCCGGTGACGTCTGGTGGGACGCCGACCTCTTCACCGGCAATCCCGACTGGTCGAAATTGCTGGCGGTCGCGCCGGCGACGCTGACCGGCGAGGAGCGGGCCTTTCTGAACGGCCCCGTCGACGAGCTCTGCGCCATGCTCGACGAGTGGAAGATCAACTGGGAATGGCGCGATCTGCCGCCGGAAGCGTGGGCCTTCATCAAGCGCCACAAATTCTTCGGCATGATCATCCCCAAGGAATTTGGCGGGCTCGGTTTCTCGCCCTATGCGCATTCCGAGGTGGTGCGAAAGCTTTCCTCGCGCTCGCTGACCGCCGCCGTCACCGTGATGGTCCCGAACTCGCTCGGGCCGGGCGAACTGCTGATGCGCTTCGGCACAAAAGAACAGCAGCAGAAATGGCTGCCGCGGCTCGCCGAGGGCACTGACATTCCCTGCTTTGGCCTGACCAGCCCGGAAGCTGGCTCCGATGCCGCCTCGATGGTGGATACCGGCATCATCTGCAAGGGTAATTTCGAAGGCCGCGAAGTGATCGGCCTGCGGCTGAACTGGCACAAGCGCTACATCACGCTGGGACCGGTGGCGACGCTGCTCGGTCTCGCCTTCAAGGCCTATGATCCCGATCATCTCGTGGGAGACCAGGACGAACTCGGCATCACGGTCGCGCTGATCCCGACCCATCTGCCCGGCGTCGAAATCGGCCGCCGCCATTTGCCGGCGATGCAGGTGTTCCAGAACGGCCCGAACTGGGGCCGCGACGTCTTTATCCCGATGGACTACATCATCGGCGGGCAGGAGCGGCTCGGGCAGGGCTGGAAGATGCTGATGACGGCGCTCGCCGCCGGCCGCGGCATCTCGCTGCCGTCGCTGTCGGCCGCCGGCGCCGCCTATGCGGCGCGCACGTCAGGCGCTTACGCCCGCATTCGCGAGCAGTTCGGAATCTCTATCAGCAAGTTCGAAGGCATCGAGGAGCCGCTGGCACGTATCGCCGGCACCGCCTATCTGCTCGATGCCGCGCGGCGGCTGACCTGCGCGGCGCTCAACCAGGGTCATCACCCCGCGGTCATCTCCGGCATCATGAAGCTGCATGCCACCGAACGGATGCGGAGCGCGATCGACGACGCCATGGACATCCATGGCGGCAAGGCCGTGATCGACGGCCCGCAAAACTATCTCGGCAATCTCTATCGCTCGGTGCCGGTCGGCATCACCGTCGAGGGCGCCAATATCCTGACGCGCAACCTCATCGTGTTCGGCCAAGGTGCTATTCGCGCGCATCCTTTCCTGCTCGACGAAATGAATGCACTGGGCGAAGCCGACCGCGCCAAAGGGCTCGACGCCTTCGACAAGGCGTTCTGGAATCATGTCGGCCACAGTTTCAAAACCATGTTCCGTGCCTGGGGCCGAAACTGGAGTGGCGGCCTGTTTGCGCCGGCGCCCGATGCCGGCGAGGCGACGCAGTTCTACCGCCAGCTCTCGCGCTATTCCGCAGGCTTTGCGCTGTGCGCCGACATGGCGCTGCTGACGCTCGGCGGCGCGCTCAAGCGCAAGGAAATGCTCTCGGCCCGGTTCGGCGACATCCTGTCCGAACTCTATCTGCTGTCAGCCGCGCTAAAACGCTGGCAGGACGAGGGACGGCAGCAAGCCGATTTCGCCGCGCTCGAATGGTGCATGGCGAGCGGCTTCCGCACCATCGAAAACCGCTTTGCCGAAATCCTCGCGAATTTGCCGAACCGGTTCGTGGCGGTGATCCTCAAATTCCTGATCCAGCCGTTCGGCGCAAGGGTGACCGGCCCGTCCGACCGCGTCGTGCATCAGTGCGCGCAGCTCGTGCTGGAGCCGTCGGCGGCGCGCGACCGGCTGACGGCCGATCTGTCGCATGTCGACGACGATGGCGGCGTCGCGCGGCTGGAGAAGGCGTTCCTGCTGGTCGTCGCGGCGGAAGATGTTTCCAAGCAGATGCGCGCCGCGCGCCTGCATGACTGGAAAGAGGCGGTCAAGAAGGGCGTCATTACGCAGGCCGGCGGCGAAAAGCTGCAGGCAGCGCATGAAGCGGTTGCAAAGGTGATCGTGGTCGACGATTTCGCGCCCGAGGCGTTGTCGCCGATTTACAGAAAGGCTGCCGACGTGCATCAGTTCTTCCAGGAACTGGGTGAGCAGAGGGCGGCAAGCTGATGGCAAAACCGGTCTTTATCGTCGACGGCAGCCGGACGCCGTTCCTGAAGGCGCGCTCCGGTCCCGGGCCGTTCACCCCGGTCGATCTCGCCGTGCAGTGCGGCCGGCCGCTGCTGGCGCGGCAGCCCTTTGCGCCCTCAGCTTTCGATCAGGTCATCCTCGGCTGCGTCAACGTCATCGCCGACGAAATGAACCCGGCCCGTGTCGCCGCGCTGCGGCTCGGCATGGGCGAGAAGATGGTCGCCTTTACGGTGCAGATCAATTGCGGCTCCGGCATGCAATCGATCGACACGGCTTACCGTTACATCCGCGAAGGCGTCTCCGACCTTATTTTGGCGGGTGGCGCCGAGGCGCTGAGCCACGCACCGCTGGTGTGGCCGCAGCAGGGCGTGCGCTGGTTTGCGGGCCTTGCGGGAGCGAAGGGCATCGGCGCAAAAATCATGGCCGCGCTGAAGGTGAAGCCGAGCTATTTCAAGCCCATCATCGGACTGGAGCGCGGGCTCACCGATCCCATCACCGAACTCAATATGGGCCAGACCGCCGAGGCGGTCGGGCATCTCTTTGGCGTCACCCGCGCGCAGTCGGATGCCTATGCCGCCGAAAGTCACAAGCGGCTGGCGAAAGCGCAATCGGAAGGCTGGCTCAAGGGCGAGGTGGAAACCGCGTTTGCCCGCGACGGAAAATTCTACGATCTCGACGACGGCGTGCGGCCGGATTCGACACCGGAGAGCCTGGCGAAACTGAAGCCGGTGTTCGAGCGCCCGTGGGGCAAGGTCACGGCGGGGAACTCCTCGCAGATCACCGACGGCGCGTCCTGGGTGATCCTCGCCTCCGAAGAGGCTGTGGCCAAGCATGGCCTGACGCCGAAAGCGGCCATTCTCGATAGCCAGTGGTCGGCGCTCGATCCCGGCATCATGGGCCTCGGGCCGGTGCTGTCGGCAACCGAGCTGTTGAAGCGCAACGAGCTGACATTGTCCGATATCGAGACCTGGGAATTGAACGAGGCGTTTGCGACGCAGGTGCTGGGTTGTCTTGCCGCCTGGAACGATGAAAAGTTCTGCAAGGAAATTCTCGGGCTCGACAGCGCGGCCGGCGCACTCGACCAGAGCAGGCTGAACGTCGATGGCGGTGCGATCAGCCTCGGTCACCCCGTGGGCTGCAGCGGCAACCGCATCGTGCTGCACCTCGTCAATGCCATGAAGCGGCTGGGCACACGGCGCGGCATCGCCACCGAATGCATCGGCGGCGGGCAGGGCGGCGCGATGCTGATAGAGATGGTGTGAGCATGGATAGCCAGATCATGAACGTTCTCGGCGATCGCGTGCTCGAACTCGGGCCGAAGCCCGATGCCGCCGGCCCTTACAGGAACTTCAAGCTGACCCGCGATGCCGACGGCGTTGCCTGGCTTCTGTTCGACCGCGAGGGCACCAGCGCCAATACCCTCTCGGCCGACCTGATCGAGGAGCTCGACAAGGTGCTGGCGGAGCTGGAAGGCCACCGCCCCACCGGCCTCGTCATCCGTTCGGCCAAGAAATCCGGCTTCATTGCTGGCGCCGACGTCAATGCGTTTCGCGGCGCGACCGATTCGAGCGTCGTCGAGACCGAGATCGGCCGCGCGCATGCGGTGATCGACCGGCTCGAGGCCCTGCGGGTTCCGAGCGTCGCCGTGATCCACGGCTTCTGCCTCGGCGGCGGCCTGGAGGTAGCGCTGGCCTGCCAGATGCGGATAGCGATCGAGGACGCGCGGTTTGGTTTCCCCGAAGTGATGCTCGGCCTGCATCCCGGCCTCGGCGGTACCGTGCGATTTACCCAGCTGGTCAATCCAATGCAGGCGATGCCGCTGATGCTGACCGGCAAGACCATCGATGCGCGGAAGGCGAAATCGCTCGGGCTGGTCGACGCCGTGACGCAGGAGCGGCACGTGCTCAATGCGGTGAAGGACGCCGTGTCCGGCCGGCTGCAGCGCGCGCGGCCCGGGCTGCTCAACAATGTTCTCAGCCTCGGTCCGGTCAGGAGCTTTCTCGCCGGACGGATGCGCAGCGAGGCCGCCAAGGCCGCGCCGGAAGCGCATTATCCCGCGCCCTATGCGCTGATCGAACTCTGGGAAAAGCACGGCGGCGACAAGCGGGAGATGCTGCAGCGCGGAGAAGGCGTCTTTCGCCAGGTTGATGGTGACGTCGACCGCGCAGAATTTGATCCGCGTCTTCTTCCTGCGCGAGCAGATGAAGAAGCTCGCCGGCAGCGGCAACAAGATCGAGCATGTTCACGTCATCGGCGCGGGCGCGATGGGCGGCGACATCGCCGCCTGGTGCGCCGGCCAGGATATGCGGGTGACCCTCGCGGACATGAAGGCCGAGCCGATCGCTGCCGCCATCAAGCGCGCGGCCGATCTGTTCGGAAAAATCCTGCGCAAGCGCACCGCCGTACGCGACGCACTGGACCGGCTGATGCCGGACATGCAAGCCGAAGGCGTTCGCAACGCCGATCTCATCATCGAGGCGGTGCCGGAAAAGCTGGAGCTGAAGCAGAAGGTCTATGCGGGCCTTGAGCCTATCATGAAGCCCGGCGCGATCCTCGCCACCAACACGTCGAGTATTCCTCTGCAGGATCTGCGCACCACCCTGCAGAAACCCGAGCGGCTGCTTGGGCTGCATTTCTTCAATCCGGTATCGCGGCTGCAACTCGTCGAGGTCGTCAGCCATGACGGCACCGACGCGCAACTGCTGAAAGAGGCGCTCGCCTTCGTCGGCGCCATCGACCGTCTGCCACTGCCGGTAAAATCCTCGCCCGGCTTCCTCGTCAACCGTGCGCTGACGCCCTACATGCTGGAAGCGATGGTGATGCTTGACGAGAAAATCGACAAGACGGTCATCGATGCCGCCGCGAAGAAGTTCGGCATGCCGATGGGGCCGATCGAACTGGCCGACCAGGTCGGCCTCGATATCTGCCTCGATGTCGGCGACATGCTGCGCTCGAAGTTCGGCGACATGCTGCCGCCGACGCCGGCCTGGCTGCGCGAAAAGGTCGCCAGGGGCGAACTCGGCCGCAAGACCGGCAAAGGCTTTTACACCTGGAAGGACGGCAAGGCCGACACCGGCGGCATGACCGCGATCTCGGAGCCGTCGGCAGAAATGATCGACCGGCTGATCCTGCCGATGTCGAATGTCTGCGTCGCCTGCTTGCGCGAGGGCATCGTCGACAATCCCGACGTGGTTGACGGCGCGGTCATCTTCGGCACCGGCTACGCGCCGTTCCGCGGCGGTCCCCTGAACTACGCGCGAACCCGAGGGCCGGAGAACGTGGTCTCGACGCTGGAGGCCCTGACCGACAAGTTCGGCGGCAGGTTTACGCCAGATGCCGGCTGGGAGACTTTCAAGTAGCAAACGCCGCTGTGGTTCGGTCAAGCCAATCGTGCCGACCGATGCCGCAGGGCGCGGCCAATCTTGGCGTAAGCCTTCTGATTGTGCTATCTATCACAACGAGCACAGGTAGTATCTCCATATTGCGGAGACGCCATGCAAACGACGCCTGTTTTCAAGGATGCAACGCCTCGCGAAGTCAGGACCATGCAATTCTGGATCGGCAGCAATATTGCCGTCATCCTGTTTTGCGCATCCTGGCTCATCTACTACTTCACCGTTGCCGGATTGAGCTTGCCGTATCTGATGGCGGCATTGCTGGCCGGCTATTTCCTGGCAGATTTTTCTTCCGGCGCGGTGCATTGGGCGATGGACACCTGGTTCGACGAGCGGACCATGGGGCGGGCGATCGCGATCACCCGCGAACACCATACCCATCCCGACCATGTCTATGGCTTTCTGGAAAATGCCTCGTTCGGTTCGGCGCCGAGCGCGGTGGTCTTCGGCTTTGCCGCGATCGTCACCGCATTGTGTCCGGCCTCGATCGTGACCTGGACGCTGATGCTGCTGTGGTTGATCAGTTCGATCTGCCTGCTGTTCGGCATGCATTTTCACAATCTCGCGCACAAGCCGGCCCGCTCGGCGGTGATGCGGCTGGCGCAGCGGCTGCATCTGGTTTGCCCGCCGGCGCATCACTGGGTCCATCATCACAATCACACCATCCACTATTGCGTGGTGAACGGATGGGCCAACTATGTGTGCGATGGGCTGGGCGTTTGGCGCGCGCTTGAGCGCGTGATCGCGCCGATCACCGGAATCGTGCCGCGCGCCGACGACAGCGCCTGGCAACGGAACTACCGGGAAACTGGCGTGTTGTCAGCCCCGCGGCGTCGGGCTCAGTGACACTTAACACGGCGCTCAGGTCGTCTATGATCGGCGGCACCATTCCGCAACGTCAGAGACCGACATGACCGAGACTCAAGTGCACGCGCCGCCCGCCACCGAAACCGAGCCGCGCGGCGATCTCTGCATCCGCACGCTGGCGATGCCGGCCGACACCAACGCCAATGGCGACATCTTCGGCGGCTGGCTCCTGAGCCAGATGGATATCGGCGGCGGCGTGTTCGCTTCAAAGATCGCGAAATCACGCACCGTGACCGTCGCGATCGAGGCGATGAACTTTCGCAAGGCGGTGTATGTCGGCGATCTCGTTTCCGTCTACGCCAACCTGGTGCGGGTCGGGCGCAGCTCGATCACGGTTCATCTCGAAGCCTGGGTCGTGCGGCGCAAGGAGATGCAGTCGATCCTGGTGACCGACGGCAACTTTACGTACGTCTCGATCGATGACGACGGCCATCCGCAACCGGTAAGGCCGGACGGCGTCATAAAGACGTGATCGTTACGGGCAGGGGCGCTCGTAACCGTCACGGCCGATGAACGTGCCCGGCCGCGGATCGTAGCTCGGCGAGCGCATGCAGCGCGGCGTGTCGTCATAGTAGCGGGGCGGCGGCGGCGCGTATTGCGCCTGGACCCCGCAATAGCGCGGCGAAACAGCGGCCCAGCCGCCGGGCTGCTCAAGATAGCAGCCGCCCTGATACCAGCGATAACCGCCGGGCCGCGGCTCGCCCTGGGCGCCGATGGCCGCACCTGTGCCTGCGCCGACGATGGCGCCGATCGCGGCTCCACGGCCGCCACCCAGTGCGCCGCCGACAATGGCACCCGCAGCGCCGCCGAACAGCGCGCCGCCGAGCGTGCTTTCCTGCGCCGCCGCTTCCTGGACAGGTCCGCAAACCGCAACGGCAACCAGCATCGAGAGCACCAATTTCGACATCATGTCAGTTCTCCGGCCAATGGAATGATTTGGTCGCTATTCTGTGACCAGCCTCGCTGTTCTGTGACCAGCTTTGGCATAGGTTGGCCTTACGGCGCAACGGTGGGGCCGGAACAATTCGTCATGCAACCCGTTGTTGGCCCGGAAGAAATCAGAGGCTGGGCTATGTCGGATACCTATATTATCGAAGTCAGCTCGCAGGCGGCGGGCATTGTTGTGCGCGCCCCCGGCGGCTATCGGTTCTTTGCCGCTTCGCACCGCTTCAACCGGCTGGAAGGGCAGATTTTCCGCAACGCACGCGAGGCCGAGCGCGCGGCCCGGCGTCTTGCCGGCGGGATGTCGCTGGCGGCCTGACCGCCAGCGCCGGTCGTCCTGTGATCAAAGCTTGGTGGCTGCCCGGGAAAGCAGTTTCCAGTCCGAACCTTGCTTCTGCCAGTTCATCAGGATGTGCAGGTTCTGCGGCGTCTTCTTGCCGTCGGTGAACTCCTGCTCGCCGACGAAGGTGAAGCGCACGATGGCCGCCGGGCCGACGACGCGGATCGTCGGATCCTTGTATTCGAGCGAAGTCCATTTGTAGTTGGCCTTGGCGACACCGTCGAGAAGCGAGGCCTTGGTGTCGACCTTGGCGTTCGAGTGGCTGTAGCTCAGGTCATCCGCGCAGAGTGAGGCGAGCCCCTCGGCATTGCCGGCGGCCTGCGCCACACGGAAAGCTTCCACGTTTTTCGCCACCGCATCTTCGTCCGCACCGGCGAAAGCCGGAACCACGCTTAATAGTCCGAGCGCGAGCGCCACGGCAGGCAGGGCCAGTTGTCGTCGATCGATGTTCATTGTTTCCTCCATTTTTTGTTTGTTAGGGCAGTCTTGCAGCCACATATTGTTTTGTCGAGCGCCGTGGGTGGTACGGCGCATATGACTTCCGGTGCAGTCGCCTTAACCAGAATAATGGTTTCGACCGGCCGGTAGCCCTCGCGGCCGATCTCCCTCGTTGACCGCGGCCCCAATCAGCCGCACCATAACGGCAACTTTGTGCCCCCAGCCTATCTCGAGCCTGTTTCTCAAGGGTGCCGCCATGGCCGGATTGTCCAACCGCCAGACTGAAATTCTCAACATCGCCCGCGCCTCCGGTCGCGTGATCGTGGAAGATCTCGCCCGGCGTTTCGAGGTTTCGGCGCAGACCATCCGCAAGGACCTCAACGACCTCTGCGACCAGCGCTCGCTGACGCGCATCCACGGTGGCGCCATCATCGCTTCCGGTGTCGAGAATCTCGCCTACGAGGCGCGGCGGTTCGTGGCCGCTGAGGAGAAACGGGCGATCGGCATCGCCGCCGCGTCACGGATACCGAACGGCTGCTCGCTGTTCATCAACATCGGCACCACGACGGAAGAAGTCGCCAGCGCGCTGACCTCGCATGAAGACCTGCTTGTCATCACCAACAACCTCAACGTCGCGATGCTCTTGTATCGCCATCCGCGCATCGAGGTGATCGTGGCCGGCGGTGCGGTACGCCGCGCCGACGGCGCCGTGATCGGCTCCACTGCGATCAGTCTCATTGGCCAGTTCAAGGTCGACTACGCCATCATCGGTGCATCCGCGATCGACGAGGAGGGCGCGCTGCTCGACTTCGACTATCGCGAGGTGCAGGCGGCGCAGGCGATCATCGCCAATGCGCGCAGCGTCATGCTGGTCGCGGACTCGACCAAGCTCAGGCGCAGCGCGCCGGTGCGCATCGCCCATCTCAGCCAGATCCAGACCTTTGTGACCGATGCGCCGCTGCCCGCGGGCCTCGCCAGCATCTGCAGCCACCGCGGCATCGAGGTGGTCGAGGCGATGGACAAGCCGGCGGCGGATATCGATGAGCCGGGCGGTGAGCCGGCTTCGACCGTGGTGCGGCTGAAGTAGTGCGGCCGGCACGAGCCAGATGGTTCGAGACGCCGCTGCGCGGCTCCTCACCATGAGGGTGTGGAGCTTTCTCTGGCGAAGAAAACGGTGAGTGACCTCATCATGAGGAGGTGCGAAGCGCCGTCTCGAAGGATGAAAGCCCCACTCTCGCTGCACAAAAAGGCCCACAGACCCCACGGCCGTGCCCGATATTGCCGGGTTCTTCGCTTTCATCTTGCTTTCGTTTTTCTTTGTGATTAACTCGCATCCGAAAGTAAAATCGCCGAAGTGAACGGGCGATCGCCGGGGAAGCGCTTCATTGGACAGGGTATTTGATCTCGCCATCATCGGAGGCGGCATCAACGGCTGCGGCATCGCGCGAGATGCGGCGGGCCGGGGCAACTCTATTTTCCTGTGTGAAATGAATGACTTGGCCAGCGGGACGTCGTCCTGGTCGACCAAGCTGGTTCATGGCGGCCTGCGCTATCTCGAATATTACGAGTTTCGGCTGGTGCGCGAGGCGCTGATCGAGCGCGAAATCCTCTGGCAGATCGCGCCCCATATCATCAGGCCGTTGCGTTTCGTTTTGCCGCACCACTCCGGCTTGCGACCGGCCTGGCTGCTCAGGCTGGGGTTGTTCCTGTACGACCATATCGGCGGCCGTCATCTGCTGCCGCCGACCCGTTCGGTCGATCTTGCGCATGACGAGGTGGGCAAGCCCCTGATCGCCAACCGCTACACCAAGGGTTTTGAATATTCCGATTGCTTCGTCGACGACGCGCGCCTCGTCGTGCTGACCGCACGCGACGCCGCCGATCGCGGCGCTGAAATCCGCACCCGCTCGCGCGCGGTCGAGATCAATCAGGTCAACGGCATCTGGCAGGTCACTGTCGAGAATGCGATCACCGGTACGCGCGCCACCATCCAGGCGCGCGCGCTGGTCAATGCCGGCGGCCCTTGGGTCGAGCAGGTGCTTTCGTCTGGGTCCGGTGTCAACGCGCGTGCAAAGGTGCGACTGGTGCAGGGCTCGCACATCGTGGTGCGCAAGCTCTATGAGCACGACCGCGCCTACATGTTCCAGAACGCCGACGGCCGCATCATCTTCGTCATTCCCTATCAGAACGATTTCACCCTGATCGGCACCACCGATCGCGACTACGACGGCGATCCGGCCAAGGTGAAAGCTTCGCCGGAGGAGATTCAGTATCTCTGCGCCTCCGCCAGCGAGTATCTGAAAAACCCGGTGTTGCCTGCGGATGTCGTCTGGACCTATTCCGGTGTGCGGCCGCTCTATGACGATGGTGCCAGCGAAGCCAAGGCTGCGACCCGCGATTACGTGTTCGAACTCGATACGCCCGGTGGCGCGCCGCTGCTGTCGATTTATGGCGGCAAGATCACGACCTACCGGCGCCTGGCCGAAGAGGCGCTGGAGCGGCTCGCGCCATACTTGCGCAGCGCGAAAGCCAAAGAAGGCTGGACCGGCAAGGCGCCGCTGCCGGGCGGCGACATGGATGTTTCGGCGGTGGCGGCACTGACTGCCGAACTGACGCGGAATTATCCGTTCCTCACCGCGGCGCATGCCGGTCGGCTGGCACACGCCTATGGCACGCGTGCGACAAAATTGCTCGGCAGCGCAAAATCTTTTGCCGACCTCGGCCAGTCATTCGGCGCTACCCTTACGGAAAGCGAAGTCAGGTACCTGATCGCGAACGAATGGGCGTGTAACGCCGAAGACATCGTGTGGCGAAGGTCCAAGCTTGGCCTGCGGCTGTCGGCAGATGAAATCACAGCCCTCGACGAATGGATCAAAGCCCACCGCGCCTCCGGTGAACGTCCCTTGCGCGAAGTGGGAGGGCGGCCATGAGCGTTACGCTCGAACATGTCACGCGAACCGTGGATGGCATTCCGACCATTCGCGACGTCTCGCTAACGCTCGAGCGAGGTACGCTGAGCGTATTGCTTGGACCGACGCTGTCGGGCAAGACCTCGATCATGCGGCTGCTTGCCGGTCTCGACAAGCCCACCGCCGGCCGTGTGCTGGTCGACGGCAAGGACGTCACCGGCGCTGATGTGCGGCAGCGATCGGTCGCAATGGTCTACCAGCAGTTCATCAATTATCCCTCGCTGACGGTGTATGAAAATATCGCCTCGCCGTTGCGGGTGCAGGGCAGGCCGCGCGAGGAAATCGAGCGGCGCGTCCAGGAAGCCGCAAAGCTGCTGCGGCTTGAGCCTTACCTCAAGCGCACGCCGCTGCAATTGTCCGGCGGCCAGCAGCAGCGCACCGCGATTGCGCGCGCGCTGGTCAAGGGCGCCGACCTGGTGCTGCTGGACGAGCCGCTGGCCAATCTCGATTACAAACTTCGCGAGGAGCTGCGCGCCGAGCTGCCGCGCATCTTTGAGGCGTCGGGCGCGATCTTCGTCTACGCGACGACCGAGCCTTCGGAGGCGCTGCTGCTCGGCGGCGACACCGTGTGCATGTGGGAAGGTGAGGTGCTTCAGTCCGGCAACACGTCAAAAGTCTATCGCAAGCCGGATACGCTGCGCGTGGCGCAGGTGTTCTCCGATCCGCCGCTCAATATCGTCGGCATCGAGAAGAAGAACGGTCAGGTCGCCTATGCCGGTGGCATCCAGGCGCCGGCCACCGGGCTTTATGCGTCACTCGCCGACGGCCCGTATCGCGTCGGTTTCCGCGCCCATCAGCTCGAAGTGGCCAACGGCATCGCCGGGCGGCACGCGTTCCACGCCACCGTGACGGTGACCGAGATCACCGGCTCCGAAAGTTTCGTGCATCTCAACCGTGACGCATCCAACTGGGTTGCGGTGCTGCAAGGCGTGCATGAATACGAGCCGGGCCATGTGCTTGATGCCGTGCTCGATCCCGAAAATCTCTTCGTGTTCGATGCCGCCGACCGCCTGGTCGCGGCGCCGAACAAAGCATGAGGGAGATGCATGGCACGCATTGACCTCGTCGATCTCGCGCATTCCTACGGCGGCAATGACGCGCCGGTTGAGTCCTTTGCGCTGAAGCCGGTGACCATGACCTGGCGGCAGGGCGGCGCCTACGCGCTGCTGGGGCCTTCCGGCTGCGGCAAGACCACGCTGCTGAATCTGATCTCCGGAATCGTGACGCCGTCACGAGGGAAAATCCTGTTCGACGGCGCCGACATCACACTGCTGTCAACCCAGAAGCGCAACATCGCGCAGGTGTTCCAGTTTCCGGTGATCTACGACACCATGACGGTGGGTGAGAACCTTGCATTCCCCCTGAAGAACCGCGGCGTGCCCAGGGCCGAGATCGACGCGCGGGTCAAGCAGATCGCCGATCTGCTTGACCTCACGCCTAATCTCGGCCGCAAGGCGACGCGCTTGACGGCCGACGCCAAGCAGAAGATTTCGCTTGGCCGCGGCCTCGTCCGTTCCGACGTCGCCGCGGTTCTGTTCGACGAGCCGCTGACGGTGATCGATCCCGAGCTGAAATGGCAGTTGCGCTCAAAACTCAAGGCGCTGCATCGCGAGCTCGATCTCACGATGATCTACGTCACCCATGACCAGACCGAGGCGCTGACCTTTGCCGATACCGTCGTCGTCATGCATGACGGCCGCGTGGTGCAGAGCGGCACGCCGGCGGAACTGTTCGACAAGCCCGAACATACATTTGTGGGCTATTTCATTGGTTCGCCCGGCATGAACATCGTGCCGGCCATCGTGAGCGGGCACGAAGCGCGGATCGACGGTCACGTCATCGGCCTGCATCGTAATTACGGCGTGCTGCCGGCGGGCGCGAACATCGAGATCGGCGTGCGGCCCGAATTCGTCAATGTCGCGGCTCCCGCGTCCGGCTTGCTGTCGGCCACGATCGAGCGCATCGACGATCTCGGCCGCGTCCGCTTCGCCCGCGTTCGCATTGGCGACGCCAAATTCGCCGCCCGTGTGCCGCCGGGGTTCGCCGTCCCTGACAACTCGGTCGGACTGGTGTTCGATCCCGCGCATGTTCACGTCTACGCCGACAGCCGCCTGGTCGAGGGGGTGGCCTGATGGACAAGACCATCAACCAGAAGGCCTGGTTCCTGGTGCTGCCGGTATTCCTGGTGGTCGCGTTCTCCGCGATCCTGCCGCTGATGACGGTCGTGAACTATTCGATGCAGGATACGTTCGGCAACAACCAGTTCTTCTGGAACGGTGTCGGCTGGTTCAAGGAATTGCTCGATCCATCGACTGATCTCGGCGGCCGCTTCCTGGCCTCGCTCGGCCGCAATTTGCTGTTCTCGGCCATCATTCTTGCGATCGAGGTGCCGCTCGGCATCGTGGTGGCACTGTCGATGCCGCGCCAGGGCTGGACAGTCGCGGCCTGTCTCGTGATTCTCGCGCTGCCGCTGTTGATTCCGTGGAACGTGGTCGGAACCATCTGGCAGATTTTTGGTCGGCCCGACATCGGCCTGCTCGGCTACACGCTCAACAGCCTCGGCATCGACTACAACTACGTCTCCAACGAGTTCGACGCCTGGGCCACCGTCATCGTGATGGACGTCTGGCACTGGACCAGCCTCGTCGCGCTGTTGTGCTATGCCGGCCTGAAGTCGATCCCCGACGCCTACTACCAGGCGGCGCAGATCGACGGCGCCTCGCGCTGGGCGGTGTTCAAGGCGATCCAGCTGCCGAAGATGAACCGCGTGCTGCTGATCGCGGTGCTGCTGCGGTTCATGGACAGCTTCATGATCTACACCGAGCCGTTCGTGGTGACCGGCGGCGGCCCCGGCAACTCCACCACCTTCGTCTCGATCGAGCTGGTCAAGATCGCGCTCGGGCAGTTCGACCTCGGCAAGGCCGCGGCGCTTTCGCTGGTCTACAATCTGATCATCCTGATCGTGTGCTGGATCTTCTACACCGTGATGACCAACGCCGGGACCGAGCGTCCCGAAAAGCAGGGAGCCGCGTCATGAACACGATTCCCGGCCGCCGCATCATCATGGTGGTGTTCCTGATCTTCCTGCTGCTGCCGATCTACTGGCTCATTAACATGAGCTTCAAGACCAATACCGAGATCGTCACCACGATGACGCTGTGGCCGCACCAGCCGACGCTGGAGAACTACAAGCGCATCTTCACCGACGAGAGCTGGTATTCCGGCTACATCAACTCGCTGACCTATGTGCTGATCAACACCGTGATCTCAATCTCGGTGGCGTTGCCGGCCGCTTACGCCTTCTCGCGCTATCGCTTCCTCGGCGACAAGCATCTGTTCTTCTGGCTGCTGTCGAACCGCATGGCGCCGGCGGCGGTGTTTGCGCTGCCGTTCTTCAATCTCTATTCGGCGATCAATCTGTTCGATACGCCATGGGCGGTCGCACTCGCGCATTGCATCTTCAATGTGCCGCTCGCGGTCTGGATCCTCGAAGGTTTCGTTTCCGGCGTGCCGCGCGAGATCGACGAGACCGCGTTCCTCGACGGCTATTCGTTCCCGCGCTTCTTCATCAAGATCCTGGTGCCGCTGATCGCCAGCGGCATCGGCGTCGCCGCGTTCTTCTGCTTCATGTTCTCCTGGGTCGAATTGCTGCTGGCGCGCACATTGACCTCGGTCAACGCCAAGCCGATCTCGGCGATCATGACCCGCACCGTCTCGGCCTCCGGCATGGACTGGGGCCTGCTGGCCGCGGCCGGCGTGCTCACCATCATCCCCGGCGCCCTGGTGATCTGGTTCGTCCGCAACTACATCGCGCGCGGCTTCGCGCTCGGTCGGGTGTAGGGGGCACCGATGGAACACATCGCATGGATGGCCTGGACGCTGCCGACCGCGATCTTCTTCGTGATGCTGTCGCTGACGCTCGGTGTCATGACGTGGCTGGCGGTCGCCTATCCCGAAGCCGAGCGCGTCGGCGTGCTGCGCATTCCGACCACGCGCGGCGACCGCCTGTTCATTTCGCTGGTGCTCGCCGCCGTCATTCATCTGCTGTGGATCGCCTTTGTCGGCATCGACCCGATTGCCACGCTGCCGATCGGGGAGGGCGTTGAGATATCGAGCCTGTGGCTCGCAACCGTGATTTCGCTTCTCTCGGCCGTTGCGATTTTCCGCACCGTCTGAGGAGCGAAAAAGAGCAGATCCGGGATCAACCCGGGCCTGGGTTTTGTTTGTCGCTGCAACCGGAGGACTCAACATGCGACGTTATAGAGGAAAGAATGGTTCCTTGACCAAGGAGGGCTTTCTGACGATGACCAGCGCGGTTGCGCTGATCGCGGCTTCCGTTACGATTGCCGCACCCGCGCGTGCGGACGACGCCGTCAATCAAAGGTGGATCGACAGCGAATTCCAGCCCTCGACGCTGTCGAAGGCCGACCAGTTGAAGGAGCTGCAGTGGTTCGAAAAGGCCGCGGCACCCGTTCAAGGGAATGGAAATCAACGTCGTGTCGGAAACGATCACGACGCACGAGTATGAATCGCGGACGCTGGCGAAGGCCTTCACCGAGATCACCGGCATCAAGGTCAAGCACGACCTGATCCAGGAAGGCGACGTCGTCGAAAAGCTGCAGACCCAGATGCAGTCCGGCAAGAACGTCTATGACGGCTGGATCAACGATTCCGACCTGATCGGAACGCACTTCCGCTACGGCCAGACCGTGATCCTGTCGGACTACATGACCGGCGAGGGCAAGGACGTCACCAACCCGCAGCTCGACGTCAACGACTTCATCGGAAAATCCTTCACGACAGGTCCGGACGGCAAGCTCTATCAGCTTCCCGACCAGCAGTTCGCGAACCTCTACTGGTTCCGCTACGACTGGTTCTCCAATCCGGACTACAAGGCCAAGTTCAAGGCCAAGTACGGCTACGATCTCGGCGTTCCCGTGAACTGGTCGGCCTATGAAGACATCGCCGAGTTCTTCACCAACGACATCAAGGAGATCAACGGCGTCAAGGTCTATGGCCACATGGACTACGGCAAGAAGGATCCCTCGCTCGGCTGGCGTTTCACCGACGCCTGGCTGTCGATGGCCGGCAACGGCGACAAGGGCATCCCGAACGGCAAGCCGGTCGACGAATGGGGCATCCGCATGGAAGGCTGCCGTCCCGTCGGCTCGTCCGTCGAGCGCGGCGGCGACACCAACGGCCCGGCGGCGGTCTATTCGATCGTCAAATATCTCGAGTGGATGAAGAAGTATGCCCCGCCGCAGGCGCTGGGCATGACCTTCTCCGAATCGGGACCGGTGCCGGCACAAGGCGCGATCGCGCAGCAGATCTTCTGGTACACCGCCTTCACCGCCGACATGGTGAAGCCCGGTATCCCGGTCGTGAACGCGGACGGTACGCCGAAGTGGCGCATGGCGCCGTCGCCGCACGGCTCGTACTGGAAAGAGGGCATGAAGCTCGGCTACCAGGACGCCGGCTCCGCGACGCTGCTGAAGTCGACCCCGCCCGATCGCCGCAAGGCGGCCTGGCTCTATCTGCAGTTCATCAACTCCAAGACGGTGTCGTTGAAGAAGAGCCATGTCGGTCTCACCTTCGTTCGTGAATCCGACATCTGGGACAAGTCGTTCACCGAGCGTGCGCCCAAGCTCGGCGGCCTGATCGAGTTCTACCGCTCGCCCGCGCGCGTGCAGTGGACCCCGACCGGCAACAACGTGCCTGACTATCCGAAGCTCGCGCAATTGTGGTGGCAGAACATCGGCGATGCGTCGTCCGGTGCGAAGACGCCGCAGGCGGCGATGGATGCGCTG
Source organism: uncultured Alphaproteobacteria bacterium (assembly GCA_963840465.1). Classification (GTDB taxonomy): domain Bacteria; phylum Pseudomonadota; class Alphaproteobacteria; order Rhizobiales; family Xanthobacteraceae; genus Bradyrhizobium. Next base: position 73,633 of record CAWIZF010000051.1, on the reverse strand, counting down.
GCCGCAGCGCAGGACTCGGTGCTCGAGCGTCTTGAGAAGTCCGGCGTGCAGAAGGAGTGCGGGCCGAAGCTGAACAAGAAGGAGACGGCCGAGTACTGGTTCGCCAAGTCCGCCAAGGACGGCAACATCGCTCCGCAGCGCAAGCTGGCGAACGAGAAGCCGAAGGGCGAGACCGTCGACTACGACACGCTGGTGAAGTCGTGGCCGGCGACCCCGCCGAAGCGGGCAGAGGCGAAGTAAACTTCGCACATCGAGAGTGATGCACAGACTGAAGGCCGGGAGCGATCCCGGCCTTTTTTCTTTCTTCCGTCATTCCGGGGCGATGCGAAGCGACGAACCCGGAATCCATCGTGCCACAGGTTATGCGGCCCGATGGATTCCGGGCCTGCGCCCAAGCGGGCGCATCCCGGAATGACGCGAGAGGGCCATCTCACTCCGCCGCCTGCGCCGCGCCGAGCGTCGGGTAATCCGTGTAGCCCTTGGCGCCGCCGCCGTAGAACGTGTTCTTGTCCCACTCGTTCAGCGGCGCGCCCTTCTTCAGGCGTTCGACCAGATCGGGGTTCGAGATGAACGGTTTTCCGAACGCGATCAAATCGGCCGCGTTGGCATCGAGCACCTTGTTCGCGAGATCGAAATCATAGCCGTTGTTGGCCATATACGCCTGCTTGAAGCGCTTGCGCAGGCTTGCATAGTCGAACGGCGCGTTGTCGCGCGGGCCGCCGGTCGCGCCTTCGATGACGTGGATATAGGTCAGCTTCAGCGCGTTGAGCCCATCCACGATGTAATCGAACAGCGGCTGCGGGTTCGAGTCGGAGACGTCATTGGCCGGCGTCACCGGCGAGATGCGGATGCCGGTGCGCTCGGGGCCCGCCACCGCGGCGACGACCTTGGAAACTTCCAGCATCAATTTTGCGCGGTTCTCGATCGATCCGCCGTAGGCATCGGTGCGCTTGTTGGTGCCGTCCTTGGCGAACTGGTCGAGCAGATAGCCGTTGGCGCCGTGGATCTCGACGCCGTCGAAACCGGCCGCCAGCGCATTCTCGGTGCCGCGCTTGAAATCCTCGATGATCCCTGGAATCTCCGAAAGCTCCAGCGCGCGCGGCTCGGAGATGTCGGTGAAGGTGCCGTTCACAAACGTCTTGCCCTTGGCGCGGATCGCCGACGGCGCCACCGGCTTGCCGCCATCAGGCTGCAGCGAGTCGTGCGAGACGCGGCCGACATGCCAGAGCTGGATGAAGATGCGCCCGCCCTTTTCATGCACGCGGTCGGTGACCTTGCGCCAGCCTGCGACCTGCTCCTTGGAATAGATGCCGGGCGTGTCCTGATAGCCCTGGCCCTGCTGCGAGACCTGGCTGGCTTCGGTGATCAGCAGGCCCGCGGAAGCGCGCTGCGCCGTAATAGTCGATCGCCAGCGGGCTCGGCACCATGCCGGGAGGCACCGCGCGGTTGCGGGTCAGCGGCGCCATCACGAGGCGGTTCGGAAGCGTGATCGGGCCAAGCTTGTAGGGCTCGAATAGTTTGGTCTGGCTCATGTCTGAAATGTCCGGATGAATGACGATACGGGACAGTTGTGCATTGCGGCCGTTTTCGCAATGGCGGAAGCCATTCGGCGTGCGCAGACGAGCTGCGCACGCGTTCCTTTCGCTGGGCTGGTGCCGGTGTAGGATGATCTGTTCGAAATCGGCAGCGGCGCAGCATGAGCAGCCTCTCGCGCGACGGTCCGGCAGCCGGGGTATTCCGGAGAGCAGGCGCGGCCGACCGATCGGCCGGCTGGCGTGGCGCGATCACAGTGCAGCGATCACGCTTTTTCCGCCCACGCTCACGGGTGCCTGCGCCGCGACGCCGGCCCGCTTGGCGTCCAGCTCGATGGCGGGCCCGGCGATATCCACCTGCATCAGCTCGAAGGTCAGGCATTCGCAGCCGATCGAGCGAAACACCTGGTTGGCCGCCTTCTGCACGTTGTTGCCGAAGGTCTGGTGGTCGGTCTGGATTTCCAGCCGCGTCTTGCGGCTGCACATCGCCTTCACGACCGATTGCAGGCGCATGCAGATCTCGTCGCGGTAATTCTGCGTGCTTTCGAAGGTGGCCCTGGGATCCACGATCTGGGTCCGCACGACATAGGTGAGGTTGAGGGCAAAGCGGTCCGTCGAAACGGTGCCCTGGTTGAGCCTGAAGATTTCGGGACGGCGGTCGATCCGCGCGATCTGCCGGCTGCCGGCCCGGATGCGGTGCCGCCCGGGGGGCAGGGCCCTTTCGAAGCGTCCGTTCCGGTAGAGCAGCATGGTCTCGAACTGCTGGACGCAGACCCGGTCGAATCCGACCAAGGCCATCAAGCCTCTCCTGAACAGCGTGGAAATCCAGGCCCATGCCCCGGCAATCACGGCGATGACGATCAAAGTGAAGGCTATCGAGCCAAGAAGTTCACCCACGCTATCTCTTCCCCATCACGGACTTTATCTTTTCGACTCCGCGAATCCAGCCTATCAGTTGGTTCTTCGTGCGTCGAAAATAAGTCATCGCCACTGCAATCCCTGGCGGACCCACAAAAATAATGTGCCGAATCTCGCGCCGCGATTTGAGTTCCAAATAAGCATATCGTGATGACGGATTGACCGCGTCTTTGCTCTGCAGATGCAATGCAACTAAAGATTGTACTACACAAACGGCGTGTCGCGCAAGAAGCCGTCGACGACCGCGCAGACAGGGCATCCAGTACGCTGCGCTCGCAATGACGGCCGAAGTCGCCAGATCTCGTCATCCCCCGCGCAGGCGCGGGATCCAGTACGCCGCGGGTTATCGGTTCAATCACAACTGCCTCTGGAATACTGGATCGTCCGCCCCAGTGCGCAATTGCGCACAAGGCGGACGATGACAACTGAAGATGAGGCGACGATCTCGCGACGCATTGCGTCCGAGCTTTGCTATCAATTTGCCTCCCTCGAATCAGAGAGAGGGCGCAGGGAAGACCGGGTGCACGCTGCACCCGCGGTCTCGTGTGCAATTGCGCACAAGGAAAGCGCACACGAGCATACAGGTACAGGCGGAGCATCCCGGCCTTCCCTGCGCAATGGCTTTACGGCTTACTTCGTGCTCTTCCCGGAGAACGGCTCTTTTGCCTCCGTCGTCCGCGAGAGATATCTCCCGCCGAACTTAACGCCAGCACCGCGGCGCCCGAACCACACGACTTCGCCGTACGCGTCCGGCGCGCTACGTCTTGTCGCGCCATCAGCGTCCACCGCATCCCACCGCGCGTTCGTGACGTTCGCGAGCGCCCCTCTCATCGGGTGAGACGCGCGGAGTTATGCGGCTGATTTGGGCTGCGTGTTAAGCGGAATATTTTTGCGTGGAGGGCTTGACGCGATTTCTGGAAATCAGAAGTGATTTGCCGTCGGGTTGATTTGTCGCAGATCATGCACGGAATCTGCGCTTGTGCAGCAAGCAAATCAGACCGGTAGGGTGGGCAAAGCGACTTGTCCGCCGTAGCTCAACGAGCGAAGGCGGAAGCGTGCCCACCATCTTGCGGCTCAATCGGGGATAGATGGTGGGCACGTCGCTTCGCTCCTTTGCCCACCCTACGAAGCTGAACCTTGCCGGCGTCTGATGCCCCCACCATTGCCTACCGCATGCGCCTGACTAGGATGTCACAAACATCGCGCGATGAGAGGTTCACGATGGCCATCAACAAGGACAAGCTCGACGATACGGCATTGGCGCTGCTCTATCTGACCCTGCACGACGGTTATCGGGCATGGAAGGGCTTCGACTGGGACGTGCTCGGCCGTCTGCACGAAAAGGGAATGATCGACAATCCCGTCGGCAAGGTGAAGTCGGTGGTTTTCACCGACGAGGGACTGGAGCGGGCGAAGAAACTGTTCAAAGAGAAGTTTGAGGAGTAGGGCGCCCGGAATGTCGTAGCCCGCATGAGCGCAGCGATATGCGGGACGGCTTGAGCCCCGGATGTCGCTTCCGCCTACGCTCCTTAGAGCTACGGCGGACAAGCCGCTCATCCGGGCTACTTTTTAAACCATATCTTTTCGCCGGTGAGGGGATTGACGCCAAATCTCGGCCCGTCGTCGGGCTCGTCGTCAACGTCAGGATATTGCGGAGGCGCCTCGCCACGCGTTGCGACGATGCGCGGGTAGCGAACCTTGGCGGCCTTCTTTCCGATGGCGTGCAGGGTGACCCGGAACAGCCAGTCGTCGCCATAGTCGAACAGAAACAGCATCGTGTGCCCGACTTCGGGAAAAGCCTGCAACATGCTGGTCTTCTTCACGCTGAGCACCCCTGGATCGGCTTCGCCCATATCCGCGAACAGTTCGTATTTGGGAAATGTCTTGTGCATCTTGGCGGGAGTGAGCCCGGAATAGAAGCCGAACGCATGATCGAAATCGAAATCGAACGAGGAGACGATGGCCTTGGCCAGCATGTACAGCGACTTTGCAGGGTCGAGCTCGATGTCCCGATAGATTGATGCGCTGCCCTGGGGCGCTGCCCGAAAGATGAAGGTCTCCGTTCCGGCCATTGCGAACCTCGCTTATGCTTGCTGCAGTGACGAGAATAGACGCGGGAGCGAGCTTTGCTCAAGCGCTGGAATTGATAGAATGCCTAGCGTGATTGTAGCCCGCATGAGCGGAGCGATATGCGGGGCGGCTTGAACCCGGATGTCGCTCCGGGTAACGCTGGCTGGCTTTGTCGAGTTGATGGTGCCGCAGCCTCGCTATCAAGCAAAGCCGATCGAGCTATCGCGAACGCGCACCCGGATGAGGGCGACTTGCCCGGCCTAGCTGTGCGCGGGAATGTCGACGCCGGCAGTCGCATACTGCCGGATCTTGTTCCGCATCGTGCGCACCGAAAGTCCGAGCACGCGCGCGGCATGGGTGCGGTTGCCGTGGCAGCGCGCCAGCGTCTGCAGCACGAGCTCGCGCTCGATCGCTTCGATGGTGGAGCCGATCAGCATCGGTACGATCTGATGGGGTGAAAGGGCTTGAGAATCCGACAGCGGAATCTCGGGCACGGACACACAGTCCGCGCCAAGGTACACGTCACCAAGATACACCTGGGGCATCAACACCTCCCGATCGACGCTTGCTCCGAAACGCGGAGCAGAAACATCAGGAATCACGGCCCCCTGCCGTAGAGGGAGGGTGAGCGCGTTTGGTTAACGAAAGGTTAAAGGGCACGGAAAGGTTTTTACAGAGCTTTGTCACATCCTGAAGTATATGTTCAACAGCAGGCAGATGGACGTGTCACCGCAGCCTCTCAGTTTCTCGTCGTCGCTGCGTTCGTAGCTCACGGCTATAGCCCGCATGAACGGAGCGATATGCGTGACGGTGTCCTCCCAGATCTCGCGTCCGTCATGCAGCGACAATCGCTTCGTGCCATCACCAGGCATCTTGCCTTCATCATCTTGACGGTCGACATCGATTGTATCTCCGTTCCGTTCGAGCCTCGAGCTGCACGCTTTTTAGCAGCTAGAGAGGGGCTATCCAGATTTGGACGAACTGATCGCAAGTCTAAGGCCTTGTTGCCGTTTGAATGCTTCGGCATCCTCTTGGAGTATTCGTTGACTTTGAACGATACTCCAACTCTGCCAACGTGGCGTTGCGATGCGTAGGTCCTTAATCCATAATTTTGGCGCTGTTAGTTTATGCGGCCAAATTACTGCCTCGAATTTCGATTTGCCGATCCGGCCCCAGAGCCTGCCTCCCTGATGGGTCTCGCGGGCTCAGCTTGCTGCGAAAGTCCCGAGCTACAACTAGCAGATGCTGCCTCGCTTAGGTCTACTTGCAAACCCGCTTGCTAGAAAAAGGCCGGGTTTTCGCCCGGCCTTTTGCGTTCTTGATGAATGCCCAGGTCAAGCCCGGGCATGACGAGGAGAGAGCGATCGCCTCACAACACCCGATTACTCTCCTTCACCTTCTCCGCATCCAGATACACGCTGCTGCCCATCTCCTTGAACTTCTGCGCTCATCTCGCCATGCCATCCTCGATGGTGCCGCTCACCGACATCCCCACCCTCGCCGGATCGTTCAGCGTCGCCGCGTAATCCCGCACGTCCTGCGTGATCTTCATCGAGCAGAACTTCGGCCCGCACATCGAGCAGAAGTGCGCGACCTTGTGGGCTTCCTTCGGCAGCGTTTCGTCGTGGAAGCTCTTTGCGGTTTCCGGATCGAGGCCGAGGTTGAACTGGTCGGTCCAGCGGAAGTCGAACCTCGCGCGCGAGAGCGCGTCGTCGCGCAGTTGCGCGGCGGGGTGGCCCTTGGCGAGATCGGAGGCGTGGGCGGCGATCTTGTAGGTGATGACGCCGACCTTGACGTCGTTGCGGTCGGGCAGGCCGAGATGCTCCTTCGGCGTGACGTAGCAGAGCATGGCGCAGCCGAACCAGCCGATCATGGCCGCACCGATGCCCGAGGTGATGTGGTCGTAGCCCGGCGCGATGTCGGTCGTCAGCGGGCCCAACGTGTAGAACGGGGCTTCGCCGCATTCCTTGAGCTGCTTGTCCATGTTGATCTTGATCTTGTGCATCGGCACGTGGCCGGGGCCTTCGATCATCACCTGGCAGCCTTTTTCCCACGCGATCTTCGTCAGCTCGCCGAGCGTCTCCAGTTCGGCGAACTGCGCGCGGTCGTTGGCGTCGGCGATCGAGCCGGGGCGCAGGCCGTCGCCGAGCGAGAACGAGACGTCATACTTGCGCATGAGGTCGCAGATCTCGTCGAAGTGGGTGTAGAGGAAGCTCTCCTTGTGATGCGCCAGGCACCACTTCGCCATGATCGAGCCGCCGCGCGACACGATGCCGGTGACGCGGTTGGCGGTGAGGTGGATGTAGGGCAGGCGCACGCCGGCGTGGATGGTGAAGTAGTCGACGCCCTGTTCGCACTGCTCGATCAGCGTGTCCTTGTAGAGCTCCCAGGTCAGCTTGACCGGATCGCCTTCGCACTTCTCCAGCGCCTGGTAGATCGGCACGGTGCCGATCGGGATCGGCGCGTTGCGCAGAATCCATTCGCGCGTGGTGTGGATGTTGCGGCCGGTCGAGAGGTCCATCACGGTGTCGGCGCCCCAGCGGATCGCCCACACCATCTTGTCGACTTCCTCCTCCACCGACGAGGTCACGGCGGAGTTGCCGATATTGGCGTTGATCTTGGTCAGGAAGTTGCGGCCGATGATCATCGGCTCGAGTTCGGCGTGGTTGATGTTGCAGGGGATGATGGCGCGGCCGCGCGCGATCTCGCTGCGGACGAATTCCGGCGTGACGAAGGCGGGGACTTCGGCGCCAAAGCTTTCGCCGTCGGCAAGGGCGGCTTCCGCGCGTTCGAGCTGCTTCTTGCGGCCGAGGTTTTCGCGCTCGGCGACGTAGATCATCTCCTTCGTGATGATGCCGGCGCGGGCGAATTCGAGCTGGGTGATCTTGTGGCCGTCGAGGCCGCGCAGCGGCGTGTGGTGCGCGGTGAAGGCCTTTGCGGCATGCGAGGCGCCGACATTGCCGTTGTCTTCCGGCTTGATGTCGCGGCCCTGATACTCCTCGACGCCGCCGCGCTCCTTGACCCAGGCGAGGCGGTTGCGCGACAGGCCGGCGTTGACGTCGATGGTCACGGTCGGATCGGTGTAGGGGCCGGAGGTGTCGTACACCGGCAGGTTCGGCTCGCCGGCGCCTTCGCTGAGGATGATTTCGCGCAAGGGCACGCGCAGGTCGGGCGCGGCGTCGGGGGTGGCGAAGATCTTTCGCGACGAGGGCAGGGGGCCGGTGGTGACGGCGGGCAGGGTGGTGTCGGGATTGGAGCGGATGTTCATTATGTTATCCTCCTTGTTCTAATTCGTTGGCATCGCTGAGCGAGAAACGGCCACCGCTGTCATCCCCGCGAAAGCGGGGATCCAGTATCCCAGAGGCCGCGCTGAGGGGCGGAGAAGCCGCGGCGTACTGGATCGCCGCTGGCAAGCCGGGCGATGACGGCGGAATGAATGGCACGGGGCTTCGGACAGTGCACATCACGCGGCCTCCGCGCTCTGGCCGAGCCACTGCCGCACCCTCGCATCCGGATCGGCGTTCTGGGTGACGTCGCTGACGACGGCGATGGAGTCCGCACCCGCCGCAAAAATCTCGGCCGCCTGTTCGAACTTGATGCCGCCGATCGCGACCAGCGGGATATCGCCGATGCGCTTCTTCCACTCGGTGATCTTTGCAATGCCCTGCGGCGCGAAGCGCATCGATTTCAGCGTGGTCGGAAAGATCGGGCCGAGCGCGATGTAATCCGGCTTCGCGGCAAGCGCGGTCGCCAGTTCCGCGTCGTCATGGGTGGAGATGCCGAGCGTCAGTCCGGCTTTGCGGATTTCGCCGAGGTCGGCGTCGGCGAGGTCTTCCTGGCCGAGATGCAGATGCTTGGCGCCGGCGACGATCGCCGCGCGCCAGTAGTCGTTGACCACGAGTTTGGCGTCGGTGCCCTTGATGGCCTCCAGCGCGTCGGTCACGATCTGCAGCGCCTCTGAATCATTGAGATCCTTGGCGCGCAACTGGATGGTGCCGGCGCCGAGCAGCGCCAGCCGCGTCACCCAGGCGACGTTGTGAACGACGGGATAGAATTTATCAGGATACGGCATGCCAGAACGGTGTCCCGATCACAGGGGTTGAGGGCGAGGCGAAATCGCGGGCTTCCATCAGCCCGGCCTCGTAGGCGGTGCGGCCGGCTTCGACGCCGAGGCGGAATGCGTTGGCCATCGCGACGGGGTCGGCGGCTTTTGCGATTGCCGTGTTGAGCAGCACGGCGTCGTAGCCGAGTTCGAGGGCGTGGGCGGCATGCGAGGGCGCGCCGAGGCCGGCGTCGACCACCAGCGTGATGTCGGGCAGGCGCTCGCGCATCAGTTTCAGCGCGTCGCGGTTGGTGATGCCCTTGGCGCTGCCGATCGGCGCGGCCCAGGGCATCACGACCTTGCAGCCGGCATCGACCAGCCGCATCGCGACCGAAAGGTCTTCGGTGCAATAGGGGAATACTTCAAAGCCGTCCTTGACCAGGATGCCGGCGGCTTCGACCAGGCCGACCACGTCGGGCTGCAGCGTGTCGTTGTCGGCGATCACCTCCAGCTTGATCCAGGGCGTGGAGAACAATTCGCGCGCCAGCTTTGCGGTGGTCACCGCCTCGCGCACGCTGCGGCAGCCGGCGGTGTTCGGCAGCACGGTGACGCCGAGCTCGCGGATCAGCGACCAGAACGCATCGCCGGTCTTGCCGCCGGCGGCCTCGCGCCGCAGCGACACGGTGACGATGTTGGCGCCCGAGGCGCGGATCGCGTCCTGCATGATCGCGGGCGAGGGGTACAACGCCGTGCCGATCAGGAGGCGGGAGGAGAAGGTTTTGCCGTAGAAGTTCAGCATGCTCACGGTGTCTCCTCGAATGATCCTGTCGTCCAGACAACACCACTCGTCATCCCCGCGAAGGCGGGGATCCGAGTACGCCGGGAAGCCAGCGATCGAACCGAGAAGCCGCGGCGTACTGGGTCGCCCGCGTCAAGCCGGGCGATGACAGCGGAGTGTGAAGCGTGCGCACGTTCATCATCACCCTCCCTGCCGCGGCGTGATGATCTCGATCTCGTCGCCGCTCTTCAGCACCGTCTCGGCCCAGCGGCTTTTCGGCAGCACGTCGTAATTCACGGCGATCGCGAAATGCGTGCCTTCGTATTCGAGCTCGCTGAGCAGCGCGTCGACGCTGGCGGAGGTGATCTCGCGCTGCTCGCCGTTGACGGTCACACGCATCGCATCACCTCATTGTCGATCGCGCCGCGCTGCACATAGCCAAGCGTCAGTTCGGCCAGCGCGGGGGCCAGCAGAAAGCCGTGGCGATAGAGGCCGTTCACCGCGATCCTGTTCTTGCCGACCGTGATGCGCGGCAGATTGTCCGGGAAGGCCGGGCGAAGCCCCGAGCCGAACTCGACAATGCGCGCTTCGGCAAAAGCCGGATGCACGGCATAGGCGGCGCCCAGAAGCTCCAGCGCCGAGCGCACGCTGACGCCGGTGTCCTCGGCCTCGATCGAGGTCGCGCCCAGCATGAACTTGTTGTCGCCGCGCGGGATCACGTAGAGCGGCCAGCGCGGATGGATCAGCCGCACCGGGCGCGACAGTTCGACCTCTGATGTCTCGACGATGATCATCTCGCCCTTGACGCCGCGCAGCTCCGGCTGCTCGTCGCGCGCGGACAGGCCGCGGCAGTCGATCACGATGCCGTCGAGGTCGTCGGCATCAGCATCGCAGTCGAACTTGACGGTGCCGCCGGCGGCTTCGATGCGGGCATGCAGTTCGGGCAGCACTTTTCGCGGCTCGACATGGGCTTCACCGGCATAGAACAGGCCGTCGCGGAAACGGCCGTCCAGCGACGGTTCGAGCTCGCTTAAGCCCTGCGCGTCGAGCCTGACATGGCCTGATGTCAGCTTCGCAAAGCGTTCGAAATCGGCGCGGTCGCGGGCGTGCGCCACCACCAGCGAACCGTTGAACGGGGTGTTGGGAAAATGCTCGCGCCACAGGTCGAGCGAGCGGATGCCGAGCCGGCCGATCACGGGTTCCGAGGTCTCGGCCTCGCACCAGGGCGCCAGCATGCCGCCGGCCCAGTGGCTGGTCGAGAGCGTCATATCGGCGTCACTGCGCTCATACAGAGTGACGGCATGGCCGGCCTGCGCGAACAGCAGGGCTTGCCATGCGCCGGCAATGCCCGCGCCGATGATGGAAACGGGGGATTCCCCCCGCGGATCTGACTTCTGGTACATCCCTGTCCCTTCGCCGGCATGACCCGGATCAGGTTCAAAGGGTCACCGCGGTCTCAGACCTCTACTTTGAATAAAGTAGAACTGCCCAAGCTTGCGGTATCTCAGCTCCTCATCGGAGCACCCCTCGGAACAGGTCTAATGTAGGCAGTTGGGCGGGGGTGTCAACGCGGCTTTGCGGGGAACTGCACTGCATTCGTGCCCCGGACGCAGCGCAGCGCGCAGCGTTGCGCTGCTGAGCCGGGGCCTATCGAGTGTGGCGGCATGGGTCCCGGTTCTGCGGAGCAGCGCTACGCGCCGCACCGCGCCCGGGACGCGATATGGTCGCTACTTGGCGGTCTGCAGTGCGTTCGCCTCAGCGGGCGTTTTCGCCCTCCCGACCGGCGCGGCGACGATTTTCGGCGCGCCATCGCTGGCGAGCACCGGCGCGACCTGCAGCGGTTTGTCCTGCCGCTGGCGCTTTGCCGCGTAGTAATAGCCGCTCGCATAATAGTGCACGGCGCGGCTGTGATCGCCATTGGCGGCGCGGTAGGCGCCGGCGAGATATTTGACGCCCCAGGCCAGATTGGTATCGGGATCGCGCAGGCCCGCGGCGTCGCCGGTGTAGCCGAGGCCGCGCGCGGTCGGCAGCTTGATCTGCATCAGCCCGATGGTACCGCCGCGCCCGACGAGGCCTGCATGGTATTTGCTCTCGCGCACGATCACGCGATGCACCAGCGCTTCCGGCACGTTGTTGGCGCGCGCATGGCTTGCAACCATGCTGTCATACTGCGCGCGGCTCTGTGCCATCGCATCCGGGGAAACCAGCAGCGTCACCACCGCGGCGAACAAAAACTTCGGGAAACTTTTCATAAAAACAATCTCTGAGGGACGTGGCGTCAACGACTGACGCTTTCGCTAGTTCCACTAGCGGGCACAGATGTGGCGAAAACCCGACGATATCGCGGCGAGATGTCCACAATCGGCGCGTTCGTTAACGGAGGCGGCGAGCGTGCACGCTCAAATTGTTGGTGCGATGCGTCGCGTCTGTTACGCGAATCTGCGTCACGCCGACGCGCATGATTGTCGTGCAAATGAATCGATGAGAGTGTACAAGCGTTGCCGTCAGAATGTTCAGTTTCGACAACAATCCTGACTCATCCACGACATAAGAAATCATCGATCAAACAAAACGTCGTCAGCAAGACGTCAATAAAGGGAGGTGCGCCATGGCTCGACTTGATTCCAGCTATCTGCCCCGCGGTAATCCCTGTGCCCAGTGTGGCAAGCCGATACCGAGACCCGATTGGGTCGAGAGCAGTCCGGGCCGCACGTCCTTCCTCTGGTTCTGCCGCGCCTGCGACTATCGCTTCGAAGCGGTCGCCATCTATGAGGAAGCCGATCCCGACGCGCTCGCCGCCTGACGCGATGCTCTAAGCGGCGCAGCGCTCGCTCTGCTGGCGAACCGGCAATCGCATCCGAACCACCAGTCCATGCGGTTGCCGGTCATGCAGCGACAACGCGCCGTCATGCGCGAGCACGATCGCATTCGTGATCGAAAGACCAAGGCCGAAGCCCGCCGCTTCGTCCATGTTGCGGGCCTCGTCGCCGCGCACGAACGGCTCCAGCATGTTCTGCTTCAGCGCGTCCGAAATGCCGGGGCCGTCGTCTTCGACGTCGATGGTGAGATGATCCGCCGAGACGCGCAGGCGGATCACCGCTTCGGCGCCGAACCGGACGGCATTCTCCACCAGATTGGTGACGGCGCGGTGCAGATCGTCGGGCTGCACCGTGGCCATGGCATGCGCGGGGCCGTCATAGGCGACCTTGCGTCCGATGTCGGCGAACTGGTCAGTGACGAGTTGCAGCGTGCTGGCGACGTCGGCCAGCGTCATCGTTTTGAGCCGGCTGCCATTGCGCAGGAACGACAGCACCGATTCCAGCATTGAGCGCATCTGGTCGAGATCGTCGAGCATGCGGCTGCGATAAATCTCGTCCTCGATGAATTCGGCGCGCAGCCGCATCCGCGTGATCGGCGTGCGCAGATCGTGGCTGATTGCTGCGAGCATTTTGGTGCGGTCGTCGATCAGGCCGGTGATGCGCTCGCGCATCCGATTGAGCGCGCGCGCGACCGAGCGGATTTCCTCCGGCCCGCGTTCGGGCAGCGGCGCCGCCGCGCCGTTGAGGCTGAAACTTTCGGCGGCCCTGGCGAAGGACGATAATGGCGCGGTCAACGCCCGCGCCGCCCACAGGCCCAGCAACGTGACGCTGATGACGGCAAACAGCAGCGTCATCATCCAGGGCCCGCCGAGAAACGGCGGCCGCGGCCGGTCCGGCATGTTGTTGGCCGAAATCATCATGCCGTCGGGCAGGCCGATGCTGAGCTTTGCGGCCACCGTCGCTCGCAAGCGGGAAGACGCGATAATCATGGCCGAGACGCCGCTGCAGGCCGTGCGGATTGAAACCGTCGGCATCGGCCGAAGGTGTTTGTCCCGGCGGCAAAATTTCGATGCCGAGCTGCGGAAAGGCGCGCGCGATATCGGCGGACAGCCGCGGCCGCTCCGACGCGGGCGCTGCGCCGAGCAACTGCACGGCCGTGACGAGCTGGCCGTGGCCGCGATCGGGCGACGACTCCGGCTGGTCGGGCCGGTGCAGCAGGAAACCCGCGGTGATGATCAGATGAAGCGCTGCGATCGAGACGACGACGAGGGCCGCGATCTGGCCGCTGATGCCACGCAGGTTGAAAAGGCCCTTCATGGTCAGTGGCCAGCGGCGGTCGCCGCCTCGACGGCGATGGGTTCAACGCGCGGCGTGAACATGTAGCCGCCCGAGCGCACCGTCTTGATCAGGGTGGCGGCTTGCGGATCGGGTTCGATCTTGCGGCGGATGCGGCTCACCAGCACGTCGATCGAGCGCTCGAACGAGCCGGCGTTGCGGCCTTGCGTGAGGTCGAGCAGGCTGTCGCGCGACAGCACGCGGCCGGGCCGCTCGCAGAAGGTTCGGAGCAGGTCGAACTCGGCGCTGGTCATCGCCACAAGCGCGCCCTCGGGATTGCGCAACTCCCGCAGCCGGAAATCGATCCGCCAGCCCGCAAATGCAAGCGCGGTCGCGCCTCCGGTGGCGCTCGCGGTGAAGGCTATGGCCTGCCGGCGCAGCACCGCGTTGATCCGGGCCAGCAATTCGCGCGGGTTGAACGGCTTTGCCAGATAGTCGTCGGCGCCCATCTCCAGGCCGAGGATGCGATCGACGTCCTCGCCGCGCGCGGTCAGCATGATGATCGGGGTCTGCGATTGCGCGCGCACCTTGCGGCAGAGGCTGAGGCCGTCCTCGCCGGGCAGCATGACGTCGAGAATCAAAAGATCGACCCGCCGGTCGGTCATGGCGCGGGCCATCTCGCGGCCGTCGGCGGCGGTGGCCACGTTGCAGGCGTTGCTGCGCAGGTATTTTGCGATCAGCGACCGCGTCTCGCGATCGTCCTCAACGACAAGGATGTTGGGTATTGCCTGGGCCATACCGACCTTTTGTCGGTGATTCGGGCGTGCGCGCGAAGGATTTTTGTTTCCAGATGTTTCTGGATGAATAGGGGCAACACCGGGCAACAGGCGAGGGGGCGGGCGAAAAGACCTCGTTAAGGCCCGCAGCCCTACGGTCGATGCATGTTCCACGCGTACCTCGACGAATCACCTGACCCTCCCTTGATGATCCCTTGGAGCTATCATGACCTCGATCTCGGCGGCCTCGGCCCAGACCTACCAGTCGCCTCTCCAGAAGTTGCAGGATGAGTTGCTGTCCGAAGTAAAATCCGGCGCCATCAAGTCGTCCGACCAGGACGCGCTGGCGTCGGCGCTGACTGACATCGATTCGGCGATGCAGGCCAGCCGCGCCAGCGACCAGGCCAGCGGCACGCGCCCTTCGCACGCCGACCTGAAATCGAAAATCGACGACCTCATTAACAGCGAGGTTTCCAGCGGCAAGCTGACCAGCGATCAAGCCACCGAACTGCAGGGCGTCTTCAAGGCGGCGTTCGCCAAAGGACCCGGCGGCCCGGGCGGAGCCGGCGGTCCGCCTCCGGGAGGCCCGCCGCCGTCGGGCGATGCGTCCTCCAGCGACGACACCTCCTCGTCTTCCTCGACATCGATCGACGACATCCTGAAGCAGTTCCTGCAATCATTGCAGGAGTCATTGTCGGCCTCGTCATCCACGTCCTACGGCGCGACCGGCACGACTTCGAGCAGCAGCACGGCCTCGTTCTCCGCGCTGTTGATCGACTACCAGAGCTGACATTTTTCCAAGCCGCTTCCCAAAGCTGCGCCCTTGCAACCATCCTTTCCGATAGGAAAGGATGGTTGTCTTATTTCGTGAGGGCGGAACCGGTGACGCAGTGCAGCGTTGGTTTCCATTCATGTGTGGAGGGTGCAATGACAAGCGACGTCATGACCAAGCCGCATCAATTGGTCGCGAGCGACCGCGTCGAGGGAACTGCGGTGCGGCGGCCGAACGGCGACATGATCGGCCATATCGAACGGCTGATGATCGACAAGGTCACCGGTCAGAGTATCCTATGCAATCCTGAGTTTCGGCGGCTTTCTCGGCATCGGCGCCAATCTGATTCCGTTGCCGTGGGGGCGGCTTCGCTACAACACGAAGTTCGAAGCCTACGAACTCGACGTCGATGATGAGGAACTGAAGCGCGCGCCGTCGTTCCGTGCCGACACGGATTTTGACTGGGGCGATCGCGCAAAGGAAGCCGAGCTGCATCGCTATTACGGCATGCCGCCTTACTGGGGCGGTTTTTGACCGCAGCGGGCGCAATGGTTCCATGCGAAATACGTGGAACGCTTGTTGACGTGACGGGTTTTCCCAGTGCGTTTCTGAACTGAGGAGAACCGATATGTTGACCAAATATGCCGTTGCCGGCGTTGCGGCTTCCGCGCTGCTGGCCAGTGTTGCGTTCGCGCAAAGTCCTTCGGTGACGACGGACCGCGCCACCACCGCCGCGCCTGCGGCCACGGCCGATACCTCGTCGCTTAGGGGTAGCTGGCGCACCTCGAAGCTGGTCGGGCTGAACGTGTACAACGACAGCAACGAAAGCCTCGGATCGATCAGCGATCTCCTGACCGACAAGAGCGGCGATATCAAAGCCGTGGTGATCGGCGTTGGCGGCTTCCTTGGCGTCGGCGAGCATCTTGTTGCCGTGCCGCTCGACAAGGTGAAGTTCGTCGATGAACCGATTGCCTATACCGGCGCCGCGGCCGCGCCCGCACCCGGTGCAAGGCCTTCGAGCACGACGACGACCGGTGCTGCGACGACCCTGCCGCCAAAGAAGAACCCGTGGTATCCGGATCACGCCGTGTTCAGCGCGACAAAGGATCAGCTGAAGGCGATGCCGGAGTTCAAGTACGCCACCGAATAGGCGCGGCTTCGACTGCCAGGCTTCCTCAAATGGCCGGACGGCGTATTGCCGCCCGGCCATTTGCTTTTGTCGGCGCCGTTCGCGTAATGGTGCAGCGCATCCTATTCATGACGTGCGTCCCGATGTTAGGTTGTATCGTGGCAGGAGCACCCTGCGTCCTGCCTTCAATGCAGACCCTTGCACCAACGGGAGGACGACATGCCTGAGAGTGTCTACAAGGTCATCGAGCTGATCGGCACCAGCAAGGAATCCTGGGAGAAGGCGGCGGCGGCGGCGGTCGGCCGCGCCGGAAAATCCTTGCGCGACCTCCGTGTCGCCGAGGTCGTCAAGCTCGATCTGCAACTGGACGCCAAGGGCGAGGTCGAGGCGTACCGCGCCAAGGTGAACATCTCGTTCAAGTTCGAGGACTGACGGGTTTTCGGATGCAAGTGCGTAGGGTGGGCAAAGGCGCGCATGCGCCGTGCCCACCATTTCCTTGAACAGGAAGATGGTGGGCACGCTTCGCTTTGCCCACCCTACCAATCTCGAATTTGTCACAGCGCCGGCAGCGCGGTCACATAGACGTTGATCGCGCCTTCGGCTTCCGCGATCACGCGCAGCGTCTTGGAATCGAAGGCGATGTCGGCGAGCCGCAGCTTGCTGATCTCGGCCGAGACCCGCAGGCCTTCCTCGTTCTTCTGGAAATCGGCGATCACGGCCGCAATCTTCTTCTGCGCGTTGCTGCGAACGGCTTGAGGTCGACGGTCGCCTTGTCCGCCAGCGTCTTCTGCAGATGCGGGATGGCCGCGCGCGCCGCGGCGCCGAGCAGCCCGAAGGCGGCTTCCGACTCGACGGCGAGTTCGATATCGGTCAGCCGCAGCGTCTGCGCCGCCTGATCGAGCACCGGCCTTCCCCAGATATGCACATTGGCCTCGCCGCCGAGGCCCAGAAAACTCGTCTTCTCCCTGGCGCTCACCAGCAGCGAAATCAGCAGGCGGTTGCCCGACGCCGCGACGCTGGCGCGCTTGACGGTGACGTCGACCGAGCCGGAGCCGTCCTCCGGAAAAGTCTTTCCGGCGAACTGCGCTTCCACGATTTTGTTGATCTCGGTGAAGGGCATGTCGATGGGCACGCCGATCGCGACCCGTCCCGGCGTCGGCGGCACGATGGCGATGGTGGCGGGGAACGGGCAGGACGGCTTGGTCTCGGCCGGCGTGATGCGGGTCTCCGCCTCGATGCCGAGCGTCAGCGTGAGGTTCGAAGCATCGATGCGCGGCTGCGCGGCAATCGCCCGTATCGGGCGCAGCTCCAGCCACAGCGTCGGCATCGTCGAGCCGGCGGTGGTGCCCTGCAGCGGGATCGAGCGGCAGGCCTTGGCCCATTGCACCCGCGCGTTCTGCTCGAAGGCCGGATCGTTGCGCATGCGCGCCTGCACCAGTGCGATCTGCTCGGCGACGTTCTTGTCGATCAACGGCTTCACCTGCGCGGGCACGCTGACGCGGGCGCCGGCCACGCTGAGGCTGGAGTCGCTGAGATTGACCTGGGCTGTGAGGTTCGGCTCGATGCGCCAGTTCGCGGCGATCTTCGGCCGCGCCGTGATCACGACGTTGCCCTTGATCTCGGCGCTGGCGTTCAGGTTCTTGATGTTCACGCTGCCGATTTGCTTCGCGACGTTGCCGCCGAGCAGGCCGCCGAGCGCGTCGCCGACCGCGCCCGTCGCCTTCGCCGACAGCGAGCCGGTGACGTTCAATGTTCCCGTCAGCGGCGTCGCCAGCGACAGCACGTCCTGCGCGCCGGTAGCTGCGATCGGCCCGCGCGAGGCCGTCCAGCCGATATCGCCATTCTGCAGGATCTGCGGGATCGGATTGTCGGCCTTGCCGTTGAAGTTGCGCGGTGCGCCGCGATCGGCGGCGTCGCGGATCGCCGACAGCGCCACCGCAATCGGCGCCATCACGGTGGAGGCACGCGGCGCCGGCGGCAGCGGCGGCAATTCGGCGAGCGCGGGCGCCCGGTTCGTGGCGCGCGGCGCGACGAAGTCCATCACCTTCAGGCTGGCCACAAACGAGACGATGACGACCGCGAGCGCGATCGAAACCGTCTTCAGATGCATCGGCAGACGCATCGTCCCCCCGGATCCCAATGAATCGCCCCATAAACGTTCTACAGCGGCGGCGAGGGTCGCGCCACTGCGCAATAAGGCTGGATCAGGGTGTACTCATAAATGCGCGGATCGAATGTCAGCTTCTCGGGGGTAAAGCGACAACATCTGCTCAGTGTAAGTATTTCTGCTTGTGACCCGGAACGGACCTTGTGTTGCTTTGGTTGCCCAGCTCGGTATCTACGGAAATTCCGAGATTTTGAGAATGTTTCTTCACCCGCGCCGTTCAATTAGCCATCGGTTCACTGCCTGATGGAAATTCAGGGGACCGGGAACCGTCATGTGTGTCTTCAGTACTTGAAGCCAGCCCATTGCAGGGTTCGATTTGGACCGACGTTGAATGCGTTCGGCTCGCAGAACAATTGGTTGATCTCCAGCATCTGAAAATAGATATCGACGCTTTGGCGGACGCACTTTTCACCGATCCCCCGCTGCCGCTGCGCGGGCTCCGTCACGTGTAGAATGCATATTTGCCTGCGTGCCGAATACGATCTTGTCGCAGCTTGAGAAGCCAATTGGGCGACCATCCGCCAACCAAATAAGGTAAAGACCTCTCCGTTCTGCGAGCGGAAGTCCATACTGAGTCTTGAACAAGGATTTCCAAACATCCCTTGGAGGGAGGCGCGATGGGTCGACCCCAAGCATCTCCAAATGCTCGGGCGTCGATGAATGGAAATAATCGATAACAAGTGACGTTTCCTCATGCCGCATTTCGCGAACATGTAGCTCCATTGGATTCCTCCTGCCTCGCGTCAGAGAAATGTTGCTCTCGCGGCACGGCCAGTTGAGGATGGCGGCTTGCGCAGATCAAATTCGGCTCTTTCACCAGATTAGCCGGGGCCGAAATCCGTGCAAGGCGGCTGTCCATGTCGGTTATTGGCAGCAATAAGCGGACTAATCGAGATGTCTGCTATTCGCTCGCTTTCGGGAGCAAAGCGGACATCCGCCGGTGGCTGCCGAACGAACGCAATCCATGAGTACACGCCGTAGATCAATACAAAACGGCCCCGGCGAATGCCGGGGCCGCTTGTCACATTAAGAAGCGCTGATGACTTAGCGGATGGTGCGGCCGAGATCGGCGCGGCGATCCGTCATCGGCTTCACAATCACCTTGGTGCCGACGCTGACCCGCGAATAGAGATCGCTGACGTCTTCGTTGGTGAGGCGGAGGCAGCCCGAGGAAACGCGGGTGCCGATCGTCGAGGGATCGTTGGTGCCGTGGATGCGATAGATGGTGCCGCCGAGATACATCGCGCGGGCGCCGAGCGGGTTGCCGGGGCCGCCGGCCATGTGGCGCGGCAGATAGGGCTGGCGGGCGATCATTTCCGGGGGCGGGGTCCAGGCCGGCCATTCGGCCTTGCGGGTGATGGTCTGCGTGCCGGACCAGGTGAAGCCGTCGCGGCCGATGCCGATGCCGTAGCGCATCGCCTGGCCGTTGCCGAGCACGAGATAGAGATAGGTGTTCGGGGTATCGATGATGATCGTGCCCGGCGCCTCGCGGGTCGGGTAGCTCACGACCTGGCGGCGCAAGCGCGCCGGCAACTCGACCGCGCGGTCCTCTTCATCCCGGGGCACGGCCTGCACCGGCGGCGGAGCGGCTTCAAGCTGCGGCAGGAAAAACGGAAACAGCGGCAGCGGGGCCGCGGCGGCGGGTGCGGAAAATGCAGTCGCGCCGATCGCCAGCGCACCAAAAGCGGCGGCAGCAAAGCGGGTGTTCAGCTTCAATGAATGAAACATTGGTCGTCCCCTGTTCTACGCCCAGTCGCACCGTTATTCGGCGCGTCGTTGGGGAAAGATGTACAGGTGAACCGTTTCAGGACATTTGCACGAAATCGCCAAAATGGTTTCGTCCCGTTAGGGAATTGTTTCATTAAGGTTTCGTTGACGGCCGGGCTGGACCGGTTCCCCTCTCCCCTTGTGGGAGAGGGTGGATCGACGCCGCGTAGCGGCGGCGAGACGGGTGAGGGGTTCTTTCCGCGGAGACAGACCCCTCATCCGGCGCTTCGCGCCACCTTCTCCCACAAGGGGAGAAGGAAGAACCAATCAGGTCTACCCGGCGCGCATCCGCGGCATGCCGGCCCCGCCGGCGTTGAGCACGGTGCGGCGGTCGGCCACCGCGTGATGGAATTGCTCGAGCGTCAACCCGATCACCGACAGGTCGCCGTCCTCGATGGTGCCGTCATCGTAGCAATCGAGCGCCTCCCGCAGCATGCTGTCGGCGGCGCCCTGCATTTCCACCAGTTCGTCCGGCGTTTCGGCGCTGCGCACCCTGGAAATCAGCTCGAGCAAATGATCGCGATGGGCGATGTACTGCTCGCGCTCGTCCTTGTTCCAATAGTGTCTCAGCCAGGCGCCGGCCGATCCGAGGCCCGACAGCCCAGGACCACGAACCAGATGTAGTCGGTGTATTTTTCGAGGAACGTTCGCTCGTTGCCGTCGATATAGGCTGCTGCACCCGCATGCGCCGGCAAGGCGGCGTCCTTGTCGGTATCAGGCTTTTCGATCTGCGAGGCGGTCGGCATTTCACGCGCGAGCTGCTTGCCGTTGGTGAAGAGCTGTCGGGCGAAGGCGGCGACCGCCGTGTCCGACAATGATTTCGGCGCAATGATCAGGTGATTGACGGCGACGGTATCGACCTTGTCTTCCGGCCGCTGCGGCGAGGAGCCGAAGATGCTGGCAGGGATTTCCTCGGATTCGTAGATCGGGTTCTTCTTCGCGATTGCGTCCGCAATGTCGACCGGCAGGAATTTCGGCTCGCCCCGGGCCGCCGCCGTCGCCGCGATCGCATCCACGGTGATCTTGCTCCTGAGCGGGCCGACCGCCATGAAGGCGTCGACCGATGGATCGCGCGCCATCTCGTTGATCTGGTTGGTGGCGAACTGGCTGACCGTGACCTTGTCGGGATTGATGCCGGACTCTTTCAGGATCGCGCGCAGCAGCGTGACGTTGGCCTGCGTTCGCCCGATCACACCGACGCGGTGGCCGGCGAGTTCGTCGAGACTCTTGATCTTGGGGGTGGACTGCTTCTTCGAGCCCTTGGCGGGAAGGCCTGAAGGCGCCCACAGCACGACGACATTCTTGCGCAGGATGGCGACCGACTCGGCATTCGTAGGCAGGTTCAGATCGCCGCGCGCCACCGCGAGATCGGCCTTGCCGGCGGTGAACAACGCGATGCTCTCCGCCGTCCCTTCCGTCGTGATCGGCGCCAGCCGCACCGAACTGTTCTCGCGCGCAAACGTCTGCGCCATCAACTGGACCAGTTTCTGGTCTTCGCTGCCGGCGGGCCCGACCGCAATCCGCAGCGTGGTCGGCCGCAGCACGTAATACAGCGTGCCGGCGGCGACGCCGAATGCGAGCATGCCGGCGGCAAGGATCAGAAGCGCATAGCCCCTGCGCTGTCGCCGCCGTCGGGATCGCGCATCATCGTGGTTCTGGTCTGACATCATTCTGTCAAACTACACCAAAATGCGTGGAGAGGGGCTTAAAAAACATCCTTACAGAACGATGACGTCATACGCCTGAAATATCCATGTCCCAACGTCGGAGTTGAGAATCATTAACCTCAGGCTCCGGGACATGAAGATACTGATCGCGACCGACGCGTGGCATCCGCAGGTGAACGGTGTCGTCCGTACGCTGACGTCGCTGGCGAAGAGCGCCGCAGCGCTTGGCGCCGATATCGACTTCCTCACCCCGGACGGGTTTCCTTCGATGCCCTTGCCGACCTATCCGGGCCTGCGCATCGCGCTGCCGAACCGGCGCGAGATCGCGCGGCGGATCGAGGAGGCCGCGCCGGATGCCATCCACATCGCGACCGAGGGGCCGATCGGCTGGATGGTGCGTGCCTATTGCCGCCGCCGTAAGCTCGCGTTTACCACGTCCTATACGACGCGCTTTCCCGAATATGTCGCGGTCCGCACCGGGCTGCCGCTCAGCGTCGGCTATGCGGTGATGCGGCACTTTCATGCCGCGTCTTCCACCGTCATGGTCGCAACCGATTCGCTGCGGCAGGAACTTTCCGCGCGGGGTTTTCGCAAGCTTGGCTTCTGGACGCGCGGCGTCGACACCGAACTGTTCAACCCGCATACGCCTGCTGCGCTCGATCTGCCGCGGCCGATCTTCATGACCATGGGCCGCGTCGCGGTGGAAAAGAATCTCGAAGCGTTTCTGTCGCTCGACCTGCCGGGATCGAAAGTGGTCGTCGGCGACGGACCGCAGAAAGCGCAGCTTGCAAGGCAATTTCCCGGCGCAATCTTTCTCGGCGAGAAGAAGGGCGCGGACCTGACCGCGCATCTCGCCGCGGCCGACGTCTTCGTGTTTCCGAGCCTCACCGATACCTTCGGCGTCGTGCAGCTCGAGGCGCTGGCCTGCGGCACGCCGGTCGCGGCGTTTCCGGTCACCGGGCCGAAGGATGTCATCGCCGATCATCCGATCGGCGCGATCGACAGCGATCTGCGCAATGCGTGCCTGCGCGCGCTGACGATGTCGCGCGAGGCCTGCCGGAATTTTGCGCTTTCGCGTTCCTGGGAAAACAGCGCGCGGCAGTTCATCGGCAACCTGACGGCGCTGCAGCCGAGCCGCGCGCTGCGGCCGGTACGCCGGGCGCCCGCCGCGAGCGCCGTGCAGGGTTGAGTGTAACGACCATCAAACCAGTCATAAGCGTGAGACGAGAAGGCAGAACCAATCATGGCAGACATCATCAAGCTTGACGGCACGAGGCAGCTCGATTTCGACCGCGAAATGGTCGAGCAGGCCTATGATCGCTGGGCGCCGGTCTACGACCTCGTGTTCGGGGGCGTGTTCTCCAAGGGCCGCAAGGCGGCGATCGCGGCCACCAACAAGATCGGCGGCCGCGTGCTCGAGGTCGGCGTCGGCACCGGCATTTCGCTGCCGCTCTACGCGCCGCATCTGCGCATCTTCGGCACCGATATTTCGGAGTTGATGTTGGAGAAGGCGAAGAAGCGCGTCGACGAACTCGGCCTGAAGAACGTCGAGGGTCTCGCGGTGATGGACGCCGAAAACCTCGAATTCCCTGACGATTCGTTCGACGTCGTGATGGCGCAATATGTCGTCACCGCGGTGCCGAACCCGGAAAAGGCGCTCGATGAATTCGCCCGCGTGCTGCGGCCGGGCGGCGAACTCATCATCCTGACCCGCGTCAGCGCCGATGCCGGCATGCGCCGCTTCATCGAGCAGCGGCTGCAGCCGGTGGTGCGCCCGCTCGGCTTCCGCACCGCCGAGTTCGCCTGGTCGCGCTATGCGCAATGGCTGGCGGGCGCGCGCGGCATCGAACTGGCGGAACGCCGCCTGGTGCCGCCGCTCGGCCATTTCTCCCTGGTGCGTTTTCGCAAAGTCGACGTCGCCGCGGCCGCGTAATGCGCGGCGATGACGCCCGCGTCATCGCGTCGCTGCGTTCGGTCACATGTCAACATGATGATGTCACATGCCGGACATCGAATCTCAGTAAACACAAACCCGAAAGAAATTTGGGGGTTAGAGAATGATCAAGGATTTCCTGCAGGAACTGCGAACCCAGCGCTGGGACGACCATCGCTACTATCACCACAGCCGCATCAACCAGTCGCTGCACTTCGTCAGCGCCGCGAGCTTCCTGTTCGCTTACGCGATGCTGTTCATCGATCCGATGGTATCGGCGCTGGTCGGCTGGCTGGTCTCGATGACCACGCGGCAGGCCGGTCACTTCTTCTTCGAGCCGCGCGGCTACGACCACGTCAACCAGGCGACCCATGAGCACAAGGAAGAGATCAAGGTCGGCTACAATCTGCAGCGCAAGGTCGTGCTGATGGCGATCTGGGCGCTGTCGCCGCTGGTGCTGTATCTCGATCCGACGCTGTTCGGATTGTTCACGCCCTGGACCTCGACGGCGGACTTCATGCGCCAGGTGGCCAAGATCTGGCTGGCGGTCGGCATCGGCGGGCTGCTGTTCCGCACCGTCCATCTGTTCTTCATCCGCGACGTCGAGACGGGTTTGGTCTGGATGACAAAAATCCTCACCGACCCCTTCAGCGATCTCAAGCTGTACTACAAGGCGCCGCTGGCTCTGATGAAGGGCGAGCTGATCGATCCGGGTCTCGAGAAGCACGTCAAGCACGCGTGAGCGTTGTTGCGCAATCGAAGAGCTCCGTCATGCCCGGCCTTGTGCCGGGCATCCACGTTTTGAGGATTTAGCGGTGACGAAGACGTGGATGGCCGGGACATCTGCGCGAAGACGCGCTTCGCGCTTTTGCCCGGCCATGACGAAAGGTGATAGAGCGCCCTCAGCGCCCAAACCGCTTGGCAAGCATCTCTTTCAGAATCTGCCGCTTGATGTTCTTGTTGGTGAGGGAAGCATCGTGCCACCACCAGCCGTCGCGCTTCATCTTCTCGGTCGCCGCGACAAAGCGATCCGCCACTTCGCTGAAATCCGCGTCGGTGTAGTTGAGGCTGAAGATCAGCCGGCCGGTGCCGACCCAGCTCAGCGCCAGCCCTTCGGCGCGCAGATAATACTGAAGCATCCAGTTGTAGCGGGACGGTTCGGTATATTGCACCATCCAGATCGACGAGAGATTGCTGACGCGGACCGGCAAGTCCTTTGCCGCCAGCCGCGTGTTCAGCGCGTCGGCACGGCCGTTCCAGGTCTCGTCGAGCCCCTGGTAGACGGCATTGAAGTTCGGGCTGGCGAGGCGGCTGAGGAATTCATCCATCGCCGTCATCACATAGGGATGCGAATTGAAGGTGCCGCGGGCGAAGCAGACGTCGGCGGGGCGGTCATCGCGGAAGCGGCGCATCAGATCCTTGCGGCCACAGACCACGCCGACGGGCAAGGCCGCCGGCAAGGCTCTTGCCGTAGGTCACCATGTCGGCGCGGACGCCGAAGTATTCCTGGGCGCCGCCGGCGGCGAGGCGGAAGCCGACGAAGATTTCGTCGAAGATCAGCACGATGCCGCGCTCGGTGCAGACTTCGCGCAGCTTCTTCAGCCACTCCGCGTAAGCCTCACGATCGAAAGCGCCTTTGCGCGAACTGTCGACAAGGGCGGAATCGCCGGGCGCGTTGGCGTTGGGGTGCAGCGCCTGCAACGGATTGACCAGCACGCAGGCGATGTCCTTGCGCGTGCGCAGCACATGCAGCGTCCGCTCCGACATGTCGGCCAGCGTATAGGTCTCGTGCGGCGACACGGGATTGCCGACGCCGGGCTGCACGTCGCCCCACCAGCCGTGATAGGCGCCGGCAAAACGAACCAGGTGCGAACGCTTGGTGTGGTAGCGCGCCAGCCGCACCGCCTGCATGACCGCCTCGGTGCCGGACATGTGGAACGAGACTTCGTCGAGCCCGGAAATTTCGCACAGCCGCTGCACGTTCTCGGTGATGACGGGATGATAGGGGCCGAGCACGGGGCCGAGCGCGTGCGCGCGCTTTTCGGCTTCCGTGATGCACTCCTTGTAAAAATCGTTGCCGAAAATGTTGACGCCGTAGGAGCCGGTCAGGTCGTAGAACACATTGCCGTCGACATCGGTGACGGTGACGCCGGCGGAAGACTGCATGAAGGCGCCGGTGCCGAGATTTTCGCGCACCAGCCGGCTGTACGGGAACGGCACCCGGTAGCTTTCGGTGAACTGCAGGTCGGAGATGCGCGCTGCCGCCTCGGCCGTCATATTGCCGGCCCTTGGCGTAGCGCTCCTCATAGAGGCGGGCGAGGCGGAAGAAGGCGTCCTGGCGCTGCATGGCGACATCGGCGGGGGCGCCGTCGGACCGGAAGAAGTCGTCGATATCGAATTCGTAATGCGGCACCAGCCGCGCGACCATTTTGGACATTTTGGAATGTCCGGTCAGCGAGCGGTGCTTGGCGCGCGACAGCGCCAGCCGCGCCTGCAATTTGGGGAAGACTGCCGCGGCGCCAGCTACCGCAGCGGCGGACAGCGAAAGAATCGGAAGGGACGAATCCATGCCTGAAGCGCTAGCCAATCCTGCTGACAGATTGATGACAATAAGGGGCCTGATCGCCCGCTTCACCCAGCAGGAGGATCTGAATTTCCTGCTGACCAACCGCATCCCGCGGGCGGCGCTGACGCGCTTCATGGGCTGGTTCAGCAAGATCGAGAACCCGTCTTGTGCGCGACTTCTCGATAGGCTGCTGGCGGCTGTTTTCCGATCTCGATTTGTCGGAGGCCAAGAAGACCGAATTCAAAAGCCTGCACGATTGTTTTACGCGCGAACTCCGTCCCGGTCTGCGCCCGGCCGATCCCGATCCACCGTCGTGGCCAGCCCTTCCGACGGCATCATCGGCGCCTTCGGCAAAATCGCGGATACCGAGCTGTTCCAGATCAAGGGCGCGCCGTATTCGCTGCTCGATCTGCTCGGCGATCCCGCGCTGGTCGAGCAGCACCGCAACGGCCGCTTCCTCACGCTGCGGCTGACGTCGAGCATGTATCATCGCTTCCACGCGCCCTATGACGCCACGATCAAGAGGGTGACGTTCATCCATGGCGATGTCTGGAACGTCAATCCGATCGCGCTGAAGCGGGTGGAGCGTTTGTTCTGCAAGAACGAGCGCGCGGTGCTGCGCACGCGGCTTTCGACCGGCGAGGCGCTGACGCTGGTGCCGGTCGCCGCCATTCTTGTCGCCAGCATCCGCCTGCATTTCCTCGATGTCACGCTCAACGCGCAGAGCAGGGGCCCGGTGGACTTCGCCTGCTTTGCGCGGGTCAAGAAGGGCGACGAACTCGGCTGGTTCGAGCACGGCTCGACCATTATCGTGCTGGCGCCGGAGAGTTTCGAATTCGCCGACGGTGTCGTGGAGGGCGCGCGCATTCGCGCCGGCGAGCCGTTGTTGCGGAAACCGCAGGTTTAGGCTCGATTCTCCGCGCCCATCCCTCTATATGCTCGCGGTCGCACTGGATTCGTGAGTTGCGATAACGCGGGAAGAGAGAGATGGCGCGATCGCCCGTTCTGGCGGCGGGAGGCATTGTATTGCGGCAGGGGCAAACGCCGCTGGTCGCCGTCGTGCGCCTGCGCAAGCGCAACGAATGGGTTTTGCCCAAGGGCAAGCTCGACGACGGCGAGACGCCGCGCGCCGCCGCCGAGCGCGAGGTGGTGGAAGAAACCGGGCACGACGTCGCCGTGCACGAATTCCTGGGTACGCTGGTCTACGAATCCCGCGGCGGTTCCAAGGTCGTGCACTACTGGCGGATGGAAGCGCGCGGCGGCGCGGTTCATGAACTGATGCGGGACGTGAAGGCCGTGGACTGGCTGCCGCTTGCGGCCGCTGTCGATCGGCTGTCGCGCGATTATGAGCGCGCGTTTCTTGAAAATGTCGGCCCGATCGCGCTCTCCGCGGCCGCGCATGCCGCGACCACCCGGAGGGCTCGGACCAAACCGCCGCCGGAGAAGCGCCGGACGCGACGGCCTGACGTGACAGCGCCGCCGGCAGTCACGGCCGCGCCTGTTCCGTCCCTGCCTGATCAGCCCTCGCCGCAGATCGCGCAGTATGACGATGTGGCTTCCGTGATGGATGCGACCGCCGGCACGTCCGTTGATCAAGCCGTCGATGAAGCGCAGCCGGCCGGCCCGCCGTCATTTGCACTGGAGATCGAGCCGGTGGCCGTCGACACGGCGGAGAGTCGAACGCGACCGCAGCCACGAAGCTTCATACAAAAGCTGCGCGACTGGCTGCAGCGCGATACCTGACGCGATCTCCCGACTAGCGCAGCTCCTTCGGCGGCGGCTTGCCGCGTTGCGGCGCGGGCCGTCGTGGTGCGGCGGGAAGTCCCGGACGCTGTACGGCCGGCGCTCCCTGAACGCCGGGCACGCGCTGCGGCCCGGGCACGCCGAACCTGTTCGGCAGTCCCGGCCGTGTCGTCGGCGCGGTGGGCTGCGGCGGGAGATCGGATCGTGGCGGCTGGCCTGCGCGTGGCGGCGGGCCGGGCTGCGGCGGCAGATCGGATCGTGGCGGTTGTCCCGCACGCGGCGGCAGTCCGGGCTGTGCCGGCAAACCGGGGCGTGACGGTTGTCCGGCCCGCGGTGGCACGCCGGGTTGATTGGGCGAGCCGGGTTGCTGCTGTCCGGCGCGCGGCGGCGTGCCCGGTTGTTGCGGTTGTCCGGGACGATTGAGCTGGCCGGGCTGCTGCTGTCCCTGGCGGTTCGGTACGGACGGCAGCGGCGGCTGACCGGGTTGCCCGGGCAGGCCGTTCTGTCTGATCTGGCCGGGACGGTTCAACTGACCAGGTTGCTGTTGTTGTCCGGGCCTGTTCTGTCCGGGCAAACCATTTGGCCGCTGCTGACCGGGTTGCAATTGCCGGATCGGACGGTTCGGATTGACGAAGCTGGGATTGGCGCGGCGGAATTCGCGTTGCTGGAACACGAGCTGCCGGCCGACATTCTGCGTCGAGTGAAGCTGACGCACAAAGCCCTGGTCGCGCAGCATCACCGCTTGCGGAATCGCCAGCGGCACCGCGGCGAAGCGCGCGCCGCCCGCGCCTGGCCGGATGGTGAAGCCGCTCGCGCCTTGCGTCAGAAAGCCGAGCCGCGCGCCGGCGCGGTCGTTGACCTCGATGCGGCCGACGCGGCCGTCGGCGTCCGGATAGAGCTTGACCGCGACGTTGTTCGGATTGTTGGCGGCGGCGCCCTCCGGCACTTCGACGAGGCCGGTGGTGCCGCGAATGCCGAGCGTCGCCGTCGGCGTCGTGATCTTCATGTCGCCGGTTTTTGCCACCGAGGCGGCAACGAAGGCGGCGGTACCCTTGGCGACGTCGAAGATCGCCGCGTTGCTCTTGCCGCCGTCCTCATAGACGTAATTGTCGATGGTGATCTTGGTGCTGGCCTTGAGATTAAAGGTGGTGGCGTCGATGAAGGTGATGCCGAGCGCGGAATTCGCTCCGGTCTGCACCACGTCGTTGAGATAGATGTCGTCCTTGACCTTGAGCGGCGTGGTCTTGTCGTTGCGGATCACGCTGGCGCTGCCGGTCACGTTTGCGACGTTGCCGATCGGCTCCTCGGGCGCGTCCGCGGCGGTTGCGTCAGGCGTGGCGGGGTCCGTCGCGGCCGCCGCCGGTGCGGCGGGCTGTGTGGGCTCGGTCTGCGCCTGCGCCAATTGCGTCGGTTCGGCGGGACTTCCGAAAACGTCTGTCGCGCCGATCATCGTGCCGCAGGCCAGCAGCGCTAGCGCGAAGGACAATTGGCGCGACATCCGGTGGATTTCCGTTCACGGGGGAGGGGCAGAAGGCAGGGACTTTGATTTCAGCGCGCTCAGGCTGAATGCGGGATGAACGTCGCACTTGTTGTCAGGATGAGGGCAAACGATCAAGCGCCACACCCGGGGATACCGGGCATGGCGCTTTACACCGCGCTGGAAATCGGCTCAGCCGCGCTTGTGCGGATTAAGGTTGAGCGGCTTGGCGGGTTTCGCCGCAGGCGCGTAGTTTACAGGCGTGGCGGCCGGTGGCACGTATTGAAAGACGGCCTTGCAGCCGTCGCTGAGCTGCGCGCGCTTCTGCACCATGCAGGCGGTGACGCGGTCGACATCGGGGATTTCGGACGCGCACAGCCGCATCGCATCGCCGGTGCACATCTGCTGCTGCTCCGCCGTATAGGCCTGAGCCGCCGTGCCCAGCGCGGCCAGCGCAAAGCTGGTCGCAATCAGCATCTTGCAGGCGCGCGCGGTCGAAGCGGTGAAAGTCATTGAGTGTCCCCTTTTTCGGATGGTGTGGCAGCGGATGCTGCGCCCCAGTGACGCGCCGGAGTGGCGCCTCGTTGGGCAGGAGAACTACGCGGCGTTGGTTTCGGGAATTTGTCGTCGCAAGCGCAAAAGTGTTTCGTCGCCGGGAGATTTGTTTCGTCGCGGGCGGGTCGCATTTCACGCTTTCCGCCGCTCGCCCAAGATCGCATGTCCCGCAGGAATTGGCTATAATCTGATTCTGGCGCGGCCCATGCCTCCCCCCTCCGTCGGGAAAGCATCTTTCATGCGGGGCCATTGCGATCATCGAACCAACTGTTCGAGCACCAAGCATAAGGAGGGGTTGCGATCATTGCTCGCAATAGGAGGTTCTTTCGATGAAGCTGTCTGCGCCCCTTTATTACCTGAAGCGTAAGGCCAAACTTCTATCCCGTGCGGAAAATATCCCGCTGCACGAGGCGCTCGACCGCATTGCCAGGCAAGAGGGTTTTGGCGGCTGGAGCTTGCTTGCGGCCAAAGTGACGGCAAGCGCGCCCGCTGAAAAACTGTTTGCGCGGCTGGCTCCCGGCGACCTGGTGCTGGTGGGTGCGCGCCCGGGCCAGGGCAAAACCCTGATGAGCCTCGAACTTGCCGTGCAAGCCATGAAGTCCGGCAGTCGAGGCGTGTTCTTCACGCTGGAGTATACGGAAAAGGACATGCTGGATCGTTTCCGCGCCATCGGCGTGGCGCGGGAGGATTTTGCCGGTCTGTTTGAGTTCGACAGCTCCGACGAGATAAGTTCGGACTACATCGTCAAGCGGCTGGCCAGGCGCGCCTCGCGGCACCCTGGTGGTCGTGGATTATCTGCAACTGCTCGACCAGAAGCGTGACAATCCGGAATTGATGGTTCAGGTCCGCACCCTGCAGTCGTTCGCCCGCGATCGCGGGCTGATCTTCGTCTTTATCTCCCAGATCGATCGTTCGTACGATCCGTTGAAGAAACCATGCCCCGATCTGGAAGATGTCAGATTGCCCAATCCGCTGGATCTGAGCCTCTTCACCAAGACATGTTTCCTGAACAACGGTGAAGTTCAGTTCCGGGCGGCAAGCTAGGGCGTTGTCGAGCGAGCGCATAAAGAAGGCCCTGTGGCGAACCACAGGGCCTCAAGTCTCGGGGAGAAATAATCAGCTCACGCGCTTCCAGGTCTGGCCGCCGCAGAACATGCCGCCGAAGGCGCAGCCCTGGACCTTGAGCGTATCGGTGCTCTTCAGCGCGATCGTCGAGTCGTAGTTGCGGCCGCTGTCGGGATCATGGATCCGGCCGGTCCACTTGCCGCCCTGCGGCTTCATGTTGATCAGGATTCTTGCGCCGGTGTTGACGGAATAGCCGCACAGATTGCCGCCGCATTCCTCGATGCGCACGTTGCCCTTGTTCTCTTCCGTCATCCAGATGCCGATCGGCGAGTTCGGGTCGGACGCGGCGGCGGCTGCCGGTAGCGGCGCAGGCGCGGCGGCGGCGGCCGGCGGAGGCGGAGCGGGCGGCGCAGCTTCGCGTGCCGGTGTTGCCGTCGCGACGGTGGTTGGAGCAGGGGCGGGTGTCACCGCTGCCGGAGGAGGAGCGGGGGGCGGCGGCGCGGTGGCCTGGGCCGGACGCGGGTGCCGGCGGTGCCGCCGGCGCTGATGTCACGACGTCATCGTCGTCCTTTTTCTTGCCCATGCCCTTGAGATCGACATTGCCGAGCGTGCCGGTATAGCCGGGCGAGATCACCTTGACGCAGGAAATGGCGCTGCAGTTGCGCGGCGCTTCAATGCGGACGCGCTCGCCGTTGATCTGGAAGGAAATTCCGCCGGCATGTGCCGAGGTGGTGGCCATCAACAATGCGGCGAGGATGTAGAGCTTCTTCATGACTGGCTCCTGAGCGGCTTGTGAGCGCGTGGCGGTGAACATGGGCGGACCCTACGCGGCGCGACGGACACGTTCTGTGATGTATGTCACTGAGACGCCGGAAGCGCCGCTCGCCGGCAGCGACGCGTCGGCGGGTCGGTGATTCAAATCACATTCAGCCGGGCTTCCCTGCGACTAGTTTTCCGCGTCATCAGCGAGGAGGCTCCAATGAAGCGATTTTGTTTTCTCGCCGTGCTGATCGCGCTCACTTCTTCGGCCCATGCCGGCCGTTCGATTTCATTCAGCGTCGGCAGCCATCGGGTGCACATCGAATCCTCCAGACATTGCCGTTCGGTCTCGTGCGCCGCGATGTCGATCTCCAAACGTTTCGACTGGCGCCGCAAGCGTGACCGCTATAACGACGACCGCGACGCGGTAGTGCCGGCAAAGCCTGTGCCGTCTGTGCCGCAGACGGTCTCGCCGCCCGCCCCGCCGGCGACCACGGCGCCGGCCAAGACCATCGTTACCGCGCCGCCGTCCCCGGTCTACACGACGGCCGCATCGAGAACCTACACCATCGATGCGCCTGTGCCGGCAGCCCCGGCATCGGTTCAACAGGCTTCAATTCCAGTGCCGCCGGCGCCATCGGTCGAAAAACCGGTCGAGACCGCGCAGCCCACGGCGCAGGTCGAACGTGTCACGCATCAGGCCGAGGAAGAAGCGCCGTCGGATTCTCCGATCGGCGACTGGCAGACCGAAGGCAAGGGAACGGTGCGGATCGGAAAGTGCGGCGATGCGCTGTGCGGTTTCGTGCTCGGTTCATCGAACGAGAAGGGCGAAGCGATCCTGATCAACATGAAGCCGAAGACGGAAAGGCAATGGACCGGCGGCGTCTACAGCCAGGGCTCTGGCGAGACGTATTACGGCACGATGTCGATGAAGGGGATCAACACGCTTCGCGTCGAAGCCTGCGCGCTCGGCCGCTTCTACTGCTCGGGCAACAACTGGAGCCGCATCACGCGCCGCGCCGACGGCGTGGTGACGTCGCGGCAGACGTCATCCGGCCGGCGTCGTAGAGCCTTTTTGTTTTGACGCGTTTTCTTGACGCGAACCGGGCGCCACCCTCGGATCAAGTCCGAGGGCATGCTTCGCTCGAAAACGCGATATGCCCACGAAAACGCCCGGTGACACGGTCACCGGGCGTTCAGGTCCATTTCTGGACGGAGGTTTAGAACACGCCGAGCACAATCGCGCCGACGAAAGCGAATGCAACATACGCGGTTACAACGCTAAGTCTGCTGACGAGAGGACTTACGAAATCCATTGGGGATAGCTCCCTTGGTTCACGTCGTGCCCACGAATAACAATTAAGGCTAGCAAAGCGTTCCCGGCCTAAAAAGTCAGCGTTGCTGTCCATCCGGGCCTCTCGACAGGCATCAGCCCCCGGCAACATGGTAAAAAATTCGTAAAATCAATATGTTGAAGAGTCTTTAAATAAATTCGTTGAACGTGCGGGGGATGACGCACGGAGTTCGTTTGTATCTCGTCGGCTCCCTCGTCCTCGTCTCGCTAGCGGGTTGTGGCCGCGGATTTTTTCAGTCCGCCGAGCGCGAACCATGGCGTGCCGAGGCCGAAGTCGCTTGCCTGAAGTCCGGCGCCGTCAAGGAGAGCGCGGAACTGGTCCGGATCGACCCGATCTCCGGTCCCGGCGTGTGCGGCGCGGAATATCCGCTGAAAGTGGCGGCGCTCGGCGAAAACATCAGCAGCTTCGGATTTGCCGACGAAAGCCTTCGGCCGCCCGGCAATATCGGCAATCAGCCGCGCTGGCCGATCACGCGCGCGCCGGCGGCAGCGCCGCCGCAAGGAAATTACCAAGGGAATTATTCCGGGAAGCTATCCGAATCCGGCGCCGCGCCAGCCGACCTATGCCGCGCCGTCGAACGGCCCGATCTCGCTGTCCGCGCCGGGCATCGCCCCGCAGGAGGATGACGTCGATCTGCCGCCCGAAGGCGCGCCGGCATCGCGCGGCGGCTATGTGGCGGCACCGTCCTATCCACCGCGCGACCGTTACCCGGCGTCTTCTTCCGTGCCGTATTCGCAGCCATCCTATTCGCCATCGCCGGCCGCGCCGCCGCTTGGGCCGCGCGCAAGGAAACGCCGTCAGCGCCTTCGGACAGGTCTCGATGAAGCCTGCGGCGACGCTGGCGTGCCCGATCGTCTCGGCGCTCGACCGCTGGCTCAGCGATTCCGTGCAGCCGGCGGCGATGCGCTGGTTCGGCGTGCGCGTCGTCGAGATCAAGCAGATCTCGGCATATTCGTGCCGCGGCATGAACGGCAATCCGCACGCGCATATTTCCGAGCACGCTTTCGGCAACGCGCTCGACATCGCCGCCTTCACGCTCGCCGACGGGCGGCGCATCGCGGTCAAGACCGGCTGGCGCGGCATGCCGGAAGAGCAGGGCTTTCTGCGCGACGTGCAGGGAGCCGCCTGCCAGCAGTTCAACACCGTGCTGGCGCCGGGCTCGAACTCCCACCACGAGGATCACATCCACGTCGACCTGATGCGCCGCGCCTCGCGCCGCACCATCTGCGAGCCGGCCGCCGTCTCGGGCGACCAGGTCGCCGCGCGCGCCGGCCAGCGTAATCCTTCCGCGTCACGCGATCCCTATTCGACGGGATCGCTCGGCAGCAAAAAGTCGGTCGTCGCGCTGGTTCAAGGGCAACAGCAAGGTCAACGAGGAAGACGAGTTCGAGGATCATTAGAGGTTTCCGTAGGGCGGATTAGCGAAGCGTAATTCTTGATTGGGCGGGCGACAGTGAGTCCGAGCGGTGACTTCGGCGAGCGACGCTGGTGACGTGAGCGCTTCGGCAGGAGCGGCGGATTACGCTTCGCTAATCCGCCCTACCACGGCAGATCTTTACCCGCCAGCCGCTCCAGCAGATCCCGCACGACGCCTTTCAGCAGATCGAGCTTGTATCCCGTCATCGGTAGCGGCTTTGCGCCCGATGTCGCGCGTTCTGCGGCAACGGCAATCGTCGCTATGTTGGCCGGCTTGCCCTGCAACGACGCTTCCGCGGCGGCGAGCCGCAGCGGCACCGGGGCGATGCCGCCGGCGGCGAGGCGGACGAACTGGAACGCGCCGTCCTTGATCACGGCGCGGGCGCAGATCTCGACCAGCGGCCATTCGGCGTGGGTGCGGCTGATGGCGCGCTTGTACAGCGCGCGCTCGCCTTGCAGCGGAACGGGAAGCTCGATGCTCCTGATCATCTCGCCCGGCTGCAGCGCGTTGTCGGCGCTGCCGTTGGAGCCGTCGCCGAGCAGGTCGCCGATCGTCAGCGAGCTCCTGCGGTCGGTGGTCACCTTCGCTTCATAGGCCAGCAGTGCCGCGGCCATCGTCGAAGGATGCGGCGCCACGCAGGGGCCGAGGTCAAAGGCGACATGATAGAGATGATTGCCCGATCGCGCCGGACAGTCGGACCCGCCTTTCTTCAGGCAGGCGATATGCGGATTTCGAAAATACCAGCAGCGCGAACGTTGCGCGAGATTGCCGCCGAGGGTGGCGAGGTGGCGGATCTGCGGCGTCGCCAAACCTAGCGCGGACGCCGCAATGCCCGGATAGGCCGCGGCGACGCGCGCGTCCGCGGCGATGGCGGCAATGCTGGTGAAGGCGCCGATGCGCAAGCTGCCGTCGGCGTCCCAATGCATCCCGATCGTGTCGGGCGCGGCGGATATATCGATCAGCGGTCCGGTCGAGACGCCGCTGCGCCGCCTCTCGGAGAGGTCGGTGCCGGCGGCGCGGAATTCGCCTGCTTGCGTGGCGGTCATGGCTGATGGGTGTCATGCGGCGGCCCTCCCTTTGAGCGCGGCGACGAGACGGTCGGGACGGATCGGCAGTTCGGTCAGCCGAACGCCGGTCGCGTTGTAAATCGCGTTGGCGATCGCGGGCGAGGTCGGCACGGTGGCGACCTCGCCGATGCCGACGCTGCCGCCGAGCACGTGATCGAAGCCGCCCTCGTCGAAATGCACGTCGATCACGGGCGTGTCCGCGATTCCGGGAATGCGATAGTCCTCCATGCCGCCGCTGAGCACATCGCCGGTGCGGGAATCGACTTCGCGGGCTTCATAGAGCGCGTAGCCGACGCCCTGGATGACGGCGCCCGCCGCCTGGCTTCGCGCCAGCGCCGGAGCCGCGACCTTGCCGACCGCAATGCCGGTGTGCGCATTGAGAACGCGCACGTGGCCGAGCCAGGTGTCGACTTCGACTTCGATGATCTGCACCGAGCTCGGCACGCCGGCGCCGATCGCAAGGTTGGAGAAGCGCCGCATCATCCAGCCGAAGATCATTCCCATGAAGCCGGCCTGCTTCAGCGGTGACTGGACGCCCGGCGTTGTCGGCTTGGAATCCTCCGGCCGCACGCTGGAAACGCTGAGGTCGGGCGAGGCCGCGAGCATTTCGCGCCATGGCGCGTTGGAGCCGGGGACCGGTCGCCGCTTTGCGTGC
Organism: uncultured Alphaproteobacteria bacterium; assembly: GCA_963840465.1. Taxonomy (GTDB): domain Bacteria; phylum Pseudomonadota; class Alphaproteobacteria; order Rhizobiales; family Xanthobacteraceae; genus Bradyrhizobium. The sequence continues at coordinate 37,329 of CAWIZF010000051.1, read as the reverse complement.
TGCTGGATCGACGCCTTCAACTGCTCGATCGCCAGCAGCATCGGCGGGATAATTGAAGCCGTGACCCGGCTGCCGCCCGAGCCCGGTCCTTCCGGCAGGTTTGAATCGCCGATCCTGACCTCGATCTCGTGCGGCTCCAGCCCGAACGCCTCGCGCGACCGTATTGGCGATCACGGTGCGGGTGCCGGTGCCGATGTCCTGCGTCGCGGTGCTGGCGATCAGGCGACCGCCCTTGACCGCCACTTCGACCTTCGAGCCGGGCTGCCACAGATAAAGCCAATAGCCGGTGGCGACGCCGACGCCGCGGCGATAACGGCCGTTCTGTGCGGCGATCGGTTTTCGGTTGCGCCACACGTCCAGGTCCAGGGCCCAATCGTACAGCCGCTGGCGGTTGGGATCGGGATCCCAGCGTTTGCGCAGCGCGATCGGATCGACCTTCATGCGCAGCGCCGCCTCGTCGATCGCCTGTTCCAGCGCAAACGCCATCGGCGGCCCGCCGGGTCCGCGGAAGGGCGCGCCGGCCGGCAAATTGCTGATGACATCGAAATCGGCGAGCTCCTTTGCTTCCGCCGGATAGATCAGCCGCGCCAGCGCCGCGATGGTCGAATTGGTCGCGGCGCCCGTGTCGGCATAGGCGGTGAGCGAAAGCGCTTTCAGTTCGCCCTGCTCGGACGGCAGCAACGCAATCTTCACTTCCGTCGCCGGCCGGTAGCCGGTCACCGAAAGCTCCTCGTGCCGGTCGTAGGCTACTCTGACCGGCGCTTTGGCTTCGCGCGCCAGTTCGATCGCGGTGGTCGTCTCCACGCCGAGGGCTGCCTTCGAACCAAATCCGCCGCCGACATGATCGGCGATCACGCGCACCTTGTCGTGGCCGAGCTTGTAGCGCTTGGCGATCAGCTCCATCACATGAAACACCGCCTGCGTCGACACATGCACGGTGAGCCGGTCGCCATCGAAGCGCGCCACCGCGGCATGCGGCTCGAGGCAGGCGTGCTGTTGCGTGCCGGTGCGGAAGATGCCCTCGACCAGCAGCGGATTGTTCGCCGCGCGTGCGCCCTCGACCCAGCTCCGCACCTTCTTCGGCTTTTTGGAGAACGCCGCCGACGGTCCGCGGATATTGCCTTTCCAGGGCGCCGGCGAACCGCCGCCCTCGGAGACGTTGCCGGCCTTCTTGCGCGCGGATTTTTCGAACACGACCGGCGCATCGGCCTTGCGCGCTTCGTCGAGCCCGATCGCCGATGGCAGGCGTTCGCTGCCGAGCTTGATCGCGGCGATGGCGGCCAGCGCGGTCTTGCGATCGCTGGCCGCGACGGCGGCGATGGGTTCGCCGACATAGCGGACGATGCGGTCGTCGCCGAGCAGCGAGATCGCCGCACTCACGCCCGGCATCGCGCGCGCCGCCGCCAGATCGAGTTCACTGATACGCGCATGCGCGTACGGCGAGCGCAGGATCACGCCTTCGAGCTGGCCGTCATGATGGATGTCGACGGTATATTTCGCCGATCCCGTCACCTTGTCGCGGGCTTCCATGCGCGGCGGCAGAACATCGTTGCCGTCGAAGCGGCCGGCGCAGGCATCCGCCACGGCGCGGAAGATGCCGTCATAGGCGCCGCAGCGGCAGAGATGGCCCGACAGCGCCGCGCCGATCTCCTCGCGCGACGGCACCGCCGTTCCCTTTGCCGCGCGCCAACGATCATGAAACGCCGCCGCCTCGACGATGAAGCCCGGCGTGCAGAAGCCGCATTGCAGGGCGTCGTGCGCCATGAAGGCCTGCTGCACCGGATGCAGTTTTGCCGCGCCGATGCCTTCGACCGTGGTCACGTTCGTGTTCGCGGCCGATCGCGCCGGCATCAGGCAGCTCACGACAGGCTCGCCGTCGACCAGCACGGTGCAGGCGCCGCAGACGCCGGCCCCGCAGACGAGCTTGGTGCCGGTGAGATCGAGCGCGTCGCGCACGACGTCGACCAGCAGCGCATCGGGATCGTCGGGGAGGGGAGCGAGCTTGCCGTTGATCGTCATGGTGCTCATCTGCGAACTCCAGTTTTGCGGGCGGTGGATTTCCTTGCCGGCTTCGGCTTCGCCGCAGGCTTCCGCGGCGCCGGACTCACCGCGCCAGCCACCAGCGTCCGCAGCATGATCTCCAGATCCCTCAGGAAAGCGCCGGCCGGCTGCAGCGCGGGATAAGCGGATTTGGTGCCGTTGATCGCCATCTCGATGTGCCGCGCAAAATCGCGCGGCGTCGTGGCGTTGAGCGTGAGGTCCTGTTTGCGGCAGACGCGTGTGATCGTTTCGGCGAGCTGCTCCGCATAGGCGGTGGTGTATTTCTGGTAGAGGTCGCGCGCCTGCAGGAGATGTTCGGAGAACAGTTCCTCGACATGGGGCGAGCCGTCGAGCGAAGCGGCGAGCTGTCCGAGCTTGGCGGTGACCGACGCGACCAGGATGTCGGCGAGGCTGCCGCCTTCGTTCTCGGCGGCGCTGGCTGCGGCGATCTCGGCGGCGAGCGCCTCCTCATGCAGCCGTTCGATGACGGCGCGGAACAGCGCTTCCTTGGACTCGAAATGATGATAGAGCGCCTGCCGCGTCAGGCCGGCGGCCTCCGCCGCCTGCTCGATCGACGAGCGCCGGAAACCCTGCCGGCGGAACACCAGCATCGCGGCATCGAGAATGCGGGTACGCGGGCTCATTTGTCGATTTTGACAAAATGGAACGAAATGTCAAATGACGGAATCGCGAGCAGGGATGGAAATCGCGTCGTGCGGCAACGTGCAGGTCCGATGTCACTGATCGGACGGCACTTTATGCGTCCGGCAGACGTAAGGCGCGCTTCCATCGGCGCCTTCGATGTTCGCCTTGAAAAACCGTCCCATCGAGGGCGCGTTCAGAAACGCATCGAGCGTGTCCTTCGGCAGATCGCAATATTGCTGGTAGACCGCGTGGCGCTGCACCAGCATGCGGCGGCTTTCGGTGTCGTAGCAGACCCGGCTGATGACGCTGCTCCGGGTGATGTCCTGACAGTCGAACGGCTTGAGATCGACCGCTCCGCGATCTTTCACGTCAACGATCTCGGCGGCTTCCCAAGGCGCGGTGAAGAGCAGAGCGAGGATGAAAGCAAGACGGGTCATGGCGTTTCGCACCGGCAAGGGCGCAAGGATGTTGCGCCTTCAGCGAGGTGGCATCAAGCGGCTGCGCCCGTCAAGCTATACGAAGCCCGATCACGTCGCCTTCGCCACCTCCGAGGGGCGCGCAGCCACCACGTTTGCATGACGACATCAGTCGATCATGCGGGATGAACGAAAAGCGCGATCAGAAGGATGATCGGCAGTGGAATGCCGACCAGCCAAAGTAGGGTGCTTGTTAGAAATCTCATCGCGGCCTCCGGTCGAGGAGCAACCATCCATTGCAGGTTTGGTTCCTGGACCGTGTGGCGTGTTCCGGGCGCTCGCGGTTCTTGCAGTGCAGGCGCCACGCGAAGTCGTTTCGGTTGCAGCTTCATCGGGCGGCCAGGTGACGACAACGGCATCCATAGTACTCGCGCGAGATCACGCGTTCCTCGGTCGGCCGCACCGTACTGGGGAGTGCGACGTACAGGTTCTAGCGCGCGATCAGGAAAGGGCGGAGGAGGGACCTATTTCGGCTTTGCCCGGTAGGTCTGCAGAAACAGCCGCGTCGCGCTGTCGACCACGCGCGCGATGCGCTCCGCCGATGGCGCCGGCTCTGCCTGAAACACGAACGGCAGAAACAGCGTCGCCTGGCACATCTGCATGAACTGCGCTGCTGCAAGCTGGCAGTCGTCGATCGCCAGATCGTTCGGCCCGACATGGGCCTGCAGATAGTCGGCGAGACCGTTGATCGAATTTGCCAGCACGTTCTCGTAGAACCGGCGTCCGACCTCCGGCATCCGCTCGGCGATCGCCATCACCGTGCGGATCGACGATCCGCCGCCTGGCCGGCACATCGAACCGATATAGGCCCGGCCGAACTCCCGCAGCGTGGTTTCGACATCGCGCCCGGGATCGAGATTGTATGCGATCTTGGCCTTTTCGAGTGCTTCGTCCTCGACGATGGCTTCGAAAAGCCGGCTCTTGTCGGCGAAGTAGACGTAGAGCGTGCCCTTGGAAACGCCGGCGGCGCGCGCGATCTCGTTCATGCTGGCCCCATCAAAGCCCAGATCCATGAACACCTTTCGCGCGCCGTCCAAAATCTGCCGGCGCTTCGAACTGTCTTCCTCGCCAAAGGGATGAATCGTGTTTGGTGTTGATGCAACCATTGGTTTATCTTCTCGCGCAAGAATTCAACCCGCGATATGGCGGGAAGGGCTTTTCGCGTTATGGTCCGTATGGCATCAATATAGCTTGACCGAACCGTTCGGTCAATGATACTTTTTAGCTTAAGCGCGCCGATGCGGCCGGTTTGCCCGGCCCACGCGCATCGTGACATTTCGAATGGGGAGGCCGGTAATGGCCGCAGCGAGAGATCAGGCCGCACGCATCATTCGCGGTGGATCTGAAACGGCGCAGGATGAAGCTGCACCCGAGGTCAGTGCGCAGCTTGCGGACCAGTTGCGGACTCACGTCGCCGAAGAAGCCAGGCGTCGCCCCGCCGAGTCGCACGGCACTGAGCCGAACGGCCGCGCCGGCCGCCGTCACCGCCGATGCGGCGGCGAAACCGGGCAAGCGCAAATTCATCATGATCGGTGTGCTCGGACTGCTCGCGCTGGCCGCGATCGGTTACGGCGTCTACTTCGTCCTGGTCGGGCGCTTCTATGTCTCGACGGACGATGCTTACGTTCGCGCCAACAGCACCACGCTGGGCGCCCGGGTATCGGGCCATGTCGCGGCGATCCTGCCCCGCGACAACTCGATCGTTCGCGCCGGCGACGTGATTTTCAAGATCGATGACGGCGACTATCGCATCGCGGTGGACGCCGCGCAGAGCAGGATCGCGACCCAGCAGGCCACGATCGATCGCATCGGCCGCCAGGTCACGGCGCTGGAAAGTGCTGCCGAGCAGGCCAAGGCGCAGCTCGCCTCCGCGGACGCCGCGCTGAAGCGCGCCGGTCTCGACTTCGATCGCCAGCAGACGCTGAGCACCAAGGGTTTTGCCTCGCGCGCCGCCTTTGAAGTTTCAGAGGCCAGCCGCGACCAGGGCATTGCGGCGGTCAAATCGGCGCAAGCGGCTTACGATGCCGCGCGCGACAATGTCGAGGTGACGAAGGCGCAGCAGGCCGAGGCCCGCGCGCAGCTTGTGGAATTGCAGAGCCAGCTTGCCAAGGCGGAGCGCGACCTTGCGTTCACCTCGGTGCGCGCGCCCGTCGACGGCACCTTCTCCAACCGCCTCGTCAATGCCGGCGATTTCATCCAGGCCGGGCAGCGGCTCGCCAATGTGGTGCCGCTCAACGACGTCTTCATCGACGCCAACTACAAGGAAACCCAGCTCAAGCGGATCCGTCCCGGCCAGCCCGTGAACATCTCGGTCGACGCCTACGGCCACCGCAAGTTCGCCGGAATCGTCGACAGCATTTCGCCTGCGGCGGGATCGGTGTTCACGCTGCTGCCGCCGGACAACGCCACCGGCAATTTCACCAAGATCGTGCAGCGGCTGCCGGTTCGCATTCGCGTGCCGAAGGACGTCGCCAAGCAGAACCTGCTGCGCGCCGGCATGTCGGTCTATGTGACCGTCGATACCCGCGAGGGCGCGGCCGACGCCGACAGCGAGGCCGACCTCGACGCGCCCGGGACGGTTCAACCGCAGTAATTTTCCTGAAGCCCCGGGCGAAAGCCCGGCGCCCGTTCCGAGCTGATCATGGCCGACGCCACCGCCGCATCGCCTTCCATGAACGCCGCGGCCGACGACCGCATCCCGCCGCGGCGGCTGTTCGCGTTTCTCATCATGGTGTTCGGGATGTTCATGTCGATCCTGGACATCCAGGTCGTCTCGGCGTCGCTGCAGCAGATTCAGGCCGGCCTTTCGGCCAGTTCCAGCGAAGTGTCATGGGTGCAGACCTCGTACCTGATCGCCGAAGTGATCGCGATCCCGCTGTCCGGATTCCTGTCGCGCGCGTTCGGCACGCGTTTGCTGTTCGCGATTTCCGCTTCCGGCTTCACGGTCGCGAGCTTCTTCTGCGGCTTTGCCTCGACCATCGAGCAGATGATCCTGTGGCGCGCGATCCAGGGATTTTTGGGCGCGGGCATGATCCCCACCGTGTTCGCCTCCGCCTACACGGTGTTTCCCCGTTCGAAATTCCATATCGTCGGTCCCATCATCGGCCTGGTCGCGACGCTGGCGCCGACGATCGGGCCGACGGTCGGCGGTTTCATTACCGACATGATGTCGTGGCACTGGCTGTTCTTCATCAACATCGTTCCCGGCATCGGCATCACCATCGGCGTGTGGTTGCTGTGTGATTTCGACAAGCCGAACTTCGCGCTGCTCGAGCATTTCGACTGGTGGGGCCTGGCGTTCATGGCCGGCTTTCTCGGTACGCTCGAATATGTGCTGGAGGAAGGCCCGCAGTCGCAATGGCTGGAAGACACCTCGGTCGCGGTCTGCGCGGCGATCTGCGTGGTTTCGGCGATCGCTTTCTTCTGGCGCGTGCTCAGCGTGCGGGAGCCGATCGTCGACCTCAGGACCTTCACCGACCGCAATTTCGCTGTCGGCTGCCTGATATCGTTCTGTGTCGGCATCGGGCTTTACGGCCTCACCTACATGTATCCGCGTTACCTCGCCGAAGTGCGCGGCTACAGCCCGCTGATGATCGGCGAGACCATGTTCGTCTCTGGCGTCGCCATGTTCCTCACCGCGCCGATCGTGGGGCGGCTGATGGCGAAATACGACATGCGTTATCTGATCGCGATCGGTCTGGTGCTGTTCGCGCTCGGCTCCTACCAGATGACGTGGATCACCAAGGAATATGATTTCTACGAATTGCTGCTGCCGCAGATCCTGCGCGGCGCCGGCATGATGCTGGCGATGGTGCCGACCAACACGATCGCGCTCGGCACGCTGGCGCCGGAGCGGGTGAAGAACGCCTCGGGCCTGTTCAACCTGACGCGCAATCTCGGCGGTGCGGTGGGCCTCGCCGTCATCAACCAGGTGCTGAACGAGCGCACCGACCTGCACATCTCGCGCCTGCACGATCGCATCAACTGGGGCAACGCCACCGCGGTCGAGACGCTCAACATGTTCACCCAGCGCATGCAGGGCATGGGCGACGCCGCGCTGATGGCGATGAAGCAATTGTCGCAGATCGTGCACCGCCAGGCCGTGGTGATGGGCTATGGCGACGCCTTCTTCATGCTGACCGTGTTCTATTTCGCCCTCAGCCTCCTCGTGATGGTTCTGAAAAAGCCGTCCGCCGCGGTGCTCGGCGGCGACGCGCATTAGCGGGGATCGCATCTGTTGTAGCCCGCATGAGCGCAGCGATATGCGGGATTCGCGACGGCGTCCCGAGGCGCCCCGGATTACGCTGCGCTCCATCCGGGCTACGGGTTGCAGCGTTAGGCCCATCACGCCGATGTCATGTTGCAAATCACCCGCGGTGGATTTATAAGCCGCGCAGTTGAAGAAGCCCTCCGCAACGGTGCTCGGCGGCGACGCGCATTGAGTGGAGATGGCATCTTTTGTAGCCCGCATGAGCGCAGCGCAATCCGGGATTCGCACCGGGCCCGAGGCGCCCCGGATTACGCTACGCTCCATCCGGGCTACGGGTCGGAGGCGAACAGCCATCACGCCGATGTCATGTTGCAAATCACCCGCGATGCATTTATAAGCAGCGCATTGTCGCTCGAACCGGGGAGATTTGCATGATTTCGATGTATTCGCAGATCGCACCCTCGCGTCCGATGCTCGTGCTGGATTTTCGGTCGCGTCACTGAGCGCGATCGCCGCCGGCCCTGATCGGGTCTGACGCCCGATCTCCAAAGCTTCCCAACGACTTAACGATATTTTTCAACGACGCTTGCGTTCGGCCTGAGGCCACCGCGCGTCAATTCAGATGGAGCCGGTGTGTGCCTTAAGCGCAGCCGGATGACGCCATGACCGTTCAAACAGACAAACGTCCCGCGGCAATACGCGTGGTGATCCCGTTCGTGTTCCGCCACTGGCTGCAACAGCCCGGCCGCGCCGCCGTCGTCGCCGGCGGCCTGCTGGGCGCGACCGCGGCCGACCTGTTCATGCCGATCTTCTCCGGCCGCCTGGTCGATGCGCTGACCCTGGGCACTTCGGACGCGGCGGCGCGGCAGGCCGCGTTCGCAGCCTTCGGCGGAATCGTGGCGCTCGGCCTGATGTCGATGATCCTGCGGCTGACCGGCCTGCAGGCGATCGTGCCGTTCACGCTGAAGACGATGTCCGACGTGTCGCGCGACGCCTTCGCGCGCGTGCAGCGCTTCTCGACCGACTGGCACGCCAACAGCTTTGCCGGCTCGACCGTGCGCAAGGTCACGCGCGGCATGTGGGCGCTCGACCTGCTCAACGACACCATCCTGATGGCGCTGGCGCCGTCGCTGCTGGTGCTGCTGGGCTCGATGATCCTGCTCGGGCTGCACTGGCCGGTGCTCGGCGCGGTGATCGCGGTCGGCACGGTGATCTATGTGTCGATGACGCTGGCGTTCTCGGTGAACTACATCGCGCCGGCCGCGCGCGTCTCCAACGCCTGGGACACCAAGGTCGGCGGCACGCTGGCGGATGCCCTGACCTGCAACGCGGTGGTGAAATCCTTCGGCGCGGAAGCGCGCGAGGATGCGCGGCTGGCCGGCGTCATCGGCCGATGGCGCACGCGCGTGCGGCGGACGTGGTACCGCTACAACTACACCTCGACGGCGCAGCTCGCGGTGCTGCTGTGCTTTCGCGGCTCGGTGATCGGCGGCGCGATCCTGCTGTGGATCGCCGGCCGCGCCACGCCGGGCGACGTCACCTATGTGCTGACCAGCTACTACATCATCCACGCGCTACCTGCGCGACGTCGGCATGCACATCAACAATCTGCAGCGTTCGGTCAACGACATGGAGGAGCTGGTCGCGATCCATGGCGAGCCGATCGGCATTGCCGATGCGCCTGATGCCAAGCCGATCGACATCCAGGGTGGCCGCATCGTGTTCGACGACGTGACGTTCCATTACGGCGGCCATCGCGCGCCGCTGTATGACGGCCTGTCGGTGGAGATCCGCGCCGGCGAGCGGGTCGGCCTGGTCGGCCGTTCCGGCTCCGGCAAGACCACCTTCGTCAAGCTGGTGCAGCGGCTCTACGACGTCAGTGGCGGCAAGATCCTGATCGACGGTCAGGACATCGCGAAGGCGACGCAGCATTCGCTGCGCAGCCAGATCGCGATCGTGCAGCAGGACCCGATCCTGTTTCACCGCACGCTGGCCGAGAACATCGCCTATGGCCGGCCGGGCGCCAGCATGGCGGCGGTCGAGCAGGCGGCGCGGCTCGCCAACGCGCACGACTTCATCCTGCGGCTGCCGAAAGGCTACGGCACGCTGGTCGGCGAACGCGGCGTCAAGCTGTCGGGCGGCGAGCGGCAGCGCGTCGCGCTGGCGCGCGCGTTCCTGGCGGACGCGCCGGTGCTGATCCTGGACGAGGCGACCTCGAGCCTCGATTCGGAATCGGAAGGCCTGATCCAGCAGGCGATGGAGCGGCTGATGAAGGGGCGCACCTCGATCGTGATCGCGCACCGGCTGTCGACGGTGCGCAGCCTCGACCGCATCCTGGTGTTCGACCGCGGCGAGATCGTCGAGCAGGGCACCCATGCGGCGCTGACGGCGCGTCCGGGCGGCGTCTATCGCGGGCTGTTCGAGCTGCAGGCCACCGAGTTCGGCCGCATCTCGGCGGCGGAGTGAGGTGCGTTCTTGCAGTCCTGCTCGGTGTCGGAATATGCTTCCCGCACCGAGAGGACTTGCGCGATGCGCTGGTTTCATAGGGAACAGCAGCCGGATGTCTGGGAAGTTGCCGACGATCAGCCGTTGGGCGATATCGGCGCGGCCCACAAGATCCGTGATATCTGTGCTTCCGCCGGCGACCATTGCGGAAAAGCTGGTGGCGGCCGGCGGGCGCGATGCCGAGAAGAAACTCGCCGCCGATGCCGAGCGATACCAGGCCGCCATCAAGCGCGCGATCGAAATAGCGATGCAAATTTCCGACAATTCGATGCGTGACGTTTCAGTGAGCCAGATCATCAAGCTGTGCGTGCGGGTGGATCATCTGAAAACCGCGAGGGTCCTGCTTCGCGCCATCCAGTCGGAAAAGACGAGGGCGGAACTGGTGGCCGACCACCCGAAGCTGACCGATCAGGACGCCGCCAACTGAGGCGGCTCGCGATCGCGCTTCGATGGCGCCGGCGCCGCCTGGAGGGCGGCCTTGGCGCGCGTGCGCGTCGAGATCGCGACCGTCACCACGACGGCGGCGGCGAACAGCAGGATTTGCAGCGTGATGGTCTCGTCGTTGAAGACCGCCGCGAGCGCAAAGGTGACGAAGGGTTGCAGCAACTGGATCTGCGACACCCGCGCGATGCCGCCCATCGCCAGCCCCGCGTTCCATGCGAAGAACCCGATCCATTGCGAGAACAGCGCGACATAGAGCAGCCCGAGCCATGGCTTCAGCGCGATGTGGCTGATGTCGGCAGGCATGGTCAGCGCGGCCGCGGGAATCGAGAGCGGCAGTGCGATGACCAGCACCCAGCTGATCACCTCCCAGCCCGGCATCTGCGACGTGAGCCGGCCGGAGAACGCATAGCCGATCGCAGCGACGGCGACGGAGGCGAACAGAAACAGGTCGCCGGCCGCGAGCGCACCGCCGCCTTGGCGCAGGGCAAACGTGATCACCAGCGCGGCGCCGGCGACGGAAGCGATCCAGAACAGCGGCCTCGGCCGCTCATGGGTGATGGCGACGGCGACCAGTGCGGTGGCGATCGGCAGCACGCCCAGCACCACGCCGCCATGCGAGGCGTCGACCCGCTGCATCCCGAGCGACATCAACAGCGGAAACAGGATGGCGACGCAAAGCATGGTGATCACGAGTTGCGGCCACAGCGCGCGCGGCGGCAGCTTGCGGCGCAACACGATCAGCAGCACCAGCGAGCACAGTCCGGCGATCACGGTGCGCAGCGAGGTCAGTGCAATCGGATCAATTTCCGCAACCGCGATCCGCGTCGCCGGCAGCGTGCCGCCGAAGATCGCCATGCCGATGAAGCCCAGCAGCAGACCGAGACGCTCGCGTGAAGCAGGGGAGGACATGACGCGACTGGTTAGCTGCTTTGCAGGTCAGCGTACAGCAATCTACTCGGAGCACATGGCGGCCATGCGCCGCTAACTCGGAGCAATGCTGCTCCACACCAATCCGAGCCCCGACAGAAACAGCAGCGCCAGCACGACGTCGTAGAAATTGCGGTCGTTCAGGGCGTGGTAGGTGCGCATGCCGAGGCGGGCGCCGATCAGCGTGCCGGGCATCGCCAGCAGCGCCAGCAGCAGGACGTTCAGCTTCACGAAACCGGTAGCGCTCTGCAGGATCAGCGCGGCGCCGAGCACGGTGCCGTTGAAGATCTGGAACACGCCGCGGCGCTGATCCTTGGTCCAGCCGCGGACGCTGGCCCACAGGGTCGGCAGCGGGCCCGACAGCCCGGCAAGGCCGCCGAGAATGCCGCCGGCAAATCCGACGCAGGCATCGGCGATGCGGCCGCCGAAACGAAAGGCCATCGGCTTGCGGATGAAAAAGCAGCGCGGTCGGAAACACCAGCAGCATCACGCCGACGCTGAGCTTGAAGGTTTGCGGATCGGCGCGCGCGACCAGGAGCGCGCCGATCGGCATGCCGAGCAGTCCGCCGGCCACGAACGGCAACGCCAGCTTGAAATCGAGCAGCTTCCACATCGACGGCAATGTCGAGAGCTGCGAACTGACCGAACAGATCAGCACCAGCGGCACGGCAACCGCCGGCGGCAGGATGTAAAGCCAGATCCCCAGCGCCATCAGCGCCGTGCCGAAACCGGCGAGACCCGAGACGAAGCCGCCGGCGAGCGCGCCGGCAAGCAGGATCGCGTAGGTGGCGACGTCCATCACAGTCTCTTTTTCTTCATCGTTGCGCCGACGTTTACACGACGCTTTGGACAGGTACTATCGCAATCCAAGCCTTCAACAATAACTCTGATGGAAACGGCCCAATGAGCACAACTCCCTCGAAAACCTTTCTCGTCTGCCACGGCGCCTGGTCTGCCGGCTGGGCGTGGAAGAAGATGCACCCGCTGATGCAGGCGGCCGGGCATCGTCTGGTCACCCCGTCCTACACCGGTCTCGGCGAGCGCGCGCATCTGGCGCATCCGGGAATCGATCTCAATTCGCATATCGAGGACATGCTCAACGTCATCAAGTACGAGGATCTGCGCGACATCGTGCTGATCGGCCACAGCTACGGCGGCATGGTCGCCACCGGCGTCGCCGACCGTGCCCGCGACAAGGTCAGGCAGCTGATCTATATCGACGCCTTCGTGCCTGCGGACGGCCAGTCGCTGCTCGATCTGAACGAGGTGGCGCGGCCGCGGATGCAGGAGCTTTCGAAGACCGGCGACGGCTGGCGCGTGCCGCCGAATCCGACGCCGCCGGATACGCCGGCGGCCGACCTCGAGTGGCTGACGGCGCGTCGCGTCGACATGCCGATCAAATGCTTTGAAACGAAACTCAAGCTGCAGGGCGGACCGCTGACGCTGCCGCGCAGCTATATCTACGCTACCCGCATCACACCGGCCGATACATTCGGGCCATTCGCCAAGATGACGAAGGGCGATCCCGCCTGGAGCTATTACGAGATCGACGCCAGCCATTCGCCGAACGTCACCGCGCCGGAAGCGCTGATGGCACTGCTGCAAAAGATCGCTGCGTAGCCCCGTAGCCCGGATGGAGCGCAGCGCAATCCGGGGCTGGCGTCAGTTGCGAGCGTGGTGCCGATGACGGCGGACTTGAGCAAGTGCGAAGATCCCGGATTGCCCGTTCGCGACCAGCGCAGTCAAGCTTCAGCCGCCGAGCGGCGTAGCGGCCTTGACGTGCTAGCCGATCCGCGGTTTGACCGCATCAGCGTCGGCGGCATCGGGCTGCGGGTCGGCCTGTCCGATCCCTCCCACTTCATCCGTCAGTGCCGCAGGCATCTCGGCATGACGCCGGGCGCATTCCGGCGGCAGCGCTGACGCGTTATTGTAGCGCCCCTTGGCGCAATCAGGCGATGAAGGTGGCCGGATCCGGCCATCCGGGACGGACGCCTGTCCTATCAAGGTCCGATTTGTCAAAATCGAGGGGAGACGGGAATGGCAGACACTTATGTTCTGGTTCACGGCGCGTGGCACACCGGCGCCGAAATGGAAGCGGTGGCCGGGCATCTGCGAAACAGCGGCCACGTCGTGCATTGCCCGACGGTGGCCGGTAACAACAAGGACGACGATCGCGAGAAGATTGGCCTCGAGCAGGCGATTTCGTCCATCGTTACCTACATCGAAGCGAATAATCTGCGCGACATCCGCCTGGTCGGTCACTCCTATGGCGGCATGGTCATTTCGGGCGTCGCAACTCAGCAAGTGCGAAGATCCCGGATTGCGCTGCGCTCCATCCGGGCTACAGGATCAAATCCCCACAAATGGCGAGGGGTCCGGCGTGTTCGCGCCGAACCCCTCATTTCAGCAAGACGCGTTTTCCTCGAAAACGCTTTCGCCAAAATATCAGCCGGCCTGTAAGCCGGGTTCTGTAGGGCACCGCTCACTTGCGCAAGCGATACGTGACGGCCATTCCTCTGGGACCATGTTTGCACATGGCCTCGAGCAACCTACCCGGACGGCGAGCCTGACATCGCCCTGCGGTGTTATCACCCGAAAGCGAACTTACCGCGTTGCCGTCCCTATTCGGTTTTGCTCCCGGTGTGGTTTGCCATGCCGTTTCCGTTGCCGGATACGCGGTGCGCTCTTACCGCACCTTTTCACCCTTACCGCGCCGCAGCCCCGAAGGGCGAAGGCGGGCGGTTCGTTCTCTGTGGCACTTTCCCTGGGGTTGCCCCCGCCGGACGTTATCCGGCACCGTATGTCGATGGAGCCCGGACTTTCCTCCCCCGCAGCCTTTCGACCATAGCGGGAGCGGCCGTCCGGCCGACTGACGCCATACGCATGGGGGCTTAGGCCGGCCGCGTCAAGCAGATACCGGCCACGAAACCGGTCAAAATAAATTATCCTGAAGATGTCGTTTTGCGTTCCGCCCGTTCGACTGGATGTCGGCAAATCCCGCCGATCAAGAGGAGTTGAGCAATGCAGTATCTGTTGATGATCTATCGGAACGAGGCCGAGCTCGGCAAAATGGACGCGGCGGCGCGCAAGGAAATGTCGGCGGAATACGGCGCGTTCACCCAGTCCATCATCCAGAGCGGCCATTTCAAGGCCGGCGACGGCTTGCAGCCGACGACGACGGCGACCACGGTGCGCGTCCGCGACGGCAAGACCCTGACGACGGACGGTCCGTTCGCGGAGACGCGCGAGCAGCTTGGCGGCTACTACCTGGTCGAGGCCAAGGATCTCGACACCGCGCTGGCGATCGCCGCGCGCATTCCCGGCGCCAAGACCGGTTCGATCGAGGTGCGGCCGGTCATGGTTTATGATTGACGGCATCGTGCCCGCATGACCCCGGTTGAGATCGAAAAGATATTTCGCGACGAGGCGGGCAGGGCGCTGGCGACCCTGATCCGCCTCGTCGGCGATTTCGATCTCGCCGAGGATGCGTTGCAGGACGCATTCGCGGTGGCGCTGGAGCGCTGGTCCGATGCCGGCCTGCCGTCCAATCCGCGCGCATGGCTGGTCAATGTCGGGCGCAACAAGGCGATCGATCGCGTCAGACGCAACGTCACGCTTCGCGGCAAGCAGCAGGAGTTGACGCGCGAAATCCTGCTCAACGCGTCCGCGCCAAACGAGGAAGCGGACAACGCGCTCGACGACGACATGCTGCGGCTGATCTTCACCTGCTGCCATCCGTCCTTTGCCGCCGAGGTGCAGGTCGCGCTGACGCTGCGCACGGTCTGCGGGCTGACGACAGCGCAAGTCGCGCGCGCCTTTCTCGCCAGCGAGGACGCGATGGCGCAGCGCCTGTTGCGCGCCAAGCAGAAGATCCGTCTCGCCGGCATTCCCTATGAGGTGCCGGAGCGCGACGCGCTGGAGCCGCGGCTGCGCGGCGTGCTCGCCGTGATCTATCTCGTCTTCACCGAGGGCTATGCGGCGACGTCAGGCGACGACCTGATGCGGCCTGATCTGGCGCGCGAAGCGATCCGGCTGGCGCGGCTGCTCGATGCGCTGATGCCGGGACGCGGCGAGATCAAGGGGTTGCTGGCCCTGATGCTGCTGCACGATTCGCGCCGCGCCGGCCGCGAGACCGCCGGCGGCGATATCGTGCTGCTGGAAGAGCAGGACCGGACGCTGTGGGATCGCGAGCAGATATCGGAGGGGCTGCTTCTCGTCGAAGAGGCGCTGCGGATGCCGGGCCGGCCGCAATCCTATGCGGTGCAGGCGGCCATCGCCGCGCTGCATGCGCGCGCGGCTAGCTATGAGGACACGGACTGGCGGCAGATCGCCGGCCTCTATGAAGTGCTGCTGCGCATCAGCCCGTCGCCGGTGATCGAACTCAACCACGCCGCTGCGGTGTCGATGGTCGACGGGCCGGCGCGGGCGCTCGACCTGATCGATGCGCTGGAGGCGCGCGGCGGGCTGAAGGGGTATGAGCTGCTGCCGGCGGTGCGCGCCGATCTGCTGCGGCGTCTCGGCCGGCGCGACGCGGCGCGTGAGGCGTATCAGGCGGCGACGGCCGCGACGCAACTGGAGCCGTTGCGGCGGTTTTATGCGCGGCGGATTGCGTAGCTCGATTGAAGAGGTGAGCCGAAAGGCCTAGTGCGCGGCGACGGCCTCGTAGATGTCTTCTTCCTGCGCGGTGTGAAGTCGGACCAGGGTCTCGATCGCCTCGATCAGCCGCTGCGCGTCGCGAATGAGATAGCGGTCGACATTCTCCGACGGCAGCTCTTGTGCGACGCGGGCGAGCAGCCGGGCAAGATGCAGTATCTCGCGATGCGCCCGGCTCATCGCCGAAAGCCCGTGGGCTTCCCGCAGCACCTCGGCGAGTTGGGGATAGACGTGGCCTTCGTCGTCGCGCTCATGCGCGACCACCTTGTCCTGAACCAGTAGATTCGCTTCGGCAATCAGCGCGGCGGCGCGCTCGGAGCCGGCATCGTCGAGGGCATCGACGATCGATCGCAGCCGGTCGAGATCGCCGAGCAGCGCGAGATGATTGTGATGCAGCTCGCGGCCCGCCTCGACGGTCATGGTTCGGCGGCTGCGCAGGCCAGCCGGCTTGAGCGCGCGCAGCGCGTTGAGGATCACCGCAACGTCGATCAGTTCCTGAAGGATCGCGGCCGGCACCGGCATCAGCCAGCCAAGCGCCGCGGCCAGCATGGCCAGCATCGAAAGTCCCATACCGACGACGATGCTCTGGATGGCGATGTCCCGGGCTCGCCGCGCGATCACGATCGCCTCGCCGACCCGATCGAGGCGGTCGGCGAGAATGACCACATCCGCCGCTTCCGAAGATGCGCTGGCGCCGCGCGCGCCGAGCGCGATCCCGACATCGGCCGCCGCCAGCGCCGGCGCGTCGTTGATGCCGTCGCCGACCATGATGGTTGGATGGAGCCGCTGCTCGGAGCGTACCGCATCCACCTTGTCGGAGGGAACGCGTTCGGCGAGCACGCCGTCGAGATCGAGCGCGGCGCCGATCGCCTGCGCCGCGGCGGCGCGGTCTCCGGTGACCATCAGGATGCGGGCGATGCCAGCCTCGCGCAGCAGTCGGATCGCCCGCGGCGTGTCGGAGCGCAGTTCGTCGGCCAGCAGCAATGCGCCGGCCGGCCGTCCGTCGACCGCGATGAATACGATCAGGGCCGATCGCCATGAGGCGCGCCGGATAGCCCGAATTGCCCAATCGGCGACGCGCTCGCCGGTAAAGATCATTTCGCGCGAGCCGGCGATCACGTGGCGTCCCCCGATCACGCCCTGCAGCCCCGAGCCCATGGATTCCCTGACCCGTTCGGGCAGTTCGAGCTTCAAGCCGCGCTCGACCGCGGCCTGAACGATGGCGTTGGCAATCACGTGATGCGACGCCTGCTCCAGCGAGGCGCCCAGCATCAAGATCTCGTCGGCAGTCTCGCCAGGCGCCGCTTCGACGGAGAGCAGTCGCGCCCCGCCGATCGTCAGCGTCCCGGTCTTGTCGAACAGCACGGTATGCGCGCGCGCCAGCGCCTCCAGCGGCCCGCCGCCCTTGACGAGGATGCCGCGCCGCGCGGCCTGCGCCACGCCGGCGATGAAGGCGACCGGTGCAGCCAGGATCAGCGGGCACGGTGTGGCCGCCACCAACACGGCGAGGCTGCGAAGCAGATCGCCGGAGATCAGCCAGGCGACGAGCGCGAGCGCCAGGGTGACGGGCAGGAAGATCAGCGCATAGCGGTCGGCCAGCCGCACGAACGGCGCCTTGGCGGTCTGCGCCGCGGTCACCAGCCGCACGATGCCGGCATAGGTGCTTTCGCCGGCAAGCGCGGACACCGACATTTCAAACGTCTCGCCGGCATTCAGCGAGCCGGAAAAGATGGCGGCGCCGCGCGCCCTGGCGACCGGAATCGGTTCGCCCGTGAGTGCCGATTCGTCGACCGTCGCAGCGCTCGAGTTGACGACGCCGTCGACAGGCACGACTTCACCCGCGTGCACCAGCAACCGGTCGCCGATGGCGACAGCGGATATCGGCACCTCCTCGACGCGGCCCTCGGCAAGGCGATGGGCCTCGCGCGGCGCGCGGTCGACCAGCGAGCGCAGATCACGCTCGGCGCGGGCGACCGCGATCTCCTCGAGCACATTGCCGCCGGAATACATCAACGCCACGACGGCGCCGGCCAGCGGCTGGCCGAGCGCGACCGCAGCACTCATCGACACCAGCGCGATGGCATCGACACCGAGCCGCCCGGCCAGCAGATCGCGCACAATCGAAACCGCCAATCCCGCGATCACGGGCAGGGTTGCAAGCGTCCAGCAGAGATCGGCTAACGCCGGCCGGCCGGCGAGCGCGGCGACGAGTCCGGCCGCCAGTCCTGTGATCGCGATCGAGACCAGCGCCCATCGCATGACGCGCTCAAATGACATCGGTCCATTCCGTGCTTAAGCCGTTCGTGGCTTGTCGCCGAAAAAGCGTCATCTGCCATTGAGGGAAATCAACTGGCGCTCTGGCCAGTCCGGCCGCCATCGCGACCGAAAAGCACGTCTATGCGGAAGGGGCTACGTCGCCGCGACCACCGTCGTCATCGCATCCGCCGGCAAACTCGCCAGCAGCGCGTGCAGCGTGCTGATCGTCGAGTGATCGGCGATGCCGTCGACGCGCGCGGGACGGAAGTGACGCTGGAACGCGGTGACCACTTCCATGGTCGGGCCGTCAAACTTGCCGTGGGTCGGGATGTTGTAGCCGTATTTGGCGAGCGCCATCTGCAGCCCTGCGACGTCGTCGCTGATGCTGCCGAGCTTGAGCGCCTCGCCGCGCACGATCGGCGCCGGCTGCACCCAGTGGCCGACGCCGGAATTGGCCAGCGAATGCCACGGAAACTTTTCGCCGGGATCCCTTTTGCGCGCAGGCGCGACGTCGGAATGCGCGAGCACGCGATGCGAAAGTATCTTGCGGCGGAGCATGATGCCGCGGCACAGCGCGATCACGGCGGCGATCTGGCGCAGCGGGAAATCCGGATAGCCCCAGTCGTGGCCGCGATTGATGATCTCGATCCCGATCGAGCAGGAATTGATGTCTTCCTCGCCGGCCCAAAAGGACACGCCGGCGTGCCAGGCGCGCTTGGCTTCCGGCACGCATTGCACGATGCGGCCGTCTTCCAGCACGATGTAATGCGCCGAAACGTCGGTGCCGGGGGTGCAGAGCTGGGCGATCGCGCCCTCCACATCCGGCATGCCGGTGTAGTGCAGCAGGATCATGTCCGCGACGCGGCCGTTGTTGCGGTCGCCATGGTTCGGCGACGGAATGACGTCGGATGCGATCGAGGAATCCGGGGTAAAGGTCTTCATGTCGGCGTTGGCCCTGGGCTCGGGAAGGGCGCGTTGACGCTTCGAATCAATACCAGCAGATGCGAACGAACCAGAAGTCATTTTTCAAAGCCAAACCGGGCAGGAGAACGGCAATATCGTGTTCAAGCGATAATACCGTTTACTATTCGTTTACCTCGCGCTCGCGCAATCCGGCCGGTCGGGTTCCAGCGTTCATTTTGACCGGGTGTGTGCAGGGCGCATCACCGGCATTTCAAGTGTCTGGACGGCACTCAAACGGCGCAGCCGATCATCAACGCTTTCTTAACGCTAAATGCCGTTACTAAGTGGTGAAGAGCCGAACCGGGTTGGGGACGGCCGAGGCCCTGTTTCGCGCTCGAAATGCCATGGCAACCCAGCAAATTCCGTCCGGAAATGAGGGGGCGCGAGGCCGGGCCAGAGGCGGCAATCGTGCCTGTTCGCGGCTTTTTGGCCGGAAAAGCCCGGCGAAGCGCAGAGATTTGAGGCGCAATGGGCCCGTTCGCGTCCATCTTCCATTTTGCAGGCTGGAATACGCCAGGGGACGGCGCATGAGCCCGGCTGCGCCACGCCATATCTCCGTGCTCGGCCGCGAGGCGGTCGAAATGCTCGCGCCCAAGGCCGGCGGCATCTATGTCGACGCGACCTTCGGCGCCGGCGGCTACAGCCGCGCGATCCTCGCGGTCGAGGGAACCCGGGTCATCGGCATCGACCGCGACCGGTCGGCGGTTACCGGCGGCTTCGATCTGGTGGATCAGTCCGACGGCCGGCTGACCCTGGTCGAGGACCGGTTCTCCAACCTTGCGGACATCTGCGCGGCGCAAGGCGCAGCAGAGGTGGACGGCGTCGTGATGGACGTCGGCGTGTCCTCGATGCAGCTCGACCAGGCCGAGCGCGGCTTCTCGTTCCGGCTCGGCGGCCCGCTCGACATGCGGATGGGCCATGACGGGCCGACCGCGGCGGATGTCGTTGCAAAGGCGTCCGAAGCCGATCTCGCCAACATCATCTATATCTTCGGCGAAGAGCGCCATTCCCGTGCCGTGGCGCGCGCCATCGTGGCGGCGCGCAAGGAAGCGCCGATCACGACGACGCAGGCGCTTGCCGATATCGTCGGCAAGGTGGTGCGCTCGAAGCCGAACGAGATTCATCCGGCGACGCGGACGTTCCAGGGCTTGCGAATTTTCGTCAACGCAGAACTCGACGAGCTGCATCTGGCGCTCGTGGCGGCCGAGCGCGTGCTGAAGCCCGGCGGCCGGCTGGTGGTCGTCTCGTTCCATTCGCTGGAAGACCGCATCGTCAAGGATTTCTTCAACGCGCGCGGCAAGACCGGTGGCGGATCGCGGCACCTGCCTGAACTGGCGCAGGCCGCGCCGAGTTTTCAGATTCTGACCAAGCGTCCCGTGACCCCTGGCGAAGCCGAAGTGGCGGCCAATCCGCGCGCGCGTTCCGCAAAGCTGCGCGCCGCCGAGCGCACCGCGGCGCCGGCGCACGCGCCGGATCGCCTGCCGGCCTGGCCTGTCCTTGCCGACGTGATGAGGGGAGGCTGACCATGCGGATCATCCACCTCTTCGTCATCGGCATGCTGGTATTTGCGGCGGCCTATGTCTACCGGATCAAGATGGAATCGACCGCGCGCGTCGAGCGCGTGCTGCGGCTGAATGCCGAGATCCGCGAGCAGCGCGACGCCATCGCGGCGCTGCGCGCCGAATGGGCCAAGCTCGATGCGCCGCTGCGGCTGCAAGGGCTCGCCGAGCGCCATCTCGGGCTGAAGCCGCTCAACGCCACGCAATACGATCAATTGAAGAATTTGCCGGAACGGCCGCCGGCCTTTGCAAGGCCCGGTGCGCCCGATCCGATCGGCGCGATGATCAACACCATCGAGGCCGCCGCCGATGCGCCGGCCACTACCGGGTCGGTGCCCGCGCCGGGAGATCAGCAATGACCGGCCGGGCGCTCACCAACATCAGGCGGCCGGCGGAGCCGTGGCGCCAGCGGCTGATCCGCAGCCTGCTCTACGGGCGCAACGTCGATCGCGCCGAAAAAGCCCGGGCACGGGTGGGATTGGCCATCCTGCTGTTCGCGGCGATCTATGCGGTGCTGGCCGGACGCCTGGTGATGTTCGCGGTCGGCGCCGACAGCCACGGCGCACGCCGGACCGGGTCGCAGGACGCGATTGCGACCGCGCGGCCCGACATCGTCGACCGCAACGGCGAGGTGCTCGCCACCGACGTCAAGGCGCCGAGCCTGTTCGGTGAGCCCAGGCGCATCATCGACAAGGACGAGGCGATCGAACTGTTGACCGCGGCGCTGCCGGACCTCGACGAGGCGGAGGCGCGCACGCGCCTGTCGGGGCGCAAGGGTTTTGTCTGGCTGAAGCGCGAGATCACGCCGAAGCAGCAACAAGCCATCCACAAGCTCGGCATTCCCGGCATCGGCTTCCTGCGCGAGAACAAGCGGGTCTATCCGACCGGTGCCGCGGTCGCGCATCTGATCGGGCTCGTCAACATCGACAACCAGGGCATCGCCGGGATGGAGAAGTGGCTGGACAATAACGGTCTGGCCGATCTGCACCGCGCCGGCTTTGCCACCGATCGCCTGCAGCGCCCGGTGGAATTGTCGATCGACCTGCGCGTCGAACATGCGCTGCGCGACGAGTTGTTGAAAGCGAAGGAAAAATACAAGGCCAAGGCGGCGTCCGGCCTCGTCTCCAACGTGCGGACCGGCGAGATCGTGGCGCTGGTGTCGCTGCCGGATTTCGATCCGAACAACCCGAAAGAGGCGCACGACCCCGAGCGCATCAACCGCCTGACCACCGGCGTGTTCGAAATGGGCTCGACCTTCAAGGCGCTGACGCTGGCGATGGCGCTGGATTCCGGCAAGGCCAACCTCAACACGCTCTATGACGGGCGCGGGGCGCTGAAGTACGGCAAGTTCACCATTCACGACACCCACCCCGTCGGCCGCGCGATCACGCTGTCGGAAGTGTTCACCTTCTCCTCGAACGTCGGCGCGGCCAAGATCGCGCTGGCGCAAGGCGTCGAGGCGCACAAGGCGTTCCTGAAGAAGCTCGGCCAGATGGACCGGCTGCGCACCGAACTGCCCGAAAGCGCCTCGCCGATCGTGCCGAAGCGCTGGACCGAACTCAACACCATCACGATCTCCTTCGGTCACGGCATCGCGGTGGCGCCGCTGCAGGCGGTGATGGGCATCAACGCCTGCATCAACGGCGGTCTGCTGATTCCCGCCGACCTTCCTCAAGCGGTCGGAAGAGGAAGCCAGGGCCATCGGCAAGCGGGTGCTCCGAACCGAAACCTCCGACAAGATGCGCTATCTGATGCGGCTGAACGCCGAGATCGGAACCGCCAAGAAGGCCGACGTGAAGGGCTACTATATCGGCGGCAAGACCGGCACCTCGGAAAAGGTGGTCAACGGCCGCTATTCCAAGAAGCAGGTGCTCAACTCGTTCACCGCGATCATTCCGGCCGACAATCCGCAGTATCAGCTGCTGGTCATGCTGGATGAGCCGAAGGCGCTGCCGGAAACCCATGGCTTCATCACCTCGGGCTGGAACGCGGTGCCGGCCGGCGGCAAGATCATCGCCCGCATCGGGCCGCTGCTGGGTATCGAGCCGCGCTTCGATCTGCCGCCGTCCGACCGCCTTATTCTTGCGGCATCGAGGACAACCCAGTAAGGCGTATTATCACGCGCGCCTCACTGCGCGGGCCGGACTGGAACACGATGAAACTTCGCGACCTCTTCAGCGATGACGCTGCGATCGAGCCGCAGGCGGAAGCTGTCGATGTGAAAGGCCTTAGCGTCGACAGCCGCGCGGTGAAGCCGGGCGACCTGTTCTTTGCCGTTGCCGGCAGCAAGACCGACGGTTCGCGCTTCGTCGATTCGGCGATACAGGCCGGGGCGGTCGCGGTGGCCGGTGACCATGCGCCGCCTGGCCTCCGCGTGCCCTTTGTCGTCACGTCAAACCCGCGACGCGCACTGGCGCTGGCGGCGGCGCGATTTTATCCGCGGCAGCCGGCAACGATTGCGGCCGTGACCGGGACCAGCGGCAAGACGTCGGTGGCTGCGTTCGCGCGCCAGATCTGGGAACGGCTCGGCCACGCTTCCGCCAGCATCGGCACCATCGGTCTCGTTTCGCCGAAGCGCACGGTGTACGGCTCGCTGACGACGCCGGATCCGATCGCGCTTCACAAACAGCTCGACGAAATCACCGGCGACGGCGTCACGCATCTGGCCTTCGAGGCGTCCTCGCACGGGCTCGACCAGTTCAGGCTCGACGGCGTGCGCATCGCCGCCGGCGGTTTTACCAATCTCACGCGCGACCACATGGATTACCATCCGGACGAGGCGCATTACCTTGCCGCCAAGCTGCGGCTGTTCCGCGATCTCATCGCACCTGATGGCGCGGCGGTGATTTCGGCCGATCATGATTGCTCGCCGCAAGTGATCGAGGCGGCGCGCGTGCGGGGCTTGCGGATCATCGCCGTCGGCCGCAACGGGGACGGGGCGGGCGAGGGCATTCGTCTCGTCGATGCCGCGGTCGAAGGCTTTGCGCAAATGCTCACGCTCGAACATCGTGGGCGCACGCACACGATCAAGCTGCCGCTGGTCGGCGAATTCCAGATCGAGAACGCGCTGGTGGCCGCGGGGCTCGCGATCGGCACCGGCAGCGAGCCGGCCGCAGTGCTTGCCACGCTCGAACATCTCGAAGGCGCCAAGGGACGGCTGGAGCGGGTCGGCGAACACAATGGCGCGCCGATCTTTGTCGATTACGCGCACAAGCCGGACGCGCTGGCGAAGGCACTGCAGGCGCTGCGGCCTTACGCGAAACGCAAGCTCGTCGTCATCTTCGGCGCCGGCGGTGACCGCGACGCCGGCAAGCGCCCGATCATGGGCGCGATTGCGGCCGGGAATGCCGATCAAATCATCGTCACCGACGATAATCCGAGGAGCGAGAATCCGGCAACGATCCGTGCCGCCATTCTGGCGGAAGCGAAAGGCGCCAGCGATATCGGCGATCGCGCCGAGGCGATCAGGGCCGGCATTGCGGCGCTGCAGCCCGGCGATGCGCTCCTGATCGCCGGCAAGGGGCACGAGACCGGCCAGATCATCGGCGACAAGATTTTGCCGTTCAGCGATCACGAGGCGGTGGCGGCCGCGCTCGCAGCGAGGGTGGCATGAGCGCGACGCCATTATGGACCATTGCCGAAGTCGCGCGCGCGCTCGGACTGTCGGGGGAATATCCGGACACGCCGATCGATTTCGTGACGCAGGATAGCCGCCTGGTGAAGCCCGGTTGCCTGTTCGTGGCGCTGAGCGGCACGCCGAGCGGCGGCTTCATCTCCAGTTTCGCCAGCGCGCGCGACGGCTGGGAATTTGCCGACAAGGCGGAAGCGGCCGGTGCGGTGGCGATGATCGTTCCGCATCGGATCGATGGCGTCAGCGTTCCGCAGCTGGTCGTCAAGGACACGCTGATCGATGGCTTGTGGACGTTGGCGCGCGCGGCGCGGGCGCGGTTCAAGGGGCCGGTGATCGGCCTGACCGGCAGCGCCGGCAAGACCAGCACCAAGGAATTCCTCGCCGCGTATCCGAACGCCTATGCCAGCCCGAGCAGCTTCAACAATTTCTGGGGCGTGCCGCTGACGCTGTGCAATGCCAGCCCCGGCTGCGAGCGTCTGGGTCGTCGAAATGGGCATGAACCAGACCGGCGAAATCGCGCGGCTCAGCGAACTGACAAAGCCTACCGTCGCGCTGGTCGTGAACGTGCAGCCGGTGCATCTGGAAAAGCTCGGCAGCCTGGAAGCGATCCGGCGCGAGAAGGTGAGCATCGCGCAAGGCCTTCCCAAAGATGGCGTGCTGGTGCTGCCTGATGATGTCGGGGCGCCGGAATGGAACGGCAAGGTGGTTCGCTTCGGCGAAGGCTCCGAGGTGCGGGAGCTGAAGCATGCGGCCGAGGGCGAGAGCTGGAACGTCACAGCACAGGTGAACGGCAAGCCAATCGAATTCGGCCTGACGCCCGGTGCGCCGCATCGCCTGCAGAATGCGCTTGCCGCGCTGGCGTCCATCCATGCCGCCGGGCTCGACCCCGCGGCGCTGGCGAAAGAGCTCGATCATGTCGGCATCATGACCGGCCGCGGCGTCGAGCAGGCGGCCGATGGCGTCACCGTGATCGACGACAGTTTTAACGGCAATCCGGCCAGCATGGTGGCCGCGCTCGGCAGCCTGAAGGCGCGGCCGGTGAAGGCCGGCCGGCGCATCGCCATTCTCGGCGACATGCTGGAACTGGGCGCGGATGCGCCCGCCTATCACGAGAAACTCGCCGGCGACCTGCCGGGCATCGACGGCATCTACTGCGTCGGCCCGCTGATGCGCCATCTATATGATCTCGTGCCGGCGGAGCGGGCGCTCGGCTGGCATGAAGACCCGGCCACGCTCGATCCCCAACGAATCGCCGCATTGCTGCGGGACGGGGATGTGGTGGTCGTCAAGGGCAGCAAAAAGATGTTCTGGGTGAACAAGTTTGTGCCCAGGCTGCTGGCCGCCTTGCAGGCAAAGGCGTAAACTGGCCGCACTTGACGGCTGTTGTTTCCGCGAGAGGCGATTCGTCAATACCCCATGCTTGGCCAAGATTTGCTTGGTTTGAGGATGAAAACGATTATCAAGGCGTTTGCCGGAACGAAGGCGTTGCCGGAGCGCTTCCCGCCAAAGACGGCGCAACCAAGCCGCGTGATAGGGCCTAGCTGAATGTTTTACTGGCTGATCGAGCTTTCCAATACCGTTCCCGGTTTTGGCATCTTCCGCGGCGCCTTCAACGTGTTTCGCTACATCACCTTCCGCACCGGCGGGGCGATGGTGACGGGCGCGCTGTTCGTATTCCTGTTCGGGCCCTGGATCATCGATCATCTGCGGCTGCAGGCAGGGCAAGGGCCAGCCGATCCGCACCGACGGCCCGCAATCGCATCTGATCTCCAAGAAGGGCACGCCGACGATGGGCGGGCTGATGATCCTGTCCGGCCTCGTGGTCTCGACGCTGCTGTGGGCCAATCCGCTCAACCCCTATGTCTGGATCGTGCTCGCGGTGACGCTCGGCTTCGGCTTCGTCGGTTTCTACGACGACTATCTGAAGGTGACGAAGCAGAGCCACAGCGGCTTCGCCGGCAAGCTGCGGCTCTTGATCGAGGCGGTGATTGCGCTGGTGGCCTGCTACGCGCTGGTGCGGCTCGGCCGCGACGCGACGTCGACCTCGCTTGCGGTACCCTTCCTGAAGGACGTGGTGATCAATTTCGGCTGGTTCTTCGTGGCTTTCGGCGCGTTCGTCATCGTCGGCGCCGGCAATGCGGTGAACCTGACCGATGGCCTCGACGGCCTTGCGATCGTGCCGGTCATGATCGCCGCCGCCAGCTTCGGCATGATCTCGTATTTGACCGGCAACGCGGTGTTCTCCGACTATCTGCAGATCAGATATGTCGCCGGCACCGGCGAACTCGCCGTGCTGTGCGGCGCGGTGCTCGGCGCCGGCCTCGGATTCCTCTGGTTCAACGCGCCGCCGGCCTCGATCTTCATGGGCGACACCGGCTCGCTCGCGCTCGGCGGCATGCTCGGTGCGACCGCGGTGGCGGTGAAGCACGAGATCGTGCTGGCCGTGATCGGCGGATTGTTCGTGCTGGAGGCCGTCTCCGTGATCGTGCAGGTGGCCTCGTTCAAGCTGACGGGAAAACGCGTGTTCCGGATGGCGCCGCTGCATCATCATTTCGAGCAGAAGGGCTGGACCGAGCCGCAGATCGTGATCCGGTTCTGGATCATCTCGGTGATGCTGGCGCTCGCCGGCCTCTCCACGCTGAAGCTGCGGTGAGCCGCGCGCCATGATCCCCGTCACATCCTTCGCGGGCAAGACCGTCGCCGTTTTCGGCCTCGGCGGCTCCGGCCTTGCGAGTTGCCACGCCTTGAAGGCGGGCGGCGCGGAAGTGATCGCGGGCGACGACAGCATTGAGAATATCGCCAAGGCGGCGCAGGCCGGCTTCACCACTGCCGATCTGCGCACGGTGTCGTGGTCGAATTTTGCGGCGCTGATCCTCACCCCCGGCGCGCCGCTGACGCATCCGGCGCCGCATTGGTCGGTGCTGATGGCGCGGCAGGCCGGCTGTGAGGTGATCGGCGACATCGAACTGTTCTGCCGCGAACGCCGCCGCCACGCGCCGGACGCGCCGTTCGTCGCCATCACCGGCACCAACGGCAAGTCGACCACGACCGCGCTGATCGCGCATCTGATGAAGGTGGCCGGCTACGACACCCAGATGGGCGGCAATATCGGCACTGCGATCCTGTCGCTGGAGCCGCCGCGCATGGGCCGCGTGCATGTGGTCGAGATGTCGTCCTACCAGATCGATCTGGCGCCCTCGCTCGATCCATCGGTCGGCATTCTGCTCAATGTCAGCGAGGACCATATCGACCGTCACGGCACGCTGGAGAATTACGCCGCCGTAAAGGCGCGGCTGGTCGCCGGCGTGCAGCCGCAGGGCACGTCCATTGTCGGCGTCGACGATGGCTGGTGCCGCAACATTGCCGACCGGCTCGATCAGTCGGGCAAGCGCGTGGTGCGGATCTCCGTGAAGTACCCGCTGCCCGACGGCATCTATGTCGAGCGTGAAACCATCGTGCAGGCCTCCGGCGGCGCGCGCCGCGAGATCGCCAGGCTCGGCGGCATCGGGTCGCTGCGCGGCCTGCACAATGCGCAGAACGCGGCCTGCGCGGCGGCTTGTGCGCTCGCGATGGATATCTCCGTCGATACGCTGCAAAACGGCCTGCGCAGCTTTCCCGGCCTCGCGCACCGCATGGAGCAGGTCGGTCGCCGCGGCAACGTGCTGTTCGTCAACGACTCCAAGGGCACCAATGCCGACGCCGCCGCGCATGCGCTGTCGTCCTTCGGCGATATCTTCTGGATCGCCGGCGGCAAGCCGAAGCAGGGCGGCATTACGGGCCTCACCGAATATTTTCCGCGCATCCGCAAAGCCTATCTGATCGGCGAAGCCGCACAGGAATTTGCAGGAACGCTGGGCGAGCGCGTGCCGCACGAGATTTCCGAAACGCTGGATGTCGCCGTGGCTAACGCCGCGCGCGACGCCGAAGCCTCGGGGATCGCCGACGCGATCGTGCTGCTGTCGCCCGCCTGCGCCTCGTTCGACCAGTACCGCAATTTCGAAATCCGCGGCGCCAAGTTCCGCGATCTGGTCACGGCGATCCCGGGTGTGAAGCCGGTGGTGTGAGGCAACACCGCCCAACTTGCATGTGCAGCGGCTGGCTTAGTTTGACCGCTCGTGCTAAGTTATTGCTATGGAAACTTCATTGACCGGTGGCCACCTCGGGGGATTTTTCTCTGAACTGGAGAGGAAGTTTTTCTGGTGGGAGCCGGTCGGTTCGCAGCCCCGTTCGGACGCCAGAATCCTGGCCCAGGCGATGAGCATGGCCGGTTTCGAGGACGTGCGGCGGTTGGAGCAAATGCTTGGCTGCGATCGGCTTGCCGAGATGATGCTTCGGGCCGAGCCAGGATGGATTGACGAGCGCTCCTGGGAGTTTTGGCGCGGCCGCTTGATGCGGGTTACCGGCCGCTCGATACCCGATGCAGCTCCCGCGAGATCGTTCCATGCCGGACCCGTTTGATCCTCGGATCGAAATCCTTCCACAGGCCCAGAAGGAGATCTGGCCCCAGCTTGCTCCCGCGCCCGATCTGTCTTTCGTCTTGTATGGAGGCACCGCCGTTGCGCTCCACCTTGGCCATCGCGTCTCGATCGATTTCGATTTCTTCAAGGCCGAGCCGTTGGAAAAAGCGCGAATCGAGGCAAGCTTTCAGTTTGTCCGGAATGCGCGGACTATTCAGGAAGACAAAAATACCCTTGTCATGGGCGTGTCGATGCCATCCGGCCCGGTCAAGGTATCCTTCTTCGGGGGACTCGCGCTGGGGCGTATCAATGATCCGCTCCGGACGAGGGATGGGGTGCTTGTGGTTGCGTCGCTCGACGACTTGCTCGCCACCAAGCTGAAGGCGATTTTGGACCGGGCAGAAGCCAAGGATTATCGCGACATCTCGGCGATGTTGTCGGCCGGCGTTTCACTGGAGAAAGCGTTAGGGGCGTTCGCCACGAACTACCGGAGAGATCCGGCGCTTCCTCTCAAGGCCCTGGGTTTCTTCAAGGACGGTGATTTGCCGTCTCTTCCCAAAGCCGATCAGGACTTACTTCGGACTGCCCGAGACAGGGTTTCCGTCGTGCCCGATGTGCCTCTGTTGAACGGATTGCTTCCGCTTGAATGATTGCGACGTAGGAGAGCTCCTGCTGATTGGAGAGTGTCGCAAATGGCAATTCATGCTCGCTCACGTAACCTTGTTCGTTTCGCGTTAGCGGTATTTTCCGCGACCTTGGCTTTTGTAGGTACGGCTTCGCTGGCGTTCGACGGCGTCTCTCTCGGCGAGTCGACGATCTCGTGGAGCACCGTCAAATACGCGACAGATGCCGAGAACGGATTCGTCAGCGGCTCGCTCGACAAGAACACCATCGTCGATCGCACGTTCAAGGCCCATGTGCTCGAGAATCGATATCTGAAGGTAACGCTCGTGCCCGAATTTGGCGGACGCATTCTTTCCATCATCTACAAGCCGACCGGCCACGAACAACTTTATCGTACCGAAGTCGGCGTGCCCTACGGGATGACGGCCGGCAATTTTTATTACGACTGGCTGATGGTGTATGGCGGCATCTTCCCGACGTTCCCCGATGCCGAGCACGGCAAGGCGTGGCTGAAGCCGTGGGATTTCAAGGTGGTGAAGGAGAGTGCCGGCGAAGTGACGGTGTCGATGTCGCTCAGGGATGATACCGCATATTCCGCGGCACCAAAGCAGTTCCTCAAGGGTTCGACGGGCATCGAAGCGACGTACTATGTCACGCTGAAGGCCGATCGCGCCGCGCTCGATGCGCGCGTGGTGCTGAAAAATCCGCAAGGCCGGACGATCGATTACGAGTACTGGACCTGCACGACGCTGGCGCCGGGATCGGACCCGAACAATCCGAGGACGACCGGCGGCGCCGAAATCATCGCGCCGATCGAGGCCTACAGCACGCCCGCCTGGTCCGCCAATCTGTCCAGTGGCGACGAGAGCGCAGGCGCGGGCAGGAGCCGTTTCGAAAAGCTGCGCCACTTCAGGAACTGGCCGACGATGGGCATCGCCTACGCGGCGCCCGATATGCAGGGCGGAAATTTCTGGGGCGTGATCAACCACGACAATGAGGAGGGGATCATCCGCATCGCCGACAACAAGGTCACGCGGGGTTTGAAGATGTGGACGTGGGGATATCCGTCGTTCACGAACGAAACCGACGCACGCAAGGACCCGAACGAAGCGCGGCCTTACGTCGAATTATGGGCCGGCGTGTCGGACCAGTTTTTCCACCGCGCCCAGCTTCCGGCACGGGGCGAGGTGTCTATCCCGGAGACCTACAGCCCGACCGTCGGCATGAGCAACGTGACGGCTGCGAACGAGAATATCCTGATCAATTTCTCGGCCGCGGCATCGGGCGTGAATCTTCAGTTCTTCAGTATCGAACCGGCCACGCCGTTGCGCGTCACGTTGAAGCGCGGCGATGCGATATTGTTCAACGACGCCGTGACAAGCCGACCCGAAAAACGGAAATCGCATTTCCGCGGCGATTCCCGAAGGCCACAGCGGCGAACAGGTGCGGCTGACGATCACGACCGCGGAAGGCAAAGAGCTGATCGCGGCCGAGACAAGGATAAGGTAGTTGCCGTAGGATGGGTGGAGCGGCAGCGAAACCCATCATCTTTCGCCAATTGCCATTGATGGGTATCGCTGCGCTCCACCCATCCTACGCCGCGTCGGCTTGATCCCTCAAAAGTTACCCATCCCATTAACCCCCTATAAACCATCCTCCGCCACCAATGGGCGCTACCTCTGCCATTTGGGGACGCCCATGCTCCACCGTGACCAACGCACCCCGTTTTCGGACTGGTGGTGGACCGTGGATAAGCTGCTGCTCGGCGCGATCATGGCGCTGATGCTGGGCGGCGTCATCCTGTCGCTGGCGGCGAGCCCGCCGGTGGCGACCCGGATCGGGCTCGATCCCTTCCATTTCTTCGGCCGGCACGTTCTGTTCCTGCTGCCGTCCTTGATGGTGCTGATCGGGGTGTCGTTCCTGTCGCCCAAGCAGATCCGCCGGCTTGCGCTGCTGGTGTTCGTGGTCTCGATTCTGCTGATCGTGGCGACGCTGGCGTTCGGCGCCGAGGTCAAGGGCTCGCGGCGCTGGATCACGCTGCTTGGCGTCAACATCCAGGCCTCCGAATCCGCCAAACCCGCTTTTGTGGTGATGGCGGCGTGGCTGTTTGCGGAATCGACCAAGCGGCCGGAAATGCCGGCGACCTCGATGGCGATCGTGCTGTTGCTGACGTTGGTGTCGCTCCTGGTGATGGAACCGGATTTCGGCCAGACCATGCTGATCTTGATGGTATGGGGCGCGCTGTTCTTCATCGCTGGGATGCGGATGATCTGGGTCGCCGGCCTTGCGGGCGCCGCGGGCCTCGGATTGTTTGGCGCCTATCTGCTGGTGCCGCACGTCGCAGGCCGCATCAAGCGCTTCATGAACCCGGCTTCGGGCGACACGTTCCAGGTCGACATGGCGATGGAGGCGTTCTGGAACGGCGGCTGGTTCGGCCTCGGACCCGGCGAGGGGATTGCAAAGCGCAGCCTGCCGGACAGCCACACCGATTTCGTGTTCGCGGTGGCCGCCGAAGAGTTCGGCATCATCCTGTGCCTGGCGCTGGTCTCGCTGTTCGCCTTCGTCGTGATTCGCACGCTGACGCGCGCCTATTCGAGCGAAGATATGTTCGCGCGCTTTGCGGCGTCGGGGCTTGCGATCCTGTTCGGCGTGCAGGCCGCGATCAACATGGCGGTCAACCTGCAACTGATCCCCGCCAAGGGCATGACGCTGCCCTTCATCTCCTATGGCGGCTCGTCGATCATCTCGCTGGCCTATGGCGTCGGCATGATGCTGGCGCTGACCCGGCAGCGTCCGCGCACCGAGGTGGAATCGATGAACGCGGCCGGCGTCTCGCGCAGTTACGCTTGACGACACGTCTGTGGTGACGGCGGCCCCGCCGTCGGCTATTTGAAGCCATGGACAAAAACGCACCTCTCATTCTACTCGCCGCCGGCGGCACCGGCGGTCATCTGTTTCCCGCCGAGGCGCTGGGCGTCGAGCTCATCAAGCGCGGCCTGCGCGTGCGTCTGGCAACCGACGCCCGCGCATTGCAGTACAGCGGCCTGTTCACCAGGGATAATATCGACGTGGTGCCGAGCGAGACCGTCCGCGGCCGCTCGCTGGTGGCGCTGGTGCGCACCGCTTACACGCTCGGTTACGGCACGCTGGTTGCCGTCAGGCTGGTGCGGCGGCTAAAACCTGCCGCCGTGGTCGGCTTCGGCGGTTATCCGACGCTGCCGCCGCTGATGGCGGCACGGCTGCTCGGCGTGCCCGGCATCATTCACGACGCCAACGCCGTGCTCGGCCGCGCCAACCGCTTTCTCTCCCGCCGCGTCAACGCCATTGCCACCTCGCTGCCGGGCGTGCTCGATCGCGATCCTGATCTGGCGGGCAAGACGGTGACCGTCGGCACGCCGATGCGGCCCGCGGTCCTCACGGCCGCCGCCGTGCCGTTTGCATCGCCCGAACCGAACGGGCCGCTGCGTCTGCTGGTGGTCGGCGGCAGCCAGGGCGCGCGGGTCATGAGCGATATCGTGCCGGGCGCCATCGAAAAGCTGGAGCCGATGCTGTGGAGCCGCCTGATCCTGACTCAGCAGGTGCGCAAGGAAGACATGGGGCGGGTGCGCTCGATCTATGAGCGGCGCCGGATCAATGCCGAACTCGCGCCGTTCTTTACCGACCTGCCGGCGCGGCTGGCGTCGAGCCATCTCGTGATCTCGCGCTCCGGCGCCGGCACGGTGGCGGAACTCGCCGCGATCGGCCGGCCCTCGATTCTGGTGCCGCTGCCCGGCGCGATCGACCAGGACCAGTTCGCCAATGCCGGCGTGCTGGCGAAGGTGGACGGGGCTTTGCGGATTCCGCAGGCCGAATTCACGCCCGACCGGCTGGCGGCGGAAATCTCCGCGCTTGCCGCCGAGCCGGCGCGGCTGACCGCGATGGCCGCTGCCGCCCGCAAGGTCGGCAGGCTGGATGCCGCCGAACGGCTGGCCGATCTGGTGATGAAAACGGCCGGAATCTAGGCGGCAACGATGATTTTTCGACGTTCTGGCGTCATGGCCGGGCTTGTCCCGGCCATCTACGTCTTTCATAAGTCAGTGAGAATAAGACGTGGATGCCCGGGACTAGCCCGGGCATGACGGCGAAGGTGCGAATTCCATGAGACTGCCGCGCGAGATCGGACCCATTCACTTCGTCGGGATCGGCGGGATCGGCATGAGCGGCATCGCCGAGGTGCTGGTCAATCTGGGCTATACCGTGCAGGGCTCGGACGCCTCCGAGAGCGGCAATGTCGCGCGGCTGCGCGAGAAGGGCGTCAAGGTCTCGGTCGGCCACAAGGCCGAGAATGTCGACGGCGCCGACGTGGTCGTGGTCTCGACCGCGATCAAGCGCGACAATCCGGAACTGATGGCGGCCCGCGCCCAGCGCATCCCGGTGGTGCGCCGCGCCGAAATGCTCGCCGAACTGATGCGGCTGAAAAGCTGCGTCGCGATTGCGGGCACCCACGGCAAGACCACCACGACGACGATGGTGGCGACGCTGCTCGATGCCGGCGGATCTCGATCCGACCGTGATCAACGGCGGTATCATCAACGCCTATGGCTCCAACGCCCGGCTCGGCGCCGGCGACTGGATGGTGGTCGAGGCCGACGAGAGCGACGGCACGTTCCTGAAGCTGCCCTCCGATGTCGTGATCGTCACCAACATCGATCCCGAGCATCTCGATCACTTCAAGACGTTCGAGGCAATCCAGGACGCGTTCCGCAATTTCGTCGAGAACGTGCCGTTCTATGGCTTTGCCGTGATGTGCACCGATCATCCCGTGGTGCAGACCCTTGTCGGCAAGATCGAGGATCGCCGCATCATCACCTACGGTGAAAACCCGCAGGCCGATGTGCGGCTGGTCGACCTGACGCCGAACGGCGGCGGCTCCAACTTCAAGGTCGTGTTCCGCAACCGCAAGACCGACGCCATGCACGAGATAGCTGACATCACGCTGCCGATGCCGGGACGGCATAATGCCTCGAACGCGACGGCGGCGATTGCGGTGGCGCACGAACTCGGCATGTCCGACGATGCCATCCGCAAGGCGATCGCGGGTTTTGGCGGCGTCAAGCGGCGCTTCACCCGGACCGGCGAATGGAACGGCGTCACCGTGATCGACGATTACGGCCATCACCCGGTCGAGATCGCGGCCGTCCTTAAAGCGGCGCGTGAATCCACCAACGGCAAGGTCGTCGCCGTGGTGCAGCCGCATCGCTTCACCCGGCTGCAATCGCTGTTCGAGGAATTCTGCACTTGTTTCAACGATGCCGACGCCGTTGTTGTTGCCGAGGTTTATCCGGCCGGTGAGGCGCCGATCGAAGGCATCGACCGCGATCATTTCGTGCTCGGCCTGCGCGCCCATGGCCATCGCGAGGTGATCCCGCTGCCGAATTCAGGCGAACTGGCAAAAGTCGTTCGCGGCATTGCGGGCCCCGGCGACCTCGTCGTCTGCCTGGGCGCCGGCAACATCACGCAATGGGCCTACGCATTGCCGGATGAATTGAAGGCGTTGGGTTAGCCGTGACCTTTCCCGACATCACACCCGACCTCAAAGCCGCCATGCCGGAGCTGCGCGGGCGGTTGCTGGCGAACCAGTCGCTGGCGGAGCTGACGTGGTTTCGCGTCGGCGGGCCGGCGCAGGTGCTGTTTACCCCGGCGGATGAGGACGATCTCGCGTACTTCTTAAAGCTGCTTCCGAAGGAATTGCCGGTCTATGTCGTCGGCGTCGGCTCCAACCTGATCGTACGCGACGGCGGCATGGCGGGGGTGGTGATCCGGCTGTCGCCGCGGGCATTCGGCGAGACGTCCGCTTCCGGCGATATCGTCAGCGCCGGCACCGCCGCGCTCGACAAGCGGGTGGCTGAGACAGCGGCGGCCGCCAATATCGGCGGCATGGAATTCTTCTTCGGCATTCCCGGCACCATCGGCGGCGCGCTGCGGATGAATGCCGGCGCCAATGGCAGCGAGACCAAGGACGTTCTGATCGAGGCTGTCGGCATCGGCCGCGACGGCGCCAGGCACGTCTTCGGCAATGCCGACATGAAGTTCGTCTATCGCAACAGTGGCGTCGACCCGTCGATCATCTTCACCTCGGCGCGTTTTCGCGGCGCGGTCACGGACGCCGAGACCATTCGCGCGCGGATGAACGAGGTGCAGACCCACCGCGAAACGGCTCAGCCGATTCGCGAAAAGACCGGAGGGTCGACCTTCAAGAATCCGCCCGGCGACAGCGCCTGGAAACTGATCGACGCCGCCGGCTGCCGGGGCTTGCGCGTGGGCGGGGCGCAGGTCTCGGAAATGCACTGCAATTTCCTCATCAATACCGGTAACGCCACCGGGCATGATATTGAAACGCTGGGTGAAACCGTGCGCGAGCGGGTTAAAGCGAATTCTGGAATCGAGCTACACTGGGAAATCAAGCGGGTCGGAATTGGGCAAGGCTGATGCGGATTACCATTCTCTTTGGCGGCACCAATAAAGAGCGCCTTGTCTCGGTCGCAAGCGCGCAGGCGCTGCATCGCGCGTTGCCCGAAGCCGACCTCTGGTTCTGGGACGTCGCCGATACCGTGCATGAGGTCGCATCGCAAAAGCTGCTCGAGCATTCGCGCCCGTTCGAGGATGAATTCAAACCCGGCAACCGCGGCCTGCCGCTCGAAGCCGCGCTCGACAAGGCGAAGGCCGAGGATCGCGT
This sequence comes from uncultured Alphaproteobacteria bacterium, assembly GCA_963840465.1. Classification (GTDB taxonomy): domain Bacteria; phylum Pseudomonadota; class Alphaproteobacteria; order Rhizobiales; family Xanthobacteraceae; genus Bradyrhizobium. Next base: position 1,224 of record CAWIZF010000051.1, on the reverse strand, counting down.
GCTGGTGCTCGGCCTGCATGGCGGCCGGGCCGAGAACGGCGAATTGCAGGCGATGTGCGAACTGCGCGGGATTGCCTTCACCGGGTCCGGCTCGGCGTCGTCGAACCTCGCCTTCGACAAGGCCGCGGCGAAACGGTTTGCGGCGATTGCGGGCGTCGCGGCGCCGGCCGGCGTCGCCCTGGAAAACATTGACGCGGCGTTTGCCGAATACGGCAGGCTGATCGCAAAGCCGGCGCGGGACGGTTCGAGCTACGGCCTGATCTTTGTCAACGCCAAGCAGGACCTCGTCGCGGTCCGCAACGCCGCCAGGACCGAAGAATATCTGATCGAGCCGTTCGTCGCGGGCGTGGAAGCAACCTGTGGCGTGCTGGAGCAATCGGATGGCACGTTGATGTCGCTTCCGCCGGTCGAGATCGTCCCGGGGGAGGGCACCTTCGACTACGCGGCCAAATATCTGCTCAAATCGACTCAGGAGATCTGCCCGGGGCGCTTTTCTCCTGACATCACGGCGCAACTGAAGGATCAGGCGCTGCGGGCGCACAAAGCGTTGTCCTGCAGCGGCTACTCCCGGACCGACTTCATCGTCTCGGCGAAGGGGCTGGTTTACCTGGAAACCAACACGCTGCCGGGCCTGACCGCGGCATCGCTCTACCCGAAGGCGCTGAAGGCGCAGGGGATCGAATTCTCGGATTTTCTGCGCGACCAGATCGCGCTGGCCGAACGGCGCAGCCGGGGCCGGATCTGACCGGCCCGGTCAGGCCCGTTAACAGGCCGTTAACCCGGGACTAACCTCGCCTTGAGAAATATTGCTAAAATCCTAAGAATTGTGGGGCAAACCCCTCAAAAGACGCCTCAAAGCGCGTCACGCCCGCCCCGAATTTACACTTTGTTTACCAGGAAGTCCGAAGGTTAACGCTGGCGGCGCATGTGGCGCTTGGCTGCCGGGCCGCGCTGTTCCGACTTCAGGTCAGCACCAAGTCCCGGCAAGCCCGAGACGCTATCTGTGCCAGAACCGCAAAAAACCTTGCGGGAACAACACTTGGACAGGCTCGTGCAATGGATGGTGCAGGACGCCTCGCTCGGTCGCTGAGATCGCTGGGGCCCCAAGCTGACCTGAAGGCGGCCGCTGTTGGAGCGGCCGTGCTGCTGCGCGAGTGGCTGGGCCGTCGTGCCCCTGTCCCCGCGAGGCCCGTGATCGATCGCGCGCCGCCGAATCGGCTGGTC
>CAWIZF010000050.1:0-109734 GCA_963840465.1 uncultured Alphaproteobacteria bacterium | reverse complement strand
TCGGCGACAGTCCCGTGGACATGATGGTCGGCTTCTCGCATTACGACGCAGCTTTTGCGGCGATTTCGCACATCCTTGAGCAAGGATGCCGGCGCATCGGATTTCTCGGCGCGCGAATGGATCCTCGCGTGCAGCGACGGCTCGAAGGGTATCGTGATGCCATGAAGGCGGCCTCGCTGTTCGATCCGACCCTCATCGTGACGACTTCCGTGCCAACCTCCGTCACGCTTGGCGGCACGCTGTTCGCCGACCTCCTGGCGCAGAGCGCCCGACATCGACGCCGTCTTCTGCGTCAACGACGACCTTGCGCTCGGCGTCCTGTTCGAATGCCAGCGCCGGCAGATATCGGTTCCCGAGCGATCTGGCCATCGTCGGCTTCAACGACCTGGAGTTCATGGCCTCCGCGGTCCCCTCGCTTTCCAGCGTGCGCACCAACCGCTACGAAATGGGCCGGCACGCTGTCACGATGGTGATCGACGCGATCGAGGGCCGTCGCCCGCCGGAGCCGGTTCTCGACCTTGGTTTTCAGCTGATGGTCCGCGAAAGCTCGATGCCGCAAGGCGCTTGATCGCGCGCGCCTCCGACACGGATCGACGCGCGGACAGAAAATGGTAGCGCTATCTTTTGAGCCGAATAAGATCGGATGGCTCAGACGGAAGAAGGCAAGCGCGTTGCAGCGGATGAAATTCTTGCATGGTGCAATCGCTGCCGTGATTTAAGCCGTCCACGAGTTTGCAGTGCGGGAGGAACCAATGAAAAACAACGACAACAAAACTGCCACCAATGGCAAGGGCCGGAAACTACGTTCCCTCGAGTGGTTCGACAACCCGCACAACCCCGGAATGACCGCGCTCTATCTCGAGCGCTACCTGAACTACGGCCTGACCCGCGAGGAGCTGCAGTCCGGCAAGCCGATCATCGGCATCGCCCAGACCGGCTCCGACCTGTCGCCGTGCAACCGCCATCATCTCGAACTGGCGCACCGCGTGCGCGAGGGCATCCGCGAGGCCGGCGGCATCGCCATGGAATTCCCGATGCATCCGATCCAGGAGACCGGCAAGCGGCCGACCGCGGCGCTCGACCGCAACCTCGCCTATCTCGGCCTGGTCGAGATCCTGTACGGCTATCCGCTCGACGGCGTGGTGCTGACCACCGGCTGCGACAAGACCACGCCGGCCTGCCTGATGGCGGCGGCGACCGTCAACTGCCGGCCATCGTGCTGTCGGGCGGCCCGATGCTGAACGGCTGGTTCAACGGCGAGCGCACCGGCTCCGGCACCATCGTCTGGAAGGCGCGCGAGCTGCTTGCCGCCGGCGAGATCGACTACGACGAGTTCATCGAGCTGGTGGCGTCCTCGGCGCCCTCGGTCGGCCACTGCAACACCATGGGCACCGCCTCGACCATGAACTCGCTGGCCGAGGCGCTCGGCATGTCGCTGCCGGGCTGCGCCGCGATCCCCGCGCCCTACCGCGAGCGCGGCCAGATCGCCTATGAGACCGGCAAGCGCATCGTCGAGATGGTGTGGGAGGACCTGCAAGCCCTCCGACATCCTGACCCGCAAGGCGTTCGAGAACTGCATCGTGGTGAACTCGGCGATCGGCGGCTCGACCAACGCGCCGATCCACATCAACGCGCATCGCCCGGCACATCGGCGTCGAGCTCTCGATCGACGACTGGCAGAAGCATCGGCCACGACATCCCGCTGCTGGTGAACATGCAGCCGGCCGGCTTCTATCTCGGCGAGGAATATCATCGCGCCGGCGGCGTGCCGGCGGTGGTGCGCGAATTGATGGCGCACAAGCGCATCCATGAGGACGCCATGACCGTCAACGGCCGCACCATGGGCGAGAACTGCCGCGAGGCGGCCAAGCCCGACGGCGACGTGATCTGGAGCTACGACAAGCCGCTGGTGAAGGATGCGGGCTTCCTGGTGCTGCGCGGCAACCTGTTCGATTCCGCGATCATGAAGACCAGCGTGATCTCGAAGGAATTCCGCGACCGCTATCTGATCAATCCCAAAGACCCGAATGCGTTCGAGGGCCGCGCCATCGTGTTCGAGGGGCCGGAGGACTATCACGACCGCATCGACGATCCCTCGCTCAACATCGACGAGCACTGCGTGCTGTTCATCCGCGGCGCCGGGCCGATCGGCTATCCCGGCGGCGCCGAGGTCGTGAACATGCAGCCGCCGGCGGCGCTGATCAAACGCGGCATCCTGTCGCTGCCCTGCATCGGCGACGGTCGGCAGTCCGGCACCTCGGGCTCGCCGTCGATCCTCAACGCCTCGCCGGAGGCCGCCGCCGACGGCGGGCTTGCGATCCTGCGGACCGGCGACAAGGTGCGCATCGACCTCAACAAGGGCGACGCCAACATCCTGATCACGAGCGATGAATTGAAGAAGCGTCGCGCCGAGCTGAAGGACCAAGGGCGGCTTCCCCTACCCGGCCAACCAGACGCCGTGGCAGGAGCTCTATCGCTCGACCGTCGGCCAGCAGGCCACCGGCGCCTGCATGGAACTCGCCACGCGCTATCAAAATATTGCCGGCACGGTCGGCGTCGCGCGGGATAATCACTAGGCGTACCGCCGTCATTGCAGGAGCGTAGCGACGACTTGTCCGCCGGAAGCTTTGGCGAAGGCGGAAGCAATCCATAGCCCCGCGGCGGAGGAATGGATTGCTTCGCTTCGCTCGCAATGACGAAACAAATCATCAAGACGGACTCAGGGAGAAATGAATGTCAGATCGACTGAAGGGCAAGCGCGCTGTTGTCACCGCCGCAGCGGCGGGCATCGGCCGCGCATGCGCAATAGCATTCGCGCGCGAAGGCGCCACGGTGATCGCCACCGACATCAATGAAAGCGGCATCGCCAGCCCTGGGCAAGGAAGGCGTCGCCGAGACGGCACGGCTCGACGTTCGCAGCACCGCCGAGCGTCGACGCCTTCGCCAAGCGCATTGGCAAGACCGACATCCTGCTCAACGCGGCGGGCTTCGTGCACCACGGAACCATCCTGGACTGTTCGGAAGAAGACTGGGACTTCTCGTTCGACCTCAACGTCAAGTCCATGCACCGGACCATCAAGGCGTTCCTGCCGGCGATGCTGGCGGGCGGAGGCGGCAGCATCGTCAACATCTCGTCTTGCGCCGGCGTTGAGGCCACCGGCCAACCGTTATGTCTACAGCGCGTCCAAGGCCGCGGTTTCGCTGCTCACGCGCGCGATTGCGCTCGACTTCATCACCACAGGGCATCCGCTGCAACAGCATCTGCCCCGGCACCGTGGAGACACCCTCGATGCTCGACCGCGCCGCGGCCGTTGGCCCGCAGGGCAAAGAGATGTTCGTCGCCCGCCAGAAGATGGGGCGGCTGGGCACCGCAGAGGAAATCGCGGCCATGGCGGTCTATCTTGCGAGCGACGAAGCCGCGTTCACCACCGGTGTCGACCTCGTCGTCGATGGCGGCTACATGCTCTGACGTCCACGCAATCAAAGGCTTCCAGCATGAACAAGATCGATCTGAACGGCCGTTGCGCCGTCGTCACCGGCGGGGCGCAGGGTTTTGGGCGCGCGATTGCCGAGCGCTTCGTCGCATCGGGTGCGAAGGTCGCGATCTGGGACCATGACCTGCCGTTTGCGGAAAAGACCGCGAAGGAAATCGGCGCCGCAGTCTCGGCCTTCAAGGTCGACGTCTCCGACCTCGCCGCGGTCGAGAAGACCCGCGACGAGACGCTGAAGGCGCTGGGCAAGATCGACATCCTCGTCAACAATGCCGGCATCGCCGGCATCAACAAGACGGTGTGGGAAACCGACCTCGACGAATGGCGCAAGGTGCTGCGCATCAATCTCGACGGCCCCTTCATCTGCTGCAAGGCGGTGGTGCCGGCGATGATGGCGCAGAAATACGGCCGCATCGTCAACATCGCCTCGATCGCCGGCAAGGAAGGCAACCCCAACGCCGCGCATTACTCGGCCTCGAAGGCCGGCCTGATCGCGCTGACCAAGTCGCTCGGCAAGGAACTCGCGCAGCACGACATCCTGGTCAACTGCGGTGACGCCAGCGGCGGCGAAAACCGCGATCTTCGACCAGCTGACGCAGCAGCACATCGACTTCATGCTGTCGAAAATTCCGAAGGGCCGTTTCGTCCTCGTCGAAGAGCTCGCGGCGATGGTCGCATGGCTGGCGTCGGAGGATTGCGCGTTCTCGACCGGCGCGGTGTTCGACATTTCCGGCGGTCGGGCGACCTATTGAGATGGGCATGATCCGGGAAGGCGGATGTTTCTGCGGCGCAGTCCGGTTCAAGGCCGAGGGCGAGCCGCTCAACGTCCGCATCTGCCACTGCCGCAACTGCCAGAAGGCGATGGGCTCGCCATTCTTTGCCCGCGCGCTGTTCGACCAGCGGGCGCTTATCGGTCGAGGGTGACACCGCGCGCTATCCGTCATCGGAGGCGCTCGACCGGGTGTTCTGCAAGATTTGCGGCACGCGGCTGTTTTCCCGCCGGACCAACGGTACCGTGGTCGGCGTCGCGCTGGCCGCCTTCGACGACCGCAACGCCTTTGCGCCGACCGAGCACATCTGGGTCTCGGAAAAGATCGCCTGGGTGCGGCTCGACGACGGTTTACCGCAATATCAGGAGACGGTTCCCCAGTAGCGGCGCCGTGCTAGGCTACCGGCTTCGAAGCGCAAAACCGGGGCAGACCGCTTGAACATCTCGCTATACGACATTTCGGTCTGGGTGCTCCCCCTCCTCATCGCCATCACCTTCCACGAGGCCGCGCACGCCTTTGTGGCATACCGGCTCGGCGACAATACCGCCTGGCAGCTTGGCCGGGTCAGCTTCAATCCCCTCAAGCATATCGATCCGTTCGGGACCGTGATTCTTGCCGGGCCTGCTGCTGCTGTCGCATTCGCCGTTCCTGTTCGGCTACGCCAAGCCGGTTCCGGTCAATTTCCGGAACCTGAACCATCCCCGGCTCGACATGGTCTGGGTGGCGCTGGCCGGCCCCGTCACCAACATCGTCGCTGGCAACGATCGTGGCGTTTGCCTTCCATGCCCTGCCTTTGGTGCCGGCAGACGCCGCCAAATGGACGGCGGACAACCTCAAAAATGCTTTCCTGATCAATATCGTGCTGGCGATCTTCAACATGCTGCCGATCCCGCCGCTGGACGGCGGCCGGGTAGCCGTCGGGCTGCTGCCGCGGGTGCTGGCATACCCGCTGTCGCGGCTGGAACCCTACGGAATGTTGATCCTGATCGGCCTTCTGATCCTGCTTCCCGTCATCGGCGCGCAGCTCGGCCTAAATCTTGATGTTATTTCGACGATACTGCGGACACTGACCGGATATGTGATCAGCGCGCTTCTCTTCATCACCGGCAACGCATAAACTTCAGATAGAAAACAAAGGACAGGGAAGAACCGCTCGCGCCATGCCGACAAAAGCTGCCGATATGTTGATTGCACGACGCGCCGATACGCGCGCAAGGGCAGATTTTGCTACCTGGAAAATGCTGGCCAAGCTCAACGGCTTCTCCGCCCTGCCCGCCGAGGCGCAGAGCTTTCTGGAAGGCTACCGGCAGCTACTGGCGAGGATGACCGAGGCAGATGCCTCCGAGGCGACCATCCAGCTCATGTACAAGAGCTATTATGCCGAGATGGGCGGCTCCGGAACGCCACCCGAAATTCCCTCGCGCGCGAGTGAGCCGGCCACCGATACCGGCAACGTCACCGCGTTCCGACGGCCGCCCCCGCGGCCCAAGGCTGCCGCATCCGCATCCGGCCCGGCAACAAAACCACGGCTTCCGGTGGCGCTGATCTTTGCGTGCCTCGCCGTGGTCTATGTTGGCATCCGCTATTACTGGCGCTGACGCGGGCGTCTTCGCGCGCCGGTTGAATTCTTCAATACCGTCGCCTCATGGCCACGCCGCGTAGGAAGGGCCGCTGCGCGCATGCTCCAGCCGGATCTGCCGGCGATAGTTCCCCGGTGACGCGCCGCGGTACTTGCGGAAGAAGCGATTGAAATAGGCCGGATCGCGGAAACCCAGACCGTATCCGATCTGCTCGACAGGCAGATCGAGCTGCTGCAACCGCGTGCAGGCTTCGCGAAGCAACCGCTCGTGGATGATCGCGCGCGGGCCGCAGTTCTTCTCGCGCTGGCAATGGGCGTGCAACTTGTCGGAGGTGACGCCAAGGACGTCTGCATAGCGTGCCACCGACCAGCCATCGCGATAATGCAGCTCGACCATTTGCAGGAAGTTGCCGACCAGCGCCGGACCGCCGCCACGCGCCGCCACCTCGTCACGCTCGTCATGTGAGGCGCTGAGCCGCCAGAGCTGCAAACACAGCAACAATAAATGCGAGGAGATCAGCGTCGCGCCGCCATATCCTGGCGTGCGCAGCTCCGCCACGACGGCGCGGCACGATTGCAGCGATCGTGTCGAGATATGGCGGAAGCGCCTCGCCGCCGATCAGCGCAGCGCGCTCGGTGGTCCTGCGCAGATGCAGCGCCTCGGCATTGCCGGCGACGATCTTGATCAGGAAATCATCGTCCACCGACAAAAGGAAGCCGTGCGCGCCCGGCCCCACTTCCACCGTCGCATCGATGCTCCCCGGCAGCCAAAGCAGCGCCGGCGCTTCGAGCGCAACGCCGGTCCCGTGCCATGACGCATGACCGCGATCCGATTGCAGCAGCAACAGATGCGCGCGGCGACCGGACTTCTGGCGGATCACCCACGATCGCGCCGCCAGCGATGCCGAAAACGCCTCCGCACGCACCGCCAGCGCGATGCCGACCGGCAGTCCGTTCAGCCCTGGTGATGCCGACATGCTCCCGCCTCCTGAGACAATCCGCCGCCTGTGAACAGGCCGAATTGCCAGAAAAGTACAATCTTTCCCCGGTTTCGTCCAATTCCAAGCCTCCCGGGACCTCCCCTAACGTCAGCACGATCACGAGCGCCAGTTCAATGGTGCCGGTCGAAGCATCTCTGGGAGGAGAACATGATGACATTTCTGACGCGGCGCACGGCTCTGCTTGTGGCCGCCACCTGCGCGGCCACCATTGGCCTCGCCGCCATAGCCGAAGCGCAGACCTCGATCAAGATCGGCTACGCGATTTCGCGCACCGGCCCGAACACCGGCGGCGCCGCGGTCACCACGATCCCCAACTACGAATTGTGGGTGAAGGAAGTGAATGCCGCCGGTGGCATCAAGCTCGGCGACAAGCGCGTCCCGATCGAGGTCGTGCAGTACGACGACCGCTCCAATGCCGAAGAGGCCGTGCGCGCGCTCGAGCGGCTGATCAACCAGGACAAGGTCGATTTCATCCTTCCGCCATGGGGCACCGGCCTCAATCTGGCGGTCGGCCCGACGCTCAACCGCGATGGCTATCCGCACCTCGCCGCGACTGCCGTGACCGACCGCGCGCCGGAACTTGCAAAACGCTGGCCCAACAGTTTCTGGATGCTCGGCACGTCCGCCGATGCCGCCAAGACGCTGGTCGACCTGCTGTCCAAACTGCGCGACGAAAAGAAGATCGGCGACACGGTCGCGATGGTCAGCATTGCCGACGGTTTCGGCATCGACCTGTCGAGCGCGGCGCGGCCGGCGCTCACCAACGCAAAATTCAAGCTCGCCTACGACAAGAGCTATCCGATCGGCACGCAGGATCTCGCGCCGATCATCAATGAGGTGAAGGCGCTCAATCCGGATGTCTTCATCGCCTTCAGCTATCCGCCGGATACGCTGGCGCTGACCGAGCAATCGCGGATCGCCGGCTTCAATCCGAAAATCTTCTATACCGGCGTCGGCACCGCTTTCCCGCTCTATCGCCAGAAATTCGGCAAGAACACCGAAGGCGTCATAGGCATCGGCGGCTGGAGCGGCGACAGTCCGGCGATCAAGGACTATCTCGCCCGCCACAAGGCCTCCGCCGCCAACGGCGCCGAGCCGGACCGCTGGGCCAGCGCGGTCACCTACGCCAGCCTGCAGATGCTGCAGCAGGCGATCGAACGCGTCGGCAAGATCGACCGCGCCGCTGTCATCAAGGACCTGCAGACCGGTTCGTTCGATACCGTGATCGGCAAGGTCAAGCTCGAGAACAACATGCCGACGCGCTACTGGTGGGTTGGCCAGTGGCAGGACGGCGAATTCTACGGCATCGCGCCGGCGGGCAACGAAGGTGCGCGTACAGCGATCGTACCGAAGCCGGCGTGGGTGGCGCCTTAACGCAAGCGCAGCGCACGCAGCCGGTCGTGCCATGACCAACGCCATCCTGACCGGCCTGATGCTGGGCGGCATGTATGCGCTCATCGCCATGGGGCTCACGCTCCAGTACGGCGTTGCGCGCATCATGAACCTCTCTTACGGCGAGTTTCTGATTGCAGCCGCCTTTGCATCGCACTGGCTGTTCACGGGATGGGCGATCAGTCCCTTTGCCGGACTGGTGCTGGTCGTCCCCCTCGCCTTCGTACTGAATTTCGCGATCTACAAGCTGCTGCTCACGCCACTGGTGCGCCGCGCGCCCAACCGCGACGCACTGGAGGTCGACAGCATTCTCGCAACCTTCGGGCTCACCTTCGTCATTCAGGGCTCGATGCTCGCGCTGTTCGGCGGAGCCTATTACAGCTACTCGTTCCTCGCCTTCCCGGTGCAGTTTCTCGGCGAGACCGTCGCGGCCAACCGCCTCGCCGCACTCGGCATCACCATCCTGCTTGGGCTCGTCGCTCTATCTGGCGCTGACACGGACCCGCGCCGGCACGGCGGTCCGCGCCGTCGCCGTCGATCCCTTTGCCGCCCAGCTTGTCGCGATCAACGTGCCGCAAGCCTCCGCCCTGACCTTTGCGTTGGGCGGCGCGCTGGTGGCTGCGGCTGGCGTGCTGGTCAGCACCTTCCTCACCTTCAGCGCGTCATCCGGCGTGGTCTTCACCATGAAGGCGTTGATCGTCGTCGTGATGGGCGGCGTCGGCAACATGCTGGGCTGCCTGGTCGCGGGCCTCGCGCTTGGTCTCAGCGAGGCGCTGGTCGCCTCCTATGTCGATCCCGGCCTGACGCTTGCCGTCAATTTCGCGCTGTTCCTCGCCGTGCTGCTGGTGAAGCCGGCCGGCCTGTTCGGCAGGGCGACGCGATGACCGCGCGAACCGCAGGCCTTGGCGCCCTTGCGCTGGCAGCCTTTGCGCTGCTGGCCTTCGTGCCGCGTCTTGGCAACGCCTATTATCTCGCGCTCGCCATCAGCCTCTTGCAGTACACCGTGCTGGCGACGGCCTGGGGCATGTTCTCCGGGCCCACGCGCTACGTCTCGCTGGCAACGACCGCCTTCTTCGGCGTCGGCGCCTATACCGTCGCCGTGCTCGGCGAGATATTGCCCTGGCCGCTGGTGCTGCTGATCGCCGCGGCGCTCGGCGCGATCGTGGCTGCCGTTGTCGGGCTCTCGACGCTGCGCCTGAGCGGCGTGCACTTCGTCATCTTCACCTTTGGCCTGACCGAGTTGATCCGCCAGTTCGTGGTCTGGTTCGAGGTCAACAAATCGCGCGTGCTCGGGCGCTATGTCTTCGTCGACATCACCCAGTCGGATATTTACTGGCAGTTGCTGGCGCTCACCGCCGCCGTGTTCCTGCTGGGCTGGCTGATCGCGCGCTCGCGGCTCGGCTTTGCGCTGCGGGTGATCGGCGAGGACGAGACCGTCGCAAAGCATTGCGGGATCGATACCACCTTCGCCAAGGTCGCCCTGTTCACGATCAGCGCCACCGTCATGACGCTGGTCGGCGCAATCATGGCGCCGCGCTGGACCTATATCGAACCATCGATCGCCTTCAACTCGATGATCTCGTTTCAGGTGCTGATCATGGCGCTGCTCGGCGGCGCGCACCGGCTGTGGGGACCGGTGCTCGGCGCGGTGCCGCTGACGCTGCTGTTCGAGCTCCTGAGCGCGCGCTTTCCGAACACGTTCACGATCATCCTCGGCTGCATCTTCCTGCTGATCGTCTACATGCTGCCGCGCGGGCGTCGCGGGACTGTTCGAGAAGCTGGCGGCGACGCCGGGCAGCGAAAACCACCGCACGGGTGGCCGCATGAGCCCGGACAGCGGCAACGCGGTTCTCGAAGTCGCCGGCCTGCGTCGCGCCTTCGGCGGGCTCGTCGCGGTCAACGATCTCGGCTTTGCGGTCGCGCAAGGTGAAATCATGGGCCTGCTCGGCCCCAACGGCTCCGGCAAGACGACGGCGCTCAACCTGATGTCGGGCGTGCTGCGTCCCGATGCCGGCACCATCCGCCTGATGGGCCGGGACATCGCGGGCCTTGCCGTCGTACCGGATCGCGCGGCTCGGCCTGGCGCGGACGTTTCAGCTCGTCCGCGTGCTCGACGGCATGGATTGCCGCGAGAACATCAAGGCGGGGCTGGCGTTCCAGAAGCCGCATCTGCCCGCCACTGAGGCCGAGGTTCGGATCGACACGCTGCTCGATCGCGTCGGCCTTGCCGGGCACGACCGGCGGCCGGCGGCCGACCTCACCTACATCGACCGCAAACGCCTGGAGCTCGCCCGCGCCCTCGCCGCCAAGCCGCGGCTGCTGCTGCTCGACGAATGGCTCGCGGGCTTGAATCCATCCGAACTCATGATCGGCATCGACCTGATCCGGTCGTTGAAGGCGGACGGGCATCACCATCGTGCTGGTCGAGCATGTGATGAACGCGGTGCGCGCGCTGTGCGACCGCTGCGTCGTCATGAGCAGCGGCCGCAAGATCGCCGAAGGCGCGACCGCTGATGTTCTGAGCGATGCGGCGGTCGTGAAGGCCTATCTTGGCGGGGTGGCCGCCGATGCTTGAGGTCGCCAATCTCAGCCTGGCCTATGGCCTGCATCGCGCGCTCGACGGCGTCGCGCTCAACGTCGGGCGCGGCGAGATCGTCACGATCCTCGGCGCCAACGGCGCCGGCAAGACCTCGCTCCTGAAGGCCATCGCGGGCGTGGTGCGTACGCTTCCGGGCAAGCAGGTGCAGCCTTGCCGGCCGCGATATCTCTGGCACTCCCGGCACACGAGATCGTCGAAAGCGGACTGGCGCTGGTCCCCGAAGGCCGCGGCATCTTCGGCGACCTGACGGTGAAGGAAAATCTCCTGCTCGGCGCCAATCCGAAGCGCGCCCGCGACGGCGAAGCGGCGCGGCGCGAACAGGTGCTCGGGCTGTTTCCGCGCCTGCGCGAACGCGCCGCCCAGATCGCGCGCACCATGAGCGGCGGCGAACAGCAGATGCTCGCCATCGGCCGCGCGCTGATGTCCAATCCGGATATCCTTTCTGCTTGACGAACCCTCGCTCGGGCTCTCGCCTGCCATGGTGCAGGAGTTGTTCGCAACCTTGCGGCGGGTGCGCGAGGCCGGCGTCGGATTACTGCTGGTCGAGCAGAACGCGCAGGAAAGCCTGCGGATCGCCGACCGCGGCTATGTGCTCGAAAACGGCATCATCGTCGGGCACGGCACGGCCGATCAGTCTGAAGTCCGATCCCGCCGTCCAGCGCGCCTATCTCGGCGGCGCGCTGCCAGCCGCCGCACCATCATCGTAACGCCACGCCGAGGAGAGAAAGCCATGTACGAAATCTCGCTGCTGCTCGAGAGCAAGGATGTTCCGGCGTCGAACGGCGGGACCTTCGATCGCCTCAACCCCGTCACCGGCGACGTCGCAAGCCGCGCCGCGGCGGCCCAGATCGCGGATGCGAAGCGCGCGGCCGACACCGCCGCAGCCGCCTTCCCGGCCTGGTCCGCCACCGGCCCGAATGCCCGGCGCGCGATCCTGCTGAAGGCCGCCGATCTTCTGGCGTCGAAGGCGCCGCCAATTCGTCGAGCTGATGACCGCCGAAACCGGGGCGACCGCCGGCTGGGCCGGCTTCAACGTCCATCTCGCCGCCGGCATGCTGCGCGAGGCGGCCGCCATGACCACGCAGATTTCCGGCGAGGTCATCCCCTCCGACAAGCCGGGCTGCATCGCCATGGCCGATACGCCAGCCGGCCGGCGTGGTGCTGAGCATCGCGCCGTGGAACGCGCCGGTCATCCTCGGCGTGCGCGCGATCGCGATGCCGCTCGCCTGCGGCAACACCGTCGTGCTCAAGGCCTCCGAAATCTGCCCGGGCACGCACCGGCTGATCGCCGAATGCCTGCGCGACGCCGGCCTGCCGCCGGGCGTGGTCAACGTCGTCACCAACGCGCCGGAAGACGCCGCCTGCGCTGGTCGAGGCGCTGATCGGCCATCCCGCCGTGCGCCGCGTCAACTTCACCGGCTCGACGCGGGTCGGCCGCATCATCGCGCAGGTCGCGGCGAAATATCTCAAGCCGGTCCTGCTCGAACTCGGCGGCAAGGCGCCGATGATCGTGCTCGACGACGCCGATATCGACGCAGCGGTCGCTGCCGCGGCCTTCGGTGCCTTCATGAACCAGGGCCAGATCTGCATGTCGACCGAGCGCATCGTCGTCGACGAGAAGATCGCCGACGCATTCGTGACCAAACTCGCCGCGAAGGCCGGATCGCTGGTGGCCGGCGATCCCGCGCAAGGGCAATGCGCCGCTCGGCTCGCTGATCGGCACCGAGGCCGCGGCCCGCATCCAGGCCCTGATCAACGACGCCGTCAGCAAGGGCGCCAAGCGTGGTCGCCGGCGGCGAGGCGAGGGCACGCTGATGTCGGCGACCGTGCATCGACGGCGTCAACTCGTCGATGCGCATCTACGGCGAGGAGTCGTTCGGGCCGGTGGTCTGCGTCGTGCGCGTCAACGGCGTCGACGAAGCCGTGCGCGTCGCCAACGACACCGAGTACGGGCTGTCGGCCGCCGTGTTCGGCCGCGACATCGCGCGCGCGCTTCGAGGTGGCCAAGCGCATCGAGTCCGGCATCTGCCACGTCAACGGCCCGACCGTGCACGACGAGGCGCAGATGCCGTTCGGCGGCGTCAAGGCGTCGGGCTACGGCCGCTTCGGCGGCAAGGCCGGCATCGACGAATTCACCGAGCTGCGCTGGATCACGATCGAGACCGGACCGCAGCATTATCCGATCTAGACGGGTAGTGGCGACGCGTCAGCTCTTGGTCTTGACGCGGAAGATCACGGGCAAGGTGAACGATCAAGCCTTCGTCGGCCCCGACAAGGCGCGGGCGTCAGCTCTTGTTTTGACGCGAAAGATCACGGGCAAGGTGAAGTCAGCCTCATCCGCGATCAACGGCGGCGGCATCGGCACCGGATCGGAGCGCCGCACCATCGCCAGCGCGGCCTCGTCGAAGGCCGTATCGCCCGAGCCTTTTTCGATATCGGTCGAGAGCACGTGGCCCATGCGGTCGAGCGTGAAGCGAATCTGGATCTCAGCGGATTTTTGCTGCCGTTCCTTCGGATACCGCTTGTGCTTGTCGAGATGCGCGACCAGCTCCTTCTGCCAGGTCGCGCGTGCGCGCCGCGCGCTCTCGCCGGTGCCGATCACTGGCGCGATGGAACGCTGTCCTTCCGGAATGGCCTCGGAACTCGGCGTCGCGGTGGCTTCGGCGGCAACCAACTCGGTGGAAGCCGAGGTCTGCACCGCCGCGATCTTCGGATCGTCCTCTTTCGGCTTCTTCGACTTGTTCTGCGTCACCACCCGGTCGGCTTCATCGGCCTCGGTCGGTTTGTCCTGCGGCAGTTCGGTTTCCTTGACCTCGGCCTTCTGTTCGGAGAGCTGAGGCGACGCCGCGGAAGCATCGGTGTCGGGGCCCGGCGGCAGGTCGGTCACTTCACGGCGCACCGACGCCAGTTCGAGGCCGACCTCGATCGCCGATGCGCCGAGGGCATCATCGGCTTCTTCGGTCTGCAAATGCGCAATCGCCAGCGCCGCGCCGCCGACGTGAAGCGCGAGCGCGATCACCGCGGCGGAAATCCAGAGCCGCCGGGATGGCTTTTGCTCGTCGAGGCCGGTCAAGGCTTTGCCGGCGCCGCTTGCGCCGCCGCTGCATCGGGAACGCCTTCGAGCGCGACCAGCTTGATCTTCGAATAGCCGCCGGCGCGCAGGATTTCGAGAACGTCCATCAATTCGCCGTAGGGCACGGCGCGGTCGGCGCGCAGGAAGATGTGGCGTTCCTTGCTGCGCATCGGCCATCGCATCGAGCGAGCGCACCAGATCGACGCGCTTGACCGGCGTTTCGCCGATCGCAACCGCGAGATCGGGCTTGATGCTGACATAGGTCGGCTTGTCCGGCTTCTTCTGCGGCGTCGCGGTCGAGGTCGGCAGATCGATCGGCAGGTCGACGGTCGACAAGCGGCGCCGCGACCATGAAGATGATCAGCAGGACCAGAATGACGTCGATGAACGGCGTGACGTTGATCTCATGCGATTCCGCGAAATCGCTCGTCGTCATCGACGTCAGTATCCGCCGATCGACGCGCCCATTGCCTACTCCGCCGCTCCGCGGCCGCGCTGCCGCCGCTGACATGGGTGCGGTCGAGATCGCGCGACAGACAGCCGCGCCGCGGCGCCCGACGCCCGGTTGACCAGTTCCAGATAGCCTTTGGTCACGCGCGCGAAGTGATTGTAGATGATGACGGCGGGGATCGCCGCGACGAGACCGATGGCGGTCGCCAGCAGCGCCTCGGCGATGCCGGGCGCGACCACCGCGAGGTTCGTGGTCTGCGATTTCGAAATGCCGATGAAGCTGTTCATGATGCCCCAGACGGTGCCGAACAGTCCGACGAAGGGCGACGTCGCGCCGATGGTCGCCAGCAGTCCCATGCCGAGCCGGATCCGCCGCGCCTCGGCGCGCACGATTTCCGCAAAGCTCGAAGCGGCGCGCTCCTTGATGCCGGCGTCGCTCGAGATGCCCGCCGACAGCCGCGCCTCGCGCATCGCCGCCGCGCAGGAAGGACGCCAGCACGCTGCCCTTGGCGCCGAGCGCGAATTGCGCTTCCGCCAGCGACCGCGCGTCGGCGATCTTGGCCAGCGCCGAACGCAGCTTGCGCTGAACCACGATCAGCTCGATCATCTTGGCGATGAAGATGGTCCAGGTCACCAGCGAGGCGAAGGCGAGACCGATCATGACCGCCTTGACCAGCACGTCGGCCGACTTGAACATCGACCACGGCGACAGTTCGCGCAGCTCGACGGCGGCGGCCTTCAGCAATTTGCTCTCGCGCTCGGCCGGTGTCGGCGGCGCATCCGACGGCTGCGGCCGGCTGGGCGGCGCGGCTGGGGCTGCGAAACGGCGGGCGCCTGCTGGGCGACAGGTGCGACGGCGGCGTGCCCTGCTGGGCCGACGACGGCGCCGCCAGCGACAGCATCGCCAGCGCCGAGATCACCGCAAATGTCGTCACGCGAGAAAGAGACATGTTCTTCATACTTCGGCCCAGTAGCGGATCAGGTTGTGATAGATGCCGGTCAATTTGACCGTTTCAGGGTCGTCTCGCCCCAGCCGCTCCACCAGGGCCTGGATCGAGGTATCGAGATCGAAGATCAGGCTGCGGGCGTGCGCATCCCGTACCATGCTCTGCAGCCAGAAAAAAGATGCCACCCGCATACCTCGTGTGACCGGCGTGACCAGATGCAGACTAGACGCAGGATAAAGCACGAGGTCGCCCGGCCGCGAGCTTGATTTCGTGGGAACCATAGAGATCCTCGACCACCAATTCGCCGCCGTCATACTCGTCCGGCTCCGACAGAAACAGCGTCACCGACAGGTCGGTCCGGATCCGCTGGCCGGTGAGACGATCTCCCCTCACCGCGTTGTCGACATGGAGGCCGAAATGGTGCCCGCCGGAGGCCGCGTAGCGATTAAATAGCGGCGGGAAGATCTGCAGCGGGATCGCCGCCGAGATGAATCTCGGACTGGCGGTCAGCGCCGACAGCACGCGATTGCCGAGCGTGCGCGCGAGCTTCGCTGTCCGGCGGAAGCTGCTCGTTGCGCTTGACCATCGCCGACTGCGCCCCCGCGGTGGAGCGGCCGTCCTCCCAGTCGGAGGCGTCCATGATGCGGCGGAAATCCGCCACCTCATCCTTGCTCAGCACCTCGGGGACGCAGATCAGCACGATCAGAACTTCGGCTGAAGTCACGATGTAGAACGCCCGCCCCGGCGCGACCGCGACGAACGGCGCCGCGCTGCGGTAGAGCGTGTCGTAATAGAGCTTGTTGGTCAGGTTGTGCGCGTAGAGCTTCATGGTCCAGTTCTTGTCGATCTTCTTCTCGACGAAGGCGTCGAACCGCCAGTAGCTCGGGAGCTCCGTGCCGGTGTTGGCGGCGAAGGTGCCGCCGTAGATCTTCGAGCGGTAGACCGCCTGGCCGCCGAGCTCCCAGCCGCCGTCGAACTTGTACTTGCTCAACATGCTGAAGGATTCATGGGCGATGTTGGCCATCTGCAGCCCGATGTTGGCCAGGCGATGCGCACTCTGCGTGACCTTCGACCTCATCAGCACGAGACCGCCGAAGACGCTCCAGCGATCGGTGATCTTGCCGCTCGACCTCGAGGTCGATACCCTCGACCTGGTAGGCCGCTCCCGACTGCAGCGTGTTCGTGCCGTTCACGTTCACCGTTTCGCGCGCATTGTCCTTCTCGGTCTGGAACAGCGCGCCGGTCACCAGCAGGTGGCGGTCGAACAGCTCCCACTTGGTGCCGACCTCGGCGGCCTTGTTGCGCTCGGGCCCAAGACTGGTGGTGCCTATTCGGCGCAGGCGCGCCGTAATCGCCGCCTGTCGCGTCGAGTTCGGAGCCGAACGGGTTGGTCGACGTCGCGTAGGCGGCATAGATGCTGCCGATCGGCAGCGGCTTGAAGACGGCGCCGACGTTGTAATTGATGAAATCCGAGTTGACCGTGGCTGAGGTGCCGTGTTGTTCGACCGATCGCAGGTTATAGCCGTCATAGCGCACGCCGCCGTTCAGGATGATGGTGTCCTGCCAGTTCGCGGTGTCGATGACATAGAAAGCTTTGCTGTCGACATTATAGCGGACCGGATTGCCGGCCAGCGACGGAATGCCGAACGGAAAGAACGTGTAGTTTGGCGCATAGATCGACTGGCCCTGATAAGAGCCATTGGCGGGCGGGTTGTTACCAAAAGCTTCCGATGAAAGCCCCGTATAGCGGTCGATCCCAATGCGCTCGTTGGAAACTTCGAGCCCGACCGCCGTCGTGTGCTTGACCGACCCCGTGTCGAACTTGAACGTGGCGTCTTCCTGGTTCGCCAGGATATCGACCCACTGGTTGCGGCTCTGCGGGCTCGCGGTGAACGTCCACGTCGTCGGATCGGGATTTGTCGTCTGCAGCGCGTGGCGTTGGGCAGCGTGCCGATATAGTCCAGCATCGAGTGCTCCGCGCGGGTCCGGTTGGTCAGCGTGATGCTGTCGGTGACCTTGTACTCGCCCGTCAGCGTGCCGAAGTCCTGCCGCGCGGTCTGGAAGTCGCGATTGACGAAACCGTACCAGTTCTGACGCGGGATGCCGAACTCGGTGACCGGCCCATTACCTTGCTTGTAGTAGGGCACGCCGAAGTCCGGCAGCCCGCTGAGATCGGTGTGGACGTAGTTCGTGGTGATCTTGATGTCGTTGGTCGGCGTCCACTTCGTCGAGACGAAGCCGCCCCAGCGATCGTCGGTGACATAGTTGCGGCCGGCGACGTTGGCGTCCTGGAACATGCCGCCGGTGCGAATCGAGAAGGTCGGGCTGATCACCTGGTTGACGTCGAGCGTGACGCGCTTGGTGTGGTCGGTGCCGAACGTGGTGTCGGCGTTGTAGAAGCTTGCGATCGCTCGCCTGCTTGGTGACGATGTTGATGGCGCCGCCGGCGGTGCCGCGGCCGGCATAGGACGAGGCCGGGCCGCGCAGAATCTCGATCTGCTCGGTGAAGAAATTCTCGCGGATGCTGACGGCCGGATCGCGGATGCCGTCGACGAAGACGTCGTTGCGCGCGTCGAAACCGCGGATGAAGAAGCGGTCGCCGAAGGCGTTGCCGCCCTCGCCGGTGCCCAGCGTCACGCCGGCCGTGTTCGAGCGACCGATCTCGCGCAGCGAGGTGATGTTCTTGTCCGCAAGCACCTCCTTGGTCAGCACCGTGATCGTCTTCGGCGTGTTGAGCAGCGGCTCGGGAAACTTGCCGGAGGCCTGCACGCGATCGGCCTTGTAGGGCGCGGCCGGATCGGCGTAGGGGTCGCGGTCGGCGGCCAGGCCGCCGGCATTGGGGAACGGCACGGCGGCGACCTGCGCCGGCTGCGCGCGGCGCGCGGCGCGGCGCAGCGCGGTGCGGGCGCGGAGCTGGTCCGGCGAAGGTTTTGACGCGGCAGGACGCGGGCGAGCGACCGGGGCATCGACCGTCACCGGCGGGAGGCTGGATTGCTGCGCTTCGGCGCCGGAAAACGACGCCACCGCAATGAGGCCCGCAACCGCGGAAACCTTCTTGCCGGAATTGTTTTCGACCGTCTGACCGAGCGAGTTGACCGCCGCTTCAAAGCGAAGCGACCTCGGTGCTTTCTGCAGAATTCATTACGTGCCCCTGATCCATTTCAATTCGCAGCAAATCGACATGCGACGAATCGTCCCGTGCGGTAGGTACCGAGCGAGAAATTTTGGGGTCAACGCGATTGGGGCAACAGTCCGGTTAAATCCATCCAGATCACAATGATTCTAAATCACAACGATTCTAAATCTCAGTTTGAAATGGTTCTAAAATCGTCTCTACTTTGTAAGCGTTCTAAAGAGATGAAAGAAACGCCGAAAACTCCGGCATAAGTTGCATCGTCGACTTTTCACGACAATCAATCGGTGCTCGGCGGCTTCATCAGCGAAAACAATTCATCGACCGTCGATTGCGCGACCTGACGGACGCGATCGGTGTTGTCCATGCCGGTGATGTTGACTTCCCCTCACCACCGCTTTGATCTCATCGCGAAAGTCGGTGAGGAAGCGCAAGGGGTCGGGCGAATCGTTCGCGACACGCGCAATCAGTCCCGTGATCAGAATCTGGCACGCCATCATGCGTCCGTTCAGTTCATCCATTCTGCACCCCCGATTGCTTGCCGCTTGACGCGCGCGATATGGACGACATCGCTCCCGCATTCAACCCTGCTCGAAAGACACGCAGGAGATCGCGAGCCATTTGGCGCCGGCGCGGACGCGGCTCGACTGCTGCGTCAAACCTTTCCAATTGTTTAGGATTCTCAAGCCTTAGTGTTTGTACAGGGCAAGCGGGCGGACATTATATCGGCAATGCTGGGAAACTTCCTTCAAGCCATGAGCCGTCATGTCGAGGTCACGCACCATCCGTTGGGCTTTGCTGATCGTAGCGATCGCTGCGCTGGGTTATCTGGGCTGGCAGCGATTCCAGGGCGAAGATCATCAGGCGCGAGCTGAAGCCCGAGAAGCCCGGGCCTGCCCGGGCCGCCGTCCCCGTGCGGATTACCGCGGTCGAAAAAGCCGATTTTCCGGTCTATCTGACCGGCCTCGGCACCGTGCAAGGCTTCAACACCGTCGTGGTCCGCACCCGCGTCGACGGTCAGATCAACCGGATCGCGTTTAAGGAGGGCCAGTTCGTCAAGGAGGGCGACACGCTGGTCGAGATCGATCCGCGGCCGTTCCAGGCAGCGCTCGACCAGGCCAAGGCCAAGAAGGCCCAGGACGAAGCCAACCTTGCCAACGCCAGCCTCGACCTGCAGCGCTATCACCAAGCTCGGCGAATTCGCGACCCGGCAACAGACCGATACGCAGCGTTCCACCGTCGCACAGTTGACGGCGCAGATTCAGGCCGACACCGCGATGATCGAGAACGCGCAGACCCAGCTCGACTACGCCACCGTCAAGGCGCCGATCTCCGGTATCGTCGGGCTCCGCCAGGTCGATGTCGGCAATATCGTCAATGCCGCGACGCAGACCGGCATCGTGACCATCGCCCAGATCGAGCCGATCGCGGTGATCTTCACCGCGCCGGAAGACCAGTTGCCGGACATCAAGGCCGCACTCGCCGCCGGCTCTCCCAGGACGATCGCGCTGTCCACCGACGGCAAGCGGGTGCTTTCGACCGGCACGCTTTCGCTGATCAACAACCAGGTCGACACGTCGAGCGGCACCGTCAGGCTCAAGGCCGTGTTCGACAACAAGGATCATGCGCTGTGGCCGGGCCAGTCGGTTTCGACCCGGCTGCTGATCGCGACGCTGAAGGACGCAACCGTAGTTCCCGACGATGCCGTTCAGCATGGTCCCAATGGCCTTTACGCCTACACGGTCAGCAAGGAGAACAAGGCTGAACTCCGCAAGATCAAGGTGACGCGCTCGATCGACGGCCGCTCCGTGGTCGACGAAGGGCTGTCGCCCGGCGAGCAGGTGATCACGGCGGGCCAGTTCAAGGTTCAGCCGGGCACGCTGGTGACGACGGCGGTCGCCAGCTCGGATCAAACTCAGGCCAAGGTGACCAGCGAATGAGCGAGGGAATCTCCGCGCCCTTCATCCGCTACCCGATCGGCACCTCGCTGATGATGGCCGGCATCCTGTTCGTCGGCCTCGTCGCCTATCCGCTGCTGCCGGTCGCGCCGCTGCCGCAGGTCGATTTCCCGACCATTCAGGTCGCGGCCTCCCTGCCCGGCGCCAGCCCGGAAACCATGGCCTCGTCGGTGGCGCAGCCGCTGGAGCGCCAGTTTGCGCAGATTCCCGGCGTCGCGCAGATGACCTCGACCAGCTACCTCGGCACGGCGGCGATCACGATCCAGTTCGATCTCAACCGCAACATCGACGCCGCCGCCAACGACGTGCAGGCCGCGATCAATGCCGCCAGCGGCCAGTTGCCGAAGAACCTCCCCTCGCCGCCGACCTATCGCAAGGTCAACCCGGCGGACTCGCCGATCCTGCTGCTGTCGGCGACATCGGACACGCTGCCGCTGACCGACGGTGAGCGACGCCGTCGACGCCCAGCTCGCGCAGCAGATCAGCCAGATCTCCGGCGTCGGCCCAGGTCATCATCGGCGGCCAGCAGAAGCCGGCGATCCGCATCCAGATCGACCCGGCGAAACTCGTCGCCAAGGGCCTGTCGCTGGAGGACGTGCGCAGCCAGATCGCGATCACGACCGTCGACAGCCCGAAGGGCAATATCGACGGCGAGCGCCGCGCCTACACCATCTACGCCAACGACCAGTTGCCGGATTCCAAGGACTGGAACGACGTCATCATCGCCTACCGCAACGGCGGCCCGCTGCGGATCCGCGATATCGGCCAGGCCGTCACCGGGCCCGAAGACGCCAAGCAGGCGGCCTGGGCCAACGGCAAGCGCGGCGTGTTCCTCGTCGATCTTCAAGCAGCCCGGCGCCAACGTCATCGAGACCGTCGACAAGATCAAGGCGACGCTGCCGCGGCTGGTGGCGGCGATTCCGCCGGCGATCAAGATCGAGGTCATCAGCGACCGCACCCAGACCATCCGCGCCGCGGTGGAGGACGTGCAATTCACCCTGCTGCTGACCATCGCGCTGGTCGTCATGGTGATCTTCATCTTCCTGCGCAGCTTCTGGGCGACGATCATCCCGACCGTCACGGTGCCGCTGGCGCTGCTCGGCGCCTGCGCGCTGATGTGGGTGTTCGGCTACACCCTCGACAACCTGTCGCTGATGGCGCTGACCATCGCGGTCGGCTTCGTGGTCGACGACGCCATCGTGATGCTGGAAAACATCACGCGCTACATCGAGGAAGGCGAAGAAGCCGATCGACGCCGCGCTTCAAGGGCGCCAGCGAGATCGGCTTCACCATCGTGTCGATCAGCGTGTCGCTGGTCGCGGTGCTGATCCCGCTGCTGCTGATGGGCGGCATCATCGGGCGGCTGTTCCGCGAATTCGCCGTGACGCTGGCGATGACCATCTTCGTCTCGATGATCGTGTCGCTGACGCTGACGCCGATGATGGCCTCGCGCTTCCTGCGCGCGCATGGCGAAACCAGGCATGGCCGGTTCTACCAATGGAGCGAACGCGGCTTCGATGCGATGCTGCGCGTCTACGAGCGCGGCCTCGATCTCGCGCTGCGCTGGAAGTTCACGACGCTGATGATCTTCTTCGCGACGCTCGGGACTGTCGGTCTATCTGTTCGTCATCATCCCCAAGGGCTTCTTTCCGCAGCAGGACAACGGCCTGATCACCGGCCACCTCGGAGGCCAGCCAGGACATTTCCTTCGCCGACATGAAGCGGCATCAGGAGGAGCTCGGCAAGATCGTGCAGGCCGATCCGGACGTCGCCATCGGTCGCGATGGCGATCGGCGGCAGCGGCCGGCGCCGGCAACAACGGCAATCTGTTCATCACGCTGAAGCCGCGCGACGAGCGCAAGGCGACGGCGCAGCAGATCATCGCCCGCCTGCGTCCGCAGCTCGAGAAGGTCGAGGGCGCCCGCCTCTATATGCAGGCGGCGCAGGACGTGCGGCTCGGCGGCCGGCCGACGCGCACCCAGTTCGAGTTCACGCTGCAGGACGCCGACCTCGCCGAGCTGAACGAATGGGCGCCGAAGATCCTGGCGAAGATGCAGACGCTGCCGGAGCTGCGCGACGTCGCCACCGACCAGCAGACCAACGGCACCACGCTGGACGCTGAAGATCAACCGCGACACCGCCTCGCGCTACGGCATCCAGCCGCAACTGATCGACGACACGCTGTACGACGCGTTCGGCCAGCGCCAGGTGACGCAGTATTTCACCCAGCTCAACACCTACAAGTGATCCTCGAGGTGCTGCCGGAGCTGCAGGGCAACCTCGACACGCTGAACAAGATCTACGTGAAATCGCCGACGACCGGCGACCAGGTGCCGCTGTCGACCTTTGCCAGCTGGACCAGCGTGCCGGTGCGGCCGCTGTCGATCAGCCATCAGGGCCAGTTTCCGGCGATCACCATCAGCTTCAACCTCGCGCAGGGCGTGGCGCTGGGACAGGCGACCGACGCGATGCAGAAGGCGATGGTCGAACTCGGCGCGCCGGCGACGCTCAATTCGAGCTTCCAGGGCACCGCGCAGGCGTTCCAGCAGTCGCTCGGCACCGTGCCGCTGCTGATCCTCGCAGCGCTCGTCGTCGGTGTATCTGATCCTCGGCATTCTCTACGAGAGCTACATCCACCCGATCACGATCCTGTCGACGCTGCCGTCCGCCGGCGTCGGCGCGCTCGCGCATCCTGATGCTGTTCGGATTCGACTTCAGCCTGATCGCGCTGATCGGCATCATCCTGCTGATCGGCATCGTGAAGAAGAACGGCATCATGATGGTCGACTTCGCGATCACGGCCGAGCGCGACGAGCAGCTCGAGCCCGAGGCCGCGATCCGCAAGGCGGCGCTATTGCGCTTCCGCCCGATCATGATGACGACGATGGCGGCGCTGCTCGGCGGCGTGCCGCTGATGCTGGGCACCGGCACCGGATCGGAGATCCGCCAGCCGCTCGGCTATGCCATGGTCGGCGGCCTGATCGTCAGCCAGGCGCTGACGCTGTTCACGACGCCGGTGGTCTATCTCTATCTCGACCGGCTCTCGAACGCGTTTGCACGATGGGGCCGTTCGTCCAATCCTAACCATGATGCGCATCTGGACGCTCGACGGCCCGGTCAAGCAAGCGGCCGAATGACTTGACTTTGCGCGGGAACCGACACATCCGAAGGTAGTTCATTTCGGAGCCGGTTCAGTGAAAATTTTAGTAAAATTTGCGGTCGCTGCCGCGGCGACTATCGGGTTTGTGCGGCCATAGCCACGCCCAGGCGCCCAAGGCCAAAAACAACGCCGCGCCCGTGGCGCAGGCAACGCCGGCACCTACCGCCGCCGCGGCCGAAGGCGCGAATACGCCAGCGCCTCCCGGCTGGGTTGCGCGGTGCAGCAGCGCAAGCCGCGGCGCACCGCTCGAATGCGCGATCGAGCAGAGCGCGGTTCTGACCAAGACCGGCCAGTTGATCGTGCTGATCAATATCCGCGTATCAGCCGAAACCCGCGCGCCGATCGCGCTGGTGCAACTGCCGCTCGGGCTCAACCTGCCGGCCGGCGCCAAACTCCAGGTCGACGACGGCAAGACGTCCGACCTGCAGATCCAGACCTGCGAGGCGCGCGGCTGCTACGCCAACCTCCAGATTTCGCCTGACGTGCTGGCCGCGTTGAAATCCGGCAAGCAGTTGAAGGTGTCGTTCCAGAATATGGCCAAGGAAACCATCACGATTCCGATGCCGCTGGCCGATTTCGCCGCGGCGTATGAGAAGATCAAGTAGACTGGACTCCGGCATCCAGCCGCGTCATTGCGAGCGAAGCGAAGCAATCCATACCGCCGCGTGCGAGTCATGGATTGCTTCGTCGCTTCGCTCCCTCGCAATGACGCGTGTCGCAGCAATGACGGCTCTACTGCCGTGCCATCTCCGCCGCCCCTACCCCCTCGCCGTCCAGCTTCTGGTCGTCATGCATGTCGACCGTCACCTTCAGCAATTGGCCGGTGAATTCGAACGGCGCCGCGTAGTGCGAGACCGGACTGGAACGGTCGCGGCCGATGTCGAGGCCGGACCACGAGATGAAATTGTTGAAGGCAGACTGGGTCTGGATCGAGCCTGCCGCCTCGCCGTCGATCAGGAGCGTATAGGCCGTCACGCCCGTGCGGGAGCCCTTGGCCGGCGGCTCCTTGCGCAACAGCCGCTCGACATGCACGCCGAGCCGGTGCGCGCCTGACGGCACCTTGCGGTTCGAGGTCACGATCTCATGGCCGCCGCCGATATTGAGATCGTGCACCAGCACGCCGTCCTTGATGTAGAGGCTGTAGCCTGACGTCGCATCGCCGTGGGCGATCAGCACGCCCTCGGCGCCCTCCTCGCCAATCTCGACATGGGCTTCGATGGTGTAGCTGCGGCTGCGCACGTCGGGCGCCACGTCGGTCGGCACGTGTCCCATGCCGGCGTGAAAGGTGAACTTGTTGCGCGCGCCGTGGAAGCGCGCGGCGTTTTCCGCAAAGCGCGGGCCGAACCGGTCGTCGAGCGGCAGCACATTGTGCTTCTCGGCCTCGCTCCACCACAGCTTGATCATCGCCTCAAGCCGCTCCGGCTGCTTCGCCGCCAGATCGTCCGTTTCCGAAAAATCCTTCGCCAGGTGAAACAGCTCCCATTTGTCGTTCTCGAACGGCGTGCCCGAGGGATGGAAGGAAACCGCCTTCCAGCCGTCCTGCCAGATCCCGCGATGCCCGAACATTTCAAAGTATTGCGGCGAGGATTTTGACGGCGCGGATGGATCGGTGACGGAGCGCGCAAAGCTCTCGCCTTCGATCGGCATCTGCGCGACGCCGCCGATTTCGGCCGGCGGCGCGATGCCGATCAGGTCGAGCAAGGTCGGCGTCAGGTCGCAGGCGTGAACGAATTGATGGCGCACCTCGCCTTTGGCGGCGATCTTCTTCGGCCAGGTCATGACGAAGGGATCGCGGATGCCGCCGCCATGGGTGTTCTGCTTGTAGCGGCGCAGCGGCGTGTTCGACGCCATCGCCCAGCCGTGCGGAAAGTTGCTGTGCGAATCCGGCCCGCCGATGTCGTCGATCCGGCGCAGCTTTTCCGCGATCGGTTCGGGACGGAAATTATACGGCCCCATCGCGTTGACGAAGCCGAGCGGCCCGCCCTCCTGGCTGGCGCCATTGTCGGACAGAACCAGGATCAGCGTGTTGTCGCGGATGCCGGCCGTATCGAGGAACGCGATCAGCCGCGCCAGATGCTGGTCGGCGTGATCGAGCATGCCGGCGAAGGCCGCCTGCAGCCGCGTGAAGACGCGCCTTTCGTCGGCACTGTGCTCTTCCCATGCCTTCACGCCGTCATTGCGTGCGGGCAACCGGGTTTCCGGCGGCACGATCCCCATCGCCTTCTGCCGCGCCATCCGCTGCTCGCGCTCGACGTCCCAGCCATGGGCGAACATCGAATCATAGCTCTTGATGATGTCCATCGGCGCCTGGTGCGGCGCGTGGCAGGCGCCGAGCGCGACCCAGGTCAGCCACGGGATATCGGGCCGGTCGGCGGTGTGATCGGCGATGAAGCGGATCGACTGGTCGATCAGGTCGGACGTCAGGTGATAGCCGTCCGCGTAGGTGCCGGGCGGATCGACATGGGTGTTGTCGGAAACCAGTTCCGGCGCGAACTGATCGGTCTCAGCGTCGAGGAAGCCATAGAAGCGATCGAAGCCGCGGCCGAGCGGCCAGCCGTCGAACGGCCCGGTGGCGCCGCTTTCGGTCAGCGGCGTGACGTGCCATTTGCCGACCATGTAGTTGCGATAGCCGTGCGGCCGCAGCATTTCCGCCAGCGTCCCCGCCTCGCGCGCGATCTTGCCGCGATATCCAGGGTAGCCGCTGTCGAAATTGGCGAGACAGCCGACGCCGACCGAATGATGGTTGCGCCCGGTGAGCAGCGCCGCGCGCGTCGTCGAGCACATCGCGGTGGTGTGGAAGCCCGAATAGCGCAGGCCTTCGGCGGCGAGCCTGTCGATGGTCGGCGTCTTGATGGCCGAGCCGTAGCAGCCGAAATCGGAGAATCCGACATCGTCGAACAGCACGACCAGAATGTTCGGCGCGCCCTGCGGCGGCTTCGGCGCTGCGGCCACCAGGGTTTTGAACCGGCCACCGTCTTGCCGATCGTGCCGCCGAACGGTTTTGCGCTGCCTGCCGCCATGCTTTCCTCCCGTTTTTGGATGCGACCCGCGGTTGATCCGCCGGTTCGCCGGGGCCACGGCAACGCGCTGCCGCGCATTGCCAAAAACCATAATCCGAATTATCATTATGATTATTTCGAACGGAGACGCAAGTTCCCGATGCAGCGACCGGCCGAACTCGACCTTCCCGGCGTCACCCCGTCGCGGCAGAAGCGCAGCCGCGAGACCACGGCCGCCCTGCTCCAGGCCGGCGCGGAGATGTTGCGCACGCACAGCCTTGCGGAATTGTCGATCGAGGCGCTGTGCCGGCAGGTCGGCGCCACCGTCGGCGCCTTCTACAGCCGGTTCGAGAGCAAGGACGCCTATTTCAATGCCCTGATGGCGCTTGCCGCGCGTGACGGCGAAAGCCGGCTGTCGCGGATGAAGGAAGACAAGCGGCTGGCCGACGCCGATCTCGCCGAACTCAGCCGCCTCCTCGTCCGCGGCACCACCGGCTGGATCCGAAACCACGAAGGCGTGCTGCGCGCAGCCCTTCAGCACGACGACACCAGGCCGGACCGGTGGTCGACCTTCAAGGCGCTGGCGCGCGCCAACGTGGCGAACGCGACGCCAATCCTGCTCGGCGCCATGGGCCGCGGCAACAAGGCGGCAAAAACACGCGCCATCGCCTTCGGCTTTCAGGTCGTGCTGGGAACGCTGGTCAACGCCATCCTCAACGATCCCGGGCCGCTATCCATTCACGACCGGGAAATGGAAGAGCGGCTCGGCGAGTTGCCTGCTGCTGTTGCTGCAGGCGGAGATGACGGCGCCGGCCGTTCGCCGTTCGCGCGGGCGCAAAAAACAGGTTCGTGGTTCGCAAGGGTAACCCGGGGCCACGGCAAATGCCGCCCGCAGCCCCCTGCAATTCGGCCTAAAAATGCCCCTCCTTCCGCGCTTGCCAAGGCCCGGACCGAGCGAGTAGAACGACGCACCAGCGAAAGCGGTGATTTGCAGAATCCCCCGCTCCAGCTCGATTGCCCGGACATCCACCTAACCTATTGATGTCACTGAGCAATTGTTGGGGAATGGTGTAACGGTAGCTCAACGGCTTTCGGGCTAAGCCGTTGAAATCTCACACCTGGTTTTGCAAACCCCCTCCATTTTGATCCGGCTATTTCCGGTCACGTCTGAGACGTTTGGAAAACTCTTCTCGTTGCCCTCGGTGTTGAGCAGATTAGTTCGTGGATGGCGAAGCAGTCATCCTTGGGGTTGACGGTGTTCCCGATTTCAATGTCCTGCACTCGCGCAAGCACGATGACGAAGTCCAACCGTATGCCTTCGACATCCTGACGCTCGATGGCGAGGATTTGCGCCCCCTCCCCTTGAGCCTGCGCAAGACCAATCTGGCGGCTACTCGCGCGATGGTCATTTTCGTGTTCGCCAGGCACGGGTGCCCTTCGGCGGGACCGTGCTCGCGAGCGTGGCGGGCGAGCAGCCGCGTGGTCCACAATTCATGCGGATAACCCAGCTCCTTCGCCTTCCGGCACGACAGCGATGTCAACCAGGCTTTCGCTTCCAGCGTGATCGTCGGCTCGCCGAACGACCGCTTTGCGCCAAAAGCTGCCGCTCGGACCTCGCAGAACAACTTCGCCCGAGTACGTCCCCAAGGTCACACAAGCAGACATTGCCCGTGCGATCCGCGCCGCCAAGGAAGCCGGCGCGAGCGTGGTCATGGTCGATGGCGAGGGCGTTATTCGGATTGCACTCACGGCAAGCGCGGCGCCGATCAAGCCTCCAAATGATTCCGGCGAAATATGGGTGCCATCTCAGGCATTGCAGCGTTACCTGAAACGCACCGAAAGCGGGTGAAACGCACCTTATGCAATTGATGCGGAGTCCCCGCATCGCTAGACTTCAAGCATTGGTTCACGGAGAAAGCCAATGCTTGGACAAAAGGCCCGGTCTCCTCGCGCGCCCGAGGATCACCGGATGAACCTGTACCACGACAATTTTCGCGGCCGCCTGCGCTGGTACGTCAAGGTCAGCAAAACGGGACGCCGCATTGACGTCGTTGAAGAGTACAGCACGGCTGAGCAGAGCGACTTTCACAAGGCTTGGGAGGCTGCGGTCCGTGCCTTGGGAGGAGTGCCACGCATGCGCCGCACCAAGCCCGACGAGGCACCCGCCACCTCGCGCCGCTACCTGATCAGTGATGTCTCCGACAAGGGGCAGCTGCGTTGGTATGTACAGCTGCGCGACAAGCTGCCCAAGATCAGAATCAACGAAGAATTCGGAAGCGATGAGTTCAATCGCGCGGTCGATGCCGCAATCGTCGACCAGATCGGCAAGTTCGGCGACGCAACCGACTGGGTCCGCGCCGAAAAGCAAACGCGCGAAAAGCGCGAGCCACTGCCGGCTACGCCGCCAGTCCCGGGCAGCTTTCGTTGGTATTGGATGCTCTACAAGCAGAGCGACCGCTGGCTTGGCAATCTGGCGATTGGTGAAGAAGGGCTGGCCGAGAGTACGCGAGATGCGCGGACCGGGCTGATTGAGTTGCTGCTTGGTGACAATGGCGAGCGATCGTTTGCTGCACTCACGCGCAGGGTGTTGCGCGAGGAGCTGAAGGCGCGCACGCCGGTTCAGGCCGGCAATCTGTTGTCGGCGCTGCGCCACATGATCGGCTGGATGATCGACGAGGAGCACATCGAGCCGGATGACGACCCGACCATCGGGCTTAAGAGTGGCAAGGCAAAAGCCTCGCGCGAGAGCGGTGGCTGGGTGCCGTGGACAGAAGAGGATATGGCGAAGTATCGGGCGCGCTGGCCGCTCGGCACCGAGGCGCGGCTGATGTTCGACATCCTCCACTACACTCACCTGCGGCTCGGCGATGCCTCTCGCTTTGGATCCGCCCACCTGCAGCGGACGTTGAAGACAATGATGGTCAAGGTCGCGACCGAAAAGAGCAAGGGCCACACCACGGCGACGGTGCCCGTGCATCGCGACTTCGCGGTCTCCCTGGCGGCGGCGCGCAATGCCGGCATCTTGGGAACCGGCGAGGTCTTCACCGGCAAGCTGGTGAAGGGCGAGATCTTGCCCATGAACAAGAAGGCGTGGGCGGCGAAGTTCAAGAAGTTTGCGCGGCTGGCCGGCGTCAACGAGCCCAAAAAGAACTGCCATGGCGTGCGCAAGGCGCGCGCCGAAGTCGCGGCCTACTCGGAGTGCACGGAAGCGCAGATGATGGCGATGTTCGGCTGGCGCGATCACAAGATGCCGGCGCTCTACATCGCCAAGGCGAACCGGGACAAGCTTGCGATCAGTGGGATGGACAAGATCGAGGCCTACGATCAGACGCTGGAGAACATCGCTGCCCGATGGCGAACGCGCGAAACGCCCGACCAGAACAGAATAGTAACTTTGCGTAGTAACCGGCGAAAAAAACCCTGAAATTCAACGCCAAGCGTGGGGATGGTGCGCTCGGAGGGACTCGAACCCCCACGATTTTACTCACTGCCACCTCAAGGCAGCGCGTCTACCAATTCCGCCACGAGCGCTTGGGATACCGGCTGGAAGGACTAGCGTCCGCCGGATCAACGGCGCCGATGTAACAAATCAGGGATGGGGGGACAAGGCAGTTTTGCGATTGAATAACTACCTGACATCAGGGGATTTCGGCAGCATTTGCTTGACTTCGACCGCGATACGGTTGCGATCGACCAGCACCACGCCGGAGGCCACCGGAAGGTTGTTGGCGAGGATCTTGACCTCGTCCGCCTCGGTGGCGTCCAGTTCGATGATGGCGCCGCGGGAAAGCCGCATCACCTGGTGGATAGGCATGGTCGTGGTGCCGAGCACCACCATGAGATCGACGCTGACTTTATCGAGGGTCGCCACTACTGAACCGCCTGACGGGGACTAAATTGATCTGGTTCCACCTGACCACGTTATGGTTAGCCAATGGTTAATGACCGCCAAAGCCTTGATTTGACGACGTTCGCGCTGGTCCCAGGCGGCGGCGAGGTCGAATGGCGGATTTCGGCGGCTCCCGTCCCCTACCCCGAGGCCGTGGCCGAGATGGAATCACGCGCGGCCGATATCGCCGATCAGAGGGCCGCCGAACTGGTCTGGCTGCTGGAGCATCCCCCGCTCTACACCTCGGGCACCAGCGGCAAGGAAGGCGACCTGCTCGACCCGCGCTTTCCCATGTTCACCACCGGCCGCGGCGGGCAGCTCACCTATCACGGCCCCGGCCAGCGGGTGGCCTATGTGATGCTCGACCTGAAGCGGCGGCGGCCGGATGTGCGCGCCTATGTGGCGGGCCTCGAAGAATGGATCATCCGCACGCTCGACGCCTTCAACGTGCGCGGCGAGCGTCGCGAGGACCGCGTCGGCGTCTGGGTCAGGCGGCCCGACAAGGGCGCCGGCTACGAGGACAAGATCGCCGCGATCGGCGTCCGCCTGCGGCGCTGGGTGTCGTTCCACGGCATCGCCATCAACGTCGAGCCGGAGCTTGCGCATTTTTCCGCGATCGTGCCCTGCGGCGTCGTCGATCCGCGGTACGGCGTCACCTCGCTGGTCGATCTCGGCCTGCCCGTGACGATGGAGGATGTCGACGTCGCGCTGCGGCGGGCGTTTGAAGACGTGTTCGGCGCAACGAGCGCGCGCCTGCCGGAGGCAACGCTCTAGCTGTTCTGAGCTAAAGGTCAAACCCGCCGTCTTTTTCGCTCGGGTCGAGGCGGATCTTCCGCTTCCGGCGAACCGCGCCACATATCCAGAAGCAGCGGATTTGCAACAGGAGGTCACGATGAAGATCGCATCGGACTTCCCTTCGAGAATCGGTGGACCAACGACGCGCACGCCCTGGAATGGAATTGCGAACTTGACCGCCTGGGCGTGTCGAATGTGCGGGCGATGCTCGCAGATCACGAAACGCGGCATCCCAACCGACGCAGCGTCGTGATGGACATTCCCGCCGGCTTTGTCCGGGATTGGCTGGCGTTTCAGGATCAGCGCGTGGCACGGCAACAACTGCTTTGGCGCGCAACCGTGATTGCGCTCTCGGCTGTTGCAGCGACGGCCGCCGTGCTGGGTGTCCTAGTCGGGTGAAATGGAACGGCCGGCTCGCGAATGTGTCCCGATGCTGCCGTCGCGCTGCGGCGCGTTTGAGGACGCGTTCGGCGCTACGAGCGCGTGTCAGGAACTTGCCTTGAGGAAATCAACGAACGCGCGAACCCGCGGGATGTTTTGCCGCCCGGGCAGGATCAGGGCGGTGATCGGTTGCGGGTCGGGATCGTGGCAATGCGACAGCACCGGCACCAGCCTGCCATCCTTCAAGGCCGCCTCCCCCAGAAAGTCGCCGAACCGCACGAGGCCGGCGCCCGCCAGCGCGAGATCGAGCAGGAAGTCGGCGCTATCGGAGCGGATCGATCCTTTCACCGGCACCATGACCCGCTTGCCTTGCTCGACCATCGGCCATTGCGCCAGCCGCGCGAAGCCGCTGAGCTGCAGGCAATTATGCCGGGCGAGATCGGCGGCTTGCGCAGGCACGCCATGGCGCTCCAGATATCGCGGGCTGCCGGCGATGATGCGCCTGACTTCGCCGAGGCGAACCGCGATCAGCTCGCTATCGCCGAGCGGCCCTACCCTGATCGTGACGTCGACTTGGTCAGCGATCGGATCGATGCGGTGATCGCTCACCGACAGATCGACGGTGATTTCCGGAAACTGGTCCATGAATGGCGGCAGCAGCCGCGCGAGCCGGTGCCGTGCGAACGCGGTGCCGCTGTTGATCCGCAGATGCCCGCGCGGCCGTCCGTGGACGGAAGCGACGTCGGCTTCGGCCGCCTCGACCGCAGCGAGGATGCCTCGGGCGTGAACGAGGAAGGTTTCGCCCTCCTGCGTCAGCACCAGCCGCCGCGTCGTCCGATGCAGAAGCCTGGCCCCGATGCGGCGCTCCAGCCTGGTGACGATGCGGGAGATGCCTGAGGCGGTCAGCTCGACTTCGGCGCCCACGGCCGCAAAACTCCCCAAATCGACCGTCCGGACAAAAACCGCGAGGTCGGATACCGGGTGCATCGGCATATTCATGACTTTTTGGTAGGAGTGTTTTTCAAAAGTGAGGTTTATCTCCATTTCTAGCATGAATAGGACAGAGGTCCCAGCAACCCGGAGACCTCCCCCATGCCCCTCGCCCGCATATCCGTTCCGGCCCATCTGGCGCCGGCCAAAATTCGCGCCCTGGCCGACGCCGCGCACGAAGGTCTTGTCGAGACCTGCGGCGTGCCGCCCAACGAGCGGTTTCAGCTCGTTTCGACCTACGCGCGGGAAATGATGGTCATCGATCCGACCTTTCCCGACCTCGCGCGCACGCCGGATGCCTCGATCATCGAGATTCTGTTTCTCGAGGGTCGCACGGTCGATCAGAAGAGAAACCTGTTCCGGCGGATCGCGGATCGTGCCGTCAGCGCCGGATTTTCCGGCGACGACGTGATGATCGCGCTCACCGAAAATGCACCGGTGGACTGGTCGCTCGGTCGCGGCCTTGCATTCGGCGACCAGCACGCGCCGATGGTGTCGCGCTGACGCGCATGCGCGGACGGCGCCCCAAGCGCCGTCCGCAAGTCAGGCTATCTCACGCCGCAGCCCTGCGGGGCGCGACCTCGAGTTGGCCGGCGATGTAGCGGCGCTCCTGGGTCAGGCCGCCGAAGCCGTAGGCGTCGCCCTTGACCTCGTCGACATGGGCGTAGCTTTCCTCGTGCAGCGGCCCGAGCAGTTCGCCCATGCGCTGGAACAGCGCGGCGAGATAGTCCGCCTTCTCGTCCTTGGTGTTGGTGCCCTCGCTGACATGGACGTCGAGCCAGAAGCTGGCGAGGCTCTGCTCGGCGAGCGACTTTCCGCCGGCGAACCAGTCGGCGGCATCGACCGATTTCACGATGATGGCGGTGACCTTGGGGTCCTTGCGCAGGATGCGCGCGGTGAGTTCGCTGACGGCGGAGGCAATCTCCGCCTTCAGCGACGGCGACTTGCGGACGCTGGAATAGGTGACTGATGATGAGCGGCATGGTCGTTCTCCTTCGATGGGGCGCGCTGGCATCGCGCTGCCATTGATCTAGACCCGGGTCCATCATTTTGGTATCTTATCTCTGTTCATAACAGTGATAACAATTATTGATGATGGCATGAGCACGCTGGATATCGACACCGTGCAGGCGTTCCTCCTGGTCGCCGAACTGCAGAGCTTTACCCGCGCCGCCGAGGCGCTGGGCACGACGCAAGCATCCGTCAGCATGAAGCTGCAGCGGCTGGAGCGCGTGGTCGGCAAGCGGCTGGTCGAGCGCTCGCCGCGGGCGGTCGCGCTGACCGCCGCCGGCTCAGCGTTCCTGCCCCACGCCCGCGCGCTGATGGAAGCCCATGACCGCGCGCTGTCGGGCGAGACGCCCGCGCGCCAGCAATTGTCGCTCGGGATCTCCGATCACGCTGCGGGGCCGGAGCTGGTGCCGATGCTCGAACGGCTGCACGCGATGTCGTCGCAACTGGCGCTGTCGGTGACCATCGGCTTTTCGCGCGAGATGCTGGACGCCTACGATGCCGGCGAACTCGATGCCGTGGTGGTGCGGCAGGAAGGCAGCCGCCGCGGCGGCGAGAAGCTGACCGTGGATGAGTTCGGCTGGTTCGCCGCCAAACGCCTCAGCTGGCGCCGCGGCGAGACGCTGCCGCTGGCCGTGCTGGCGCCGCCCTGCGGCGTGCGCGCGCTTGCCATCCGCGCCCTCGACAAGGCCGGCATTGCCTGGAGCGAGCGCTTTGTCGGTGGCGGCGTCACCGCCGTGGTCGCCGCCGCCCTGGCCGGCCTTGCGGTCGCGCCGCTCGCCCGGCGGATCGCGCCGCCGGGCCTTTTCGACATCGGGCCGGCCGAAGCCCTGCCGCGGCTTGCTTCTTCGAAGGTGATGCTGCACTCGAAGGTCAGCGATCCCGCCAAGCGCGTGGCGTTGCGGACGCTGGCGGCGACATTCAGAAGCGTGGTTGGCTCGGCGTAATGGACCGTCTCGTTAAAAAGACCATTTTTCGGGAACCAATTGGCGCCTTGCGCGTTTGCGCCACTTAAACGGGCAGTCGGATGTTCAGGAAAGATCAGCAGCAACAGCAAAGGGATCTCTTCGAATCCGAACGTAATTTTCGTCTACTGGTTGAAGGCGTCGTCGACTACGCGCTCTACATGCTGGATCCCGACGGCGTGGTGACGAGCTGGAATATCGGCG
The DNA here is from genome assembly GCA_963840465.1 of uncultured Alphaproteobacteria bacterium. GTDB lineage: Bacteria > Pseudomonadota > Alphaproteobacteria > Rhizobiales > Xanthobacteraceae > Bradyrhizobium. Next base: position 74,950 of record CAWIZF010000050.1, on the reverse strand, counting down.
GCCAGCGGATCAAGGGCTACGCGCCCGACGAAATCATCGGGCAGCACTTTTCCCGCTTCTATACCGAGGCCGATCGCGCCAACGGCAAGCCGCTCCGCGCCCTGCACATTGCCCGCGAACAGGGCCGCTACGAGGAGGAAGGCTGGCGCGTCCGCAAGGACGGCACCTTCTTCTGGGCCAGCGTCATCATCGACCCGATCTACGAGGACGGCAATCTCGTCGGCTTCGCCAAGATCACCCGGGACATTACCGAGCGCCGCGAGGCCCAGCTCAAGCTCGAACAGATGCATCAGCAGCTGGCGGAATCGCAGAAGCTCGACGCGCTCGGCCAGCTGACCGGCGGCGTGGCGCATGATTTCAACAATCTCCTGATGGTCATCAGCGGCAGTCTTCACACGCTGAGGAAAGTGGTTGGCGACGATCCCAAGAGCCAGCGGGCGCTATCGGCGATCGATGCGGCGACCAAGCGTGGCGCCTCCCTCACCAGCCAGTTGCTGACATTCGCGCGGCGGCAGAGCGTCAACCCGCAGGTCGTCGATGTCGCCGAACGCATCGACGCGGTGCGCGAAGTGCTCGATACCGCCGTCGGCAGCGCGGTGACGCTGCAATTCGACGTCGATCCGGGCGTCTGGCCGGTCATGGTCGACGTCGCCGAGTTCGAGACGGCGCTGGTCAATCTCGTCATCAACGCGCGCGACGCCATGGCCGGCGGCGGCCTCATCACGATATCGGCGCGTAACGTTACGCCCGACGACGAGGCTGGCGCCAGCGGCCATGTGGCGATCTCGGTGCAGGACACCGGCAGCGGCATCGCGCCCGATATCCTCGGCAAGATCTTCGATCCCTTCTTCACCACCAAGCCGATCGGCAAGGGCACTGGTCTCGGATTGTCGCAGGTTCACGGCTTCGCGCATCAGGCCGGCGGAACGGTCAAGGTGGCGAGCGAACTCGGCAAGGGCACCAGGATCACGATCCTGCTGTCGCGCAAGGAAGCCGCGCCCGCGGCAAAAGAAGTCAGGGTGAGCGACGCCGGCGGAAGCGGCACCGTACTGCTGGTCGAGGACAATCCGGATGTCGCAACGGTCAGCAGCGGCCTGCTCGAACAGCTCGGCTACACCGTTCGCCGGGTGGCGGATGCCGAAGCGGCCTTGCGCGAAATCGAGTTCGACGGGATAGACCTCGTCTTCTCCGACATCGTGATGCCCGGCAAGATGGATGGTCTCGGACTCGCGCGCCACCTGAAGGCTGTCAGGCCCGGACTGCCGATCCTCCTGACCAGCGGCTACAGCGACGCCGCGCTGAACGTGCGCGGCGATTTTCCCATCTTGCGCAAGCCCTACGAAATCCACGAACTCAGCCAGGCGATCGCGAAACTGCCGCGGTGACGGGGCTAGGCTGGCCGGTGTGCCTTCCCCCTCACAAGATCGCCTCGAACGCGCTGCGCAGCGTTTCGTGCCGGAACACAAAGCCGTTGCTGAGCGCCTTGTTCGGCAGCACGCGCTGGCCGCCCAGCAGCAGTTCATCGGCAAAGTCGCCGCCGACACGGCGCAGCAGCCCGCCGGGAATGCGGAAAATCGCCGGCCGGTGCAGCCGGCGGCCCAATTCCTCGGTGAACTTCGTATTGGTCACCGGGATCGGCGCAGTGGCATTGATCGGCCCGGCCAGCTCGGGCTTTGCGATGACATGGGCGATCAAGCGAATGAGATCGTCGCGCTCGATCCACGACATCCACTGCCGGCCCGAGCCCAGCGGTCCGCCAAGACCGAATTCGAACGGCGTCAGCATCCGCGTGATGAAGCCGCCATCGGTGCCGATCACGAGGCCGATCCGCAGGCAGACCACGCGCACGCCATGCGCTTCGGCCGCAAGCGCCGCGTTTTCCCAGGCATCGCAAAGCTCATGGCTGAAGCAGGCGTGCGATTTTGCCGACTCCGTCAGCACCTGATCCTGCCAGAGCCCGTACCAGCCAATGGCCGAACCGCTCACCAGCACCGCCGGCTTGCGTTCGAGCCGCGCGATCAGGGCAACGACATCGCCGGTCATGTCGATGCGGGAGTCGAGGATCTTGCGGCGCTTGGCTTCGGTCCACAGCCCGTTGCCGATCGGCTCGCCCGCGAGATTGACGATCGCGTCGATCATGGGTGTTCGCCGGGAGCTGATCGAGGCTGGTGATCAGCGTGATCGGCGGCGGCAGCATGTCGGCTTTGGCGGGGTTGCGCACCAGCGCGATGACCTGATGCCCCGCGCCGCTCAGGCCTGCGACCAGGCGGCTGCCGATGAAGCCGGTGGCGCCGGTGACCAGCACCGTCTGCCGTGCGGGCAATTTTTCGACCAGGCTTGCCGCGGGCGCGCAGGTCATGCGCGCAAGACGCTTCGACGCTGCGAAATCGCGCAGGCCGCACAGCGCGGCGCCTGCGGCTGCCGCCGCCGCGATCAGGCTGAGCCAGCCCGCGTAGGCCGATGTGACGCCGGTCGGCTGCCCTGCCCAGCCGATCAGGACCGGCAGCAGCAGCACCAGGATGGCGCCGTAATTGATCGCGAGCAGCGTGTGATTGATGCGTTCGCTGGCCGGCAATTTCCGGCTCATGTCCTCCTCGACGAAGTCCATCAGCGTGATGACGATTTCGGCTGCCAGCACCGCGATGACCAGCATCGCCAGGATGCCGTGCACTTCCAGCCATCCCAGCACCAGGAACAGCAGCGCATAAAGCATGTTGCGAACGCTGTGGAGCTGCAGCTCGTAGCGCTGCGAGGGACGCCATGCGAGCCGCTCGGTCAGCTCATGGTGATAGAACGTGTCGAACACCCCCATCACGACCTGAATGGCGATCAGGATCCAAAGCAGCGACGTCATGATGCGGCCTCCCGGAACAATGCGGACTGACGAATGAGTTTGCCGAAGCGCGGATGAACGATCTCCAGCGTGAAGCGGAACGTGCCGCCGCCGAGATCGGAATGGGTCACGGTGAGATCGCCGGGCGTGAGTCGTGGCGGCAGCGGCAATCGCAACGGCCCGATCTGCAGGGAATAGCCGACGCTGCGAAACACCAGCGCTTCGTGCTCGACGGAGATGCGCAATGCCATGCTGACGCCGTAGCCGACATATTCCTCCAGCCCGGTCGGCCCGGCGAAGCGTTTTGCGGAGTGAATGACCTGCGGAAAGCCGTTGCTGCGCGCGCAAATGCGGGTCCAGATCTGGCCGCCGCTCGCCGCATCCTCGGTCACCGTCACGACCATCGGGACGCCGGTCTCGGCGCCGGTCGGCAGCGGCCCGCCGATCACGCGCGCAAGCTGCGCCAGCCACCAGCCGGCGCGGCTGAAACGCGCCTCCTCGATGGTGCCGACATAGACGACGGTCTCGCCATCGGCGAAGCGCTTCGAGAAGCGCCGCCAGATCGCCAGCGGCAGCCGGCCCCATTCCTCGTCGGGCAACAGATCGTGGAAGCGGCGGTCGTCGAGCAGGATGGTGTTCGAAGCGGGCGTTGCGGGAAGCCTTGGTAGTCTTGTGGACGCCATCACACGCTCCTGCTTTGCCCCTCTGCCCTATCTGGATTTCCCCGCCGGCAAGAAACTGACGATCTTCTCGCCAAGCTTGATCAGCGCGACCAGCCTCGGCCGCGGCACGTGGAGCATCTGCGTGTACCAGCGGTCGACCAGTTCGGTGAAAGCCAGCATTTCCTTCAGCCGCTTGGCCGCGACCGGGCTGATGGTCGGATCATCAGCCGCATCGGAGACGCAGGCGCGCAGCGCATCGACCGCGGGGTCGATCTCGCGCTCCTTGCGGCCGGCGGCGATCCGCGCCGCCACTTCCCAGATGTCGGTCTCGGCCTCGAAATGATCGCGGCGGTCGCCGAGGATCGGCACCCGGCGGATCAGATTCCAGGCCAGCAACTCCTTGATGGAGTTGGAGACGTTGGACCGCGCCATGCCGAGCGTCTCGGCGATGTCCTCCGCCGTCATCGGCGCCTCGGCGAGATACAGCAGGCCGTGGATCTGGCTGACGGAGCGGTTGACGCCCCACTCGTCCCCCATGTCGCCCCAATGCAGGATGAAGCGCTCGACGACGGCCGGGAGTTTCTTTTTGTCGGTTGTTTCTGTCATAACAGAAATATCTGACGGAACTGTCTGGATGTCAAGGGTGCGGCGGACCTTTTCGTTCGTCGATTGCCCTCCCGCTCCAAGCGATGCCCGAGCGCGGTCCGGTCTACCAATTGTGCGCCGGTTCCTTACCCGGAACCCCACAGCAATCCGTGAGACTCCGTCTTTTCGCCGATCGATTTGTTAACCGCTTCGGTACCGATCGCCTCTTAAGCTCAGTCGTTGTTACCGGCCAATGGATCCGGGACGGCCATCAAGGCGGAACATGCCCGATCGAAATCTCCCGGAATCCGACGGACCGCTGCGCCGCGTATCGCCCGCAGTCGTGGTCATCGCCTTTGCGCTCGTCATGACGGCCTGCGTGCTGGGCGTCGTGGTCTGGAAGGCGCTCGATGCCGAGAAGACGACACTGGCGCGCGGCCAAACCGACATCCAGAACCTCGCGCACTCGCTGGCCGAGCATGCCGCCCATGCCATCCAATCGGCCGACATCGCGATGGCCGGAATGGTCGACCTGCTCAGGTATCGCGACCCGATTCCGGAGCGGTTCAACCGATACCTGGCGGAGACGGTCAACTCGCTGCCGCAGCTACGCGAAATCGGCGTGCTCGATGCCAGTGGCAAGTGGCTGTATTCGTCGTTGCCGCAAACACCCCTGCACAACAATTCCGACCGGCGCTACTTCACCTATCATCGTGAAACACCGGGAAGCGCGCTCCGCATCAGCGAGCCCCTGCAATCGCGCCTGACTGAACGATCCACCATCATCCTGTCGAAACGCATCGACAAGCAGGACGGCAGCTTCGCCGGCGTCCTCACCGCCGCGATCGACAGCGACTATTTCAACCGCTTCTACCGCACCTTCCAGCTCGGTCCCGACGGCAGCATCACCCTGCTGCGGAATGACGGCGTCGTCCTGATCCGCTGGCCGCCGTCCGACCGAAGCACGGATCTTTCGGGCACCGAACTGTTTTCAAGGCACCTGAAGCAGAGTTCGGTCGGGTACTACAAGATGATCTCCCCTTTCGACGGCATCGAGAAGTATATCGGCTATGAGAAGACGCCGCATTTCCCGATGGTCGTCACCGTGGCGATTTCGGAAGAGTGGCTGCTGTCCGACTGGTGGAAGAGGTTGCGCACCGACGCGATCGTTGCGACCGTTCTATTGTGCATGATCCTGCTGCTTGCCACGGTGCTGTTCTCGCAGTTCCGCTTCCGCATGAAGACGGAGCGCACGCTGCGCGAACGCGAGGCGCACTACCGCCTGCTGGCGAACAACATCGCCGACATCATCATCCTGATCGATGCGCGCAGCCTGATCCGCTATGTGTCGCAATCCGTCGAGCCGGTGCTGGGACTGCGCCCGGAGGACCTGCTCGGCAAGTCGTGCTTCGACATGATCCATCCCGAGGACAGGGAAAGCGTCAGGTCGGCAACGACGCGGCTGGGCGGGATCGATACGGTCAGCACGGTCATATTTCGAACCTGGCGCGCCGATGGGACGCTGGCCTGGGTCGAAAGCAAGTTCAAGCTGGCGGTGCAGCCGAACGACCCCGCGCCGACGGAATTCCTCTGCGTCATCCGCGATGTCACCGAGCGCAAGCGGATGGAGGATGAGCTGACCCAGCTCAACCGCCGCCTCACCCAGCTCGCCGCTACCGACGGACTGACCGGGCTGACCAACCGGCGCACCTTCGACGGCTTCCTGTTGCGGCAATTCGAATGCTGCGACGAGATTTCGGTGCTGCTGCTCGATATCGACAATTTCAAGGGTTACAACGACACCTACGGGCATCAGGCGGGCGATCGCTGCCTGCAGGCCGTCGCGAAAGTGATCGGCGACGCGACTTTCAATACGTCGGGCCTGTCCGCGCGCTATGGCGGCGAAGAGTTCGCTGTCGTGCTGCCGGACACAGGCGAGGATGCCGCCCTGAAGGTCGCGGAAGCGATCCGGCTGACCGTTCTGGCGCTGGGCATTGCCGAACTCCGTCAGCAGCCGCGGGTACATCACGATCAGCGCGGGCGTCGCCGCCCGCAACCGATCGACCCTCGACGAGGCCGCATTGGTGGGAGAAGCCGACACCGCGCTCTATGAAGCCAAGCGTCTCGGCCGCAATCGCAGCATCGTGTATTCCTCGCTCAACCTGCAATATGTCGAGAGCGACTCCATTCAACATGACGGCGAGTTCGCGCCGGCCGAACGGGCGCGATAGGTTCCGCCGATATTGTCTGACAGGTGAGCCAGCTCACATTCATGCAAAGCCCCCTGCGCTATTAGTCGCCGGGCGCCGACGCATGGAGGTCGCAAATGACTGCTATCGGACGGGTGCTTTCGCGCACCATTATCACCATCAACGAAAACGAGCTTCTCAAGCAGCTCGCGCTTTTATGCGCGGCCGGCCTGTTCGTTTCCCTGCTGATGCTGACTTACGGCGTCGATCTCAGCCCGGGGTTCTTTTAGCGCGTGCCAGGCCGCCACGAGAGATCATCGGACAGCACATAGATCGTGATCGCGGCTAGGCACATCACCACCCCGACCCAGAAGATCGGGGAATGATGGATTTTTCTCCAGTCGCGTCCAGAGTGTTGCGGCATCATTCAGTTCACCTCTTGGGTGCGTATCGGCGAGCGGCGGTCAGATCGTCGGCAGCACCGAGAACCGCTCCCCTGCCTCCCGCAGCTTCAGCATATCGGGATTGCCGGCTTCGTCCCGCAGCGTCTCCACCCGCGCCGATGACGGCCCGCGCCGGCATGCCGCGATCACGGCCGTCACGGCGTCCGCGGGGCCGGCGAACACCGCCTCGACGCTGCCGTCCCGGCGATTGCGCACCCAGCCTTCGAGATCCCGCGACTGCGCCTGCGCGTTCGACAAAGTAGCGATAGCCGACGCCCTGCACCCGCCCACTGATCGTGACATGGCGGATGGCGTCGCTCATGGCTTCTTCAATCCGAGAAATGCGCCGCTGCGTGTTTTCACGTCCGCCTCGCGCATCGCCCGGCCGGTCAGTTCGGACGACGCCAGACCTTTCAGGTTCTTCGGCGAGCCTCCCTCACGCAACGCCTTCAGCGTTTCATAGACGGCTTGCGTGGCGGCGGCGAACGGCGCGTGGCCCTGCAATGCGATCCGCACGCGCTGGCTTGCGAGATAATCCAGCGCGGTCATGTCCTCGGGCGCGCCGCCGAGCACGATCGGCAGCCGGGTCGCGGCGGAAATGGCTTCCAGCTCGCCGCGGTTCTTGATGCCGGTGAAGAACAGCGCATCGACGCCGGTAGCCTCATACGCCTTCGCGCGCACAATGGCGTCGTCGAGACCGGTGACGGATACGGCGCCGGTGCGGCCCATCACGACCAGCGAGGGATCGCTGCGCCCGTCGAGCGCGGCCTTCATCTTGCCGACGCCCTCCTCCAGCGAGATCAGTTGCGTCCCCGGCTGCCCGAACGGTTGCGGCAGCAGCGTATCCTCGATGGTCAGGCCGGCGGCGCCGGCCGTCTCCAGTTCCTGCACGGTGCGGCGGACGTTGAGCGCGTTGCCATAGCCGTGATCGGCATCGACCAGCACCGGCAAGGCCGAGGCGCGCGACATCCGGCGCATCTGTTCGGCCAGCTCCGTCAGCGTGATCAGCGCAATGTCGGGATCGCCGAGCACGACCAGCGAGGCCACCGAGCCGCCGAACATGCCGAGCTCGAAACCGAGGTCTTCGGCGATGCGGATCGAGGTCGCGTCATAGACCGATCCCGGCCGGATGCAGGCGGAGCCGTTGAGGATGGAACGCAATTTCTCTCGGCGCTGACGGAAAGCCATTCCTAATACTCCACTCTCGCTGTCATTCCGGGATGGTGCGTAGCACCAGACCTCAGATGCGCAATTGCGCATCGGGAATCTCGAGATTCTCAGGTGCGCAATTGCGCACCATAGTTCGATGCTTCGCATCGCCCCGGAATGACGGCTTACGCAAACTCCAATATCAGCGCGTCCACCGCCAGCGTGGCGCCGGCCGCGGCGTGGATCTTCTTCACCGTGCCGTCGCGCTCGGCGCGCAGCACGTTCTGCATCTTCATCGCCTCGACCACCGCCAGCGTCTCGCCGGACTTCACCTCCTGCCCTTCGCTCACGGCAATCGACACCACGAGCCCCGGCATCGGGCACAGCAGCTTCTTGCCGGTGTCGGCGGCCGATTTCACCGGCATCAGCCGGGCGGCGGCGGCCTCGCTTTCGGTGAAGACGTTGACCGCAACGTCAAAGCCCTGATGCGCCAGGCGGATGCCGTTCGGAATCGCGCGCACCTGCATCGCCACGAAGTGGCCGTCGATGGTGCCCTGCCAGACCGGTTCGCCCGGCGTCCAGGCCGAAACCAGATTGTGCGGATTGCCGGGCAGACCATCGGCGCCGATGAAGCGCACCGCGATGCCGTCGGCCTCGCGCGCCACGTCGAGCGCGATTTCGTCGCGATCGAGCCACACCGCGCGGCGGCGCTCGCGTTGCACCAGACGTCCGGTCAACTGACCGGAAATCTGGCGCTTGCGCTCGCCGAGCACGTGGTCGATCGCAGCACCGACGGCGGCCAGCCGCCGCGCGACCTCGCCTTCCGGCGGACGCGCGGAAAAGCCTTTTGGAAATTCCTCGGCGATGAAGCCGGTGGAAAGCTTGCCCTCGCGCCAGCGCGGATGGTTCATCAGCGCCGACAGGAACGGAATGTTGTGCCTGATGCCCTCGACGTAAAACGCATCCAGCGCGGTCGACTGCGCCTCGATCGCAGCCGCCCGCGACGGCGCATGCGTGACGAGTTTTGCAATCATCGGATCGTAGTAAATCGAGATTTCGCCGCCTTCCTGCACGCCGGTGTCGTTGCGGATGGTAATGCCGTCATGGCTCGCTTCCGCGGGCGGGCGATACTTCACCAGCCGGCCGATCGACGGCAGGAAATTGCGGAACGGGTCCTCGGCATAGACGCGCGATTCCACCGCCCAGCCGGTCAGCGTGACGTCCTTCTGCGCGATCGAAAGCTTCTCGCCGGCAGCGACCCGGATCATCTGCTCGACGAGGTCGATGCCGGTGATCAGTTCGGTGACGGGATGTTCGACCTGCAGGCGGGTGTTCATCTCCAGGAAGTAGAAGCTCTTGTCCTGGCCGGCGACGAATTCGACCGTGCCGGCGGAATTGTAGTTCACGGCCTTGGCCAGCGACACCGCCTGCTCGCCCATCTTGCGGCGGGTGGTCTCGTCGAGCAGCGGCGACGGCGCCTCCTCGATGACCTTCTGGTTGCGGCGCTGGATCGAACATTCGCGCTCGCCGAGATAGATCACATTGCCATGCTTGTCGCCCAGCACCTGGATCTCGATGTGGCGGGGATCGACGATGAACTTTTCGATGAAGACGCGGTCGTCGCCGAACGAGGATTTGGCCTCGGCCTTGGCGAGGTTGAAGCCTTCGGCGACTTCGCTCTTGGAATGCGCGATCCGCATGCCCTTGCCGCCGCCGCCGGCGGAGGCCTTGATCATCACGGGATAGCCGATCTCGTCGGCGATCTTCACCGCGTGCTTTTCGTCCTCGATGACGCCGAGATGCCCCGGCACGGTCGAAACCTTGGCCTTGGCCGCCGCCTTCTTGGATTCGATCTTGTCGCCCATCGCGGCGATGGCGCCCGGATTGGGGCCGATGAAGACGATGCCCGCTTTGGCGAGATCGCGCGGAAACGCCTCGCGCTCGGACAGGAAGCCATAGCCGGGATGCACGGCCTCCGCGCCGGTCTTGCGGCAGGCCTCGACGATCTTGTCGATCAGCAGGTAACTCTCGCTTGCTGCCGGCGGGCCGATCAGCACGGCGTCATCGGCCATTTCGACATGGAGCGCATCGCGGTCGGCCTCGGAATACACGGCTACCGTCTCGATCCCCATGCGGCGCGCAGTCTTGATAACCCGGCAGGCGATCTCGCCGCGATTTGCGATCAGAATTCGTTTGAACATGTTCTTCTTGCTTGAGCTTTGGGCAGGATCCTCACCCGCCATATGACATGCGGGGACGCGGGTAACAAACCCGTCGTACAGCAAAAATCGATGGAGGCAACGGTCTCGTATCGGCCTGGCCGTGCCGGCCGGCGGCAATTCACCCCGAATAGGCGTTGAAGCGGCCCCGCGCATAGGCGCGGGATACCGCCTTCATCAGCTCGCCGACCTCGGATTCCAGATATTCATTGGCCACAATCAGCGCGCGGATCGTCGCCCGCGTATCGCCGCCGCAGGCTGAAATCGCCTGATCCACCGCGGTTTCCAGCCCGTCATCCTCTTCGAATTTCGGCTGTGAAGAGGACGACATGGCAAATATTCCGTGTTGAGCGATGCTGGCTAAGTTCTTACTTTGTTCTCGTGAAGTCAATGGGCCATTCGGTGTGCGACCGCAGCGGCACTGCCGGTTTTCCCCAACCTGCTTCGATGCGCGATCAGCGCCAGCGCCTTGGTCCAATCACCTCACCTTATGCTAGAAGGCGACAGCAGGTGTGGAATTGATTTGAAATGAAACCGATGCGGTCACGAGTTTTTCTCTTTGCAGTGTTGCTATCGATCGTCCTTCCGGCCAGCCAGAGTTCGGCTGCCACCGCCATCGTCCGGGATGGCAGCACGCTTCAGCTTGGCAATGTCACCTATCGGCTCGACGGCATCGATGTCCCGACCGTCGACCAGCTCTGCATCGACGAGCACGCCGACGTGTGGACCTGCGGAATCGAGGCGCGCGATCAACTGGCAAAACTGACCGGCGGCAAGCAGGTCCGCTGCGACGATCTCGGCCCCGATCCCGCCTACAAGAAGCGGCACATCGGCGTCTGCAAGATCGAGGGCGAAACGGCAAGTCTCAGCCAGTTGCTGGTCCGCAACGGCTTTGCCCTGAATGTCGAAGCCTCCGTCAGCGGGCGCTTCCAGGCGGACGAGGCCCGCGCCAAAGAGGACCGCCAGGGTTTGTGGAAAGGCTGCTTCGCCGCGCCGCGCGAGTTCCGCGTTGCGAAGAAGGACGGCGCCCTGCTCGGCGCCGCGTGCCGCGCCGATCGCGACCGCGAAATCCGCGAGGCCTTGTTCCCCGAGGATCTCGTGATGCCGGCGAGTTGCAACATCAAGGGCAAGTACGCCGTCCGCGCGCGCGTCACCGGGAACCTCGGCATCTATCATCTGCAGGCGTGCCGCTCCTATCCGGGCCTGACCAAACCGGATCGCTGGTTCTGTTCCGAGGAAGATGCGCAGGCCGCCGGGTTCCGCAGGGCCTATAACTGCCGGTCAGCCACCAAGAGCAAATGAAGCTGGCAAAGCCGCCGCTTCCTGTGTGAAAGTGCCGGCAGAGGTAGCGGGTAGCATGACCCCTTCGGACACTTCGAACGTCTTGCCTGAAACTGCCGCCGCCGAACGCTTGCGGCAACATCTGCAGGAAATCGCGGACGAGCGCGACAAGGCTCATCGCGCGCTTGCAGGAACGCGAGGCGGAACTGGCGCGGATCCAGCGCATCGGGCGCGTCGGCGGCGTCGAAGTCGACTTCCGCGACGGCTTCAAGAATCGCCGCTCGCCGGAATATCTCATCATCCACGGCCTGCCGCCGGAGGCGGCCAACGAAACCCACGAAGACTGGGTCGAGCGCATCCATCCCGACGACCGCGAACGCACGGTCAAACAGTTTCTCGACGCCCTTGCCGGCCGTGACGAGGATTATACCGCCACCTACCGCATCGTGCGGCCGAGCGACGGCCAGACGCGCTGGATCGACGTCGTCGCCAAGATCGAACGCGACAGCGAGGGACGCGCGCTGCGGCTGGTCGGCGCCCATATCGACGCCACCGACCAGGATGCTGGCCCAGGAGAAGCTGCGCGAAAGCGAGGAGCGCTTCCGCCTCATCGCAAACAGCGCACCCGTGCCGATGTGGGTCACCAAGCTCGACCGCACGCGCTCCTTTGCCAACCAGGCCTATGTCGACTTTCTCGGACTGCCGTTCGAGGAAGCCATCGCGTTCGATTGGCGCAAGCGGCTTCACCCGGACGACCAGCAGCGGGTCGTGCAGGAATCGATCGCCGGCGAGGCCTCGCTCAAGCCGTTCGTGCTGGAAGCGCGCTACCGCGACGCTTCGGGCGAATACCGCTGGCTGCGCTCGGAATCCCAGCCGCGCTGGGACCCGACCGGCAACCATATCGGCTTCATCGGCGTCGCCCACGATATCACCGCCGCCAAGCAGGCCGAGCACGATCTGCGCCAGTTGAACGAAATCCTGGAATTGCGGATCACGGAGCGAACCGCGCAGCTGGAATCCAACGAGGCCCAGATGCGCGCGATCCTGGAGACCAGCCACCAGTATCAGGGCCTGCTCAACCTGCACGGCGACGTGCTGTATGCGAACAAGACGGCGCTGGCCGGAATCCGTACCGAGGCCAGCACGGTGCTGGGCAAGCCGTTCTGGGACACGCCGTGGTTTTCCCGCACCGAAGGCGCGGGCGACACCGTCCGCGAAGCCTTCCATGCGGTGATGCAGGGCGAAGAAGTCCAGACCGAGATGCTGCTGCGCCTGCCGGGCGGCGAGCGCTATTTCGACTTCGCGATGCGTCCGCTGCGCGACCAGCACGGCGCGATCGTCGGCGCGGTGCCGGACGCCATCGATGTCACGGAGCGCCGCCAGAGCGAGGAAGCACTGCGCCAGTCGCAGAAGATGGAAGCGGTCGGGCAATTGACCGGCGGCGTGGCGCACGACTTCAACAATCTCCTGACCATCATCCGCTCCGCGACCGACTTCCTGCGCCGCCGCGAACTGCCGGAGGAACGCCGCCGGCGCTACATCGACGCCATTTCCGAAACCGTGGAGCGCGCCTCCAAGCTGACCGGACAATTGCTGGCATTCGCCCGCAGGCAGCCGCTGAAGCCGCAGGTGTTCAATGTCGGCACGCAGGTCGAGGCGGTCGCCCAGCTCGTCCGTCCCCTCGTCGGCGGCCGCATCCGGATCGACGTCGAGATATCGGACAGCGATTGCTTTGCGATTGCCGACATCGCCCAGTTCGAGACCGCGCTGATCAACCTCGCCGTCAACAGCCGCGACGCCATGGAAGGCGAAGGCCGGCTGACCATCGGCGTGCGCAAGGTGGACAGTATCCCGCCGCTGCGGGCGCATCCCGCCCGCAGCGGCGATTTCGTCGCGATCACCGTGACCGACACCGGCCCCGGCATCGCGCCGGTCCTGCTCGAGACGATCTTCGAGCCGTTCTTCACCACCAAGGAAGTCGGCAAGGGCACCGGCCTCGGCCTCAGCCAGGCGTTCGGCTTTGCCAAGCAATCCGACGGCGACATCGCGGTCGCGAGCGAGCCCGGCCGGGGCGCGACGTTTACGATCTACCTGCCGCAGGCCGCGGTGCCGGCCGATGCCATCCAGGCCGCCGCCACGGGAAGCGAACCCGCCGCGCGCGGCCGCGGCTACCGCGTGCTGGTGGTCGAGGACAATGACGACGTCGGACAGTTCTCCACCGAGCTTTTGGAAGATCTCGGCTACACGGTCCGCCGCGTCGCCAACGCGGATGCCGCGCTCGCGATCCTGGCCCAGGACGAGTTTTCCGCCGATCTGGTGTTTTCCGACGTCATCATGCCCGGCATGAACGGCGTCGAGCTCGCCGGCATCGTGCGCGAGCGCTATCCCGGCCTGCCCGTGGTGCTGACCAGCGGATACAGCAACGTGCTGGCGGAGAATGCCGACCGCGGCTTTGAGCTGATCCAGAAACCCTACTCGGTGGAATTGCTGTCGCGCAGTCTCAGGAAGGCGATCTCCGAGGCGCGCCGGTAAGGCAGCATAAGATTAGGTAGCCGCGACGCGGACCAAATCGAGCACCGCGCGATGGTGTCTGAATACCGCGACCGGGGATCCCGTTCTACTTTGCATGGGGTTGTTTTCGCGATTTTGCGTTTGGGCCCTGCGGCGTACCGCCGAAGGGTATCGGCACGGCTCACGCCGCGTTCTCGACGCTGGCCTCCCCCGACGCCAGCAGCGCGCGGATTTCCTGCGCCGGGCGCGCCGGACTGAACAGGAAGCCCTGCATCTGGGTGCATCCGAATTCTGCACGGTCTCGCGCTGCTGCAGGGTCTCGACGCCTTCCGCGGTCGTGATCATGTCGCGGTCGGCGGCGATGCTCACCACGGCGCGGATGATCGAGGCCGACGATGAATTGCGCGTCACTTCCTTGACGAAGGAACGGTCGATCTTGATCTTGTCGAACGGAAAGCGCTGCAGGTATTGCAGCGAGGAATAGCCGGTGCCGAAATCGTCGAGCGCGATGTGAACGCCGAGCGCGCGGAGCTGGTTCAGCGTCGCCAGCGCCGCGTCGTCATCCGCGATCAGGACGGCTTCGGTGATCTCCAGCTCCAGCCGGCGCGGGTCGAGCCCGGTTTCGGCGAGAACAGAAGCGACCTTCAGCGACAGCGTCTCCGACCGGAACTGGATCGGCGAGACGTTGACGGCGATACGGATATCGGCCGGCCAGGACGCCGCTTCCGCGCAGGCGGTGCGCAACACCCACTGCCCGATCTCCTCGATCAGGCCGGTTTCCTCGGCGACCGGCACGAAGTCGGCCGGAGAGACCATGCCGCGCACCGGATGCCGCCAGCGCAATAGCGCCTCGCAGCCGGTGACATGATCGCTGCGCAGATCGACCTGCGGCTGATAGTGCAGTTCGAATGCGCCTTCCGCCAGCGCCGCGCGCAAATCCGCCTCCAGTTGGCGGCGACGATTGGCCTGCTGCTCCATCGCAGGATCGAAGAAGCGATAGGTTCTGCGGCCGGCCGCCTTCGCCGCATACATGGCCAGATCGGCGTTCTTCAGAAGATCGAACAGGTCCGATCCGTCGCGCGGGGCGATTGCGATGCCGATGCTGGCGTCGCTGGAAAGTTGATGGTCATGGCAATCGAACGGAGTACGCAGCGCCTGATAGATCCGCGCGACCAGCGCGTGAACCTCCTCGGCGCTCCCGATGCCGTGCTGCAGGATGGCGAATTCATCCCCGCCGAGCCGGGCGATGAAGTCCTCGGGGCCGACCGACTGGCGCAACCGCTCCGCCACGCCCTTCAGCAACTCGTCGCCGATCAGATGTCCCAGCGTGTCGTTGATGCGCTTGAACTCGTCGATGTCGATATAGAGAATCGCGAATTGACGCCCCGCGGTCTGCCGGAGCAACTCCTCGGCATGACGCTGGAACAGCGTTCGGTTCGGCAGGTTGGTCAGCGCGTCGTAATGGGCGAGATGTTCAATCCGGGCCTGATCGCGCCGCACTTCGGTGACGTCTTCCAGCGTCGTCGCCCAGCCGCCGTCCGGCGACCGCTTGTAGATCAGCCGGATCGTGCGCCCGTCCGGCGTCGTGGTCACCGTGTTCTGAACCAGGCTGCCGGTGGGATCGAGGAAACGGGCGCAATAGGCGTCGACGTCGCCGACGAAGGAGCCGATCTCCTGACGGTGCCGGATCAGGTCGCGCAGATGGCAGCCGGGTTTGACCACGTCGGTCGAAAGCCCGAACATGTCGATATATTGCCGGTTGCAGATCACGAGGCGCGCCGAGGAATCGAACAGCAGCAGGCCCTGCGTCATGTTGTTGATGGCGGTGTCGAGATGCTGGCTCTTTTCCGAGAGCTTGCGCTGGGCCGCGGCATGCTGCCGGCGCAGCTGGCGCACGATCAGGAAAACCATGCCGATCACGACGATGACCGCCGCTGCGGCGGCAAAGAATTGCAGCCGGGTCTGCGCCCGCCAGTCATGCAGCGCGGCCGAGGTCTGGGTCGTCGCGACGATCAGGATCGGGAAGTGCTGCAGCGACTTGACCGCGCCGACCTTGTCATCCAGAAATCTCTCGCTGTTGAAGCGTCCCGAAATGTTGCCGTCCACCGCAAGCGCCCGCTGAAACCCGGCCGAATTCGCGACGTTCTGCCCGATCAGCCTGTCGTCCTTGGGGTAGTGGGCGATGACGCTGCCGTCGCGGTAAATCATCGAAATCGCGGTGCTGCTGTCCAGCGCCAGCGACGCGACGAAATTTTCGAAGTGGGAAGGCTCGACGCCGCGGACGGCAAAGCCGATGATCTCGCCCTTGCGGCCGGTGATCTTTCGCGCAAACACCGTCGTCCAGACCTTGGTCACCTTGCTCACGACCGCCTCGACGATCACGTCGGGGGTCGGCTCGCCCGACATGAACTCCCGGAAATAGCGCCGGTCAGTGATGGTATTGTCCGCCACCGGCCACATCTCGGACGAATTGATCAGCGCGCCCTTGGCGCTCCACAGATTTAAGGCGCCGACATACGGCAGCACCGAGAGCTTCGTGCGCAGCAACTCGTGCGCGCTCAATGTCGACATCTTGCTCTCGAAGTCGTCGGCGGTGTGGACCCCGTCCGCCCGCAGGCCGGTCACGACGTCTTCCTGGACATGCTGGAGGTCCAGCAGTTGCTGGTCGAAATGCCGCGACAGCAACAGCGCGCTGTTGTTCAGTTCGCGTTCGGCGACTTCCAGCGCCCGCTCGCGGTATTGCATGGCGAAATAGCCGGTGCCGAGCGTGATCGCGATCACGAGCGCCGCCGCACTCAGGATCAGCCAATGGATGGCGCTCAGCCTGATCCGCCACGGCATGCCGGCGCCGAACCGCGGCGGCCTCTCCGCGATCATTTCTTCCGATGAATTGTTCGGCACTTCCGCTTTCCCCACAGACACATGTTGTAGGGAGCACAACCCAAGAGGGCGTTAGCAAAATGAGTTATCGGGAGGTTAAAGCAGCAGCGTCAGGCGGTTTCCGCTTCCGCCAGCTCGGCTTCCTTGAGGCTGCATTCGATCAGCGCCCCGCCGATCGTGAACTCCGAGAACGGCGACTGCTCGGTCGCGGCCTGCAGCGGCGCGAAGAACTGCGAATCGCCGGGGCTCTTCAGAAAGAAGCGGATGTGGCTGGCGGTCATCGTATCCCGCGACAGCCATACGATGCCGGAGAACAGCGCCACCATCATCTGGGCATATTGGGCGGCGTTCGCGATCCCCAGTTCGTAGATCGGCGACACCACAATGAAGCGTGCCCGCAGGATCGGGTTCGGAAACTTGCTCATCATCAGGCGGCTGACCTGACAGGCCGCATGAACCCGCTCGCCGTCTGAAAGGCAGTAAAGGTTGGGGTTGTCGCCGTCCTTGGTCAGGCCGTCATAGGCGGAGAAGATTCCAGTCGAAAAGGTCGTAAAGTCCTCACCGACGCTTTCGGCGTCCTTCTTCCACTGGCCCTTGATCGACCGCCAGGACCTGTCCGGCTCTTTCATCGGCAGAAGGCGCATTGCTTAACCGGGGGTTAAATGCAGATTTTGATCACCTACCTTACAGGCTGCTGCTAAACGTTTGCTTACGTGCGGAACCGGCCGACGGGTATTAGTACGGAGTCGCAAAATAACGACCTGCGCGGGTGCTTCTAGCCAGCGCCATTAATAGTTTAAGCGTGATCCGGCCCAACTTGGCCGTGCGATCGACTCCGCTTGTCGTAGAGCACAAATCCAGTGAGGTTTGCTTCAGTCAAATTCGCCGCGATGATGATCCCGTCGGCGTTGCAAGCAAGTCCGGCGGCGCCTGCCTTAAAGACATCAGCGCCGCCGACCGGATGCCGAGCGCTAGGCCGCGGCCTCGTAGTTGACGGCGGTCTTGGCCAACTTGGTCAGGCTGTCGTCGCGAGCGTGACCTCCGATTGTGAAGTGCGGAAATGCAAATCACGGGGTGCCAAGACCGCGGTCATCTTGCGACGGCTCAATCGTACTGGTGATGGGAAACACGCATGTTGCGGGGGCGTTGCGATACGCAATTCGGCCATCATTTGCCGCTTAGCCTTCCTCAATTATTGCTTAAAACAAAATTGCTGAGGGGGAATTTCATGCGCGCAATCGTTGGCGCTGCCGTTTGCATACTGTGGGCTTTGTTCGCAGGCGCCGCCGGTGCACAACAGCGCGCCCCGGCTCAAGGCAACGAACTCCCCGAGCGCGATCTTCTCAATGCAGGTACGGTCACGGTAATCACAGCTCCGATCGGCGGCCCGATGTCGATCATGGGCTCCGACATGGCCTCGGTGCTCGACGATGGCGACAAGCTCCGGGTGCTGCCGATCCTCGGCAAGGGCTCGGTCCAAAATCTCATCGACATCCTCCGTCTGAAGAACATCGACATGGGCTTCGTAACGTCCGACGCGCTGGAGTTTGCCAAGACCGAATACAACATTCCTGACATCCCCAAGCGCGTCCGGTATATCACCCGTCTGTTTCACAACGACATTCACATCGTGGCACGGCAGGAGATCCGCAGCCTGCAGGATCTGCAGGGAAAGAAGATATTCGCCGAACGGAGCATCGGATTGCCGGCGGCGCGCATCATCTTCCGCCGCATGGGCATCCAGGCTGACATCAATTCGCAGACCGATCCCGACGGCGGCCTGCAAAAGCTGCTCGGCGGCGAGCGGGACGCGTGGATCGCGAGCGTTTCGAAGGGCGCCCCGGTCATCAAGAATATCAAGAACGAAGCAGGCAAATTCCATTTGCTGGAGATCCCCTACGCAAAGCCATTGCAGGACATCTATCTGCCGTCGTCTTTCACATCCGAAGAATACCCAAACCTTGTGGCCAAAGACACCAAGGTCTATGCCCTTGCCGTTCCAACCGTACTGATGGTGTACAATTGGCCACCCGAGAGCGAGCGCTACCGAAGGGTGGCGCGGTTCGTCGATGCGTTGTTCGGCAAGATCGGGCAATTGCAGCAGCCGCCCCGTCACCCGAAATGGAAAGACACCGGAATATCAGTCAACGTCGCCGGGCTGGAACGTTTCAAGCCGGCGCAGGACTGGCTCGACAAGACCCAACCGGGGACCACACAACAAGGCCCGACCGCTGCAACGGCCGAAGAATTCCGTAGCTTTCTCGTCCAGAAAAACGGACGCGAAAACGTTTCTGAACAGGATACAACCAAAGCTTACAACGACTTTCTTCGATGGCGAGCCGGACAGAAATAACGGCATCTGCGACGCTCCGGCGTGTAACGGCGAACCTGCTCCCCTCGCGCGATGAAGGCGTCGGACGTTAGCCCGTGCTGCAAGGCTTTGTCCGGGCGATCGCCGCCTCGGTCTACCCTGCTCTCGCGCTGGGCGCGTTCCTTGTCTGGTCCTGTCCGTGGTCGTCACGGACAATGCCCTGCTCATGGCCACCGCGCGGACGATCCGGGCTCCATGTTTTCCTTGGATTGCCCGGGAATATCGGGTTTTGACTGCCTGCCGCCGCGCTCCGCCCTTGAGACGGGTTCCAGCCAATGTAACAATCCTGTCGCAGAGAAAAATTAGACCAAAGAAAACGGCAACTCGCCGGGCTGCTTCATATGAGGAAAGATCTCATGCGCCGCACAATCGTATTGCTATCGGCCGGCCTGTTCACATTCGCCGCAGGCGCAGCCTCCGCGCAAAACGCCACGCCGCGTAACCTGATCCTGTTCGTGCCGGATGGTTTGCGCGGGCGTATCGTGACGCCGCAGACCGCACCGGCGATGGCCGAAGTGCGCGACAAGGGCGTCAATTTCAAGAATTCGCATTCGCTGTTTCCGACCTTCACCATGGCGAACGGCTCGGCGATGGCCAGCGGCCACTACCTCGGCGATACCGGCACCTTCAGCAACACGATCTACACCGGCCGTCCCATCGCCCACTCCAACGACACCGTCACGCCGTTCCTCGAAGTCAATCCCGTCCTGCTCGAGGTCGACGAGCATTTCGGCGGCGACTATCTGAACGAAGAAACCATTCTGAAGATGGCCCGCGCGAAAGGCTTCTCCACCGCAGCCATCGGCAAGCTCGGCCCGACCTACCTTTTCGACCATACCGACGGCGGCAAGAATACCATCGTGATCGACGATTCCACCGGCGGCAAGAACGGCGTGCCGCTGTCCGACGAAATGAAGGACGCGCTGACGAAGGCCGGGCTTCCCCTGGTGACGACCCCGCGCGGGGAAAACGGCAAGGCCGGCGACGCCAAGACGCCGGGCACGACGACGCGCGAATGTCGCGCAGCAGGCCTACATGGCCGACGTCGCAGCCAAGGTCGTGCTGCCGATGTTCAAGGCGCGCAACAAGCCGTTCGTGCTGGTGTTCTGGTCGCGCGACCCCGACGGCAGCCAGCACAACACCGGCGACAGCCTCAACACCATCACCCCCGGCATCAACGGGCCGACCTCGATGGCCGGCATCAAGAACGCGGACAACAATCTGGCGCAGCTGCGCAAGGCGCTGGACGAACTCGGCCTCGCCGCGTCGACCAACATCATCATCTCCTCCGATCACGGCTTCTCGACGATCTCGAAGGAAAGCAAGACCAGCCCGTCCGCGAAGATCTCCTACGACGACACGCCGAAGGATTTCCTCCCGATGGGCTTCCTTGCCATCGATCTTGCGAAGGCGCTGAACCTGCCGCTGTTCGATCCCAACGACAAGAACGCGCGCGTCGCCGACAATGCCCATCCCAAGGCCGGCAACGGCGTGCTCGGGAAGGATCCGACGAAGCCGGATGTGGTGGTCGCGACCAATGGCGGATCTGACCTGATCTACATCCCGGCCAAGGACCGCAAGCTCGCGGACCGCACCATCAAGGCGCTGCTGGAACAGGATTACGTGAGTGGCCTCTTCGTCGACGACGAGTTCGGAAATTTCCCGGGCACGCTGCCGATGTCGCAGCTCGGCCTCAAGGGCAAGGCGGTCGTGCCGCACCCCTCGATCGTGGTCAACTTCCGCTCCTGGTCGTCAGGATGCGAGGAGCCGACCAACTGCTCGGTGCAGGTGGCCGATACCGTGCTGCGCCAGGGCCAGGGCATGCATGGCAGTTTCAGCCGCGGCGACACCTTGAACTTCACGGCGGCGATCGGACCCGACTTCAAGTCCGGCTATGTCGATCCCCTCCCCGTCAGCAATGCCGATGTCGGCGCCACCGCAGCCAAGCTCCTGGAGCTCACGCAAAAGGCCAAGGGCAAGCTGATCGGCCGCGTCATGACGGAAGCGATGCCCAATGGCGCAACGCCGACAGCCTATAGCGGCACCGTGACGTCTAAACCCGCGGCGAACGGCCTGCGCACCGTGCTCAATTTCCAGCGCGTCGGCTCGCAACGCTATTTCGACGCGGCGGGTTTTCCCGGCCGCACGCTTGGGCTGGAAGTAAGCGGCGGAAAACAGAAAACGGCGGGGAAATAACCCCGCCGCATGTATCTGACTATTGGATGGTCCATAGCCCCTTGTGGATGTCGAATTTCACCAGACCTTCGTCCCGCATCTTCAGAAGCAGGGATTGGCAGGCTTCCTCATTCGGGAGGTTGGCGCGCCGCATGAGCTGGTAGGCCTTCTGCGGCTTCTCGCGGAGCGCACTCAGGATATTCTCGCGATCTTTCAGCATGACTGTTCCTGCAATCCAAAACTGGCGGTCATGATGACCTGCTCAGGCCATGACGAGTTTGATATGGCCGTCTTCAAGGCTCCCCGCCGCGAGCGCGGCGCGCGCCATC
This sequence comes from uncultured Alphaproteobacteria bacterium, assembly GCA_963840465.1. Taxonomy (GTDB): domain Bacteria; phylum Pseudomonadota; class Alphaproteobacteria; order Rhizobiales; family Xanthobacteraceae; genus Bradyrhizobium. Next base: position 53,323 of record CAWIZF010000050.1, on the reverse strand, counting down.
TTTTCGACGACAGGCCAGTTTGCGAGAAGATATTTTTGGGCCAGCGCCTGCGTCGGCAACTCGGTTTGCAGAATGCAGCGTTGCCGCGCATTCCCGTTTGCGATCTGAAAGGATACCGCTTGCGGCCCCTCGATGATCTCCTGCTCGGTGGGCTTTGCAGCTATCCGCATTCGCTTTTCCTTTGTGACGTCTGATTAGGGTAAAGCCCACGGGATCGGCGTCAGCCGCCGCGCAGTGGCCTGCTAATTGAGCTTGCGAACAAGCGGCGAGCCGCTGGGGGCAGCTAGGGCTGATCGTCCTCGGCCTTCGGTGAGCTCTTCGGCCCGTGATCCGTGACTGGCTGCGTGTTGCGGACCGCTTGGGCCAGCATCAGCCGCAACTCATCCTTGCTCATCGGTGGTTGCCGCGTGGTAGATGATTTCCATTGTGCCATAGCGGTTTATATGGGGATGCCGGAGTAAGAATTAAAGCCCCGGAACCCACGCCAAATGACCCGAAATGGTCATCAGAACGGGTTGACGTAGTTGAGGATCGCGATCTGGCGCAAAAGCACCCGCCGGATGAAATGCGCGAACCTGACATGATCGGTGTAGATCGCGGCCGTGCCGATCGCACCCGCCGGCAGCCGGTCTGCGAGCGCCTGATCGTCCAGCCTGATGCGCACGACGAACGGCTCGGCAGTGAGCGTCCTCGGCGCCACCGCGGCTCCGGATACCTGCGTCTGCCCCGACGAAATCGCCTGTAACACGGTCTCGACCTTGCCCGGATAGACCACGCCCGGCACGAACTTGAAGGTGACCTCGACTTCCTGCCCCGGCGCGATGTAGCGCGCATCGATCTGCGCGATCGCAGCCGCGATCAAGGTATCCGACGTGTCGATGAATGCCATCACCGGCGCGAGCGGCAGGTTCGCGACCCGCGCTCCCTTGCGCAGCGCGAGATTGGTGACATAGCCGTCGGCCGGCGCATGCACCAAGGTCTTGTCCAGATTCCACTGCGCGGCCTCGAGCTGCCCCTTAAGCTGATCGACTTCGGATTGCCGCTGCTGGACGTCGAAGGCCCGGCCGGAATCGCGCTCATAGAGCTGCGTCATCTGCGATAGCCGCAGCTCTGACAGCTTCAGTTGAGCCTCGATCGCCTTGACCTGCGCCTCATAGGGAACGGGATCGATGCGAAACAGGGTGTCGCCGGCCTTCAATGGCGTATTCGCAACGACCGGCACCTCGGTGACCTCTCCCGCGACGCTCGGCACGATGGCCACCGAATTGCGCGTGACCAATGCCGTACCCTGCGGCGCGCCCCATCCCATCGGGATGAACAGCCCGATGTTGAGGAGCAGCAGCACGATGAGCGGCGAGGCCTTCCAGAACAGGTTGAAGCGCACGATGCCGAGCTGCACGATCGCAAACAGCAGCGTCAGATAGACGGCCATGATCGCGATGATCATCGGCGTGTCTCCGCATCACGGCGGGGAATATCGACATAAGCCCAGATCAGCGCGATCGGCCACAGCGCAAAGCCACAGATCAGGGTTATCCACCCCGCGACGGTTACCGCGTCCGCCCATGGATGGCGGCGGGTTTTGGCGATATGACCGGGCAGCCAGCCTGCGATGCAGAACACGGCGATCGGCACTGGCCGCGAGAATGATCAGGACGATCCAGGCGAAGATGTCGAGTCCGGTCATGGCAGATCCTCAGCTCACCGGTTGTGGCTTCCGGGAATTTCCACCTGCCGTTCAGAATTTCGGCGCGCGGCCGATAGAGCCGCACCGTGTAATTCCAGCCCTTCATGATCGGCAGGCAGTTCGGAATCTTGCCGTCGCAGCCGCCGAACTGGATGGCGATCGAGCCATCCGCGTTTTTCTTGCGACGTGATGTTATTGATCGAATAGGCATCGTACGGATTCTTCTCGTAGTAGCCCTCGGCGTTGTAGAGGCTGACCGACCAGAAGCCGTCGACCGGCACGTCCCTGACGTTGAGCCTGTAGATCGTCGTTGCCGTCGTTGCTCGGCCGGCGTGATAGTTGAGATAAATCGCGTCCTTGTCCGGATTGCCGCCCCAGTCGGTGGCCGTTCCGAATCAGATCGCGGATCGGCTCGACTTCGGCCCTTGGTGCCGAAGGCCGTCTTGATCAGTCACGGTAGGTCGCCAAGACCAGCAGCGCATCACGCACCTTCTTCTGGCTGGCCTGAGTCCCAGTTCGGCACCTCGAATTTGCCCGGGCCGCCCGGCTGCTCGACCTTGATCGCGTCCTGAAGCGCGTGGACCTGCTTCAATATCCGTCGGGTCGACGGGATCGACCAGCGTCCGGATCGCCGACGAGCACGTAGCGCGTGCCGACCTTCTCCTTGGTCAACGGTATAGCTGCCGGTGCCGTAGACGACTGCCGGCACGTAGTGGTCCTCGACTGATGACCTGCATCGACATGAAGCGTTTGCCCGCATCCGGCAGCGTGATCGTGACCGGCCCGGCATCGAGATCGAACACCGCAGACGAATAAAGCGTGTCGCGGTTCAGGCGGATAACGGTCTGATTGTCGATCGGCGACGGTTCGCGGCGGTGCACGAACTTTCCGAATCCGCCGCTGTCTTTCAGCGCATACCGCGCGAAATACAGGTCGGATTCGGCGCGGATGAAGTTTTCGACGGTGACGGGAACCGGGCCTCCCGACGGTGACTGTCCCGAAGCGATCTGCGTCGAAACTGTGAGGATCAGCGCGCAGGCCGTCGCGATCTCTTTCATTGCCGTCACTCCCGATCGTTTGCGGCGAGACTTGCTCGATGTCGGACAACCTCCACGCCTTGTCGAAAAGCGCTTTCGTCGGGGCGTAGGCGCGGAACATGACTTCGAACCCGCGTTTGGGATCGGTCGGAACCCAGTTCGACTCCTTGCCAGCAGGCGCCGTCGGTCCGAAGTAGACGTCCACCGAGCCGTCGGCGTTCTTCTGCATTTCGGGAATCTGCGAGGAGCGACTGGCCCGCGGCATGTCGCGGATCAGAGCATGTGTCTGCCGGTCATACGCCGTCGCCGACCAGTACTGCTCGACTGGCGCGTTCGGCGGGCACGGTCAGCCGGTAGGTCTTGCCGCCGTCGAACGCGTTGCCATCCTTGTCCTTGATGCTGACCAGATAGAACTGGCCAGCGCCGAGCCGTTTGATGCCGATGAAGGCGAACGAGTAGACGAGCCCGCGTGCATCGACCGGATATTTGTCCGGGTCGTGCGAAGTCCGCCTGGACGGCGGCGAGCATTTCGGGCAGCGCCGGCACCAGCCAGTGGCCACCCGCGTAGAACGGCGGGAGACCGACATCGTACCTGGCCTCGAGCGACGCCTGCGCCTCGCGGATGCCGGCTGTCGAGTGCCGCCTTGGTCCGGGCGTCCGGGTTGAAGGGCTTGCCCTTCTCGATGCCGAGCGACCTGAGCGGATCGATCATCGCCCGGTCGCGCGTCGGCCACGGCTCGTTCTGGATGATGCGGTCGAGCGAGGTAAAGAAGCTTGCGTCATAGCGAATGGTAGAATTGAATACTACATCCGCTGCGTCCGTAAACATGGTCGCCGGCGGAGCTCGCCGCCTGCGATAGCGGATAGACCTTGACCCTCTTGCCGTAAGCCACCGATTTGGCAACATCGGCGTCGCTATGGCTTTTCAGGTTCGAGCGCAGCAGTGCGTAGCTGCCGAACGTCGCCGGCCGCAGCGCGACATAGCCTTCCGGAACGGGATCCGGCGTAGCGGGCGGCAGTATCAGGTACTTGGCGCCCTTACCCTTGTCAGCCCCGGAAGGGCCAGCGTCCTCCAGCGGTATCTGCCAGACGTCGACGATATTGCCGTTGAGCGTTCCGTCGTCGCCTGCCGGAGGAATGTCGAGCACCATCGGCCCGACATCCCTGGTATTGAAGAACGCCATCAAATAGATCGCATCCGGATTGGGTGTCAGTGTCTGGTTGTGCCAATCGAGCGGACGCGACCAATAGATCACCTGGTTGACCTTGCCGGAGGTCTTGGTGAGCATTTCCTGCAGCATCAGATCGTAGTTGACCGCCGACATGCCCCAGATCACGGCTTCGGCCGCGCGCCGTTCGATCGTTCGCTGTGCCAGTTGCTCAGGCGTTGGCGTTTGCGCAACGGAAGCTTGCGAAATTGCGACCGCGACCGTGAGCGCGATGGTGGAGATCAGTGGTTTCCTCATCTCATCTCTCCTCATTCCTGAAAGGGAAATACCGTCTTCCAGTCCTGCTTCATGTCCACGACGGTCCAGCCTTTCGCCCTCGCCTCGTCCCATGCGCTTGTCGAGCTTGCCGATCTTCGACTGCCGGTCATAGGCATATTCGCGCGCGGCATCCGTGTGGTGCACGATGCCGGCGACGGAGCGTAGAAGGAGCGGAAGCACACATTCAGGCGTCCCCGCCAGGTTTGAGGTCGTGAGACAGATATTGCCGGTCCGCCATCGGCGGACCGGCACGATCGCGATGTCGCCACTACCTGACGCCGCGCTGCTGGAGCTGCTGCTCGATCATCTGGTTTACACCCGAGCGGATCTTGTCGATGCTTCGGGCGCGCTCGCCGGCCTTGGCCCTGCTTTCCTTGATGTCGTCCAGCGTCTCCTCCACGATGTTTGTCGGAACGAAACTGGGCGGGAACGAGCGTGGCGGAAACTCCTTGAACGTCAGCGCGAACTGGAAGACGTCGTCCATCGCGCCGTAGATCTGCCCGACGTGATTGATCTGCCAGTCCCAGAAGGTGTTGGACGTGATGTCGGCCCGCTCGAACGGATCCTGGAACAGGTTGAATGATCTTCTGCAGGCGAAGCTTGGTGAAGGGCTCGGCCCACACGCCCATCGTCCCGGGCAGGCGCTGTTCGGCGTAGACGTACTTGTAGTCACCCTTCCGCAAGGCCACCAGCAAGCCGTCGTCGTCGGCATAGAAGAACTTGTCGCGTGCGCTCTTCGTCCCGTTGTTGTTGCCCGCGGTGCCGCTGACGTTGCGCAGGAAAGCAGACTGGTCGTAATCCGTCCAGATGAACCTTGTAGTTGATGCCGTTGGCGGTGTAGCCCGCCTTCAGCTTGTTGACGATATCGGGCTCGCCGGCGATCGCGCACAGCGTCGGTATCCAGTCGTTGTGGCTCATCAACTCGTTGGTGACCGTGCCGGGCTTGATCACGCCCGGCCAGCGAACCAGGCACGGCACGCGGAAGGCGCCTTCCCAGTTGGTGTTCTTCTCGGAGCGGAACCAGGTCATGGCGCCGTCCGGCCAGGTGTTCATGTGGGGCCCGTTGTCGCTGGAGTAGACGACGATGGTGTCGTTGGTAATGCCCATGTCGTCCAGCGCCTTGAGCAAGGTGCCGACCGTGTCGTCATGCTCGAGCATGCCGTCGATGTATTCGCTGTCGCCGTGGGTGTAGCGGCCGCGATGGTCTGGCGCGGACATGCGTTCGCAGGTGCATGCGCGTCCCGTTGAACCAGCAGAAGAACGGCTTGCCTGCCGCCTGCTGTCGCTTCATGAAGTCGATGGCCGCGGCCGAGGTCTCGTCGTCGATCGTCTCCATGCGCTTCTTGGTCAGCGCGCCGGTATCCTCGATGGTCTGCTTGCCGATCTTGCCGAAGCGCGGATCGACCGTGGGATCGTCCCGATCGGTCGCCTTGCATTTCAGGACGCCGCGCGGGCCGAACTTGGCGAGATAGGCCGGATCCTTCGGGTAGTCCGGCAGTTCCGGCTCTTCCTCGGCGTTGAGATGATAGAGGTTGCCGAAGAACTCGTCGAAGCCGTTCACGGTCGGCAGCGACTCGTTGCGATCGCCGACATGGTTCTTGCCGAATTGCCCGGTGGCGTAGCCGAGGTTCTTGAGCAGGCCGCCGATCGACGGATCCAGCTGGCTCATGCCCATCGGCGCGCCGGGAAAGCCGACCTTGGTCAGGCCGGTGCGAATGCCGTGCTGACCGGTGAGAAACGCCGCGCGTCCCGCGGTGCAGGACTGCTCGCCATAGTAGTGCAGGAACTTGATGCCCTTCCCGGCCGATGCGATCGATGCTCGGCGTCTCGTAACCCATCACGCCGTTCGAGTAGGCACTGATGTTCGCGACGCCGACATCGTCGCCCCAGATGACGAGGATATTGGGTTTGCGGCCCGATGGCGCGGCAGGCGCGGCCGGTGTTGCGGGTGCGGCCGGCGCAGCCTTCTGTGCCTGTGCCAACGCGCCGGAGGTTATCGCCGCTGCCGCCACCAGCGCCGACGAGCCGAGCAAAATATTGCGACGGTTGAGAGCCCGGTCTTCGCTTTCGTTCGATGGGGTTTCGTGTCGTCCTTCCTCTGGTGTCGTTAGGCATGCAAAGCTCCTTCCACACTGTGAGGACTGACAATTATTCCGTTGCTGCAGTCCTCTTCACGCAACGAAACCCGACGTGACTTGTCGATGTATCGATCGGTTCGGCATGGCGCGCCGCCGGCCGATATCGGCGGCAATAGTTTGGCGCACACAGATGCGAGCCGCCCTTCAGGACCTTGCGCGGAATCCTGATCGCGGGCTGACATGCGTCGTAGCTGGCGTCCTCGCGGCCGCCGCGCGGATTTTGCGGAATGCAGCAGGCCTTTGGCGCATCGGCTTCGTGTTGCTGCGACCACCAGTCCGACGTCCATTCCCAGACGTTTCCGATCATGTCGTGGACGCCGTAACCGTTTGGCGGAAACGCGGTCACCGGCGAGGTGCGCTCATAGCCGTCTTCACTCAGGTTCTCGATCGGAAAGTTGCCCTGCCAGGTGTTCGCCATGTGCTTGCCGTCGGGCACAAGCACGTTGCCCCAGGCGAACTCTTCGCCCTCGAGCCCGCCGCGCGCGGCAAATTCCCATTCGGCTTCGGTCGGCAGATCCTTGCCGGCCCATTTCGCGTAAGCCAGCGCGTCGGCGTAGGACACGTGCACGACAGGATGGTTGTCGAGCACATTGATGTTGCTCTTTGGCCCGTGGGGGTGCCGCCAGTCCGCGCCCTTCATGAAGGTCCACCACTGGCTCCAGTCGCCGAGACCGGTCACGCGGCGCGGTGGCAGGAACACCAAAGACCCCGCATAGATCATGTGGGGCAGCGCGCCGGGATAGTCCTCCGGTTTCGGAGGAACTTGTGCGGTGGTGACGTGACCCGTCGCCTTCACAAATTCCTTGAACTGCCGGTTCGTTACCGGCGTGCGGTCGATCCAGAAACTATCGACCGACACGCGGTGTGACGGCGCCTCTTCGGGATAGTGATGGTCAGATCCCATGCGGAACGTGCCGCCGGGAATGAAGACCATCGCGCCGGTCCGTCCGTCTGGCGGGCGCTGTTCCGTTTCGGCCTCAGCCTGCGACATCGCGATCTCCCCGCGTGGGCTGGGTTCCGCCCTACTGGCAGTAGTCCCAGAACCCCTGCGTGCGGGAAGGATCGGTGTAGTACCAGCACATGCCCGGCGCCGGTGCTGCGCCTGCCCATGCGGCCGCCGTTGCGGCCGTGACAACGCCAATCGCTGCGCCGGCCGCGATCGCGCCGCCGCGCGGCCAGCCATACGCGGCAGGCCGCGCCCAGCGGACCCCGCCGCCACCATATCCCGGCCGCACTACCGCCGCGCCGCGTACCGCTGGCCCGCGCACCACCGTTCTGCTCCGATAGGCCACGGCATTGCCGCGCGGTCCAACCGCCACACCACCGCGGCGCGCGACGGCACGAATTTCGACGACGTCGCCGGCCGTTGCCTTGCCCTGGGATACCAGTGCAGCGCTCCCCATGGGGCTCAGGGCGGACGATGGGCTGGGAGACGCAGCAATCCCGCCGATACCGAGTGCGGCGACCAGTGCGATCGAATTGAGCGATTGTCGTATCCGGCGAGCAAGGATGGTTGTTGTCGGCAGCATGGTCAGCTCCCTTTCATTTCACTCTCGCTGCGAGCCCCGATGCAGCGTTACATCAGCCCTCTTGTCCTATTTTTGACGAGCTATCCGCGGCGTTCGGCCGTTTCTATTTGTCGTTGTATTTCAAGCATAAGCGAAATTTGGCCGCCTGTGACGTTCAGTTTGTGCCAAATGTTGCCCCCGCTGGTTTGTCTCGCTTTTGCGAAAAATACCGCCGGTTCGCGACGCATTGCCGCATTTTCCCGGCAGAATTGGCTTTGAGGGGGCGCATTTTGGCGTCACAATCGCAACGCGAAGAGCAAGTCATTACAGAAGCTTGGCCGCTGCAAAGACGAGGCAGGCGCGATGGGACAGTTTCGCGGCGCTACGCAGGCTGAAGATCGAAGGCTTCGAGGAACTCAAGGAAGTTGTTCCCGGCACGCGCCGCGAGATCGTTCAGCTTGAACGCGGAAAGATCAAGGGCGAGATCTCACACGCCACGATCGGCGATTTGCCGATCGACACGGCAAACTTCAATGTCGGGATCAGAACGAAGGGCGGATCGCACAAGGATCGCATCGGAATCGGATTGCTCGTCGCCAGCGCCGGCCACGTCGTGCGCTCGTCCTATGATTCTCGTCCCGGCGACGTTCTGGTGATCCAGCCCGGTTGTGAGCACGAGAACAGGTATTATGGCGGCGCATCCATCATCGTGGTGATGGTATCGGAGGCTGACATCGCGTTATCGTATGGCACGGAAGCCCGGATGCGCGATCCATCGTGCTGGTGGAGAAATCACTACAAGGGCAATGCCGAGACGGTGACAAGCACCATTCCGCGCCTGCAGTCGCTGCTTGGCGAGCTCAGCGCCATGTCGCTGACGCTGGAGGCCATCGAGTTCTGGAAGCGGGCAGTCATCGAAGCCGTCACCGCCAACGTCGTGGCGGGGGTGCCCTCGGAGCGCGATGGTCCGCTTCCTTCCGCGTTGAAGGTCGTGAGGCGGGTCGAGGAATATCTGGACGCGCGGCCCACCGAACCCGTTCACATTTCCGAGATCTGCAGCCACCTCCACGCGTCGCGACGTACGCTGCATCGCGCATTTCACGAGGCGCTCGGGACCGGCCCGATCGCCTTCCTTCGCCACCGCCGGCTGTGTGCCGCCCACACCGCGCTGCGTGCGCGTGAGGACATCCGGACGATCTCGAATATCGCGATGCAGTTCGGCTTCCAGAATCTCGGCCGCTTTGCCGGCTACTACCATCGATTGTTTGGCGAGTACCCGTCCCAAACGCGACAGCGGCACCGGCCGCAGCTTGATCTGCCACAACGGCAAATCAGCTAGATCGTGTAGGGTGGGTGGAGCGAAGCGCATACCCATCCTGCCTACGAAACAAAAACGGCGGGAATGATCCCGCCGTCCTCAAATCGATCAATCGCCGGATGAACCTACAGCATCCCCATGTCCAGCATGCCCGGCAGCTGCGCGAGCGGCAGCGCGGCGGCGCCGATCAGGGTTGCGACCAGCGCCGTGAGGCGATGGTTGATGCGCCGCTTGCCGCGCATCTGGCTGGCAAGCCATTCCAGCACCTTGGTATCGATGTTGGCGGCCTGCGTCGGCGCCCAGCTCTCGATGTCGGTATCGGGCGACAGCGCAACCGTGCGCGGCGGCACCGGCAGGCCGGACTCGGAGGCTGCATGATGGGCGACCGCCTTGGCCAGCAGATCGTCGAAACGTCCGTCGTCGGTACGCTCGGCGGCGGCGTCGCTGATTTCAAACAGCGCCTCGACTTCGGCGCGGCTCACCGGCTGATGCTCGACCTCGCTGACGGTCAGGATGCGCGCGCACCAGGCGGCGTCGTCGGCATCGAGCGCGCGGGAAAAATGGATACGGCCCCTGGTGGTGGGCCCCTCGCCGGTGATCACGCCGTCGCGCACGATCGTGAGCGCGTGGGCCGCGGTCTTGCGGCAGGATGGTTGCGGGACGTCGGACGTATCAGTGGACGTTTCAGCAGTCTTGGCAGTCGGGGCAGGCATTGTTGCACTTCTCAATTTCTATTCCAGACCCAGCATTTCCATACCGGGCATGAACGAGCGGTTAACGATTCGAAACTGGCATTTCGAGATATTTAGAGATGGTTGCCAATTGGTCGCTGTGACGTCGGTCACGGTTCAGGCCACAGCCGCCAGCGGGGCGTGATGAACACAAAAAGCGATGTCGGGGCAACCCGGACAATCGCGGCAATCGGTTCTTTTCGCCGCAGGCGCGCAGATCAAAAGAAGATGCTAGGAGTTCCGCGCTTGCGGAGAAGGATCTCACCTTTTACGTGAACCGGTTCCTTTAGCCGTCGCGCGCGACTATAATCACCATGACGAATTCCCCTGTAACTAGAATAAGATGAGGTCAAATCATGGCACTCCAGATTGGCGCAACCGCCCCCGATTTCGAAGCCCAGACCACCGAGGGAAAGATCAAATTCCACGACTGGATCGGCAATGACTGGGCGCTTTTGTTCTCGCATCCGAAGGATTTCACGCCGGTTTGCACCACCGAACTCGGCGCTCTCGCAAAGTTGAAGCCGGAATTCGACAAGCGCGGCGTCAAGCTGATGGGCCTCAGCGTCGATGCCGTCGACCGGCACGCGAAGTGGTCGGAGGACATCAAGGAGACGCAGGGCGCCGCGCCGAATTATCCGATGATCGGCGACACCGATTTCAACGTCTCCAAGCTCTACGACATGCTGCCGGCCTCGACGTCGGGCGATCCGCTCACGCGCACGCCCGCCGACAACCAGACCGTGCGCAACGTCTTCATCATCGGGCCGGACAAGAAGATCAAGCTGGTGCTGGTCTATCCGATGACCACGGGGCGCAATTTCGCGGAAATCCTGCGCGTGATCGACTCCCTGCAGATGACGGCCAAGCATCGCGTCGCGACGCCTGCCGACTGGAAACAGGGCGACGACGTGATCATCGCGGGCTCGGTCAGCGACGACGAGGCGAAGACGATCTATCCGGCCGGCTGGAAGGCACCGAAGCCCTACATCCGGATCGTGCCGCAGCCGAAGTGACGGCTTAGCCGACTTGTGAGCTTCGTAGGGTGGGCAAAGCGCAGCGTGCCCACCATCGAGAGCGACGCAAGTAGCGGTGGGCACGCTTCGCTTTGCCCACCCTACGATTCATCCCTTCGCCGCTACCCAATTCGCCACGAGCAATCCGGCGGTCGAGGAGACCGCCGTCACGAACGCGCCCCAGCTGACGTCGACGATCGCAACCGGCCAGCTCCAGTGCTTGAGCAGCGCCAGCGAGGTCAGGTCAAAGGTCGCGTAGCAAAACAGGCCGAACAGCGCGCCATAGAGCAGCGTCGATTGCCAGGTCGCGCCCTGCCCGCCGCTGACGAAGATCACGGTGCCCACGACATAGAGCAGATAGAACAGGATCGCAGGCACGGGCTTGATCTCGCCCAGCATGCTGCCGACCTGCGAGGTGAAGAAGTCCTTGGCGACGACGCCCAGAAACAGGAAATCGAGTGGGACGATGACGAGCAGCGTCACCAGATAGAGCGCGGCGTAGCGGTTCACGGTGGCCTCCAGCCCGGGAAACGAGGGCAATCATTCGCATTATAGAGAAAATACGAATCCGGAGGCTTCCGGTTTCACCGGCGGCGGGTTCCGCCGCCGTGACGCTCCGCTCAGGCGGCGCGGACGCGATTGAGGAATTTTTCGACCTCGCCCTTCAGCTGCAGGCTTTCGCCCGACAGATTTTGCGCGGACGCAAACATCCGGTTCGACGTCTCGCCGGTCTCGTCGGCGCCCTGCGCGGCGTTGCGGATGTTGGCCGCGACATCGGCCGTGCCGCTGGCCGCCGCGCGAACGCTCTGGGCGATGTTCTGGGTGGCGCCGCGCTGCTGCTCGACCGCCGCCGAGATCGAGGTGGCGATATCGCTGATGCGTTCGATGGTCTGGCCGATCGCCTTGATGGCGCTGACCAACTCTTCGGTGGCAAGCTGCATGTTGCCGATCTGGCTGGAGATCTCCTCGGTGGCCTTCGCGGTCTGGCCCGCGAGGCTCTTGACCTCCTGCGCCACCACGGCAAAGCCGCGGCCGGCATCCCCTGCCCGCGCCGCCTCGATGGTGGCGTTGAGCGCCAGCAGATTGGTCTGCTCGGCGATCGAGGTGATCAGCTTCACCACGTCGCCGATCCGCGCGCCGGCTTCGGACAGTTCGTTGATGCGCTGGTCGGTGGCCGCCGCCTGCTTGACGGCATCGGCCGCGATCCCGTTCGATTCCTGGACCCGGCGGGTGATTTCCGCAATCGAGCTGGAGAGTTCGTCGGAGGCGGTCGCCGCGGTGCGGACATGTTCGGAGGCGGTCTCGGACGCACCGGCCGATTTGCCGGAGAGCCCGGCGGTGGTCCGCGCGGTCTCGGTGAGCTGCCGCGCGACCCGCTCGAATTCGCTGGAGGAGTTCAGCACCTTGTCGAGGAGGCTGCCGACGCTGGTCTGGAACTCGTCGACGAAGCCGCGCAGTTCAGCCTTGCGCTGATCGGCGGCAGCAACGGCGGCCGCGGTCTGCTCCTCGCGCATCCGGCGGCGTTCGGCCGAGTTGTTCTTGAAGACGGCAAGGGTACGCGCAATCTCGCCGATCTCGTCCATGCGATCGTCGCAATCGATCGCGACATCCTGGTTGCCGTTGGCGATCGCGGTGAGCGAGGCCGTGACCGAGGTCAGCGGCTTGGTCACCCGCCGCACCAGCACCATGGTCAGCATCATCACGAGCAGCGCCGCGATGCCGGCGGCGATCGCCATGTTCTGGATGGCATGCGACAGCATGGTCTCGTAATGCGCCATCGGAATGCCGACATATAGAAGCCCGATCACCTTCCCGGCCGGATTCACGATCGGGTAGTAGGCTGTCATGAACGTCTTGCCGAACAGCGTCGCCGGTCCCTTGTAGGCCTCGCCGCGGCGCACGACCGCCTGCCCCGGATGGTCGGGGGCGAGCTGCGTGCCGACGGCGCGGTCGCCGTTTTCCTTTTTGACGTTGGTGGTGCGGCGGACGAACTGGTTGCTGGCCTCGTCATACACGAACAGCGTCGCGTTGCCGCCGGTATAGCCCACGGCGCGGTCGACGATGGCGTGGTCCTTGAACTCGGGCATCTTGGGCATTTCGGCGCGGGTGACGGCCCCGTCCTTGATCGTGATCTTGGCGTCGCCATAGGTCTCAGCAAACGCCAGGCCCAGCGTGCGCAGGTTGACTTCGATGTCCCGCAGCGCCCTGTCGCCGAATTCCGATGTCAGCGACCAATGCGCCGCGCCTACAACCAGCGCGGTATTTACGGCAATCAGGAAAATGGCGCAGATAACAGCCTTGGTGCCGAGCCGAAGCTTCAGCGCCGGCAGGAACTTTCCAATCGATCGCGTAGTCATCACGAGAAATCCCCCAAAAACGAGCCCAATCTGATCCTTTTTGCTTACGATCGCATTAATGGGCACAACCCTCGGCAAAGGCTTAGAAATTTAAAGGAACCTATGCGCGCATGACCGCCATCGTCTGGTACCGCGACGACCTCCGCATTTCCGATCATTTCGCGCTGTCCGCAGCCGCCAAATCACACGCATCGGTTGCGTTCATTTACGTGCTCGACGACAGAGCGCCGGGCATTCGGCCGCCGGGCGGCGCGGCGCGATGGTGGCTGGCGCAGTCGTTGCGCGCCCTGCAGGCGAGCCTGCGTGAGCGGGGCGCCTCGCTGGTGTTGCGCAAGGGATCTGCGCCTGCGGTCATCGCAGCGCTATGCCCGCGAGATCGGCGCCGAGGCGGTCTATTGGAACGAGATCGCGCAGGCGCCACACCGGGCCGTGGAAGATCAGGTTGCCGCCGCGCTGGCTGAGACAGGCATTGCTGCGCACCGCTTCCCCGGCGACCTCCTGGCTTTGCCGGGCCAGATCCGCAACAAGGAGAACCGCGGCCTGCGCGTGTTCACCCCGTTCTGGCGGCGGGTGCAGGCGCTGGGCGATCCGCCAAAACCGTTGCCGGCGCCGAAGACGCTGAAGGGCGTGGCGGACCTCGTCGGCGACCGGCTGGAGGATTGGAAACTCGAGCCGACCCGGCCGGATTGGGCCGGCGGCCTGCGTGACAACTGGAAGCCCGGCGAGGCCGCCGCGCAAGCGGCCCTCAAGGCGTTCCTCGACGGCGGCATTGCCGGCTATTCCGGCGATCGCGACCGGCCCGACCGCGACGGCACCTCGCGGCTCTCACCGCATCTTCGTTTCGGCGAAATCAGTCCGCGCCAAATCTGGCATGCCGCGCGCTTCGCCGCGGCCGAGCACCCTCGCCTGTCCGCCGATATCGAAAAGTTCCTCAGCGAACTCGGTTGGCGCGAGTTCTGCCGTCATCTGCTGTTCGACGTCCCCGACCTCGCCACGCGCAACCTGCAGCCCTCGTTCGACGGCTTTCCATGGAAGCACGATGCCAAAGCCTTGCGCGCATGGCAGCGCGGCCTGACCGGCTATCCCATCGTCGATGCCGGCATGCGCGAACTCTGGCACACCGGCGTCATGCACAACCGGGTGCGGATGGTGGTGGCGTCGTTCCTGGTCAAGCATCTCCTGATCGACTGGCGCGAAGGCGAGCAATGGTTCTGGGATACGCTTGTCGATGCCGATGCCGGCAGCAACCCGGCGAACTGGCAATGGGTGGCAGGCTCGGGCGCCGACGCCGCACCCTATTTCCGTGTCTTCAATCCGATCCTGCAGGGCGAGAAGTTCGATCCCGACGGCGTCTATGTCAGGCGCTGGGTGCCGGAACTGGCGCCATTGCCCGACAAGCTGCTTCATCAGCCCTGGACCGCGACGCCGCTTGAACTCGCAAGCGCAGGCATCGAACTCGGCAAGACCTATCCGCGTCCGATCGTCGATCACAAGGCGGGCCGCGAACGCGCGCTTGCAGCCTACGCCACGATCCGCGGCAACTAGGCCTTCGCCGGCGCGCGATTGACCAGCAGCACGGCGGCGGCGCAGGCGATCATGCCGGCAATCGCGACGGCATCGAGCCGCTCGTCGAACAACACGAAGGCCATCAGCGAGGTCACGGCCGGCACCAGATAGAACAGGCTCGCCACCGATGTCGCGGCCTGATGCCGGATCAGCCAATACAGCAAGCCGATCGAGCCGATCGACAGCACCACCGCGAGCCAGACCAAAGCGAGAATGAATTCGGTGGTCCAGTGCACCACGCGCGCTTCGAACAGGAAAGCGCCGATCGCAAAGAACACGGTCACCGCGACATATTGCACGAGGTTGCCGCTGCGCCAGTCGATGCGGCTGCAATAGCGCCGCTGGTAGAGCGTGCCGAGCGTGATGCTGACCAGCGATATCGCCGACGCAATCCAGCCCCAGCCGGCCTGCCCGCCCATCGGCCGGTCGTGCAGGATCAGCGCAACGCCGGCAAGCCCGATCAACAGCCCACCCCACTGCATCCCGGTCACGCGCTCGCCGAGCCAGCGGTTTGCGATGGTGGACGTCAGGATCGGCTGCAGGCCCGGAATCAGTGCGGAAAGGCCGGCGGGAATGGACAGCGAGATCGCGACCGCCGTGCCGCCGAGATAAATACCATGCACCAGAATGCCGGCGACGATGCTGTGCCCGATCTCGGCGCGATTCGGCCAGACAGGCCGGACGACGGCGCAGATGACCGCCATCAGCACCACGACAAGGGCCATGCGGATCGCCAGATAGGTCAAGGGATCGGCATTGTTGATGACATATTTGGTGCCGATGAAGCCGGTGCTCCACAGCAGGACGAAGATCGCCGGCGCCGCGCGCGCGGCGAATTTGTCGAAATCCTCTTTCATTTGCCGCCCCTGTTGCCCGATCATATGCTATGCGGCAAGAACTGATCGCGCCGGGAGACCTGCGCGATTTCACATATCGAAGCCTGCTATCGAAGCTCGCAAACGAGGAACGCCATGGATGTTCGCGCCGCCGTCGCCGTCGCTGCTGGAAAGCCGCTGGAAGTAACGACTGTTCAGCTCGAGGGACCGCGCGAGGGCGAAGTGCTGGTCGAGATCAAGGCGACCGGCGTCTGCCACACCGACGAATTCACACTGTCCGGCGCCGATCCGGAAGGACTGTTTCCGGCGATCCTCGGCCATGAAGGCGCAGGCGTCGTGGTCGACATCGGCAAGGGCGTCACCAGCGTCAGGAAAGGCGATCACGTCATTCCGCTGTATACGCCGGAATGCCGGCAGTGTCCGTCCTGCCTGTCGCGCAAGACCAATCTCTGCACCGCGATCCGCGCCACACAGGGCCAGGGCCTGATGCCCGACGGCACCTCGCGCTTCTCGATCGGCGGCAAGCCTGTTCATCACTACATGGGCACGTCGACATTCGCGAACTACACCGTGCTGCCGGAGATCGCGGTGGCGAAAATCCGCGAGGACGCGCCGTTCGACAAGGTCTGCTACATCGGCTGCGGCGTCACGACGGGCATCGGCGCCGTCATCAACACCGCGAAGGTCGAGCAAGGCGCCAAAGCGATCGTGTTCGGCCTCGGCGGCATCGGGCTCAACGTGCTGCAGGGCCTGCGGCTCGCCGGCGCCGACATGATCATCGGCGTCGACATCAACAACGACCGCAAGGCGTGGGGCGAGCGCTTTGGCATGACGCACTTCGTCAATCCGAAAGAGCTCGGCAAGGATCTCGTGCCTCACCTCGTCGACATGACGAAGGCGGGCGCGGACCAGATCGGCGGCGCCGACTATACGTTCGACTGCACCGGCAACGTCACGGTGATGCGGCAGGCGCTGGAAGCCTGCCACCGCGGCTGGGGCCAGTCGATCGTGATCGGCGTGGCGCCGGCGGGCGCCGAGATTGCGACGCGGCCGTTCCAGCTGGTGACCGGCCGGGTCTGGAAAGGCTCCGCCTTCGGCGGCGCGCGGGGCCGCACCGACGTGCCGAAAATCGTCGACTGGTACATGCAGGGCAAGATCCAGATCGACCCGATGATCACGCATGTGATGCCGCTTGCCGAGATCAACAATGCGTTCGAACTGATGAAGCGCGGCGAGTTGATCCGCGGCGTGGTGACGTTCTAGGAGATACGAAAGATCCCGCGATCAGCGCCACTCTTCCGGACAGGCATCGACGATCTTCCAGAGTTCGCCGCCGTTCTTGATCTTCTTCATCTCGGTGGTGAGCCCGCCATTGCGGCGGATCCAGTCCTTCACCGTATCGGGGTAGTAGGACATCAGATCCGACGTCCCCTCCAAACTGGTGACCTTCATACCGAAGGTGAAGGCCTTGTCGTAATAGGCCTGGTGGAAGCCGATGCTCGCCTTCGGCGTCACGCAGATCTTGTTCATCGGCACGATGCCGAACACCAGCGTGCAGGCCGAATTGCAGATGCCGTCGATGATGACGCGTTCCTTGCGGTCGCGGATGCGCTTGTACTTGGCCTTGTACTCCTCGACATATCCGCCATGGTCGCGCGTGATATGCAGGTCGGCGCGCGCGGGCGTCGCGACCAGAACCGAGAGAGACAGCAGGGCAAGGGACGTGATGCGCATGGGTCGATCGGGAACCGGATAGCCGTGGTTAGACGCGGGATAGTCGGTCCGCAGACGAAAACAAGACAGCAGAACTCTGGCCGGACTGTGTTGGGAATTGGTTAAGCATCCCATGAGGCCAAAAATGGGCGCGTCAGGGTGGTTTTCCGCAGCTTTTCTACCAGCTTACCCTGAAATGCGAAATCAGATCGGCCGGATCCAGCTAGGCACCGGTTTCGATCGAATCGAAATTCTACCCCTATCTTATTGATTTGATATGATTTATTCGTTCGCACAAGCGGCTATCCGCCCGGCTCGAAATCGCTATAGTTTCAGACAGGACTCCCGGAGAATCGACATGAGCAAAGCGAAGTTTTGGATTGCCGCCGCCCTGCTGTCCGCCGCGACCCTGGCCCCTGGTCTGGCCGACGCCCGCCACAATCGTCATCACCTGCACAATTGGGGCCTGCCCTACCCGATCAGCTACCTGCACAATTACGGCCCCGGACCGCAACCGGGCACCTTCGCGTATTACGATGGCCCCTCCACCATCCTCTGCCGCCAAAGCGCGGCCGCCTATATCGGCCAGGACCGCCGGCGGCATCCCTGCTACTAGCTCCAGCGCTGGCCCTGCCCGGCCAAGTCTGATAATCGACCCGTCGCACGCGCTCGTAGCTCAGCTGGATAGAGCATCGGATTTCGATTCCGAGGGTCGGGAGTTCGAATCTCTCCGAGCGCGCCACTCGCAAGTCAGTGGGCGCGGAAAATTAAATCCATAGCTCAATCCGCCTGACACTACTTGAACTGAACGCCGATCACCTTTCCGCGCCGCCACACGACCTCACAGCGCCGACGCTTGCCGTCGCCCTTCGTGAACGCCAGCTCAAAACGGTCCGCCACCTGCGACGGCATCGCCGATATAATCTTTGCCCCGTTGGCCGAGATATCCATCACCCGACATTCATGGTCATCGAGGCCCGGCTGGACGATCCACGCCGACAGATGGCGGACGCGCCGAGCTGCTCTTTTAATCTGTTTTGAGGGCGGTCTCACCGTTGCGCTCGGCATCCATCGCAACCCTGGTCCTGAAACAGCTAAGGCCATGCGGAGCTTTACCGCACGGCCTTACCCGATACTATCCGTATACTCACGAGGTTATCGCAGGCCCAGGAACGAAAGAACCACGCCAATGACCACGACCAGTCCGACCAAATAGATAATGCCGTTCATCAACCATCCTCCAGATGTTGCGATGATATTAAATGCTTGGCGAAGGGCAAAGTTCCGCGCTGATGAAGACGGTACGCATCAGCGGATAGTCACGTAGATCATCAAAAAACGGTTGCGACAAAGTCGCCTGGCGTTGCGCAACCGCCAGCCAAACGCCGAAGGAGTTTATCTTGTCCAACCCTCGCGACTTCCACGCTCCGCAATCGTCCTACACCAAGGAAGATCTGCTCAGATCGAGCGAGGGCGGCTATTTCGGCCCGGGCAATGCCCAGCTGCCGGCGCCGCCCATGCTGATGATCGACCGTATCACCGAGATCAGCCTGGACGGCGGCGAATTCGGCAAGGGCCATGTCATCGCCGAGCTCGATATCACGCCGGGCCTCTGGTTTTTCGACTGTCACTTTCTCGGCGATCCCGTGATGCCGGGATGTCTGGGTCTCGACGCCATGTGGCAAATCGTCGGCTACTGGCTTGGCTGGTCGGGCTCGCCGGGCAAGGGCCGCGCGGTCGGCGTCGGCGAGGTCAAGTTCCGGGGCGACATCAAGCCGGACATCAAGCGCGTACGCTACGAGGTCAGCATGCGCCAGGTAAGGCGCGGCAAGCTGGCCGTTGGAATTGCAAACGGCAGCGTGTTTGCCGACGACGTGTGCGTATATCTCGCCAGGGATATGCGGGTCGGAATGATCGCATCCGCGGCCTGAGATGTGCAAGCCGCCACGCGCAGTGCTGCGGCAGCATGGGACCGCTGCGAACAAACAGCGTCGATCTTTACAAACCGCCGCGTGCCACGCCCCTCACCGACGGGCGCCTTCAGGAGACAAGCGGCGTGCCGATCAGGAACAAATCCAGATGATTGCAACCGCAATCGGGATACCCAAACCAAGCGCGCCGAAAATCGCCAGGACGAATTCGGAAAGCACGCTAACGTGGCTTCGTACGCCAGATGACGACATGACGTTACTCCTTGGAGCCCCGCGAGCCTCAGCTCGCCCCCAAGATGAACGATCAATTGCGCCTTTGGGCCAAGGCCCGTAGCGACTTTATCGAGGGGCAATGCTGGGGCGTTATGGTTAACAAGTGGTTAACGGACATAAAGAGAGGTTTGCAGACCGCGCCCTGAAGACGCGCCGCTTGATTGTGAACCGTGCGCCGGCGGTGCACACGTCGCTTCCGCCGGATTTCCGCAGGAGCGCCTCGCCGGCATCGTCGGCCGCTCCCCCGTCCAGCCCCGGCCGCGCCCCAAGGAATGGCGCCTATTCGGCGCCACTCCGTTTCAGCGGCGCGCGCCGATCAGAACGAGCAGCCATACGCCGTGAGCGAGGCCTTCGTCGCATCCAGGGTCTGCTTGCAGGTCGCTTCCATGGTCGTCTTCGCCGACGGATTCTTGGCCAGGTCGATCCACACCTTGCGCGTCTGGTCGATCTGCGTCTTGTACATCGCGCGCTGTGCCTCAGGGACCTTGGAGACGACGCAAGCATCGTATTTGGTCAGGAAGTCGTCACAGGCGGCGATCCCCGTGCTCTGCGCGTGAGCCGTAGCGACGCCCGCGAGCAAGGCCAGGCCCGCCGCGAGTGACAGCACCTGCCGGCGGTTCGCGCGCGAACCTGCCACAGCCTTCGATGTTGCTTGACGCATGACTCTCCTTCCTCTGTAACAACTGACAATTCGGATCGTCGGCAATCGCCCGTATCTCCCCGATCGAGCAGCAAAGCGTCGCGCGCCGACAACCGGTCGGCGTTGCGGACATTGAGCCGTTCAAACGTTGAGCAGTTCGAGGCGAGACCGGGCACCATCGTGCCGGTGACGAATAATTGTTCGGTCAATTTGGCGAGATTATGGGTGACGACGTGGTGACATTGCGACGGCCGCCCGATCGGGTGAGGCTGTTGTCATCATGCCTTCGTGCGATTGCGTTGCAATGAACGGCAACGGGCTGTGACGTCAGGCGGCGATGGAATCTCACACGGTCGCGGCGGCGATTGGCGGATTATCCGGAATGCGCTGCCTGGCGATGAAGGCCTCAACCTCGTCCTGCGGCATCGGCTTTGCAAAGAAATACCCCTGCATCGTCGAACAACCGAGGCCGCCGATGATCTCGGCCTGTTCTGCCGTCTCCACGCCTTCGACCACGCAGTCGAATTTCAGGTTGCGACACAGGTCGATCACCGTCTTGACGATATTGCGGGCGCTCTCCTGCGTCGCGATATTGCGGACGAAGCCGCGGTCGATCTTGATCTTGTCCAGCGACAGCTGATGGACATAGCTCAGGCTGGACTGCCCCGATCCGAAATCGTCCAGCGCCACTTTCAATCCCATCGATCGCAGGATCCTGAGCGAATCCTGCACCTGCTCATAATCCTGCATCAACGCCGTCTCGGTGAGCTCGATGATGATGCGACGAGGATCGATGCCGCTGCCTTCGATGATGGAAACGATCTGCAGGATGGTGGCATGCGAGACCAGGTCGCGCATGGAAAGATTGAAGGACAGGATGAGATCCTCAGGCCAGGAGCTGGCGGCGGCTAACGCCTTGCGCAACAGCACCTGCGTGATTGTTCCGATCAGTTCGGTGCGCTCGGCGACCGAGATGAAGACGTCAGGAGGGACGTCGCCGAGTTCGGGATTATGCCATCGCGCGAGCGCTTCGAAGCCGATCAGCCGCGCCGTCGCGACATTGACGATCGGCTGAAAGTGCAGCGACAGTTCTGCGTCGAGATCGATGCTGCGCAAGGTGTGTTCGATGGTGCTGAGCTTGCGGATTTCGACTTCGTGCTCCCTGGAGAAGATCACCGGCTGGCCGCGGTATTTCGCCTTGGCGTGGTAGAGCGCATAGTCGGCGCGCTCGTAAAGCAGTTCCGCCGTCGTGCCGGCATCCGGCGCCAGTGCAAATCCGACCGAGCCGCCGATCTTGGCGACGATCCCGGCGACGGAAAACGGCGCGTCGAAGGCGGCGCAGACTTTTGAACCGACCGCAACAACACCAGCGGGGTCGAGGCCGGCATCGACGATGATTCCGAACTCGTCGCCGCCGAGACGCGCGATGAAATGCGTGTCATCGGAAAATGCCAGGAGACGCTGACCGGCTTCCTGCAACACCCGATCGCCGACCCCGTGTCCGTAAAGATCGTTGACCGCCTTGAAGCCGTCGAGATCGAGCACGCCGACGACGAATTTGCGGTTTTCCGTTCTCGCCTGCTCTGCGAGGACCGACAGCCGATGGAAGAACTGGCGCCGGTTGGGCAGATCGGTGAGGCTGTCGACATTGGCGAGACGGAAGTTCTCGTTGCTGAGACGCCTCGTCTCCACCTCGCCATTGACCATGGCGGCGAACTGTCTGGAGCAGATGATCAGGATGTAGATCATCGCGACCGTCACCAGCAACAAGTTCGCTCCGATGGCGATATAAACCACGTCGCCGCTTGCAAGCAGAAAAATCACGAAGGGTGTGATCACCGTGCCGGTCAGGACCAGCGCCGCCGGGCGCACATGCATCAGGCAGAAGATGCAGCTCACGACCGTGATGCCGACGAAGAACAGGATGTGGCCGTGGCGGGAGGTGTCGCCATACGGAAACAGGCTGAGCGCCCACGACAGGAAGGCAAATCCCAGTACGCCGCCCAATACCACCGTTGTCCGCAGGGTGCGGGCCGCGGCCTTCGGTTCGACCACGCGGCCATGGCGCCTTAGCCAGATCAGGCAACGGATCGCGCAAGCCCCGACCAGAATGCCGGGAAACGCAACGGTGAGACTTATCGGCGCGATGCCAAGATGGGTAAACGCCAACGCAATCGAATTCACGCTCAGAATAAAATAGAGCAGCGGGACCTGCCGCGAAAACGCCGCGAGCTGCGCGTCCATCAACTCGTGATTTTCGGCATCGATGCGAAACAAATTTGCAATATTGTTCATGAGGTAGCCAAAAAGGACCCAACCTCAGGGATCGTGCGGCAAATACCTTAAATATAGATGCGCTGCCGGTTCCCCGACGCAACGACCTGGTTAACCGTTCGGCAATGCGCCGAAAACAGCGTCTCCAGACCCGTTTTATGCGGCCGAGGTATCGATTGAGCGGCGTATCACCCGCCGCACCTCCGCATTGGACAGGAACAAATCGTGGTTGATGATGCCCCAACCGGCCTCGGAGGCATCGATGACGCGCACGCCGAGCCGCTCGATGGCGGCCTTCTCGGCGGCGCCAACCCGTGTCATGCCGCCGGCCAGTCGCCCCGACAGCGCCAGCGCGCGGTCGTTTGTCGCAGTCACGACGGTGATCTTGCGGCCGACGGGACCGATGCGGATAACCGCCGACGAAAATACGTCCATGTCGATATCAGGCGAGGCGAACACCACGGCGCCGATCTTGTCCGCAATGCTGTCACCGGATCGCGCGTAGAGCTGGCGCAGGCTTTCGAGCGTCAGCATCGTGCCCATGCTGTGCGCAACGATGTGAATGCGGCCGGCGCCCGGGCTCGTGGCAACGGAGTTAAGCACGCGCTCGAAGTCATCGCGCGACCACATCGCGCTTTCGCGATCATAGGCGTAGTCGAACAGTCCCGCCTTCGACGGCCAGGAGAAGAACATCGTCTGACCGCGGAATTTGATGCCATCAGCGAGATGCGCCGCATCGAGCGCCGCGCTCTCGAACGTCTGCTTGAAGCCGTGCACGTAGATCAGCACGTCAGCGCCGCCACTGCCTTGCCCCAAGAGATCGCCGACCTCTGCCGATACCGGCTCGACCGCATCGAGACGCCAATCGCTCAGGCCGGCTGCGGCGAGAGAGAAACGGCTTTCGTCCGGCGCTACCAGCTTTACCCGGGCGACGGTCATCCTTGTCGCGCGCTCCGGCCCGAACCAGGGTTTCGTCCGCCCGCCGTTCACCGGCTTGCGCGTGGTTGCGACCAGCAGCGTCGGCTCCACCGCGAGCGATGAAGCGTCGTAACGAGCCCCCGTCGCGGCAATGCTCGCGCACCCGCCGAGCGCAAGCACGCTGGCGGACGACACAATCCCGCGCAGCAACGCGCGGCGGGACGCAACAGTCTCGTTTTGCAGCTTATGTCGGATCACGCACAGGACCTTCGGGAATGCGGCCTTCGCGGAAGGCGCTCCCGCAGGTCTCCTGAACTAGGATGGCGAGAAAAGGGCGGGACGCCGGCTATCATGGTTCCAGTTCCGTCGCGATTCCGTGATCCCGGGTTCGCCTTAACGAAACCATTTTGCCAGCCCGCGAAGCGCTCCGGAAACAAACAGCCGCTACGGTCCCGGCATGGAACGAGCGGGGTTAGATCATGTTGGTATCAGTGCTTAACCTCATTTACCGCGAATTTCTCAAGCGTGCCCTTTCGGGCATCTCAACACAGGGAGGAAGGCTATGACCGAAGTCGTGACAGCATTCCTCGTTTTCGTCAGTATCGGCGTATTCCTGGCTCACGCATTTGACGCCTACCGCCTGCGCTAGTTCGCGCCACATTGCACGAATACGATCGCGCGGCGAGTTCCGTCGGCCTTTGTGCGTCCTGAGGCCTTGTCCTATCGGGCGCCATCCTTGCCGGCGATGAAGACATCGCGATCCGGGAATTTTCCAAACGCTTCTGCCGGCTGGCTGAAATTCGTGGCGAGCACATCCTTGGGACTGGCGCGATCCATTGCGACAGATCGATGGTCTCGTAGACGCCGACATTGAATCCGGGATGCGCGCAGCACTGACTCTTTCAGGAAATTCGCGAACGCTGCTTCAGACGCGGCCCCTCTGCGGGCAGCGAAATGCTCCGGCGCGGCCCACGCGAGCGCCGAAGGAGTGCCACCAGGCCACGAGTTGGCGATGGGGTATGCCGATCACAAGCCGAAGCGCCGGGGGCTACCCGCCGTCAAGTCAAGCCTGGCTGACGCCGGCCGGGCAGCGCAAGGCTCAATTGAATGGCTATTAAATCAACAGGTTAGACAGACGCTTGGGGATGGTGCTAGAGAAACGCGGGCGCGCAGCGGGATTTCGATTCCGAGGGCGGGGGTTCTGGTCTCTCCAGGCGCGCTCGTTCGGCTTACGGCTATTCGGACATTTCGACATGAGAAAGATCATCCTGACGCTGGCGGTTCTGTATCCGACGGCGGCGCTGGCTCAGGGAACCGCCCCCGCCAACCCTCCGACCTTCGGCGGCAAACCGCTGGTTGTGGTCGGGTCGAAGAAAGCAGCGGCGGGTAAGAAAGAAAAAGAAAAACCCTTGTCGCCCGCCCAGAAGTTGCAGGCCTGCCAGGACATCGACGATGCGACCAAGGAGCGGCTGAATTGCTACGACGCGATTTATGCGCCGCAGCCCAAGCCGAAGGCGCCGGCAGCGAAGGCCGTCGGCGACTGCCGCTTCCTCAAGGAGGAAGACGAGCGGCTGACCTGCTACAATGGTTTTGCGGATAAGATTCCGAAGCTGCCGCGCTGATTAGATCAGGCGGCGCACCCTACCAGGTGCTGTTCCAGTTCGGGCCGCCGAAAAAGCCAAAATGCGATTGCTGCGCGACCTGCGTCGGCGGGGCGGGACGGTTCCTGACGATCTTGCGCTTACGCGGAACCTGCGACTCGGGCTTCTTTGCCTCTGCCGGGACGTATTGGGCAAAGGTTTCCCGCACACGGGCCTGGGCGGTGGCGTCGGCGACAGGAGAGGCTGGAGCCGCGGCAGGGACAACGGCTTGGGCCGTGACGGCCTGCGGCGGAACAATGGTTGGAAGGCTGGTATCGTAGACCACCCGCTCCGGCGGCTTTTGGTCGGAACGAATGCGAACCACGGTCTTGTCGAAGGAAGACCCGGCCTGGCTGGCCACAACAGCCTGTTGCGGGACGAGAGCATCAACCGCCAACAGCAGCGCGAGCAGGACTCCGCCGACAAACAGGAAATAACGCGCTACAGGCATCGGCTTCGCTCCCCCCGCGCAAGCACCGCACGGTTCAGTCGCCTAACGGGCGATACCCCAGTTAGTTCCTTCCCCACCGGCCAGGTTCAAGGGTGGCGATCACATTTTCGGGGGCGGAACGCACGTTTGATTGCGCAAGGTTAAATTCGGCACCGTTAGATCCGGCTGGCGGTCACCACCGAACATCTCGCCTTGTTTGCGTTGACGTTGACGAACCCGACCAGCATGCCGGCGTAACGCTTGCGGCTCTTCATGTTCATGGTGTCGGGAATGATCCGCCTGCGGTCGGTCAGATGGCTGCCGTCCCGGCGGGTAAAGGTGCAGGCGATCTCGATATCCTTCACCGCGTAGTCATTGGCGTTGCGGAGCGTGAAGGTCACCAGCGCCTTCGAGCCGAGCCCGCCCCTGCGCCACGACTGCGAGATAATTTTCAGGCCGTCGAGCGGCGACTTGGCCGCCTCCACAGTTGCTGGCGACGCAATGTCGGGAGGCGCGCCAGCGGCCGGATTGGCCTCAGGGGAAACGGCTGCTGGCGCCGGGCCCGACAGGCTCGCCTGGACTCCGGCCGTGTCGTCCTTGCGGGATGCAACTTGCGTGACGCGAGTAAGCTCGGGCGACATCGCGGCGGAATGGCCCTCGGCATCGCTGGCTTGCGGGAGCATCAGCCATATGGCGCAGCCCGCGATGGCGATCACCGGCAGCACGGCGAGCCGCGCTTCGGACTTACCGAACGACCACCCGGCGATTCTCATAGCCTCGCCCTCACCCGCAGCACCGGCGATTGCCGTGCCGCTCACGAAAAAAGCCATACGGCGTTGCCGTACGGCTTCTGTCACGACTACCGCTGTACGGATCCCGCCGCTCGTCAACAATCACCCAGGGCAGAAATGGTTTCATACCACCTCGACAATCTTGCGGCGGCGGCGCGACCGGGATGGAATTGCGGATGCGCGGCGGCTACATTGGCCGCGCCGCAACCAGCCCTGAGCGCCGCAACAACAATAATGGGGAGACCGAAATGCCGACCGTTATCTGGGATCATGTCCATTTGCGCAGTCCCGATCCCGAGGCGACCGCAGCCTGGCTGGAAAATGTTCTGGGCGGCGAGATTATCCGCGGTCCGGGGCGCATCGACGTCAAGCTCGGCGGCGCCAATATATTCATCGCGCCGGTTACCGCCGGCGACGGCGTCAACACCCCACCGGTGACGCCCTATCAGGGTCTCGACCATTTCGGCCTGACCGTGAAAGACATCGACGCGGTCGCCGCCGAGATCAAGGCCAAGGGCGTCGAGTTCACCAAGGAGCCGACCACCATCCGGCCCGGCGTGCGCATCTGCTTCATCCGCGGGCCGCAAGGCATTTCGATCGAGCTTTTGGAGCGCGACAAGAAATACGCGTGACTCCACTTTCGCGCGGAGTACGACGATCGTCGGCCAAGGCCAGTGCGTGCGCGCTATGTCATGCTGCCCGGCATGAAGCAGCGGATATCGATGCGATCGAGCTTGTCCAAACTGCGGTAATAGACCGGCCAAACCATTGTCCGGCCGGCGCGGTTGGGCTCAGTGATCACTGCTTCGTCCGGAACGCGCCACCATTGCCCTTCAAGACGGACGCGATATTTGCCGTCTTTGGTCTCCCAATCCGCATCCGAAACCGCGCTGCCGTCGGCATCTGAGCAACATGGTCCCTTCCCGCTCTTGAGACTGTCGAACCACTGCTTCAGCGGCGAGTTGGCATAGCGGCCATCGGGATCGCGGGCCACGCCCGGAGCGGAGGCCAGCGGCAGCATCAACAACAGCCCGCCGACGATCAGCGGCTTTTTCCAGCGGCCCGCGCGATGACGGCCCGTGGCTTCATGGTTTCTATTCGCAGCGTGTGGGCGCGGCACGTGGCCGCAGGAATTCATCCAGTTGGTCACCTGTTTCTCTTGCTCCAGCACCCGCCGGCCGGTGCCAAATCAAGCTATGCATTTCACGGGCCAACTTGATTCGACCCAACGTCCGTCGTCCTCGCGTCACGCCGGAGTGGTACGCGTTAGGTTTGCTTCCTGTACGGGAATTGGCAGTCAACCTGACGCGTTGACGGTGCATGCCGCGCTTTGGCATAACTCCTTAACCGGCTTCCTTGGGCGCGGCGGTCGGCATCTGGGACGTCATGAAGAACGGGCTCTATTCGATCCACGTCACCCTGCTGGATGGGCGCATCGGCAAGGGCAGCGGCGTCATTTTGTTCCGCGATGGCCAGATCCTCGGCGGCGACGCCTATCTGTTTTATACCGGCAGCTACACCGTGAAGGGCGATACCTTCAAAGGCGAGGTGCTGGTGCAGCGCCACACTACTCCGCGCGACAATGACAATCCGCTGTTCGGCGGACCCAATCCGGTCGGCATCGGCGTATCCGGCACCTTCACCGACACCCGGGGCAGCATGAACGGGACCGCGCTCGTCGGCAAAGCCAGCCAGATCTTCGGCGCCACGCTGCACAAGCTGGCGGACACAAACTAACGCGACGGTCACCACAGGCCTGCGGACGACCCGCGCGCCTATTCCGCCGCCTGCTCCAGCGGCGCCGTGCGCGGCAGGATCATCTGGATGCGCGTGCCGCCGCCCGGCTGCGAATCGAGATCAAGCCGGCCGCCGAGCCGTGTCGTCACGATGCTGTAGACGATGTGCAGGCCGAGCCCGGTGCCGCCCTGATCACGCCGCGTGGTGAAAAACGGATCGAAGGCGCGGCGGCGGACGTCGAGGCTCATGCCGATGCCGTTGTCCGAAAAGATGATCTCGACATTGTCCTTGCCGGATTCCCGCACCTGGATATCGACCGTGCCGGCCTTGCCGTCCGGAAACGCATGCGCCACCGAATTGAGGAACAGGTTGGTGAGCACCTGCCCATAGGGCCCGGGGTAGCTGTTCATCATCAGATTGGGCTGGCACTCGACATTGAGCGTCAGATTGTGTTTGCGCAGGCCCGGCCGCAGGCTCATCACCACCTGCTCGGTGAGGTCGCCGAGGTCGAACGAGCGCTGGTCGGAATAGTTGCGGTCGGCGGCGACCTGCTTGAACGACTGGATCAGTTCGGCGGCGCGGTTGAGGTTGGCGACCAGCTGCGACGATGCATCGCGGCTGGTCTCGAGAAAATCGTTCAGGCTGGAGCGCCGTAGTTCGCCGCGCGCGACCTCGGCGGCGAAGTTCGACGTCTTGCGCTCCAGCGCGGACGCCACCGTCAGGCTGATGCCGACGGGGTTGTTGACCTCGTGGGCGACGCCCGCCACCAGCCGTCCCAGGGCGGCGAGCTTTTCCGCTTCGATCAGCGAATTTTGCGTCTCGCGCAGGTTCCGCAGCGCCCCCTCCGCGGCGTCCTTGGCCTTGCGCATCTCGAATTCGACGCGCTTGCGCTCACCGATGTCGAGCGCAACGGTGACGATGTTCTCGATCTCGCCGTTCGTATCCAGGATCGGCAGCTTGTTGACCAGCCATTGCCGCATGTGGCCCGACGCGTCCTTGTATTCCTCCTCGTAGAAGCCGAGCTCCCTGCCGGCCGCCAGCAGCCGCTTGTCGTTCTCATCGGTCTTTGCAGCGCCGTAGCGCGACATCAGCTCGGAGGTGGTGCGGCCGATCGCTTCCCCCGGCTCGACGTTGAAAATGCCGGCCATGTAGCGGTTCATCAGGACGTAGCGGAGATCCTTGTCCTTGACGTTGATGACGGCAGGCACGGTATCGATCACCATTTGCAGCAGGCGGCGGCCTTCGGCGATCGCATCCTCGGCGCGCTTCTGGTCGGTGATGTCGCGCACCGTTCCCTCGTAGCGGACGATGACGCCGGCCTCGTTGTGCACGGCGCTCGCGCTGTCGGACAGCCAAAGCACCGAGCCGCTGCGTGTGCGCACCTGGTATTCATATTCACGGACCATGCCGTCGCGCTGCATCAGCCGCTCGTATTCCGTCCGCGCCTCGGGATGGACATAGACCGTACCCGCAATGTCGCCGATGCCGTTGATCAGATCCTGCGGCGTTGCATAGCCCATCATCCGCGCCAGCGCCGGGTTGGCGTTCAGCAGCGAACCGCCGGGCGTCGTGACGTAGATTCCGTCGACCGAGGACTCGAACAGCTTGCGGTAACTTTCCTCGGCAAGCCGCTGTTCGGCAAGCGCGCGCACCGCCGCCTCGCGCGCCGCATCGGCGTCGACCAGCGTCTGCCGGAATACCTCGGCGGCGCGCGCGATGTCGCCGATCTCGTTGTCGACATCCGTCGCCGGGATCGAGGCGCTCTTTTCACCGCCGGCCACCGCACGGATGGAGTTTGCGATCGCGGCAAGCGGACGCACGGTGCGGCGGACCACCAGCAGCGAGGCGAAAAGCCCGATCAGCACGCCGGCGGTACCGAGCACGATGCTCTGCCACTTTGCTTCGGAGAGCGTCCGCGCAAAATCGCGGGCGAGGACACGGCCCCGCCGCTCGCTGACCTCGCGCAGCAACTCCGTCACGCGCTGGATCAGGCGGCCCTCGGCACCCAGCACTTCCCTGTCGATGTCGGATATCTGCCGTTCCCGGGTCGATATGTTGGCGATCGCCAGCGCATAATCGTCGACCGCCGCGCGCAGGTTCGAATCCGCGATCGTCATGGAGCGCATGCTTTGCGCCGCTTGTTCGGCCGCCGACGGATTATGCGCCAGCAGCGCCGAGGCGATCCGGCTCTGGCTCTGAAGCAATGCCGATGCGATCGCGGGATCGAGCGTCTCGGCAATCGCGGCATCGAATTTCTCGCGCATGGGCGGCAAGGCGACGATCAAATCGGCACGGCGGTTGATCAGCGCGGAAATCCGTTCGATTCCGCTGCGGTAGGTCGACAGGCGCTCGGTGACGCCGTCGATCATGTCCTGCTGCTCGGGGGCAAGCTCCAGCCGCGTCTTCTTCAGGACCTCACCGAGCGCCGTGGCGGCTTCGCCGACCTGAAGCGACTGGCTGCCGGGATCCGTGACGAAATCCCGCGCGGCGAGCCGCAATTCGTTCATGCGGCGGTCGATATCCTCGGCCAGGTCGCCGACGCTCTGCAGCCGCTGCAACTCGGCAAAGGTCGAATCGATATGGCGGATGGCGATGACGCTGGCGGTCGAGGTGATGATGATCACCGCCAGCACCAGCATGAAACTGCCGAATGTCAGTTGGCCGATCGAAAGCGAAAACGATCGCGGCGGCAGCGAATTAGGCGGCGTTTCGGCGGTCATGTGGGTCGGGCCGGGCTCCAGTCGGGCGCAATATACGATGTATTTCGCGCCGTGGGGAACATGCCGAAACAGCGGCCGAACGGGCAAAACTGGCCGGCGGCGGGCTGCGGCGTCCCCTTTGGCACCACCACACCGAACAACGGCGACACCTGGGCTTCGGCAAAGCCCTGCTCGGCCATGGTCGGCGCATCGGGGAAATATTTCGAGCGGCCGTCGCTGATGGCGCCGATGATCCGGATTGCCCCGCTCTGCACCTGCGCCACCGCCTGGTTGGCGGACAGGAAAGTCGAGCTGATCAGGCCGCTGGCGATGTCAGGACCGGCAGGATGCCGATAATCCCTGGCCGCAGCAAGCCCCGGGGAATTTCGTCACACGAAACACGCTCTGACCCCGCGCATCATGCGGCCTCGCCGACCGGCTTTGTCCTTCGCTCCGGAATCGTCATCGCGGCGACACCGACGACGACACAGGCGAGCCCGATCCAGGCGGTAGAACTCAGCTGCTCGCCGAGGAAAACCACGCTCGCCGCGACGCCGATCGGCACCCGCAAATAGGCCTGCGCGGTGGCGCCGATCGATCCCAGCGTCTGGATCAGGCGGAAATAGATCACGAAGGCGAACGCGGTGGAAAACACCGCGAGGGCGAGCAGCGCCAGCAACGAACTCATCGACGGCGCCAGCGTCCATGGCCGATCCACCACCAGGCTCAGCGGGATCAGGATCGCGGCGCCGCAGAGCAGCGATCCCGCGGCCGGCGCCATCGGATCGAGATTTTTGAAGGCGCGGCCGAAAATCGCCGCCCCCGCGTAGCAGACGGCGGCCAGCAACAGCACGATCTGCGCGGCCAATTGCTCGCCCAGTCCCGCCAGCGCCTGCATGCCGACGATCAGGCAGATCCCCGCCATCCCCGCGACGACACCGACCAGCTTGCGGAACGTCACCGCCTCGTGGCGGGTGATCGCCAATGTCAGGAAAAACGTGAATATCGGCGCCGTCGAATTGAGGATGGTGGCGACACCGGCATCCAGCGCCCGCGTGCCCCAGGCGACCATCGTCCACGGGATGACGCTGTTGAGGCAGGCCTGGAACAGGAAACGCCGCCAGTTCGCGGCATCCGTTGGCAATGCGATCCCGCGCCAGCGCATGATCGCGACCAGCAGCAGGCCGGCGATCAGCGTGCGGCCCGCGATCAGCGTGACCGGCGGGATCGTCGCCACCGCGACCTTCAGGAATGTGTAGGACGCGCCCCACAGCGTCGCGAGCACCAGCAGCAGCGCCAGCTCGCGTCGCGATTTTGGGATGTTGCTGTTGGGCCTCGCCCATTTCGGTAACCCCGGTCTTGATCAATATCAGGACCGGACATTACCGTCTGTCAGCGCCATGATACTTCGTTACATGACGAAGTGTGAATGCAACGGGTTCAGCCGGCCGAGCCGACCTCGAACAGCTCGCCGTCATAGCCGGCCTCGAGGGGGATGCGGAGCTGGCGGCCGCCATTGTTCCGGGTCATCACCGGCGTCACGGTGACGACGGATTTGCCTCTGGAGTCATCGAGCGCCGCCTTCACGCTTGGCTGCTTGCCGAGCTTGATCAGGTTGCGCGTGGTGGGGAACGGCAGCTTGAAGCGCCCGCTCTCGCCGCCTTCGAGCGCCTCGCGCGGCGATACCCAGATCGAGTTCGGTGGATTCCTTGCCGTCATGGGCGCCGACCTGTTCGGGCGGCGCGGCGGCGAGGAAGAACCAGGTGTCGAACCGCTTGGGCATGCCCTCGGGCGTGATCCAGTGCGCGTAGGGCACGAGTTCGTCGAGCGCCAGCACCATGCCGTTATCGGTCAGCACCTTGAGGAAGCTGATCTTGCTGTCGCAGAGGTCGGCGCGATGCGCGGCCTCGATCTCGCTGGCGCGTTTGGCATCGACCAGTGCCTTCGACCCCTTTGGCCGTGCCAGCAGGATGCCGCTTTCCTCGAAGGTTTCGCGGATCGCGGCGATGCGGAAACTCAACGTGGTCTCGTCGAGCCCCTCGCCGCCCGAATAAAGCTCCGATGTCGCGATGATCTCCTTGTCGCCCTTGTCGACGCTGCCGCCGGGAAACACCAGCGCGCCGGAATTGAAGTCGATCTCATAATGGCGAACCATCATGAAGACTTCGATCTCGCTGGCGGCAGCGTTGTCGCGCAGCAGCAGGATGGTGGATGCGTTACGCGGGGCGACGATCTCGGCCATAGCACTAACTCCTCGGGACCTCATCCTGAGGAGCGGCCTGGGCCGCGTCTCGAAGGATGATTGGCACGATCGGGGCCTCATGGTTCGAGACGGCGCTTCGCGCCTCCTCACCATGAGGGACTTCTAGCCCGCCGCGCTGGATTGCGGTTGCAGATTGGCGCGGCGGTCGACGCGCGCTACCCGCGACAACAGATACTCGACCTCGGCCTTTGCGGTTGCCGTGATGGTCGCGCCCGGCTTGCGCTGTGCGCTGGACGAAATGATGCCGCGCTTCTGCAGCACGTATTTGCGCACCGCCAGGCCCGCGCCGGGCTGCTGCTCGTAACGGATCAGCGGCAGATGGGCGTCGAACAGATCATGCGCGGCGTCGCGCTTGCCGGCCTTTTGCAGCTTCACGACATCGATCAGCAATTCCGGGAAGGCGTAGCCGGTCATGGCGCCGTCGGCGCCGCGCTCCATTTCGAAATCGAGGAACAAGCCGCCATTGCCGACCAGAATCGACATCGGCTTCAGCGAGCCGTCTTTCTGATAGCCGCGCAGCGTGGAGATCTTCTCCAGGCCCGGCCAGTCCTCGTGCTTGAGCATGACGCAGGACGGGCTATCCATCACGATCTTGCGGATCACGGCCGGCGTGAAGACGACATTGAGCGTCAGCGGATAGTCCTGCAGCACCCAGGGAATCTCGTCGCCGATCGCTTCCTGCGCCTGCTTGAAATAGCCCGTGATCTGGTCGTCGGTGCGCAAATGCGGCGGCGGCGCGATCATGACGCCGGCGGCGCCGGCGTCCATCGACGCCTTCGCCAGCGAGCGCATCGAGGCAAAACCCGGGGCCGATACGCCGACGATAATCTGCATGTTCTTGGCGCGCTTGACGAAGCGAACCGCCACCTGCTCGGCCTCGGCCGCGTCGAGCTTCGGCGCCTCGCCCAGAATGCCGAGCACGGTGACGCCGTCGCAGCCGACTTCGGCGTAGAAGTCGGTCAGCCGGTCGATCGATTTCTCGTCGATGCGGCCGTCGTCGTGGAACGGCGTCGGCGCGATCGCGAAAGTGCCTGCGGCCTGGGCGGTGAGCTTGGTCATGTGTGCCTCTATCCTCTTTCGTCATTCCGGGATGCGCCGGCAGGCGCAGGCCCGGAATCCGTTTGTCGTGCTAGCATGGATTCCGGGCTCACGCTTCGCGTGCCCCGGAACGACTGCTACTTAAATCGCCGCGCCGACTTCTTGATCTCTTCCTCGGAGAAGAAGATCTCGTTGGCGTGGGTCACGATATCCTCGGCCTTCCACCCCGTAAACGGCGGCGTCCAGCCTTCCATTTCCATCATCCGCATCTCGCGGACCCCGCGGGGGCCGGAAACGCCGAGCACCTTGCCGGTCTGGTCGCCCGACAGGTCGCTGACCATGTATAGCACGGCCGGCGCGATGCCGTCCGGGCCCAGCGCCGCGCCGGGGTTCTCCTTGTAGCGCGGCAGGTCGGCGGTCATGCGGGTCAGCGCGCCCGGGGCCAGCGTCCAGATCCGGATGTTGTATTTGCGGCCTTCGATCGCCAGCACGTTCGACAGTCCCCAGATACCGCCCTTGGCGGCGCCGTAATTGGTCTGGCCGAAATTGCCGATCAGGCCCGAGGTCGAGGACGTGTTGACGATGACGCCGCCGCCGTTCTCGCGCATCCATTTGAACACCGGCTGGGTGCAGCAGAAGGTGCCTTTGAGATGCACCCTGATCACCCGGTCCCAGTTGGCTTCCTTGGCCTTGGCAAAGGTCTCGTCGAGCAGGATGCCGGCATTGTTGACCAGAATGTCGGCGCGGCCGAAATTCTTGATGGCGTCCTCGAACACCGACTGCCCGCCAGCCATGGTCGAGATGTCGGAACCGTTGGCGACGGCACGGCCGCCCTCTTCCTTGATCGCGTTGACCACCTTCTGCGCCATCGACACGTCGGCGCCGGAACCGTCGCGCGGTCCGCCGAGGTCGTTGACCACGACCGCCGCGCCCTCGCGCGCGAACAGCTTTGCGTAGGCCTCACCGAGCCCGCCGCCCGCGCCGGTGATGATTGCGACCTTGCCGTCGAGTAATCCCATGTGTCTCTCCCGTTGTTCTTTCTTCCTTACCTCGCCCCGCTTGCGGGGAGAGGTCGGATCGCCCTTGCGATCCGGGTGAGGGGGTACAGGTCTATCCAGCAACACCGACTCGCGGTGAGGCCCCTCACCCCAGCCCTCTCCCCGCAAGAGCGGGGCGAGGGAGTGCACCGTCTAACCCAGCACCGTCTTGCCGCTCTTGATCACGGTGACGCCACGCGACTTCACCTTGGCTTCGAACGAGACCACGTTGCCGTCCTTCCACAAGCTCCATCGTCACGGTCTCGCCCGGGAACACCGGCGAGGAAAAGCGCGCGACGTGCTGCTTGAAGGCGGACGGATCGTAGTCGGCATAGGTCTGCAGCACGCCGCGGCAGGTGATGCCGTAGGTGCACATGCCGTGCAGGATCGGTTTCGGGAAACCGGCCTTCTTGGCAAACTCCGGATCGGAGTGCAGCGGGTTGCGGTCGCCGCAGAGGCGGTAGACCAGCGCCTGGTCCGGCCGCGTCGTGATGTCGACGATCTTGTCCGGGGCCCTGCTCGGCACCTTGTGCGGCTCGGGCTGGCCTTCGGACGGTCCGCCAAAGCCGCCGTCGCCGCGCGCGAAGCGCGAGGCCACCAGCGTGGCGAGCTTGTCGCCGTTCTCGTCCTTCAGCACGGTCTGGTGGCGGATGACGGCGCCCTTGTCCTTGCCCTTGTCGAAGACGTCGAGCACGGTCGAGTTGGCCGTGATCTTCGCGGCACTCGGCAGCGGCTTGTGGAAGGTGATGTCGCGCTCGCCGTCGACCACCATGACGCGGTTGAGATTCATCTCGCCGGGGCCGGCGCCCCACGCCGCCACCGAGGCGAAGGTCGGCACCACCTTGAGGGGCCGCGGGGTGAAGGTGCCTTCGTTGACGTAGGCGAGTTCGTTCTCGTCCATCGGGTCGGCGCCCAGGCCGATGCCGTAGGCGTAGAGCATCACGTCGCGGTCGGTATAGGCGTATTTCTGGCCGAGATTTTTCAGGGCCATGAGCTGTTCGTAGTTGATCGGCATTGCGTTTCTCTCCCGAACACTTTCTTCGCGGTGCCCGTCGCACCGCCCTCTCCCCTTGTGGGAGAGGGCAGCACCGGCAGCGCATCAAACTCGTTTGGGTGAGGGGTTCTCTCCGCAAACACAGTGCTCGCGGTGAGAACCCCTCATCCGGCGCTTCGCGCCACCTTCTCCCACAAGGGGAGAAGGGAAGACTCTACGCCGCCGTGAAGAACGGCAGCGGGGCGCCGTCGGTTGGCTTCCACACCACCTTCACCTTCTGGCCGATCTTCAGGCTCGTTAGATCGCAATCGACGATGTTGGTCTGCAGCGACGGGCCCTCCTTCAGCGTGACATAGGCGATCGCGTACGGGCCGGTCGGCGATTTGCGCATCAGGCTGTAGGTGTAGATCGTGGCCTCGCCCGAGCTTTCTTCCCACACGGTCTTGTCGGAGAAGCAGAACGGGCAGATCGAGCGCGGAAAGTAATGCGGCTCGCCGCAGGCGGTGCAGCGCTTGATCATGAACTTGCCGGCCTTGGCCGCTTCCCAGAACTGCGCGGTCTCGGGATTGGTCACCGGCGTCGGATATTTCTTGGCTTCAGCCATCACACGCGCTCCAGAATGCAGGTTGAGGCGGCGTGACGCACGCCGAGAAGTCCGCCGGTGCCGTGGGCGACCGCGAGATCGCAGTTCGGCACCTGCACCTTCGGATGGGCTTCGCCGCGCAACTGGCGGACGGCCTCGAGGATTTTGGTCATGCCGCCGCGGTTGACGGGATGGTTGCTGCAGAGGCCGCCGCCGTCGGTGTTGAACGGCAGCTTGCCGACGCCCGAGATCAGATTGCCGTCGGAGACGAACTTGCCGCCCTCGCCCTTCTTGCAGAAGCCGAGGTCTTCGAGCTGCATCAGCACGGTGATGGTGAAGCTGTCATAGATCGAGGCATACTTCATATCCTTCGGCGTCACGCCGGCCTCTTCGAACGCGCGCGGGCCGGACCAGACGCCGGCGGAATAAGTGAGGTCGAGATCCTTGCCGCCGCGCGGGCCCTTCATCGCCTCGCCATGGCCGATCAACCGCACCAGCGGCTTCTTCAGGCTTTTTGCGATTTCCGGCGTGGTCACGATCAGTGCGCCGCCGCCGTCGGTGACGACGCAGCAGTCCATCCGGTGCAGCGGGTCCGAGATCATCGGCGAGTTCAGAACATCCTCGACCGTGACGACCTCTTTGAGCATCGCGTGCGGGTTGTACTGGGCGTGATGCGAGGCCGCGACCTTGATCCAGGCGAGCTGTTCGCTGGTGGTGCCGTAGTCGTGCATATGGCGCATGGCACACATGCCGTAGGCATTGTGGGTGGTCGCCCCGTAGGCCGCCTCGAAATCGACCTCGGCGCCGGCGGCGCGCGGCGGCATCGGGCCGGTGCGCGGTTTGCCCGCCAGGGTGATCAGCGCGATCGAGCACTTGCCGGCCGCGATCGCTTCGGCGGCGTGGCCGAGATGGATCAAATAGGAACAACCGCCGGTATCGGTGGAATCCATATGGCGAACCTTGAGGCCGAGGTAATCGACCATCGGCCAGAGGCCGCCGGGGGCATCGCCGGCGCAGAAATAGCCGTCGATGTCGGCTTTGGTCAGCCCGGCATCCTCGATCGCCCCCTTGGCGACCTCGGCATGCAGCTGCGCGGTTGATTTGTCGGGTGCGTGCCGGGTCGGATGCTCGTAGATCCCGGCAATGTAGGCTTTGCCCTTGATGGTCAAATCGTTCTCCGTTGGCGTTTCTTCTTCCGGCTTTTTTTCTGACCTGTCGGGGCTGCCTTGGCAAGCGCCGAGATATTCCGCAGGGCGAGACAGGTAGCGACTGGACTCAACTCGGGATGATTATCGGCGGAAATCGTATCAGGCCGGGGATGCGGATATGCCAGCGCGTTCCCGCGGCGCGACGCGCCCGAGTTGTACCTGGTCGCTTGCCCGCTCAGAGATGAGAGGGCGCAGGGAAGACCGGGTGCGCGCTGCACCCGCGATCCCGTGTGCAATGGCACAGAGAAGTGCGCACACGAGCATACAGGTCCAGCGGAGAGCATCCGGCCTTCCCTGCGCAATGGTTTGACGGCTTATGGCGCGCTCTCCCCGGAGACGAATTCCTCTTGCCTCCGTCGTCGGCGAATTGACGGTTTTGCGAACCCGGTTGGGCTTCGCGAAAACCTCCGCCGATTTGACACCAGCCACGGGTGCCAGAACCACACGCTTTTGCCGTACGCAACAACGCCGCTCGTCCTGCGCGGATCAATCGCTCACAGTCTCAAGCACGAAGCCTGAGACCGCCCTGCAATGCCTCGCGCGCGCGGGCGCCTCGCGTCCACCGCTCCCCGCACTCCACGTATCGTGACGACGCGTACGCCCCTCTTCGATGAGGCGGGATGGCGCGAAGATGGAGCTGATTTGGGGGAAATGAGAAGCGATTTATTTTTGCCGCGCAATCTGGACGACCCAAATCACGTTGAATTGGCTGGTGAAATTCGTTTTTGCGCGCAGCGGGTTTTGCGGCGTTTGGACGAGCGCCGTAGGTGGGCAAAGCGAAACGTGGCCACCGATAAGCACCGCCGATGTTGATTGACGGGGGGCACGGTGCCTTGCTCTTTGCCCACCTTACGCAGCGCTCGCGTCCGGGACGCGGAGGGATTTACTTGCCGCGACCTGCCGCTGCGCCAGACCGGCGGATGATCGACCTCAATGCCCAGCCAGTGTTTTGTACGCGGCAATGACACGCTTGAGATCGTCGTATTCCTCGCAGGGAAGCAGGCAGAGATTTTCCAACGCGGCCAATAATTGCTGGGCCTTGGCCGGCTCGCCCAGCACCAGATAAGCCTCACCAAGATGCTCATGCGCGCTGCGGTGACGGGAATTCAGCATCAGCGCCTTCTGATAATGGCCAATCGCCGGACCCATCTGACGCAGCCGCCGATAGGCGTAGCCGATGTAGTTCTGAATATCGGCAT
The DNA here is from genome assembly GCA_963840465.1 of uncultured Alphaproteobacteria bacterium. Lineage (GTDB taxonomy): Bacteria > Pseudomonadota > Alphaproteobacteria > Rhizobiales > Xanthobacteraceae > Bradyrhizobium. Next base: position 14,274 of record CAWIZF010000050.1, on the reverse strand, counting down.
TGGTCGGGTCGCGCAGTGCGGCGAGTTCGAACGCCGCGATTGCGCCATTCCAGTTCGCTGCGCGCAGTGCCTTCTTGCCGGCCTTGAAATCGGGATCGAGTTGCGCCCAGTCGGCGTCCGGTGCAACGGATGCCATGGTGGTGCAGATCGGCCAGGCTTCGGCCGTGGCGGCGGTCTCAGCCGGACGTTACGGCCGCGGCTAACAGCGGCGCAGTCGCGGTCCGCCAGCTCGGCGAGCTGATGGTATAGGCGGCCACGCCGCTCACCAGCACGCCGAGCATTATTGCCAATGCGACCGCGCGGATCATCGCTGTCTTCTCGACCTGATGGCTGCCGGGCGCTGGGCCAGGCAGCCAGGAAATTATTTTCGTGCAGCACCTATCGTGTCGTCCTGGCGCGCATATTCCCGGCTACACGGATTTCCTGCCGCTCCGTATCGGCGTTGCTGGCCAGGTTCACCAGCTTGCCAAAGTAATCGGAGGCCTTCTGGCGGTCACCTGCGCCGTCGGCAGCGCGGGCGGCTCCCCAGAACGCGCGGAAGCGGTTGGGCGTCTGCTTGAGCGCGGTCTCGAACTCGTTCAGGGCAGCAGCGGGCTGCCCTGTCTCGAGGAGTAATTCGGCCAGCAATTCACGGAACGGATAGAGGCAATTCTCCATCGCCACATGCTTGAGGCTGCCATCTTCGCCGTCGGCCGCTGCTCGCATGAACCGCAGCGCCTGATCGCCCGCACCTTCCTTCAGTGCGATCCAGGCCGAAACGGCAAGCATCTGCTCCTCGGTTCGGTCCGCCCAGTAGGATTGATCGGCGCGCTGCAGTGTCGTTCGCAACACCTTCATTTCTTCGATCTCTGCTTTGGCGCCTGCAAGATTACCGGTGCGGGCCATGCCCAGTCCGCGCGTGAAGCGGATCAACGAATTCGCCATCGGATATTGGGTGGCCGTCATCGGCAGTTCGCCAGCGCCGGCCCAATCCGCCCGTTCCAGGACGTAACGCGCCGGCATCGCGGCCTTGGCAGTGAAATTAACGAAGTTGATCGGACGATCGCCGCGGTCAGCGGTCGCAAGCGACCTCTTGATCATCGCGTCGGCTTTGGCATCCTGCGCGAGTTGCAGATGTGCGTAGACCGTAAAATCCGACGCGTGATAGTAGTCGGGCTGGATCTCGAGCGACGACGCGTTGGAGGCAATGGATTCCTCCCAAAGCCCGACCATGGAGTAGATGTGCGAAGGCATGTGCCGCGCGTGCGGCACGGCCGGCGCAATGCCGGCATAGCGCCGTGCCGACGCTACTCCCTTCTCGGCAAGCGGCGCAAAGTCGTAAGCGTGAATGAGGTAGTGCGTCACGCCCGGATGCTGCGGGTTCTGCTCGAAGAGTTTCTCCAACAGCGCCGCGGACTTGATCTGATTGGCGTAGGTGAGATCGCTCTTCGGTGCCGCGGCTTGAAGCGCCAGGGCATAAAAGGCTTGGGCCTCGTAGTCGTCGGGGTAGCTTTGCGCCATCCTCTCCATCGCAGCACTATAGGCTGCCAGTCGGACATCCGCGGCGACCTTGTCATGGTCGCGGAAATAGACGCCAAGGGCATCGATCCAATCGCGCTCGCGCTGCGTCTTCGCACCCGTAGCCTGCGCTTTTTCGATTGCTTCCCAACCCGCCTGCGCCTCGGCTCGCGTCGGTGTAACTGCAAGGGTGTTACCGAGGCGATCCATCGCCACGCCCCAATACGCCATGGCGCAAGTGGGGTCCTGCTTCAGGATCTCTTCGAATTTTCGGCGGGCAACCAAGAACCAGTACGAATGGAGCATGGCGACGCCACGGTCGAACTCGACCTGCACAGCGGGATCGCAGGAGGTAGCGAAGGTTACCTTACCGAGCTTGTCGTCCTGCTGGCCGATTGCGCCGCTGACGAGCGCCGTACTGATCAGGCCGGCGGCAAATAAGGTTCGTCCCGATTTCGCGTTCATCGTGAGTTTCCTTTAAGCCTTTCGAGTGATCGTCCTTAAGCTTGAGTGATCAGGTACCTCTCGGTCCCGATTTGTTGCTGTGCGCCCGCAAGTTGTACACACCAGCCGCCGCGCGGCAATTGCGCTGCAACCAGTGTTGAATGAGTCTGCAATGCTTGCGGTTGAAGGCACCGACGTCGCCCTCACTCACGGGATTTCGGCACGTCAATCTGGCGCTGATCGATTGAAGCTTAGCTCTCTTTCCACGCGCCCGATAGAGCGGAGAGCAGAGGCCGGAATTTGCACAAGTTGGCATTTGACGGCCTCCGTAGATTTATGCGGTATGGGCCTACCTGACCGAGATCATGGCAGGCAAAGCAACCTCTCGGGACGGCCCGTAGGATGGGCAAAGCGAGGCGTGCCCACCATCGTCGCGGCGTGCATGGGTGATGGATGGTGGGCACGACGCTTCGCGTCTTTGCCCACCCTACGGCAGCGTTACTCCGCTGCGATCTGCCGTGGCGCCGGCGGCGGGTTGACGAGATCGGCGGCCAATTGCGTGTAACGCGCCTTGGCGTCCTGCACCGCCTTCTCCTTCACCGGGCCGTAGCCGCGGATGCGGTCGGGCAGCGAGAGAATTTCGACGCGCCGTATCGTGCGTGACCGGCGACAGCAGGCCGAGCACGGTGGCGACGTCTTTCTCGTAGCCTGCGATCAGGTCGCGCTCGAGCTTGCGGTCGGGGCTGTAGCCGAAAATGTCGAGCGGCGTGCCGCGCAGGAAGCGGAATTTTGCCAGCGTGCGGAACACCGACAGCATCCAGGGGCCGAAGGCGCGCTTCTTCGGGCGGCCGAGTGCGTCGAGGCCGCCGCCGAGGATGGGTGGCGCAAGATTGAAGTTGAACTTGAACTCGCCCTCGAACTGATCGCGGAGCTGTTTTTCGAACTTGCCGTCGGTGAACAGGCGCGCAACTTCGTATTCGTCCTTGTAGGCAAGCAGCTTGGCGTAGTTGATCGCAACCGCGCGCGGCAGCGCGTCGCCGTAGCCGCCGTCGATGGCGGCATCGCGAACGCGCTTGACGAGGCTCTGGTAGCGTTTGGCGAGTCCGCGCCCCTGATATTCGGTCAGGAATGCGCTGCGATGGGCGATGACCTCATCGAGCGTCATCGCGTCCAGCGTCTTCGGCGCGACGACCTCATCCTTGCCCTTCATCATGGCCTCGAGCCGCGCCGGATCGGCGGCGGCGAGACGGCCGAGCTGGAAGGCCTGCGTGTTCATCTTGATCGAGACGCCGTTGACCTCGATCGCCTGCAGGATCGCCTTCGCCGACAGCGGCAGCAGGCCCTTCTGCTAGGCGTAACCCAGCATCATGATGTTGGTGGCGATGGAATCGCCGAGCAGCGCTTCGGCAGGCTTGGTGAAGTCGTAGAACGACAGAGTCCTTGCGCAGCTCGGTCTCCAGCACGTGGTTGACCTTGCGGCTCTGGAAGTTGAAGTCGCGGTTGAGGATGAAGTCGGCGGTTGGAATGACGTGGGTGTTGATGACGCCGACGGTGCGGCTGGATTCGCAGAGCGTAATCGTGTCCTTGGCGGCGGCCACCACCTCGTCGGCGGCCATCACGAGATCGGCGGTGCCGGTGACGATGCGCGAACAGGTGACGTCGGCGGTGTGTTCGGAAAGCCGGACATGGCTCAGCACCGCGCCGCCCTTCTGCGCGAGGCCGGACATGTCGAGGATCATGCTGGCCTTGCCTTCGATATGCGCGGCCATGCCGAGCAGCGCGCCGATGGTCAGCACGCCGGTGCCGCCGACGCCGCCGACCGCGATGTTGTAGGGCCGCTCCAGCGAGGGAAACGAGGCCGGCTCGGGCAGATCGCCGATATCGCCGGCGTCGCCAAGGTTGGCCGGCGCGCGGCGGCGCGGCTTGCCGCCGTCGATGGTGACGAAGGACGGGCAAAAGCCCTTCACGCAGGAATAGTCCTTGTTGCAGGTCGACTGGTTGATGGTGCGCTTGCGGCCCATCTCGGTTTCCAGCGGCTCGACCGAAATGCAGTTCGACTGCACCGAGCAATCGCCGCAGCCTTCGCAGACGGCCGGATTGATCATGACGCGGCGCGCCGGATCTTCCATCAGGCCGCGCTTGCGGCGGCGGCGCTTTTCGGCGGCGCAGGTCTGCACGAACACGATCGCCGAGGTGCCCTTCAGCGTGCGGCAGGTCCTCTGCACCGCGTCGAGGTCGTCGCGATGCGCGACCTTGACGCCGGGCGCGATGTCGGACGCCGGATAGGCCTCGGGGGTTTCAGAGACGAGATAGATGTTGCGGATGCCTTCCGAATGAAGCTGGAAGGTGATCTGCTGCGGCGACAATTCGCCGTCGACATGCTGGCCGCCGGTCATCGCGGTCGCATCGTTGTAGAGCAGCTTGTAGGTGATGTTGGCGCCGGAGGCGACCGCCTGCCGGATCGCGAGGCTGCCGGAGTGGAAATAGGTGCCGTCGCCGAGATTGGCGAATACGTGCTCTTCCTTGGTGAAGGGTGCGACGCCGACCCACGGCACGCCCTCGCCTCCCATGTGGGTGTAGGTCTCGGTCGAGCGGTCCATCCACAGCGCCATGAAGTGACAGCCGATGCCGGCAAAGGCGCGGCTGCCTTCGGGCACCTTGGTCGAGGTGTTGTGCGGACAGCCGGAGCAGAAATACGGGGTGCGGGTGACGGGGGCGACCGCCTGCATCTGGGTCGCCTGCCGGCCGTTGAACCAGTCGGCCTTGGCGCGCAGCATCGCGGCGATTTCGGGGTTGAGATTAAGTCGAAGCAGGCGTTCGGTGAGCGAACTGGCGAGCGAGGCGACGCTAAGTTCGGCGGCAAACGTCAGGAAACGCTTGTCGTGGTCGTCCATCTTGCCGACGATGCGGGGGCGGACGTCGTCGCGCCAGTTGAACAGCTCCTGCTTGACCTGGTTCTCGACGATCTCGCGGCGCTCCTCGACGATGAAGATTTCCTCGAGGCCGACGGCGAATTTGCGGACGCCTTCCGGCTCCAGCGGCCAGGGCATGCCGATCTTGTAAAGCCGCAACCCGATCTTGGCGGCGACCTCCTCGGTGATGCCGAGCTCGCGCAGCGCCTGGCGGATGTCCTCGTAGCTCTTGCCCGACGCCATGATGCCGTAGCGGGCGTTCGGCGAATCCATGGTGATGCGGTTGATGTTGTTGGCGCGGGCAAACGCGATCGCGGCGTAGCCCTTGTAGTCCTGCAGACGCAGATCCTGCGCAAAGCGGTCGTCGGGCCAGCGCAGGTTGAGGCCGCCCGGCGGCATCTCGAAATCGGTCGGAATGTTGAAGGGCGTCATCTCGTCGGTGAGGTCGATCTCGGCCGTGGTCTCCACGGTCTCGGTGATCACCTTCATGCCGACCCAGCAGCCGGAGTAGCGCGACATCGCGATACCCAGCAAGCCCATCTCGATCATTTCATGGATGCTGGAGGGATAGAGATAAGGCATCAGCGCGGAGATGAAGGCGTGGTCCGACTGATGCGGGACGGTGGAGGATTTTGCGCCGTGGTCGTCGCCGGCGAGGACAAGCACGCCGCCGTTCTTGGCCGAGCCCGCGGTATTGCCGTGACGGAAGACGTCGCCGCAGCGGTCGACGCCGGGGCCCTTGCCGTACCAGATGCCGACCACGCCATCATATTTGGCGCCGGGCGACAGATTGAGCTGCTGCGAGCCCCAGACCGCGGTAGCGGCCAGGTCCTCGTTCACGCCGGGCTGGAACTTGATGTTGTACTGTTCGAGGTGTTTTCGCGCGGCGAAGAGCTGCTGGTCGTAGCCGCCCAGGGGAGAGCCGCGGTAGCCGGAAATGAAGCCCGCGGTGTTCAGTCCCGCGGCGCGGTCGCGGCGGATCTGCGCCATCGGCAGGCGGACCAGCGCCTGGATACCGGTCAGGAAGATGTGACCTTTATCCTGGGTGTATTTCTGATCGAGACTGATCGGACCCTGGTTGATTCCCATTTAAGCCCTCTTTGCCTCTTGAGCCTTGATCGAGACGACGCCTTTTATCTAGGCATCTGAACTTGTTAGAACCAGTCTATGTCGGATTTTCCGCGCCGCGCACCACAAATCTCGGCAATGGAGCCCCGCTTTCAAAGATCGCAACTTCGTGCCGGGAATGGCGGCGCGGCTTTTCGGTTTGTGTCTTCCGGGAGCCTTGGCGCGAAATGGCATGACGTCGCCACACTCTCCGCTTTCGCGCTATAACGCCCGAGGAGGCCAATGGGTGCAGGGACGACATGCGGACGATTCTCGCCGGCTTGCTTTTGTGCACTGCGCTCATCGTTGGCGATGCACATGCCCAGTTCAAGACTGAGCTCAACGCCGAACCGACGCCTGAGGACATCGCGCGCGGCAAGGCGCTGACGGAAGCCGGCGACTGCGCAAGCTGCCACACCGCCGATCCCGCCAAACCGTTCGCCGGCGGCAAGCGGATCGATACCCCGTTCGGCGGCATCTATTCGCCCAATCTGACACCGGATCGCGAGACGGGCCTGGGCGGCTGGAGCGATGACGCGTTCTACAGCGCCCTGCGCTTCGGCGTGGCGCCCGACGGTTCGCGCTATTACCCGGCCTTCCCCTATCCGCATTTCACCAGGCTGACGCGGCAGGACATTTTTGCCATCCGCGCCTATCTGGCGACGCTGGCGCCGGTGAGCCATGCGCCGCGCGCGCCCGAGCTGCGCTTTCCGTTCAACTATCGCGTCGTCATGCGCGGCTGGAACTGGCTATTCTTCAAGCCCGGCATCCTGATGCCGGACCAGCAGAAGAGCGCGGAATGGAATCGCGGCCGCTATCTGGTCGAGGGCGTTGCGCATTGCGGCGCCTGCCATACGCCGAAGAACGTCTTTGGCGCGGACAGAGGCGGACAAGCTTACGGCGGCGGACGGGTGGCGGGCATGTTCGCGCCGCGGCTGGACGGCGCCGAGCGCAGCGGGTTGAAATCCTGGAGCGTGGAAGACATCGTCGAATATCTGCAGAGCGGCCGCAACGGCAAGAGCCATGCGGGCGAAGTGATGTCGGAGGTCGTGGTCAATTCGACGTCCAAGATGAGCGACGCGGACGTCAGAGCGATCGCGGTTTACCTGAAAGACCTGCCGGCGGGCGCGCCGGAGCCGAAGGTCACCCCGCCCTCGCCGGTGCAAATGGCTGCCGGCCAAAAGCTCTACAACGGTGCCTGCATCGCCTGCCACGAGGACGATGGCTCGGGCGCGCCGCGGATCTATCCGCCGCTGCCCGGCAATGCCAATCTGCAATCCGCCGACCCCTTGAGCACGCTGCGCATCATCCTCGACGGCGCGCAAACCGTCACGACGCCGCGCGCGCCCAACAAGGGATCGATGCCGGCCTATGCCGCGAAGATGACCGACCAGGAAATTGCCGACGTGACGAACTATATCCGCAACGCCTGGGGCAATGCGGCGCCCTGGTGACGGCGGACGAGGTGGCGAAGGCGCGGCGTGCGAAGTAGCAAACCCTCATGGTGAGGAGCCGCGCAAGCGGCGTCTCGAAGCCGATGCGAGGCCGGGGTGCTTGCGGCCATCCTTCGAGACGCCCGCTTCGCGGGCTCCTCAGGATGAGGTCCGGTGGTGTTGAGGAAGCTCATCGTTCGCCATTGAACACGAATTTCGGCATTTCCCATTTGAAGCGGATCGCCAGCAGGCGCAGCGTCAGGCCGAATACAAAGGTCAGCGCGGTCCACAGTTCGTCGTTGAGCTTGAGCCCGAACGCGGTGGCGTAGAACAGTCCTGTCAGCGACAGAGACGCTGGCGTAGAGTTCGGCGCGAAACAAAAGCGGCACGTCGTTGCAGAGAATGTCGCGCAGCACGCCGCCGGCGCAGCCGGTGATCATGCCGGCCACGATCACGATCGGCAGCGAGGCGTTCATCTGCCAGGCGACATCGCAACCAGCCATGGTGAACACCACCAGCCCGATCGCATCGAGCACCAGAAACGCCGTATTCAGCCGGTGCACGTGCCGCGCGATCAAAATGGTGGCGAAGGCCGCGACTGCCGTCAGCGCGAGATAGGACGGGTTCTGCACCCAGACCAGCGGATAGTGTCCGAGCAGCACGTCGCGGATGGTGCCGCCGCCGAGCGCGGTAATGCAGCCGAGCATGCATACGCCGGCCCAGTCCATGCTGCGCCGGCCGGCCGCCAGCGCGGCGGTCATCGCCTGCGCGGTCAGCGCCACATAGGACAGCAAATGCAGCACGGTATCGCTCGGTGGCAGGCTCCACATGGCAACCTCACATCGGGAACCCCAGGGAATCACTCGGTTCCAGCATTACGGGGTTGCAACATGGCGCGGAACATCCGGTCCCGCCAACCATTGTCTTCGCACTTAACTGCGGGGTGCTAACGGAGGAACCCATCATGGCATACCAACCCAATCCGAACGATCCCTACCGCGCCGGCCTGAGCGATGAAGAAATCCGCCATCAGGCCCGCCTTAACAGTCTCGACAACGAGCTGCCAGCCGATCCCGAGTTGGCCGAGGGTTCCGCCAGCGGCGCCAAGGTTGCGATGTTCGCGGTCGCCATTGCACTGGTGATGGGCGCGCTGTTCTATGGCCTGAACAACACCTCCGTAAACCAGGCCGGCACCACGCCGCCCAGTCAGACGGCGCAGACAAACCCGGCGACCCCGGCGGCGCCTCCCGGCATGCGTGATGTAACGCCGCGCGCCAACACTGACAGCGGCATGACCACGGGTGCTGCGCCCAGCCGCCCAACGCCGCCGTCCAGCACGGACATGAACAAGACCACGCCGCCGGCCGACAACCCGCCGGCCAGCAAGCAGTAACGATAAGTATTCGGGACGACGCAGCGGGCCGATCGGCCCGCTGCTTTTTTGTGTCATCCCCACATGTGGTGGAAGTGGTGCCCCGTATCCGAATGGTGGATTTCGACCGCCGTCGGAACCACATCATGCGTACCGGCGTCGACAGCGGCAAGCGTGGTCGCCGGTGCCGTAGCAGCCTCCGGTGCCGCAGCAGCCGGTGTTACAGCAGCCACCGCCGCCGGAGCCCCGGCCGTCGACAGCACCTCAGCCACGGTCAGACCATCCGGATTGTAGGTGCCGCCGTTCACCGGGATATTGTTGCCGCCGACATCGGCGGAGTTGGCGTGCATCTGATCGGCGGCAGCGCTGACCAGCGCCGCGTTTCCGGTCTGCAAGCCTTCGATCATCTTGGTCACCTCGGCGCCGAGCGTGCTCGTGTCGCCGAGCAACTCGTTGTCGAACCGCGCCTCGAAGATGCCCCCCTGCGCGGCGTCGAAGTTGGTGACGTCCGTCTGGAACGTGTGCAGGTCGGCGATCACAGCAGCGGTCGCCGCCGCATCGTGCGCGGTGACGGCCGCAATCGCCTGTTGTCCCAGCGAATTGGACTGCGCGATGAAGTTTGCCCAGAAGTTGGTTTGCGCATCGTTGTCGAGGTATTTTGGCGTCGGGTTCAGGCTGTCCCCGAAAGGCGTGAAACCGGAAACGCCACCCTGGCTTGCCATGTTCGCCAGATTGGTGTCGCCCTGGACGATGTCGATAATGTCGAGAAGGTTGTCGTTGCTGCCCCTTCCCGCATCGGGATTTATGCCGGCCTGCGCGATGTAGGCGTTCTCGAGTTCCAGCTGCCGCACGATTGCTTCCGCGTGAACGCCGGTCAGCCCGCCGAACAGCAGCGGGTTGGCGGTCATCAAGGCCTGCATGTCCGTGATGATCGCGTTGACATCATTGCTGATTACGGCCGCATTGTCGGCATTGACCCCGCCGAGGATCTGGCTCGCCAAGTCGTTGAAGATCACGCCGATCTCGGCAAGGTTGGCGTGGGGCGCGGTCGCGGCCGTGACGCCGTCGGCAAGGCCCACGGGTGCGGCGAGAAATCCGTTCGCGCCGTCTTGCGTCGCCAGGGCGGCGAGATTGGCATCGTTGTTGACGATGTCGAGGATGTCGAGATGGCTGGAGCGCAACGCCGTTTCCGCCGCCGCGACGCTGCCGAACTCTCCGCCGCCATTCACCGAGGCCGTGGCCGCCGAGAGCGCGGTCGTAATATCGGCCAGGATCGTGTTGACGTGGGTGAGCGTGTCACCGGTAAATTGTCCCGCGGCCACTTCGGCCTGAAGGCCGGTTTGCACGGCGGTGAGATCGGCGGTGTATTTGAACACGCTGCCAAGTCCCTGGCCGCCTTCCTCGACCACGTTTTGCCACAGACCGCCCACCAGGGCGCGACCCGCGTCATTGAACGTCAGGCCGAGTTCCGAGAAGGCCGGCGCAGAAGATGCCGGCGGCGTCGGGTCGGCGGGCGTTGTCGGATCGGTTGGCGGTGTTGGATTGGCCGGGGGATCTGGAGTAATAACCGGGGGCGACTGATCGTGGTGACGATGGTGATGAGAATGGCTTGCCATGGCTGGCTATCTCCCTGTCAACGTGGCTGATAGTCGCAACCGATCGTCCCCGTTCGTGGCGTCATTCAGTCGACACCGCGGCCGATGCGTCCAGAAGCAAGGTAATACGCGGACGAATATATGTTGGGGAACCGCGGCCGAGCGCGTTTTCCGAATTGGACGCGCCTGCCGGTCCAGCCATCATCGCGCTCTAGCGTGGGGCCTCCGGCTTCTTGCCGCGTCCGAGCGCGAATTGACCGACCGGACCCTCGACATGGAATTCGAGCCCCGTCATTTTTGCAAACAGATCGATATTGCTGGTGCCGATGGCGCAGCCGCCAAGGCCCATGTCGGTCGCCGCCAGGTAGAACGTCTGGATCAGGCTGCCGACATCCTTCAGGATCAGCGAATATGCGATTGAGCTGTATTTCCAGGAGATCCGCCCAAAACGCGCTGATATCGTGATCAGAACCTGCGGCGGACCTGATGCGTCCATGGCAAACTCGGCTGCCGCCGAAAGCGCCTGGAGCTGCTGTGCGGAGACCCCGATCGCCACCAGCGCGTGGCCGCCCGCGTCGTAGTGGTAAAGTCCGCGTGCAAGCCCCTCGCAGTTCGACACCGCCAGATACAATTCCAGTTCGTACGCGCTACCGGCCGATGGATAGGGTCTTGTGCTGTAGGTGATCTCAGGACTGCCTGCGAAATTCGCGTCGCTCTTCCATTCCGACAGGACGCGGGCGGTGGTGTCGAGAAAGCGCGCGAGTTCGGCGAGCGTGACCGGATGCTCGTCATCGAAATCCCGGACTGAATGGCGTTCGCGCAACAGCTTTGCGAAGGGCGAGATCGGGTCCGAGGTGAAGAATTTGCGCAGGTCGATCTTCTTGCCGGGCCAAGGCGGACGCACCGCGGGCAGCGGTGAAACGACGCTTGCATAGGCGAAGGTGCTGCCAACCGGATTGGCCTGTCGGCCCTCCGTGCTCCGCGTGTGAAACACGAGATCATGAAAATCCCAGAGAACGAGATTGCCGTCGCCTTCATTCACCCGAAGGCCGTCGCCGCTGTTCGCATCGAGCTTGAGCAGGAACTGGCTGTCCAGCAGCAGTTCGAGCAGATCGAGGTTGAAGGCGGCCGCGTGGCGGCGAAGCCTGCTGATCTTCTGAGGCCGCGACAGCGCAGCGAGGGTGGCGGCAATGGCGGGATCGCTAATTCGAAACAGCGCGCCCGCGCGCGGCAATTCCAGCACCATCTCGTTGCCGCGCCGGCGCAGATTGGCAAAGCGCGACAACACGACGGTGTCACTCTCGCCGAGCCTTGCGCGTTGCGGCCAGTACTCGGGGACCTGGGGCTCGATGACCACGAGGACCTGCTCGTCTCGCGGCAAGAACAGGCGATATTCGAGCAGTCCGTTCCGCGCCAGTCGATGCACCAGGACGTCGACTTCCCTCGCGATGGCGCTCTTGCCGGCAAAGGATGCGAGCGGCAGGCCGTCGGTCAGATTTCGCGCGCGGTCCATCGCGGCCTTGCTCAATTGTCCCAGATTGACGGAATAGCCGTCCACGAAGGCGGCGATGCTCCCGTCCGCCTGCATCTGCAGGGAGAAATGACCGTTCAATCGGGCGGCGATGACGGGCGCGATCTTCCTGGTCGGCTTTTTCCGGCGAGCGCGCACGAAAGAGCTGCCTTTCAAAAGACCTGCCGTTCAGGTGTGCGGCAGGAACGGCGTGAGTTCGCTCTCCAGCCGCGGGCGATCCAGCAATCCAAGCCTCACGGGAACGTCGTAAAGCCGGCCCGGTGCAAAGCGGCGATAGAAATGCCGCAGGCCTGGAACGAGCACGCGGACGACCGGGACCTCAACGTCGGGCCGGGTCTGGTCGAGCACGAGGAAATCGTAACCTGCCTGGGTTGCGATCTCGACACAGGCATTCACCTGATCGCGCGTATTGTCGTGAACCTTGAGGTCGGGAGCCGGCGGAACGATTGGATTGTCGCTCGGGATCAGGAATGGATAATCCTCCAGGCGCAGCGGATTGATACCGTCAAGCGATGGCTTCTCGCCGCTGCCGCCGCCCATCATGCCGATTGACATGAACTGGGTCAGTTCGGTGAGCGAACGCAGCAGGGCTATACGGCGATCGAAATGCGCGCCGGAACCGAACTCGATATTCTCGTGGCCGTTCTGCATCCAGTGCATGATCGCCACGTAAGTGGGAATGCCGAGATCGCTGGTGACATCGAGCACCCACAGCCGGCGCCCGGCATCCGCAAACTGGGTTTGCAGATCCCGGATGTAGGAATCGTCGAACTGCCTGAGGTCGAGCTCGGCACGCTGCAGCCGGTTGTACCACCAGATGGCGTAGGCATCGCGCTCGATCAGTTCGAGGAAGCCCTGAACGATGGCTTCCTCGCGGGTGTTGCCGGCCGCGCAACCGTTGGAGTCCGTATGGAAGCCGCCATAGAAGAAGTAGAGCAGACCGGTCGGAAGATATTTGAAACGCTTGTCGCGCAACGACCAGACCGGCGACCACTCGGTCCTCATCGAAGGATCGAGCGGCTCGGGAACCGGATGTAAATCGTCCGGCTGCTCGGCAAACCTGCCTTGAAACTGCGCTTCGCTGAAAAGCTGGACGTCATTGGGGTGAATGGCATCGCCGGGAGCGAAATCGGTAAAGCGGCGCGCCGTCCTGATCTCGTCACCCTGGAAAATGCCCGAATAGCGCTCGATGGCCTCCATCAGCGCGCTGGCCTCGCCCTGCTCGGCCGTCGAGCCCTTGCCGAAGCTGCCGCCGCTCAGTCCGGACCTGAGCTGATCGACGCTTTGGGCCGGCCCGGAGAAATTGTGGTAGGCGAAAAAATTGGTGTTCATCGGCAGATCGACCTCGATCCGCTCGAGCCGCGTCACCACGCCGGTCAGCGGGCTTACATGCTTGCGGAAGCGCGCCACGGTGGCCCGGGAGGTCACGGTGCGATATCCACCGCTGGTCATGATGAGCTTGCTGCCTTCGGCGATCTCGATCGACGTCGCCGCCCGGCGTGGACTCTGCAGTTTCTTGCTCCCGCAGGTCTGACATTGCGGGCGCCGCGCGACAAAGTGCTTGGCGATGACAGCACCCGTCAGATCGAGGCTCGCAACATGATCGCGCAGATCGGTGCGAAAGCCTGAGGCAATCGCTTTCGCAATTTCGACGGCAGCGAAGTGAAATGCGGTGTGTCCAACGGAGTCTTGGACCAGCGGCGATACGGCGACCGCCTGCGCCGCTCCGCGGTCGAGAAACCCCTTGATCTCGCGGTTGCGGATCATGCGATCGAACAGACAATTCCAGCAGGCGCTCTCGCCCGGTTTGAACACAGGCCCCACCAGCGGAAACACGCCGGACGGCTGCACCAGCAGCCACGCTGTCTTGTCGGCCACGCGTTCCCGGTTCATCTCGGCCAGCCGCCGGTCGAGATAGTCGTTCACCAACGTGATCGTGAGCTTGGGCGAACGCTTGGCGATCTGAACGCCGAGTTTGCTCAAGGCCGCGGCAAGTTCTTTGGCGCCTTTGACATCGATCGCCTCGACCCGCACGGGACAATTGCGGAGATTCTGCTCCGCGATCTCGGGAGGCAGGCCGAGGCTCGCCCAATATCCAGCGACGGCGCCATCGAATGCGTGCGATGTTCCTGTAACGACGTATCGACGCTCCAACAGCCGCTTGATCGCTTCCTCAATCTTGTCGGCCGGAAAGCTCTTCGAAAGCTGGCGGACGATCTCCGGTGCGGCTCTTCCATTTTTGCCGATCGCCGTGGCCACCGCACAATACAGCTCGCCGTGCAGGAAGAACTTGCGATCCTCCGAATAGAGGCAGACCACATCGGGAGGAAGTACATAGGCGGTGAAGTTCGGCGCAAATCGCAGGATGTCCTTGCGGGTCTTG
>CAWIZF010000049.1:0-49159 GCA_963840465.1 uncultured Alphaproteobacteria bacterium | reverse complement strand
CAATTCGTCGCCACGCTGCAGCTTTTCGACCTTGTCGAGGAAGCGCTGTTCAAGGCCCTTCTTCAATTCGTCGTACTGCTTCCGCATCGCCTCGATTTCGCTCATCAGCTTGTCGTTCGGCGAGGCAAACATCCACCACTGCGACTTCGGATACTCCTCGAGCACGGCGCGCGTGATCTTGGTGTCCTTCTTGAAGCCCTTGGGTCCGGCGATGCCCTGGCGGTTTTCCAAAAGCTCCGCGAGGCGGCCGTAGACGTTGCGGTCGAGAATCGCCTGTTCGTCGTCGCGGTCCTTGGCCAGACGCTCGATCTCTTCCCGCTCGATCGCCAGGGCGCGCTCGTCCTTGTCGACGCCGTGACGGTTGAACACGCGCACTTCCACGATCGTGCCCTGCACGCCGGGCGGCACGCGGAGCGAGGTATCGCGGACGTCGGAAGCCTTTTCGCCGAAGATGGCGCGCAGAAGCTTTTCTTCCGGCGTCATCGGGCTTTCGCCCTTCGGCGTGATCTTGCCGACCAGGATGTCGCCGGCGCGGACTTCGGCGCCGATATAGACGATGCCGGCTTCGTCGAGGTTCTTCAGTGCTTCTTCCGAAACGTTCGGAATGTCGCGGGTGATTTCCTCAGGTCCGAGCTTGGTGTCGCGGGCCATCACCTCGAACTCCTCGATGTGAATCGAGGTGAAGACGTCGTCCTTCACGATCCGCTCGGAGAGCAGGATCGAGTCTTCGAAGTTGTAGCCGTTCCACGGCATGAACGCGACCAGCACGTTGCGGCCGAGCGCGAGCTCGCCGAGATCGGTCGAGGGACCGTCGGCGATGATGTCGCCCTTCCTGACGATGTCGCCGACCTTCACCAGCGGACGCTGGTTGATGCAGGTCGACTGGTTGGAGCGCTGATACTTCATCAGCCGGTAGATATCGACGCCCGACTTGGTGGGGTCGAGATCCTCGGTGGCGCGGATCACGACGCGGGTGGCGTCGATCTGGTCGATCACGCCCGAGCGTCGCGCGGCGATCGCCGCACCGGAGTCACGGGCAACCACGCCTTCCATGCCGGTGCCGACGAACGGCGCCTCGGCGCGAACCAGCGGCACCGCCTGGCGCTGCATGTTCGAGCCCATCAGCGCGCGGTTGGCGTCGTCGTTCTCGAGGAACGGGATCAGCGCCGCGGCCACCGAAACGAGCTGCTTCGGCGACACGTCCATGTAGTCGACCTTGTCGGGCGTGATCGGTAGCACTTCGCCGGCGTGACGGCAGATGATCAGGTCCTCGGTGAAGCGGCCCTTGGCATCGAGCGGCACGTTGGCCTGCGCCACGCGATAACGGCCCTCCTCCATCGCCGAGAGGTACACGACCTCCTCGGTGACGCGGCCGTCCTTGACCTTGCGGTAGGGCGTCTCGACGAAGCCGTACTTGTTGACGCGCGCGAACGTCGCCAGCGAATTGATCAGACCGATGTTCGGGCCTTCCGGCGTCTCGATCGGGCAGATGCGGCCGTAATGCGTCGGATGCACGTCGCGCACCTCGAAGCCGGCGCGCTCGCGGGTCAGGCCGCCCGGTCCAAGCGCCGAGAGACGGCGCTTGTGGGTGATCTCGCTGAGCGGGTTGGTCTGGTCCATGAACTGCGACAGCTGCGAGGAGCCGAAGAACTCGCGCACCGCGGCAGCCGCCGGCTTGGCGTTGATCAGGTCCTGCGGCATCACGGTGTCGATGTCGACGCTCGACATGCGCTCCTTGATCGCGCGCTCCATGCGCAACAGGCCGATGCGGTACTGGTTCTCCATCAATTCGCCGACCGAACGCACGCGGCGGTTGCCGAGATGGTCGATGTCGTCGATCTCGCCCTTGCCGTCGCGCAGGTCGACCAGCGTCTTGATGACGGCCAGGATGTCTTCCTTGCGCAGCGTGCGGTGGGTGTCGGGGGCGTCGAGTTCGAGGCGCATGTTCATCTTGACGCGGCCGACCGCGGAAAGGTCGTAGCGCTCTGAGTCGAAGAACAGCGACTGGAACATGGTCTGGGCCGAGTCGATGGTCGGCGGCTCGCCCGGACGCATCACGCGGTAGATGTCGAACAGCGCGTCTTCACGCGTCATGTTCTTGTCGGCATGCAGCGTGTTGCGGATGTAGGCGCCGACATTGACGTGGTCGATGTCGAGCAGCGGCAGTTCCTTGTAGCCCTGCTCGTTGAGCGCCTTCAGCGACTTCTCGGTCAGCTCCTCGCCGGCTTCGGCGTAGATTTCACCGGTCTTCGGATTGACGAGATCCTCGGCGAGATAGTTGCCGACCAGTTCTTCGTCCGACAGGCGCAGCGCCTTGAGGCCCTTTTCCTGCAACTGGCGCGCGGCGCGCACCGTCAGCTTCTTGCCGGCCTCGAGCACGACCTTGCCGGTATCGGCGTCGATCAGGTCGTTGATGGTCGAGTAGCCGCGGAAACGCGCGGCGTCGAACGGCACGCGCCAGCCTTCCTTGGCGCGCTTGAAATTGATCTTCTTGTAGAAGGTGGACAGGATCGTCTCGCCGTCGAGACCAAGCGCATACATCAGCGAGGTCACGGGGATCTTGCGGCGGCGGTCGATGCGCGCGAACACGATGTCCTTGGCGTCGAACTCGATGTCGAGCCAGGAACCGCGATACGGAATCACGCGCGCGGCAAACAGCAGCTTGCCGGACGAATGGGTCTTGCCCTTGTCGTGGTCGAAGAACACGCCGGGCGAGCGGTGCATCTGGGAGACGATGACGCGCTCGGTGCCATTGACGACGAAGGTGCCGTTCATGGTCATGAGCGGGATATCGCCCATGTAGACGTCCTGCTCCTTGATGTCCTTTACCGACTTGGCGCCGGTTTCCTCATCGATATCGAACACGATCAGGCGCAGCGTCACCTTGAGCGGCGCAGCATAGGTCATGCCGCGCTGGCGGCACTCGTCGACGTCATACTTCGGCGGCTCGAATTCGTAGCGGACGAATTCCAGCATCGAGGTGCCCGAGAAATCCGAGATCGGGAATACCGAGCGGAACACCGCCTGCAGACCCTCGTCCAGCCGGCCGCCCTGGGGCTCCTCGACCATCAGGAACTGGTCGTACGACGCCTTCTGAACCTCGATGAGGTTCGGCATCTCGGCAACTTCCTTGATGTGTCCAAAGAACTTGCGAACGCGTTTGCGACCCGTAAATGTCTGCTGCGCCATCGTGGCCTCTCATTTTCGTCGCCCTTGTGGGCGAACCTTCCGAAGCGCGACTGCCATCGCCCTCGGGTTGAATTTCGAATCGCTCAAAAGGAACAAAGCTCAATTTCAGGAATTAAGTCCTGAATCCGTACTTTAGACCTTCAAAACGCAAAACGACGCGCGGGGCGCATGACTGCACCCGCCCGTCTCAACCTGCTGCTTCACGGACTGAAAAAGCCCGAAATCTGACTGTCTCCCAACGGCTTACGCCGGGAACCCTGCCGTTCCCAATCGCCTACCGCGTTTTCCTGCTGCCGTCCCGATATGGGGCGGAATAGTGGAGATTCGAGGGGCTAACCCCGCGAATCCCCACACTTTTCTGTGTAGTACGCTTACTTCAATTCGACCTTGGCGCCAGCCTTTTCGAGCTGAGCCTTGAGCTTGTCGGCCTCTTCCTTGTTCACGCCTTCCTTGACCGGCTTGGGCGCGCCTTCGACGAGGTCCTTGGCTTCCTTGAGGCCCAGGCCGGTGATGGCGCGGACTTCCTTGATGACTTCGATCTTCTTGTCGCCGGCGGCGGCGAGAACGACCGTGAACTCGGTCTTTTCTTCAGCCGGAGCGGCAGCGGCGGCGGCGGGACCGGCGACCGCAACGGCGGCAGCAGCGGACACGCCCCACTTTTCTTCCAGGAGCTTTGCGAGCTCGGCAGCTTCGAGCACGGTGAGGCTCGAGAGGTCGTCGACGATTTTCTGTAGGTCAGCCATTGATCAGTTTCCTTAAACGTATTGGTTCGAACCAGGTTTGATTTGCGAAGGGTCAGGCCGCTTCGCTCTTTGAGGCATAGGCCTGGATGACGCGCGCGAGCTTGGCCGCGGGCGCAGTCGAGAGCTGAGCGATCTTGGTCGCCGGCGCCACCAGGAGGCCGACAATCTTGCCGCGCAGTTCGTCCAGCGACGGCAATGAGGCAAGCGCCTTCACACCGTTCACATCCAGGACGGTTTTACCCATCGAGCCGCCGAGAATGACGAACTGCTCGTTCGCCTTGGCGAATTCGATGGCAACCTTCGGCGCCGCTACCGGATCGTTTGAAGTCGCGATCACGGTCGGTCCCTTCAGCAGGGAGCCGATGGCAACGACATCCGTGCCTTCAAGAGCAATTTTGGCGAGACGGTTCTTCGAGACCTTCACCGACGCGCCCGCCTGCTTCATCTGCATGCGCAGCTTCTGCATCTGGGCCACGGTGAGGCCGGAATAGTGGGCGACGACTGCGACGCTCGTGGTCTTGAAGACCTCGTTCAGCGCCTCAACCGCGTCCTTTTTTGCCGCTCTTTCCACAGCAAGCTCTCTCCGGTTGGCGGCCTTCGCTTAAGAGCGAGACCGCCGGGTTGCACCCATCGTCTCACCCAAAACCTGACCTCTAGACACCAGTCTCAAGGACACGCCGGGCAAGACGACATTGATAAGCCTGCCCTCCCGAACCAGATGGCGCGGGGTGTCGAGGTTCGAACCAAATCGGCCACGGCGCCGCGCAAGGCGGCGTTGAAGCGAAATCCGGTCTTCACCCGTCTATGCAGGCCGTAAGATTAAGCTGTTGAAGAAACTTGCGTTTCTTCGCGAGCGCCTGCAGTCTCGGACAGGATCGAGGCCGTCCGGCAAGCCGAAAGACCCCTGCCGCAATCCACCGAAGCGATGAGTTTTCCTTCCTTTCGAGCAATCCATGCGGATGTCCTGAAAGGAATGATCTCCTACCGTATCGGGTTTTCGGAATGCGAGCACGGACGTGCCAGCAACGGCCAGCACGCCCGGAAGCGGTTCTTTACCGAGTCTTGTCCGGCTTGCCAAGGGCAAAATTCAGACCAGATGGCACACCCGCATTTGCCCTCGAATTGGGCCCAAAAACGGCTCCAAAAATTTCCTTGAGGGGTTCCGTCACACTGAGGCGTCAGCCGAGCGGCACCGCGTAAGGCAGCGGCTTTCCGGCAAAGAACGCGTCGAGATTGGCGATCACGCAGTTCTGCATCGCCACGTGCGATTCCAGCGTATGGCCGCCGATATGCGGGGACAGCACGACATTGGGCAGCGACGTCAACGCATCCGGTGCATGCGGCTCCTTCGCGTACACGTCGAGGCCGGCGCCGGCGATGGTCTGGTCGGTCAGCGCCGCGACCAAGGCCTGCTGGTCGATGACCGAGCCGCGCGAAATGTTGACGATGTAGCCGTCCTTGCCGAGCTTGTTCAGGATATCGGCATCGACGGCGTGGTTGGTGTCCTCCCCCGCCCGCACCGCGACCATCAGGACGCTGCACCATTCGGCCAGCGCACCGAGCGTCGGAAAATATCGATAGGGAACGTCGTGCTGGCTGCGGCTGAAATAGCCGACCTCGGTCTCGAAGGAAGCGACGCGTGCCGCGATCTTGCGGCCGATCTCGCCCATCCCGTAGACGCCGATCTTGCGGCCGAGCATGCCCGCCTGCGTGCGCATCATCGGCGACGGTTTTGCCGCTGCCCAGCTCCCGCTCCGAACGTAATCGTCGGCCGGAAGCAGTCGCCGTGTCGCCGCCAACATCAGGGTGACCGCGATGTCGGCAACAGATGCCGCATTCGCCCCGGGACTGTGGCCGACCGCGATATTGCGCTTCGCCGCCGCTGCCAGATCGACGCCGTCATAGCCGGTGCCGTAGCAGACGATGGCGCCGAGCTTTGGCAGGAGGTCCATCGCTTCGCCACGAAGCGCCGTGCCGCCGGCCGTGATCATCGCGCGAATGTCGGCGAGTTGCTCGGCGGAGAACATTTCATTGGCCGGCTTGCCGGCGGCGTTCAGGAGTTCAAACCGTTCGCCGAAGCGTTCCATCTGGGCTTTTGGAAAACGCGAATAGATCAGGACCTTCTCGGGCATTGTTCTTCTTTCTTACCTAATCCGGCGCAGCGACGATTACGCAAAACCGGCAGCAAACGCAAAGGGCGGAATCGGTCACCCGATTCCGCCCTTTTTATTCACGTAAACCGCTGGGAATTAGCCGAGCAGCGTACCCGGCTCGACCTTGACGCCCGGGCCCATGGTGGAGGAGACCGCCACGCGCTGGATGTAGGTGCCCTTGGCGCCGGCAGGCTTGGCCTTCGACACCGCATCCGCAAGCGCCTTGACGTTCTGCACCAGCTTTTCCTCGGAGAACGAGGCCTTGCCGACGCCGGCCTGCACGATGCCGGCCTTTTCGACGCGGAATTCGACCGAGCCGCCCTTGGCGCCCTTCACGGCGGTGGCGACGTCCATCGTCACGGTGCCGATCTTCGGGTTCGGCATCATGCCGCGCGGGCCGAGCACCTTACCGAGGCGGCCGACCAGCGGCATCATGTCGGGGGTGGCGATACAACGATCGAAATCGATGTTGCCGCCCTGCACCTTCTCGACCAGGTCTTCGGCGCCGACCACGTCAGCGCCCGCAGCCTTGGCTTCTTCCGCTTTCGCACCGCGGGCGAACACGCCGACGCGCAACGTGCGGCCGGTGCCGTTCGGCAGGGTGACGACGCCGCGAACCATCTGGTCGGCGTGACGCGGATCGACGCCGAGATTGATCGCGATTTCGATCGTCTCGTCGAACTTCGACTTGGCGCGTTCCTTGACCATCTTGATGGCATCCGCGAGCGGATAGAGCTTCTCGCGGTCGACACCCTCGCGGGCCTTCTTCAAACGTTTTCCGATTGCCATGGTCCGTTACCCCGCCACTTCCAGACCCATCGAACGGGCGGAGCCCTCGACCATCTTCATGGCCGACTCGACGGAATCGCAATTGAGATCCTTCATCTTCTTCTCGGCGATCTCGCGCACCTGCGCTGTGGTCACCTGGCCGGCCTTGTCGCGGCCCGGAGCTTTCGAACCGGACTGGATCTTGGCGGCCTGCTTGAGGAAGTGGGACATCGGCGGCGTCTTCAGCTCGAAGGTGAAGGAACGGTCCGCATAGATGGTGATGATCACCGGGATCGGGGTGTTCTTTTCTTCCTTCTGCGTCTGCGCGTTGAACGCCTTGCAGAATTCCATGATGTTGAGACCGCGCTGACCAAGCGCGGGACCGATCGGGGGCGAAGGATTCGCCGCACCGGCCGGCACCTGCAATTTCAGGTATCCGGTCACTTTCTTTGCCATTTACTGCTCCTCATGTTGCTCCGGACGATCCGGAAGCTTCACAGGACCGTGGTGCGGTTCGCATGACGGCTGGCGACCGTCAGTCCCCTTCCACGGCTCTTCTCAAGCGGCTTCGCCGCTTGCTCTCTTCGTCATGCCCGGGCTTGACCCGGGCATCCATCCCGCTTCGCGAAAATGCATCTTGCGAAGCAGATGGATTACCGGGTCATCCAGTGCGAAGACGCGCTTCGCGCTTTAGCCCGGCAATGACAGTTCGGATCAGACCTTCTCGACCTGACCGAATTCCAGTTCGACGGGCGTGGCGCGGCCGAAGATCGACACCGCGACCTTCACGCGCGAACGCGCCTCGTCAATTTCTTCAACCACGCCGGAGAACGACGCGAACGGGCCATCGGCCACGCGGACGTTCTCGCCGATTTCGAACGACACCGACGCCTTCGGACGTTCGACGCCTTCCTGCACCTGGTGCAGGATCCGCATCGCCTCGGACTCGGAGATCGGCATCGGCTTGTTTTCGGCGCCGAGGAAGCCGGTGACCTTGGGCGTGTTCTTGATGAGATGAAACGCCTCGTCGGTCAGCTTCATCTTCACCAGCACATAGCCCGGGAAGAACTTGCGCTCGGCGTCGATCTTGCGGCCGCGGCGCACCTCGGTGACCTTTTCGGTCGGCACCAGCACCTGCTCGAACAGATCCTCAAGCCCGCGCTGCTTCGCCTGTTCCCGGATCGATTCCGAGACCTTCTTTTCGAAGTTCGAATAGGCGTGAACGATATACCAGCGCTTGTCCATGGATTGGGTTCCGGTGCTCATCAGTGGACGCCCAGCAAAAAGGTGACGACGTAGCGGATGACCAAATCCGACATGAAGAAGAAGATCGAAGCCAGCGCAACCATCACGAATACCATGATCGTGGTGATCGTCGTCTCGCGGCGCGTCGGCCAGGTGACCTTGGCGGTCTCCGAGCGCACTTCCTGCAGGAATTTGAACGGGCTGAAAGCCATCGTTGGTTACCGCGTCCTTCGTAAGACGATTGTGATTTAAAGCGAATCCGAACAGCCCTCTTGCGCCCAGCCCTCTCTCGAAGGATGAGCGCCAAGCGGGCTCGATTGTTCGGGGGAATTCAAAGCCGCGCCGGATATCCGCATTTAGCGGGCCGGCTGCAGGTGGCGGGTATCTACTGCCGGCCGGGCAAAAGGTCAAGGTACGGGGTGCCGCGGGGGCCGAACGGCCCCTTTCGGGGGATAAACGAAAAAGACCGCCGGCCGGCCATTGGTTAATCCCCAGGTGCAGCCTTTCTTCAAATGCCCACAAGCCCACGATCCCGATTTTAAAGGCTCCCGGCTATGCTGAGCTCTCCATAGGTGAATGAGGCGACCATGGCTCTGTCAGGCCAAGAACTGGAAACACCCGCGGGAGAGACGGCCTGGACCGTACTCGACGCCGCGAACGACCTCGGCGACATCATCACGATCGATGCATGCCGGCGGGTGATCGACGCCGACCTGCGGGGCGAGCCTCCGGCCCGATCGGATGTGGCCGTCCTCACCGCATTCTTCGCCTAGTTCCGCCCAAACGGCAGGAAATTCGCCCAAGCCGTTGATCGGACGACCATTTTAGTCGCGATTCAGGTTGAACACGCTTCCGCCGGCTGCCACCGCGTCGGATCCCGCAAGCCAGCTGCATGATTTGACCTGCCTCAATGGCCCGCCTTGCCGGCCCCCTATCGTTCTAAAAAGTTGCCTTCCAAGGCTTGGCTGCGCCGGAATACGCCGGCGCTGACGGGCGCGTGTCGGATATGGGCCGGGAACGAATGCGGGTCGACCTTGCACTTCCACCGTCGAAGCGGGATTTGCGGCTGGACCTGTTCCGCGGCCTCGCCAACTGGCTGATGTTCCTTGGCCATGTCTCCACCAGCGTACTGGCCTGGTTTTCGTTCCGGAACTACGGCTTCAGCGACGGCGCCGATCTGTTCGTGTTCATTTCCGGCTACACCTCGGCGCTCGTCTTCGGCAGACGAATGCTCGAGGGCGGCTTCGTGTTCGGAACGACGCGGCTGCTGCGGCGCGTCTGGCAGATCTATGCCGCCCACATCCTGCTGTTCGTGGTCTATCTGGCTTCCGTCCATTTCCTCGCAAGCCGGTTCAACGCGCCCGGTCTCATCGACCGGTTCAATGTCGCCCCCCTGTTGAACGCACCGGTCGAAACCATCACGCAAGGGCTGTTGCTCCGGTACAAGCCGGTGAACCTCGACGTGCTGCCGCTCTACGTCGTCCTGATGGGCGCCTTTCCGCCGGTGCTCTGGCTGATGCTCAGGCACCGCAACTGGGTGATGCTGGGATCCGTGTTGCTCTACTTCGCAGCCCGGCAATTTGGCTGGAACCTGCCCTCCTACCCATCGGGCGTTTGGTACTTCAATCCGTTCACATGGCAGCTTCTGTTTGTACTCGGCGCATGGCTGGCGCTGGGCGGGGCCAATACGCTGCATTTCCTGGTGCGCTCCAGGGCGGTCCTCGTGTTCGGGCTGGCTTATTTGCTCTTCGCCGCCGTCATGACGCTATCCGGGCTGATACCGGAGCTTGAGAAGTTGTTTCCGCGCGTTCTGTTCGAAGCCTTCAACCCGAACGACAAGACCAATCTGGCGCCCTATCGCTTCCTGCATCTGGCCATCGTGATCATCCTGGGCGCGCGGTTCATACCGATCGATGCGCCGGCGCTCCAGGCTGCGATTTGGAAACCGCTGATCAAGTGCGGCCAGCAATCCCTCGAAGTGTTTGCCGTCGGCATCTACTTCGCGTTCATCGGGTCTTTTATCCTGACGACGACGTCCGACGGGATCATCGCTCAATTGCTGGTTGGAATCGCGGGCATCGCAATCATGACGGCTGTCGCCTACTACCGGTCATGGTCGAAGCGCGTTGAGAAGGCGGCCCACGCCCACGCTGGGCCACCGTCAGCGGACAAGTCCCAAGTCGCCACCGGCGACCTGGCCCGGCCCGCCGAACGAGCGATCATTGGCGCGGTGTAATCGTACGCTCCCGAGATAGCGAGAAAGCGCGCGTTGACGCCGCTCACCATGGTGACAAAGGACTTTCGCGTCCTCTCCAAATCATCGCCCACTTCCTCCACTACGGTCGGCAGGGTATCGCCTAGTCCGGTGAATTGGGGTAACGTCGGGCTGCACAACCTGGAATGAGCACGAGGCAATCTGCGGCCGTCGAGGCCGCGTCGTCAGACTGGGAGCATTGCCCATGGCGAAACCGAAGCGCGCTCTTGCGAACCGCGGCGACAATCCACCATGGAGCCCAGGGAAGTTCGCAGTCTGGAGCCGACGTCGGTCCGATCCCGGGAATCCTTCAGCCATCACGCTTATGATGCGGCATCCGAGTGCGCCCTTTACGGCGGTCGTGAACGATCTCGACGACGGGACATTGCAGTCAATGGCCCTGTCCTATTTGCGGTGCGCTATCTCGCTTGAAACTATCGAACCAAGACTTGAGCTTGGGGAAGGCTGGCTCGAGGCGTTGGACACGAGGACGGGAGGTGGTCAGTCTGCTTCGGTGATCGAATGGCTGCCAATTCAGTGGCCGCCTGCCTCCTACAAGGGCAACACGACCGTCTACGCCTTCGACTCATTTCGCGCAAAACGCACTTCCCCCGGCGCCTCGCCGGCTGATCAAATCATCATTCTGATGGCGTCCAAGCCCGTGCAGAGCCGGGTCTTGGGGCCCGAATTCGGACTGCGAGTCGTCCTACACGCGTGCGAACGCCGGACCAACGGCGGGGCCGGCGAGTTCGACATCCGCATCACAGGCTTGTCGGCGTCGCTGCGGTGCCAGGCGAAAACCGTATTCATTGAGGATCTACCGAGATCGAAATCCAGAGCCTTCCTCAATAGCCGGTTACAGGTCACCAGCCCCGCTCCCGGGCAAGTATGTCTGTTTCCGATTGATCCTGCCTCTCAGGGCGATGCGAGGAGCTATCGTGATCGCCGCCCCTCGCGCTCGGAAGCGACGCTCAAATTGTTTTGCGAACCGATTCCGTCCCACATTCAGCACCAGTTGACGCCGTCGCCGCAAAAACAAAAAGCCATGGAGGTCATGGAGGTAGGGGCCGCATCGCAATTTGTTCCAGCTGGTGCGCAGCCCGGAATTTCGAAGATGGCCTACCCGTCTGGCGATGGCCCCGAATTTGACGATGGTCCCGAGGTCCACTCCAACCAGTTTGCCGCCGACAGCGCGACCAGAAACTTCAGGGACTTCTTCGATCGGCTCGAGGCCTACGGTCTTGGTGTGGGTCCCTACTTCCGCATGGCGAAGCTCCCGCTCAAGGTTGCTTACCGTTCGGGCATTGTGCCCGGTCCGGGAAAGGACGGTCAGGTCGTCAACGCTCGCGTCTATCCAGAGAACTGGCGCGCGGACCTTGCCGGCCCGACGAAGCTAGGCTCCTGTCCGAGCCTTACGGTGCACCTCGCCCTGGCCAATCTGAACCATCGCGCGCGCAAACCGTGGGATGGCGACCATCGATCACCGGCGGAGCCGATCGGCATCGCCGCCGACGCCCGCTGGATCTGGCACGAGATCGGTCATGTGGCCCTGATGGCCTCGATCGGCGAATTGGAGTTTCGCTTCGCCCACAGCGCCGGCGATGCGCTGGCGGCGATCGCCATGGATCCGTACTCCCAGTTGGCCGCTGACCCCGTCGCCCGCGGCCTCACCTTTCCCTGGGTGTTTATCCCGCGTCGTCACGACCGTTGCGTCGTACATGGCTGGAGTTGGGGTGGAACGATGCACCGAGCGGCAGCGCAAGCGCCGTATGTCGTACCCCAACCCCGCAAGGCGTATTTGAGCGAACAGATCCTGTCGTCTTCGCTATTCCGTCTTTATCGCTGCCTTGGCGGCGACACCGATATGCTGGCATCGAAGCCCAGCGAGCATCGGCAACTCGCCTCTCACTATACGCTCTATCTGATCCTCCGGGCGATGCAGATCATGGGCACAACCGGGATCGTGGTCGGCAACGACCCCGACGATTTCGTCTCGGCCCTGATCGATGCCGACATCGGCACTCACGTCTGGGACGTGACCTATCCAACGACTGATGGCAAACAATTCAAGCGGATTGGCGGATGCGCCCACAAGGCCATACGCTGGGCATTCGAGGCTCAGGGCCTCTATACGCCGGAGGACGTCATCACGGATGGTCCGGGGATCGCGCCGCCGGTCGACATTTTTATCGCCGACAATCGACCGCGGGCCGATGTCACGCCGGACGCAACAATCGACTACGGCCCCGGCAATTACCTGCCCGTCTCGCTGGAATGGGATGGTCATCAAAAAGGAAGCGACCCTGCACCTCGATGGCAGGCGCCGCCGACAGCGATTGACGTGCAAGGCAACAACATCCGCGTCAGGGTTGGCAACCGCGGAAGCCAAACCGCCGCCAATGTCAAAGTACGCGTGTGGTACCGGGCGTGGCCGAAAGACGCGGACCCGCCAACATGGCAAGGCGGCGCGGGCTGGACACCGTGCAATCCTTCCGTGAGCAATCGCCAATCGATCAGCGCTGGCCAGGAGCAAACCTTCGGCCCGTTCACGCACAAAGCGCCGACCAGGCGATATATCATCCTGAGCCAGGCAACCTGCGAAGACGATCCCGCGAATATCGACCCCGCAGCCAGGCTACCGTGCAGTTATCTCGAGACCAGTCTTAGAGACGTTGTCGCCGGCGACAACAACCTCGCTTTGCGAGTGCTCAAGCAGAACTAGAGCGTCCTTGCCTTTTCTTTGAAGCGTAATCAGGTTCCGATTCTAACGCCTTGCGCTCAGGAAGCTTCGTCGGCCACTCCGCGGTTGCCTTTGCCAGCACACTTCTGAGCGTCGGACAGGCGATTGCCTCGTCCGACTCCCGCTCGTGCAGCAACGCGCGCCAGATCGCCGCGGCCAGGTGGCGGCTGCCGGTGGAATCCGAGGCATAGTGGACGCCCAGACGTTCGCGGTTCTTTGCAAGGCGCTGAGACAGCCAAAGCAAGGGTGACTGGACCGGGCCGCTCCCATACAGCGGATTTCTTGGAGGAGTTCCGGGATCGATTGCCTGGCCCGGAGATCCCTCGGGGCCGGTGAAATGACCATAGCGCTGCCGGATCGCGGGAATCTCCAACAGCAGCAACGACAACAGGTGCCCAAGAAACGAATGTCCGCTCGGGAAGGACGGATGTGCCGGGGGGCCGAATGCCGGAATCAGGCCGGGGCATAGCAGCGACGCGCGCGCGCGCCTGAATTGCTGCTTGTAGTACATGTAGGCGATGTTACCCAATGCCATGCCGCAATTGATGTACTCGACGGTCCAGGGACGGCGCCCCGCACTTACACCGAGCATGCTGTAGAAGTAGCCTGCGAGGCCATCGGCCTGGACGTCGATTTCCGCAAGATATTGCTCCCGATCGTCCTCCATCAATTGCTTGAGTTGTTCGATCTCCGTCCTGACGCATCCCCAGGCTCTCCCCTTTTCCGCGTCCCATGCCGCACTATTATTCTTGAGCGCCGGATCAGGTTGCCATTTCAAGTCGTCCTCTTCGAGCCAACCATCGCGGAGCAGCTCGGCTCGCGTCTTCTGCCATCGGCCCGGCTGACCACCGAACTCGCGCGCCACCATGATCGACGGCAGGGACGGATCCACCGACTGAAGCCACTGCGTCAGTTGAGGGTCGTAGGGAAGCGTCCAAAAGCGCAGCGCCGGATCCCAATCGTCGGTCGTCCACTCGATAAACGCGTCCTTACCGTCCTCACCGAGCTGGTACGGATTGATGATATCTGCACTGGGAAACGCTGGAAAGCCGGCGTCGTCAGGCGTGAAGTCGAGCGTCCACGGCCTGTAATGCAATTCCAGGGGAGTTGCGTAGTAGCTGCGGAAGACACCGATCCCAGCACCTGCTCCGGCCCCGATGCTTCCACCGGCACCGGCACCCGCACCCGCACCTGCTCCTGCACCTGCTCCTGCTCCTGGCTCCGGCGCCTGCACCTGCTCCTGCACCTGCTCCTGCGCCCGCTCCGGCACCTGCGCCCGCTCCGGCACCTGCTCCGGCACCTGCTCCGGCACCCGCGCCTGCTCCAGCACCCGCGCCTACACCTGCTCCCGCGCCAACCGCTGCTCCTAGACCCATAGCTTCCTCCTTCGCTACATGATTTGGATCCTCGCGCGTCTATTCAGGTAGGCCCGCAGCCAGCAGTGCCTTTTCCAGACGAGACAGGTCATCTGGCCGCCGCAGCGGATACCAGGAAATGAAATTCGAGACTCGAAATGTCGGGTCGCTCGCGAGCAGCTCTTCTGCAACCTGGCGGGCTCCCGCCTCATCGCCTGAACCAGCAAGCGCCGCCGCCAGCATCCGCAGGCAAGCGAGAAACCGAGGGCTGGCGCGTCTGCTCTTGCGCAGCCATACGATGGCTTCCTGGTATCGGCCGGCAATGAACTCCGCGATGCCGGCCACGATCCAGAAATAAAAACTCAGCGGATCGAAAGGATTGAGCCGCCAGACGTTTTGCAGCCGTTCGAGAGCCTCGTCGGGGCGGCCGAGATAGGCAAGCGTCAGCGCACTCAGCCCCCAGGCAAAGGCGCAGTTGTGGTTCAATGCCAGCGCCTTTTCGAACAGATAGAGAGCCTCTTCCGGATTCTTTCCCCTGAACGAAAGGATATGACCGGCAACGGCAAGCGCGAAGGGGTCTTCCGGATCAAGCTCGATCGCGCGCTGCGAGACACTGAGCGCGCGAGCGGTGTCCGCGTCCGGATCCCGCGACCAGCCGTCTCCGATCCAGAAATTGAGCCACCATCCGAGATAGGCGTAGGCCTGCGCGTAGGAGGGATCGAGCGTAATCGCCCGCTCCAGAAGCTCCCCTGCCTCAACATAGCTGTCCAGAGTAAAGTCGTAGAGCAAGGACATCGCACGTAACACGCAATGATAGGCGTCCAGGCTTTCGGTAGGCCGGTCGAGGACCCGCGCCGTCTCGACCGCGCGCACCCGCGGCTCGATCGAGGACAGAATGCTTCCAGCGATACGGTCCTGAAACTCGAACAGGTCGCTGGTCGAGCCCTCATAGCGCTGGGCCCAGATCGAGATGTTGCCGATGATATCGATCAGCTCGGTGTTGATCCGCAAGCGCGTGCCCTGCCGCTGCACGCTGCCGTCAAGCACGTAGCGCACGTCGAGTTCACTGGCGATCTGACGCAGGTCCTTGTCGCGGTCGCGGTATCGCAACGTCGAATTCCGGGCAATGACGTAAAGCGACCGATTTCGCGACAAACCCGTAATGATCTCGTCGGTTATCCCTTCACCGTAATAGCTTTCATCGTCCGTGCCTCTGACGGTCCGGAATGGCAGCACCGCGATGGTCGGACGTGCCACCCATTGCAGATACGGCTGCGCGATCGGATCGCCTCTCGCACTCCTCCGTCCACTGAACCGTGTAGATCCGGACCGTCCGTGTGATGTTTTTCATCAGAGGCGTGCCGAGGTCATGGAACGTCAACGGCAGGCGGTTCATGACGTAGTCTCGAACCGCCGCGGTGACCACGATCTGGCCCGGTTCTGCCGCCTGATGAATACGGGATGCGATATTGACGCCGTCGCCCTGCAGGACGCCATCATCATCGATAACGTCGTCGACGTTGATCCCAATCCGAAGAAAGAGAGCGGATGAGTCATCGGACGAGTTCGTACGCGCCAGAGCCCGCTGCACGTCGGCCGCCCAGCGCACGGCATTTACGACGCTCGAAAACTCAACGAGTACGGCATCCCCGGCAATCTCGGCAATGCGCCCACCGTGCCGTTCCATGTGGGGCTCCATGATCTCGGTCCGCAGCGACCGCCACCGCAGCACGGTATCGACGTCCTTCAGGGCGATCAGACGAGAAAAGCCTGCCACATCGGCAAACGCGATCGCAGCCAACCGTCGCGTGATGATCGACGGGGCTATCGTCGGCGCGTCCAGCGTTGTCTCAACTTGATCCACGAGTGACATCGTACTCCTTGAATCTTGGCCGCCGCACAGTGGTTTGCGCTACGTCAAAACTCCGGCGAATGTGGTGAATGAAAAGGCGGTGCTCGGGCACGAGTGTTTCGGCGACACGCTAGGACTTCTGGGCAGCGCACCAAGAATTGCTCCAACCAGATAAGCATTTCGCTTCCCCGCGGCGGCGCTGTCAGGGCAGTGTGAGAGGCGCGCCCCGTGATCGATCTTGATCTAGATCAAACGTGCGGCGCGAACACACACATCCAACAACTCTAAGTATCGCAACCAGCCCGTTACTTCAGTACCTACGCAGAGAGCCGCCGCTCGCCGGACCGGGATTAACGTCCGCCTTGAGGCCTGATCGGAAGAGCTACACAACGATCTTCAGAGAATTGCGCGCCCACTTCGCCGCCCAAAATGCGCTTCCACAATTGCCAGCATGCCCACGCAATCCAAATGCTTGCGGGGCGGCCTCAGTCTCAAAAACGCTGGAGAGGTCATTCGCCGCGTTGCGGCTGCGACGAAAGGGCGCGGTGGGGAACGGCCCGCAAAGCGGTGGCAAAACCCCTTAAGAGACCTCGATGATACCGGCTAAGCGATTGATTTTACTGGCAGGAGTGGCAGGGCTCGAACCTGCGACCCCCGGTTTTGGAGACCGGTGCTCTACCAATTGAGCTACACTCCTGCAGGGAACCGGCGCTTGCGCCGCTTCGCGCCGTTTCAAGCATAGGGCATACCCCGATTGCAAGGGCGAAGCGGCTTGCGCCCTATCCAAAGCACGCCTTCTGCGCCAGACTTGGGTCTCGCACAAGCAACAAGAGCAACGGGAGAGACCATGAACGCCCAGACCGCCGCCCGGCAGACAACCGCCCCCCAGACCCCTTCTCTCCCCGATGCCAAGCCGGAAACGATCGGGCTCTCGAGCGTCCGCCTGCAGCGGATGTCGGATGCCTTCAAGCGCGAGGTCGACAAGGGAACCCTCCCCGGCGCCACCGTGATGGTGGCGCGGCGCGGCCAGATCGGCTGGTTCGATGCGATCGGCCGGCAGAATCCTGCGGCCAGCGCGCCGATGACCCATGACAGCATCTTCCGCATCTTCTCGATGACCAAGCCGATCGTCTCGGTCGGCATCATGATGCTGGTCGAGGACGGCCACTTCGTCCTCGGCGACCCCGTCGCCAAATTCATTCCGGAGTTTGCCGAGCAGAAGGTCGGCGTCGAGAACAACGGCAAGCTCGACCTCGTCCCGGTGAAGCGGCAGATGACCGTTCAGGACCTGCTGCGGCACACCTCGGGCCTGACCTACGACCACACCGGCAACGGCCCCGTCCAGCAGCTCTACCAGC
The DNA here is from genome assembly GCA_963840465.1 of uncultured Alphaproteobacteria bacterium. Taxonomy (GTDB): domain Bacteria; phylum Pseudomonadota; class Alphaproteobacteria; order Rhizobiales; family Xanthobacteraceae; genus Bradyrhizobium. The sequence continues at coordinate 31,502 of CAWIZF010000049.1, read as the reverse complement.
AGTCGCGGCTGCGCAGCCGCAAGATCACCAACGCCGAACACGCGACCATGATCGCCGGCATGCCGCTGATGTGCCAGCCGGGCGCGGAATGGAACTACAGCCGCTCGACCGACGTGCTCGGCCGCATCATCGAGGTCGTCTCCGGCAAATCGCTCGGCGCGTTCCTGACCGAACGCATCCTGGCGCCGCTGCAGATGGCCGAGACCGCATTCCATACCCCGGAAGCGAATGCGGGCCGCCTCGCCGAACCGTTCGCGACCGATCCGTGGAACGGCGACAAGGTGCAGCTCTTCAACATGCTGGAGAAGCCGGCGATGGAATCCGGCGGCGGCGGGCTGGTCTCGACCACGATGGACTATGCGCGGTTCTGCCAGATGCTGCTCAACGGCGGCACGCTCGACGGCAACAGGATCATCGGCCGCAAGACGCTGGAGCTGATGGCCTCAGACCATCTCACCGCCGAGCGTGAAAGTCGACTCGCCGCTGATGCCGCCCGGTCACGGTTTTGGCCTCGGCTTCGCGGTCCGCACCCACCGCGGCGTCGCGCCGTTCCCGGGCTCGCTCGGCCAGTTCTTCTGGAGCGGGATGGCCGGCACGTTCTTCTTCATCGATCCCGCCGAAGACCTGTTCACGGTGTTCATGATGCAGGGCCCCGGCCAGCGCGAATATATCCGCAATATGCTGCGGGATCTGGTCTACGCGGCGGTGGAGTGAGGCGAGACCACTTTCTCCGTCATGCCCGGGCTTGTCGCCGGGCATCCACGTCTTTTGGACCACAAGCACGTAGGGCGTGGATGGCCGGGACGAGCCCGGCCATGACGATGACCTAGCTGCGACACCTCAACTAATCGTCGCCCCACCGTCGATCACGATGGTCTGGCCGGTCATGAAGTCGCCGGCCTTCGATCCCATCAGCACCGCGGCGCCCGCGATCTCGTCCGGCACGCCGATGCGCAGCAGCGGCGAACGCGCGGTGGACGCCTTCAGCGTCTCCGGATTGTCCCACAGCGCTTTGGCGAAATCGGTCTTGATCAGGCCGGGCGCGATGCAGTTCACGCGGATATTGTGCTTGCCGTATTCGCAGGCGAGGTTGCGCGCGAGCTGCATGTCGGCGGCCTTCGAGATCGCGTAGGCGCCGAGCACGGTCGAACCCTTCAGGCCGCCGATCGAGGACACGATCACGATCGAGCCGTCCTTGCGCTCGATCATCTGCGGCACCACCATGTTGATCAGCCAGTTGTTGGCGACGATGTTGTTGTCCAGGATCTTGCGGAACTGGTCGTCGGAAATGCCGCCGAGCGGACCGTAATAGGGATTGGACGCGGCGTTGCAGACCAGCACGTCGATCTTGCCGAAGGCGCGGTTGGATTCGTCGACCAGGTTCTGCAGGTTTTCCTTGCTGGAAATATTCGCGGCGATCGCCACCGCGGTTCCCTTGCCGAACTTTTCGTTGATCTCCTTGGTCACCTGATCGCAGACGTCCTGCTTGCGCGAGGAGATCACCACCTTGGCGCCGTGCTCGGCCATTCGCTCGGCAATGGCGCGGCCGATGCCGCGCGTCGAGCCGGTGATGACGGCGACTTTCCCGGTCATATCGAACAAGCTCATGTCTCTCTCCCCGATGTTGATCCGGCGCGATGCCGGTTTGGTCTTGAATTCGAACTAAGCAGCGTTTGCGGCCTTCGACAACTCAAGGCATCAGGCGAGTTTCGTCTCCGGCGGCTTCACCTCAGGCCCTGCCGGCTGATGCATCGCGTTGTGCGAAGCGTCCGCGATCCAGGGCTGCTGGTTGACCATCGGCAGCCGCCAGCCGACGTAATTGGCGCTTGAGAGATGATCGAGCCGCGTCACCGAACAATTGTCGATGTCGAAAGCAAGACCTTTGTCCGGCTGACCGCCGAGCGCGAGCCCGACCGCGGCCCTGATCGTACCGCCATGCGCGACGGCGATGACGTCCCTGCCCGCCTGCTCGGCGTTGATGCGCTCGATGGCGCCGCAAACGCGGTTATAGAGGTCCATGAAACTCTCGCCGCCGGGCGCGGGTTCGTCGATCTCAGTAAGCCAGTGGCTGCCGACCGGCCGGCTCGCCAGGAACGCCGCGCGATTGAGGCCTTGCCACTCACCGAGATGCTGTTCGGCGAACGCGTTGACATGCGGCATGTCTGACGGCTTGGGAAAGCCAGCGGCCCAGATCGCGCTTGCGGTCTGATGCGTGCGCTTCAGATTGCTTGCATACCAGACCGCGTTGCGCGGCAGGATCTTTCCGACCGCCTCGAACACGACACGGTCGCTGGTGTCGCAGCCGAGATCCTTCTGCCCGTAGATGCAACCGTCATCCTCGCGAACCGGCGCGTGGCGGACCCACCACCATCGCGTTGTGATCGTCCGCGGTTTGTCTGCATTGGACATCGCCAAAACCCTTCAATACTGTTCGTTCGCTGTACGTCAGAGCACGCATCGCCTCAAGTCACTTTGCCAGGCAAAGATTCTCGGACGTTTGAAATCTTGTTTGAATTCCGCAAGGCGGCAGACGCCGATGCGCATAACACGATCAGGGAGAAACTCATGGGCCGCCTCGAAGGCAAATCCGTCGTCATCACCGGGGCCGGCAGCGGCATCGGGCGCGCCGCATCGGTGCTGTTCTCCAGGGAGGGCGCGAAGCTCATCATCGTCGACCGCACCGAGGGCGTGAAGGACACCGCAAAACTCGTCAGCGATGCCGGCGGCACGGTCGAGGCCGTGATGGCGGATGCGGGTTCGGAAGCCGACGTGAAGGCCTTCATCGACAAGGCGGTCGCGAAATATGGCAGGCTCGACGCGATCTGGGCCAATGCCGGCGTCAGCGGCGGGCTGGTGCCGCTGGCCGAGCAGACCGTCGAGCACTGGCAGGAAGTGTTGCGCGTCAATCTGATCGGGCCGTTCCTCGCGATCAAGCATTCGATGCCGCACATGATCAAGCAGAAGTCCGGCTCGATCGTCTGCACCGCCTCCGTCGCGGGCCTGAAGGCCGGCGCGAGCGGACATCCGTACGGCGCCAGCAAGGCCGGCGTCATCAGCCTGGTGCAGACCACCGCCTACTCGCTGTCCGGCACCGGCGTGCGCATCAACGCGGTATGCCCCGGCCTGATCGAAACCGGCATGACCAAGCCGGTGTTCGACCGCGCCAAGGAGCGCGGCACCCAGGACAAGATCGGCCAGCTCAATCCGCTGAAGCGCCCCGGCCAGCCGCACGAACTCGCCGCGATGGGATTGTTCCTCGCCAGCGACGACGCCTCCTATGTCAACGGCCAGGCGATCCCGGTCGACGGCGGCCTCACCGCCTCGATGCCGTATGCGGGCAAGCCGATCTAGCGAGATTCTCGCGCCCCGGACGCTGCACAGCGCCATAAGCGCGTTCATGCGCGTCTTCGACGCGCTATGGCGGTGCGCTGCAGAGCCGGGGCCCATTGCCGGCACGGAACGCGAAGTGTTTGGGTCCCGGCTCTGCGGAGCAGCGTTGCACGCTGCACCGCGTCCGGGACGCGAGACAGATGTTCTATGCGAAAGTCGCAAGAAGGCTCCTGCCTTTGGCCGGCGAATAGTCGGTTGGCGCGAGCAAACGGTCCTCGATCTGGCCCACCATCAAGCCGTGTTCCGCATGCGTCACACGCTTGATGTCGGACCATTCGGTATCAGCCATGAAAGCTGACCACGCGGCGGTCTTGGTCGCCTCATCGGGCCATTCCAGCAGATAGGCAAACTCGGTCCGGTCGCCGAATTTGGTTTCCCACATCGCGACGATCCGGAAACCGTATCGGGTTTGCATGATGCGCGCGGCGTGATCGCGAAAGCGGGCGTGGAACGCGGCCTTGTTCTTTCGAATATTTCGTAGATGCGCAGTTGCTGGATCATGACCATCTCCAATCAGCCTCGGAGATATGGGCGTCGGCGATGCGATCACAACCCGTCGGGCGGAATGCCGGATGATTCCGCCGCCAGCGCGCGGTGACGGATGCGCTCGCGGTAGAAGGCGTAGAGGCCGGACAGCACGATGATCGACGCGCCCGTCACCATCATCGCGTCGGGCACGTCGCCGAACACGAGATAGCCGAGCAGCATCGCCCACAGCAGCGCGGAATAGCGGAACGGCGCCACCGCCGAGATGTCGCCGGAGCGCAGCGCCGTGATGATGCATTGATAGCCGATCAGCAGCAGCACGGCGGCCAGCGCCTGCAGGCCAAGCGCGCCTGTCGATGGCGGCGTCCAGCCGCCGAGCGGAACCAGGATTACGCCGCCGGCGGTCGTCACCGTCACGGTGGTCAGCAAGGTGATGAACAGCGAGGGAATCTTTGCGCGGGATCCGCCGGGTCGCGAGATCGCGCAGCGCGCAGAAGGCCACCGACACCAGCGCGAACAGCGAGTACTGGCTGAAGCCCGCAAGCCCCGGCCGCACGATGATGAGTACGCCGATGAAGCCCGCCACGATCGCCGACCAGCGCCGCCAGCCGACCGGCTCGCCGAATATCAGGCGGCGCCGAGCGTGATCGCCAGCGGCAGCGCCTGGAAGATCGCCGAGGTGTTGGCGAGCGGCAGATGCGCGAGCGCGGCCATGAACGAGATCGTGCCGCCGATTTCGCCGAACACGCGCAGCGCCACCGGCTTTTCCATCAGCGTGCGCAGCGGACGCAACGCGCCCTGATACCAGGCGAACGCCGCGACCAGCACGATCGCGAACAGCCCGCGCACCAGCATCACCTGGCCGAAGTTCATCTCGGACGACACCACCTTGGTGATGGAGTCGTTCGTGGTGAACGCCGCCATGGACACCGCCATCAACAGGCTGCCACGGATATTCGGAGCGAGCGCCAACTGGATTAGGTCGCGCCGGCCTTCTGCGCGTATTCCCACGAGGCCTTCGACAGCGGCACGGTGCGCGCCGCCGATTCCAGCGCCTTGGCGTTGGCCGCGGTGCCGTCGCGAACGCGCCCGGCGATGCCCTGCGTGATGCCGGCCAGGCGGAACAGGTTGTAGGAAAAATACCAGTTCAGGTCCGGCACGGCGCTGCCGGTGACGTTGCAGTAGATCTGCGCGGCCTCTTCCAGGCTCGGAATGTTGAGCGCCTTGAGGTCGGCATTGGCGAGACCCGGCATGGTCCACTGCATCAGCAGATAGGTGAAGTCGGCCATGGGATCGCCGAGCGTCGACAGTTCCCAGTCCAGCACCGCCTGCACGCGCGGTTCCGTCGCATGGAAAATCATGTTGTCGAGGCGATAGTCGCCGTGGACGACCGAGGCGCGCGCCTGCGGCGGCACGGTTTTCGGCAGCCACTCGGCGAGCTTCTCGAATTCCGGAATGTGCTGCGTCTCGGACGCGCGGTATTGCTTGGTCCAGCGGTCGACCTGGCGCGCGAAATAATTGCCCGGCTTGCCGAAATCGCCGAGCCCGATTTTCTCCGGGTCGAAGACGTGGAGATTGGCCAGCGTCTCGATCTTGCTGGTGAAGATCTTGCGCCGGTCTTCCGGCGTCTGGCTCGGCAGCGTCGGATCCCAGAACACCCGGCCCTCTTCCATCGACATGATGTAGAAGGCGGCGCCGATCACGGCGTCGTCGGTGCACAACGCGTAGGCCTTCGCGACCGGAAAGCCCTGCTTGCCGAGCGCCGCGATGACGCGGAACTCGCGGTCGACCGCATGCGCCGACGGCAACAATTTACCGAACGGCTTGCGGCGCATCACGTAGGACCGGCCGGGGGTTTCGATCTTGTAGGTCGGGTTGGACTGTCCGCCCTTGAACTGCAGGACCTTCAACGGTCCCTTGTAACCCTCGACATGCTCGCGCATCCAGCCGTCGAGGTTCGCCTCGTTGATACGATGACGCTCCTCGACTTCCTTGGTGCCCGAGAATTCTTCGTCTTTCCTGACGCCGTCCGCCACGATGACGCTCCCTTAATTCTTCTGATTGTTCTTGGACTTGGGGAGCGCCATCAGAGCGTTCCCGTTAATGCGTAGCGTTTGCATACTTCCGAAGTTCAAGTCTGGCAATGGCGCGATTGTGCACCTCGTCCGGACCGTCCGCCAGGCGGAGCGTCCGGATATGGGCGTAATCCTTTGCCAGGCCGGCCTCGTCGGAGACACCGCCGCCGCCATAGGCCTGGATCGCATTGTCGATGATCTTCAGCGCCATGTTGGGGGCCGCGACCTTGATCATCGCGATCTCGGCCTGCGCGGTCTTGTTGCCGACCTTGTCCATCATGTCGGCGGCCTTGAGGCAGAGCAGACGATTCATCTCGATATCGGCGCGCGCTTCGCCGATGCGCTGTTCCCACACCGAATGCTCGATGATCTTCTTGCCGAACGCGGTGCGCGAGGCCAGCCGCTTCACCATCTTCTCCAGCGCCTCCTCGGCCTTGCCGATGGTGCGCATGCAGTGATGGATACGGCCCGGGCCGAGACGGCCCTGCGCGATCTCGAAGCCGCGGCCTTCGCCGAGCAGGATGTTTTCCTTCGGCACGCGAACGTTTTCCAGCAGCACCTGGGCGTGACCGTGCGGCGCATCGTCGTAGCCGAACACCGGCAGCATCTTCTCCACCTTGATGCCGGGGGTGTCGAGCGGCACCAGGATCTGCGACTGCGCCTGGTGCTTGGCCGCCTTCGGATCGGTCTTGCCCATCAGGATCGCGATCTTGCAGCGGGGGTCGCCGACGCCCGACGACCACCATTTGCGGCCGTTGATGACGTAGTGGTCGCCATCCTTTTCGATGCGCGTTTCGATGTTGGTGGCGTCCGACGACGCCACGGCCGGCTCGGTCATCAGGAAGGCGGAGCGGATCTCGCCGTCCATCAGCGGCTTCAGCCACTTCCGCTTCTGCTCCTTGCTGCCGTAGCGGATGAACACTTCCATGTTGCCGGTATCGGGCGCGGAGCAGTTGAACACCTCCGAGGCCCAGGAGATGTGACCCATTTCTTCCGCCAGAAGGGCATATTCAAGGTTGGTCAATCCCGCACCGCGGAATTCGTCATCCTCATGCGCGTTCGGCGGCATGAACATGTTCCAGAGGCCTTCGGCCTTCGCCTTCTTTTTCAGTTCGTCGAGGATCGGGATCACCTTCCAGCGCGGGCCCTCTGCATCCTGCTTGTCGTAGATCGGCACCGCGGGACGGACATGCGTCTTCATGAACGCCTGCACGCGGTTCAGCCATTCCTTTTGCTTTTCGGACAAATCGAAGTTCATGGGACGCTCCTCGGCTCTGGCTTCTGAATTCGTTGGGCCGCACTGTCCGCCCGCCGCCGGTGGCTCGCAAGCCATTTTGCCGATGACGGTAGCAGTCCGACCGGCGGAAATTGCGACCCGTTCGCAAACGTGAATTGACATTTCCCGCCCTTCAAACGATAGTTTCATACAACTGTTTGAATTGCAACTCCACAAGCGGGTGCCTGATATGTCGAGCGATCGGACCCGGTCTGCCATCCTTGCCGCCGCCGAACGGCTTTATGCCGATCGCGGCTTCGGCGACGTGACGCTGCGCGACATCGTCGCCGAAGCGAACGTCAATCTCGCCGCGGTGAATTATCATTTCGGCTCCAAGGACGAATTGATCGCGGAGCTGTTCGTCACCCGCAGCCTCGCCACCAACCGCGAACGGCTCAACGAGCTGAAGGCGGCCGAGGAACAGGGCGGCGGCCGCGCGCCGATCGACGCCATCTTGCACGCGCTGGTGGGCCCTACCCTGCGCGGCTGTCTTGGCCCCGACCGCGAAGGTTCGACGGCGGCGCGCTTCATGATCCGCGCCTCGATCGAGTCGGTGCCGCCGATCCGCCGCATCAAGAACCGCGAGGTCGACCATTTGCGAAAGTTCATCGCCGCGATGCGCCGCGCGATGCCCGGCCGCGACGACGCCGATCTCTATTGGGGCCTGCACTTCGCGCTCGCGATGTCGCACCACACCATCCGGGAAAAAGAGCGGCTGACGAAATTGTCGGAAGGACAATGCGATCTCAACGACGTCCAGGCGATCATCGACCGCGTGGTGTCGGTCTCGGTGATGGCGCTGACGGGCGGCGAGACGCCGGCGAAGAAGGCATCCGCCCGGCCGGCGGTGCCGCATGGAAGGCTGACGCGGCAGGACCTCTGAGTTGCGTTTTTGTAGCTGGGAGCTCCATGTCGTCGTCATACCCCGCGCAAGCGGGGTATCCAGTACGCCGCGGCTTCTCGATTCAATCATCGACGTCTCTGGAATACTGGGTCACCCGCCCCAGTGCGCAATTGCGCACAAGGCGGGTGACGACAACTGAATGTGCGTTCGCGATCTCGCGGCGCATCTCGCCCGAGGTTTGCAACTTCGTTGGCCCTCTAGAACTTAGAGGGCGCAGGGAAGACCGGGTGCTTGCTGCACCCGCGGTCTCGCGTGCGATTTGCGCAAACAAAAGGGCACACGAGCATACAGGGCAGCGGGGGCATCCCGGCCTTCCCTGCGCAATGGCTTTACGGCTTACTTCGTGCTCTTCCCGGAGAACGGCTCTTTTGCCTCCGTCGCCACGAGAGAAACTTTCACTTCTCCCGGACTTAACGCCAGCACCGCGGCGCCCGAACCACACGACTTCGCCGTACGCGTCCGGCGCGTACGTCTATCGCGCCATCAACGTCCATCGCATCTCACCGCGCGTTCGTGACGTTCGCGAGCGCCCCTCATCGGCCGTGAGACGGGCGGAGTTATGCCGCTGATTTGCGTGAGAACGAAAGCAGAATATTTTCGCACGAAGGGCTGGACAGGTTTTAGGTGATTTGCCCGTCGAGGCTGGGCAAGAACTCGGCTTTTTTGGGAGTTGATGTACGATTCTGCTCATGACGAATCGCCCATTCAAGACCGGTGAGAGCCGGGAGCAAGCCAGTCTCCTTCCTGCTCGGGTCGAGGACTATGTTGGAGTGGATAATCCGGTTCGGGCGATCGAGAGCTTTGTTTGCGCTCTCGACCTTGGGAAGCTCGGCTTCCGCCATGCGGATCGTGACGCGGAGGCGATGGGACAGCCGCCCTACGATCCGGCCGATCTGCTGAAGCTCTATCTTTACGGCTACATCAACCAGGTCCGGTCGTCGCGGCGGCTGGAGCGGGAGGCGTGCCGTAATCTGGAACTGATCTGGCTGCTGAAGAACCTCAAGCCCGGTTATCGAACCATCGCCAACTTCCGCAAGGAGAACTGGCAGGCTCTGAAGGCTGTGAACCGCGGCTTCGTTCTACTGGTTCGCGAGCTTGGTCTTGTCGGCGGAGCCGTTGTCGCCATCGACGGCTCGTTCTTCCATGGCGACGCCAGCAAGGCGAGCATCTTCACGCGCAAGAGGCTCGCCGAACAAGTTGCAAGGCTGGACCTGGAGATCGATGCTTACGGCAAATCTCTTGAGGACAATGATGCGGCGGAGGCCAAGCAGCCAAGGAACGACGATCACGGCGATGGCGGCAACGGAGATGGCGCCGATATCGGCGCCAAAGTGGCGGCGCTGATGGCCCGGCGCTCGCGCGCGCAAACCGATCTCGACCGGCTGGAGGCGAGCGGTGAGACTCAGCTGTCCCTGACCGATCCGGACGCCCGGCTTCTGGTCAAGGGCGGTCAAGGTGTTGCGGGCTACAACGTGCAGGCTGTCGTGGACGACAAGCACAAACTCATTGTTGCGAGCGAAGTGGTGAACGACAGCAGCGACGTCAACCAGCTCCATGCGATGGCAATAGCTGCCAAAGAAGCCCTCGATGCGGAGGCCCTGCAGGTGCTTGCCGACGAAGGGTATTACAGCAGTTCCGAACTGAAGGCGTGCGAGGATGATGGCATCGTTGCCTATGTACCGCCGTCGGAGGGAAGAGGACGGCTGAAGAAGCAAGGCCGCTTCAGCCTCGAGGATTTCAACTATGACGGCACAGCCGATGCTTACCGCTGTCCCGCCGGAGCGTTGCTGAGACCGATGAAGGGGCGCTGGCAAAACACAAGTGGCCGGGCGGAGATCCGCTATACGAGCCGCAAGGCAATCTGCGGGACGTGCCGGCTAAGGACACGTTGCCTCTCCCCAAAGGGACTTCAACGAACCATCCGTCGCTGGGAGCACGAGGATGTTCTCGATCGCCACCGCGCGCGGATGCAAGGCGCAGGCGAGCTGATGCGCCGTCGTTCCGCCATCGTCGAGCATCCCTTCGGCACGCTCAAATGCCGCGCCGGCTATCGCCACTTCCTGGTTCGCGGCTTCAACAAGGTGCGCGGCGAATGGAGCCTAATGGCGCTCTGCTACAACTTTACCCGCGTGCTCAATATCCTCGGCTTCGAGGGCTTCGCGGCCTGCATGGAAAAGCTGTTTCGAGCGCTCTTACGCATTCTCAGGGCCGCTTCAAGCCGCATCCAGCCCATTCTGGAGGCCTTCTGGACAAATATCCCGATCTGGCTCCCGATCAGACACTTCGGCCCCAGCCCCGTCGTCTGACCGAACTACTTGCCCAGCCACGTCGGGCACGGAAGAAAAAACATAAGCCTTTCAATCCCCGAACCTGAACAGCCTGCCCCGTCTCTCTCTTACGTCAGCCCGGCCTTTCGCATTCCCGCGAGAAAGCGCTCCATCAACTCCGGCGTCTGATAGGGAACGCTGGACTTGATCCAGTCGACCGAGAGCTGGGGTTGCTCGAGCCGGACGGCGACGAGAGATTGTCTGGCTTCCTCAACTCTGCCCATCTGGGCCAAGCTCGCGCAGCGCAGACGTTGGGCGCCGTGAAAGCCCGGGCGCAGCCGCAGCAATTGCTCCGAGGTCTCGAAGGCTTCCGCATATCGGCCGGCGAGATAGTGCGCGACGGCAATGCCGCCGAGAAACATCGCGGTGTCGGGATCCAGCGGGCTAAGCCGGATCGCTTCGTTGCCGTGCGCGATGGCATCGCAACACTGCCCGGAAAACGCGAGCCCGTGACTGAGATAACAATGCGCGGCCGCTGAACTCGGATTGAGGCTGACGGCGCGCCGGAACGCCGCGATCGATTCTTCGGTACGCCATTCCATCATCGACCAATAGCCGAGCGCTATCTGCGCCCACGGGTCGCAATCGTCCAGCGCTATCGCCCGAACGATGTGCGGACGGCCGGCTTGCAAGCCCCGGTCGCGATCGATCCAGCCGTTATGCGCTGAAAACACCAGGCAGAACCCGAGCAGGCTCCGGGCCGGAGCGTATTCCGGATAGGCAGCGACGGCGCGATGGAGTGCGTCGATCGCAGCTTCATGATCGGATCGATTGAGCCGCCAGACATGGGTTTGCGCCCGCGCCACCAGCTCCCAAGCGCCGAGATCGCCGGGCGAACGCGAAAAGGCGCGAACGCCCTCCGCGGCCAGCAAGCGCGGCTGGATCGCGCCGACGACGCTGCGGGTGATCTCATCCTGTATCGCAAAGATGTCGCCGAGTTCGCGGTCGTATTGCTCGGCCCAATGATGTCCGCCGGTCACCGCGTCGATCAGCTGGGCGCTGACGCGCAGCCGCTGGCCGGCCCGGCGCACGCTGCCTTCGAGTACATAGCGAACGCCGAGCTCGCTCGCGACCTGCCTGACATCGACGGCGCGGCCCTTGTAGACAAAGGTCGAGTTGCGCGCGATGACGAACAGCCACCGGATGCGGGACAGGCCGGTGATCAAGTCCTCGGATATGCCGTCGGCGAAGTAGTCCTGATCGGGATCGCCGCTCATGTTGTCAAACGGCAGCACCGCAATGGAAGGACGATCCGGCAAAGGCAGCGCAGGGCTTTCACCGGCTTCCGCGCTCAAGGGCGCATCGTTGGCCTCGACCGCGATCACCGGCAAGGCGAACAGATAGCCGCGCTTGGAGACGGTTTCGATGATGGTCTGGGTATCGTCGTGCAGCGCGTGCCGGATCTCCCTGATGCACTGAGCCAGCGAATTTGGCGTGACATTGAGGTTCTGCCAGACATTGTCGATCAGCTCTGTCTTGGGAACGAGCCGGCCGGGATGCTGCGTGAGGTATGTCAGCACATCGAAGGTTTTTGGCCGCAACGGAACGACGACGCCGTCGCGGCGCAGGCAGGCCGATCGGCGGTCGACCAGGAACGGTCCAAAACGATAACTCTTGCGTTCCGCCATGTCTCTGAGGAGCGGCCTTTCAGTTGGGGGCCACGGACAGTCTAGAGCATTTCATCACAATTTCACCGCTTCTTCACGACGGCCGCGCCCGCGGATGTGGGAGCATCCAATGAGGCCCTGACTTCGAGGACCTCTTAAAAGGAGAAGTTCCAATGAAGCCGATATCAAGGTTATCCTTGGCGATTTGGATCAGCGGTGCCCTCGCGCTGTCCGCCACCGCCGCCCGCGGCGACGTCATCATGGACTGGAACGCCAAGGCGGACGCCCTCGCCGCCGAAAAGCAGCTTCTGAACGCCCCGAACGCCCGCGGACAGGCGATGCTCCACATCGCGATGTTCGAGGCGGTCAACGCCATCGACAGGCGTTATGCGCCCTACAAGCTCAACCTCACCGCGGACAGGGCCGCATCGAGGGAAGCCGCAGCGGCCGCCGCGGCCTATGACGTGCTGCTGGCGCTGCATCCGGACAAGAAGGCCGACCTCGATGCTGCGCTCGCCGGGTCGCTTGCCGGGATCAGCGAGAACGAGGCGAAGTCGAAGGGCATCGAGCTCGGCAAACAGGCTGCCGCCGGGATCATTGCCTTGCGAACCAATGACGGCAGCAACATACCTGAAGATTATCGCCCCGCGACCACGGCCGGCGTCTACGTGCCGACCATGATACCGATCGAGTCCACGAGTTCGAAGATCAAGCCATTCGCGATGACAAGCGCGTCGCAGTTTCGCGCAGCCCCGCCTCCCGCGCTGACGTCGGAAACCTGGACCAGGGATTTGAACGAAATTCGCGACATCGGCAGCAACACGAGCGCCAAGCGCTCGGCCGAGCAGACGACGATCGCCCGCTTCTGGTTCTTCACCGGACCCAGGACCTACAATACGATTGTCCGCCAGATCGCCTCGAACAGGAAGATGGACCTCGTCGATTGCGCCCGCCTCTATGCGCTGACATCGATCGCCGGGGCCGATGCTTTCATTGCGGTATTCGAGGCGAAGTACGCCTACAATTTCTGGCGCCCGGTGACGGCCATCCGCAATGCCGACCTCACGTCCAACCCGGCGACCCCGCGCGAGGCATCATGGCAGCCTTTGGGCGTGACACCGATGCACCCGGAATATCCGTGCGCGCATTGCATCACAGCCAGCGCCGTTGCCACGGTGCTGCAGCATGTCGTGGGCGACGAGGTCGGCGAGATCGCGCTGACGAGCCCGACGGCTGCCGGCGTTACGCGCAAGTGGACGCGGCTGCAGGACTATAGCGACGAGGTTTCCAGCGCGCGCATCTATGCCGGCTTCCACTACCGCTTCTCCACCGAAGCCGGCAAGGATATGGGAAAGAAGATCGGTGACCTCGCGGTCACGACGCTGATGCTGGGCGCCGTGGCCGATGCACAGCAGAAGCGCTGATGAAATGAACGACATTCGAAGAGGCCGCCGCGCGGGCGGCCTCTTCGCCATACACTCCGGATCGAGCTTTCGCTCGAAACCGCCATTGCGAGCAATCAGGCGTGCCGGATCAGACGATCAGGAAATCCTGATAGGTGAGCGCCAGCTTGGTCGAAAGCTCCGCGAACTGGACTGCGGCCGCCGAGCCTGTTCCATCCGGATCGTAGCTAAGCGCGCCGGTGTCGCTGTTATAGATAATCCGGTCGGTCGAATCATGAGCGGCAGCGCCGACATAGAATGCGGAAGAGGACATCGTGCCGCTCGATCTGAACGCGGTGAATATCGCGTTCTCCAGATTGATCGTATCGTCCACCGTCGAGAAGTCCATGATCTTGTCGATGTTGGAGGCACCGAGACTCGTATCGAAAAAGAAGCCGTCCCTGTTCGCGCCGCCAGTCAGGACGTCGCTGCCGGCTCCGCCATAGAGACGGTCGTTTCCGTCGCCGCCAAGCAGCGTGTCGTCTCCCGTGCTGCCGTACAGATAGTCTCTCCCGGAGCCGCCCTCGAGCCGGTCATTGCCGTTCTGCCCGTAGAGGCGATCGTCACCGCCGAGGCCCTGGATCGTATCGGCACCGGCCGTACCGTTGAGCGTCTCGCCTGATGCGGTGCCGGCGATCACGTTCGACGCTGGTGGAGGTGGTTCGGAAGGTGGCGGCTCGGAGTTCCCTGTGGCGGGATCGATCAGGTCGAGCTTGACATTCTTGCTCCCGATTGTCGCCTGCATGGTGGTCGTTTCAATGCCTGCCCCTGAGAACGTGACCGTGTAGGTCGCCGGCGGCAGCGCGAGATCATAGCCGCCGGAGCCGTATGTGGTCGTGGTGTAGGTTGCGCCGGTGCTGCTCACGGCAGTCAGCGTCAGGCCTCCAAGCTGCTCGCCCACATCATAGAAATGGTCGCCATCCTTGTCATCGAACGCGACGCCGGTGAGGAACACGCTCGAACCAGAGCGCGCAAAATCTTCCGTAACGAACGCGCTATCGCGGCCGCCATAATCGCCTGACTCGAAGCCAAGCCCCACTTCGCGATAATTGTCATTGAGGATGTTGGCCCGATGCCCCGACGAATTCATCAGGTTCGTGTGCAGCAGCAGCACCTCGTCCTGGAGCCCCGCGGGCGATCGCGTCGTTGCGTACGCGATGTTCTCACCCCAGCTCCAGGAACCGGTGAACGCATAGCCAGCGGCCGTCATGCGCTGACCCGCGGTCGACCCGCCTGAGCCTGTATGCGAGAACGTGTCTGTTCCAATCATCCATTGGCTATGGCCTTCACTGGCCTCGTTGAGATCACCATCGAAGGCAAGCGGCTGAGCGCCCACCTTGGCGCGCTCGGCATTGATCAGTTCAAGCAAATACTGCTCATAGGTACTCGGCTGCGCCATGACGAAGTCCTCGCAGGGTGATGACAGATGACGATGTGCTGAAGGACCATTCGCGATCGATCTGATTTGCTGCTATTGGCCGAGTGTGATCGGTCGTTGGCCCAATCGTGACCATTTATTGAAAATGTCATGCGCGATGGAACACCCTCGGAGTTCCAATCATCCCGATTGGCTCAGCTGCGATCTTCTTCGTGAGCGTTGAACGCGTGGTGCAAGCCCATCGCATCGAATTGCTTCCACCTTCGCATCGCCACCGCGGAACGCACAGGCTGTGCAATGTGTCGTGGGTCAGGGCTCGCAAGGCGCTTCGACGCCAATCGCGCGATCAGACGCCGGAATGATTCGAGTTGTATCGAAGTGTCGATGTCAGAGTGTGCATATCAGATCAACCCCGCTCGAAGGCCGACCAGATCGCTTCCACCGCCTTGCTCTGACGTGCGACCGGGCGAAACAGCCGGATTTCGATGGGTATCTCAAGTTCGGGGCTGCCTGCTTCAACGAGCAACCCGGCCGAAATGTCGTCTTCCGCCAACGTCCGAGGCAACCAGGCCACGCCATCTCCTGCGCGGGCCATCGAGAGCAGCGTCGCGGCAAGGTGCGAGGTGAAGACCGTCTCTAACGCAAGATCGCGATCTTTCGCTTGCCATTGGGATGCGACGATCCGGCCCAACCCCGATTGCGCACTGTAGGCCAGGTATTTTAACGGCTCGCCGCCGTGAAGCCGCCAACGTGCCACGCCGTTTCCGGCCGGCGCGCTGAGCGGAATTAGAGTGTCGACGCCGACCACAATGCTCTTGAACTGGCCGGAATAGATCCGGCTGCGCGCGTCCTTGTGGTGGTGACAAAGCAGAAACTGCGCGTCTCCCCGCAGCATCATCTGCTCGCACGCCTGCATGCTGTCGGAGATCAGGTTGAGATTACCGAGCGCGAGAACCCTTTCATTGCCGCGGACCCATTTCGGGAAGAACGTGAAGGAAAGCGCATGGGTCGCCGCGATCGACAAAGGCCTGACGCCCCGGCCGGAAACTTCTGAGCGTGTCGCGGCGCAGTTGGTGCAGGGCGCGTGTCAGGACCTCGGCCTGGCCGTGAAAATGCTCTCCTGCCGGAGTTAGCGCCACACCGTGCGTCGTACGGGTAAACAAGGCGGCGCCGATCCAGCCCTCAAGCGCGCGGATCCGTCGGCTGAAGGCCGGTTGGGTGACGTGGCGCAGCTCGGCCGCCCTGGAAAAGTTCAAGGTATCCGCAAGCGCCAGATAGTCTTCAAACCAGATCAGTTCCATTGGTAATGCCAATCCAACATAACCAATTTCGGGAATAGCATTGGTATCGCGCTAAATCCAGCCCTACAGATCCATCCGACCAGCCGTTACCGGCATAACCTCAACGAGGCGATCGGACGTCAGAGAACCACACGGGAAGGAAACACCATGCGCATTGTCGATGTCGTTGAGATCACCAAGCCGATCGCCTCGCCGATCCGCAACGCCTACATCGACTTTTCGAAGATGACGGCGAGCCTCGTCGCTGTCGTGACAGACGTCATGCGCGATGGGCGTCGCGTCGTCGGCTACGGCTTCAATTCCAACGGCCGCTATGGTCAAGGCGGCCTGATCCGGGAACGCTTCCGCAATCGTATCATCGAGGCCGATCCGAACAGCCTTCTCGACGACGAAGGCACCAATCTCGATCCGCATCGGATCTGGGCCGCGATGATGTCCAATGAAAAGCCCGGAGGGCACGGCGAGCGTTCCGTCGCCGTCGGCACGCTCGACATGGCGGTCTGGGACGCGGTCGCCAAGATCGCCGGCAAGCCGCTGTTCCGCCTGCTCGCCGAAAAGAAGGGCCGCGAGGCCAATCCCCGTGTCTTCGTGTATGCGGCCGGCGGCTACTACTACCCGGGCAAGGATAATTCCGCACTACGCGCGGAAATGCGCGGCTATCTCAACCGCGGCTACAACGTGGTGAAGATGAAGATCGGCGGTGCGCCGATCGACGAAGACCGCGGACGGATCGAGGCCGTGCTGGCGGAGATCGGCTCGCAAGCGCAGCTCGCCGTCGATGCCAATGGGCGCTTCGATCTGGAGACCGGCATCGCCTACGCCAAGATGCTGCGCAACTATCCGCTGTTCTGGTACGAGGAAATCGGCGATCCCCTCGACTACGCCCTTCAAGCCGCCATGTCGGAATTCTATCCGGGCCCGATGGCGACCGGCGAGAATCTCTTCTCACATCAGGATGCGCGCAACCTGCTGCGCTACGGCGGCATGCGGCCTGATCGCGACTGGCTGCAGTTCGATTGCGCCTTGTCGTACGGACTTGTCGAATATCTGCGCACGCTCGATGTTCTGGCGCAGCATGGCTGGTCGCCGTCCCGCTGCGTCCCGCATGGCGGGCACCAGATGTCGCTGAACATTGCGGCCGGCCTCGGCCTCGGCGGCAATGAGAGCTACCCGGACCTGTTTCAGCCTTACGGCGGCTTCCCCGACTCCGTTCGCGTCGAAGACGGCCACATCGTCATGCCGGATCTGCCGGGCATCGGCTTCGAGGGCAAATCCGACCTGATCAAGGTGATGCGCGAGCTGGCTGAGTAAGCCAGCGCCGCGACCGGCTCGCAATCTAGACGATCTTCTTCTCCTTCAGCGCTTCCAGCTTCGCCGCGTCGTAGCCGATCGTCGCCAGCACGTCCGCGGTATCGGCGCCGAGCAGCGGCGGCGCGCGGTAGTTCTTGATCGGGGTACCGGAGAAGGTAATGGCGTTGCGGATCAGCGAAAGATCCGGCTCAAAGGGATGATCGACCTTGACCCGCATGCCGCGCGACTGGACGTGCGGATCGGCGAACACCTGCTCGAAATTGTTGATCGGACCCGAGGGCACACCGGCCTTCTCCAGTTCGTCCAGCCAGTACGCCACCGGCTTCTTCAGGAACAGCCCGGCGAAGATCGCCATGATTTCCTTGCCGTGCACGACGCGGTCGTTGTTCTTGAGGAATCTCTTGTCGGTGGCGAGTTCGGGGCTGCCCAGCACCGCGCAGGTGCGCTGGAACTGGCCGTCATTGCCGACCACCAGCATCAGCTCGCCGTCGGTGCAGCGGAAAACGCCGGCGGGCATGCCGCCATTGCCCCAGGTGCCGCGGCGCGGCGGGGTCTGGCCGTTGACGAGATAGATCTGCAGCCAGTGCGACAGCGAGGCGATCACGGTGTCGAACAGGCAGACGTCGACATGCTGCCCCTCCCCGCCATTGGCCTTGCGATGAAACAGCGCGGACAGAATGCCGATCGATGTGTTCATGCCGGTCATGTAGTCGACGATGGAGGGGCCGACCTTCATCGGGCCCTCGCCGGGCTCGCCGTCGATATGACCGGTGACGCTCATCAGGCCGCCCATCGCCTGCAGGATCGCGTCGTAGCCGGCGCGCGGCGCGTAAGGTCCGGTCTGGCCGAAGCCGGTCACCGAGCAGTAGATGATGCCGGGGTTGATCGCCTTGATCGATTCGTAATCCAGCCGGTAGCGCTTGAGATCGCCGACCTTGTAATTCTCCATCATCACGTCGCAGGTTTTCGCCAGCTCGCGGATGATGTCCTGGCCCTCGGGCGAAGCGATGTTGACGGTGACCGACTTCTTGTTGCGGTTGGCGCAGAGGTAGAACGAGTTGTTGTTGTTCGCCTTGCCCTCGGGATCTTTCAGGTAAGGCGGGCCGAAGGCGCGGGCGTCGTCGCCGCCGCCGGGGCGTTCGATCTTGATCACTTCGGCGCCGAGATCGGCCAGCATCTGGGCCGACAGGGGGCCTGCAAGCACCCGCGTCAGGTCGAGAATTTTGATGCCCGAAAGTGGCAGAGCCGACATGAACTTCCTCCGAATTTTTTGGCGTGGTGGCGCGGGAACGTATCCGGGCGCTGCGAAGCCAAGCCGATACACTATTTTATGCGGTTGAGCCCTGCATTACCGGCATGACGCCATCCGTTCGGCGCCCGCTTGCGCGCAGGTGGTCGGACGAACGAGGGCTTTCGGGGTCGTGAAGGGAAGCAGATGCGATATCCCGGGCCATGGCAACGGCCTGGACATCCCAAAAGCACGACGGCCCGCCGAAGCGGGCCGTCGATCGTCAAACCGTGTTATCGGCCGAGCCGATTACCTGCTGGTGCTGGCCTTGGCGCGGCTGGCCCGCCATTCCAGGAATTCGCGATACAGCGGATCGCGATCCTGCGGGGCAAGGGCTGCGGCCGGCGCAGCAACCGGCGCCGACGGCGCGGCGCCCGATGCCGCGGCCGCGCCCGCGGGCAGCGGCATGTTGCGGTCGAGCCATTCCTGCGCCGCCTTGAAGCGGGTCCACCCCGACACCGTCGCGCGTGGCGCCATTTCCTTCCACTTCGGATGGAACGGCGGACGCTGCAACTGCGCGACCTTGTCGAACATGGTGTCCACCAGAAGCGCCAGGCGGCGGTAGCGGTCGCTGTTCGGCGCCCAGTTATACGACGCCAGCACCGCTTCGGCGGCGATCGTCTCGACGTAGCCACCCTCCGCCACCAGGCCCGGGTAGTCCGCCGAGCCAAGCTTGGACGGCAGATATTCCTCCTGCAGCGGCTTGGCGTATTCGACCGGCACCAGATGCAGGTTGCGGTCGTTGATCTGGTTCAGCCACTGCAACGGCTTGCCCTCGATCGCCACGATCGCATCGACCTCGCCCTTGCGCAGCATGTCCACCGCCAGCCGCGGCTCCTGATAGATCAGATGCGGCCGGATCCCGAGCCGGTCGAACACGTTGATCGCCGTCACGAAGGTCGAGCTGTCGGGCAAATCGACCACCACGGTCTTGCCGTCGAGATCCCGCATGCTGGCGATCGTCCTCGGCGCCAGCACGTGCATTTCCTCGTTGAACATCTTGGCGACGTAGACGAACTGGTTGCGGATGTCCTTGGCGAAGTCCTTGCGGTCGAGATAGGACAGCGTGTCCTTGCGGACGATGCCGGCGTCGACACCCCGCAGCAGCAGGATGTCCGACACCGCCTGCACCGATCCACGGCCCATCACCGGCAGGATCCGCAGCGCCGTGCCGTTGTCGAGCACGGAGGCGAGATCGGCGCCGACCTGGGCGTAGGTCGAGCCGAACGAGCCGGTCATCAGGCTCACGGTGTTGGCGTTGAGCTGGTTCGCCAGATCGCGCTTGGTGGCGGTGCCGTACTTGAAGATGGTCTTGAAGGACTCGCTGACGGCGCCCGCATCGACGCCGCTTCGCACCGGGCCGAAGTGCTGCCACTGGCCGTTGGTGAAGCGCATCATCCGCATCTGCTCGATCGGCGCATGGTCGGACGGGCTGGTGTCGATCTTGATGCCCTGCACCATCATGGGAAGCTGGATGCCCTTGAGCAAGCGGGCCTGCCTCATGATGTTTTCGCGCGACAGGTCGTCGCCGCAGTTCTTCAGGACCTCGACCGTCAACTTGCCGACCAGATAGCCGAGGACGGCCTGGCCGTTGGTCTTGCTCACGCTCGGGAGATAGCGCTGCATGAAGGTGCTCCATTCGCGGAACACCGCCTCGCCGGCCGCCGCCGCGTCTTCGCCCTCGAGCCGGTAGGCCGCCGACAACAGGCCTTCCGCATTTTGCGGGCCCGCCGGCTGAATCACGGCCGAGTACGAATTGGAGATCGAGGCGGCGAACTGGTAGCGGCCTCCAACCGAGTTCGGCGGTTCGCTTGATCGCCATGATCGCGAATTTCGGCGTGGTGAACTCGATGAGGACGTCGGCGCCGAGGCCTTCAGCTTGGCCATCTGGGCGTCGATGTTGGTGTCGGTCACCTTGTACGGCGCCTCGGCCACGATCGCAATCTTGCCACCCAGGCCGTCCTTCAGGCCCTTCAGATATTCCTTGCCCATCCCATCCTCCTGATAGAGGACGGCGATCCTGCTGCGGGGATGATTCTCCAGCAGATACTGCGCAAAAATTTGCGCTTCAGCCGTGTAGGTCGGCAGGAAGCCGATGGTCCAGGGAAACTCCTGCGGCTGATCCCAGGCCGCCGCACCCGACAAGGCAAAAAGGTGCGGGACCTTCTTTGAATTCAGATAGGGCTGGATCGCCGCGTTCGTGTTCGTGCCGATGGTCCCCAGGGTGAGGAGAACGTTGTCCTCCTCGACCAGCTTGCGGGTCATCGCCATGGTCTTGGTGGGTTCGTAGCCGTCGTCATAGGTGATCATATTGATCTTGCGGCCGTTGATACCGCCTTCGGCGTTGATCTTGTCCAGATACGCCGTGATGGCCTTGGCGATAACGCCATAGGCGGAAGCCGGACCGGTATAGGGCGCGGTGTTGCCAATCCGGATCTCGTTGGGGCCCGGGGCCGCGAGGCCCTGCCCGAAAGCCGGCCCCGCCATCGTGGCAAGCACCAGTGCCGTTGCAGCGCTGCGCCGAGGCGCGGCGAAAAGCCGGCGCAGGGCGTCACGGGCCACCAGACCCGGACAATTGCGCCGTCCAACGAGTATCAATCAAAGCCCGCATTCTGCCTGCCCCCCTAGAGCAATATACCTGCGATTTCCCGAGCAGCGAGACGGATAACGTTTCAGCCCTACTCGCTGACATTGTGTCTCAATCGGATTGATTTTGTGTCAAAGCCAGTCGTTTCCCAGAGATCGGTTAGTCGATTGTGTGTTCTGCCGCAACAATGCTGGACATTAGCGTTACCAAATCGAGGATCGGTTGCATCCGCGAATATATATTCGCCTTATGATTGCAAAACGATGCGCGCCACCGCTCGCCCAAAAAGCAGGACGGCCCGCCGAAGCGGACCGTCCTTGTCGTCAAACCGCGTTAACCGATTCGCCCGATTACCTGTTGGCGCTGGCCTTGGCGCGGCTGGCCCGCCATTCCAGGAACTCGCGATACAGGGGGTCCTGCGGGGCAAGGGCTGCGGCCGGTGCCGACCGGTGCGACGCCCGATGCCGACGACACGGCCGCGCCCGCCGGCAGCGGCATGTTGCGGTCGAGCCATTCCTGCTGCCGCCTTGAAGCGGGTCCAGCCCGACACCGTCGCGCGTGGCGCCATTTCCTTCCACTTCGGATGGAACGGCGGACGCTGCAACTGCGCGACCTTGTCGAACATGGTGTCCACCAGAAGCGCCAGGCGGCGGTAGCGGTCGCTGTTCGGCGCCCAATTATACGACGCCAGCACCGCTTCGGCGGCGATCGTCTCCACGGAGCCGCCATCCGCTATCAGGTTCGGGTAGTCCGCCGACGAAAGCTTCGACGGCAGATATTCCTCCTGCAGCGGCTTGGCGTAGTCGACCGGCACCAGATGCAGGTTGCGGTCGTTGATCTGGTTCAGCCATTGCAACGGCTTGCCCTCGATCGCCACGATCGCGTCGACCTCGCCCTTGCGCAGCATGTCCACCGCCAGCCGCGGCTCCTGATAGATCAGATGCGGCCTGATCCCGAGCCGGTCGAACACGTTGATCGCCGTCACGAAGGTCGAGCTGTCGGGCAAATCGACCACCACGGTCTTGCCGTCGAGATCCCGCATGTTGGTGATCGTCCTCGGCGCCAGGACGTGCATTTCCTCGTTGAACATCTTGGCGACGTAGACGAACTGGTTGCGGATGTCCTTGGCGAAGTCCTTGCGGTCGAGATAGGACAGCGTGTCCTTGCGGACGATGCCGGCGTCGACGCCGCGCAGCAGCAGGATATCCGCCACCGCCTGCACCGATCCGCGGCCCATCACCGGCAGGATCCGCGAGCGGTGCCGTTGTCGAGCACGGAGGCGAGATCGGCGCCGACCTGGGCGTAGGTCGAGCCGAACGAGCCGGTCATCAGGCTCACGGTGTTGGCGTTGAGCTGGTTCGCCAGATCGCGCTTGGTGGCGGTGCCGTACTTGAAGAGAGTCTTGAAGGAATCGCTGACGGTGCCCGGATCGATGCCGCTTCGCACCGGTCCGAAGAACTGCCAGTGGCCGTTGGTGAAGCGCATCATCCGCATCTGCTCGATCGTCGCGTGGTCGCTCGGGCTGGTGTTGATCTGGATGCCCGGCACCATCATCGGAATCTGCAAGCCCTTGATCGAGCGGGCCTGCTTCATGATGTTTTCGCGCGAGAAGTCGTCGCCGCAGTTCTTCAGGACCTCGATGATGAGCCTGGAGTTCAGATAGCCGTAGACGGCCTGGCCGTTCGACTTGCTGACGCTCGGGACATATCGCTCCATGAAGGCGCTCCATTCGCGGAACGCCGCGGGGCCGGCGCCAGCGCGCATCCTCGCCCTCCACCCGGTACATCGCCGACATGATGCCTTCGGCGTTTTCCACGCCCGCCGGCGCCATCACGGACGACACCGATTCAGACACCGAGGCGAGGAAATGCACCGGCTTCCAGCCGAGTTCGGCATTTCGCTTGATCGCCATGGTGGCGAATTTCGGCGTGGTGAATTGCATGAAGATGTCGGCGCCCGAGGCCTTGAGCTTGGCGATCTGGGCGTCGATGCTGGTGTCCGTCACCTTGTACGGCGCCTCGGCCACGATCGGAATCTTGCCGCCGAGGCCGTCCTTCAGGCCCTTGAGGTAGTCCTTGCCGAAACCGTCGTCCTGATAGAGCACCGCGATCTTGCTGCGCGGATGGTTCTCCAGGAGATACTGCGAATAGATGTGAGCTTCGGTCTGGTAGCTGGGCAGGAAGCCCATGGTCCAGGGAAACTCGCGCGGCTGGTCCCACATCGTCGCGCCCGAGGCGACGAAGAGCTGCGGGATCTTCTTCGCGTTCAGATAGGGATGGACCGCCTGGCTCGTGTTGGTGCCGAGGCTCGCCAGGATAAAGAGAACGTTGTCTTCCTCGACGAGCTTGCGGGTCGCCTCCATCGTCTTGGTCGGATTGTAGGCGTCGTCATAGGAAATGAAATTGATCTTGCGGCCCCTGATGCCGCCCTCGGCGTTGACCTTGTCGAAATAGGCCGCCAGCACCTTGCCGATCACGCCATAGGCGGAAGCCGGGCCGGTATAGGGCACGGTATTGCCGATCCGGATCTCGTTGGCGCTCGGTGCCGCAGGGCCCTGCCCGAAACGCCGGCGTCGCCATCGCGGCCAGCATCAGCGCCGTTGCCGCGTTGCGCCGAGGCGCGGTGAAAAGCCGGCGAATGGCTTCTGCTGTCCGAAACCGGGACAATTGCGTCCATTCGCGCACGAGTGACGTCGATCGTAGCCATTGCAGTCCCCCCTGTGAGCCCGACTTTTTTTGCTATTTATTTTGAACGCGTGATGCGAGCGGGCAGCGTTTCAACCCTACTCGCCTACTCGCCGACAATGTGTCTGAATCGGATTGATTTTGTGGCGAGCGCTGGCGTTACGCAAGACATGGTTACTCGGCGCGCATTTCATCTCAGAAACGCCTCGAAATTGACGTCAACGCACCGCCACGGCCAACCAAAGCGTGCCGCACATGCAATCACCGGTTGCATGCGCGCATCACCTTGCGACATAGTCACCGCGAATATCTTGAGTAAATTTTGAAACGTTGGATGGCGCGGGAGCTGACCCGCGATGCTCACCGCATCGTCGCGAGCTGGACTGCGAGAGCGCACGCCCGGTCGTATTCGTCGAGATTGATCCACTCGTCGATCGTGTGCGGCTCGTTCTGCCCCGCGCCGAAAGTCACCGTCGGAACGCCGTGACGGACCATCCAGTTGGCATCCAACCCGCCATTGGCGGCACGGATGTTCGGTGTTGCGCCGATGCCGGACACCGCCTCGACCGCGCGTTTGACCACGGGCAGGCTCTCCTTCATGCGGAACGGATAATAGTCGGTCTCGGCCTTGAACTTGACGCGGCCCGACTTGCCATCGCTGTTCTTCACGCGCTTTGCGGCCTTCTCGAACGCCGCCTTGTAGGCCTTCGTAATCTCCTTGAAGAACTTGCTGTCGTGGCTGCGGCTTTCGCCGCGCACATGCACATAGTCGGTGACGACGTTGGTGGCGTCCCCGGCCGGCCGGCCGTCGCCGCCGGTGACGGGGCCGACATTGCTGGTGCCCTGCCGCTTGCCCTTCACCACCTTGCCGAACCAGCCGCCGGCCTTCACGTCGGCGAGCGCCAGCGCCAGGATCATGGTCGAACTGATCCCGCGCTCGGGCGCGACGCCGGCGTGCGAGGCGCGGCCGAAAATCTCGACCTCCCAGCGATCCGCGCCGACGGCGCCGATCGTGACATTGGAGGCCGAGCCGCCGTCGTAGTTGAAGGCCATGGCAGGCGAGCCGAGTTCGTCGGTCTTGACGTGTCGCGCGCCCCAAAGCCCGCTCTCCTCGCGCACGCAGAACAGAAGCGTGATCGGCGGATGATCGAGCTGCTGTTTTGCAAGCTCGGCCGCCAGCGTGACGAGAACGCCGCAGCCGGCGCGGTTGTCGCCGCCGAGCGCGGTCTTCGCCTCATTGACGATCTTGCGCCCCTTCAGTTTCGGCTTCGCCCCGGCGCATAACGGCACGGTGTCCATGTGAGTCATGAACATGATCCGCGGCTGGTTGTGCATGGCGCCCCGGCCGGGCAGATCGACAATGAGATTGCCGGTCTCCGTCGGCACGGGAATGCGCGTGTTGGCATCGTCGAGCCGGATCGCGGACGCCGGCACGCCACTTTCCTGCAGCGCGGCGCTGAGCTCGCGTCCGATCGCTGCCTCCTTTCCGGTCACTCCCTCGACGCTGAGGAAACGCATGAGGCGGTCGGTGGCGGTTTTGACGTCGACGGACATGATGATCCCTTGGATAGAGGCTTGCGGGGTTTGTGAGCATCGTTCGAGATGCGTTGCTTGGCAAGACTCAAGAGGGAATTGGACCGATGCCTCAGAACGACCCCACCATCGAGCCGAGCGCAATGACGGCGGCAAGCGCCACCAGGGCGCCGACGATGCCGACCATGACGATATCGCGATAGCTGTCCCGGTGCGTCGATCCGCAGACCGCGAGCAATGTGACCACCGCGCCATTGTGCGGCAGGCTATCGAGCGTGCCCGAACCGATCACCGCGACGCGATGCAGCAGCGCGGGATCGAGCCCGATCTCGGCCGCGCGCGTCATGTAGGTCGCCCCGAGCGCGTCGAGCGCAATGGTCAGCCCGCCCGACGCCGAGCCGGTGAGGGCCGCGAGCACATTGGTGGCGACGGCCAGCGATACCAACGGTCCGCCGCCGATGCCGAGCACGGCGTCGCGCACCACGGCGAAAGCAGGCATCGCCGCCACCACGGCGCCGAAGCCAACCAGGCTCGCCACGCTCATCGCCGGCAATACCGAGGCGTTGGCGCCGGCATCCATGGTCGCGCGCAGCGCCGGCACTCGCCGATGAGCTGACCGCGAGCACGGTCAGAATCGCGCAAGCGAGCGCCGTGATCACGGCCCACACGCCGCCGACAGCGGCGAGCGACGTCCCGCCCCAGCGGGCTTCGGCGAGAAAGCCGGTGTCGAGTGCCGGCAGGATCAACAACGACATCGCGAGATTGACGACGATCACCGTGACGAGGGGCAGCGCGGCGAGCACGGCCGGAGGCGGCACGTCGGTCACCTTGCCGTGCCCGATCTCCGCCGGATCGAACTCGCGCGCGGTGGTGGCGCGTTCGCGCAACTTTTCATCGGCGGCGAGACGGTCGGACGGCATCGGCGCGCCCTCGCCGAAGCTTTCGCCGTTCCTCCTTGCGATCGCCTCCTGGCGATTGAGCCACCACAGGCCGAAGCCGAACATGATCAGCGACGCCAGGATACCGAGGCCGGGCGCCGCAAAGGGCGTGGTGCCGAAGAACGGCATCGGGATCGCGTTCTGGATCGACGGCGTGCCGGGCAGCGCCGACATGGTGAAGGTCGAGGTGCCGAGCACGATGGCCGCCGGCATCAGACGCCGCGGGATGCCGGCCGCACGAAACAGCTCCTGCGCCATCGGCGCCAGCACGAAGAAGGCGACGAACAGGCTGACGCCGCCATAGGTGACGAGCGCGCCGGCGAGCACCACGGCCAGCACCGCCCGCTGCGGGCCGAGCCGCTCGGTCATGAAGTTCGCGATCGCGGCGACCGATCCGCTGTCCTCCATCAGCTTGCCGAACAGCGCGCCAAGCAGAAACAGCGGAAAGAACTGCGCCAGGAAACCCGCCGCACTGCCCATGAAGGTCTGGGTCCAGTGGGCCAGCAGCGGCTCGCGGGAGAACAGCGCTGCGATCAGGGCCGCGAGCGGTGCCAGCAGCAGCACGCTCCAGCCCCGGAAGGCGAACGCGATCAGAAGGCCGAGCCCGATCAGGATGCCGAGAAGCCCTGACACCGTCATGACTTCAGCATTCCACCAGCAGCGCGTCGAGATCGGTGGTGGATTGCTTGCCGATATCCTCGCCGTGGGCGTCGAGGAATGCGTCGGCGCTCTTGCGGCCCTCTTCTTTCAACAGTGAGACGAACTCCCACTCGGCGTTCATCTTCGAAGACGCACCGAAGCCCGCGAGCGCGTCGGTCATGATCCGGTGCGTGCGCATTCCGGCCCAGCGCGCGCCCTCGCCGTGTCCGGGGTCCGCGACCTGGCGCAGCAGCGCCATCATGCGCAATTCCTTCATCAGCGGCGAGTTGAAGGAAATCTCGTTGAGCCGGTTCAGGATCTCGTTGGCCGTGCGCGGCAGCTCCGGTCGTTCGCGCGGATTGATCTGCACCAGAATGGTGTCATGCGCGTCGCTTTCGCGCACCAGCGGCGTCAGCGTCGGATTGCCGGCATAGCCGCCATCCCAGTAAGGTTCGCCGTCGATCTCGACCGCATGGAACATGGTCGGCAGGCAGGCCGAGGCAAGCAGGACGTCGGCGGTGATCTCCTTGTTGCGGAAGATGTGGCCGCGGCCGGTGCGCACATTGGTCGCGGTGACGAACAGCTTGATCGGTGCGCGGGCCAGCCGCTCGAAATCGATGCACTCGTCGAGGACGGAACGCAGCGGGTTGAGACCGAGCGGATTGAGATCATAGGGCGACACCATGCGGGCCATCAGGTCCATGGCGAGATAGGCGGGCGACGTGTCGAGCGTCCAGCGGCCCATCAGGCGGTCGAGCGGCGAGCGCTGCAGCGGGCTGAACGCCGCAGCCCGCGACACGCGCCGCCAATAGGTATCGAGCGCGGCCCGCGCGCCTTCGGCGCCGCCTTGCGTCCATCCGTCCGCCACCAGGGCTGCATTCATCGCGCCCGCCGACGTGCCGGAGATCGCCTCGATCTGCAGCCACGGCTCCTCGATCAGCCGATCGAGCACGCCCCAGGTGAACGCGCCGTGGGAGCCGCCGCCCTGCAAGGCGAGGTCCACCAGAACCGGTTCGCGCGCGCTTCTGTCCATCGTCATCCTCCTCGGCCGGAGATGAAACGACACCTTAATTCAGGGAGAGCCCATAACGCTTCGTCTCGACCCTTCATACGATCGACGCAGCAGCGCGTACAGGCTGCCGCCCGTCGCCGCGCCAAGCAGGTAGGCCACGGCGACCAGCAGCGCGAGCGGCACGCGGGCATTGAAGCCGAGGAAAGACATGGTGACGATCTCGAAGTTCTGCGCCGCGAAGATAATCGTCGCGGCGGCGAACAGAATGATGACGGCGAGGTAGATCCACCGCATGGGCGCCTCCTGATTGTCGATCAACAACGTGGTGCGCAGTCCGCCACCACCACTTCAACGGCTTTTGCGCAAGCCGAAGCCTATTCCGATCCAGCCTGCGCCGGCCATGATGAGATCGATGCCGAGGAACAGGCCGAGGATATAGAGGCTCGAGACCGGCCAGCGCGCCAAAATCAACAGGCCGAGCAGCAGCGTGATCACACCTGACAGCGCCACCCAGATCCAGGGCGTTTCCCGTTTCATGCTGAAGGCCAGGAATGATCCGCATGATGCCCGAGGCCACCAGCGATGCGCCGAGAATGAGGGTGAGCAGCACGGCGGCGAGCAGCGGATTCTCGAACGTGACGAAGCCCGCGACGATGTAGAGCACACCGAGCAGGACCCAGAGCAGGAATTTGCCCCAGCTCTTGATCTGGAAGGCGCTGAACACTTCGGCGACGCCGGCGATGATCATCATCACGCCGACGATGAGGACGCTCGCGACGGTGGCCATCATAACGCTGCCGAGCGCGATAAACCCTGCGATGAGATAGACGACGCCGAGTGCGATGATCCAGCCCGACTTGGCGCGTAGTGGCGCCGTATCCGAACCGGGCCTGGGGATCTGCCATTGTGCCTGAAGTATTGGTCATGACGGTCCTCCGATGTGAAAACCTATCCGACGTTCGTCTCCAAGGGATGGAAGATAATAGCAGAATTGGAAGAGGTATTCAGTCGAATTTACCCGTATCACATCCAACGGTTGTCGGAATGAGATCGAGAATTCGGTCTAAGTCACTGAAATTGCTTGGAGCGGGTGAAGGGAATCGAACCCTCGTAGTCAGCTTGGAAGGCCCTGAAGGTGCTTTGATCCAATTGGAGACGAACCGAGCCTCCCCCCGAGCGGTGGTCTAACGGGTTGCGATCACGGCGGGAATCACCGACCGTCGTTTGTTCGGACCATGAATGGACGCTCAAGGTGCTAACGGCAACCGCCTACCTCGACACGCTTAATCCCGAGCAGCGCCGTGCCGTCGAGCACGGGGCTGTGGGAGGATTGGCGGCGCCTCCACTGCTGGTGATCGCAGGCGCGGGATCCGGGAAAACCAACACCCTCGCCCACCGGGTGGCCCATCTGATCGTTCAGGGCGCCGACCCGCGGCGGATCCTGCTGATGACGTTTTCGCGGCGCGCCGCGTCCGAGATGACCCGGCGGGTCGAACGCATCGCGCGCAAGGTGATGGGCGACAATGCCGGCGTGATGACGGACGCATTGACCTGGGCCGGCACATACCACGGCATCGGCGCCCGGCTGCTGCGCGAATACGCCGAGCAGATCGGCCTGGACCCCGCCTTCACGATCCACGACCGCGAGGACTCCGCCGACCTGATGAACCTGGTCAGGCATGAGAAAGGCTTCTCGAAGACCGAGAGCCGCTTCCCGACCAAAGGGACGTGCCTCTCGATCTACTCGCGCTGCGTCAACGCCGAGATGCCGATCGAGCAGGTCATCGGCGCGTCGTATCCCTGGTGTTCCGGGTGGGCGGCCGAACTGAAGGAATTGTTCGCGGCCTATGTCGAGGCCAAGCAGAAGCAGAACGTTCTCGATTACGACGATCTCTTGCTCTACTGGGCGCAGATGGTCGGCGACGCCGGCCTGGCCGACGACATCGGCGGCCGCTTCGACCACGTCCTGGTCGATGAATATCAGGACACCAACCGCCTGCAATCCTCGATCCTCCTGGCGCTGAAGCCCGGAGGCCGCGGCCTGACGGTGGTCGGCGACGATGCCCAGTCGATCTACTCGTTCCGCGCCGCGACCGTGCGCAACATCCTGGACTTTCCCGACCAGTTCTCGCCGCCCGCCAGCATCATCACGCTGGATCGCAATTATCGTTCGACGCAAACCATTCTCGCCGCCGCCAACGGCGTCATCGGCCTTGCCAAGGAGCGCTTTACCAAGAACCTCTGGACCGAACGAACTTCCGCCGCGAAGCCGCAACTCGTTTCCGTACGCGACGAGGCCGATCAGGCGCGCTTCATCGTCGAGCGCATCCTGGAGAACCGCGAGTCCGGCACGCTCCTCAAGGAGCAAGCCGTTCTGTTCCGGACATCGAGCCACAGCGGTCCGCTCGAAATCGAACTGACGCGCCGGAACATCCCGTTCGTCAAGTTCGGCGGGCTGAAGTTTCTCGACGCCGCCCACATCAAGGACATGCTGGCATTGCTGCGTTTCGTGGAAAATCCGCGCGACCGCGTCGCGGGATTCCGGCTGTTGCACCTGCTGCCCGGCATCGGATCGGCAACCGCGCAGCGCGTGCTCGACCATATGGCTGAGGCCGCCGACCCGATCGCGGCGCTCGCTTGTATCCCGACGCCACCACGCGCCGGCGACAACTGGAAGGATTTTGTCGAAGCCCTGAGCAATCTCCGATATTCGGAATGGCCCGTCGATCTGGAGCGCGCCCGCCTCTGGTACGAGCCGCATCTCGACCGCATCCACGAGGATGCCGAGACGCGGCGGGCCGACTTGCTCCAGCTCGAGATGATCGCCTCCGGATATCCGTCGCGCGAACGATTCCTGACCGAACTGACGCTGGATCCGCCCGACGCGACCAGCGACCAGGCCGGCGTGCCGCTGCTCGACGAGGATTACCTGATCCTGTCCACGATCCATTCCGCCAAGGGCCAGGAGTGGAAGTCGGTCTATCTGCTCAATGCCGTCGACGGCTGCATGCCCTCCGATCTCGGCGCCGGCACCTCCGCCGAGATCGAGGAGGAACGTCGCCTGCTCTACGTCGCCATGACCCGCGCAAAGGACGACCTCCATCTGATCGTTCCGCAGCGCTTCTTCGTCCACGGCCAGCACGCCCAGGGCGATCGCCACCTCTATGCATCCAGGACGCGCTTCATCCCCGAGAAATTGCTCGGACTGTTCGAGCGCACAGCCTGGCCTCTTGCGCCGGCTGGTGCCGCGGCGCGTGCCGCCGGCCAGGGACCAAAGCTGGATATCGGCGCCCGCATGCGCGGAATGTGGCGGTAGATCATCCG
>CAWIZF010000048.1:0-123612 GCA_963840465.1 uncultured Alphaproteobacteria bacterium | reverse complement strand
CAGCGGCTACTCCCGGACCGACTTCATCGTCTCGGCGAAGGGGCTGGTTTACCTGGAAACCAACACGCTGCCGGGCCTGACCGCGGCATCGCTCTACCCGAAGGCGCTGAAGGCGCAGGGGATCGAATTTTCGGATTTTCTGCGCGACCAGATCGCGCTGGCCGAACGGCGCAGCCGGGAACGGATCTGACCGGCCCGGTCAGGCCCGTTAACAGGCCGTTAACCCGGGACTAACCTCGCCTTGAGAAATATTGCTAAAATCCTAAGAATTGTGGGGCAAACCCCTCAAAAGACGCCTCAAAGCGCGTCACGCCCGCCCCGAATTTACACTTTGTTTACCAGGAAGTCCGAAGGTTAACGCTGGCGGCGCATGTGGCGCTTGGCTGCCGGGCCGCGCTGTTCCGACTTCAGATCAGCACCAAGTTCCGGCAAGCCCGAGACGCTATCTGTGCCAGAACCGCAAAAAACCTTGCGGGAACAACACTTGGACAGGCTCGTGCAATGGATGGTGCAGGACGCCTCGCTCGGTCGCTGAGATCGCTGGGGCCCCAAGCTGACCTGAAGGCGGCCGCTGTTGGAGCGGCCGTGCTGCTGCGCGAGCGGCTGGGCCGTCGTGCCCCTGTCCCCGCGAGGCCCGTGATCGATCGCGCGCCGCCGAATCGCCTGGTCTTTCTGGTCGAACGTTACCTTCCGAACCGCGCCGGCGTCGCCCTGACCGTGCTGATGCTGCTCGGCAGCGCGGGCCTTGGCATCGTCAAGGGCGGCCATGTCGACGACTTCATGGCGGCGCTCAGCGATACCCGCAATGCGCTGGCCAATTCGGCCGGCTTCCGCATCACCACCGTCGCCATCAACGGCCGCAAGCATTTGAGCCAGGACGAGGTGCTCGCGGTCGGCGGCGTCAATGGCCGCTCCTCGCTGTTGTTCCTCGACGCCGCCACCGTGCGCGACAAGCTCAAGGCCAATCCGTGGATATCGGATGCGACCGTCCTGAAGCTTTATCCCGGCCAGTTGCAGATCGACATCGTCGAGCGCACGGCGTTTGCGCTGTGGCAGCAGGACGGCCGGCTGTCCGTGATATCGGATGACGGCGCGGTGCTGGAGCCCTACGTGTCGCGCCGCTTCGTGACGCTGCCGCTGGTGGTGGGCAAGGGCGCCGACGTCAAGGCCCGTGATTTCCTCGCACTGCTCGATCGCTATCCGCAGGTTCGCGCCGCGACCAAGGCTGCGATCCTGGTCGGCGAACGGCGCTGGAATTTGCGGCTGAACGACGGCCTCGACATTCGTCTGCCGGAGAACGACGTCGGCAATGCGCTTGCCATGCTGAGCAAGCTCGACAAGGAGGACCGGCTGTTCTCGCGCGACATCGTCGCCGTCGACATGCGGCTGCCGGACCGGCTCACGGTGCAATTGTCGGAAGACGCGGCCAAGGCCCGCGAAGAACTGTTCAAGGACAAGAAGACCAAGAAGAAGGCCGGTGACGCGATGACCGGCCTCGATCGCAACCAGACCCCGAAGACGCGCCCCGTCGACCACAAGCGCACCGCGCTGGTGGCTTCTCTCGATGTCGGCACCAGCAAGATCGCCTGCATGATCGCGCGGCTGAAGCCGTCGCCGCCGAGCGAGGCGCTGCGCGGCCGTACCCATGCGGTGGAATTGATCGGCTACAGCCAGATCCAGTCGCGCGGCGTCAAGGCCGGCGCCGTGGTCGATCTCGCCGAATGCGAGCAGGCGGTGCGCCAGGCCGTGGCGCTGGCCGAGCGCATGGCCAAGGTCCGCGTTGAGTCAGTATTGCTGTCGGTTTCCGGCGGCCGGCTGCAGGGCCAGCTGGTCGAGGCCGCCGCCGATATCAGGGGCGGCGCGGTGACCGCCGATGACGTCACCCGGGTGACCTCCACCGGCATGCGCCACGCCACCGGCGAGGGCCGCACCGTGCTCCATGCGCTGCCGGTCGGCTACGCGCTGGATGGCGTCAAGGGCATCCGCGACCCCCGCGGCATGGTGGCCCGGCAGTTCGGCGTCGACATGAACGTGGTGACGGCGGACGCGACCGTTGCCCGCAATCTGATGCTGGTGGTCGAGCGCTGCCACCTCAATGTCGAGGCCATGGCGGCGAGTCCTTATGTCGCAGGCCTGTCCGTGCTGACCGACGACGAGGCCGATCTCGGCGCCGCCGTGGTCGAAATGGGCGCCGGATCGACCACGATTGCGACCTATTCCGCCGGCCGCTTCGTTCATGCCAGCGGATTTGCGCTCGGCGGGCAGCACGTGACCATGGATCTTGCACGCGGCGTCGGCGCATGCATTGCGGATGCCGAGCGAATCAAGACTTTATACGGGACCGTGCTGACCGGCGGGTCTGACGCGCGCGAGCTGATGTCTGTTCCGACCGCAGGGGAGGAACACGATGCTCCGCAGATCGTCTCGCGCGCCACGATCGCGAACATCGTTCGGCATCGCGCCGAGGAGATTTTTGAAATGGTCCGGGACCGGCTCGCGGATTCCCCCTTTGCGGCAGAGCCGCGGGCGCGGGTTGTCTTGAGCGGCGGGGCCTCCCAGCTGACCGGCACGGTCGAACTCGCCACCCGCATTCTCAACCGCCCGGTCAGGATCGGCCGGCCGCTCGGCTTCGGCCGGCTGCCCAGCGAGGCCAAGAGCGCCTCGTTCGCGGTGCCGACCGGCCTGCTGGTCTATCCGCAATACGCTCATCTGGAACACGTCGAACCGCGGCATACGCGGCAGCTCAGGACAGGGACTGACGGCTATTTCGGAAAGGTCGGACGATGGCTTCGCGAGGGCTTCTGATGACCGGTCCAGTGACCAAACGATTTTCACCAAACCCCGCGGCCGTCGGCCGGGGTGAACCAAAGCGCGCGTCGTAAGAGAGGCAACCATGGCACTCAATCTGACCCCCCCTGACATCAGCGAGCTGAAACCGCGGATTACCGTCTTCGGCGTCGGTGGAGCAGGCGGCAATGCCGTCAATAACATGATCACTGCCGGGTTGCAGGGCGTCGATTTCGTCGTCGCCAACACCGACGCGCAGGCGCTGACCATGTCGAAGGCGCAGCGCATCGTGCAGATGGGCACGCAGGTGACGCAGGGCCTCGGCGCGGGGTCCCAGCCTGATGTCGGCGCGGCGGCGGCGCAGGAAGTCATCGACGAGCTTCGCGACCATCTCACGGGCGCCAACATGGTGTTCGTCACCGCCGGCATGGGCGGCGGCACCGGCACCGGTGCTGCCCCCGTCATCGCCAAGACCGCGCGCGAAATGGGCATCCTCACCGTCGGCGTCGTGACCAAGCCGTTCCACTTCGAGGGCATGCGCCGCATGCGCACCGCCGAGGCCGGCATTGCCGAACTGCACAAGGTGGTCGATACGCTGCTGATCATCCCGAACCAGAACCTGTTCCGGGTCGCCAACGAAAAGACCACCTTCGCCGACGCCTTCGCGATGGCCGACCAGGTGCTCTATTCGGGCGTCGCCTGCATCACCGATCTGATGGTCAAGGAAGGCCTGATCAACCTCGACTTCGCCGACGTCCGCGCCGTGATGCGCGAAATGGGCAAGGCGATGATGGGCACCGGCGAAGCCACCGGCGAGAAGCGGGCGCTGACCGCTGCCGAAGCTGCGATCGCCAACCCGCTGATCGACGACTTATCGATGAAGGGCGCCCGCGGCCTGTTGATCTCGATCACCGGCGGCAAGGACCTGACCCTGTTCGAAGTCGACGAGGCCGCCACCCGGATTCGCGAGGAAGTCGACCAGGACGCCAACATCATCGTCGGCGCCACCTTCGACGAAAACCTCGACGGCATCATCCGCGTCTCCGTCGTCGCCACCGGCATCGAGCAGGCGCAGATCGCGCGCAATGCCGCCGCCGCCCCGGCGGTCGCGACCACCGCCACCGCCACGGCCACCGCCACGGCCTCGCCCGACAACCGTCTGGCCGAACTGACCGCCCGCCTGCGCGCCGACAATGCGCGCCTGGCCGAACGCGCCCAGAAGCTCGAACCCGCGTCCGCGCCGCAGGCGATTGCTGCGGCTCCCGCGCAGGCCCCTACGTCGCGCCGGCGCAACGTTCGTCCAGCAACGTCGAGCGTGCGGCGCTCGCCGCGATCGCCGCGGCGGTCGAGACGCCGCAACAGGCTCCGATCCAGCCGGCGTCCTATGGCGACGTCACGGTCCGCCCGATCGCGCAGAAGCCGACCCTGTTCCCGGATCATAACGAGGCCGCCCGGGTCGAGCCCGAGCAGCCCGCGACCCCCGAAACCTTCATCCCGCAGGCGGCCGAACGTGCGCCGCTCCGCTCGCCCGCGGATGCCGAAATTCGAGGAACTCCCGATGCCGGCCCAGGCCGAGATCCGGCAGGCCCGCGGCGACGCAGAGGAAGAGCATCCGCAGAAGTCCAAGCTGTCGCTGTTGCAGCGGCTCGCCAATGTCGGCCTCGGCCGCCGCGACGAAGAGACCGAGCCGCCGATCGCGGCCCGCGCCTCCGGGCCTGCGATGGCGCCGCTGCCCGATCGCAAGCCGCAGCGTACCGTCGCCCAGCAAATGGCGGCGAATCAGGACCCGGTATCGGAGTATGCAAAGCGTCCGGCGCCGCAGGGTTTGGACGTCCATGGCCGCCCGGCACCTGTTGCTCCGGCGCCACAGGGCGACGACCATCTTGATATCCCGGCCTTCCTCCGACGCCAGGCCAACTGAGGTTTTGTTACAATCGACGTGAACCAAAAGGCCCCGGCTGGAACAGCCGGGGCCCTTCTCTTGGGCGCAGTGCCGAGCTTCGGTTGGCCGGTCAACCAACTGATTTTAAATCATTAATTATTCATTCCGTGATCAGCTATCACAGCTGAAAAGGCGTCCGGCCGTGCCGGAGTTCGGTTAAGCCTTGGCGCGATTGCGGCAGAGATAGGGTAACAATCGGTAAAGAAGCGTGAGTTGGCGCGCTTTGGGAAATGATTATGGTCTGCCGTGACTTGGGGATGCCTAGAACGCGAATCGGCGCTCACGCGCGGTTCCCGTCTTTGGGTTAAGTCGGGTAGTGGGCAGTTATCGATGAAATTCAGTCGCCAAACCACGCTTCGGTCGCAAGCCACCGTAACGGGCGTTGGCGTTCATTCCGGTTTACCTGCCAGCCTGACGCTTGGACCTGCACCTGTGGATGCGGGTCTTATTTTTGTCCGCACCGGCCTTGATGAGGCCGACCGCGAAGTTCCCGCCATCGCGGCATCCGTCACCGCCACCGATCTGGCCACCGTTCTCGGCGACCGCGAAGGCCCGCTGGTTTCCACCGCGGAACACGTGCTCGCTGCCTTGCGCGGCATGGGTGTCGACAACGCCATCATCGAAGTCGACGGTCCCGAAGTTCCGATCATGGACGGCAGCGCGGCGGCCTTCGTCGCCGCCATCGACCAGGCCGGCATCGTCACCCAGTCGGCCTCCCGCCGCTTCATTCAGGTGCTGCAGGCCGGTGCAGGTCGCGATCGGCGACAGCTTCGGCGAATTGCGCCCGCATGCCGGCGGGTTCCGCGTCGAGGTCGAGATCGACTTCGCCAATCCCGTGATCGGCCGCCAGAATTTCTCGCTCGATCTCAACCCCGAGAAGCTTCCGCCGCGAGGTTTCCCGCGCCCGGACGTTTGGCTTCATGAACGACGTCGCGCGGCTCTGGAGCGCCGGCTTTGCGCGCGGCGCCTCGTTTCGAGAATACCGTGGTGCTCGACGAGAACCGTCTGCTCAACGCCGAAGGGCTGCGCTTTGCCGACGAATGCGCCCGCCACAAGGCGCTGGACGCGGTTGGCGATCTGACCCTGGCCGGTTTGCCGCTGCTCGGCGCCTACCGCTCGGTGCGCGGCGGCCACAAGCTGAACCACGCCGTGCTGACGGCCCTGCTGGCCGATCACAGCGCCTGGCGGGTGGTCGAAGCCGAACCGGCACGCCGTCCCCGCGGCTATGTCGAGGCCGGCGCGGGCATGGTGGGCGGCTTGATCGCCCCGGCCTATGGTCCGGACGTTTCCTGACTTTCGTCTTCGAAACTGTCCTGACTTTCGCTTCGAAATGCCTGATTTCTCGAACGGCCGTTTTGCGCCGTACGGGCGCGTTTTCCGTAATAACCACAATTGGTAACGCCGCCGTTCAGCCGCCTTAATCCGGGCGAATTGGCTGCGTATTCGGTTGGTTGAGGACCATTTTTCGGCTACAGAGGCCTGCGGTCGCACGACAAGGCGCCACGAGGTCCCTGAAGAATTGGGCACCAACGCTGGGCTCAGGAATTGGGCACGGGGAATATGGCGTCCATGACCGCGGTTCATGGACGGGCGGGCTCAGTCATCAACCGCATCAAAGGCGTCAGGTCACAGATTCCATGTCGGCACAGCGTATGACGCTCGAACCACGCAAATCACCCAGGTCTTCCGGCCTCGCCGGGGCCGGACGGTCGCTGCGGCTGGCGGCGGGCCTGATTGCGCTCGCCATTCCCTTGAGCGGATGCGGCACCGGCGCGCTCTGGGACAAGTTCACCGCCAAGGACGACACCTTCAACGAGGAGCCGGCGGACAAGCTCTACAATGAGGGCTTGTACCTGATGAACCAGCGCAAGGATAACAAGGCGGCCTCGAAGAAATTCGAGGAAGTCGACCGCCAGCATCCCTATTCCGACTGGGCGCGCAAATCGCTGCTGATGTCGGCCTATTCCTTCTACAATTCCGGCGACTACGACAGCTGCATCGGCGCGGCCACCCGTTACGTCACGCTGCATCCCGGCAGCTGCGGATGCGGCCTACGCGCAATATCTGATCGCGGCCTCGCATTACGACCAGATCCCGGACATCTCCCGCGACCAGGGCCGCACCGAAAAGGCGATCGCGGCGCTGGAAGAGGTGATTCGCAAATACCCGACTTCCGAATATGCGAACTCCGCCAAGGCCAAGCTCGAAGGCGCGCGCGACCAGCTCGCCGGCAAGGAGATGGATGTCGGCCGCTATTACATGGAAAAGCGCGACTACACCGCCGCCATCAACCGCTTCAAGACGGTCGTGACCCGCTACCAGACCACGCGGCATGTCGAGGAGGCGCTGGCGCGGCTCACCGAGGCCTATATGGCGATCGGCATCGTCGGCGAGGCGCAGACGGCGGCGGCCGTACTTGGGCACAATTTTCCTGACAGCAAGTGGTACAAGGACGCCTATAATCTTGTAAAGTCGGGCGGTGTCGAGCCGAGCGAGAACAAGGGTTCCTATATTTCCAGGGCCTTCAAGAAGATGGGTCTCGGGTCCTTGACCAATATGGGACGCGGTTAGGAATTTACTTCGCATGCTGGCGCGTCTGTCGATCCGTGACATCGTCCTGATCGAACGGCTCGATATCGAATTTTCCCGTGGCCTCGCGGTGCTGACCGGCGAGACCGGCGCGGGCAAATCCATCCTGCTCGATGCCTTCGCGCTGGCGCTCGGCGGCCGCGGCGATTCGGGCCTGGTCCGCCATGGCGCGGAGCAGGGCCAGGTGACGGCCACCTTCGACATCCCCAAGGGCCATCCGGCGGCAAGGATCCTGTCCGAGAACGGCCTCGACGACACCGGTGAGATGATTCTCCGCCGCGTGCAGCTTGCCGATGGCCGCACCCGCGCCTTCATCAACGACCAGTCGATCAGCGTGCAGACCCTGAAAGCCGTCGGCGCCGCGCTGGTCGAGATCCATGGCCAGCATGACGAGCGCGCGCTGGTCGATGCCTCGACGCACCGGCAGTTGCTCGACGCCTTTGCCGGGCTGGAGAAAGGAAGTCGCGGCGCTGGAGACGCTGTGGGAGACGCGGCGGACCGCCAATCAGGCGCTCGACGAACATCGCGCCAGCATGGAACGCGCCGCGCGCGAGGCGGACTATCTGCGCCACGCCGCCGACGAACTCAAGACGCTGAAGCCGAAGGACGGCGAGGAGACCGCGCTCGCCGGACGCCGCACCATCATGATGCAGGGCGAGAAGATCGCAAGCGACCTGCGCGAGGCGCAGGAGGCGGTCGGCGGCCCCCATTCGCCGGTGCCGGCGCTGGCCGCCGCGGTACGCCGCCTCGAACGCCGCGCCGCCAATTCGCCCGCGCTGGTCGAGCCGGCGGTGAAGGCGATCGATATCGCGATCAACGCGCTGGAAGAGGCCGACCAGCATCTCAGCGCCGCCCTGGTCGCGGCCGATTTCGACCCCGCCGAGCTGGAGCGCATCGAGGAGCGGCTGTTCGCGCTGCGCGCCGCCTCGCGCAAATATTCGACGCCGGTCGACGGGCTGGCGGCGCTGGCCGCCAAATTCGTCGCCGACGTCGCGCTGATCGATGCCGGCGCGGATCGGTTGAAGAAGCTGGAGGCCACCGCTGATGAGGCCGACCAGCGCTATGGCGCGGCGGCGGCGAAGCTGTCCGCGGCGCGAACCAAGTCCGCCGAGAAGCTCAACAAGGCGGTCAACGCCGAACTCGCGCCGCTGAAGCTCGAACGCGCGAAATTCATGACCCAGGTCGAAACCGACGCGACGTCGCCGGGGCCGCAGGGCATCGACCGCGTCGAGTTCTGGGTGCAGACCAATCCCGGCACCAAGGCGGGCCCGCTGATGAAGGTCGCTTCCGGCGGCGAGCTGTCGCGGTTTCTGCTGGCGCTCAAGGTGGTGCTGTCCGACCGCGGTTCGGCGCCCACGCTGGTGTTCGACGAAATCGATACCGGCGTCGGCGGCGCGGTGGCGGACGCGATCGGCGCGCGGCTTGGCGCGGCTGGCCGGCCAGGTCCAGGTGATGGCGGTGACGCACGCGCCGCAGGTCGCCGCCCGCGCCAACCAGCATCTCCTGATTTCCAAGGACGCGCTCGACAAGGGCAAGCGCGTCGCCACCCGCGTCAACGCGCTTGCCGCCGACCTCCGCCGCGAGGAAATCGCCCGCATGCTGGCGGGCGCGGAGATCACGGCGGAAGCGCGCGCCGCGGCGGAGCGGCTGCTGCGCGCGGCGACGGCGTAACCTTTCACCGTCATGGCCAGGACAGCAAAAGCGAAAGCCCTTACCGAGGTCGCCAAGCTCACCAAGGCGCAGGCCAAGGTCGAGCACATGCGGCTGGCGCTGGAGCTCGAAGGGCACGACAAGCGCTATTATCAGGAAGACGCGCCAAGCGTGACCGACGCCGAATATGACGCGTTGCGCCAGCGCTAGAAGCCATCGAGAAGCGGTTTCCCGAATTCGTCACGTCGGACTCGCCGTCGCAGAAGGTCGGCGCGGCGCTTTCGGGGCGTTTCAAGAAGGTCCGGCATGCGGTGCCGATGCTGTCGCTCGACAACGCGTTCGCCGAACAGGACGTGCTCGATTTCGTCGGTCGTATCGAGCGCTTTCTCAAGCTCAGCGACGACAAGATCGATTTTTCCGCCGAGCCGAAGATCGATGGCCTCTCGATGTCGCTGCGCTATGAGGGCGGCGAACTCGTCACGCGCCGCGACCCGCGGCGACGGCGCGGAAGGCGAGGATGTCACCGCCAATATCCGCACGCTCGAAGATGTTCCGCAGAAGCTCAAAGTCCGCAATATGCCCGACATCTGCGAGGTGCGCGGCGAGGTCTATATGACCAAGAAAGCGTTTCTCGCGCTGAACAAGAAGCAAGTCGACGCGGGCGAAGCTCCGTTTGCAAATCCGCGCAATTCGGCCGCGGGTTCGCTGCGCCAGAAAGATCCATCCATTACCGCTTCGCGGCCGCTGGGCTTCTTCGCCTATTCCTGGGGTGAAATGAGCGCGCTGCCCGAAGGCACGCAGAGCGGCATGATCCACTGGTTCGAGCGCTGCGGCTTCAAGACCAACCCGCTGACCAAGCTCTGTCACTCCGTCGAGCAGTTGATCGTGTTCCATCGCAAGATCGAGGAACAGCGCGCCGAACTCGATTACGACATCGACGGCGTCGTCTACAAGATCGACCGCATCGACTGGCAGGAGCGGCTCGGCTTCGTCTCGCGCACGCCGCGCTGGGCGATTGCGCACAAATTCCCGGCCGAGCGCGCCATGACGGAGCTGCGCGACATCGAAATTCAGGTCGGGCGAACAGGATCGCTCACGCCGGTCGGCAAGCTGGAGCCGGTGGGTGTCGGCGGCGTGATCGTGCAGAACGTCACGCTGCATAATGAGGATTACATCAAGGGCATCGGCAACAAGGGCGAAGTGCTGCGCGAGGGCCGCGACATCAGGATCGGCGATACCGTTGTGATCCAGCGCGCCGGCGACGTGATTCCGCAGGTGGTCGATGTCGTGATCGACAAGCGGCCGAAGGGGGCGAAGGCGTTTCCCTTCCCGAAGAAATGCCCGTGCCCGCTGCACACCGACGTCGTGCGCGAGGAAACGGCAACCGGCGAGGAAGGCTCGCGCGCCCGTTGCACCGGTGAGTTCGCCTGTCCGTTCCAAAAGATCGAGCATCTGAAA
This sequence comes from uncultured Alphaproteobacteria bacterium, assembly GCA_963840465.1. GTDB lineage: Bacteria > Pseudomonadota > Alphaproteobacteria > Rhizobiales > Xanthobacteraceae > Bradyrhizobium. The sequence continues at coordinate 113,186 of CAWIZF010000048.1, read as the reverse complement.
CTGTTTGTGTCGCGGCGCGCCTTCGACATCGACGGGCTCGGCGAAAAGCAGCTTCAATATTTCTTCGACGAAGGTTGGGTGAAGGAGCCGGCCGACATCTTCACGCTGCAAAAGCGCAACAACAGACTGAAGCTCGAGGAGATCGAGGGCTACGGCGAAACCTCGGTGCGCAATCTCTTTGCCGCGGTCGAGAGCCGCCGACGCATTGCGCTGGAGCGTTTCATCTATGCGCTCGGCATGCGCCATGTCGGCGAGACCACCGCGCTGGCGCTGGCCCGCGGCTATGGCTCGTGGGAGGCCTTTCACGACGCCTGCCTCAAGGTTGCCAAGGGCGACGAGGAAACCATCGCCGAGATGGATGCGCTCGACCAGATCGGCGATACCGTGATCAAGAGCGTCGCAGCCTATTTCGGCGAAAGCCATAACCGCGGCATCGTCGAGCGGCTGACGAAGGAAGTCACGATTCTCGACGCCGAGAAGCCGAAGAGCAATTCGGCGGTGGCTGGCAAGACCGTGGTGTTTACCGGTTCGCTGGAAAAGATGACGCGGGATGAAGCGAAGGCGACGGCTGAGAGGCTGGGCGCCAAGGCAGCGGGCTCGGTGTCGAAGAAGACGGATTACCTCGTTGCGGGACCGGGCGCCGGGTCGAAGCTTGCCGAAGCGAAGAAGCACGGCGTTGCCGTGCTGACCGAGGATGAGTGGCTGAAGCTGATCGGGGAGTGAGAGCGCTTCGCCGTCTCTGCACCCAAGCTGTCGTCACCCGCGAAGGCGGGTGACCCAGTATTCCAGAGCCGTCGCGATGGAAACGAGAAGCCGCGGCGTACTGGATCCCCCGCCTTCGCGGGGGACGACGGCGGAGAGTGAGGCGCCGGCGTCGCTCGATCACCCTCACAACATCCCGCTCTCTTCCTCCTCCGCCTTCTTGATCAATTCCTCGCTCACCACCACCGTTCCCCGCGGCACGAGAAAGAACATCGCCGACGCGCAGGCAATCGACAGCGCGAAGATCGCGGCCGTCAGCGGCAGCGTGGTGGTGGAGTGGCCGCCGAGATAGGCGCCGAATTGCGAGACCAGCGCGCCGATGCCCTGCTGCAGAAAGCCCATCGCGCCCGCGGCGGTGCCGGCGGCCTCGGGGCGGACGCTGATGGCGCCGGCGGCGGCATTGTTCATCACGAAGGCGTTGGCGACCATGACGATCATCTGGGTGCCGAACAGCCATGATCGGCGCCTGGTTGGTCCCGGCGATGCTGAAGATCAGGTTCAGCAGCGCGCCGCCGAATTGCAGCGCCAGCCCGAACCAGATCAGCTTCTCCAGCGAATGGCGCGGCGCGAAGCGGACGCAGAACAGGTTGCCGATCAGATACGCAAATCCCGTCGTCGCAAACCACGCGCCGTATTCGGCGGTGGTCCGGCCCATCTGCGTCACCACGATGTAAGGCCCGCCGCCGGCAAAGGTGAAGATGATCTGCGAAGCCAGCACCTGGCACAGCACATAGCCGAGAAAGGCGCGGTCGCGGACCAGCTTGCCGACGTCGCCGCGGAAGCTGCTGCTCGTCCCGCGGTCGCGGCGCGTCTCGGGCAGCGCAAGGGCGATCAGGACCGCGACGCTGAGCGAGGCTACGGTAATGAAATAGAAGATCGCGCGCCAGCCGAACGCGGTCTCCAGCAGGCCGCCGACCAGCGCGCTCAGCATCTGCGCCGTCATCATCACCCCGATGACGAGGCTGATCATCGAGCTGATGCGGTCGCGGCTGTAGAGGTCGCGGATGATGGCGCGGCTCACCACCATGCCGGTGGCGCCGCCGAGCGCCTGCAGGAAGCGCGCGGCGATCAGTTGCGGCAGCGTCTGCGCCAGCGAGCAGCCGATGCTGGCCGCCACCATCAGCGCGAGGCCCGCGAGCAGCACCGGCCGGCGGCCGAACTTGTCCGACAGCGGTCCCATGACGAGCTGCGAGCAGGCGATGCCGACCATGTAGAGCGACACCGTCATCTGCGCGACCGAAATGTCGCCGCCGAATGTCGTCGCCAGCACGGGCAGCGCCGGCACCAGCATATAGAGCGAGATCGGCGCGACGCCGGTCATCGCGACCAGCATCAGCAGCATGATCTTCGAGGTCGCGACGGCGTCCGCCGCCGCGCCGGGCGGCTTGCCTGCGACGCCGTGCATTCAGTTCAGATCCCTGCTGGTTGAAGATTCTGTTGGTTGAACCAGACTGTAGCGGGATGGCTCATGGCGGATACCGACGTTTCGGCATGCGGCCATGCCGATTTCGGGAGGCGGGGGCTCGCTTTCCGTCGCGCGAAACAAACTCGCCTGTCATCATCCGCGAAGGCGGATGATCCAGTATTCCAGAGCAGTCAGCGACTGAAACGAGAGAGCCCGGCGTACTGGGTCCCTCGCCTTCGCGGGGGACGACAGCGGAGGATGACGATCAAAGCGGCAGCAGCGCCGCGGTCGCTTCATCGAGCCACAGTTTCGTGGCGTTGTCGTCGAGATGCGGGCGCACCGCGCGGTTGACGCGCTCATGGTAGTCGTTCAGCCATTTCAGCTCAGTCGCGCTCAGCATATTCACGTCGATCAGGCTGCGGTCGATCGGCGCCAGCGTCAACGTTTCGAATGCATTCACCGGCTTCTCGGCGCCGGCGACGTCGGTGCCGATGACGAGTTCGAGGTTCTCGATCCGGATGCCGTAGGCGTCGGTCTTGTAATAGCCGGGCTCGTTGGAAAGGATCATGCCGCGCTTCAAAGGCGCGGTGCCGAGTTTCGAGATCCGCGCCGGACCTTCATGCACCGACAGATAGCTGCCGACACCGTGGCCGGTGCCGTGCTCGAAATCGAGGCCGGCCTGCCACAGAAATTGCCGCGCAAAGGAGTCGAGCTGGGCGCCGGTGGTGCCGTCGGGAAAGATCGCGCGTGCGATCGCGATGTGTCCGCGCAGCACGCGGGTGAAGCGGTCGCGCATTTCGTCTGATGGCGTGCCGATCGCGATCGTGCGGGTGACGTCGGTGGTGCCGTCCTCGTACTGCGCGCCGGAATCGATCAGTAGCAAATCGCCGGGTGAAATCCGGCGGTTGCTCTTGCGGGTGACGCGGTAATGCACGATCGCGCCGTTCGGTCCGGTTCCGGCGATGGTCGGAAACGAAACATCCTTCAGCGCGCAGGTCTGGCGTCGAAAGGTTTCCAGCGCCTCGACGGTGTCGATCTCGGTCAGCGCGCCGGACGGCGCCTCGCGGTCGATCCAGGCGAGGAAGCGTGTCAGCGCCACCGCGTCGCGCTGATGCGCGGTCCGCGTGCCCTCGATCTCGGTGAGGTTCTTCACCGCCTTCAGCAGGCTCACCGGATCGGAGCCGCGCAGCGGCTTTCCGCCCGCGCCGGCGATCAGGCGGCTGAGCGCGTCCGCGGCGGTGGCGCCGTCGAGCGCGATCGCGGCCCCGCCGCGCGCCAGCGCGGTCAGTTCGGGTACCAGCGCATCGGGATCACGGACGTCTGCCGATTGTTCGAGATGATCGCGCGTCAGGTTGGAAAGCTTGCGGTGGTCGATGAAGACGGTGGGACGGCCGTCCTTCGGCACCAGTGCATAGGACAAAGGCAGCGGCGTATGCGAGACGTCGGCGCCGCGCACGTTGAAGGTCCAGGCCACCGCGTGGCTGTCCGACAGCACCAGCGCATCGGCCCCGAGCCTTGTGGATCTCGATCCGGATCCGCTTGAGCTTTTCGGCCTCGATCTCGCCGGAAAACTGCATGCCATGAACCGAAACGGGGCCGAGCGGCGGGGCCGGGCGCTCGGTCCACACCTGGTCCAGCGGGTTGCTGTCGACCGCGATCAGCTCCGCGCCCGCCTTGGTGCAGGCGGCGGCCAGACGCTCGGCTGCCGCGGAAGTGTGCAGCCACGGGTCAAAACCTAGGCGGTCGCCGGCCACAAGGTGCTTGGCCAGCCAGTGTTCCGGCGGCGGATCGGCCAGCGGCTCGATATGCCAGGCCTTGCGGTCGACCTGCTTGGCGGCCTGCAGCGTATAGCGGCCATCGACGAAAACGGCGGCCTCGCGCGTCAGCACGATCGCCATGCCGGCCGAGCCGGTGAAGCCGGTCAGCCAGGCCAGCCGCTCTTCGGAGGCCGCGACATATTCGTTTTGCTGCTGATCGGCGCGGGGAATCACGAATCCGGTCAGCTTCCGCCGCGCCAGTTCCTCGCGAAACGCGGCCAGCCGAGCGGCGAGTGCCACGCCGCTTTCGGGTTCTTCGAATGTCTGAAAATGAGCTTCGAACATCGCTTGTCACTTTATAGCGTTTTCGAGCGAAGTGGATACCGGTTCGCGTGAAGAAAACGCGTCAAACCAGGATCCGAGGCTCGGTTCTGATTTTATCAGAACCGAGCCTCGAGGTCGGGCCGAGCGCTTCGCAATGCGCCACAATTTGGCATAATCCATGCTTCAATAAGATCTGTCCGCGCAGATCGGACGGAACGGTTTGACATGCAGGCCGTTCGGCTCAGGATACTGGAGGGCTCCAGGAGTGTTTCAACTCAACGAAGAGGGGATGCACGATGCCTGCTTTCACGTTTGAGAAGATTTCCCCGCCGGACAACCGCGGCCCGATTGCGCCTGTCGCCAACAAGAAGCAGCGCGGTGTTGTCGTCAAGATGCTCGACAGGTTCGCGGAAGCACGCGTCAAGCGGTCGATGAAGAAGGGCGTGATTGCGCGCAATCCGGACCGGCCCAGCAAATAAGATCTTCAGTTTACCTTGCGCAGCAACAGGCTGCTCCAGCCTTCGATGCGCAGATGCCGTACCGGCACCAGCCCACGCGCGCGATAGGCGGCGATCACGCCGGTCGCCTGAGGTGTCAGCAAGCCCGACAGAATGACCAGTGCCGACGGCGCCAGATGCCGCGCCATCGGTCCTGCCAATTGCCGCAACGGATTGGCGAGAATATTCGCCAGCACCAGGTCGAACGGCGCAACAGCAGCGAATTGCGGCGCCGCGAAGCCGGTGGCGCGGATCGCCTGCACCAGATGCCCTGATACATTCAGCCGTGCGTTCTCGCGGGCGACCTGCACCGAGGGCGGATCGATATCGCTCGCCAGCACCTTTTCGTGCAGCGCCTTTGCCGCCGCGATCGCCAGCACGCCGGTGCCGGTGCCGAGATCGAGCACGCGGCGCGGTCGCCAGGCTTTCAGGACATGGTCGAGCAGCAGCAGGCAGCCGCGCGTGGTGCCGTGGTGGCCGGTGCCGAACGCCAGCGCCGCCTCGATTTCGATGCCGAGCTTGTTGGGCGCGATCCTCTCGCGGTCGTGCTGGCCGTGAACGATGAAGCGTCCGGCCGGTACGGGGACGAGGTCTTCGAGGCTGGCCTTGACCCAGTCCTTGGCCTCGACCGTGTCGAAGGCGATGCCCTCCGCGATATCAGCGCCTGCGGCATTGGCGACGAGTTCGCGCAGCAGCGGCTGATCGGGCGGCTCGGCGAAGTGCACCGTGACGTCCCATCGACCATCCGGCCGTTCGAACGCCGCGATCGCGGCCTGGCCCTCATCAAAGAACTCGGTTAACGCATCGACAACATCCTTGGCTGAGTGCTCGTCACCGACAGCAAAGCTGACCCGGTATGTAGGGGCAATGGAAGTCATTGAAGAACCTGAAAAAAGCGGGAAGGCGGCGACTCGAAGGCAGCGTTTCATTCAACTTTGAGCAAATTTCATGTCGTACTATCTCGGAAAAGTTGAGCGATAGGCGTTAGGACAACCTTAGATTCATCTCCGTAGGTTCCCGGATAGGAACTGCAGGGGGCACCCTCGTGTTCCAAACAACTTAAACCCAGGTTGGAACCAGCCATGAAATCGATCATCAAGTCATTCCTTAAGGACGAATCCGGCGCCACGGCCATCGAGTATGGCCTGATCGCCGCAGGTATCTCGATTGCGATCATCACCGCCGTCAACGGTCTCGGCAGCAAGCTCAGCGCGAACTTCGATACCATCAGCAGCTCGCTGAAGTAATCGCCCGTTTCGGGGGGCATTTCGGGACCGGGCGCGTCAAGCGCCCGGTCTCTTTCGTTTTGGCCAGAGTTGCTCCGGCAAAATATCCACCTTTTGTCCACAGCCGGGCAGGGCATTACTGATCCATGTTATCCACCGGTGCATGCCGGGACTTTCCACAGCCGCTGGCGGCCGGTTTTCGACAGACCATCCACAGGCTTTTCCCGTCGATACCCGCGCGGGTTTGCACAGCTTGTTCGCATACGGTCCCGTATTCGTAGCCGAATGCGAGTGGCGGCGATCGTTAAGTGCCGCTTACCACGCCGGATATACCCCCGATTTACCGCGCCCTTAGACAGTTTCCTCGAGCCGGCCAATGGAACCGCACATTAAGTAGCCTGGCCTAAGAACGCAGCACGCTGAAAACAGCTGAAGTTCACAGGGGGAATTCAACATGAAGAGAATTGCTGCAGTTTGTGCCTTGATGTGCGCCCTGAGCGCGTATGTGAGCTATCCGTCGGCCACCGTGTCCGGAGGCGCGACGCCTTCGCTCGGCGCTGTCGATGCAGGAATCGCGTTCGCTTCCGATCGAATCCTACGACGCCGTTTGATTTGACAATTTGATCGTTTCGCAAGGCGCGACGCCGGTCCCGGCGTGGCGCCTTGTGCGTTTCGTCACCCTATCCGAACAGCGCGCGGTGATCGCCCAGGATGGTCCGTGCCGCGTTGTGGCCGGGGGCGCCGGTGACGCCGCCGCCGGGGTGGGCGCCCGAGCCACAATGGTAGAGGCCCTTCAGCGGCCCGCGATAATCGGCATGGCCCAGCATTGGCCGCGCCGAGAACAATTGATTGAGCGTCAGCGCCCCGTGAAAAATGTCGCCGCCGAGCAGGCCGAACTGCCGCTCGAGGTCGAGCGGCGACAGCACCTGTCGGCCGATCACGCTTGTCGCAAAGCCCGGCGCGAATTTATCCACCGTCGCAATCATGAGGTCGGCGACCTCCTCGCGATGGTCGTCCCATGATTTCCCGTCCGGCAATTCCGGCGCGACATGCTGGCAGAACAGGCTCGCGACATGCTGGCCTTCCGGCGCAAGCGAATTGTCCAGCGTCGAGGGGATCAGCACTTCCACCACCGGCTCGCGGCTCCAGCCATGGCTGCGCGCGTCCTGCCAGGCGCGGTCCATGTAACCGAGGCTCGGCGCGAGGATGATGCCGGCGGTGAGATGGTCGCCGGCGCCGGGCAGGGCGGTGAAGGAGGGCAGGGCGTTGAGCGCGACGTTCATGCGAAAAGTGCCGGAGCCGTTGCGCCAGCGCGCGATGCGCTCGAGGAATTCCGGCGCCAGCGCGCCCGACGGCACCAGCCGCGTATACAGCAATTTCGGATTGACGCCGGAGACGACGTATTTCGCGCGGATGGTCTTGCCATTGTCGAGGACGACGCCCGCGGCGCGCCCGCCCTCGACGATCACTTCGCGCACGCCGGCTTCCGTTTCGATCTCGGCGCCGTGCCCGCGCGCCGCGCGCGCCATCGCTAACGTGATCGCGCCCATGCCGCCGATCGCGTGGCCCCACACGCCCTTCTTGCCGTTCACTTCGCCGAACGCATGGTGCAGCATCACATAGGCCGAGCCCGCCGCGTAGGGGCTGGCGTAATTGCCGACGATGGCGTCGAAGCCGAACAGCGCCTTCACCAGGTCGTTCTCGAAACGCTCGTCCAGCATCTCGCCGGCCGAGCGCGTGAACAGGTCGAGCAGGTTGCGCTGCTGCTCCAGTGAAAGCTTGCGCAGGATGCCGGCCGTGCCCACCGCGTTGAAGGCTTCGCGGATCGCGCCGATGCCAAAGCCCTCGACGATGTTCGGCGGCGCGCGCAGCACGAATTGCCGCAGCACGTCGGCGATGGCCTCCAGCTCGCGCGAGAAGGCGTCGATGGTGGCCGCGTCGCGCTCGCTGAGCTTTGCCACCGAGGCCTGCGTGCGGCCCTCGCCGGTCAGCAGATAGCTGCCATCGGGGCGCGGGCAGGAAATTCTGCGCGCGGCGCTCGACGATGCGCAGGCCGTGTTCGGCGAGCTTCAGGTCGGCAACGATCTGTGGATTGAGCAGGCTGACCGTATAGGCGGCCACCGAGTTGCGGAAGCCGGGATGGAATTCCTCGGTCACGGCGGCGCCGCCGACCGCCTTGCGGCGCTCCACCACTTTTACGCGCAGGCCGGCCATCGCGAGATAGGCGGCGCAGGTGAGGCCGTTATGCCCCGCCCCGATGATGACAACGTCGGTCTCGTTCATGCCAGCTTCAGCTTCAAGAAGGTTTGATCGGTAAGGGCGCGGCGCGCCCTCACCGTGCTTTCTTATCCCGCATTGCTCGCCGTGTCGCCCTATGCTCCATTGCGCCCCGCCGGTGGCCATACCGGAAATCCCGCCACCGGCGCCCGCCGGTTTCCAGCCGGAGTTTTGATGATTTCTCCCGATCTGTCCGCTGCCGCGGACCAGCCTTCCGAAAGCCGGAACCGGCTGGTCCTGATCGTCTACACCGCCGCGATCTTCGTCAGCGCGCTGCTGCTGTTCTCGGTGCAGCCGCTGTTCACCAAGATGGTGCTGCCGCGGCTCGGCGGCTCGCCGGCGGTGTGGTCGGTGGCGATGGTGTTCTTCCAGTCGCTGCTGCTCGGCGGCTATGCCTATGCGCATTTTCTGATGCAGCTGCGCAACCGCATGCTGCCCGTGGCGATCCATCTGGTGCTGCTCGTGGTAGCGATGCTGACGCTGCCGCTGTCGATCTCGAGCGGGTGGGGCGATCCGCCGACCTCAGGCTATGCGTTCTGGCTGCTGGGGCTGTTTGCGGTGTCGATCGGGCTGCCGTTCTTCGCGCTCGCCGCCAATAATCCGCTGCTGCAGGCCTGGTTCGTCCGCACCGGCCACCCCAACGGTCCCGACCCGTACTTCCTCTACGCTTCCTCCAATATCGGCAGCTTCCTGGCGCTGCTGTCCTATCCGGTGCTGCTGGAGCCGATGTTCGCGCTGCGCACGCAAAACCTGATCTGGACTGCCGGCTATGGCCTGCTTGATCGTGCTGATCGCAAGCTGCGGCGTCCTGCTGCTGCGCTCGCCGGCGAAGGCGGCAGAGCTGAACATGCCGGCCGACGATCCCGATGCGCCGGCGCCGTCATGGATTTTGCGTGCCCGCTGGATATTCCTTGCCGCCGTACCGTCGGGGCTGCTGATCGCGGTCACCGCGCATATTTCCACCGACGTCGCCGCAGCGCCCCTGCTGTGGGTGCTGCCGCTGTCGCTCTATCTGTTGACCTGGGTGCTGGTGTTCCAGTCGCGGCCGCTGCTGCCGCACAAATGGATGCTGCTGGCGCAGCCGTTGGCGATCGCCGGCGTCGTGGTGCTGCTGGCCGTCGGCGGCGAGCAGAATCTGCTGCTGACGCTCGGCGGACATCAGCTCTGCTTCTTCGTGATCGCGATGGCCTGCCATGGCGAACTGGCGCGGACCCGGCCGGCGGCGAAATATCTCACCGGTTTCTATGTCGCATTGTCGTTCGGCGGCATGGTCGGCGGCCTGTTCGCCGGGCTGATCGCGCCTTTCACCTTCTCATGGATCGCGGAATATCCGATTCTGCTGGCGCTGGCGGCGTTGTGCCGTCCGACCGGCAACGAGCGGCTGCCGCGCTGGAGCGCATGGTACTGGCCGTTTCTTGCGGTCCTGGCGATCGCGCTGATCGCACCGACCTATACCACCGGAAAACTGTTCACCTGGCTCGACACCAACAGGGTCTGGGTGATCGGCGCGGTCGGCGTGCTCTCGGCGCTGCTGGCGCTCGGCTTCAACGCCAACCGCTGGAAGATCTTTGCGACCGTTGCGGTGGCGCTGGTGCTGCTGCGCGCGTACCCCTCCGACGACGGACGGGTGGAGACGGTGCGCAGCTTCTTCGGCGTCCACAAGATCGTGGTGACGCCGGGCGGCCAGTATCACGTGCTGATGCACGGCACCACGATCCACGGCGCCGAGAAATTCAAGAACGACGACGGCACGCCCGTCACCGGCCAGCCGGAGCCGATCACCTATTATCACAAGGACGGCGGCATTGGTCAGGCGATCACCGCGATCCGTGAACGGAAGGGCGCACCGCTGCGGGTTGCCGTGATCGGGCTCGGCTCCGGCACGCTGGTCTGCGCCTCCGAGCCCGGCGAGGAGTGGAAGTTCTTCGAGATCGACCAGACGATGGTCGACACCGCGCGCGATCCGAAATACTTCACCTACATCCAGGTCTGCGAGCCGAACCTCGAACCCGTGATCGGCGATGCGCGGCTGACCTTCGCGCGCGAGCCTGACGGCGTCTACGATCTGATCATCGTCGACGCCTATTCCTCGGATGCGATTCCGATTCATCTGGCGACCGAAGAGGCGATGGAAATCTACAAGGCCAAGCTCGCGCCGCAGGGGGCTGTCGTGATGCACGTCTCCAACCGCCATCTGGAGCTTGCCAGCGTCGTCGTCGGCATCGCCGACGCCAACGACCTGAAGAGCTGGGTCTACAGCGAGGATTCCAACCGCGACAATGAATACATCTTCTCGACCTCGGTCGTGGTCTCGGCGCGCGAAGAGGCCGACGTCGGCAAGCTGGCGTCGTCGGATAAATGGGCGCTGACCGAAGCCGAGGATCACCAGCGGGTCTGGACCGACGATTATTCCAACGTGCTGGGCGCGGTGTGGCGGCGGCTCAGGAACGGCGAGGAATAGATGATGTTCGGGCTCCGGGCGTCATGACCTTCCGAGCGGCCCCTGTCATTCGAGACGGATTTCTTCCTCATCGCGAACTGCACCTGGTTTGTCCGATGGTTTGGCCGTACCGGCTTCGAATTGCGTGAACGCTTCCAGCGCGTGGCTCGCGTACATCACCGATGGGCCTGCGCCCATATAGATCGCCATTCCCAGCGTCTCGCTGACTTCCTCCTTCGTGGCGCCCTGTTCCACGCAAGCCTTGACGTGGAAGGCGATGCAATCGTCGCACCGCACGGCCACCGCGATGCCGAGCGCGATCAGTTCCTTGGTCTTGGCATCCAGTGCCTTCGAAATCGTCGCCGCCTTCGCAATGCCCGCGAACGCCTTCATGACGTCGGGAGCCGTTCCGCGAAGGCTACGCAGGAGAGTGCTCAAATCGGTGGTTTGTTGCGGCCAATTGGTCATCGATTTTGCCTTGTGGTTGCTGGCACAACATATCCAGTAGCTGGACTGGCCGACATTGCGATGGATCAAGGCGGCCGCCATCGGACCATTGCGATCGGGCAAAGCACGCCTATGATCTGAGCCTGTTCATCGAACCCACGGAAATGTCATGGCCAATTTCACTCCCGTATCGGCCGCGATCGGCGGCGCGCTGATCGGGCTTTCCGCCGTCCTGCTGATGTTGTCGACCGGCCGGATCGCCGGGATCAGCAATATCTTCAGCGGCCTGTTGAATTTGCGCGGCGAAGACAAAGGCTGGCGCATCGCTTTCATCGCCGGGCTCATTCTGGCGCCCGATCCTCGCCGGCCTGATCGGTTACGGCATGGCGCAGCCCAAGCTGCCATCGAACTGGGTCGTCATTATCGCAGCAGGACTGCTGGTCGGCTTTGGCACGCGGCTCGGCGGCGGCTGCACCTCCGGTCATGGCATCTGCGGAATAGCCCGGCTGTCGCCGCGCTCGATCGCCGCCACCATCGTCTTCATGGTGACGGCGGTCATCACCGTCGCGATCACGCGTCACGTGTTGGGAGGTTGAGCCATGTGGATCATCGCCCCCTTGTTGTGCGGCCTGATCTTCGGCGCGGGCCTGCTGATCTCAGGCATGGTGCAGCCGACCAAGGTTTTGGGGTTTCTGGACATCTTCGGCGCCTGGGATCCGAGCCTTGCCGTGGTGATGGCTGCGGCGCTGGCGGTGTCGGTGCCGGGCTTCAGGCTGGCTGATCGCGGTGCGCAGCCGTGGTTTGCCGGGCAATATTTTCGGCCGGGCAAGTCGGGGATCGATCTGCCGCTGGTCGCGGGCGCCGCGCTGTTCGGAATTGGATGGGGCCTCGTCGGGCTATGCCCGGGGCCGGCGCTGGAGAGCCTGGCGACGCTGTCGCCCGGGGTCATCGTCTTTGTCGTGGCAATGGCGGCAGGGATGATGGCGCACGACGCCTGGCAACAGTCGCGGCTGACGGCGCAACGCGAGCGCCAGCTTGCGAGCGCGACGGACGGCTGAGATCCCGGCCGCAAGGCAACGCCGCGGCCGCACCAAATTCATCCGCCTAGTCCTGGTAGGTGCGCGGCTGATAAGTCTGCCGCGGCTGATAGTAGTAGCCCTGCGGCGCCGGCGCGTAGCCGCGGTTGCCGTAATACTGCGGCTGCGGCGCCTGCTGCTGATAGGCCTGGGTGTCGTAGACGCGGCGGCCCGGGGCGGGATAGCGCGCTTCGTTCGAAGATCCGTCGGCGGGATAGATATAGCCATCGTCGGCCCGCGCCACGGGTGCCGCGCGCTGCGCCGGCGGCGTGATCACGACGGGATCGCCGGCGGAGTCGTATTGCTGTTCATATTGCGGCAGCGGCGCGCGGCGGGCCACGGCGGTATTGCCGCGCGGTCGCGGATTGCGCGCCAGCGCCACCTGCGACGAGCCGGTCAGCGTCACCGTGGTGTTGAGCACGCCTTGCTCCTTGACCAGCGCAAAGAGCTTTGCGGCATTGTCGCGCGACAGCCGCACGCAGCCATGCGACGCCGGGAGAGCCGAGACGGTTGACGGAATCCGTGCCGTGGATGGCGTGGCCGATCTTGGTGAAGAAGATCGAGTGCGGCATCGGCGCGTCGTCGAATTCCTTGGAGTAGTGGTCCTCTTCCATCCGGAAGGCGCGGAAGCTGCCGTTCGGCGTCTCGTAGGAGGGAAGGCCTGACGACACCGGCCACCGGTACGTTTCGACGCCGTCGACAGCGACGGTCATCTGCTGGTTATCCTTGTCGACGGTGATGGCGACTTTGGCCTGGACGGCGCCCGAGGCGAACAGCGTCAGGGCAGTAACGGCAATGAGGAAGGAACGCATTTTACCTTTGGCCTCCAGGCCTTTGAACGAACGCTGCCGGCTCTCTCCGTCCCCGGCATGCACTATGCCCGGAAACCGCTATTGGTTCCAGTGACCCGCGCTCGCAATCGTTAACGCCCGCCGCGGCGCAAACAAGGCGGCAGGACGGCGCAATCGGCGGCAAAGTGCTGACATTTTCGCGAGCGGCAGCGGCGCTCCGGCGTAGCCCGGGTGGAGCGAAGCGAACCCGGGACTTCGTCCGATCGCGAGAATCCCGGATTGCGCTGCGCTCCATCCGGGCTACAGTGTCCGATCCCGTCAGTTCTTCAGCCGGTACCCGGTGCGGAAAATCCACCACACCAGCGCCATGCAGATGGCGAGGAAGCCGAGCGTCATGCCGAGGCTCAAGGCCACGCTGACGTCGGCGATCTCGTAAAAGCTCCAGCGGAAGCCCGAGATCAGATAGACCACCGGATTGAGCATCGTGATGGTGCGCCAGCCCGAGGGCAGCATGTTCACCGAGTAGAAGCTGCCGCCGAGGAAGGTCAGCGGCGTCACCATCAGCATCGGGATCATCTGCAGCTTCTCGAAGCCGTCGGCCCAGATGCCGATGATGAAGCCGAACAGGCTGAAGGTCACCGCGGTCAGCACCAGGAAGGTCAGCATCCACCAGGGATGCAGGATGTGCAGCGGCACGAACAGCGCCGCGGTGGCCAGAATGATCAGGCCGAGGATGATGGATTTGGTCGCCGCCGCACCGACATAGCCGATGACGATCTCGTAATAGGAAATCGGCGCCGACAATATTTCATAGATGGTGCCGACGAATTTCGGGAAGTAGATGCCGAACGAGGCGTTGGCGATGCTCTGCGTCAGGACCGACAGCATGACCAGCCCCGGCACGATGAACGTGCCGTAGCTGACGCCCTCGACCTCGGTGATGCGCGAGCCGATCGCGGCGCCGAACACCACGAAATAGAGCGAGGTGGAGACCACCGGCGAGACGATGCTCTGCAGCAGCGTGCGCCAGGTGCGGGCCATTTCGAACAGATAGATGGCGCGGATCGCACGGTAATTCATGGCGCCCTCACCAGGCTGACGAAGATGTCTTCGAGCGAGGACTGGCGGGTATCGAGGTCCGAGATGCGGATGCCGGCATTGCGGAGGTCGTTGAGCAGGCTGGTGATGCCGGTGCGGTCGCCCTTGGTGTCGTAGTCGTAGATCACGGCGTGGCCGTCGTCGGACAGTTCGAGATTGTAGGCGGCGAGCGAGGCGGGGATCGCCTCGATCCTGCCTTGCAGATGCACTTTCAACTCCTTCTTGCCGAGCTTCTGCATCAGCCCGGCCTTGTCCTCGACCAGGATGATCTCACCCTTGTTGATGACGCCGATGCGGTCGGCCATCTCCTCGGCTTCCTCGATGTAGTGCGTGGTCAGGATGATGGTGACGCCGGCGGCCTGCAGGGTGCGCACCACTTCCCACATGCCCTTGCGCAATTCGACGTCGACGCCCGCGGTCGGCTCGTCCAGGAACAGGATCTTCGGCTCGTGCGACAGCGCCTTCGCGATCATCACGCGGCGCTTCATGCCGCCGGACAGCGTGATGATCTTGGAATCCTTCTTGTCCCACAGCGACAGGTCCTTCAGCACCTTTTCGATATGCGCAGGGTTCTTCGGCTTGCCGAACAGGCCGCGGCTGAAGCTGACGGTCGCCCATACGGTTTCAAAGGAGTCGGTGTGCAGTTCCTGCGGCACCAGCCCGATCATCGAGCGCGCGGCGCGATAATCCCGGTTGATGTCGTGGCCGCCGACCGTAACGCTGCCTTCGCTCAGATTGGCGATGCCGCAGACGATGCTGATCAGCGTCGTCTTGCCCGCGCCGTTCGGCCCGAGCAGCGCAAAAATCTCGCCGGGCTTGATGTCCAGATTGATGTTGTTCAGCGCCTTGAACCCGGAGCCGTAGGTCTTTGAGAGATTTGAGACGGATATGATTGGTGGCATCGCGAGCATGGCAGTCTGAAATGGAGATGTGGCGCGTCGAGGCGGCGCTTCGGCCGGGTCGAGCGGCGGGGGAACCGGGGTGGGAACACGCGGCGGCAGATACGGAACGCTGTCCGGCCTCACCGACGTTACTGCAATTCGCGTGCGGGGAAACACATTATCGCCGCTTACACCCGCTCCACGAAACTATCGACCACCTTCTTCTCGCCGGCCTTCTCGAACGCGATCGTCAGCTTGTTGCCGTCGATCTTCACCACGTTGCCGTAGCCGAATTTCTGGTGAAACACGCGGTCGTCGAGCGAGAATTCCGAAACGGTGCCGGTGGATTTCGCGACCAGTTCGCCTTCGATCACCATCGGGCCGCGCTTGTTGCGCGAGAAGCCGCCGCCTGAGAAGGTATCGCCGCGCGAGCCGGCATCGCCGCGCGAGCCTGAAAACGGCGACTGGTTTTCCTCGAAACCGCCGCGGGCCTGTCCGCGACCGCCCTGGCCGCGGTTGCGATTGGCCTGGGCGCGCTGCCAGCCCGGCGTGGAGTAGCTGGAGCCGAAGGATTCGACATTGTCGAAGCGCGACGGGCCGTAGCCGCCGCTGCCGCCCCAGCCGGAGCCGCCCTTGGATTCCGTGATCTCGACATTGGCCGACGGCAGTTCATCGAGGAAGCGCGACGGGATCGTGGTCGACCACGTGCCGTGGATGCGGCGGTTGGTGGCGAAATAGAGTTTTGCGCGGCGGCGGGCGCGCGTCAGGCCGACATGGGCGAGGCGGCGCTCTTCCTCGAGGCCGGCGCGGCCCTGTTCGTCGAGCGTGCGCTGGCTCGGAAACAGGCCTTCTTCCCAGCCGGGCAGGAACACATTGTCGAATTCGAGCCCCTTGGCCGAATGCAGCGTCATCAGCGACACCGCTTCGTCCGCGGCGCCGCCGTCGCGGTCCATCACCAGCGAGATGTGTTCGAGAAAACCTTGCAGGTTCTCGAACTCCTCCATCGAGCGCACGAGTTCTTTCAAATTGTCGAGCCGGCCGGCGGCGTCGGCCGAGCGGTCCTTCTGCCACATCTCGGTATAGCCGCTCTCGTCGAGCACGATTTCGGCGAGCTCGGTATGCGACGTCACCTCGCGCTGCGCGCGCCAGCGGTCGAAATGCAGGATGAGATCGCGCAACGACCCGCGCGCCTTCGGCTTCAGTTCGTCGGTCTCGACCACGGCACGCGCCGCCTCGAACAGGGGAATGCGGCGCTTGCGGGCGTGGTCGTGCAGCATCTGCACGGTGGCGTCGCCGAGCCCGCGCTTCGGGACATTGACGATGCGCTCGAAGGCGAGGTCGTCGGCCGGGCGAATTGATCACGCGCAGGTAAGCCAGCGCATCGCGGATTTCGGCGCGCTCATAGAACCGCGGACCGCCGATCACGCGATAGGGCAGGCCGAGCGTGACAAAACGATCTTCGAACTCGCGCATCTGGAACGAGGCCCGCACCAGGATCGCGACCTCGTTGAGGTTCTCCTTCGCACGCTGCAGTTCCTCGATCTCCTCGCCGATGGCGCGGGCTTCCTCTTCCGAATCCCAGGAGCCGGTGACGGTGACCTTTTCGCCGTCGACATCCTCGGTGCGCAGCGTCTTGCCGAGCCGGCCTTCATTATGCGCGATCAGATGCGAGGCGGCGGCGAGGATATGGCCGGTGGAGCGGTAATTGCGCTCGAGGCGAATGACCTTGGCGCCGGGAAAATCGTGATCGAAGCGCAGGATGTTGTCGACCTCCGCGCCGCGCCAGCCATAGATCGACTGGTCGTCGTCGCCGACGCAGCAGATGTTCTTGAGGGGGGCGGTGGTGGCGGCTGTCTCCCTCTCCCCGTCATTGCGGGGAGAGGGTCGGGGTGAGGGGCTGTCTCCGCGAGCGCAGTCTGCGGAGAGTTCCTCCTCACCCGGATTGCGGTTTCGCAGTCTTCGACCTCTCCCCGCAAGCGGGGCGAGGTTAGATCCCCCGGAATGATCGCCGACAGCGGCACGCCCGGCCGCGACGGCGCCTGCGACAGCAGCCGCAGCCACAGATACTGCGCGACGTTGGTGTCCTGATATTCGTCGACCAGAATGAACTTGAACCGGTTCTGGTACTGCCGCAGCACGTCGGGATGCTCGCGGAACAGCCGGATGTTCTCCAGCAGCAGATCGCCGAAATCGGCGGCGTTGAGGATCTTCAGCCGCTCCTGATAGCTGGCGTAGAGTTTTCCGCCCTTGCCGTTGCCGAACATCGCGGCTTCGCCCGCCGGCACCTGCGAAGGCGTCAGCCCGCGATTCTTCCAGCCGTCGATCAGCCCGGCCAGCATGCGCGCCGGCCAGCGCTTGTCGTCGATGTTCTCGGCCTGCAGCAGCTGCTTGAGCAGCCGGACCTGATCGTCGACATCGAGCACGGTGAAATTGGATTTGAGCTGCACCAGTTCGGCGTGGAAACGCAGGATGCGGCCGCCGATCGAGTGGAAGGTGCCGAGCCACGGCATGCCTTCCACGGCCTGGCCGAGCATCTGGCCGAGGCGCAGCTTCATCTCGCGCGCCGCCTTGTTGGTGAAGGTCACCGACAGGATTTCCTGCGGCCGCGCCCGGCCCTGGCTCAGGATGTGGGCGATCCGCGTGGTCAGCACGCGGGTCTTGCCGGTGCCGGCGCCGGCCAGCACCAGAACCGGTCCGTCCAGCGTCTCGACCGCGTCGCGCTGCTCCGGATTGAGCCCGTTCAGATATTGCGGGCCCGCCGCGGCCCGCGCACGCGCGGCAATGCCGCCAGCCGCTGGCTGGTGCTCGGGGACGCCGCGATGGGGCAGTTTGCTCGGCTCGGTCATGCTCGAATCGTCTTGGCCCCACGATGGCACCGTGAGGCGGTAAAGGGGAGCCTTCATAGCAGGGATTAAGGGCCATATAGGGCCTGTCCGGCCGTTTTGACAGGTTTTATCCCGGCGCTTTTGCAGGCTGGATTTCGAGGACATGCCCGCGATTTTGTTCCGCCGGAATCGTCAAATTTCGGGGTTTCGCGGCTCCGGAACCTTCGTTTCCGCACTGGATTGTTCTGTCAGTCGGTGCGGGACACTGCAGTCGCCGTCATCGCGAGAGCAACAGCCAATCGAGGTGGTGTCATGCTGAGCTGGGTCGTTACGTTTCTGGTCGTCGCGTTGATCGCGGGTATTCTGGGCTTCGGCGGCGTCGCCGGCGTCTCCATCGAAATCGCCAAGGCGATCTTCTTCATCGCCATCGTCCTGTTCCTGGTCTCGGCGGTGGTCGGGCTGGTACGCGGGCGAGGCAATGTCTAGCGGAAGCTGCTGAATGGATATTGGGCGGCGACGGGCCGTACAGGCCGTCGCCGCCCAAATATTTTGAATCCCGTCAGCGCTTGACGATCACGATCTCCAGATACTCGCTCGGCAGCACCATGGTGCCATCCTCGGCGCGGTTCATCGATCCGATCAGTTTCAGGATATCGTCGGCGAGGCGGCGCTGGTTGGTTTCGTCAAGTGCCGCAAAGGCTTTCAGCGTCGGGCCATAGTAAGTCCTGAACACGTCGAGAAAGTGCATCGGCGAGCGGTAGCGGAACGTGAAGTGACGCCGCTCGGCCTTGATCGAGGCAGCGGACGCGTCGAACATCTCCGTGATGCGGGCCTGCGTTCCCCACAGCGCCGGCGATTTCGCGCCGGCCGGCGGCGGCAGGTACTTGCCGAGCGTCTTGAACAACTGCCCGATAAAGCCCTCCGGCGTCCAGTTGGCGAGGCCGATCTTGCCGCCGCTCTTGCATACCCGCAGCAATTCGGCAGCCGCGCGGTCCTGGTCCGGCGTGAACATCACGCCGAAGGTCGAGAGCACGGCATCGAACGTCGCGTCGCCGAAGTCGAGCGCTTCCGCATCCGCTTCCTTGAACTGAACCGACAGGCCTTCCGCCGTGGCACGCGCGCGGCCGCGTTCGAGCAGGCTCGGCACGTAGTCGGTCGAGATCACCTCGCACCAGCGGCGGGCGGCGGCAAGCGTGGCATTGCCGTTGCCGGCGGCAACGTCGAGCACCTTCTGGCCGGCCCGGAGGTCGAGCGCCTCACACAGCTCTTCGCCGACGATCTGCAGCGTGGTGCCGACAATGGCATAGTCGCCGGACGACCAGGCGCCGTGTTGCTTGGTCTTGAGGGCGGAAAGGTCGATCTGGCCGGGTTGTTCGGTCTTGACGGCAGTGGATGTAGCCATGTGCTTCCTCCTTGAGGCGTGGATCTGACGGTTGGGGCGTGACCCGGGCTTAGGCCGGGGGAGCTTCAGGCGCCTATCCACTTCGCGACACGGCTATCCCGATCGTGAACCTTTCGACCGCTCCGGGACTCACAGCCAGGGGCCTTTGGAGTTGCGGATGATTGCCAGTCAGGATGTTTCATCGGCGAAGTCGCCGGTGCCCCGCGGTGTCAGGCGCGCGCTGGAAGCGATGCGTGCCAATCTCGGCCGCAATTGGCGCCTGACGGATCTCGCTGCCATTGCCGGCACTTCCGGCCGGACCTTGCAACGCCAGTTCCTGAGCTTTGTCGGCAAGACCCCGCGCGCCGTGCTGCGCGAGATCGGGCTCGAATGCGCCCGCCGCGAATTGCTGCAGGGGACGCCCGGCGTCAGGATCATGGACGTGGCGCTGCGCTGCGGCTTTCCGCATTTCGGGCGGTTCTCGATCGCGTATCGCCGCCGCTACGGCGAGACGCCGTCGCAGACGCTGACGCGGCAGGCGGTCTTTACGGCCTCGCTCGGCGGGATGCCCCCGCTGCTTGTGCCGGCCCGGGACCGGCCCGCGATGGCGTTCGGGCCGATCGAGGCGTCGGCGGAAAATCGCGAGATGGCTGCCGATATGGCCGACGATCTCGTGGCCGCACTGACCCGCGCCGGGATTTCGGTCGTAACCGGGACGCGGGCGGCCCGCCATCTCCTGACCGCAGCGATCAGGGGAACGGGTGTCCACACCCAGCTCGTCGTCCGGCTGATCGACACCGAAACCGGCGGCCAGCTCTGGGCGCATCGCGCCGATGGCGTCTTGCGCGACGAAACCGCAAGCGGCGAACATCTTGCTGTCAGGATCGCCGCGGCGCTGCAGCCATGTCTGCGGTTGGCCGAGATCGATCACGCGCTGCGAAAACCTGCGGCCTGCCTCGGCGCTTACGATCTGGCGCTGCGCGCCATGCCCGGCGTTCTCTCCCTCGACGCCAACGGCAATGCCCGCGCGCTGGAACTGCTCGATCGCGCGCTGCAGATGGACCCGGACCATCCGCTCGCGACCGCGCTTGCCGCCTGGGCGCATGTTCAGCGTGTCGTCTATCATTTCACGTCCGCGCCCTCGCAGGAGCGCACGCGAAGCCTCGAACTCGTGCACAAGGCGAGGACCCTGTGCAACGATGCCACGGTGCTGGCCATCCTGGGCAATGCGCTGTCGCTGCTCAACGAGTTCGATGCCGCCGATCTCGTCACGCGTAAGGCGCTTTCGATCGACGGCGGATCGGCATGGGCCTGGAGCCGCGGCGGATGGATCGACGTCTACAAGGGCGATCCGGCTTCCGCCGTCGAGCGGTTCAAGATTGCGCTCGACCTCGCGCCCCACGATCCGCTGGCGTTCAACAGCATGGTTGGCATCGGCTGTGCGCTTTTCACCGCCGGTCAATACGCCGAAGGTGCACGCTGGCAGGAGCGGGCGCTGGCCGAGCATCCTTCCGCAAGCTGGGTGCATCGAACGCTGTGCCCGGCCTATGTGCTCGCCGGGCAGGCGCCGCAGGCGCGCCGCAGCCTCGGTGCACTCCGGCAGCATTATCCTGATCTCACGGTGCCGGAAGTGCAGCGGGGCATGCCGCCGCTGCCGCCAAGCCAGTGCGATCTGGTCGTCGGCGCGCTGCGAGAGGCCGGGCTGCCGGCCTGAACGCGCCGCCATTTCGTTCTATTTCTTGGGCATCGCCACCGTGCGGCCGGTCCCCTCGGGCCGCGGCACGGCGGCATGCGAAGCCACCACCGCCTCGATGCGGGCGCGAATGTCCGGCGGGAAGGGCGCAACTTTCCGCGCCGTCATGTCCATGTGGAGCGTCATGTTTTCCGAGGTGGCGGAGATCCAGCCTTCGGTCGCGTGGCGCAATTCCTCGAACGTATGCAGCCGCTTCTCGTCATGACCTAACAGATAAACCGAAATTTGAACGGGATCGCCGAGGTGAATCTCGCGCAAATAACGAACATGGGCTTCGGCGGTGAAGGTCGAGCCGTGGCGCTCCTTCATGTAGGCCGGCCCGATCCCGAGATGCAGCCACATCTGGTCGATCGCCCGGTCCATCATGACGTTATAGTAGGCCATGTTGAGGTGGCCGTTATAGTCGATCCATTGCGGTTCGATCTGCATCACCGAGGACAAAAACGGGACCGGCGGCAGCGGCGTATCCTTCAAACTGTCCTTCAAGTTTTCCTTGCTGGCGGCACCGGACGTCATCATCCATCCCTTTGTTTTTGCGGGTCTCTTGACCCCCCTTATATCCTTTGCCACGGTCCGCTCAAATCCGGGAGGAATTTGCCGTGGCGACGACGATATCGGGAAATTTGAAGCGGCCGGAGCCGCAGGCGCTGGCAAGCGCGGTCGAGGCGCTGGCGGCGCGGTTCGGCAACCGGCTGATCACCTCTTTAGCGGTGCGCGAGCAGCACGCCCATACCACCACGTGGCTGCCGACGCAGCCGCCGGATGCGGTGGTGATGGCGCAGGAAACGTCTGACATTCAGGACGTGGTGCGGATCTGCGCCAAACATTCTGTTCCCGTGATCGCCTTCGGCACCGGCACCTCGCTGGAGGGGCAGGTCAACGCGCCGGCCGGCGGCGTCTGCATCGATTTGCGCGACATGAACCGGATTCTCGACGTTCATGCCGAGGATCTGGACTGCGTGATCCAGCCCGGCGTCACCCGCAAGGCGCTGAACGAGCATCTACGCGACCAGGGATTGTTCTTCCCGATCGATCCCGGCGCCGACGCTTCGCTCGGCGGCATGGCCTCGACGCGGGCCTCCGGCACCAATGCCGTGCGCTACGGCACCATGCGCGACAATGTGCTGGCGCTGAAAGTGGTGCGCGGCGACGGCGAGATCATCACGACCGGCACGCGGGCGAAAAAATCCTCGGCCGGTTACGACCTGACGCATCTGTTCGTCGGCGCCGAAGGCACGCTCGGCATCATCTCCGAACTCACCATCAAGCTGCGCGGCATTCCCGAGACGATCGCCGCCGCCGCCTGCTCGTTCGAGACCGTGCGCGGCGCCTGCCAGGCCACGATCCTTGCCATCCAGACCGGCATACCGCTGGCGCGGATCGAACTGCTCAACGCCGAGCAGGTCCGCGCCTGCAATGCCTATTCGAAGCTGACCTTGCCGGAGACGCCGCTGCTGCTGCTGGAGTTTCACGGCAGCGAGGTCGAGGTGGCCGAGCAGTCCCGGAATTTCAGCGAAATCGCCAGGGAATGCGGCGGCGGCGATTTCACCTGGACCACCAAGCCCGAGGACCGCACCAAGCTTTGGCAGGCCCGCCATGACGCCTATTGGTCGGTGAAGGCGTTGCGCCCGGGAGCGGGTGTGGTGGCGACCGACGTCTGCGTGCCGATTTCGCGGCTGGCCGATTGCGTCACCGAGACCGAGGACGATCTGAAGCGGCTTGGCCTGCTGTCGCCGATCGTCGGCCATGTCGGCGACGGCAATTTCCACTGCTCGCTGGTCTGCGACGTCGACAACAAGGAAGAAATGGCGCGCGGCGAGGACTTCATGCATCGCCTGGTCGAGCGGGCGCAGGCGATGGGCGGCACCTGCACCGGCGAGCACGGCATCGGGCAGGGCAAGCAGAAATATCTCAAGGCCGAGCTCGGCCCCGAGGCGATCGACGCCATGCGCGCGCTGAAGCAGGCGCTCGATCCGCAGAACATTTTCAATCCCGGCAAGATCGTGCCGGTGGAGTAGAGGGCGCGCTTCAAGCCGACTGAAGGAAATTTAGCGGCGGCGATAACCAATGTCCGCTGTTCGAGGCAAGGCGGGCCTCGAAGGTCGGGACCGGCATGTCTGTTAATGACCCCAAATGCGACATGGAACTCGTCCTGCCAGCACGATAGATCTTGATCCATGTCAAGCCGATACAAGTATTTCCAGAATGTAATTTTGCCCGCGACGCGATGGTCGGGGATCGGCGATGATGGGACGGCAGAACGGAGACCACCGGCATCTGTTTTCCCAGGAGGACGTCCATCGGGATCGCTCGTCGAGGCTAAACTCATACCTGCGGGAAAGTGTGAATGGCGGAACGCTTCGCTGGGTTTCCCTGGTAGCGGACCCTTAAAACGGTCGGAGGGCGCGCGATGTCGATGTTCCCAAAGAACATGCTTTTCACCTCCGAGTCGGTAACCGAAGGTCATCCGGATAAATTCTGCGATCAGATTTCCGACGCCGTTCTGGACGAGTGTCTGAGACACGATCCGCAGGCGCGCGTCGCCTGCGAGTGCTACGTGACGATGGGCCTTCTGATCGTCGGGGGCGAGGTCACGACAACGGCGTTGTTCGACGTCGGGAAGGTGGTTCGTGACGTCGGTAACGCGATTGGATACACGTCACCGCTCTATGGTTTCGATGTGAACACTGCAGCGGTCCTGCGAACGTTTCATGCCCAGTCGCCGGATATCGATGCCGGTGTGACCAAAGAAGAGGGGCAGATTGGAGCCGGCGATCAGGGCATGATGTTCGGCTATGCTTGCAACCAGACCAAGGAGTTCATGCCGCTGCCAATTCAACTCGCACACCACCTGGCAAAACGGCTCGCCGAGGTACGCAAGTCTGGGGACCTTCGGTATCTCGGGCCGGACGGCAAGACGCAGGTCACCGTGGAGTACCGCGACGGGAGGCCGGTTCGTGCGGATTACATCGTGATCGCCGCTTCACACACCCCCGACGTGGTCACGCGGGACGGGAGGTACACGACAGAAGAAGCGAAGCAGGAGATCATCGCAAAAGTCGTGCGACCGGTAGTCACCGACCTAATCGATGAGAGGACAAAGATCGTGGTCAACGGGACCGGCAAGTTCCTGGTCAGCGGTCCGCAGTGCGATACTGGCCTGACCGGGCGCAAGATCATGGTCGACACCTATGGCGGATGGTCGCTTCATGGCGGTGGTGCATTCAGCGGCAAAGATCCGAGTAAGGTGGATCGCTCCGGAGGCTACATGGCACGATACGTCGCCAAGAATATCGTCGCGGCCGGCCTCGCGGAGGAATGTCTGGTGCAACTGGGCTACTGCATAGGGCTGGTCGACCCGGTCTCGGTGATGGTCAACGGCTTCGGCACGTCCAAGATTTCGGGAGGATGCCCTTCCGACGCTAGTCCGGAAGGTGTTTCCACTGTCCCCGAAGGGAATGATCGACCACTTGAAGCTTCGCCGGCCTATCTACCTGGACACCGCAGCATACGGTCATTTCGGACGTTCCGAGTTTTCCTGGGAACAGGCGGATATGATCGACGAATTGCTTGCGAAAGCGAGGAAACTGTAAGGGCAGAGAAGCGCTCTTAACGATCTTTGATCTTGCTCGGTATTGCGCGCGCAGAATGTGGTTTCGATCATTTGGCTTAGCCCCCCTTGACCATGCATTTGCCCCCAAGCCGCCGGCTTTCCCCAAGAGCTGGCGGCACTTTTTTTGGTCGTCTGGGGTGACGCAGAGGGACGGAGGTCTTCGGCGAGGGAGGGCAAGCAGAGTATGTCTACCAAATTATCTCTGGAGCAGTGCGGACCCTATAAGCTGCTCGCAGATGGTCGTCGCCAGATCAACTCCTTCCACCTGCCGGGAGATATGTTTGGGTTTGAAAATGGTGCACCTGCTGTTCGATCTCCAAAAAGCGGTCGTTAAGACTGCCCGATTTCAGCGAATCGCGAAATCAAACTGGACTCCGCCTCTTTACCCTCGCCAGTGGCGAGCCACTCCTTTAGCTCTTGATCCGAATTCGGTTGACGACCCTTCATGCCTTCGAAGGCATCACGCAGAATTTGGATTAGTGGAATTCCGCCACTGCTCTCATCGCCGTGAGCAGAAAGCCCCGTGGACTCAAACATCGTTGCCATTTTGCCCTCGTCCGTGGCGAGCCACTCTTTGAGTTCCTGATCTGACTTCGGCTGACGACCCTTCATGCCTTCAAAGGTATCACGCAGAATTTGCGCTTGGATTTTCTCCGATTTCGCTTTTTCGTTCATGATGATTACTCCTGCTAGGAACTGAGCCTTCGGCGAAAGCTAACCGCTATCCAACGCCTTGGATGATGATCCCCGTACCATCGCAGCGTTCGCAAGCGCTTTGCTTGCGGGTCACCTTGTCTACCAGCTTGCCGGTTCCTGCGCACTCAGGACAGAGGTCCTCGGCGGTACCTGGCGTTCCGGGTTCTGGATCATCATCAGGGGTGTGCGGCCTAAGTGGATTTGACTTCATGGTCAGCATCCTCCCGCGTTTTTGGTTAGGAACCGATAATTAATAGGCTCGAAACAAAACTGCGGATTGATCTAACTCAAAGAGCGTAATGCAGTCCCCCAATCACCTCAAAAGGTGCTCCGTATTCTAGACCGCCGATGCTGCGATGCACGAGTCTCTTCTTGGCACTTAGCGGACAAGCCGACTCCCACTGACTGATGTCCACTTTCGGGGGTATAGCTCAGACGAGGCCGGATGCATCATCACCGGATTCGTGAGTGCGCACCCTGGCCGCCGATCCGCAAAACATTTTCAACCCTGGCAAGATCGGCCTGTGGGGTACCGGGACTCGGGACGCGCAGCGAACGTTAACGGCGATGCATCTTCATTGAAGGGATGTTCTCTTCGCTTCCTTGACGACCCAGTCGGCAAACAGTGCGACGCGCCTGTCATTGGCCAGGGCGGCAGGCCAGCGGATGACATGCGCCTTGCTGCAGGTCATATCCCAGTCCGGCGACACGACGCGGCAAAGCCGCTTTTCCGCCAGTGCATCGTGAACAAGCAGGGACCTTGCCAGAACGACACCGCTGCCCTGCAAGGCGGCCGTGATGGCCGTACCGAGATTGTCGAAGCGAAGCCCGGCCTGAACGGGAGCCGTGACGCCCAGCCGTTCGAACCACACCGGCCACGACCATTCCGCGCCGTCGTTCCGGCCAGCGAGGCCCTTGTGCAGTACCGGTAACGTGCCGAGCACGTGCGGCTCGCGCAATGGCCGCCCGCGCGGCAGCAGAGACGGGATCGCCACCGGGAAAACCATCTCGTCGAACAGCAGGCGCTGGGTCGATGTGGCGCGCGCGCCAGCTCTGGGAATCCAACGGATCTGCACGTCGAGATCGAGGGCGCGCGCCTGAACATCGCTTTCGATGATGCAGAGTTCGATCGCAATGTCGGGATAGGCGGACGCAAACGCCGTCAGGCGCCGCACCAGCCAGTAGTTCGCAAGGGCCGAGCCCAGTCCGATCTTGAGCGTCCGCGGCCGCACCGAAGCACGCGAGCGGGCGCGTAGCTCTGCCATCTCGTCAAGCAGCCGCCCGAGTCCCTCGGCCAAGCTGACGCCGGCTGCGGTCGGCAACAGGCCGCCGCCTGTTCGATCGAGCAACCGCGCGCCGACAAAGCCCTCAAGCTTTTTCAGTCGATGGCTGATCGCGCTCTGTGTGAGTCCGAGCTCACCAGCCGCGCGCGTCATGCTGCGATGGCGCAGCGCCGCGTCGAACGCAATCAGGCCGTCAAAAGGGGGAAGAGCACGCATGCCGGCATTATGAACGAGATTCATGGCGATGTGAACGATTGGCGTTGGTCAATAGCGGGAATTCAGGACACCAGTAGCCGGCACGCAAGGTCAGAACTCGCACGATGACGCAACCAACAAGTATGTCCGACAGTGGCTCCGGTCGGGCTGCAAAATCCATGACGCCGGCCCTGCTGTTGGGTATGGCGGGTTTCCTCACCAACTTCGATGTGACGGCGGTGGTCATCGCGTTGCCGGCGGTTGCGCGAGAGCTCGGGCTCGAAATTGCCGGATATGCCTGGGTCATGGATGCCTACAGTTTGGCCTTCACGGCCTGCCTGTTGTTTGCTGGAGCGTTGGCGGATCGGTATGGGCGACGGCGGGCGCTGCTTGTTGGCAACGGCATCTTTGCTCTCGCGTCTCTGGCGTGCGGGATGGCATGGGACGGACCGACGCTATTGGCCGCTCGCGCACTGCAGGGGGTCGGCGCTGCATTCATCGTGACCGGCGGCTTCGCGCTGATCGCCAGCGTCTATGTGCAGGCAAGGGCGCGCACCGACGCGTTTGCCCTGGTTGGTGTCATGTCCGGCGTCGCGATGGCATTTGGTCCGACGATGGGCGGGCTTGTCTCGTCGTGGATCGGCTGGCGCTGGATTTTCCTCATCAACTTGCCAGTCTGCGCTTTGGTCGCGTGGGGCGTACCGCGGCTGGTCGCGGAGGCGCGCGAGGCAGTGCCCCGGCCGCTCGACCCCCTGGGCGTCGTATTGTTTACATCAGCGCTTACGGCGCTTGTCGAGGCGCTGTTGCATGGCCGCACATCGACGTCATATATGGTGGCGGGTCTCGCGCTCAGTGCAGTGTTTCTGGCCGCATTCGGCATCCAGCAGAGAAGCCGCGACAACCCGATCCTCGATCCCGGCATATTCGTCCAGCCGGCCATGGTCGGAATTGCGATCCTGCTGTGCGCGGTGTCGATCGGCTACTGGGCGATCCTCGTCTACCTGCCGCTGTTCTTTGCTGCTGCCTTCGACTGGTCCTCGGAAGTGGCCGGCATCGCGCTGCTGACGGCCACGCTGCCGATGCTGTTCCTGCCGCCGTTGGGCGGCCGGCTTGCCGATCGTCTGGGATGGCGGCTTCACTTCGCCCTGGCGCTCGCGATTCTGGCAGCCGGCAATGCCACCATTGCGATCGCGCTGATCTCGGATGGTTCAGCGCCGCCGCTAATTCCGACTTTCTGCGGGATTGGCGCGATTGGGGTCGGCGTCGCTTTGGCTCACCCGCAACTGTCCGGCGCGGCCGTGTCGCTTGTGCCGCCGGATCTTGCCGGCCTGGCATCTGCCGTGACAGTCGTCATGCGCCAGGGCGGCTTCGCGGTCGGCATCGCCGTTCTCGGCGCGGTGCTTCATAATCAGGAATCGGCGATCAGCTATGTCTGGCTGTTCTCGGCAGCGGCGGTGGCATCAGCGGCAGGGCTGGTCGCGGCGCTCGTCTTGCTGCCTGCATCAACGGCGCCGTCGAAAAAGTAGCCGCATCCTCGGACGAACGAGGTCCGGTGTGCCTGGGAGTTGGGGCCTTGTGATTTTCTCCGCCGCGTCGACGGCCTTGGACAAGCCGCTACAACAGCGAAACCACCACAGCCAATACAACGGCGCTCCAAGCGGCAATTCCTACTATCGCCCTGAACGTATT
Organism: uncultured Alphaproteobacteria bacterium; assembly: GCA_963840465.1. Lineage (GTDB taxonomy): Bacteria > Pseudomonadota > Alphaproteobacteria > Rhizobiales > Xanthobacteraceae > Bradyrhizobium. Next base: position 84,770 of record CAWIZF010000048.1, on the reverse strand, counting down.
GTTTTGACGTCGTGGCGCATTGCCAACCGGCCCTGGAAGCCGCGCTGCTTGCTCATTTCGCCCGAGCTGTTCGCCCCCGCGAAGGCCTTGATTTTCAGGACCATGTCTGTCCTCCCATTCCGCCTGCCCACATCATGTGTTGCGTCCGCGAGACCGCTGCCGAACAATAACCTCGCTCCTTCTTATCGGCATCCTCCCAGAACCAGTGCATGCAGCCCTGTCCGAGGCAGAAATCTCCACGATAACGCATTTCTCGCGCGTACCAGGGATAGTACTTCCACAAGAAGCGCCATCTGGCCCAGTCCCGGTATGTCCACCGCCCGCGATCACCGACCTTCATGATGCACATCCGCATCCGGGCTTCACTATGCGGTAACATTCCTCGCACGTCTAAAGTCCTTCCGCTCAGCGCGACGCCACTCGATCGCAAACAAGGAAGGATTGCTTCAGATCTGAGGTGAATCTTTGGCGGCCGACCATCGCCCGTGTCGTATGTTCAATTTTTTGGGCATGCCGACCTGTCTGCCTGATGTCCGCTTTTGGGACTTAACGCCAACATAAGGCCGGATGCACCCCTTCTCGGATTCACGAGTACACGCCCTAACGACGCCGCAGTCCGCCACCTCCGCGCTGAAACCGCTGGTGGTAGCCGAAGTCTCGCGGCCGCGTTGTTCAGCCTAAGGTTGTACATTGTGGCGGCCATCGCAGTTTCGTTCCAAACATAGCCTCGTTTCAACACGGCGCCGCCTGACTTAAACATCATCGCGCCCGAACTGCGCTCTTCTGCTTGCTGCCGCAACATGTGTTGCGTGTGCGTGCGTGAAGAGGTGCGTTGATGCGTTCTGTTTCCTGGGGGTTTGTTGCCGCTTGCGGCTTTTTACTGGCAGGTCCGGTGGCGAAGGCTGCCGAAATCCGTGTTCCGGACCTGCCTTCGCCTCAATACAACTGGACCGGGTTCTATGCGGGCGTTTACGGCGGCGGGGCGTATGCGGCGTGGGCCGCTGATTACTGCCGGAATGGCGCTTGCCGTCATGCGGAGGGGCAGGCAAGCGGCTTCGCCGTCGGCGTGTACGGCGGCTACAATCATCAGTTCGCCAATCGCTTTGTGATCGGCGGCGAACTCGAGTGGGGCAAATCCTCGTCGTCACGGGACGAACTCATCTTCGGCGACAGCGCGTTGCTGACGGACTTCGGCGCATTCGGAGCCGCGCGCCTGCGCGCGGGCTACGCGTTCGACCGCCTGCTGGCGTATGGTGCGGTCGGTGTCGGCGTCGCCAGCATCAGCAACGGCTACCGCTATACGATCCAGAAGGGATGCGACACCCTGCAGCAGGCGATCTGGGACGAGCAGGTCAAGGCCGGGCTGATCGTGGGCGGCGGCTTCGAATATGCTTTCACCAAGCATTTCGTCGGGCGCGGCGAATATCTCTACGCAGATTATGGCAGCGTCACGCTGTCCGGCAAGGACCGCACGCGGGCTGAATTCCGCAACGAGATGCATCTCGTGCGCGTCGGCGCCAGCTACCGGTTCTGATACTCTGCGCTCAAGATGATCCGGCAGCGATTGGCTGCCGGATCGTCGTCGCTTCTTCCATCGCCTTATTATACGTGCGGCGCGGTGATCGCCTTGCGGATCGCCGCGAGCGGCGCGTTGTCGTCGAACTCGATATCTTCGCCAATCCGCTTCAATCCGAGGTCGCGCCACAGCGCCGCAAGGTCCGGCGTCACCGGCTTCGGCCCCATCTCGTCGTGCAGCCGGGTCAGCACGTCGACGCCGACGGCCTTGTCGGCGGTTGCGAGAATGCGCTCGATCGGCCAGTCCTGCTCATGATTGCCGCCGGCGGCGAGCACGCCGCGCATCGCGTCCTGCAGGCCGAGGCGATTATTCGTGTCGCTTTCGGATTTCGATATCGGCCAGCAGGCAGAACATCGCGCCGCCCCAGTATTTGCGCCCCCAGGTGGGCGTGTTGTCGAGGCCCTGATCGCCGGCCTGCGGCAAGCCTTTCGGCATGTCGCGCATCATCGCCTGCCAGATTTCCCGCGCGTGTGAGGTCTCCGGCCTGCACCCGCGCGACCGGCTCGACATAGACGGCCAGTCCCTCCGACAGCCAGGCGTAGCGATCGGGCATGTCGGGCAGGGCGGTATGCACCATCTCGTGCACCATCACCCAGTCGCGCTGCAGGACATCCTCGGTCGAATCGCGGCCGAGCGGAATGCGAATGGCGGCGCCGCGATAGCCCCACGTCGTGCCGCCGCGGATGCGCCCGCCATCGACGGGCACCAGCAGCAGCCGCAGCGAGGCGACGGGAAACCGCCCGTAATAGGTCGTGACGGCCCGCGCCGACATCCTGATCCAGCCGAGCAGTTTTTCCTTGGGCAGCGTGAAGTCGCCCGGCGCGAACGCGACATGGATGGTGCCGCCGGGCACGTCGAGATCGGTCCTGGGCAGCCGGTCGAACGCATCGTAGGGCATGCGGTCGCCGCGCATATATTCCGATTGCGCGTCGGCGCGGAACGACAGGACGCTTGCCAGCATCGCGGCGAGGACGGCGGCGGCGACGGTCCAGCGAAAGGCGCCGGCGGCTTTCATCTCAGCACGCTTTGGACCGCCGCCGGCCGGTGCTGGTCAGGGTCTTGCGCGATGAACGCGGCGGCCTGTTCGTGGAGATCGTCGAGCATCGCGGCGAGCAAGGCTTCGCCCTTGGCCGATGTCGCCCGTGTCGGATCGCCATAGCTGCCGGAGCGGCTGTAGTTCGGCGAGTTCGGGTCCGACGGCGTCAATGCGCCCGGCGTCTCCTGTTTCAGCGCGGGGCTGGCTTCGGCGCGCGTCATGTCGACCAGATGCGGCGCCAGCGCCAGCATCAGCGACGTCTCCAGTTCGTCGGCATGGCTGCCATGGCTCTGCTCGGCCAATTGCCTGGCGACGCGCGGATAGCGCGGACCTTCGTGGATCCACAAATGCCTGACCCGCTCGCTCGCCAGCCGCGCCAGGGCGCGGTCGACCGGCGCCAGCGTGCTGATCCCGGTATTGAGCACGAGCAGCTTTTGGCATCCGCTGCCGAGAATCTGCCCCGCAACCTCGCGCACCAGCGCCTCGAAGGTCGAAATCGACAGGCTGCTGCTGCCGGCATATTCGACGAAGGCGGGATAATGGCCGTAGGTCAGCGTCGGCCAGATCAGCGCGTCGATTTTTTCCGCCATCCGGCCGGCGAGCCATTCGGCCTGAATGCGGTCGGTATTGAGGGGGAGGTGGAAGCCGTGCTGCTTGGCGGCGGCGCCGATCGGCAAGATTGCCACTGCGCCGTCACCGATGCGCCGCGCGACTTCGTCCCAACGCATGCGCTCGATGAAATGGCGATCGGTGTCCGTTCCCATTCGCCGCGCACCCCCTTTATGAGCCGACGGAAACATCCGTCAAAAGTCCTGCCGTGATCCAGCCGTGCAGATAGCCCGCGCCGCGGCCCGCCGCGCTGTCGGGATCGTCATAGGTAGCCAGCATTTCGCAGAGCACGCCGAACGGAATGCCGTTCGCGGCCTCGTCCCACATCATCGCCTCCTCCGCCGAGAAGTTCGCGGAACATCGGCGTGACGTCCTGGCGCCAGATCAGGAGATGCGCGGGCTGCTCCAGTGCGGTCGCCTCCGGCGGCGCTTCGTCGTTCTTGAGCGCGAGCCAGATTGCAGCCGCGTTGGTCGCCAGCTCGAGCCTGGATGCGCTGGGATGCGGCCGGAATCGGAGGCCCGACCATGCTTCGGGCGCAAAGCCCGCCATGTCGGTCAGCTCGACGACCTTGCCTTCCGCGGCGTCGAAGGCGTCGTTGAGCGCCTTTTCGAGCGCTGCGAGATCGGACAGCACGGGATGCTCGGAGTAGGGCGCGGTCGATTTCAGGAACGCCGGCAGGCCTTGCGAGAACCAGCGCAGGTTCGGATGCCCGGACGGGCGCGCCTTGACGTAAGCGTGGCCCATCTCGTCGAACATCTCGTCGCCGAGATAAAGATGCAGCAGCTCATGGTCGTTGCGCATGGCCTCGACCAGCCGCGAACCATAGGCATAGCGATAGACGCCGAACAGCACGTCGCGCTTCTCGCGCGGGCTGTCGAGGATTTCAGCCAGCACCGTTTCGTCGCCATCGAGGATGCCGCGCTGAAACTCGGCCTGCTGTCGTGCGAAGTCACTCATCTCCGCTTGCCTGCAGGCAAGACCTTCTCGGCCATCTCACGGGTCCTGGCGACCTCGAGCAGCAGTTCGTCGAGCGGCGGGATGTTGTCGTCGCGCTCGATCATGGTCGAGACCCGGCCGAAGCGCTTCAGGGCCGCGGCGTAGAGCTCCCAGACATCCTCGCACACCGGATGGTCGTGGGTGTCGATGATGTGGGTGCCCATGTGGCTGTGGCCGGCCATGTGAAACTGCACCACGCGATCCGCCGGAATTCCGTTGAGGAAGGTCATCGGATCGTAGCCGTGGTTGAAGGCGAGACATAGACGTTGTTGACGTCGAACAGCAGCCAGCATCCGGAGCGGCGCGACAGCTCGGACAGGAATTCCCATTCCGTCATTTCGGAATTGTTGAACTGGACGTAGGTCGAGACATTCTCGAGCACGATGGCGCGGCCGAGAAAGTCCTGCACCAGCTGGACGCGGCTGACGACGTGATCGAGCGCTTCGCTGGTGTAGGGGATCGGCAGCAGATCATGCAGGTTCTTGCCGTGGACGCCGGTCCAGCACAGATGGTCCGACACCCATTTCGGCTCGACGCGCCTGGCGAGATCCTTCAGGGCCTGCAGATATTCGAAATTCGGCGGCGCGGTGGAGGCGATCGACATCGACACGCCGTGCATCACCACGGGATAGCGTTCGCAAATGCGATCGAGCGTGCGCAGCGGCTGGCCGCCGGGCAGCATGTAGTTTTCGCTGATGACCTCGAACCAGTCGATCGGCGGATTGCCGCTCAGGATTTCGTCGTAATGCTGGTGGCGCAGGCCGAGACCGAAGCCGAGGAAGGGCGGCTTGGCCGATGTCGCCGGCCGGTCTGCAAGCGGGGCCGCCGAAGTGTCGGGCAATCTGCTTGCGACGTTCATGTCGACTCCGCTCGAACGGCACCGCCAAACGGGGCGGCGTGTCTCAAACTGTACACTCAACCTACCATGGATGCGAGGCCCGGCCTACACCGGGCCCCGCTCGGACCACGGCTCAGGAGGGCATATACTTGCCCTTGGCGGCGTCGCACTTCTCCTTGGTCATGGCCGAGAAGCCCTGACCCTTGCAGGCGTTCTGGCCCTTGCAGGCATTTGCCCCGCCCTTGCAGGCGCTCTGGCCCTTGCAGGCATTGGCGCCGACGCACTTACCTTCGCCGGCGGCATAGGTCACGGTCGACATGGTGGCGCCGGCCAGGAACAGGGTGGCTGCGGCGGCGGCAATGGTAGCGCCGGACTTGGATGTCATTTTCATCGGATATCCTCCAAAAAGAGTGAGGGTGCACCGCCCGCAAGCAGCGACAGTTCCAGCCGACAAGCGGCACCCGAAAATAGCTACGCGATGGGCCTGGCGTTGGTTACGCGCGGAGCCGAATTTATTTCGGTCGCCGGGTCGAAACAACGAGGGCCCGGCAGCGCCGGGCCCTCCCTCGCACTTGATCCGCCGATCAACCCTTGACGAACTTGGCGCCCATGGCGGCGCACGCCTTCTCGGAAGTCGCCGAGAAACCCTGCCCCTTGCAGGCGTTCTGGCCCTTGCAGGCGTTGGCCGAGCCCTTGCAGGCGCTCTGGCCCTTGCAGGCATTGCCGGCCATGCACTTGCCCTGGGCCGCGTTCGCAGGCGTCGACACCGTCGACACGACCGAGCCGGCGAGGAACAGGGTGGCGGCGGCAGCAGCGAGCGTCGCACCGGATTTGGAAGTCAACTTCATAACGATCTCCTCGATGATTGTTTGAGACAGGACGTGACGTCGCGAAGATCCGTTGATCGTCGGTCGCAGATCCCACGACGCAGGGGCAGGGCGGACGTCAATCAGATCGCGATGACCTGCCGGAGGAGGTCCGGTCGCCGTGATTTGAGTGCTCATCCAGAACCAGCTACGGGGCATCGGGCGATTTGGTTACAGAGTTTCAAAAGAAAATTTTCTTTTTTTGCGATTGGACATCCCGTCCATGTCTAACCCCGGCAGCTCCAGAGTATTTCGTTGCGCGTCAGCTGCGACCTCGCGTGGCCCGGAAAGCGCTGCGCTTCAACAGATTAGCTGGGATGCCGTGCCGCCGGTTGCATTGCACAACGAAATTCGATCGAGCTATCCGCGCACAGGTTTCAGCCTGGCCATCTGCGCCACCGTGGCCTTCAACTCCTCGGCATTGAAGGAGGGAAACGAACAGATGCGATTGCTGCAGGCGAATGCCGCGGGTTCGCCGAGGTCGGGATATTCGACGTCGGGGTTGGGCAGTTTGCCCTCGCGCAGATCCAGCCATTCCAGGCGCTTGTAGCGGGCCGGCAGCGCGCGGGCCAACGCATGCAGGCTTTTCGCGCGTGCGTCGTCCTTGTGTCCGACGATCGTCATGTGGGTGGGCTCGACCGCGAGTTCCTCGTCGGCAAGCAAAATTCCGGGCAGGGGCCGCATCATGCCGGCCGAGGCGCTGGCGAGATAGCGCATCGCGTGCGCGGCCTGCTCGCGATAGTTTTCGCTGCCGAAGTAGCGGTTGAGCAGGTTCGTGAACCTTGCGACCTGCACCTGGTCGTCGATCAGCTTGGCGGGTTTTGCGAGCACGCCGGTCTTGCCTTCCGCGGTCTTCGAGGTCACGAAGCCGCCGGCCTCATCGCGGAAGGTCGCGACGAAATCGCCGGCCTTGGCGGCCGAATTGAGCCAGTCGCGATTTCCCGTGGCGGCATAGAGATCGAGAAAGGCCTGGCCCATCGCGAGCGTGTCGCCCAGAAATGGTCCGCCGCGATCCTTCTCGCCATGACGAAAACCGCCATCCGGCAGCGCGCGGTTGTCGATCACCCATTTCGCCGCGCGTTCGGCGATCACCAGCGCCTTGGCGATCGTTGGTGACGTTGTAGTACGCGGCAAGTCCTGAAATCGCCCAGCCATTTTCGCGCGCATATAAATTCTTGTCGATGCGCGGCATGCCGAGTTTGCGGCGCTCGCCGTCCGACAGCGCGTAGTATGTGTGACCGTCGATGTCGTGGTTGAGATCGGCATCCTGGCTGACATAGAACGCGCCGTCAGGGCTGGTCAGGAATTCCGCGAGATAGCGTTCGATGTTGCGCGCGGCGGCAAGATATTTCGGATCCTTCCACAGCGCATAGGCCTGGCTGTATTGCCGGAGATATTGCGCCTGGAACGACATGATCTTTTCGAAATGGGCTTTGGTCCAGGAGCCCGCTTCGGAATACTGGTACACGCCGCCCCAGACCGGATCGATCAGCGCAATGGCGGCATCCAGCGTCTGCCGGGCGCGCTTGATCGCGGTGGCGTCGCCGGCCTCGGCGCGCGTGATCGCCAGATCCATGCTGTCGGCGTCGATGTATTTCTGGTTCTCGCCCCAGCCGCCGAGTTTCTCCTCGTAGGCTTCGTCGACATTCTTCGTCAGCGCGGCGCGCCGTTCCTTGTCGAGGAAGGCCGAGGTCGACGGCTTCACCTCAAAGGCTTCGCCGACCGACGGTCCCGGCGAGGGATCGTCGATGATGGCCTTGAGCAGCGCCTGCATCCGTTCCGGTTCGATATATCCCCTGATCTTGGCGATCTCGGTGCCGTCGGGACCGAACACGATGGTCGCCGGCCAGCCCCAGTCGCCGTAGCGGCTCGACAGATCGGGGTTGGCGTCCTGGTCGACCCGCACCGGCAGATATTTCGCGGCCAGCAATTCCCTGACCTCGGGATTGGCGTAGGTCGTCTTCTCCATGACGTGGCACCAGTGGCACCACACCGCCTCGAGATCGAGAATGACGAAGCGCTGCTCGGCCTGCGCGCGGGTAAACAGATCGTCGCTCCATTCACTCCATTTCGGGCCATCCGCGGCAAACGATGGTGACGCTACAAGCGTGGCGAAGGAGAAGGCGACGATGCGGACGAGTTTCATGGTGGCTCCCGGAAGCGGTGGCGTTTCGACAGCTACGCGCGCGACAAAATCCGGGCTCAGCTTTTCGCCGCTGTCACAGGATTGTGAGATCAGGTCGATTTCTCGCTGTGGCCGGCGGTGTTCAGCAGCAGCCGGTCCAGCGACGCAGCGCCGGGACCTGCGATGGCGAGCCACATGAAGCCGGCGAAGTAGGCCGCCTCCTCGAAGCCGAGCAGCGTCTCCAGCGAATCGACGTCGCCCCATTTCGCCGACTTGATGGCGACGACCATGACCACCGCCAGCATCGCGGCCGGGATTCGCGTGAACAGGCCGAGGATCAGCATCGCGCCGCCGAAGCATTCGACGCCGGATACGAAGGGGGTGAGGATTTTCGGGAACGGAATGCCCCAGCCGACAAAATTCTCGGTGATCTGCTCCAGATGGGTCAGCTTGCCCCAGCCGGCCAGCATGAAGGTGTAACCGACGACAAGCCGCATGATCAGCGGGCCGGCCCAGGAAAAATGCGACGCGATCTGCGCGGGCAACAGGATGAGAAGATTGACGATGAAATGCACGTGACCCCCCTTTATGAGTATTTGGCGACACCGCGACCTGCGGCTTCTTCGATCCGGTACGCGCGAAAAAGCGCGGCCGCGATCGCGGCAATCTGGTCCTGACAGGAGTTTCGCAACGGCCCACCCGCTTGTTACGGGGGCCTAACCGAAATTTTGCAGTGCGGGGAACGTCTCCAGCAGCCAGATGCTGATGCTGGTAACGGAGCCGGTCAGGAAGCCGATGCCGGTGATTACCATCAGGATACCCATGGCATGCTCGACCTTGCTCAAATGCCGCTTCATTCGCGCAAACAGCGAGGAGAACTGCTCGATCATGAAGGCTGCCAGCAGGAACGGGATTCCGAGGCCTGCGGAATAGACCGCGAGCAGGCCGGCGCCCTTGGCGACGGTGGCCTCTGCCGCCGCGATCGACAGGATCGCCGCCAGGATCGGCCCGATGCAGGGTGTCCAGCCGAAGGCGAAGGCGAGCCCCATGGCATAGGCGCCCCAGAAGCCGACCGGCTTCGGCATCGGCATCCGGCCCTCGCGCATCAACAGGCCGATCCGGGTCAGGCCGAGGAAATGCAGGCCCATGATGATGATCACGATGCCGGCCAGGATCGAAAGCTCGGCCGACCAGGCGCGGATCAGGCCGCCGACCAGGGACGCGCTGGCGCCGAGCGCCACGAACACGGTGGAAAAGCCCAGCACGAACATCAGCGCCGAGGTCATCACCGCCCGCTTGGAGGTCTGCGTCGTCTCGTCATTGGCGACATGCTCGATGGTCGCGCCGGTGAGATAGATCAGATAGGGCGGCACCAGCGGCAGCACGCAGGGGGACAGGAAGCTGACGAGACCGGCAATCAGGGCCGCCGGGATGGAAACATCGTGCATTGCATGACCTTCGAGAATTGCCACAAGGCATAGCGCCGTACTGGCTTGTACGGAACAGGCAATCGATAAGTTTCGTCGGCATTGCGGCTCAAGTTCGGTCACAGAGGCGTGTCCGGGGCGCCGAAATGGCCTCGCTCGCGAAACAGACGCTGCTATGGTCGCGTAAAGCCGGTAAGCGGCCCCGCGAAACTGGACCCCTGTATGCGCCTCGGCATCCGCACCGCCATTTCCGCCCTCGTGCTGACGTCCATCGTCGTCAGCGCCGTCGGCGTGCATTTGCTGTGGTGGCGCACCGCCCAGCAGGTGAGCCAGACGCTGGCCGACACCATCAACGACCAGATCGTATCCGCCGTGGGCGACGAACTGCAGTCGATCACGGGAGAGGCCCGCTCATCGCGTATCGCGGTGCGGACGCTGCTGACCGAGCAGGTCATCGATATCAACGATGCCAGGAAGCGTGAACTGGTGTTCTGGTTTCGCAATTGCGATCGCAGCCGACGATTTCCTGGGTGGCGTTCGCATGGCCTGATGGATCGTTCTCTGCCGGGTCACAAGAGCGGCGATTCCGGCATCGAGATGCTCGAGATCACCGTCCCCGACCGCAAGCTCCGGACCGATCGCTACGAGTATGTCGGCCACGATCTGCGGCTCAGGGATAGCCGGGTCGAGGACACGAAATATTCCGTCACTGGACCAGGAATGGTTTCGCGAGGTGATTGAGTCCGACGACGAATCACTGGTCGACCTTGACGTCGCATCCCAACGGTGAGCGTCCGGCGGCGGTGTTCTCGGCGCCGATCGATATCGACGGAAATCGCGCCGGTGTGCTGGCGATCATCATCGAACTGACACGGGTTTCGAACTTCCTGTCGCAGCTTACCGTCGGCAAATCGGCCGGCGCTTTTATCCTCGACCCGTGACGGCACTCCGATCGCCGTCGCCCGACCCGGAAGCCGACGAGCTGACTCCGCTGAAACCTGATCATCCGCTGTTTCCCATCGCGGTCGAAGCGATCCAGAACGCCAGCGCCTACGAACCCGGCGAAGGGCAGCCGTTCAATACGAAAGTGACGCGCGACGGCAAGGCCTATCAGGCGGTGCTGACGCCGATTTCGTTTCCGGGCTGGTCGCTGGTGACGGTGGTGCCGGAATCGGAATTTCTCGGTCCGGTGCAGATGACGATCCGGAATTTGCTGATTGGTCTTGCGGTGCTGATCGTTTTCGCCGGACTTGCTGTCGGCATGGCTCGCCCAGCGCCTGATCGCAGCACCCCTGATCAAGGTGGTCAACGAGATCAGGCATGTCGAGCGTTTCGACCTCGACAAGGTGCAGCGGCATCCGTCGCGGCTGACCGAGATCGAAAATCTTTCCGGTGCGATCGGCGACATGGCGCAGGGGCTTGCCGCGTTCCGGAAATACATTCCGGCCGACCTGGTCAAGCGGCTGATCAGCGACGGCAACGGCGCGCGCCTCGGCGGCGCGATACGGCCGATGAGCGTGATGTTCATCGATCTCGCCGGCTTCACCGGGATGTCGGAGCGGCTCGGCGACCGCATCATTCCGCTGCTGTCGCGCTATTTCGACAGTGTCTCGGCGCAGATTCAAAACCAGAACGGCACCATCGACAAGTTCATCGGCGATGCCGTGATGGCGTTCTGGGGCGCGCCGTCGCCCAACCCGGATCACGCCGTCGATTGCTGCCGCGCGGCCCTGGCATGCCGGCGCGCAATGGAGGAGGCGGGTCTCGTCGACGACCACGGCCAGCCGGTCGGGATTCGCATCGGCATCAACTCCGGCGACATGCTGGTCGGCAATATCGGATCGGAAGTACGGCTGAACTACACCGTCATCGGCGATGCGGTGAATATTGCGAGCCGGCTGGAGAGCACCAACAAGGTGTACGGCTCCACGATCATCATCGGCCCCGAAACGCGCCGGCTGGCGGGGAAAAGCATCGTGGTTCGCGAACTCGACCGGTTGGCGGTCTATGGCCGCGCGGGCGGACTGCAGATCTATGAACTGCTCGGCATGGCCGCGGAGTTCGACGGCAAGCCCGACTGGGTGGTTTCCTATGAGGCCGGCCTGGCCGCTTTCCGCGCGCGCGATTTCAACGCCGCGATCGCAGCGTTCGAGAACGTGCTGGAAATCCGCGACGATGCCGCTTCATCGGCAATGATCGAACGCTGCCGGCAGCAACTCGAAAATCCAGCCGGCGAGGATTGGGACGGCACGACGGTCGCCCGGACGAAGTAGGCGGCTCGCGGCGATGTCGCCTTGCGCGGCGTAGCGGTTTGGCCATAGATGCGGCGGCCGTGATGTTGCATGCCCTGGCGATCGATAAGGAAGCGTCCTGCGTTGAAAGTGCTGCTGACCCACACGCCGCAGTCTCGCGTCCAGTATTACGGCGCGCGCAGCCTTGCGGGGCTGCAGGCCCTCGCGCGAGTGAAACTGCATGAATCGAACGACGCGCTCGACGCCGCCGGACTGATCGAGGCCGCGCGCGACGTCGATATCATCGTGGCCGATCGCCTCACCGCCGGGCCGGGCGAGATATTTCCGGCGCTGCCGAACTTGCGCGCCTTCGTTCGCTGCGCGGTCGATATCCGCAACATCGATGTCGACGCCGCGTCCGCGGCCGGCGTCCTGGTCACGCGGGCCGGGCCGGGCTTCGTCCAGTCGGTCGCCGAACTCGCGCTCGGCTTCATGGTCGACCTGTCGCGCGGCGTTTCGCGCGCGACCGCCGACTACCATTCGCAGCGCAAGCCCGAGATCATCATGGGCCGGCAACTGGCCGGCAGCCGCCTCGGCATCATCGGCTATGGCAGCATCGGCCGTTATTTGGCTGAGATCGCCAGGGTGTTGGGCATGGAAATTCTGATCGCCGATCCCTTTGCCACCGTCAGCGAACCGGGTCTTCAGCACGTGCCGCTCGACGATCTGCTTGCCGGATCCGACTTTGTCGTCTGTCTCGCTGTCGCCAACGAGCAAACCGAAAACCTGATCGGGCAGGCGGCGCTGGCGCGTATGCAGAGGCATGCCTTCTTCATCAACCTGTCGCGCGGCAATCTCGTCGACGAGGCCGCGCTATCGGCGGCGTTGCGCGAGAACCGCATCGCCGGCGCCGCGATGGATGTCGGCCGCGCGCCGGACCAGATGCCGTCGCCGGAGCTGGCAAAACTGCCGAACGTCATCGCGACGCCGCATATCGGCGGACTGACGCCGCCGGCAATCGAGAGCCAGTCGCTGGAAACGGTGCGGCAGGTCGGGAAGATCATCGCGGGCGAAGTGCCGGTCGGCGCCGTCAACGCCGAGCGTTGGACGCGCCGTCCATGAACAATGACCTGCCATGTCCTTATGACCGCTGGACAAGTTTGCTGTGTCAGGCTCAAAGTTGATCATCAAACCCGGCCCATGAGCCGGGGACAACGACGCGGACGCCTGCAGCCAATGACGGTCGCCGCAAAGGGAACAGGAAGCGCATCACATGGCCATTTCACGTCGTGACGTATTGTTGGGCGGCGCCGGCGCCGCGGGCGCCGCAGCATTTTCGTTTCCAGTCCCCGCCATTGCCCAGTCGGAACCGATCAAGGTCGGCTGCCTCGCTGCGATGACCGGTCCGAGTTCGGCGCCGACCATCGGCTTCAACCGCGGTGTGACTTTCGCGGCGGACGCGATCAATGCCGCGGGCGGGGTCAAGGGCCGCAAGCTCGAGATCGTCATGCGCGATACCCAGGGCGATCCGACCAAGGCGGTGAACGCCACGCAGGAACTGATCAGTCAGGCCAAGGTCCATGCCATCTGGGGCCCGCTCAATTCCGGCGAGGCGCTGGCGACCACGCCGATCATGGCGCGCGCCAAGATCCCGGATATTCATCCTTGCGTTGTCGAAACCCTGATCGACACCACCAAGTTTCCGAACGCCTTCCGCATGGCGCCGTCGAACAGCCAATGGGATGACGCCGTCCGGAATTATTGCCTCAACATCCTCAAGGTAAAAAAGATTGCCGTGATCGGCGATACCACCGGCTATGGCGTGACCGCGGTCGGCGCTTCGGTCGCGGCATTCAAGAAGGACGGTGCCGACGTCGTTTATCAGGCCAATGTCGACGCGACCCAACCGGATATGACGCCGGACATGCTGCGTGCCAAAAACGCCGGCGCCGAAGTGATCGTGGTATGGAGCGTTTCGACCGGCATGGAAGCGCGCATGTTCAACACCCGCGCCGCGTTGAACTGGGACGTCGCGTTTGTCGGTCACCCCTCGATGGCATCGGGGGAACTCGCCGGCCTCGTCGAAAAGCCCGCCAACTGGAAGAAAGTCTACGCCATCGGTTACAAGAGCTGCAGCTACGATGCGGCCGGAAAACTGCCGCCGAAGAGCGAGGACCTGGTCGCGCGTCTCACCAAGGCCAATGTGGTGCTCAGCGATACGCTGCTGTGGTGGGTCGCCGGTGGCATCGATGCGATCGAACTGATCGCCAAGGCCGTTGCGGAAAGCGGATCGACCGACAGCGCCGGGATCATCGCCTACTGGAACACGTTGTCCAAATATCCCGGCTATTTCGGCAATTACACCTTCTCGCCGACCCAGCATAATGGCTATCCGACCGAAGAGATCGTGATGTCGGAAGCCTCCACCGCCAAGAACGGCACGTTCGCGCTGGCGCCGGGATATTCGTGAGCGACGGAAGAGGGCGCTAGCACATGCTCGCCTCGATCCTCGCATCCGGACTGGCGGCGGGCGCGATCTACGCGCTCGTCGGCGTCACCTACAACACCATGTTCTCGACGTCGCGGGTGATGAGCTTCACCGCGGGCCAGCTTGCGATGCTGGGCGGCGTGTTCGGTTCGATGTTCACGCTGAAGCTGGGCCTGCCGATCCTCGCCGGCTTCCTGCTGACGCTGGTCGTGCTGCGCCATCATCGGCATCATCACCGAATTCGTCGCGGTGCGGCCGGTGCTGAAAAGCCTCGACCAGCACCTCTACGTGCTTTCGACGCTCGCGGTCGCGCTGATGATCCAGCAGGTCGCCGCGATCAAATGGGGCACCGAGCCGCAGCCGTTTCCGCGGCTCTTTGGCATCGGCAGCGGTGTCTGGGACGAAAAGTTCTGGCTGCCGGTCGCAGCCTGCGCGATCACCATTGTCGCCCTCGAATATCTCTATCGCCGCACGTTGGTCGGGCGCGCCTTCGTCGCGATCGCGGAAGATAATTTCGCGGCGCGTGCGCTCGGCCTGCCCGAACGTAATCTGCGTGTCGCCAGCTACGCGCTGGCCGGCGCGATCGGCGGCGTGGCCGGATATTCCGGCGGCGAGTTGATGCTGGCGTTCTTCGCCAACGGTGCGCTGCTGAATTTCTACGGCTTTGTCCCGGTGGCGCTCGGCGGGCTCGGCAATAACAGAGGCGCCATCGTCGGCGGATTGGCGCTCGGCCTGTTCCAGCAGGCGGCGAACTTCCTGGTCGGCGGCATCTTCTCGTCGGTCGCCGTCTTCACGCTCTTCATCGTGGTCCTGCTGGCGGCGCCCCAGGGTCTGTTCGGCGGTTCCACGGCGCGGAGAGTGTGATGACATCGGTCACCGCCGTTCCGGCGCAGAACGACTCCGGCACCCTTCGCGCGGCGTTGCCGCACATCGCGCCGTTCCTCGGCATCCTTGCGGTGGCGATCATCCTGCCCTTCGTTAGCAACGATTACTGGGTGCTGATCGGCACGCGGGCGGCGATCTATTGGGTGCTGGTCTCCGGCCTTAATCTGGTAGTCGGCTTCGCCGGGCATCTGGCGATTGGCTATGTCGCGCTGCTGACGCTCGGGGCCTACACCACGAGCGTGCTGGTGGCAGGCAACGTCATGCCGCCGGTGCCGGTGTTTGCCGCGCTGCCGATGGCAGGCGCGGTCGGCGCGGTGTTCGGTGTGATCGTCGGCCTGCCGGCGTTGCGGTTGCGCACCTTCTATTTCGCGATGTCGACACTGGGCTTCGCCACCATCGTGACGCAGATCGCGCTGGCGTGGCAGAGCGTCACCGGCGGCGGTATCGGCATCGTCGGACCGGAATTTCCGGCGCCGTTCAACACCGCGTGGGGCTTTTACGCGCTGTGCATCGCGATCGCGGCCCTCACCACCTGGCTGAGCGCCAATGTCGCCCGCAGCCGGTTCGGCCGCGCGCTGATCGCAGTGCGCGACGCCGAAGTCGCGGCCGAGGCCACCGGCATCTCCAAGCCGAAAATGCTGATCGCGATCTTCCTGTTCGCCGGCGCGCTCGCGGCCATCGCTGGCGGATTGTTCGCGACCCTGCAGACCTACATCACGCCGGATGCCTTCACCTTCGACCTGTCCGTGCTGTTCTTCATCGCGATCCTGATCGGCGGCCGCGGCTCGATCCTGGGGCCGATGCTCGGCACCATCATCCTGACGATCCTGCCGGAGATCGCGGCGCCATTGGCGGCGTGGTCGACCTTCCTCTATGCGGTGTTGCTGCTGGTGATCGTGCTGGTCATGCCCGGCGGCATCGCAGCACTGCTGGATTTTCGCAATCGCCGTCCGCTGGCCAGCAACCGCGCCATCGTGCCGCGACCGGCGGCGTTGGCCGGTATCGTGCGCAGGCGCACGGGCGGCAGCATGCTGACGCTGCGCGGCATCGCCTTGAGCTTCGGCAACGTGCGCGCGATCGATGGCCTCGACCTCGACGTCGCGCCGGGCCAGATCCACGGCCTGATCGGCCCCAACGGCAGCGGCAAGACCACAACGCTCAATGTGATCTCGGGCTACTACGCGGCCCAGGCCGGAACGCATGACCCTCGGCGATGATGCGCTGCCGCCGGGCGAACCGACGTTGCGCGCCTATCGCGGCATCGCGCGCACGTTTCAGACCCCGCGCGTGATTGGCGAGGCGTCGGTGCTGCAGAACGTTATGATCGGCGGCTCGATCGAGGGCAGAGCGAGTTTTGTCGAGTCGATGCTGGCGCTGCCGCGCGAACGCGCAGGATGAGCGGATGCTGGCGGCCAAGGCGCGCGCGCTGCTTGGCGTCGTCGGGCTAGAACCGCTGGCGGAGGTGCGTGCCGACCGCCTGCAGCACAGCGAACTGCGCTTCATCGAGATCGCCCGCGCGCTGATGCTCGATCCGGATTTCCTGCTGCTCGACGAGCCTGCCGCCGGCCTTTCCAACGACGAGATCGAACGGCTGGCCGGGCTGATCAAGGCGATCAGCGCGCGCGGCACCGGCGTGCTGCTGGTCGAGCACCATGCCGACCTGATCTTCGACATCTGCCACCAGGTCACGGTGCTCAATCTCGGGCGGACGCTTGCCGCCGGCACCCCGGCCGAGATTCGCGTTCACAAGGAGGTGGTCAGTGCTTACCTCGGCGGCTGAACCTCTGCTCTCGGTCAAAGCGCTTGAATCAGGCTACGGCAAGATCCGCGTGCTGCACGGCATCGACATCGAGATCGCGGCCGGCGAAGTGGTGGCCTTGCTCGGCCCCAACGGCGCGGGCAAGACGACGCTGCTGCGGGCGCTGTCGGGATTGCTGCCGGTCACTTCCGGGCATGTTCGCTTCGATGGCCGCGACATGACCAACGCGACGCCGCGCGAGGCGGGGCGCGCCGGCCTGGTGCATGTGATCGAGGGCCATCGCGTGTTCACGCAGATTTCCGTCACCGACAATCTTCTGATCGCCGGTTACGATCTGCCGCGCAGCGAACGCGCCGGCGAGGGTCGAGGAAGCCTTGTCGTTCTTCCCGGAGATCGCGGAGAAGCGTCACGATGCGTCGGTGGCAGGTTGAGGACATCAACGAAAGATGTTGACCCCGTCATTCCGGGATGGTCCGAAGGATCAGAGCCCCGGTGCGCAATGGCGCACCGGGGAGTTTCGAGATTCCGGGTTCGATGCCGCGTATCGCCGCGAAATGACGAGATGAGCTGATGCGTCTTCCCTTCTTCTACGGCTGGCTGATCGTCGCGGTGACGTTTGTCACCATGGCGATCGGCGTCAATGCGCGGACGGCGTTCTCGCTGTTCTTTCCGCCGATCATTTCCGAGTTCGGCTGGGAGCGCGGCGTCACCGCCGGCGCGTTTTCCTTCGGCTTCGTCGCGTCCGCTGTCGCCAGCCCGCTGATCGGGCGCATGATGGATCGCTTCGGGCCGCGCGCGGTGATGGAGATCGGCGTCGCGCTGATGGGCGGCGGGCTGTTGCTCGCGCCGCTGACGACGCAGCCCTGGCATCTCTATCTCACGATCGGCGTGCTGGTCGGCGCGGGCAGCGTATGCCTCGGCTATTCCGGCCAATCGCTGTTTCTGCCGAACTGGTTCATTCGCCGCCGCGGCCTCGCCATCGGGCTCGCCTTCGCCGGCGTCGGCATCGGCTCGGTGACCTTGCTGCCATGGGTGCAGCACATGATCGAGCAGACCGGCTGGCGCACCGCCTGCACCGCGATGGGCATTCTGGTGCTCGCCGTGCTGGCGCCGATCAATCTGCTGCTGCGCAAGCGCCCCGAGGATATCGGGCTGCTGCCGGATGGCGATGCCGCGCCGTCGGCGACATCGGCGGCACCTCGCTCGAACGTCGTCGATCCCGTGTGGGCCAATACCGACTGGACGCTGCGCCGCGCGCTGCGCACCGCGCGCTTCTGGTGGATCTCGCTCGGCTATTTCTGCGGCCTCTACATCTGGTACGCGGTGCAGGTGCACCAGACCAAATTCCTGCTCGACGTCGGCTTCAGCGCCAATGTCGCGGTGTGGGCGCTCGGTGTCGTCAGCCTGCTCGGCATTCCCGGCCAGATCTGGCTTGGGCATCTCTCCGACCGGATCGGGCGCGAATGGATCTGGGCCATCAGTTGCCTGGGCTTTGCGATCTGTTTCGCCGCGCTGATCGCCCTGAAATTCGCGCCGGTGCTGCCGCTGGTCTATCTCATGATCTTCACCCAGGGCGCGCTCGGCTATGGCCTGACCTCGGTCATGGGCGCGGTGGTGCTGGAAATCTTTCAGGGCAGGCAATACGGCAGCATCTTCGGCACCATCATGCTGGCCGCACTGGCCGGCGGCGCGGCAGGCCCGTGGGCGACCGGGCTGCTGTACGATCTTTCAGGCAGCTACACCTCAGCCTTTGCGATCGGCATCGCCGTCAGCCTCCTGTCGGCGATCGCGATCTGGCGGGCGTCGCCGGGCAAGGTGAGGGCGGTCGCCGGCCAGATGCACAAGGCGCAAACGAGCGGCGGCGAAGGCTAGCGCGGATCAGGCCGGGCAGATCGGCATGCCCGCTGACCTTATGCGGTCCGCGCGGCGGCCCTGGGCATCAGGAGGAAAGCCGCGAGATAGAGCAGGCCGGTCACGATCAGCAGATTGTTGTAGCCGGTCATCAGCGCGGCATATTCCAGACAACCGCCGACGATCGCTCCCAGCAGGTTGATTGCAAAGGCCGACTGCGAGTCCGACGAGCTCTGGAAACGCTTCGAGAACGCCACGTTCGCGAGGTAGATCGGCAGGAACGCCAGCAGGGACGCTGCCAGCAGCCTCGGCGCGAACGGGAGAGGCAGCAGCCACTCGGGACGGATCACCCAGGCCAGGGCCAGAGATGCGGCGATACCGGCGTAAACGACCGGCATTGATGGCGTCCGGAACTTCCGCGTCGTCTCCACCGCGGCGAGCACGATGGCCAGCACGCCGGCGAAGACCAGCGCGTTGACGAACCACGTGGTGCCGAAAAGCAGCGCAAAAGTCGCCACGTTCTTGGTCTCCAGCAGCAGGAACGCCGCCCCCATGAAGAACAGGTCGGCATAGGGGCGCATGTCCCGCAGCGGCCCGCCCAGCGTGCGTACGGTGACGAGGGACGTCAGGAGAACAGCGAGAAGCGTAATCGTATAGAGCGCAGGGAACGAGCCGCCCTTGAAGTAGAGAAAGGGCGAATTGTCGGTTGCCGGAGCAATCGCGCCGTCTCGCGATTCCGGCGTCCAGGTCGTTTCGCAGCGCTGGTCGGCGGCCGTCATCCCGATGGTGATGACCGCTTGCACACCGTCGAATGTGTCGACGCATGGCGCGTGCCCGAATGCCGTAGCGGCGGTTCCGGCCAGCCTGTCGATGAGCCAGCGCTCGCGATAGTAATTGTACATCGCGAAGGCGCCCTTCGGTTTCAGGTGCTCGCGCACGGACGCCAGCGCTTCCTGCGTAAACAGGAATGACTCGAGCCGGATCTGCGAGGCCCCGCTGACCAGCGTCAGCGAGTCGGGCAGTGCGAAAAGAATGAGGTCGTACTTGCGGTCCGTGCCTTCGAGGAATGCCCGTCCGTCATTCGTGTGCATCTTCACCCGCTTGTCGGCGTATGGCCGGTCGGGGTTCTGCTCCACGCCGATCTGGAGAATTCGCGGGTCGATGTCGACGGCATCGACATGGCGGGCCTGCTTGCTCAGGGCGATCGCCACGTCGGAGCCGGACCCTGCGCCGATGATCAGAACGTCCTCGAGGGGATTTCCGGGCAGCCGAAGATAGGGCGTCCTGTAAATTCCTTCGCCCTGCTCCAGCTTCCACTTCGCAGGCGCCATCAACTGGTGGGGTACGCCGTTGACGGCGATGAGAAGCAGGTTCGAGCCAGCCACGTCGACTTCCCTGGTCGCGACCTTGTAGTAGGGCGACCAGCTTACGCCGGGAGCCAGCGTCTCCTGCAGCAGCTTGCCGACCAGCATCAGCGCCCAAGCGCAAGTCACAAGCCGGCGGGACGGACTGGTCAACGCCAGATAGAGGATGAACGCGATGAAACCCCAGGCCACCGACGGCGCTTGCATAAAGCTCAGCGCCGTGAACGCGCAGATGCCGAGAAACGATCCGATCAGATCATAGCGGTATGCCGTCAGGGGAGGCAGTTTGCCGAAACAGCGACCCACAACCTCGGCCGGTCCGGCCAGGACGATCGCGACCATCGCGAAAATGACCGGCAGTGCGAGCCAGGCGGGCGGGCCGCTGGTTTCGAGCGAGGTGAAATAGATGACGTCGGATCCGGTCCGTTCGATCGTGACCGGGAACCAAAGCACGCCCACGATGAGAATGCTCAGCAGCGGCATCGATGCCGGCCATATGGACCAGCTTTTCCTGCTGATGAGGAAGCCCGCGCCGATACCGAGGAACGAACCCAGTAGGACGAAATTCGAAAAATACGACAGGTGGATGACGTTCGCGCCGAGCCATCGGATCAACGCCAGTTCGAGGAAGAGCATAAGGCTGCTTGCCAGCAGCATTCGGACGACCGTGCGCGACAGCCCGCTTGCCTCGGCCTCGGCCATGACGCGTGACGGGATGCCGTCAGCCGGCGAGATGGTATCTGCGAGACCCTGATCAACTCGAAGCATGACTTCCCCCACTGTCCGCTGCGGAAGGGCAATGACCTTCGCGCGCGCGAAAACGCAAACGGGATCGGTCATGGCACCGCTTCTCAGGCAGCGGGGCAATGGTACCGGGTGGCGGTCTAAGGGAGTATTAATGTGCCGGAACTGGAAAGCGGCCCGTCGATTCTACCGCCGTATGATTGCCGAACTGTTAAGTGCTGGCGCGAGCCAGCCCTAGCAGCGCTCATCGCGAACTCGCTTCAACCTCGAACGTCTTTTGCAGCACTTCCGCGCCGTCCCGCGTCACCCGGTAGGTCGCGGTGTAGCGGCCGGCGGGCCATGCCGCCCCGGTGCGCTTCTTTCCGGCGATGACGAGATACTGCGCCTTGTCGCGGTCGAGCGCGGGGAGGCTGTTGGTCGAGACGGCAGCGCCACTCGGGCCTTGCACCGCGAGCGATTGCTGGTCGCCGGCCTGCAGGCCGATGGTCCTGACATAGGCGACGAGTGCATCCGAACCGGGCGCGACCGGATGCTTGCCGATTTCACCTGATTCAATCAGCTCCATGGTCGGGGCGATAGCCGCAAAACCGTAATCGATGATTTCGCGGGGCCGGTATTGCGTCTGCTCGCCAAGGGAAGCGGCCCAGATCGATTGGCCGCCGCCGCAGGAATTCTCGGGTGCACCATAGGCAAAGGGGTCCACGATCTTTCCGTGATGCCGCACCGTGAAGTGAAGATGAAAGAATTCGGTATCGCCGGATAGCCCGACCAGGCCGATCGGCTGCCCGGTCGTCAGTTGATCGCCGACTTTGACCCGGACGCTGCCCTTGGCCATGTGGCAATATTGGGTGCTCCAGCCGCCCTCATGCTCGAGCATCACGCCGTTGCCGCATTCCTTTCCGGCGATCGCGGCCTTGCCTGCGGTCTTGACCGAAATGTCTTCCATGTCGTTTCGCCCCCCGATGACGCGTCCGGGCGCCGCGGCGAGCACCTCCACGCCCTGTCTCTGTATTTCCAGGTTTCGAATCCGGATGTCGGTGCCGTCGTGACCGTTGTAGCTGCGTCCGCCACAGCTGTAGTCGCGGACCTTGTCCGAGGCGTCGTGATCGACATAGTTCTGGAAGAAGCAGGTCAGGCCCGGCTGGCACTTGATCGGCAGCGCCAGCGAAATCGCTTCCTCGGCCCCGGCGTCGAGCGCGGCGACAAGACATAAGGAGATCAGCGCCAGGCTTTTCAGGCGCGACCGTCGGAGAGAATTGAAACGACGCATGCGTCGGTGCGCGGAATGTGTCGAATGCATGGTGTCGGCGATAGCAGTCATCCGCTCAAATTAGCGAGTTGTGATGACTTTCGCGAGGCGGAGATGTCAGTCTCAGGCCGACGAAATTCCCATCGCCCTTTGCAGATCGCCGATAGCGCGAAAAAAACTGTCTGGCGGCGTGGTCTCGGGATCGATCAGGCGGTGCAGACGAAAGCCGTCCTCCAGCGCCAGCACCAGCGCGCCGGCCCATGGCGGATTGAGAATGACGGTCCGGCCGCTGTTCCTGGCCGTGGTCTCGATGATGTCGGTGACCAGCTTTCGCCGGGCGCGCAGCCGCTTGGCGAGTTCGGGCCGGCGCTTTTCGGCGCGCGCCACGAACAGGATCATTTCCATGTGCAACAGGGGCGAGCGGCCGAGCGGATCCTGCTGGCTGCGGCCCATGGTCTTCAGCGCTTCGATGAAGTCCGCCAGGTTCTTGTGCCGCTCGAGCAGATCGCGGATGCGCGCGATGGATTGCTCGACGTGATCCTCGAGCATGGCGATGATCAGTTCGTCCTTGCTCTTGAAGTTCGAATAGAACGCCCCGCGCGTAAAACCGGCCGCCGCCGCAATCGCCTCGATGCTGGCGCCGCCGATACCCTGGTCCTCGAACACGCGCGCCGCCGCCTCGAACAGCTTTTCGCGGGTGTCGTCCCTTGTGGGCCTGGTTCGCACTCTTGACATCCGGCGAGTTTAGGCGAGAATGCAACTCAATACAACAATGTATCGAGTTTCGATCGATCGGCCCCGGGAGAAGACGCGCTGAACGGCGCACAGGCTGTAACCAGTTGAGGTCACCATGAACGAACATGTTCAGACTGCCAGTAGCGCGCCGCTGTTCAATCCGCTGGACCCGGAATTCATCCGCAACCCCTATCCGCATTACGAGCGGATGCGCACCACCGATCCGGTGCACCTGACGCCGCTCGGCATGTATGTCGCAAGCCGCCACGCCGAGGTCAGCCTCGTGATGCGCGACAAGCGGTTCGGCAAGGATTACGTCGAGCGCACCAAGCGGCGCTACGGCCCCAAGATCATGGACGAGCCGGTGTTCCGCAGCATGAGCCACTGGATGCTGCAGCAGGATCCGCCGGATCACACCCGCCTGCGCGGGCTGGTGGTGAAGGCCTTCACCGCGCGTCGGGTCGAGGACATGCGCCCGCGCATCCAGCAGATCGTCGACCAGACGCTCGACCGCATCATCCCGCAGGGCAAGATGGACCTGATCGAGGATTTCGCGTTCCGCCTGCCGGTCACCATCATCTGCGACATGCTCGGAATCCCCGAGGAGCACCGCGAGGTGTTTTACGCCAATTCGCGCGACGGCGGACGCCTGCTCGATCCGGTGCCGCTGACACCGGACGAGATCAAGCAGGGCAATGCCGGCAACGCGATGGCGGCGATGTATTTCCAGCAGATGTTCGAGCTGCGGCGCAAGACCCCCGGCGACGACCTGATCACGCAGCTGGTGCAGGCCGAGGAGGACGGCAGCAAGCTCTCCAACGAGGAACTGACCGCCAATATCATTCTGCTGTTCGGCGCGGGCCATGAGACCACCGTCAACCTGATCGGCAACGGCCTGCTGGCGCTGCATCGTAATCCCGACCAGCTCGCGCTGCTCAAGGCCAGGCCCGAGCTCATCACCAACGCGATCGAGGAATTCCTGCGCTACGATTCATCGGTGCAGCTGACCGGCCGGGTGGCGCTGGAAGACATCGAAGACCTCGGCGGAAGGCGCATCCCGAAGGGCGAGAGCGTGCTGTGCCTGCTGGGCTCGGCCAACCACGACTCAGCGGTCTATCCCGACCACCCGGAACGGCTGGATATCGTCAGGCCCAATGTCAGGCCGCTGTCCTTTGGCGGCGGCATCCATTTCTGCCTCGGCGCCCAGCTGGCGCGAATCGAGGCCGAAGTCGCGATTTCGACCCTGCTGCGGCGGATCCCGGACCTGCGGCTGGAAGACGCCGTCAATCCGGAATGGCGGCCGACCTTCGTGCTGCGCGGTCTGAAGCGGCTGCCGGCGAGCTGGTGACGGCCCCGGTACTTCCGACTTTGCCCTTGGCCCCGGCAAGGCATGGCTGGCGCATATGACGGTCTCGCGCTTGTGAGCGCGGTGTTGCTGCATCGTCATGGCCGGCGCTTGTCCCGGCCATTTACGTCTTTTTGACTGGAAACCAAGACGTCGATGCCCGGGCCTTCGCCTCGCCGAAGGGGCTTCGGCCCCGCAGGCGGGACAAGCCCGGGCATGACGAGTTTGGGGATGTGCGAATCACGACAACGACCGGTCATCGAAGACGGGTGGGGAGCCTGTCAGTATGCCGCTGTGACTTCGCCGTACTTCTCTCTATATTCCGGGCAGCTCCGGGGCCGGGTTCGGCGTGGCGCGGCGTGCGCGCCGGGGCGGTTCAAGGGGAGATACCGTGCAGACGACGCTGCTCGGCCTGGCCATCGCCTTCATCATTGCGCTGATCGCCGCACTCGTCGGGCCGTATTTCATTGACTGGAACCAGTTCCGGCCGCAATTCGAGGCCGAGGCGACGCGGATCATCGGCACGCCGGTCCGTGTCGGCGGCAAGCTCGACGCGCGGTTGTTGCCGGCGCCGTCGCTGCAACTGCACTCGGTCGTGGTCGGCGGCGCCAACGATCTCGGCAAGGTTCGCGCCGACAAGCTCGCCGTGGAATTCAGCCTGGGCTCGCTGATGCGCGGCGAGGTGCGTGCCACCGAATTGACGATCAACGGCCTGTCGCTCGATCTCGGGCTCGATGCGAGGGGGCGTATCGATTGGCCGGCATCGACCGGGACGGTCAATCTGGGCTCGCTGGCGATCGACCGGGTCAATCTCACCGGCCGTGTCGCCCTGCACGACGCGGCCAGCCGCTCTACGCTCGAACTGAACGACATCGCCTTCAGCGGCGACGTGCGTTCACTGGCCGGCTCGGTCCGCGGCGACGGCAACTTCATGCTGAAGGGCACGCGCTATCCGTTTCGCATCTCCTCGGGGCAGGGCCCCGACGGCAACGGCACCCGCGTCCATCTCAACATCGACCCGGGCGAGCGCGCTCTGCTCGCGGATCTCGACGGCGTGCTGAATTTCGATGCGCGCAGCCCCCGCTTCGAAGGCGCGTTGACGCTCGTCGCCCCGCCCGGCCAGAAGGGAAGAGGCAACGATCCACCGTGGCGGATCGCGGCGAAGGTCAAAGCTGACTATTCGGCGGCGCGGCTCGAACAAATCGAGGCGAGCTTTGGCCCCGAGGAGCGCGCGCTGAAACTTTCAGGCGCCGGAGACATGCGTTTTGGTGCGGCGCCGCTGTTGCGCGCGGCGCTGTCGGCGCGCCAGCTCGATGCCGACAGGTTTTTCGCCAGGGACAATGCCGCTGAGCCGGTTCGCGCGCTGCCGGCGTTGCAGGCGCTCGCCACCCTCGTTCCGCATCTGCCGATTCCGGCGCAGATCGAGCTGGCTTCCGAGCAGGTCATGCTGGGCGGACGTCCGTTGCAGGATATTTCTGCCGAGGTGCATGGCGACGACAAATCCTGGAGCCTGCGACGATTGGAGTTTCGCGCGCCCGGCGCAACCAGGGTTTCGCTCAGTGACGCCGGTGCGAAGAACCTGGCGTCAGATCGTTTCAAGGTCGCGCTCAGCATCGAATCGTCCGATCCCGAAGCAATGCTGACCTGGCTGCAGGGCCGCGGCGACACCGCCTATCGCAGCCAGAAGCCGCTTCGGCTTCGCGGTGATGTGACGGTCGCGCCCGAGGGCTTTGCCATCGACGCCATGAAGGCCGATATCGAAGGTGGCACGGTCGAGGGACGGGTGGTGGTGTCGCACGCGCAAGCGCTTCATGGCTCCCGGGTCGAGGTGGAACTTAAGGCGGAGCGTCTCGATCTCGACGCCGCCACGGCTTTTGCGAAGTCGCTGGCGGGGCCGCAGGGCGATTGGCCGGATGAGGGAAAGCTTTCGCTCGATGTCGGCCGCGCCGTCTCCGCCGGACAGGAGCTCAGTCCGCTGCTCGCCCGGCTGGCCTACTCGCCGGCGAAGCTTTCGCTCGAGCAGTTGAAGATCGGCCGGCTTGAAAACGTCACGCTGGACGGCGCGGGCAATTTCGATCGCGTCAACGCCACCGGATGGTTCGCGCTCAATTCGAGCGCCGCCTCGCTCAGCCAAATGACCAGCCTGATCGTCCCGCTTTCACCGGCACTGGCTGCCCGGATCAACGCGATGGGGACAAGTCCAGGCCCGGCGCGGTTGAAACTGGCGCTCGATCTCACCGGGAATGCCGGGCAGCCCGATCGCGTCCAGGCGCGCGCCACGGCCGATCTCGATTCGGCACTGCTCAAGGGCGTCACCACGATCACCGCAAGGCCGGCCGTCGCCGCCATCCAGAACCTCGATCTGTCCGCGCTCCGGAGCAGTGACGTCGGGATCGAGTTCGAAATTGTCGGCCGAGCAGGGCCGCGCCCTGCTTGTGCTGCTCGGCCTCGATCGCACGGTGGCGGCGGGCGACGGCCCGGCGCAATTCGAGGGCAGTGCGACGGGCGCTTGGGGTGGACCGTTGCGGCTGAAGGCAAAGATCTCGGGGGCAACACTCGTGGCCGAGGCGGAAGGCTCCGCCGAGCCATGGGCCCAGGAAGCCAAGGCCAGTCTCTCGTTGAAAGTTCGCGGCGCCGATTTCGGGCCGCTGCTCGATCTCAAGCCGGCGGATACGCTGGCGCAGAACATCGGCCTGTCTTCGCGGGTGCAGCTCACCGGCAACAGGTTGGCTTTCGACG
The DNA here is from genome assembly GCA_963840465.1 of uncultured Alphaproteobacteria bacterium. Classification (GTDB taxonomy): domain Bacteria; phylum Pseudomonadota; class Alphaproteobacteria; order Rhizobiales; family Xanthobacteraceae; genus Bradyrhizobium. The sequence continues at coordinate 57,906 of CAWIZF010000048.1, read as the reverse complement.
ATCTCGACAGCAGTTTTGGCGGTTCGCGCCTGCGCGGCAGCGTGGCGGTGACGCTCGGCGAGGAGAAGGAGATCGAGGGCGAAATCGGCGCCGAACAGCTCGCGCTGGCGCCGGCCTTTGCGCTGGCGCTCGGCGCCTCCGGACACGATGCCGCCGAGCCGCTCGGCACCGGGCTGGCCAAGGGCTGGCGCGGCAGGATCGCGTTTCAGGCGCTGCGCGGCCTGCTGCCGGGCGGAAGCGAATTGCAGCCGGTGAGCGGCGTGATCAAGAGCGACGGCCAGTCGCTGAGCTTCGATGACATCAAAGGCAAGATCGGCGGCGGCGAGGTGACCGCCAATGTGGATACGAAGCCGGGCGCGAACGGCATTGCGTTGAACGCGAGCGTCCAGTTTTCCGGCGTCGACGGCACGGCGCTGCGCTATCGCAACCTCGCGATGCCGTCGGGGCGCGCATCGATGCAGATGACGCTGACGAGCCAGGGCCGCAGCGCCGCGGCGCTGGCGGGCGCGCTGTCCGGCAGCGGAACGCTGACGCTGGAAGCGGCGAGGATCTCAGGCCTCGATCCGCGCGCCTTCGAAGTGGCGGTCCGCGCCAATGACAGCGGGCAGGCCAAGGACGACGTCCGCTTGAAGCAGATCGTCGAAGCCGCATTGCCGGCCGGCGCGCTTGCGATTCCTTCCGCGCAGATTCCGTTCACCGTCAGGGACGGCCGGCTTCGGGTCGGGGCCACGGCGCTGGACGGCAATGGCGTGCGGGCCACCGTCTCCGGCGGCTACGATATCGCCGCCGATCAGGCCGATATCCGCGCCGCGCTTTCCCTGACGATGATCACCGGGCGTCCGGAGATTCAACTGCTCGCCGTCGGCACGCCGGACGCGCTGAGCCGCAGCGTCGACGTTGCGCCCTTGTCGTCGTGGCTGGCGGTGCGCGCGATCGATCACGAAACCCGACGGCTCGATGCGATCGAACGTGGCGAGCCGCCGCCGCCGGCGCCGGCGCCGATCGTGCTGCCCGCGGATGGACAAGCCCCGATTCCGGAGGCGCTGCCGAGCGCGCCGGTGAACCAGAAGGGCGGCCGCGATCCGCGACGGCCTCCGGCGAAGAAGGCGGCGGTGCCGCGCCCGCCGACAGCCCCCGTCGTCAATGCCCCGCCGGCGCCCGTCGCCGGCCAGCCGCAGGTCGCGCCGCTGCCACCGCCGATCGACGTGCGGCCCGCGCCGGGCTCCGCCGCCAAGCCGAAGCCGCCGCCGCGTCCACCGCTGGCGCTGACGCCGCAGGTCGCCAATCCGCCGCCGCGTTCGAACTAGCGCGATGCTTACAATTGTTCTCTGTCATCCGCCGATGTAGGACGCCAACTCGTCGGGCGTGCCCTTCGGAAAAGCTTCCTTCAGATAGTCAAGGAACGCGGATACGCGGGCGCTCAGCAGCCGCCGCGACGGGTAGAGCGTCCATAGTTCGATGTCTGGTCCGTCTCCGTCACCCCAATGTACAAGCGCGCCGGCCGCCAGGTCGCGACTCACCAGTGACACCGGGAGACGTCCGGCACCGACGCCTGCTCGGACCGCATCGCGGACCATGATGAGCGAAGACAGGCGAAGGACCGGATCGATCGCGATGCGCGATCTTCCAGTTGGCGACGTTACATCCCAAACGACAGTCTGGTCGGCCGTCCCGCGCACGACAGCGGGAATACGCGAACCATCCGTCGGTCGCTTCAGGTCCGGACTCGCCACAACCACCAGCCGGTCGCGCAGGAAGATCCGTCCGACCAGGCTTTCGTCCGGATCCGGATTGACCCGGATCACCACGTCGTAACCTTCCTCGATCATATCGACGGCGCGATCCTCGGTCGTGATCTCAAGCCTGACTTCCGGATATTTCAACGCGAATTTGGCGGCGAGATTGCCCATCGCAGCCTGCGAGAACAGCAACGGCGCGCTAATTCTCAACCTGCCCCGTGGCTTGTCCCCACCCGAAGCGATCGCTGCCGCAGTCTCGTCGAGTTCGGTCAGCAATGCCCCCGTTCGCTCGTAGAGCGCCCGCCCTTCCTGGGTGAGCTTCAACGCGCGCGCGCCCCGCTCGAACAGGCGCAGGTCGAGGCTGCTCTCCAGTTCCGCAACCCGGCGGGACAGGGTCGCCTTGGGGCGTCCAGCGGCGCGCGCGGCCCGTCCGAAGCCTCCGTGCCGGGCAACCAGGTTGAAGTCGGCGAGGGCGATCAAATCCATGTGTTCCACCAATGAGACGGTATGTCCAGATATAGCGTCTATCGGTCCAAATGTGGATCATTAACTTCGGGGTTGTCTCAAACCCGGAGTGACCCCCATGACCATCCTCGTTACCGGCGCAACCGGCACCGTCGGCCGCCAAGTCATCGACCAGCTCGTCAAGCGCGGCGCCGATGTGCGTGCTCTCGTCCGCGATCCCGCGAAGGCCAACTTGCCGGCTGGTGTCGCGCTCGTGCAGGGCGACCTGCTCGACGTCGATGCGCTGCGCGGCGCATTCTCGGGTGTCTCCACCCTGTTCCTGCTCAACGCCGTCGCATCGGATGAATTCACGCAGGCGCTGATCGCGCTCAACCTGGCCCGGGAGGCGGGCGTCGAGCGGATCGTCTATCTGTCGGTGATCCACAGCGATCTCTACGTGAACGTGCCGCACTTCGCCGGCAAGTTCGCTGTCGAACGGATGATCGAGAAGATGGGCTTTAACGCCACCATCTTGCGCCCGGCCTACTTCATGAACAACGATCTCACGATCAAGGACGTGGTCACGGGATACGGCGTGTACCCGATGCCGATCGGCAGCAAAGGGCTCGCGATGATCGACGCACGCGACATCGGCGAGATCGCAGCCATCGAGCTCATCCGCCGCGAGCAGTCCGCCACGCCGCTGCCACTCGACCGGATCAATCTCGTCGGTCCAGATGTGCTGACCGGCAAGGATGTCGCGCGCATCTGGTCGGAGGTGCTGGGCCGCCCGATTGCTTATCCCGGCAACGACACCGCCGGCTTCGAGAAGAACCTGCGGCAGTTCATGCCGAGCTGGATGGCGTTCGACATGCGGCTGATGAGCGAGCGTTTCCTCACCGAGGGAATGATCCCCGAGCCCGGCGACGTCGCGCGCCTGACTGCGCTTCTGGGCCGTCCCCTGCGCGCCTATCGCGACTTCGCTTCCGAGACCGTCGCTTCGGCCTGACGGTAAAGGCCCGCTCAGCATCGATAGCAAGGAGCGCCTTGCTGTCGATACGACCGACCTTTCGTGCCTTGGACGCGAGCGGCCTGAGCGCCCCCCGACTGGGGTCCATTCTACTTTGCATGGGGTTGTTTTCGATATTTTGTGTTTCGGAGCCCAAAGTCAGATCCGCTCCAGGCTGAGCCCCGTCTTTCGAAACATTAATTTCCCCGCCAGCGTCCCGTAATGGCGGAGTTGGCAAACATGCGGCCAACCATCAAGGCGCGAGGTTTTGCCGTGGGCCGTGCGTTGGAATACAACTTTACAACGCTGAGGGTTTCCCGAGCGTATGTCAGCCTGCTGTCCCGACCGGAGGTCGATACGGCTGTGGTTTCCATGGCGTGGATCGGGGACTTTGAAATTCGTATGCACGCCGCGCCGCCGACCAGCGCCGTGAAGCAGCCGCTTTTCATCATCGATATCTTCGACCATGACGCGCAACTCTTCATCGACAGTCGCGCTTGTTACGCTGTTGCCGAAGGCGCCGTCGCGTTTGACGATTTCCTGCGCATGGCTGAGCCGGTGACAGGCGGGACGCACGAGAAGCCTCCTGTCTGATCGCTGCGCGCTAAAGCACGATCTCGCTTTCGATCCCGATCGTCCGCAGGAACGTCTCGTCGTGGCTGATCACGATCAGCGCGCCGTCGAATCCTTTCAATGCATTTTCAAGTTCCTCGATGGACGCGAGATCGAGATGGTTGGTCGGCTCGTCCAGCAGCAGCAGGAACGGCGGCTGCGGCCGTGCGAACACACAGGCAAGGCCCGCGCGCAGCCGCTCGCCGCCAGAGAGCGTGGCCGCGATCTGCAGCGCCGCCCGGTTACGGAACGCAAACCGCGCCAGCGCCGCGTGGGCCTCGTTGGCCGAAAGCTCCGGATTCAGGCGGCGCAGATTGTCGAGAATGCTCGAGCCGGGATCGAGCAGGCCGATATGCTGATCGAGCACGGCAACGCGGTCGGTGAGGCGGCCGATTTCGCCGCGCGCAGGGTTTAGTTCGCCGGTGAGCAGGCGGAACAGGGTGGTCTTGCCCGAACCGTTGGCGCCGCGGATGGCGATCCGCTCGGGTCCGCGAACCCCGAACGACAGCGGTCCGAACAGATCGCGCTCGCCGAAGGCCATCACCACGTCCTTCAACGCGATCAGTTCGCGTCCGCCGGGCAGGTGGGTGCGCGGCAGGTCGATCGAAAGCGGCGTCAGGATCTCGACTTGCGCGCGGGCCATTTCCAGCGCCTCGGCGCGCTCGCCGAGCAGGCGGCCGGCGAGCTGGCTTTCACGCGCGGCGCTGTTCTCGGCGCGCTCCTTCTCGCGGTCCATGAACATCTTGTCCTCGACGCCCTTGGCGCGCCAGGCGCGGCCGGCCTTGTCGCGGCGTGCCTTCTTTTCCCGCGCCTTTTGCAGCGCGCGCTCGGTATTGCGCAGGGCGTCCGAGGCGCGGTCGAGGTCGTCAGCGGCGCGGGCGCGGGCGGCTTCGCGCGCCTCGGCAAAGGCAGACCACGCACCGCCGAATATGCTGATGCCGATCGGCGTCAGTTCGACGATACGGTCGACGCGTTCCAGCAGCGCGCGGTCATGGCTGGCGACGAGGACGCCGCCCTGCCAGCGTTCGAGCAGCCGCGCCACGGCCTGCCGGCCATCGGTGTCGAGATTGTTGGTGGGCTCGTCCAGCAGCAGCAGGTCCGGCGCTTCGATCAGGAGGCGCGCCAGCGCCAGGCGCGTTCGCTCGCCGCCGCTCAGCGAGGCGATCGGGCGATGCAGCGACAGCGACGGCAGTCCGGCGTCGGTCAGCGCCGCCTGCATCCTCGTTTCCAGCGTCCAGTCCGCATCGGTGGCGTCATCAAGCGAGCCTTCGCCGCGTTCGAGCCGGCGCAGGCGGGCAAGATCGCCGGCGACGCCGAGCGCCTCGTCGACCGTCAGCCGTTCATCGGTTCGCTGCGCGAGCATGCCGATCGAACCGATGCGCTGCAGCGATCCGCCCGCCGGTTCGATCTCGCCCGCGATCAGGCGAAGCAATGTGGATTTGCCGCAGCCGTTGCGGCCGACAAGGCCGGTGCGCTCGCGCCCGAGGGCAAGCGTCAGTCCATCGAACAGCGGGCGTCCGTCAGGGGTGGCGAGGCAGATGGAATCCAGAACGAGAAAGGCAGGCATGGAGAGCTTCCGAAAATGGACTGATGTCGCGGGGCGCTGTCAGCTCTGCGATGTCCATTTCTCTCTCCAGGATCTCTCTGTGACTTCTATCGGTTCGCCGGCCGCCTTGGCGGGGAACTGCAACCACCATCAATTAGATACGGATTGCCGTCATTCGTCCAGCCTGCCGCGGCGCGCCACACTTCCGTGCGGTCTGGCGGGAATACTTGCCGCCCGGCGGGGTATGTATTTGCGGCTGGACCGTGGATTCACTCGCGCAGGAAAACCGGAGGTTTGCATGTTGAAATCAGCAATCAAGCTCGCAATGCTGACACTTTTCTCGGTGGCTCTGATCGCATCGCCGCCATCGGTGCCGGCCTTTGCCGCGGGAGGCGGCGGCGATCCGCCATCAGCCACCCCGCCGCCGCCGGACAAGTCCGCGCCCAAGTCGAGCTCAAAATCCAAGAAGAAGTCGACCAAACAGTCCAGCGCCGACGATGCCGCCTTCCGGCAGGGATACCGTGCCGCGCATGCGACCATCTACGAGCGCAACGACTATGCCGCCGCCATCGGGCAGCTCAAGGCGCTCGGCCACGACGACAACGCCGGCGTCGCCAACCTGATCGGCTATTCCTATCGCAAGCTCGGCGACTACAGGCTGTCGCAGAGCCTGGTACGAGCGCGCGCTGAAGGCGGACCCGAACCACGTGCTGACCTGGCAGTATTACGGCCTGTGGCAGATCGAGCAGGGCAATCGCGACCAGGCGTCGTATCATCTCAGCCGGATCGCGGCGATCTGCGGCACTGGCTGCGATGAGTATCGGTCGCTGGCCGCGGCGCTCGAAAAGCCGCCCGGCACCGGACTCGTTTATTGAGCATTGCGATTGAGCAGGGCGGGCGCGCTTTGTGATGCGCTCGCCTTGATCGAGACCCTAAGCGTGCGGCCGCGCCGCTTCCGGCGCGGCAGCCGGTATGGCGCGGGTGCGGAAATAGTCCAGCACGAAGAGACGGATCGCCGAGGACAGATTGCCCTGCTGGCGATTGCCGTCGATCTCGCCGACCAGCTCGGACAAGGTCATGTTCCGCAGCCCCGAGATTTCCTTCATGCCGTTCCAGAAGGCCTCCTCGAGGCTGACGCTGGTCTTGTGGCCGGCGACCACGATCGAGCGCTTGACGACGGGTGACTTCATGATGCGCCTCCGTCATCGAGCTTGTGCTGGTCCAGGAGATGTTGATCCAAGAGATCGCCGGCGCGATCCTTGCGACGTTCTTCGAGAGCACGTTCGGCCTTGGTGCGGCCGAACCGTGCTCGGTTGGCATCGGCCTGCTTCGCCGATTGTTCGCGCTCGCTGCGCTTCTTGAATCGTTTCAGGTTGATCAAGTCTGCCATGTTCGCCTCCGTCATCCGGCGACTCGAAGGCATGATAATTCATTGGCTGGAAAAAAGTCGTCGTATCGCACGCAGGTAAACTGGATGGTCATTCGGAATCCCCGTGTAGCATTTCTAATAGCATCTAAAAATATGTTTCGCTCTGCGAAAACCGAATAATTGCTGCCCTACCATGCGTCAACGCAATTGCGATAGATGATCAACCTCATTCTTTGCGTATGATCCATAACTATAATCACTCACCCGTAGTTTCCCGGGGGCGCGTCGCCGCGGCGATCAGCCCGGGTGTGTCATTTTGTCCGGCTGCACCAGGCGTTCGAATTCGGCGGCGTTCACAAAGCCGAGGCGCACGGCCTCTTCCTTCAATGTTGTTCCGCGCGCGTGCGCCGATTTGGCGACCTTCGCGGCGTTGTCGTATCCAATCTTCGGAGCCAGCGCGGTGACCAGCATCAGCGAGCGTTCCATCAAATCGCGGATTCGCTTTTCGTCGGCGCGTATGCCCACCACGCAATGTTCGGTGAACGAGCGAGACGCGTCCGACAGCAGTTGAATGGAATGTATCATACAATATGCCAGTACCGGCTTGTAAACATTCAATTCGAAATGTCCCTGGCTTCCGGCGACGGTGACGGCTGTCTGGTTACCGAACACCTGACAGCAGACCATGGTTATCGCTTCGCACTGGGTCGGGTTGACCTTGCCGGGCATGATCGACGAGCCCGGTTCGTTTTCCGGCAGGATCAATTCGCCGAGACCGGAACGCGGGCCCGAGCCCAGCAGGCGAATGTCATTGGCGATCTTGAACAGGCCGGTGGCCACTGAATTGATTGCGCCGTGCACCATGACATAGGCGTCGTTGGAAGCCAGTGCCTCGAATTTGTTGGGCGCGCTGCTGAAGGGCAGTTTGGTGATTTTAGCGGCGTGCCTGGCGAACAGTTTTGCAAATCGCGGTTTCGAGTTGAGGCCGGTGCCGACGGCCGTTCCGCCCTGCGCCAGCGGGAACAGCTCCTTCACCGCGGTTTTCAGTCGCGCGATGCCGCTCTCGACCTGCGCGGCGTAGCCCGAGAATTCCTGCCCCAGCGTCAGTGGCGTTGCGTCCTGGGTGTGGGTTCGCCCGATCTTGACGATCCTTGCGAACGCCTTTTCCTTCTTGCGCAATTCGCGATGCAGTTCGGTGAGCGCCGGAATCAGGTCGGCGATGATGCGTCCCGCGGCGGCGATATGCATCGCCGTCGGAAATGCATCGTTCGACGACTGACTCATGTTGACGTGGTCGTTGGGATGAACCGGTTCCTTGGCGCCGAGCTTGCCGCCCAGCAACACGTTGGCGCGGTTGGCGATCACCTCGTTGAGATTCATGTTGGTCTGGGTGCCGGACCCGGTCTGCCAGACGACCAGCGGGAAGTGATCGTCGAGCTTGCCTTCGATCACCTCGCGTGCGGCGCGGATGATGGCGCCGGCGCGGCGCGCATCGAGCAATCCGAGTTCCCGGTTGGTTTGGGCGGCGGCGAGTTTGACGATGCCGAGCGCATGGACGATCGGCATCGGCATGCGGTCATGGCCGATCTTGAAATTCTGTCGCGAGCGTTCGGTCTGCGCGCCCCAATAGCGGTCGGCGGGAACGTCGATCGGACCGAAGCTGTCGGTCTCGCTGCGGGTGGATTTTTTTCCGGATGTTTCTGTGCGGGCCATGCGTAGTGTCCGTTGCGCCGTGAAGTGGCGGAACGTTTACACTACAGCGTAGCTGATTTTGTCGCGCACGGATTATTTCTTGCGGAAGCGATCCAGCCGAACCACTTCCGCGCCTTCGCTCGTCTTCGGCGGCTCGTCCTCGCCTTCCGCGGCGGGCTCCGACACGGCGACGGGCAGGGCAGACGGCGTGGGGGCTGCCGGCAGCTTCGCTGCAGGTGCCTCCGTCACGGCTTCCGACGGTTCGAACTGCAGGCCGAACTGCACCGAAGGATCGAGAAAACTCTTGATCGCCGCGAACGGCACCACCAGCCGCTCGGGGATGCCGCCGAACGACAGGCCGACCTCGAAACGATCCTCCGTCACCACCAGGTCCCAGAACTGATGCTGCAGGATGATCGTCATCTCTTCCGGATATTGCGCCAAGAGCCGCGGCGACAGTTTGACGCCGTCGGCGGTGGACAGGAAGGTGATGAAGAAATGATGCTCCCCCGGCAGGCCGTGTTCGGCGGCGTCCGTCAGCACGCGGCGCAGCACCCCGCGCAGCGCGTCGCGCGCCAGCACGTCATAACGGATATGATCGGTCGCCATGGTCGTCCTGTTAGGTTGGATGGCTGCCGGTCGCCCAACTCGCCCCTGTGTCCCATGCTACCCCGGCGAGAGCCGCAGGTCAGCAGGGGTGACGGAGCGAATTTGCGGCAGAACGGCGGCATCAGCCGGAAATAAAGAGAATAAAGTGGAGGCTTCTGTTGCCAGGTGCCTCCGAACCCCGCCTAGCGGAGCTTAACCCACTAGGACTTTAGACTTGGTCTTTCAAACTGCGTTACGCAGCCTGAGCAACCGGAGCATAGTTGTCGTTTGCAACTATTGCATAGCCCGATAACGGCGGAACCATACCGAGAAAAAACTCGCCCTTTACGCCCTCGTCGATCCTGGTTCGCCCCCGCCGAAACCCATCCTGATGGGCTGGGCTTGGGTGGAGGCGCCGGGTACTGCCCCCGGGTCCGAATGGTTTATTGCGACGGTCATTTATTTCCATAGCCGGCGAACCGGCACCCCCAATATAGGGTGAAATCTTGGAGAAAAACAGGGCCGAAGGCATTAAGCCGACTGGGGAATACGTCGATTGGATTGGCCTCCGGCCTGCCGCCGTCCTAGATTTGGACCATGCCTCAGGATTCCCAGCCCGCCGCCGTCCCGGCGCCGGATCTTCCCCTGTCCCAGCCGCCAACGCCGCCCGGTCTGCTCGAACTGTTCGTGGCCTTCGCCAAAATGTCGCTGGCGGGCTTCGGCGGTGTTCTGGTCTGGGCCCGGCGCGGCATCGTCGACCAGCACCGCTGGATGACGGCGGAGGAATTCAACGAGACCTTCGCGCTGTGTCATTTCCTGCCGGGTCCGAACATCGTTAATTTATCCGTCGTATTCGGCTCGCGATTCCGCGGCGTTGCTGGCGGGATTGCCGCTTTTGCCGGGCTGGTCGGCCCGCCGGCGGTGATCGCGATTATTCTTGCGGCGCTCTATGCCCGTTACGGTGAGATCGACGCGCTGCGGCGGATCCTGGCCGGCGTATCCTGCGCGGCGGTCGGGCTGTTGATCGCGGTCGTCTTCAAAATGATGATGCCGCTCGTCAAAAAGCGTGAGGTCGCCGGGCTGATGATCCTGGTCGCCGTGTTCGTCGCGATCGGGGTGTTGCGGCTGCCGCTGCAGATGGTGCTGCTGGTGGCCATTCCGCTGAGCCTCGGGATCACGGTCTTCGTCCGGCGCCGGGGGAAAGCATGAATTCGGACGCCAATCCGGTTGCGATGCTCGTCTGGACTTTCGGGTTAATGTCGCTGTTTGCGGTTGGCGGCGCGAATTCGGCCATTCCCGAAATGCATCGGATTGCAGTCGACGTCCATCATTGGATGGACGACAAGCAATTCGCCGACATCTTTGCCATTTCCCAGCTATCGCCCGGACCGAATGTCCTGATCGTGACCCTGATCGGCTATTCTGTCGCGGGTGTTGTGGGCGCGCTGGCCGCTACAGTTGCAATGTGCGGGCCGACGGCGGTGCTGGCTTATTACGTCAGCAGGCTATTGGCGCGCTCGCGCCATTCGCGCTGGCCCGCCATTATTCAGTCAGCATTGGTTCCGCTTTCGATCGGGCTGATGGGCGCCAGTGGCCTGATTTTGGCGCTGACTTCCGACCGCAGCTGGGTGGCCGGGCTGATCACGGTCTCCGCGGCGGCGCTGGCCTTTGCCACGCGGCTCAATCCGCTTTGGATGTTGCTGGCCGGAGGCGCTTTGGGTTTTGCTGGCCTTATCTGACGAAAATCGCTAGCAAGGCCTCCGGACCAGCGCAAAAGCTATCCAATCAGTGCAGGCTAAGTGCAGGCTAGAAGCCTTGGGGAGTGAGATCGATGAGTGATACGCCGAGCCACGGGCCGGTTAATTCCATCATGCCGAAATGGGTTCGTTGCCCGCAGGATTTTGTTGGCGGGCTTGCCCTGATGGCGATCGCAGCCTTCGCCCTCTGGGCGTCGAGCGACTTGCAGGGCATGCGCGGGTTTTCCTTCGGCGCCGGCACGGCGCCGCGCATGTTCGGGGTCTTGCTGCTGCTCCTTGGTGCAGGGATTGCGGTCATGGGTCTCGTGTTCGAGGGCCCGCAGGTTGCGAAGTATCACTGGCGGGGACCATTTTTCGTTTCGCTGGCGATCCTTTGCTTCGCAGTGGCGATCCGTCCGCTGGGCCTGGTCGTCTCGGCGTTTGTCGCCTTCCTGATTGCGGGAATGGGAACGCCGGAGACGCGATGGAAGGAAACCATCATCGTCGGCATCTGCCTGACGATCGGCTGCAGCTCTGCTTTTCCCCTATGCGCTCGGGCTGCCGCTGCAGCTCTTTCCGCGTTTCCTGATTCAGTGAGGGCGTAATGGCCGATCTCTTCTCCAACCTCGCCCTCGGTTTCGGCGTTGCTTTCACCCCGGTCAACCTCTTGCTGTGTCTGATCGGCGCGCTGGTCGGCACGCTGGTCGGCGTGCTGCCGGGCATCGGCACCATCGCCACGGTGGCGATGCTGCTGCCGATCACCTTCGGCCTGCCGCCGGTCGGCGCGCTGATCATGCTCGCCGGCATCTATTATGGTGCGCAGTACGGCGGTTCGACCACCTCGATCCTGGTCAACATTCCCGGTGAGGCCGGGTCCGTGGTCACGGCGCTCGACGGCTTCCAGATGGCGAAACAGGGCCGCGCCGGTCCGGCGCTGGCGATCGCCGCGATCGGATCGTTCTTCGCCGGCTGCGTCGCGACCGTTCTGATTGCCGTGCTGGGCGCGCCGCTCACCAAGCTCGCGCTGGCATTCGGACCGGCCGAATATTTCTCGCTGATGGTGCTCGGCCTGATCTTCGCGGTGGTGCTCGCCAAGGGATCGGTGCTGAAGGCGATTGCGATGATCGTGTTCGGGCTGCTGCTCTCGATGGTCGGCTCCGACATCGAAACCGGCGCCTCGCGCATGGCCTTCAACATTCCGGAACTGGCCGACGGTCTCGGCTTCGCGACGGTGGCGATGGGCCTGTTCGGCTTTGCCGAGATCATCCGCAATCTCGATGCCGGCAGCGAAAGCGATCGCGAACTGGTGCAGCAAAAGGTCACGGGCCTGATGCCGACGGCAAGAGGATCTGATCGACTTCGGCGCCGGCCATCCTGCGCGGCACCGTGCTCGGATCGATCCTCGGCATTCTGCCGGGCGGCGGCGCCGTGATCGCGTCGTTCGCGGCCTACACGCTCGAGAAGAAGATCTCCAGGCATCCGGAGCGGTTCGGCCGCGGCGCGATCGAAGGCGTTGCGGCGCCCGAGAGCGCCAACAATGCCGCGGCGCAGACCTCGTTCATTCCGCTGCTGACGCTCGGCATTCCGCCGAACGCGGTGATGGCGCTGATGGTCGGCGCGATGACCATTCACGGCATCGTTCCGGGTCCGCAGGTGATGCAGAAGCAGCCGGAACTGGTGTGGGGCATGATCGCCTCGATGTGGGTCGGCAACCTGATGCTGCTGATCATCAACCTGCCGCTGGTCGGCATCTGGGTGCGGCTGCTGCGCGTGCCGTATCGCCTGATGTTCCCGTGCATCGTGATCTTCTGTGCCATCGGCATCTATTCGGTGAACAACGCGCCGGTCGACGTCATCCTCGCAGGCGTGTTCGGACTGGTCGGCTACTGGCTGATCAAGCACGATTTCGAGCCGGCGCCGTTGCTGCTCGGCATGGTGCTCGGGCCGTTGATGGAAGAGAACCTGCGACGCGCGCTTCTGATCTCGCGCGGCGACTGGTCAGTGTTCGTGACCCGCCCGTTGTCGGCGGTGCTGATGGCAATCGCGGCGTTTCTGCTCGTGCTTGCGGTCTTGCCGTCCCTGCGCAAGAAGCGCGACGAGGTGTTCGTCGAATCCGAGAACTGACCCCACCTGCGGCGGTGCGCCGCAGCCCAGAAGCCTGTTCGGCCCCGGGTGAAGTGCTAAAGAGCAAATGCCGGCTTGGGAGAGCCGGCATTTGTCAACGGGCTCGGGAATTTCAACATGAACTGGTTTGGTCGCTCGCTTGCGGGCGGTTGCCTGGCTGTGCTTGCCGGGCTGACATTGCTTTCTGCGCAGGCGCAGGCTCAGTCCTATCCGACGCGCAGCATCACCATGATCGTGCCGTTCGCGGCGGGCGGTCCGACCGATGTCATCGCGCGCATCGTCACCGGCCATATGGCGCAGACGCTGGGGCAGGCCATCATCATCGAGAACGTGGTCGGCGCCGGCGGCACCACCGCCACCACGCGCGCGTCGCGCGCCGCCAATGACGGCTATACGCTGATCACGGGCCACATGGGCACGCACGCGGCCTCGGTGCCGCTTTATCCCAATCTCGCCTATCACCCGGAGAAGAGTTTCGAGCCGGTCGGGCTGCTCGCCGGCACGCCGATCCTGATCCTGGCGCGCAAGGATTTCCCGCCGAAGGACCTCAAGGAATTCGTCGCTTACGTGAAGGCGAACGAAACCAAGGTCAACGCGGCGCATGCCGGCGTCGGCTCGGTCTCGAACGTGTCATGCGAGTTGCTGAACTCGGTGCTCGGGGTCAAGCCGATCGGCGTTCCCTTCAACGGCACCGGTCCTGCGATGAACGCGCTGGTGGCGGGGCAGGTCGACTACATGTGCGACCAGATCGTCAACGCCGTGCCGCAGGTCAACGGCGGCACCATCAAGGCCTATGCGGTGGCAACGCCCGAGCGTAACCCGTCTTTGCCGAATGTTCCCACCACCACCGAGGCGGGCCTGCCGGCCTTCCAGGCCCAGGCCTGGAACGCGATCTTCGCGCCAAAGGGAACGCCGGCGGACGTCGTCGCCAAATTGAACGACGCGGTCGGCAAGGCGCTCGATGACGAGGGCGTGCGCAAGCGCCTGCTCGATCTCGGCAGCGTCATCCCGGCTGCCGCCGACCGTACCCCGGCTGCGCTGGGAACCCTGGTGAAGAACGAAATCGCGAAGTGGACGCCGGTGCTCAAGCCGGTGAATTAATCCCCAATAATCAAGCGGATAGGCGAGGGGCGGGACGCAGGTTCCGCCCCTTGTCGTTTGCGCCGGCGATGATCATTTTTCCGGGTATAATCGATGCGCGAAGCCGAATCGGCGTGTCGATCGGCTGTCTCCGGCCGCTAAATTCGCGCTTCCTGAAAAGGCCCGAAACGTCAGCCATGAACCAGTATCACGACCTGCTCGAACGAATCCTCAGCGACGGCGCGGAGAAGCACGACCGCACCGGCACCGGCACGCTGTCGATCTTCGGTCACCAGATGCGGTTCAACCTGTCGGCCGGCTTTCCGATGCTGACCACCAAGCGGTTGCCGCTGAAGGCGATCGTGCACGAATTGCTGTGGTTCCTCGCCGGCGACACCAACATCAAATATCTCAAGGACAACGGCGTTTCGATCTGGGACGAATGGGCCGACGCCAACGGCGATCTCGGCCCGGTCTACGGATCGCAGTGGCGCTCGTGGCCGGCGCCGGACGGGCGCAGCATCGACCAGATTTCCAACGTCATCGACATGATCAGGCGCAACCCGGATTCGCGTCGGCTGATCGTGAGCGCGTGGAATCCGGCCGACGTCGACAAGATGGCGCTGCCGCCCTGTCACTGCCTGTTTCAGTTCTATGTCGCGAACGGCAAGCTGTCCTGCCAGCTCTATCAGCGCTCGGCCGACGTGTTCCTCGGCGTGCCCTTCAACATCGCGTCCTATTCGTTGCTGACCATGATGGTCGCGCAGGTGACGGGATTGAAGCCCGGCGACTTCGTGCACTCGTTTGGCGACGCGCATCTCTATTCAAACCACCTCGAACAGGCGCGGCTGCAACTGACGCGGCCGACGCGTCCATTGCCGGTCATGAAAATCAATCCGGATGTGAAGGATATCTTCGCGTTCCGCTACGAGGATTTTGCGCTCGAAGGCTACGATCCGCACCCGCACATCAAGGCCGCAGTTGCCGTATGAGCAGCCGCGGTGTGAGCATCTGATGTCCCTCACGATCCGCCGTGCGCACAAGGGCGAAGCGGGGCTTGTGCTGTCCTTTGTTCGCGAACTCGCCGAATACGAAAAGCTGCTTCACGAAATGGAGGCGACAGAGGCCGACATCGACGCAGCGCTGTTCGACGCCAATCCGCGATTGTTCTGCGAGATCGCCGAGTGGGAAGGCGAGCCGGCCGGCTTCGCGGTCTGGTTCATCAATTTCTCGACCTTCAGCGGCCGGTCCGGCATCTATCTCGAAGACCTGTTTGTCCGTCCGGCGCAGCGCGGCAAGGGGATCGGCAAGGCGCTGCTGGTGCATCTCGCCAGGCAATGCGTCGAGAAGGGCTGGTCCCGCTTGCAATGGTCGGTGCTGGACTGGAATACGCCGTCGATCGAATTCTACAAGTCGCTCGGCGCTGACCTGATGGACGAGTGGACGGTGTGCCGGGTGGGCGGTCCCGCGTTGACGGCGCTGGCGCAGGGGGCACGCTGATGGAGATCGTCCTCATTGTCGCGGTTGCCGAAAACGGCGTGATCGGCGCTGGCGGCACCATTCCGTGGCGGCTGAAATCCGACATGCAGCGGTTGAAGGCGATGACGATGGGAAAGCCGATCGTGATGGGCCGCAAGACCTTCGAATCGTTCCCGCGCGGACCGCTTCCAGGACGGACCAACATCGTGGTCACGCGCGATGCCGCCTATCGCGCCGCCGGCGCCGTGGTCACGACTTCCTTCGCGGACGCCAAGGCAATTGCCACCGGGGACGCGCTGCGGCGTTTCGCCACTGAGATTGCGATCATCGGCGGCGCGGAGATCTACGCGCAATGGATGGAGTGCGCCGATCGCCTGGAGATTACCGAAGTGCACGCCAGGCCCGAGGGCGACACACATCTTGCCGCAATCGACCCGGCGGCCTGGGAAGAGGTGGCGCGGGTACGAAATCCGGCCGGTCCCGACGACAGCGCCGACTTCTCCTATGTGACATATCGTCGGCGCCAACAGCGTTAACCTCGCTAACCAATGTTTGCATTGACAATTATGGCCTCAATCATAGCTGCTCGAGGCCGGAAGCTTGCGTTGTAAGGGGCCTAGCGGTCCCCTATAAAGCCGGGCGGATATGCGAGGCTTTGAGGCATCCTGCCTAAACAGGCGGATCCGGCCCCCCGCAGAGGAGAGTTTATATGCCGTGGAAGAATCAAGGCGGGGGCCCCTGGGGCCAGGGTCCCAAGGGACCATGGGGCGGCGGTCCGCAATCGGTCGGGCCAAGGCCCCCCGATCTGGAGGACCTTCTGCGGCGCGGCCAGGACAAGCTGCAGCAGCTTCTGCCGGGCGGACATTTCAGCGGCATGGGCATCGCGCTGGTGCTGGTCGGCGCGCTGGCGATCTGGGGATTGTCCGGATTCTTCCGCGTGCAGTCGGAAGAACTCGGCGTCGTGCTGCGCTTCGGCAAGCATGTACGCACCGTGCAGCCCGGCCTGAACTATCATCTGCCCTATCCGATCGAGACCGTGCTGCTGCCGAAGGCGCTGCGCGTCTCCACCCTCTCGATCGGCATGTCGCTGATCGACGATCCGGCGCGGAGGGGCCGCACCATGCGGGACGTGCCGGAAGAAAGCCTGATGCTGACCGGCGACGAAAACATCGTCGATGTCGATTTCACGGTGTTGTGGCGGATCAAGCCCGACGGCGTCGGCAATTTCCTGTTCAACATCCAGAATCCCGAAGGCACCGTGAAGGCGGTGGCCGAGAGCGCGATGCGCGAGGTGATCGGGCGTTCGCAGATCCAGCCGATCCTCACCGGCGCCCGCAACACGACGGAGCAGGCGGTCCAGGAGCTGATGCAGAAGACGCTGGACAGCTATGGCTCCGGCGTACAGATCACGCAGGTGCAGATGCAGAAGGTCGACCCGCCCACGCAGGTAATCGACGCGTTCCGCGACGTGCAGGCCGCGCGCGCCGACTTCGAGCGGCTGCAGAACGAGGCACAGAGCTATGCCAACCGTGTCGTTCCCGACGCGCGCGGACGCGCCGCGCAGATCCTGCAGGTAGCCGAAGGTTACAAGGAACAGGCGGTCGCCGAGGCCAAGGGCCAGAGCTCTCGCTTCCAGAAGGTCTATGACGAATACAAGAAGGCGCCCGACGTGACGCGGCAACGAATTTATCTTGAGACGATGGAGAAGATTCTCGGCGGCTCCGAGAAGCTGATCTATGACGGCGGCAACTCGGGACAGAGCGTCGTGCCGTACCTGCCGCTCAGCGAATTGACCCCGCGCCGTCCGCCGCCCACCACTGGCCAGCAGCAGACGGGAGGCACCCGATGAGGTCCCCCGTTGCAGGTATTGTCACCCTGGTCCTGCTGTTCTTCGTGGTGATCGTGGGCTACAGCTCGATCTTCACGGTGTCGCAAACCGAACAGGCGCTCGTGGTCCGGCTCGGCCGGCCGGTCGACGTCGTGTCCGAGCCGGGCCTGAACTTCAAGGCGCCGTTCATCGACACCGTCATCAGCATCGACAAGCGCATCCTCGATCTGGAAAATCCGTCGCAGGAAGTCATCGCTTCCGACCAGAAGCGGCTCGTCGTCGACGCCTTCGCCCGCTACCGGATCAAGAACGCGTTGCGCTTCTACCAGAGCATCGGCTCGATCCAGGCCGCCAACATCCAGCTCACCACGCTCTTGAACGCGGCGCTGCGCCGCGTGCTGGGCGAGGTCACCTTCATCAATGTGGTGCGCGACGAACGCGAGGGGCTGATGACGCGCATCCGCGACCAACTCGACCGGGAGGCCGATCAGTACGGCATCCAGGTGGTCGACGTGCGTATCCGCCGCGCCGATCTGCCGGAGCAGAACAGCCTTGCGGTCTACAAGCGCATGCAGACCGAACGTGAGCGGGAGGCCCAGGAGTTCCGCGCCCAGGGCGGCCAGAAGGCGCAGGAGATCCGTTCCAAGGCCGATCGCGAAGCGGTCGTCATCGTCGCCGACGCCAATTCGACCGCCGAGCAGACCCGCGGCGTCGGCGACGCCGAACGCAACCGCCTGTTCGCCGAGGCCTATGGCAGGGATCCGGAGTTCTTCGCCTTCTACCGTTCGATGTCGGCCTACGAGACCGGGCTTCGTTCCAACGACACCCGCTTCCTGCTGCGGCCGGATTCCGAGTTCTTCCGCTTCTTCGCCAATCCGTCCGGCCATCCGCCGGCGGCGGCCGCGGCGCCGAAGCCATAGACGTCCGGCCGAAATACACGCGTTACGGCGAAGCGGGCCCCGCTTCGCCGGCATAAAAACAAAAGGCGCTTGAATAGCGGGGGGTTGTTATCCGATGAGGTCCATAGCGTTCACCGACTTCCTCATCGGTGTGGGCATTCTCTTTGTGCTCGAAGGCCTGATGTTCGCCGCCAGCCCGGCCTGGATGCGCCGGGCGATGAAGAGCGCGCTGGCGACGCCGGACAATATCCTGCGAATCGTCGGCATCGTCTCGGCGGTCGTGGGTCTGGTGCTGATCTGGTTCGTGCGGCGGTAGGCATTCACCGTCATTCGCGGGATGGTCCGAAGGACCAGACCTCGGGTGTGCCGGTGCACACCGGGGAATCTCGAAATTCTTCGGTGTGCAACGGCACACGGCGGTTCGCTTCGCGCCTCGCAATGACGGCAATTAACGGCCGCAACTAGCTGTGGCGTCAACGCAATCGTGAGCCGCCTGGGGCCGGTTTTTCGCCGGAATATCCGGCGCAGATGCTTGCGCCTCGGACCCGTTCGGGCGCACTGTGGATGCTGAATTCGACCCTTTTGGAGACGAGCCGACATGACCGGTGCCAGACCCGCCTTGAGCCGCCGCCTGCGCCTGATGGGGATTGCGATCTCGCTCAGTGCCGCCAGCTTGCTGGCCTCGGTGCCGGCTGAGCGCGCGCGGCCCGGACGGCATCGCCGACATCGCCGAGAAGGTGATCGATTCCGTCGTCAATATCTCGACCTCGCAGACCGTGGAGGCCAAGGGCGGCGGTGGCAGGGAGGCGATGCCGCAATTGCCGCCGGGGTCGCCGTTCGAGGAGTTCTTCGACGACTTCTTCAAGAACCGCCGTGGCGGATCGCCCAAGGGCGGCGACAAGAGCGGTGAGATGCAGACGCCGCGCAAAACCAATTCGCTCGGCTCCGGCTTCATCATCGATGCCGCGGGCGTCGTCGTCACCAACAATCACGTCATCGCCGATGCCGACGAGATCAACGTGATCATGAACGACGGCACCAAGATCAAGGCCGAACTGGTCGGCGTCGACAAGAAGACCGACATTGCGGTGCTGAAGTTCAAGCCGGTGAAGCCGCTGGTCGCGGTGAAGTTCGGCGATTCCGACAAGCTGCGGCTCGGCGAATGGGTGATCGCGATCGGCAACCCGTTCAGCCTCGGCGGCTCGGTCACGGCCGGCATCGTATCGGCGCGCAACCGCGACATCAGCCAGGGCCCGTACGACAGCTACATCCAGACCGACGCCTCCATCAACCGCGGCAATTCCGGCGGACCGCTGTTCAACCTCGAAGGCGATGTGGTCGGCGTCAACACGCTGATCATCTCGCCGACCGGCGGTTCGATCGGCCTCGGCTTCGCGGTGCCGTCGAAGACGGTGGCGGTCGTCGTCGATCAGCTCCGGCAGTTCGGCGAACTGCGCCGCGGCTGGCTCGGCGTGCGGATCCAGCAGGTCACCGACGAGATCGCCGAAAGCCTCAACATCAAGCCTGCCCGCGGCGCGCTGGTTGCCGGCGTCGACGACAAGGGGCCGGCCAAGCCCGCCGGCATCGAGCCCGGCGACGTCGTCGTCAAGTTCGACGGCAAGGACGTCAAGGACCCGAAGGATCTGTCGCGCGTCGTCGCCGACACCGCGGTCGGCAAGGAAGTCGACGTGGTCATCATCCGCAAGGGCAAGGAGGAAAGCCGCAAGGTCACGCTCGGCCGCCTCGAGGATAACGAAAAGGTGCAGCAGGCCGCCGCCAAGACCAAGGAAGACCCCGCCGAAAAGCCGGTGACGCAAAAGGCGCTCGGCCTCGATCTCGCCGCGCTGAGCAAGGACCTGCGCACCAAGTACAAGATCAAGGACAGCGTCAAGGGCGTGATCGTCACCGGTGTCGATGGCAACTCCGACGCCGCCGAAAAGCGGCTCTCCGCCGGCGACGTCATCGTCGAGGTGGCGCAGGAAGCCGTCACCAACGCCGCCGACATCAAGAAGCGCGTCGATCAGCTCAAGAAGGACGGCAAGAAGTCGGTGCTGCTGCTGGTCTCGAACGGCGAAGGCGAATTGCGGTTTGTCGCGCTGAGCGTGCAGTAAGCGACCCGTCGATACTCCGCGAAGGCGGAGTATCCAGTACGCCGCGGCCTCTTCGGTTCTATCGCTCGACGTCTCTGGAATACCGGATCACCCGCGTTCGCGGGGATGACAGTTGGGGCTATCCCTCCACGAACTCCTCGCGCCGATACCCCTGCGCATACAGCAGCGCGGTGAGGTCGCCGTAGTCGATCCGCGCGGCGGCAGCGGCGGCGACCGCGGGCTTGGCGTGATAGGCGACGCCGAGGCCCGCCGCCTGGATCATGCCGAGATCGTTGGCGCCGTCGCCGGTCACCAGCGTGTCGATGTCGTCGAGGTCGAAGACTTTCGCGTAAGCTCGATCAGGGTGGCAAGCTTGGCGGCGCGGCCGAGGATCGGCTCGGCGACTTCGCCGGTGAACTTGCCGTTCGCGATCCTGAGCTGGTTGGCGCGGTTTTCCTGGAAGCCGATCATGGCGGCGACCGCATGGGTGAACAGCGTGAAGCCGCCCGAGATCAGGCAGGTGTAGGCGCCGTTGGCGCGCATGGTCATGACCAGTTCGCGGCCTCCCGGCGTCGGCGTGATGCGCTTTGCCAGCACCTCGTCGACCACGCCGACCGGCAGATCCTTCAACAGCGCGACGCGCTCGCGCAGCGCCGGCTCGAATTCGATTTCGCCGCGCATGGCCCGTTCGGTGATCCCGGCGACATGCGCCCTCAGCCCGGCGAAATCGGCCAGCTCGTCGATGCATTCCTGGCCGATCATGGTGGAATCCATGTCCGCCAGAAAAAGCTTCTTGCGCCGTGCCGCGACAGGCTGCACGACAATGTCGATCGGCAGGTCGCCGCGCGCCGCTTGCAGGCGGGTTTCGATCGCCTTGATGTCGTCCGGGCTCTTGACCTGATAGTCGAAGAGAATGTCGACTGCGACCTCGTCGAACAGCCATCGCGCCGTTCCAGGCGAGGGGAGAACGGCCAGCGCGCCGTCGACGATGGTGGTGTCGAGCGCGGGATTGGCCGGGTTGCAGATCAGGGTGGCGACGAGGGACATGCAGGCGAATTCGCAGAGTTTGAGCAAGGCCGTGCTTATCGCAGGGCCGACCGCCAGCGGCAAGTCGGCCCTGGCGCTCGAATTGGCGCAAAAGACCGGCGGCGTCGTCATCAACACCGATTCCATGCAGGTCTATCGCGATCTGCGCATCATCACGGCGCGGCCGACAATGGAGGAAGAGGCGCGCGCGCCGCACCGGCTCTATGGCCATGTCGACGCGTCGGTCAATTTCTCGGCCGGCGCCTGGGTAGCGGACGCCGCCAAGGTGCTGGCGGACGCGCGCGCGGCAGGACGCCTGCCGATCTTCATCGGCGGTTCCGGCCTGTACTTCAAGGCGTTGACGCGCGGCCTCTCCGCGGTGCCGCCGATCCCGCCCGAGATCCGCGAAGCCGTTCGCGCCCGGCTGGAACGCGATGGCGTCGAAGCGCTGCACACTGAGCTGGCGCGGCGCGATCCGGCGTCCGCCGAACGCCTGAAGCCGCGCGACCGCACCCGGATCGCCCGTGCATTGGAGGTCGTCGAAGCCACCGGCCGTACGCTGCCCGACTGGCATCACGAAGGCCTGCCGCCGCTGCTGCCGCCGGGCGAATTCAGCGCGCTGTTCCTCGCGCCTGAACGCGACCAGCTTTATGCGCGGATCGATGCGCGGTTCGACGCGATGCTGGGCGCGGGCGCGCTGGAGGAAGTCGCCGCGCTCGCCGCGCGAAAGCTCGATCCCCTGCTGCCGGCGATGAAGGCCCACGGCGTGCCGGCCTTGATCCGCTACCTCGGCGGCGAGATCACGCGCGAACAGGCCGCCGAAATCGGCCGCGCCGACACCCGCCATTACGCCAAGCGGCAGTTCACCTGGTTCCGGCATCAGTTGCCGGAGTTCGAGTGGGTGAAGCCGGAAGCGGCGAGGGGGTGGGTGGCGGCACGGACCCCGTAGGCCCGGATGGAGCGCAGCGCAATCCGGGATTCGCTCAGCAGCCACCGGTCCCCGGGTTGCGCTGCGCTGCACCCGGGCTACGAGAGCATCGCCGCATGGCTCCACGTATAAAATTCCCACTCGCCGAACGGCCGGAACACAGTTACACTGCCAAAATCGCGCTAAAGGCGTCCTTCCCTTGACTTCCGGGGACCGGGCGGTATAACCGCGCAACCTTTGGGAAGTTCGAGCTGCCAAATGCGTAATATTATTACCAAACTCCTTATCGTAGTCGTACCCAGGCGCACCGCCGGGGGTGGCTGAGGCCATCCCAATTTCAGGCGGTGTGCATGGGGCCTCTGGGGCCCTTTTTTTATTCCCTTAAAACGACCGAAACCGAAGAAAGCCGCGCCAGCAGCGCATCCGGAGCAAGCCATGACCGACAAGAGCCACGATCCGAACCAGATGACCGGCGCCGCGATGATCGTGCGCGCGCTCATCGATCATGGCGTCCAGCATCTGTTCGGCTATCCCGGCGGCGCGGTGCTTCCGATCTATGACGAGATTTTCCAGCAGAGCGACGTCGAGCACATCCTGGTGCGGCACGAGCAGGGCGCCGGCCATGCGGCCGAAGGCTATGCGCGCTCGACCGGCAAGCCCGGCGTGGTGCTGGTGACGTCAGGTCCCGGCGCCACCAACATGGTGACGCCGCTGACGGATGCGCTGATGGATTCGATTCCGCTGGTCTGCATCACCGGGCAGGTGCCGACGCATCTGATCGGCAACGACGCGTTCCAGGAATGCGACACCGTCGGCATCACCCGTCCCTGCACCAAGCACAACTGGCTGGTGCGCGACGTCAACGATCTGGCAAAAGTGCTGCACGAGGCGTTCTATGTCGCGACCACGGGCCGTCCCGGACCCGTGCTGGTCGACGTGCCCAAGGACGTGCAGTTCGCGGTCGGCACCTACCATCCGCCGCGCAAGTCCGACGTGCACGTGTCCTACACGCCGCGGGTGAAGGGCGATGCCGCGCAGATCCGCAAAGCCGTGGCGCTGCTGGCTTCGGCCAAGCGGCCGGTGATCTATTCCGGCGGCGGCGTCATCAATGCCGGACCGGAGGCGTCAAAACTGTTGCGCGAGCTGGTCGAGGCCACCGGCTTCCCGATCACCTCGACGCTGATGGGCCTCGGCGCCTATCCGGCGAGCGGCAAGAACTGGCTCGGCATGCTGGGCATGCACGGCACCTACGAGGCCAACATGGCGATGCATGATTGCGACGTCATGCTGTGCATCGGCGCGCGCTTCGACGACCGCATCACCGGCCGCGTCGACGCGTTCTCGCCGGGCTCGAAGAAGATCCACATCGACATCGATCCGTCCTCGATCAACAAGAACATCCGCGTCGACGTGCCGATCATCGGCGACGCCGGCAACGTGATGGGCGACCTGCTGCAGGTGTTCAAGGCCGAAGCGAAAAAGCCCGACATCAAGGCGTGGTGGCAGGAAATCGCCAAGTGGCGCGCGCGCAATTCGCTCGCCTACAAGAAGAACAGCGATATCATCCTGCCGCAATACGCCATCGAACGGCTGTTCGCGGCGACGCGCGGCCGCGACACCTACATCACGACCGAGGTCGGCCAGCACCAGATGTGGGCGGCGCAGTTCTTCGGGTTCGAGGAGCCGCACCGCTGGATGACGTCGGGCGGTCTCGGCACCATGGGCTACGGCCTGCCGGCCGCGCTCGGCGTGCAGGTCGCGCATCCCGACAGCCTCGTGATCGATATCGCGGGCGACGCCTCGGTGCAGATGACGATGCAGGAGATGTCGACGGCGGTTCAGTATGAGCTGCCGATCAAGATCTTCATCCTGAACAACCAGTACATGGGCATGGTGCGGCAGTGGCAGCAGCTGCTGCACGGCAACCGGCTGTCGCATTCCTATTCGGAAGCGCTGCCGGATTTCGTCAAGCTGGCGGACGCGTTCGGCTGCGTCGGCCTGCAGGCGATCAAGCCCGGCGATCTCGACGGCGCGCTCAAGGAAATGATCAGCGTCAAGCGTCCGGTGCTGTTCGATTGCCGGGTCGCTGCGCTGGAAAACTGCTTCCCGATGATTCCGTCCGGCAAGGCGCACAACGAAATGCTGCTGCCGGCGGAAGCCACCGACGAAGCCACCGCCGCGGCATTCGCCGGCGGCAAGGCGCTGGTGTGAGGATGTCGGTGTTGCACGCCAATTCCGCTGTCGTCGCCCGGCTTGACCGGGCGATCCAGTACGCCGCGGCGTCTCGCGCTGTTCTCGGACGTCTCTGGAATACTGGGTCCCCGCCTGCGCGGGGACGACGAGCAGAGCGAAGAGGATAGAGAACGTGTTTGACCTCGCTGAACTCGAACGCGCGCACGAGATCGTGGGCCAGGCGGTGCCGCCGACGCCGGCGCATGCCTGGCCGCTGCTTGGCCGAGCGGCTGGGTACGCGCGTCGTCGTCAAGCACGAGAACCACACGCCGATCGGCGCCTTCAAGGTGCGCGGCGGGCTGGTCTATCTCGACCGGCTGAAGCGGGAGCGGCCGAATACGCCCGGGATCATTTCCGCCACGCGCGGCAATCACGGGCAGAGCCTTGCCTTCGCGGCCGGCCGCCACGGCGTTCCGGCCGTGATCTATGTGCCGCGCGGCAATTCGGTCGAGAAGAACCGCGCCATGCGCGCGTTCGGCGCCGAGCTGGTCGAGCATGGCGAGGACTTTCAGGCGGCCGCCGAAGAAGCCGCGCGCCACGCCCAGTTCGCCGGCCTGCACATGGTGCCGTCGTTCCATCCCGACCTCGTGCTCGGCGTCGCGACCTATGCGCTCGAATTGCTGCGCGCGGCGCCCGATCTCGACGTGCTCTATGTGCCGATCGGGCAGGGCTCGGGCATCTGCGGCTGCATCATGGCGCGCGATCTGCTCGGCCGCAAAACCGAAATCGTCGGCGTGCAGTCGACCGAAGCGCCGTCCTATGCGCTGTCGTTTCGCGGCCGGCACGGTCGTGACGACCGAGACCAGCAACACGCTGGCCGACGGCATGGCCACCCGCGTTCCCGTTGCCGAGGCGCTCGCGATCATCCGCAAGGGCGCCTCGCGCATCGTGCAGGTCACGGACGATGAGGTCGCCGCAGCCGTGCGCGCCTACTGGACCGACACGCACAACCTTGCCGAAGGCGCGGGCGCAGCCCCGCTGGCCGCGGCGCTGCAGGAGAAGGCAAAACTCGCCGGCAAGCGCGTCGGCCTGATCTTGTCCGGCGGCAATATCGATTTCGATCTGTTCCGAAAATGGATCGGGACGGAGGCTGCCGCCGCCGGTGCAAAGCGGGCGATGGCGTGAGCTCTTGCGAGCAAGTATATGCCGTCATGGCCGGGCTTAAGCGCGAAGCGCGTCTGTCGCGCAGATGTCCCGGCCATCCACGTCTTCCTTCTCGCGGAGATTGAGGACGTGGATGCCCGGGACAAGCCGCGGGCATGACGAGTGAGAGATTGACGGGACGACAATGAACCAGCCCGCATCCGCCTACTTCCTGGAAGAGCGTCACGATCCGAACGAGACGCACACGCTCTCGGTTCTGGTGCAGAACGAGCCGGGCGTGCTCGCGCGCGTGATCGGCCTGTTCTCCGGCCGCGGCTACAACATCGACAGTCTCACAGTGTCGGAAACCGAGAGCCAGAAACATCTCTCCCGCATCACCATCGTCACCACGGGGACGCCGATGGTGATCGAGCAGATCAAGCACCAGCTCGATCGCATGGTGCCGGTGTACCGCGTCGTCGACATGACGATCACCGGCCGCTCGATCGAGCGGGAACTCGCGATGGTGAAAGTGCGCGGCGGCGGCGACAACCGGGTCGAGGCGCTGCGGCTGGCGGACGCGTTCCGCGCCCGCGTGATCGACGCTACCACCGAAAGTTTTGTGTTCGAGATCACAGGCAATACTTCCAAGATCAATCAATTTATCGACCTGATGCGCCCGCTCGGCCTTGTCGAAGTGTCGCGCACCGGCGTTGCCGCGATCGGGCGCGGGCCTGAGGGGATGTGAAACATGCTGGCGCGGGACTGGTATTACAATCAACGGCGGCAGATCGGCCTGGATTCCGCGGTCGCCTCGATCTATGACCGGCATGACGACAGCGACCTGCGCGCCCGCGCGGCGCTGACCATGCTCGGCGTGCAGAAGGGCTGGCGGGTGGCCGATATCGGCTGCGGCAACGGCGTGCTGGCCTGCGAAGCCGCGCTGATGGGCGCCGAGGTCGACGCGATCGACATCTCGCCGGCGATGCTGGCGCTCGCCAACATCCAGGCCAAAGACCGCAAGGTGGCGATCCGCACCCAGCCGGCCGGCATGCTGAGCTTCGCCTACCAGCCGAATTCCTATGACCTGATCGTCAGCGAATTCACGCTGCATCATCTGCCTGATTTCTGGAAGGCGGTGGCGCTGGCGAGAATCTATGCGGCGCTGAAGCCCGGCGCCAATTTCTATCTGCGCGACATCGTGTTCGTCAGCATGCCCGACGGCACCGAGCGCGATGTCGAGCAGTGGGCCGATTTCACCATCAAGAACCACGATTTCCAGCGCGAGGGCGTGGTCACCCATATGCGCGACGAATACTCGACCTTCGGCTGGGTGATCGAGCGCATGCTGACCGATATCGGCTTCACGCTGCAATCGGTCGACTATCACGCGCCGCTGCACGGCACCTATCTCCTGCGCAAACCGAAGCCAGGACTCAACAGAGCTAGAAAGAGATGAAACCGGCCGATGTCTGCATCGCCGTGCCGGTGGCGGTGATCACCGTCGTCGGCGGTGCTGCCGTCACTCTGCTGTCCAGGCGCTCTCAGGTCTCAAAAAAACAAGTTCTGCCAAAGATCGCGTGAGGCCCCATGTCGCATTCGCTCCTGATCGCCTTCGTCTTGTTCGCCACCGTGATGTTCTTCACGCCGGGGCCGAACAACATCATGCTGCTGTCGTCGGGGCTGACTTACGGCTTCCGCCCCACCGTCCCGCATATCATGGGCATCACGTTCGGCTTCGCCTTCATGATCGGCGCGGTGGGCCTCGGGCTCGGCACCATCTTCATCGCCTATCCGGTGCTGCAGACCATCCTGAAATATGCGGGGGTCGCCTACCTGGTCTATCTGGCCGTCCATATCGCGATGTCCGAGCCGCCGTCGGCGGAGCAGGACAACAGTCGCGGCCCGATGACCTTCTGGGGCGCGGCCATGTTCCAGTGGGTCAACGCCAAGGGCTGGGTCATGGTGATCGGCACCATCACCGCCTATGCGGCGATCGCCGCCTACCCCTGGAATATCGCGATCCAGGTCGGCTTGAGCCTGCTTTTGGGAATTTTGTCCTGCACCGCCTGGGCGCTGTTCGGCACCGCGCTGCGGCCGGTCCTGACCTCCCGGCGGGCGGTGCGGGCCTTCAACATCGTCATGGCGGTATTGCTGCTGGCCTCGCTCTACCCGGTCTTCATGGACGCATGATGCCGCACCGGGCCCTGCATAAACGGTTTCCCCTGAAGCGGAAAATGCTCTAGACAACGCCGGAAAATTCGCGGGCGACCGGCGGTCTCATCCACCCAAATGCCTGATTAACCGGCCGTTTTGGCCATCGATTAAGGAAACGACCCATGCGTGTTTATTACGATCGCGACGCCGACCTGAACCTGATCAAGGGCAAGAAGGTCGTCATCGTCGGCTATGGCAGCCAGGGCCACGCCCATGCGCTCAACCTGAAGGATTCCGGCGTCAAGGAAGTCGCCATTGCGCTGCGCAAGGGTTCGGCCTCGGCCAAGAAGGCGGAAGCCGCCGGCTTCAAGGTGATGGAAGTCGCCGAGGCCGCCAAATGGGCCGACCTCGTCATGATGCTCACCCCCGACGAATTGCAGGGCGACATCTACCGCGAGCACCTGCACGACAACATGAAGAAGGGCGCGGCGCTGGTCTTCGCCCACGGCCTCAACGTCCATTTCAACCTGCTCGACCCGCGCGCCGACCTCGACGTGCTGATGATCGCGCCGAAGGGCCCCGGCCACACCGTGCGCTCGGAATACCAGCGCGGCGGCGGCGTGCCCTGCCTGATCGCGATCGCCAAGGACATCTCCGGCAACGCCCATGACCTCGGCCTTAGCTACGCTTCCGCCATCGGCGGCGGCCGGGCCGGCATCATCGAGACCTCGTTCAAGGAAGAGTGCGAGACCGACCTGTTCGGCGAGCAGGTGGTGCTCTGCGGCGGCCTGGTCGAGCTGATCAAGGGCGGCTACGAGACGCTGGTCGAAGCCGGCTACGCCCCCGAGATGGCCTATTTCGAGTGCCTGCACGAGGTGAAGCTGATCGTCGACCTGATCTATGAAGGCGGCATCGCCAACATGAACTACTCGATCTCCAACACCGCCGAGTACGGCGAATACGTCACCGGCCCGCGCATCGTCACCGCCGAGACCAAGGCCGAGATGAAGCGCGTCCTCGCCGACATCCAGGGCGGCAAGTTCGCCCGCGACTGGATGCTGGAGAACAAGGTCAACCAGACCTCGTTCAAGGCGACCCGCGCCAAGCTCGCCCAGCACCCGATCGAGGAAGTCGGCGCCAAGCTGCGCGACATGATGCCGTGGATCAAGAAGGGCGCGCTGGTCGACAAGACCAAGAACTGAGGCTGGCGCTATTGCCGTACGTCGATCTGCGTAGGGTGGGCAAAGCGTCAGCGTGCCCACCATTCAGGTCGCCTCGGCGGATAGATGGTGGGCACGGCGCAAATGCGCCTTTGCCCACCCTACGAAGCTGGCTCCTCTGGATGAGCTGCGGTGGCGGAATGTTAAATCTTAAGCCTTGATCGACATTATCCGGCGAGATCGCGAATGCGGTCTCGCCGTTTCTTCGAAGAATTGATGGCTCAGCCATATTCTTCAACGCGCCCGGCCCAATGCGCCGCCCGCGCCGAAGCGAAAAACTGACGCCTCATACACATTCCTGGTGCGCAGCGATTCGCCAATACATTAGCGACAGAAAAGTCAGCGTTTACCGAGTCGAAGCGCGGTTGCTTCATCTGCATTCTCGTTAGCGAAAAACGAGACGGACAGTCCTTGAGCCGCGGGACCGGCTCTCGGTCTTCGCGCTGCCGAACATCTCGTGTGCTGGATCCGCCGGACCGATAGTGATCGGTCCCTCTCTCAAGACCTGATCGAAAAGACGATCGACGCAATCGCACACCGTACGCTGGTCCGTGCAACGGGTAGAGCGAAAGCTCCGATGCGCCGACGCTGCTTGACGGTGAGCTGTCATTTTAATACCATTATAGGTAGAGTATAAGCGTGCTGCCTGAAGCCCTTTTCTAGGACCCGTCTCGGCTGGTTGTCAGCCACCGCACTTCCAATCCCCATCCGTTCCCAGCCGTGATCGCGCCGCGTCACGGCGCGCATTTCCGCGCCCATCCCAGGAGATTGACATGGCTATCATCAACGGCACCAATGGAAGCGACACGCTCAACGGCACGGCGGGCGATGATTTCATCTTCGGCCAGGGTGGCGCTGACGTCCTTGCCGGCCTTGGCGGCGCCGATTTTCTCGATGGCGGCGCGGGCGCCGATACGGCGACCTACGCGGCGTCGCTGGCCGCGGTCAATGTCAGCCTGGCGACGGGGCAGGGCAGCGGCGGCGATGCCGAGGGCGATACGTTCGCCAGTATCGAGAACCTGACGGGATCGGCGTTTGACGACACGCTCGAAGGCAGCAGCGGCGCCAATGTGCTGGCCGGCGGCGACGGCACGGACACCGTGTCCTATACGCATGCCGCGGCCGGCGTTACCGTCAGTCTCGCGCGCACGACGGCGCAGAATACCGGAGGCGCCGGCAGCGACACGCTGAGCGGATTCGAAAACCTGACCGGCTCGCATTTCGACAATACCCTGACCGGCTCATCGGCGGCGAATACGATCCTGAGCTTCGAGGGCAATGACGTCCTGGCCGGTCTCGGCGGCGCGGACATTCTGGACGGCGGCGCCGGCAACGATACCGCGAGCTATGCCGCCTCGCAGGCGGCGGTCGATGTCAGCCTGATGACCGGCATCGCCACCGGCGGCGACGCGGAAGGCGATACGCTTCTCAATATCGAAAACCTGACCGGCTCGGCGCACGACGACGTGCTGGAAGGTAATGGCGGCAACAATGTTCTCGCCGGCGGTGGCGGCAACGACACGGTATCCTACGAGCATGCGGCGGCCGGCGTCACGGTCAGCCTGGCGCTGACATCGGCGCAGGACACCATCGGCGCCGGCAGCGACACGCTGAGCGCGTTCGAAAATCTCACCGGTTCTCATTTTGATAACATCCTGACCGGCTCGTCCCAGGCTAACGTCATTGTCAGCTTCGAGGGCAACGACACGCTGGACGGCGGCGCGGGGGCGGACACGCTGATCGGCGGCGCGGGTAACGATACCTACATCGTCGACAACGCCGGCGATGAGGTGACGGAAGCAGCCGATGAGGGGACCGACACGGTTCGATCGTCGATCAGCTACACGCTCGGCGCCAATGTCGAGAACCTGACCCTGACCGGGGCTGGGAATCTCAGTGCGACCGGCAATGCCGCCGGCAACATCATGATCGGCAACGGCGGCAACAACACGCTTGCAGGTCTTGGCGGGGCCGACGCCCTCGACGGCGACGCGGGAACCGACACCGCAACCTACGTCGCGTCGGCTGCGGGCGTGAATGTCAGCCTCGCGACGGGTCTGGGCAGCGGCGGCGACGCCGAGGGCGATACGCTGGTCAACATCGAGAACCTGACCGGGTCGACCCAGAGCGACACGCTGGAAGGTAACGGCGGCAACAATGTTCTTGCCGGCGGTTCGGGCAACGACACGGTCTCCTATGCGCATGCCGCGGCGGCCGTCACGGTCAGCCTGGCGCAGACGACGGCGCAGAACACGATCGGCGCCGGCACCGATACGCTGACCGGGTTCGAGAACCTGACCGGATCCGCATTCGACGACACGCTCACCGGAAACAGCGTCGCCAATGTCCTGACCGGCGGTCTCGGCAACGACACCATCAGCGCAGGCGGCGGCAGCGACCGGCTCGACGGCGGTGGCGGCAACGACACGCTGACCGGCGGCACCGCAGCGGATATCTTTGTTTACGCCTCCGGCGGCGGCGCTGACATCGTCACGGACTTCAGCCACGGTCAGGGCGACCGGATCGACGTGACTGATGTCGCCGGCATTTTCACCCTGGCCGACATCCAGTCGCGCGCCACCCAGCAGGGCGCCAATACGGTCATCGACTTCGGCAACGGCGATACCCTGACATTGCAGAATGTGACCCTGGCCGCGCTTGTCGCCGGCGACTTCATCTTCCCGAGCGTGATCGTCGGTACGCCCGCGCGGGATACGCTGATCGGGACCGGCCAGGCGGATGCGATCTCTGGTCTTGCCGAGAACGACCGGCTTCAGGGTTTGGGCGGTAACGATCAGCTTGATGGCGGCACAGGCTTCGATCGGGCGGTCTACACCGATGCCACCGGCGCCATCACCGTCAACCTTGCCGCCGGCTCGGTCTCCGGCGCCGGTGTCGGCACCGACACGCTGATTGCGATCGAGGGGATCGTCGGAAGCGACTTCGCCGATACGTTCAACGCGGTGGGATTCACCGGCTCCAGCGAAATCCCTGGCGTGCAGGTCGGCCTGAGCGAGTTCGAGGGGCGTGGCGGCGATGACGTGATCGTCGGCAACACGAATGTTCTGGGCTTGCGGCTGACGCGGGTGAGCTACCTCAGCGCGACGGACGCCGTGACCGTGGACATTGCCGCAGGCACGGCAGACGGCAATGCGTCCGTTGGCCATGACACGTTTTCGAATGTCTATGCCGCCTGGGGATCGGCCTTCAACGACACGCTGCGCGGCAGCGACAATACCGGCGCGGGAACGTTCGAACTGTTCGAGGGGCGGGCCGGCGACGACTTCATCGACGGTCGCGGCGGTTACGATCGGGCCGACTACACCAATGATCTTGCGACGACGTCGGGCATCACCGTCCATCTCGCAGCGGGTACCGTGACAGGCGACGCCACCGTCGGCACCGACACGCTGCGCGCGGTGGAGGCGGTCCGCGGCACCAATTTCGACGACCTCTACGATGCGACCGGCTTCGGTGACCTCGGCGCAGTCAACGTCGGCTCTCTCGGAACGTTCAATGACTTCGCAGGCGCGGGGGGCAACGATACCATTATCGGCAACGGCAACACCCGCCTCAACTACTCGCTCGCCGCGGGATCGGTCACTGCAGACCTCGAGACGAGCTCGATCGGTACAACCAATTCGATTACCGTTGCTGGCACCGCCACAGCAACGGGCGAAGGGACCGACACGTTTACCGGCGTGAACGCGGTGCAGGGCTCCGTGTTTGCCGACACGCTGCTCGGAAGCAGCTTCAGCAATACGTTTACCGGCCTTGGTGGCGATGACTACATCGATGGCCGGGGTGGCTTCGACACTGCCGCCTACAACAGCCTCAGCACCACCACGGGCGGTATCAACGTCAACCTTGCGGCGGGGACGGTGACGGGCGACGCCTCTGTCGGCACGGACACGCTGCGTTCGATCGAGGGCATCCAGGGCACCGGCTTCGCCGACATGTTCAACGCGGTTGGATACGGCCTCGCCGGCGCTCTCAATGTCAGCAACAGCAATGGCAACTTCAACCAGTTCGAAGGCCTCGGCGGCGACGACGTCATCACCGGCAACGGCAACACACGGGTGATCTATTCCAATGCGACTTCCGGAGTCGTTGTCAATCTGGCGGTCGGCACCGCAACCGGCGATGCCTCGGTTGGCAGCGACACCTTCACCGGCGTCAACAGCGCCATAGGAAGCAACTTCGCCGATACCTACAATGCGACCGGCTTCGTCGGCTTCAATTCGTTCCAGGGCCAGGGTGGCAATGACACCGTCACCGGCAACGGCAGCACGCAGATAATCTACGTCAACGCCACGGCCGGCGTGGCGGTCGATCTCGCTGCCGGAACGGCCAGTGGAGATGCCTCGGTCGGCACCGACACTTTCACCGGCGTCAATAATGCCTTCGGGTCGAATTTCAACGACACGCTGCTGGGCAGCGGCGGCAATGACTTCCTGAATGGCGGCAACGGCAACGACACGCTCGCCGGCCGCGGCGGCAATGACAACCTGACCGGCGGCGCCGGAGCGGATATTTACGTCTATGCGGCCGGCGGCGGTGCGGACTTCATCACCGACTTCAGCCATGCCCAGGGCGACAGGATCGACGTGACGGATGTCCCCGGCATCTTTGGCCTGGCGGATATCCAGTCGCACGCCACCCAGCAGGGCCCGAACACGGTCATCAATTTCGGCAACGGCGATATCATCACGTTGCAGAACGTGGTGCTGGCCAATCTCGTGGCCGGGGATTTCATATTCCCGAACAACATCACCGGCACGCCTGCTCCGGATGTGCTGATCGGAACCAGCCAGGCCGATGCTATTTTCGGCCTGGATCAGAACGACCGGCTTCAGGGCCTTGGCGGCAACGATCAGCTTGATGGTGGCCTCGGTTTCGACCGGGCGGTCTACACGGACGCCACCGGCGGCATCACGGCCAATCTCGGCGCCGGCACGGTCTCCGGCGCCGGAGTCGGCAACGACATCCTGACTTCGATCGAAGGTGTCGTCGGCAGTAACTTCGCCGATAGTTTCACTGCGACAGGTTTTACCGGATGGAGTGCCATTCCCGGCGCGTCGGTGGGCTTGAGCGAATTCGAAGGCCGGGGCGGCGACGACGTGATCACAGGGCTCGTCAATGCGTCCGGACAAATCCTGGGCCGCATTTCCTACGTGAGCGCGACCGCCGGGGTTACGGTGGACCTCATCGCCGGTACCGCGGACGGCGATGCTTCCGTCGGTCATGACACGTTCTCTCTCATCAATGCCGTCGTTGGGTCGGGATATGCCGACGTCATATTTGGCGGCAACAATCCGAACGGCACGTTCGAGCAATTCGATGGCCGCGGCGGAAATGATTTCTTCGATGGCCGCGGCGGATTTGACTATGCCGTGTACAATAACGATCCCCTCGTCGGCGCCGCCATCACCGTCAATCTCGCATCCGGAATAGTGTCCGGCGATGCGAGCATCGGTACCGATACGTTACGCTCCATCGAGGCGGTGCGCGGCACCAGCTTCAACGATGTTTATGATGCGACCGGCTTTTCCGGTTCGAGCGCCAATGCCGGCTCCAATGGTACGTTCAACCAGTTCGAGGGAATGGCAGGCGACGACACCATCACCGGCAACGGCAATACGAGGCTGCAATATATCCTGGCGGCGGATGGCGTGACCGTCGACATCGCCGCAGGCACCGCGCATGGCACGGCGCCGGGCGACGTTGCAGATGTCGGCACCGACACGTTCACCGGCGTCAATTCCGTCATGGGCTCGACGTTCGGCGACACGCTGCTGGGCGGCAGCGGCAATGAACAGTTCCTCGGTCTTGCCGGCGATGATTACATCGATGGCCGCGGCGGCTTCGATTTTGCGCTGTACAGCAACCTCACAAATACGACCGGCGGGGTCAGCATCGATATGGGCGCCGGCACCGTGACCGGCGATGCCTCGACCGGCACCGACACGCTGCGCTCGATCGAGGCCGTGCAGGGAACGATCTTCAACGATGTCTACGATGCAACGAGTTTTGGCGGCGTGGGCGCCCTGAACGTCGGCAACAACGGCGTCTTCAACCAGTTCGACGGCATGGCCGGCGACGACACCATCACCGGCAACGGCAGCACCCAGATCGTTTATGCCAACGCAACCGGCAGCGTTAGCGTCAATTTGTCGACCGGCGTCGCCACGGGCAACGCGTCGGTCGGCACCGACACCATCACCGGCGGCGTCAACAACGTGATTGGCTCGAACTTCGGCGATACGCTGAGCGGAACCGGCGGCACCGAATTCCTCAACGGCAATGGCGGCAACGACACGATCAGCGGAGGCGGCGGCAACGATTTCCTGACCGGCGGCAGCGGTAACGACAACTTCGTCTTCGCATCAGGTTCGACCGCCGGCGCCACCATCGCGGATTTTGCCGGCAACGGCCCTGCGGTGGGGGATACGCTCGAATTCCACGGCTTTGGCGCGGCCTCGGACGGCGCAGCGCTGACGTGGCTTTCCGGCAATCAATGGCAGGTCCATTCCGGCCTGGACGGTCATGACGAAATCATCACGATCAATGGAGCCACCGCCGGCAGCATCCATGCCAATGATTATCAGTTCCTGACGTAGACGCCATTCAGACGGAAACGCCGCTCGGCGTTTCCGTCTTCGCTGCCTATTTCTCGATCCTGTTGTGCAACTGCCAGAAGCGCACGGTGCGCTGGGCCGTCTCCATCGACAGCCTGCGGAAATCGCGTTCCGCGATCTCCATGGTCTGCTCGTTGACCGAAGGCATGACCGGCCGGTTGCGCAGGATCGACTCGACCGTCGGCCAGTTCAGGCGGGCCGACCGGCAGGGAATGAGAAGAAGGTCGGCGCGGGGGCCCTCCATCAGCCGGGCCATCATTTCGATGGGCATCTCATTAAGGAGCGCGATCGCAACCGTGACCTCGTCGAACTTTTTCGATTCGGCGAATGTGTAGACGGCCGCATCGTCGAGTTCGTTCAGCCCCTTCATCAGCTTCACGTATTCCTCGGCGACGCCAAAGCTTCGCCCCGGAGGCGGCGCCTCGCGGGCGATCTCGTTCAAGACCCGTTTGATCTCTTCCTGGACCGCGGGCGGCGCGATGGCCAAAAGCCGGGCGCGAACCGCTTCCTTGGCGCGGCGCAACAGGTCAGCCATGAACTGTTGCGGGAAATCGGCGCGAAGGCCGAGGATTTCCACCAGTTCGTCGTCCGCGCCGGCGCGGGCAACGATGGTCGAAAAGCCCTGGTCGGAAAACTTCGCGCCGGCGTTGTTGGCGAGCTTGCGGATCACCTTGTCTTCGCCGCGATCGACGATGACGTCGGTGACGGCGACGGGCAGGTTGGGCCGGCCGGAAATGGCGAGCAGGTGATCCTGGCCCTTTTTGCTGGCGATCTCGACCAGCGCCTCGGTCCCGAGCCTGCTGGAATTGGCCAGCACGCTGCCGGCGACATCGATCTCGTCGTCCCAGGCCAGATGCTGGATGACCTCGAACGGGGCGTAGTCGAGCGGCGCCAGCCGTTTCGAAAGTTCGGCCTTCGCCCGCGTTTCGACGCGCGCGATCAAGAGGCAGAGCACATCGTCGAAGACCTTGACCTGGTCGTCGCTGAGGCGTTCCCCGTCATTGAGAAAGAGATCGGTGACCTGCCGCAGGGTTTCCACCCGCTTGGCAGACGAACCGCCTCTGACGGCGTCTTCGAGTTCGGCGATGATCGAGTGAGCCGGCTGTTGCAGCATTGTGGGCAGTCTTGTTGGTTGTTGAAGGGTCGACGTGCACAATGGCAAGCTGAGCCTTACGCTCGCGTTAAAGGCGAGGGGCCGGTAGAAATGCAGACCCATTGCACCTGAAACGAGCGGTCCATTGGCGCGTCCGCAGCAAGCGTTTCGGTTCGGGGCCAGGTCGCGCATTGCAAACGCCGTGTCGCGAATTGTTTACCAACGCGATTGGGGACGAACGTTGCGATTTCATGCGATAAATCGCCGATGTCGCGCCGGATCCGGCATGCGGCGCCGCTTCCGGTCGTCAAGCCCGGCTGCTATCCTCTCCAAACCGTTCCCGGGAAAAGTCGAATAGCAACTTGCCGAACAAGACGCCGTCAAGGCTGGACGCACCTGCGGGGAAGCTCACGAAGCCGGGTGCTTAAGCATTCCTTCACGACGAACTTCATTAAACCACTTACCAAAGGCTTGGCTCATGAGATCTGTTGTCATCACGGGGGCGTCTACCGGCATCGGCTGGGCCAGCGCAAAGATGTTGCTGGACCGCGGCTTCCGCGTATTCGGCAGCGTCCGCAAGCAGGCCGACGCCGACCGCCTCAAGGGCGAGTTCGGGGCGAACTTCACGCCATTGATCTTCGACGTTACCGATGAGGCCGCCGTGCTCGCCGCCGCGCGCGAGGTCCGGGGCGCCCTCAACGGCGAAACGCTCGCCGGCCTCGTCAACAATGCCGGCATTGCGGTCTCGGGTCCCGTGCTCGAACTCGCCGCCGACGAATTCCGCCGCCAGATGGAGGTCAACTTCATCGGGCCTGATCATTGCGACCCAGGCTTTCGCCCCGCTGCTCGGCTCCGACCCGGCCCTGAAGGGACCGAAGGGACGGATCGTGATGATCTCCTCGGTCGCCGGCAGGAACGGCAATCCGATGACGTCGGCCTATTCCGCCTCCAAGCACGCCCTCGAGGGGCTGTCGGAAAGCCTGCGCCGCGAACTGATGTTGTTCGGGATCGACGTCGTCATCATTGCGCCGGGCGCGGTGAAGACGCCGATCTGGAGCAAGGCCGAGGAGGTCGACATCTCCCCGTACAGGAACTCGCCGTATCTGCCGGCGCTGGAGAAGATCCGCGCCGTCATGCTGGCCATGGGCGCGGCCGGATTGCCGGCCGAGACGATTGCCGAGAAGGTGCTCGGGGCATTGACGCTGCCGAATCCCAAGGTGCGCTATACGATGGTGCCGGATCCGATGCAGCGATGGATGGCCGCGATACTGCCGAAGCGCACCCTCGACAGGATCATCGCCAAACGCCTCGGGCTGATGCCGCAGGGGTGAGCATGATGCTGCGACTGGTAATCGGCCTCGTGGCCGTCCTTGTGCTCGGCTCAGTCGTCCATGCCGGCGATCAGGGCGAGCCCGAGCAATCCTGCGACGGCAACACGTTCCAGATGGTGCGAATGCCTCAAGGCGAAAACCGCGCAGTGGGACAAGCGGTTGAACGTCGCTTACCAGAAAGCGGTGCAGGATGCTCAGCCTGCGCAGCGCGACCAGTTGCGCACGGCGCAGCGGCTGTGGATCCAGTACCGCGATGCCAATTGCCTCTATTACGGCCTGGGCGAGGGCAGCATCGCGCGGCTCGATGCCGGCGAATGCATGCGCAGCATGACGGAAGCGCGCGCCAGGGAATTCGAAGGCCTCGGCCGCCAGTGACGACGGGAAAAAGCAGGGCGGAGCTGACGCAAATCGCCGACGACGCGCTTCGCGGGCAGCCCGGATGCGAGACGGCGTCCGTGCCTGCGGTGCGCGGGCTTCCCAACATTCGGGAAGGCCGCAACTGGGAAATTCCCAACGTGATTCTCGGCGACAGCTTGATCAGCGATGTCGACCGGGCCGTGATGTCGGTGCACCGTCGGCTGGGGCGGAAATATCACCTGCTAGCGGATGCATAGGTCATCCCGCGCGTGCCGCTTGCGCGCGGGGTGCCATCGCGATCATGCGTAGTGCGAACACGGCCACCAGCGGGATCAGGAACAGTGCGTAGAGCGGCATGTCGGGAATCCGCTTGCCGAACGACACCGTGAACTGGAATAGCAGGTAATAGCCGCCGATAAGATGCAGCCGGCGCCAGGCGCGTGCGCCGAGCGCGGCTGCGGTGCGGTCGAACGAGGTCGCGGTCATCGCGATGATGAAAGCGTAGCCGATGCCGCCGAAGATGTAGGACGCGATCGAGGTCGCCGCCGCATAGCCCGCGGGATCCATCACGGCGAAGGCCGCGATCGCGACCGCGTGGATGGCGTGCGAAGCCGCAAAGCTGACGCCGAGATAGCGGCGGTTGCGGCGCAGCCATCGGGTCGATGTGTTCGGCCACAGCCGGGCCAGCGCGGCGGCCGAGAAGGCCAGGCAGAACAACACCAGCGAGGTTCGCGCGGTGAAACGGATCACCATCCGCACGCCGTCGACCTCAAAGCCCCGCATGCCGGCGATCCAGATGCTTAAGCCAAGCAGGGTCAGCGCGAGCAGCGCGAACAACCGCCAGCCATCGAACCAGTTTTGACGCGGTGGCATGGTTTGTCCTCTCATGTTTGCCGCCGTCATTGCGAGCGCAGCGAAGCAATCCATCCGCCGCACAAAGAAAGAATGGATTGCTTCGCTGCGCTCGCAATGACGCGGAGGGTGTGGTGCCAAATGTAATCACCAGTTACATACGAAGCGCGGAATTGGTCAATCCGTGTAATCGGTGCTTACATTCACAAGGCGGTGATGGTAGGAGAGGGCATGCGCCCTGCCGTGAAATCAATCGCTGCCAAACCGCCCGCCGCCAAGCCGCGTCGCCGTGCCGCCCGGGCGGACGGGCCAAAGCCCTATCATCACGGCGATCTGCGGCGGGTCCTGATCGACGCCGCCCTGCAATTGGTCGGCGAGGGCGGGGCTGAGGCGGTCAGCGTCCGCGAGGCCGCCCGCCGCGCCGGCGTCTCGCCGGGGGCGCCATTCCGGCATTTTCCGAGCCGTGATGCCCTGATGCAGGCGGTGGCGGAGGAGGCGCAGCGGCGCTTCCGGGCCGAGATCGAGGCCGCGCTGGCTGCGGCGCCGGCCGGCGATCCGCTCGGCCGCTTTCGCTCCCTGGGACTAGCTTACCTGCGCTGGGCAATGCGCAACCCGACCCATTTCGAGATCATTTCCAGCCGGCGCTTTTTCGATCATGACCGGGCGGTCGCCATCAGTAGCGACAATGCGGAACTGATCGAACTGACCGAGCGGACGCTCGCCGAGGCCTTTGCGGCTGGCCAGATCCGGCCGGCGGACCTCAAGCAGGTCCAGATCGCCGGGCGGGCGCTGGTCTATGGCTTTGCCCGGATGAATATCGACGGCCATTTTCCGCGCTGGGGGGTGGCCGGCCCCGAAGCCGAGCGCACTGCCGAGGCAATCCTCGATCTCTTCATTGAGGGCATCGCCAGGCGGGCGTGACGCGCGCCGGAATGACAGCGCCAAATTTACTCTGACGCGACCGCCTCGGGCAAATTCATTGCGTGTTCATGACGATTACACTACGTTTTTATGACGCGACACAGGTTCCGGCTGGTCGTGCGTCTCCTGGTCCGTCACCAGCCAAGGCATTGCATTGCGCCGGGTCATGTTGCGTTTTTCCATATGGCGCCCGCGCCAAATCCAGGGCCCTCCGCTACCACCCTTGCAGCCGGCCTTGCCGCCATCGGCTTCTGGCGGCTTTCGGCCGTTGCTGCACCGCACATGGCCGCGCTGGCGATCATGCTGGAGACCGAAGCCGATTTCGGCGGCCGCATGGGTTTTGCGCTGGCGTGGGGCATTCTGAACTTCTTCTTTATCTCGCTGCTGCGGCGCCCGGCGCTGTCGGGCGCGCTGTCGCTGACGCTGGTCGTGCTGCTGGTGCTGCTGTCGCGGCTCAAGCACGACGTCGTGCAGATGACCGCGAACTTCGTCGACCTGATGGTGATCGACCGCGACACCGCGGCCTACCTGTTCACGATCTTTCCGAACTTGCGCTGGAGCGTGGTCGGCGCCGCGCTCGTCATCCTGCCGCTGATGTACGCGCTGTGGTGGCTCGATCCGTTCCGGATCCGCCGCCTGCCGGCGCTGGCCGGCAAGCTGGCCTGTCTCGCCGTGCTGGCCGGTTATTCCATCACCTGGCCGGACGAAGCCTGGCGCGGCTATTACGACGACGGCTATCTCTCCAAATTCGCCCGTTCGGGCGTGACGGCGGTTTCCGACTTCGCCAATTACGGCTTCATGGAGTCGGAGGCCGTGACCGCCG
This sequence comes from uncultured Alphaproteobacteria bacterium, assembly GCA_963840465.1. GTDB lineage: Bacteria > Pseudomonadota > Alphaproteobacteria > Rhizobiales > Xanthobacteraceae > Bradyrhizobium. Next base: position 17,010 of record CAWIZF010000048.1, on the reverse strand, counting down.
AGCGGCTGAAGATGCCGCTGGTCGATTCCTGTCATGTCGCCGGGCGCCGCCCGCACATCATCATGATCCATGACGAGTCGAGCTTCGACATCCGTCAGGCCAGTGGCGTCAAGGTGCCGGCGGATTATGGCGGCCACTTCAAGTCGTTCGACGGCCGCGAGCGCAAGTTCATGGCCGAAAGCAGCGGCGGCGCCAGCTGGATGGCCGAGTACAACGTGCTGGCCGGCCTGTCGTCGCGCTCGTTCGGCCGCTTCTCCTATTTCGTCACCCGCATCGCCTCGGGGCGGGTCGAGCGCGGATTGCCGCTGGCGCTGCGCCGCTGCGGCTACACCACCCTCTCGCTCTATCCGGCCTACGGCGCCTTCATGGGCGCGCGCGGCTTCCAGACCTCCACGGGCATCCAGCACTTCTACGACGCGCGCGCGCTCGGCGCCAAGGGCATCGAGCCGGACAGCTTCTTCTACGACAAGGCCGTCAATCTGATCGCCGAACAGCCGGTCAATACGCCGCTGTTCACCTTCGTCTATCTCGCCGCCAACCATTTCCCCTGGGAAACCAAATTCCGCCCGGACCTGCTGCCGTCCTGGCGCAAGCCCGGCAACGCGCCGGTGGTCGACGAATATCTGCGCCGCCAGACCATGAGCGCGGGCGACTATGCGGGCTTCATCGCCAGCCTGAAAAAGAAGTTCCCGGCGCAGCCGTTCCTGATCGTTCGCTACGGCGACCATCAGCCGGAGTTCTCGTCGAACCTGCTGGATCCCGGCCTCGATGAAGCCCGGGTCGCCCGCAAGTTCGACACCTACGACCCGCGCTACTTCACCACCTATTACGCGATCGACGCCATCAATTTCGAGCCGGTGAAGAGTTCCGCCGTCATGGACAGGATCGACGCGCCCTATCTGCCGCTGGTGATCCAGGAAGCTGCCGGCATTCCGCTCGACCCGTCCTTCGAGGAGCAAAAGAACATCATGCTCCGCTGCAAGGGTGTATTCTACGCCTGCAAGGACGGCGCCGAGGCGCGCAGGTTCAACCGGTTGTTGATCGAGGCAGGTTTCATCAAGGGGCTTTGAGGATATGTCAGCCGTCGCAGGACCCGGAATCGGCGAAAGCCTCGTCGCGCCATCGCGCGGCGTCCGGTTGTTTGCGCTGGCCGGGCTGATCGTTGCCGTGCATCTGGCGGGGCTTGCGGTTCTCCTGACCACCGAATACGGGCCATTCGCGATCACGCTGTCCGTGCTGGCGTGGGTCTTCGTGAATTGTTTCCTGCTGGTCGTGCTGCAGCGGCCCGCAATCTGCGCCGCACTTTCGCTTGTCCTCACCGCGATCCTGATCGCGCTGTCGCACTTCAAGTTCGGAATTCTGCAGCTGACGCTGACATTCCTCGACTTCCTGATCATCGACCGCGATACGTTCTCGTTCCTGCTGTCGGTGTTCCCGCGCCTGCAGATGCAGTTGATGGTGGCGGGCCTGGTTGCGGCGCCGTTGCTGTGGGCGCTCTGGCGTTTCGATCCGTTCCGCGTGCGCCGCCGCCTTGCCGTGTCGGGCGTGGCCGCGACGGCCGGATTGATCGCGGCGATGGCGGTCGCTTCCCCGAGCAGGCATGGGAGCCGTTCCAGGGCGTCAATCATATTTCCAACCTGGCGCGCTCCGGCGTGGTGGCGGTGTCGCGGCTGGCGTCGACCGGATGGATCGAGGCCGATCCGCCGGCGAACGGCCCGCTCAGCCTCGCGCGGGACGCGAACGCCGCTGTCCTGCCTGCGCTGCCATCAGGCGAGGCCTGCGATGCGGCGGCCAAGCGGCCGCACATCATCATGCTGCTCGATGAGTCGAGCTTCGACGTCACCTCGGCGCCTGGCATCAAGGTGCCGGCCGGCTACACCGATTATTTCAAGTCGAGCGACGGCAAGCAGCGCACCATGATCGCGGAGTCGACCGGCGGTCCGACCTGGTACACCGAGTACAACGTGCTGACCGGCCTGTCGGCGCGCTCGTTCGGCGATCTGAAGTTCTACGTCACGCGGATCGCCGCCGGCCGGGTGACGCGCGGGCTGCCGCATGCGCTGCAGCGCTGCGGCTACAAGACCGTCTCGCTCTATCCGACCTATGGCGACTTCCTCGGCGCGCGCGCCTTCCAGAAGGGCACCGGCGTCGAAGAGTTCATCGACATGGCCGCCATGGGCGTGAACGAGGACATGCAGCCCGACCAATTCTACTACGATCAGGCGTTGAAAGCGTTTGCGCGCGAGCAGCCGTCGCAATCGCCGGTCTTCATGTTCGTCTATCTCACCGCCAATCATTTTCCCTGGACCGACGTCTATCGGCCCGATCTGACGCCTGCGGGCTGGACGCCGCCGGGCAACACCGCCGAGGTCGACGAGTACATCCGCCGCCAGGCCATGACGGCCAACGAGTACCGCGAATTCACCGCGCGGCTGAAGCGCGATTATCCGGACGAGTCTTTCCTTGTGCTTCGCTTCGGCGATCACCAGCCGGCGATCTCGCAAAAAATGCTCGAGCCCGGCATCGACCAGAAGCAGCTGGCCAAACGCCTGATGGCATCAGATCCGCGCTATTACTCCACCTACTACGCCATCGACGGCATCAACTACTCGCCCGCCAATCTGTCGTCCGCGCTCGAAACCCTCGACGCCGCCTATCTCCCGCTCGTGCTGCAGGAAGCCGCCGGCCTGCCGCTCGATGCGTCGTTCGCCGAGCAGAAGAGCATCATGCTCCGCTGCAAGGGCACCTTCTACGCCTGCAAGAAAGGCGCGGAAGCCCGCCGGTTCAACCGCCTGCTGATCGACGCCGGGATGATCAAGGGGCTGTAAGGCGCGCCGTCATGGCGAGATCTTGTAGGGTGGGCAAAGCGAAGCGTGCCCACCATCTTGAAACCACGTCTGGTTGCGGTACCTTACATTATGCCGCAATACGTTCGAGCCAGGGGCAGTATTTTCTTTTTCACCGTCGTTCTCGCGCAGCGGCCGAATAACGTTTTGATCGACGAAATCAATCGTCTTCGGCACATCTACAAAATCGTCAAGCAACGACATCCGTTTGAGACCGTAGCGATCTGCATCTTACCTGACCATATTCATGCCCTTTGGGCATTGCCGGACGGCGATGCAGACTTCGCTACTCGCTGGAGTTCGATCAAGAGCGGCTTTTCACGAGGCCTCGATGCGCAGGCGCGTTCCGCAAGCAAGGTCAGTAAGCGAGAAAAAGGCATTTGGCAGCGACGCTATTGGGAGCATGCCATCAGAGACGAGACAGATTTCGAACGGCATGTCGATTACATTCATTTCAATCCAGTGAAGCATGGCTACGTCACGCGCGTAGCCGATTGGCCGTATAGCAGCTTCCACCGCTACGTAGAGCGAGGATTGCTCGCTCCGGATTGGGGAGGCGATCTTCGCAATATTCAAGGTTCGTTCGGCGAATAGATGGTGGGCACGCTTCGCTTTGCCCACCCTACGAAGTTCGCAATGACGGGGAGGGAGCGCGGCAAGCCTCCCTACTTCTTCCCCACCTTCTCCCACAGCCACTGCGCCACCGCGTCCGGCGAGCTTGTGGCGTCATTACCGGCGGCGCGCAGGTTGGCCTCGCGCATCGTGGCGATGTCGATCTTGCCGAGCAGCGGCGCAAGCGCCTTGCGCAAGGCCTCGTCATTGGCGCGCTTCGGCGCCAGCAGCACCATCGCATCATAGGGCGGGATCGCGCGCCTGATGTCGCCCAGAACAACCAGATCGTATTTCGCGATCAGCCCGTCGCTGGTGTAGCCGGCGATGACGTCGACCTCGCCGGAGGCAACTGCTGCATACATGAAGTCCGGCTGCATCTGCCGCTGTCCGCGGAATGACAGGCCGTAGGCCTTGCGCAGCGCGACCCATTCCGGGCGCGAGAAGAATTCATAGTCGCCGGCGATCGACATGGTCGGCGCGCGCGAGGCGAGGTCGGCGATGGTGCGGATGCCCAATTGCTCGGCGCGCTTGCGCGGCATCACCAGCGCATAGGCATTCTCGAAGCCGAGTTCGCCCAATAGCGTGATGTTCTGCTTTGCCAGCATCGTCTTCAGTTCGGCCAATAGCTCCTGGCGCGGCCTGACGTCGTTGCGCTGGAACTGGTTGGCCCACAGCGTGCCGGAATAGTCGACATAGACGTCGATATCGTTGGCCGCCAGCGCCTCGAAGATCACGCTGGAGCCGAGGCCTTCGCGCGTCGTCGCGGGCAGCGAGGCCGCCTTGAGCCGCTGCGCGATCAATGCCGACAGCACATATTGTTCGGTGAAGGTTTTGGCGCCGACAATGTAGCTGTTCTGCGCGCGAATCATGGTGGGCACCAGCGTGGCCGCGACCAGCGCCGCGATGCCGGCGCCGCCGAGCACGGTCCGCAGGCGGCTGCGATGGCGCAGGCCGCTTTCGATCAGCGCCAGCAACTGGTCGACGGCCAGCGCCAGCACCGCGGCGGCAAGGCAGCCGAACAGCACGAACACCCAGTTCTGGGTCTGCAATCCCGCAAAGATGTAGTTGCCGAGGCTGGTCTGGCCGATCGGCGTCGATAGCGTCGCGGTGCCGATCACCCAGACCGCCGCGGTGCGGATGCCCGCCATCATGACCGGAAGCGCCAGCGGCAATTCCACCGTGAACAGCGATTGCCGCGGCGTCATGCCGACGCCCTGCGCCGCTTCCAGGATCGCAGGCTCCACGCCCTGCAGGCCGGTGATGGTGTTGCGCAGCACCGGCAGCATCGAATACAGCGCCAGCGCCAGCACTGCCGGCAAAAATCCGAACGCGGAGAAGCCAAAGCCGAACCATGACAGCGACAGCGCCGCGAGCGCCAGCAGCAGCGGATAGAACAGCGCCAGCAGCGCCAGTCCGGGCACGGTCTGCACGATGCTGGCAAGCCCGAGCAACGCGCCGCGCATCACCGGCCGGTGACGCGCCATGATCGCCAAGCGGCAGGCTGACGAGAAGACCCAGCGCCAGCGCGGTGACGCTGACCCGGACATGATTGCCGAGATAGTCGGGCAGGTGGCCCAGCGCCTCCGCCCAGCGCGGATCGGAGAACAGGCTCATGCGCCGCCCTCGCGCGGCAGCAGGGCGCCGAGCCGCTCGGCCTGCCGCCGCGGCGTGCGCAGGAGTTCGCCGACATAGGCGTCGCCGCTGTCGGAAAGTTCCGACGGCGTGCCCTGCGCCAGCAGCCGGCCGCCGCCCATCACCGCGATCCGGTCGGCCAGCAGGATGGCTTCGGTCATGTCATGGGTGATCATGACCGTGGTCAGGCCGAGCGTGCGATGCAGTTCGCGAAAATCGTCGCTGAGCGCGTCGCGGGTGAGGGGATCGAGCGCGCCGAACGGCTCGTCCATCAGCACGATGCGCGGCTTTGCGGCGAGCGCGCGCGCCACGCCGACGCGCTGGCGCTGGCCGCCGGAAAGTTCGTGCGGCAGCCGGTCGCGATATTGCGCGCGGTCGAGCCGCACCAGGTCGAGCAGCTCATCGACCCGCGCGGAAATCTCCGTCGGCGCAATGCCCGTCAGCTTCGGCGTAATGCCGATATTATCGGCGACGGTGAGATGCGGAAACAGCCCGCCGCTCTGGAACACATAGCCGATCCGCCGCCGCAGCAGGATCGGATCGACATTGCGCACGTCCTCGCCTTCCACCGTGATCGCGCCGGAGTCCGCCTCGATCAGCCGGTTGGCGAGCCGCAGCAGCGTGGTCTTGCCGGAACCGGAGCCGCCGACGATGGCCAAAAACTCTCCCTCGGCGACCTCGAGCGAGACGTCGTCGACCGCCACCACGCGACCGGCGTCAAAGGTCTTGCCGACATTCGTATAGGCGATCAGGGGCGCGGCAGGCATTCGGTGCGGTCCCAACCCTCGGCTGTTTCCAACGTGACACGGTGATAGCCGATAAATGGCCGGCAGCGAATGCAAGACTTCGGCTGTGGCGGCTTCAGTCGCGCGAGGCCATGTTTTTCAACTGCACCAGCAGCGTTATCAGCCAGGCGCCCGCATACATGCCCGAGAGACCCAGCGCCGTCCTGCGATCGATCAGGGACAGGTTTGTCCACCACCATATCCGGTAGAACCACAATCCCGACGTGGCTCCGCCAAGCAGGCAGACCAGCATCTTGAGAAAGGAGGAATTCGCGACGCCCAATGCGCCGAACAAAAGCGTCGCCGGAACGAGAAACATGGTGCAGGCGGATATCAGAGTCTCGTTCATGGCTCCCCGGGAGATATGCGAATCGCAAGGCTCGATCCGCATTTTGCCGCAACCCGTACCCTTCTGGAAAGGACGCCGGTAGCCGGTCCCGCTGCGGCCTATTGGCCTTGCTGCGAGCTGATCTCGCCGCGTTCGATCGTGAGCGTCACGTCGGCAAAAGTCTCGAGCAGCTTCGGGTTCGATTCGGTAATCAAGAGCGTAATGTCCTTGTCCTGCGACCGAAGCCGTCGGAGCGCTTCCGCGTATCGCTGCGCCAGCACCGGCGCCAGCCCCTGAAAGGGCTCATCCAGAATAAGCAGCCGGGTGCCGAGCATCAGCGCCCGGCCCAGCGCCACCATCTTGCCTTGGCCGCCCGAGACCGATCCGGCGGGACGCCGGGCGAGCTCCTTGAGCTCCGGCAGCACCGAGTAGGCCCGTTCCAGCCGTCGCCGCGTCTCCTCCGGATTCAGCTTTGCGACCCGGCCGGGAAGCAGGATGTTTTCCTCCACCGTGAAAGCCGAGAACAGGCGGCGATCCTCGGGGGCATAGCCGAGACCCAGCCCCGGCCGGCGGTGCGGCGCGACGGGCCCGAGATCCTCGCCGCCCAGGCGCACCGTGCCGTTCGCTTTGGTGAAGCCCATGATGGTGCGAACGGTCGTGGTTTTGCCGGCGCCGTTCCGTCCAATGAGCGCGGCGCTCACGCCCGGCTGCAGCGAAAAACTGACATTGCGCAGCACCGGCGCATCGGCGATCGCGACGTTGACGTTCTCGAAACTCAGCATCGGTGTCATATGCCGATCACCTGCTCGCGCACTTTCGGGTCGGCCAGAACCTCCGCCGGCGTGCCGACTTTCTGAATCTTTCCCACATTCCACACGGCGACGCGGTTGGCGTAGCGCTCCACCATGTCCATGTCGTGCTCGACAAAGACCGAGGTGACCTTCTCCTTTGCGAGCGCCTTGGTGAGAATGTCCATGATTTCGAGCTTCTCGGATGACGCGACGCCCGACGTGGGCTCGTCCATCAGCAGGAGCCTGGGCTTCAACGCGAGCGCGAGCGCGATATCGACCAGCTTGCGTTGCCCCTCGGGCAGCTCCCGTGCCGTTCGTTTCGCGTATGACTTGACGCCCACGAGATCCAGCAGGCGTTCCATTTCCGGCGCTTCCGGCATCTGCGAGAGCGCCCGAAGGCCCGACGGGTGGCCTTGCCGCGAGGCGGCTGCGATCAGCATGTTCTCCATCACGGTCTGATCGAGGAACAGCTGCGGAATCTGGAAGGCGCGGGCAATGCCGAGCCTGGTGATCGTCCGTGGCAGTTGCGCCGTGATGTCGTGGCCGAGAAAGGTGACGGTGCCGGCCTGCGGCCGGAGATAGCCGGTCGATATGTTGAGGAACGTGGTCTTGCCGGCGCCGTTCGGTCCGATGATGGCGAGATTTTCGCCTTCGAGAACGTCGAGATTGATGCCGTCGGCGGCGATCACGCCGCCGAACCGGATCTCGATGTTCTTTGCAGAGAGCAGCACGTTGGCCATCAATGCTCTCCCTGCCTGGCCTGACCGTAGCGCTGCCTGAGGCCGATCAGGCCGTTCGGCGCGTAAAGGATGATGACGATCAGCACGACGCCGAGAATGAGCTGCCAGGAGTCCGCCAGATGCGCGGCGGCATAGAACCGCACGCATTCGAACATCGCTGCGCCAGCGAACGCGCCGAAAGCATGGGCGCCGCCGCCGAGGATCGCGATGAACACGAACTCGCCGGACTTGGTCCAGAAGCCGAACTCCGGCGTCGCGATCTGCTGAATGATCGACACCAGCGTGCCGCCGATTCCGCCAAGCATTGCGGAGATCACGTAGCCGATGAGCAGGACGCGGCGGGCCGACATTCCCAGATATTCGAGCCGCGTTTCGTTCGACTTCATCGCCCGCAGCATGTGCCCGAGCGGGCTGTCGAGATAGCGTTGCACGCCGTAGAACGCCGCGACCGCGACCAGGAGGCTGACGTAAAGAATGACGTATTGGAACGTCTCCGGGGTGAAGGCAAATCCCAGCAGGCTGGGGCGGGCGACCCTGATGCCGTCAGCGCCGTTGGTGTAGTGAAACATCTTCTCCAGCAGCGACCACAGCACCATCGAAAACGCCAGGTTGAGCATTCCGAAGAAGATTTCGCGGTAGCGGACCACGAACAGGCCGACGATCAGTCCGACGATCGTCGACGTTACGCCGCCAAGCAGGAGAAACAGCAGGATATCGCCGCCACCGATGTACTTGCCCCAGAACGCCGCGGTGTAGGCCCCGGTGGCAAAGAACATCGCGTGTCCGAACGACACCTGTCCCGCCTGCAGCAGCAGGACGATGCCGAGCACAACGATGCCCTTGGCCAGAATCAGCGCGAACAGCGTCGCCCAGCTTGCCACGAACAGCGGCGCCACGGCGCTGACCAGAAAGAAGATGATTGCAACCGCCGTGATCGGCTTGATGCGGCCCGCCATCATATTTTTCTCACCTGGACGGCCCCGAACAATCCAAACGGACGCACCAGCAGCACCAGCACCATCAGCAAATAGGGCACGAGGACTTCGAACTCCGGCTGCAGATAGATGACGAAGGCGCGCGTCAGGCCGATCATCAGCGCGGTGAGCGCGGTGCCCTCGATCTGCCCCAGGCCCGCGGTCGCCGCCACCGCAAAGGACAGCACGATCATGTCGGCGCCCATGCCGGGCACCAGCGATGTGGTCGGCGAGGCCAGCGCCCCGCCGAGCGCGGCGAGGCTCGCGCCGATGACGAATGTCACGAAGTAGACCCGCTGGGCGTCGATGCCGATGGCGGTGGAAGCTTCGCGGTCCTCCGTGACCGCCAGGATCACGGCGCCCGGCAAGGGTGCGCCGCAGGAAGTAACGCAGGCCAAACAGCGTTGCGACCGCCACGGCTGGTAGCAAAATGACCTGGTAGGACGTGTAATTTACGCCGAATACGCTGATGTTCGGCAGCAGCTTCAAGGGTTCGGCGGCGAAGATCGGCTGCACGCCCCAGATCAGGCGCTGCAGATTGTCCATGATCATGAACGCCGCAAACGTGATCAGGAGCTGCAGCACGTCGTCCCGCCCGTAGAGCGGCCGCAGCAGGAAGCGCTCGATGAAACCGCCGCACACGACGCCGATCACGATGGAAGCCGCCAGCAGCGCCGGGTAGGTGAGCCACGGCGATAACTTGCGCGATCGCGAGGCTGAACGTCGCGGCGAGATAGGCGCCGAAGGCGTAGAGCGAGCCGTGCGCGACGTTCACCACGCGCAGCACGCCGAAGATCAGGCTGAGCCCGACCGAAACCAGGAACACCAGGGCGGCGTAACTGATCCCGTCGAGGACGGCCAGTATGGCGAGAGTCGAGTTCATGGAGACCTTCAGGAAAACCAGTCCTCCGGGATAAACCGGAGGACTGTGATCGGGGCTACTGCTTGAAGGTCGGCACGTCCATCTTGACGAATTCCGGCTTGAGCGTCTTGAGCCAATCGACCGACCGCTGGCCTGCCGGGTTGGTGATCACCTTCGGGTCGAAGATCATCATGTTGTCGAGCAGCTTGAAGTCGTAGCCGGGGAACGACTTGGTGACGCCGACAAGCTGGGCTTCCAGTCCCTGGTTGTCCTCGGGCCGCAGCGTGATCGGCCTGCCGAAGCCGGTCGCGAATTCGGTGCCGGCCGTCGCATCCACCACTTGCTCCCGGGTCGGCCAGTTGCCGCCATTGGCCTTGATCGCCTTGTCATAGACGGTCTGCAGCGCCGTGAAGGCCTGCGCCATGTGATAGACCGGATAGATCGGCCAGGCGCCGGTCTTGGCCTTGAAGGCTTCCGCGAACGCCTTGAAGGCCGGGTCGTTCTTCTTTTCCGGATGCAGGAACCAGTGGTCGCCGCGCGCGCCGACGATCAGGCCTTCCGGCAGATCCTTGCCGAGCCGCTGGATCGAGGATTCCCCGATTCCCAGCACGAAAGTCGATTGCTGCAGCAGGCCGCGCTGACCGGCTTGCCGAACCAGCGTGTCGAGGTCGCCGCCCCAGGAGGTGGTGAGAACGACGTCCGGCCGCAATGCCAGCAAACGGGAGACCTCGGTGGAGTAGTCAGGCGCGCCGAACTTCGGAAACAGCTCCGCCACCACCTGGACGTCGGGCTTCATCGCCTTCAAAGCGGTGGAGAAGATCTCCCAGCTTTCGCGGCCCCACGCGTAGTCCTGATTGACGACTGCGATCGTCTTGAAGTCGGGCTTGGTCTTGAGGAGATAGACCAGCACCGCCAGCATTTCGGGCGTGCCATTTGCCTGCGTGCGGAAATTGTAGCGATACTTCTTGGTCTCGAGGATCGAGGCTGCGCCGCAATCCCACATGAAGTTCATGACCTTGAGGTCTTCGGCGACGGGGACGAGCTGGTTGCAGCTACCCGAGGAGATCGAGGCGAAGGTCGCATCGACCTTTTCATCCTGAACCATGCGACGGTAATTCGAGACCAGCGCTTCGCCGCCGGCGCCCTCATCGATGAAGGAAAGCTTTACGGGCACGCCGCCGATGCCGCCCTTCTTGTTGAGATCCTCCGCGATCATCTCGGCCGCGGCCTTTGCAGGCACGCCGAAGACGGAAGCCGGCCCCGAAAGAAATGTCGTGATACCAATCTTGATTTCCTGGGGCTTGCCCTGAGCAAGCGCTGCGCCAGTAAAAGTCGCGATGGCAATACCGGCTGCAACCACAGCCTTGAGATAATACATTAAAAGCCCTCCCTTTTTTTGGACTTGCGCCGGCCGGGCGGCCATTGCGTTTTTTCTTCCCGCGACGCTACTATATTTTTCGCACATTGCCAGCACTTAACTGGCCGCCACCGGCGCCGCGTCCGCATCGCGCCCTTTGACGGTTTCTTGTTGACGGTCGCTTGAAAAATAGCCAGCGAATTTGCCCTGCAGATTGAGCCAACGGGCGTTTGATTCGATGTCAGAGGTCTCGGATAGTCCTTCTGGGCGTGTGCTGGATCCGATGGAACGGATCTCGGAGACCTTGTTCGGCCTGATCATGGCTCTCACCTTCATCTGCAGCCTCGGTGTTGCCACGTCGGGCAACGTCCAGATTCAAACGATGCTGATCGGTGCGCTCGGCTGCAACCTGGCCTGGGGCATCGTTGACGGCGGTCTTTATCTGCTGGCTCGCATCAATGAGCGGGGCGGCAAGAACCTGACTCTGCGCGCCATACGGCAGGCCCCGGATGCCGAGACCGCGCAAGCCGTCATCGCCGACGCGCTTCCGCCGGAATTGGTGTCGGTCCTGCTTGCGGAGCAACTGGAGTTGATGCGGCAAAAGGTGCTGCGGTCGCCTGAGCCCGAGCGTCCGAAGCTGACCAGGCGCGACTGGACCGGAGCGCTGGGACTTTGCCTGCTGAGTTTCCTTGCGACTTTCCCGGTCGTGATCCCCTTCATCTTCATCAGCGACGCCAAACTGGCGTTGCGCGTCTCCTACGCCGTCGCCATCGCGATGCTGTTCTGCTGTGGTTACGCGTTCGGCGTTCATAGCGGGATCAGGCCCTGGGCGGCGGGTCTTTCGATGGTGGCCCTTGGCAGTGCGCTGGTCGGTATCGCGGTAGCCCTTGGAGGATAGTCGATGGTGCGGCAGCGAGGCGTCGCAAGAGTCCGGCACGTCAGCGGCACTCTGGTTGCCGTGCTCGTGGCCTTTTCGCTTGCGCCGATGACCGGCGGCCTGGCGCGCGCGCAGAACCTCGAGGTCAGCCCGGGCGGTGCGATCGGTCTTGGCAATCGCGGCTGGTCCGCCTCCGAACCGAACCGCGCAACGTCTGCGAATGAGCTCGAATTCAGTGTCCGCGCGGGGGCTGCATCCGACTACATCTATCGCGGGACCACGCTGTCCGATCACGGGCCCGCGGCCGGCGCCGCCGTTGAAGCAAAGTTTGGCGCTCTATACGCCGGCACCACCGTGGCCACCGTGAAGCTGCCGACCCAACCATTCGCCGAGTTCACCTTTGCGGCCGGCGTCCGTCACAAGATCGCAACGATCGACTTCGACTTCGGTGTCACCTATTTCGCCTATCCCGGAGAGCGGCTGCCCGGCGAGACCGGCATCAATTATTGGGAGGCGGTGGTCCGCGGCGACCGAAGCATCAGCGAACAGGTTCGCGTCGCCGCCGGCTACGCCTATTCTCCGGATGTCTCGAACACTGGCGCCTGGAGCCAATACGTCGCGGCTGGCGTCGGCTACGACGTGCCGGTCCGGCTGCTGCCTCCGAACCTTGGCATATCCTTCACCACCGCTGCCGGTTATTCGTGGTTCGGCAATCAGTCGCTCGCCCTCGGCGGCTTTCCGCTACCCGCCTATCTCAATTGGCAGGCCGGCGTGACCTTCACGCACAAGGCCTTCAACCTCGATCTGCGCTACTACGACACCAATCTGTCGAAAGAGAATTGCTTCGTCTTCACCGGCGATCCAAACGCGCGGCTGGGTGGCCGGATCGATCCCGTGACCAATCCGGCTGGGCTCACCTCGAACTGGTGCGGCGCGACGTTCGTCGCCAAGGCCTGGTTTGCGTTCTAGAAAGAAGAGCACCTTCGCGGTCTTGCGCAGGCGCCGCTTGTCCGCTCAGACCTTGCCGCATCTCGAGTAATTGATGCTCATTCCCGAAATCTCGGGAAACGACCGGGTAATGGTGTTGTCGTCGATAATTTTCAGGCTGAATTTGACATCCTGCGTCATGACGCTCGACGCGCACGCTGCGGAAAGCTCCAGGCTATCGCCTTCCTGCTTCCTGGACTTGATGGTGCAGGTCGCGGCCTTTCCTCTGATCCGGTCGCCATCGATGATGAACCCTGAACCGAAAAGCTCGGAAAGCTCTGTATAAACGACCCTGCCGTCCTTCGTCGTGAACACCTGGCTGCACAGATCGGTGTGCGTCGCCCAGGCGCCTGTCAGTTCGAAGGCCTGCGCTTCGGCTACGGAAACGATGCTGGAGCCCAACATGACGGCTGCCCCAGCCAATCGGAATGCTCTAAACATAAAATCTTCTCCCAAATTCGAAGGTTGATATGTGCCTTGCTCTGCCTTTCTTGATCGATCTCCGCGATCCTAGCCCTAAATTTCGGCGATTTCAGCCAAGAACAGCCGAGAACGCCATCCCGTGTAAGGAGATGCGCAGGGCGTACCCTTGCGCCTCTTACATGGCGCCGCGTTGAACTTGTCCGGCGTAACCGCTAAGGCATCCCTCCAAATCCCGAGGGAGAAACATGGCGGGGAACGATCAGCCCATTGCGGTCGCGCTCGATGATGCGACGGTGGCCTTTCGCGTGGCCGGGGACCGTGTCTATACGGCAGTGCAACAGGCCAGCCTGTCGGTGGCCGATGGCGAATTCGTCGCCATTGTCGGCCCTACCGGATGCGGGAAATCGACGCTGCTCAACGTCGCCGCCGGGCTATTGAAGCCGGCTGCGGGGGCGGTGCGGATTTTCGGCCAGCCGCTGACCGGGCTCAATCGGGATGCCGGCTATCTGTTTCAGGCCGACGCGCTGTTTCCCTGGAAGACCGCAATCGACAACGTCGCCATCGGTCTCGAAATAAAGGGCGCGCCGCGCCAGCAGGCGCTGCAGCGCGCGCAGGGCTGGCTCACATCCGTGGGCCTCGGCGCCTTCGCCAACCGCTATCCGCATATGCTGTCCGGCGGGCAGCGCAAGCGGGTGGGGCTGGCGCAGGTCCTGATCCGCGACCCGAAGATCCTGTTGATGGACGAGCCGTTCGGCCCGCTCGATGCCCAGACCCGGCAGATCATGGGCAATCTGCTGCTGGAATTGTGGAACGCCGACCGCAAGGCGGTGCTGTTCGTCACTCACGATCTCGAGGAGGCGATCGCGCTCGCCGACCGCGTCGTCATCATGTCGGCTGGGCCTTCCGCGCGCATTATCGGCGACTGGCGGGTGCCGCTGGCGCGCCCGCGCGACATCTCGGAAGTGCGGATGGAAAAGCAGTTTCACGAACTGCACCGCGAAATCTGGAGCGTGCTGAAGGACGAAGTGATGAAAGGCTATGCGCAGTCCTCCCAGGCGGCGGAGGCAAGCTGATGTCGCGTTTGACGCTGCTGTCGCTGCAATTGCTGGTCGCGGTCGTTGCGCTGGCGACGTGGCATGTCCTCACCACCGTGCCGGTGTTCGGTCGCATCCTGTTGCCGCCGTTCTTCTTCTCCAACCCGATCGATGTCGGCAGCCAGGTTGTGAAGTGGTTCACCACTGGCGTGATCTGGAAGCACCTTTTCATCACGCTGTGGGAATCGATCCTGGCTTTCGTGATCGGCTCGATCGGCGGCGTGCTGGTGGGGTTCTGGTTCGCGCGCAAGCCGCTCGTCGCCGCGGTGTTCGACCCATACATCAAGATGGTCAACGCGCTGCCGCGCGTGGTGCTGGCGCCGATCTTCGCGCTGTGGCTGGGTTTGGGCATCTGGTCCAAGGTCGCGCTCGGCGTGACGCTGGTGTTCTTCATCGTGTTCTTCAACGTCTATCAGGGCGTCAAGGAAGTCTCGACCACGGTGCTCGATAACGGCCGCATGCTCGGCATGAGCGAGCGGCAATTGACGCGCCACGTCTACTGGCCGTCGGCGCTGTCGTGGATGTTTTCCTCGCTGCACACGGCGGTCGGCTTTGCCGTGGTCGGCGCTGTGGTCGGCGAATATCTGGGATCGGCGGCCGGTCTCGGCTATTTGATCCAGCAGGCCGAAGGCGTGTTCGACGTCGCCGCCGTGTTCGCCGGCATGTTCGTGCTGTCGGCCTTCGTGATCCTGATCGACATGGTGGTGACGCTGGTCGAGCGCCGATTGCTAGTATGGCGGCCGACGGCGGAGGGCAGGGGGTAGGTCTCCCGGTCGTCATTGCGAGCCAACGGGTCGCGCGAATGCGCGCCCGATGATAAACTCCGCGAAGCAATCCATCGCGCGGAAGAAGAGATCACGACGAGGTCATCCGGCTGGGGCGATGCTATGCTGCCATGTCGCGCCTGACCGGCGGTCGGAAAGTCGCCTTCTCAACGTCCACGCGCTGCTCTATCTTGCCGCCCAACGAATGGAGGAACCCATGAAGAAACTGTTCGGCCGGCTGGCCGCTTCGCTGCTGGCCCTGGCGCTAACCTCGGGATTTGCCGCGGCGCAAAGCAAGGTCACGATCGCGATCGGCGGCGGCTCCTGCCTGTGCTACCTGCCCACGGTGCTGGCCAAGCAACTCGGCGAATACGACAAGGCAGGACTGGCCGTCGAACTGGTCGACCTCAAGGGCGGCTCGGACGCGCTGAAGGCCGTGCTTGGCGGCAGTGCCGACGTGGTGTCGGGCTATTTCGACCATTGCGTCAATCTGGCCGCCAAGAAACAGGAATTGCAGTCGTTCGTGATCTATGACCGCTACCCTGGCCTGGTGCTGGTGGTATCGCCCAAGCACACCAATGACATCAAATCGATCAAGGATCTGGCCGGCAAGAAGGTCGGCGTCAGCGCGCCGGGCTCCTCGACCGATTTCTTTCTCAAGTATCTGTTGAAGAAGAACGGCCTCGACCCGACCAGCGCCGCAGTGATCGGCGTCGGCCTCGGCGCCACCGCCGTGGCGGCGATGCAGCAGGGCCAGATCGATGCGGCCGTGATGCTCGACCCGTCCGTCACCGTTCTGCAGGGCAGCTATCCGGACTTGAAGATACTTGCCGACACCCGCACCGAGAAGGACACGCTCGCCGTATTCGGCGGGGAATATCCAGGTGGTGCGCTTTATACAACCACGGCGTGGATCAAGTCGCATGAGAAGGAAGTGCAGGCGCTGGCCACGGCGATCGTCAACACGCTGACCTGGATTCACTCGCATTCGCCGGAAGAGATCATGGCGAAGATGCCCGACGAGATCGTCGGCAAGAACAAGGAGCTCTATCTGGCGGCGCTGAAGAACACGATCCCGATGTATTCGCTGACGGGCATGATGGACCCCAAGGGCGCGGACGCGGTGCTCGCCGTGTTCAGCGAGAGCTCGCCCGAAGTCGCCAAGGCGAATATCGACGTGACCAAGACCTGGACCAACAAATATGTCGAGCAGGTCAAGAAGACCACCGGCACGAACCCCAAGTGAGGACAAGTATCCGGGCGACATTGAGCGGTGTGATGCGATGAGCGGCGCGAAGCTCCCGGTCATTCACCGCGTCAGCGCGCTCGATCTCGCCGTGGAGGCGTGGGCATGGCCGTTCGCGCAGGCACGCCGCGCGGAAATATCAGCGCATTTCGCGGATCAGCAGCGTGAAAAGCCTGCGCTGTTTAACGGCCGCGTCCTGCTCGGGCGCAACCCGGTGTTTACAGGGGATCGTCTCAGCGCCAGCTATTTCGAGACCGACTTCGCGAGCTTCCTGGCCTGGCGCGACTGGGGCTTTCCCGACGCTGGCGTGTTCAACGGTTTCGGCATGGGCGCGCTGCGCTGCGCCGATCGGTACGTTCGTGCTCGGTGAAATGGGCCAGCACACGTCGAATGCCGGGCGCATCTATTTTCCCTCGGGCACGCCCGATCTCGACGACATCAGGGACGGCGCGCTCGATATACCGGGCAGCGTCGAGCGCGAACTCGAGGAGGAGACCGGCCTCGCGCCCGGCGACTATCGAAGCGATGCGGATTGGCACTGCATCTCCACCGGACACGGCAGTCGCGATGATCCGCATCCTGCATGTCGATATGCCGGGCGAAGCCTTGCGCGGCAGGATCGAGGGCAATCTCGCCTCGCAGCAATCGCCCGAATTGTCGGCCATTCACCTCGTCCGCGGCACGCAAGACCT
>CAWIZF010000047.1:0-24566 GCA_963840465.1 uncultured Alphaproteobacteria bacterium | reverse complement strand
ACGCGGCTGCGCGAAGGTCTTGAGGCCTGCGCAAGCCCGTCAGGGTCGGTTGCGGCGCCTGCGGTAAACGGTGTCTATGCCGCTCTCGACCTTGGCACCAATAATTGCCGGCTTCTGATCGCCAGTCCGGCCGGCGATAGTTTTCGCGTGGTCGATTCGTTTTCACGGATCATACGGCTCGGCGAAGGCATTTCCGCAACCGGTTCCATCAGCGAGGCGGCGATCGACCGCGCCCTCGCGGCGCTAAGCATCTGCAGCGACAAGATCCGCTACCGCAAGGCCCACCGCCTGCGGCTGATCGCGACCGAGGCCTGCCGCGCCGCCGCCAATGCCGACAGCTTTCGCGACCGCGTCGCGAGCCGAGACCGGCATCCGGCTCGAAGTGATCGATCGCGAGACCGAAGCGACGCTTGCCGTGATCGGCTGCTCGCCGCTGCTCGACACGAAAGGGCGCGGCGCGATCCTGTTCGATATCGGCGGCGGCTCGAC
The DNA here is from genome assembly GCA_963840465.1 of uncultured Alphaproteobacteria bacterium. Lineage (GTDB taxonomy): Bacteria > Pseudomonadota > Alphaproteobacteria > Rhizobiales > Xanthobacteraceae > Bradyrhizobium. The sequence continues at coordinate 24,077 of CAWIZF010000047.1, read as the reverse complement.
CGAGTTGGTCCGGATCGAGCGCGATCCCGCCGAGCAGAACGCGCCGCCGCGGATCAAGGCGTGGATGTCGATCCCGCTCGGCGTCGTCACGCTCGCCGAATATTTCGGCGGACGTGATGTCACGGCCGGAATCCTATGCGGGGATGGTGCGCGAAGTCGCGCAATATGTCGCGCCGTTCGCCGCCGAGCACGGCGCGGATTTGCGCGACATGCATCTGCTGGGCACCTCCGGCACGGTGACGACGCTCGCCGGCGTCCATCTCAATCTGGCGCGCTACGACCGCCGCCGCATCGACGGCATCTGGATGAACGGTTCCGACGTCACGACCGTGATCCAGCGGCTGCGCGGCATGAGCTATCAGGAGCGCGCCGACAATAATTGCATCAGTGTCGAGCGCGCCGATCTGGTGCTGGCCGGCTGCGCCATTCTCGACGCGATCCGCGATGCCTTCCCGCTGCCGCGGCTGCGCGTCGCCGACCGGGGCCTGCGCGAGGGCATGCTGGTCGAGATGATGCGCGAGGACGGCGCGCTCCGCACAAGATAAACGTCATTCCCCCGGGGAGAGCGATGCGAAGCATCGAGCCCGGAATTCCCGAGATTCACCGGTGCGCAGCGCACCTGAGGTGTGGTCCTTCGGACCATCCTGGAATGACAGCTAAGGATCGACATGGCAAAAGACACCACCGGACGATTGCACGTCACGGTCAAGAGCGGTGGCAAGCGCAAGCTGTCATCAAAACTCTGGCTGGAGCGGCAGCTCAACGATCCCTATGTGGCGCAGGCCAAGCGCGACGGCTATCGCTCGCGCGCGGCCTACAAGCTGATCGAGATCGACGACAAGCATCGCTTTCTCAAGCACGGCATCGCCGTAGTCGATCTCGGCGCCGCCCCCGGCGGCTGGAGCCAGATCGCAGCCAAGCGCGTCGGCGCGGTCAGCGGCAAGGGCAAGGTGGTGGCGATCGATCTGCTGGAGATGCCGGAAGTTCCCGGCGTAAACTTCGCGCAGCTCGATTTTCTTAGCCAGGACGCGCCCGAGAAACTGATCGCCATGATGGGCGGTCGTGCCGACGTCGTGATATCAGACATGGCGCCCAACACCACCGGCCACCGCAAGACCGACCAGTTGCGCATCGTTGGCCTGATCGAAACGGCGGCGGCGTTTGCCACCGACGTGCTCAATCCCGGCGGAACGTTTCTGGCCAAGGCCTTTCAGAGCGGCGCCGACGCCGAACTGGTCGCGCAACTGAAGCGCGATTTCGCCAGCGTGCGCCACGTCAAGCCGGCATCGAGCCGGCAGGATTCGTCGGAGCGCTACGTGCTGGCGATGGGATTTCGTGGCGGGCCGAAAGCCGGGTAGGACGTCGTCAGCCCAGCCGCTGATCGCGCGCGTCCTCGGTGCCTTCGCTGGCAGCCTTGGTCGCCGCCTTTTCCGCGCCCTTGCGGCTGGAAATCTCGACCGCCTTGCGGCCCGAGATTTCGTGGCCGGCGTCGTCGGGCATCTGCCAGAAGAAATACGCCGACACCGCCGAGATGATCGCGACCACGAGGAACGCCGGCGGGAATACGCCGGCGTTCAGCTCGGTGACGTGCTGGTACAGCATGGTCGATTCCACCGAGAACGCGCCGACGGCGACGCCCGCCGAAATCGCCAGTTGCTGGTTGACGCTGACCAGCGTGGTGGCGCGGCTCATCTGCGCCGGCTCGACCTCGGCATAGGCGACCGTGTTGATCGCGGTGAACTGCAGCGAGCGGAAGAAGCCGCCGACCACGAGAATGATGAAGATCAGCAATCAGCGGCGTCGTCACCGTGAACAGGGCGCAGGCGGCGAGGAAGACCGCGCTGACGACCGCGTTGACCGTCATCATGTTGCGGAAGCCGAAGGCGCGGATGATGCGCGCCGCCAGCGTCTTCATCCCCATGCGCGCCGACCGCCGAGGCGAACGTGACGAGGCCGGACTGGAACGGCGTCAGGCCAAAGCCTTCCTGCATCAACAGCGGCAGCAGGAACGGCAGCGCGCCGATGCCGAGCCGGAACAGGAAGCCGCCGATGATGCTGGCGCGCATGGTCGACAGCCGCAGCAGCGAGAAATCCAGCACCGGCGATCCGGTCCGCCGCGCATGCATGACGTACAGCGTCATCGAGATCGAGCCGACCGCGACGAGGCCGGCGACGATCGGCCAGGGCAGCAGATTGAGCCCCGCGACCGAGAGGCCGAAGGCGATGCCGGCCAGGCCGGTACCGGCCAGCACCAGCCCATAGAGATCGAAGCGCTCGGGATCCTCGCTCTTGATCGGGTCGATATACTTCAGCGCCATGAAGATGCCGAGCAGCCCGATCGGGATGTTGATCAGGAAGATCCAGTGCCAGGAGAAATAGGTGGTGATGAAGCCGCCGAGCGGCGGCCCGATCACCGGCCCGATCAGCGCCGGCACCGTCACCCATGTCATCGCGTTGACCAGCGCGCTCTTGTCGATCGAGCGCAGCAGCACCAGCCGCCCGACCGGCGTCATCATCGCGCCGCCCATGCCCTGCAGGATGCGGGCGATGACGAAATGGGTGACGTTCTGCGACAGCGCGCAGCCGATCGACCCGATCATGAACACGCCGATGGCGATCGAGAACACCATGCGCGCGCCGAAGCGGTCGGCGGTCCAGCCGCTGGCCGGAATGAACACGGCGAGCGACAGCAGGTAGGACGTGATCGCGAGCTTCAGCGTCAGCGGGCTGGTGCCGATGTCGGCCGCGATCGCCGGCAGCGACGTCGCAATCACCGTTGAGTCCATGTTCTCCATGAACAGGGCGGTGGCGACGATCAGCGGGATCAGGCGTTGCTTGTCCATCGGAATCGGGTGACCGGAAATGAGGCGGGCGAGGGGGCCTGTATCATCCCGTTGTCGCACAAGCCATTGCGGAACAGGGCAAATCACCTAAATCCTGCGTGACGCTGGTATGCACCGCGCCAGCCGCTGGAGGTCCTGAATGATCTACGTTCTTGCCGCCTTGTTGCCGCCGCTCGGGCTGCTGCTGAACGGGCAGCCGTTTTCGGCGATCTTCAATCTGGTCCTGATCGTGTTTTGCCTGGTTTTCGGGCTGATTTTCCATGTCCTGCTGCTGGTGCCCTCGGCGCATGCGCTGATCGCGGTCCACATGAAGCGGGAGGACCGACGGCACCGCGAGGTGGTGGAGGCGATCCGCCAGCACGGCCCGCCGCCCGGATACCGGTCGTAAGCCGCCCCGCTAACCTCTTGGGATTGCGGCTTTTCCCGAAAAGCCTGTGCATAGCTGGCAAATGCTTTGATTCGGCGTCCGGCCATGCTATCGACCACCGTCAACCCCATCGATGGGCTTCGATTCGACGGCGATGCCGATAGCATCGCCGAAGGCGACGTTCATCCAAAAGAACTGATCGCGGCGGTAAGCCGCCGAAAGGAGTTGGCAAATGGCGCAGGGACTTCAGGGTATCCGTGAAGCCTACACGTTCGACGATGTGCTTCTGAAACCCGGTCTCTCGGATATCCTGCCCTCTGAGGCCGATATCCGCTCCCACGTCACCCGCGCGATCCCGCTCAACATCCCGATCATCGCGTCCGCGATGGATACGGTCACCGAAGCGCGCATGGCGATTGCGATGGCGCAGGCCGGCGGCGTCGGCGTCATCCACCGCAATTTCGACCCCGAAGGGCAGGCCGCCCAGGTGCGGCAAGTCAAGAAGTACGAATCCGGAATGGTGGTCAATCCGCTGACCATCGGCCCTGATGCGATGCTGTCGGACGCGCTGGCGCTGATGAACGATCACGGTTTCTCCGGCATTCCCGTCGTCACCGGCGCTTCCAAGGGTGTACCGGGAAAGCTGGTCGGCATCCTCACCAACCGCGACGTGCGGTTTGCGACCGATCCGCGCCAGAAAATCTCCGAACTGATGACGCATGAAAACCTCGTCACGGTGCGCGAAGGCGTCAGCCAGGACGAGGCCAAGCGGATGCTGCACAAGCACCGCATCGAAAAGCTGCTGGTCGTGGACGACCAGTATCGCTGCGTCGGCCTGATCACCGTCAAGGACATGGAGAAGGCGGTCGCGCATCCCTTGGCCTGCAAGGACGCGCAGGGCCGCCTGCGGGTAGCGGCCGCAACCACCGTCGGCGAGGGCGGCTTTGAACGCACCGAGCTGCTGATCGACGCCGGCGTCGATTTGATCGTGGTCGACACCGCGCATGGCCATTCCTCCCGCGTGCTGGAAGCCGTCAACCGCATCAAGCGGCTTTCCAACGCCGTGCAGGTGATTGCCGGCAATATCGCGACCAAAGAGGGCGCGCAGGCGCTGATCGATGCGGGCGCGGATTCGATCAAGGTCGGCATCGGCCCGGGCTCGATCTGCACCACGCGCATCGTCGCCGGCGTCGGCGTGCCGCAGCTCACCGCGATCATGGATGCGGTCGAGGCCGCCAAGAAGGCCAACGTGCCCGTCATCGCCGACGGCGGCATCAAGTATTCCGGCGATCTGGCCAAGGCGCTCGCCGCCGGCGCCGACATCGCCATGGTCGGCTCGCTGCTCGCCGGCACCGACGAGACGCCGGGCGAAGTGTTTCTGTGGCAGGGCCGCTCCTACAAGGCCTATCGCGGCATGGGCTCGGTCGGCGCGATGGCGCGGGGCTCGGCCGACCGCTACTTCCAGCAGGACATCAAGGACACGCTCAAGCTGGTGCCCGAGGGCATCGAGGGCCAGGTGCCGTATAAAGGCCCGGTCGGCAATGTCATGCACCAGCTCGCCGGGGGCCTGCGCGCCGCCATGGGCTATGTCGGCGCCCGCAACCTCGCCGAATTCCACGACAAGGCGCAGTTCGTCCGCATCACCGGCGCGGGCCTGCGCGAAAGTCACGTCCACGACGTCACCATCACCCGCGAAAGCCCGAACTATCCGGGCGGAGTTTAGTCATGGTCGATTGGTCGGACGACAGGATTGCCGCGCTTTCAAAGCAGGACTTGAAGAATCTGCTCGCCAATGCCGAGCGGAAATCCGCCGCTGAGATCGTCGCGCGGTGCAAAGCCGAGATGGACAAGCGGGATACGTCAAAGCCGCGCAAGGCATCGAAGCCGCGTACCGAGCTGAAAGAGTTCGAGCACGGCATGTCGGAGCAACTCGCCGAAATCGGCAAGGCGATGGCCGCGAAATACGATCTGTCGGCGGAGACCGCGAAAGCAAGGTCGGCGGGCGTGAAGGGTTTCAAGGCGCACAAGCTGCTGGATTCAAATGGCCACGCAAAACTGGGCGGGATGCAACGCGACGGCTCGGTCGCGGTCGACCGCTATATTTCATACCGGCGTGGCACGGATATCGTCTCGATCGGGGTCTTCCTGCTGAAAGACCAGCCCGTCGAAGCCCATGAGTTTCATGTGATCGCGCCATTGGCGGTGCTCGAGGGTGGAAAGCCGATCGCGGAAATTCGCCCCACCGCGACGGAAGCGCAGAAGCAGACCGCGGATAGCGGGCTTGCCTTCACGGATTTGGCGAGTGCGACCGCCGTATTCGAGGCGGCGCTCTCCAAAATCGCGGCCTGATATTTTGGAGTTCAGGCGGTAATTGCGATCAAAGCGACGAAGCAATCCATTTCGTCGCTTGCGGAGGCATGGATTGCTTCGCTACGCTCGCAATGACGAATAACAACGAACAATAATCCGGAGGAACCACCATGTCCCAGGGCAAACGCATCGTTCTCGCCGCGCGTCCCGTCGGCGAACCCAAGCCATCCGATTTCCGCCTCGAGGAATGCCCGGTGCCGACACCCGGCGCGGGCGAAGTCCTGCTGCGCACCATCTGGCTGTCGCTCGATCCCTACATGCGCGGGCGCATGAGCGACGGGCCGTCTTATGCCCAGCCGGTGCCGGTCGGCGGCGTGATGGAGGCTGGCACCGTCAGCGAGGTGATCGCGTCGAACAACCCCGCTTTCGCCAAAGGTGACATCGTACTGTCGCGCGCGGGCTGGCAGACGCACGCGATCTCCGACGGCAAGGGCCTCGCCAAAATCGATCCGAAGCTCGCGCCGATCTCGACCGCGATCGGCGTGCTCGGCATGCCCGGCATGACGGCGTACACCGGCCTGCTCGACATCGGCAAGCCGCAGCCGGGTGAGACCGTCGTCGTCGCGGCGGCTTCCGGCGCGGTCGGTTCCGCCGTCGGCCAGATCGCGAAGATCAAGGGCGCCCGCGCGGTCGGCATCGCCGGCGGCAAGGACAAATGCGCGTACGTGAAGAACGAACTCGGCTTTGACGATTGCCTCGATCACCGCGATCCGGATCTGGCCGCGAAGCTGAAAGACGCCTGCCCGAAGGGCATCGACGTTTATTTCGAAAACGTCGGCGGCGCGGTGTTTGAGGCGGTGTTCCCGCTGCTCAACGCGTTTGCACGCATCCCGGTGTGCGGCCTGATCTCGGAATACAATAATTTCGGCGAGACCAGCCCGAAATGGGCCGGCAAGATGATGCGCGCCGTACTGACCAAGCGTCTCACCATCCGCGGCTTCATCGTCAGCGATTTCGCCGCGCGTCACGCCGATTTCCTGCGCGACATGTCGCAATGGGTCCGCGAGGGCAAGGTCAAGCACAAGGAGTTCGTCACCGAAGGCCTCGACAGCGCGCCGGCCGCGTTCATGGGACTTCTGAAGGGCGCGAACTTCGGCAAGCAGCTGGTGCGCGTCGGACCGGACAAGGCGTAAGCCGTCGCAACATCTCGGAGAAGATGAAACATGGCAGGCATTCTTGACGGCAAGGTCGCGCTCGTCACCGGCGGCGCTTCGGGCATCGGCCAGGCGACCGCGGTGGTGATGGCGCGGGAAGGGGCGCGGGTGGCGGTGGCCGACCGCGCCGAGGCGGATGCAGCAGGAACGGTCGCGCTGATCAACGCCGCCGGCGGCCAGGCGATCGCCATCGGCGGCGACGTGACGCGCGAAGCCGACGTGGCCGCGATGGTGGCCCGCACGGTCTCGGCGTTCGGCCGGATCGATTGTGCGTTCAACAATGCGGGCATCTCCGGACGCGCCGTCGGCCCGGCGGGCCAGCGTTCACATGAACTCAGCCAGGAGGCGTTTGACACCATGCTGGCGGTGAACGTGAGGGGCGTCTTCCTCTGCCTCAAGCACGAAGTCACGCAGATGCTGGCGCAGGGCGGTGGCGGCGCGATCGTCAACACCGCCTCGATCGCGGGTCTGATCGGCCTTGCCACCTCAGCGCATTACGTTGCGGCCAAGCACGGCGTGGTGGGGCTGACCAAGAGCGCGGCGATCGAATATGCCCAGGACGGCATCCGCGTGAACTGCGTCAATCCCGGCTATGTCGCGACCCCGATGACGAAAGATATTATCGAGGAGCGCGGCCAGGACATTCTGGCGAAGGTGCCGATGCGGCGTTTCGGCGTTCCGGGCGAGATCGCCGAAGCGGTGGCCTGGATGTGCTCGGACAAGGCCTCGTTCATGACCGGCGCATCGCATGTAATCGATGGCGGCTACCACGCGGCATGAGGCGAAGTGAACTGTGGCGGCCGTGGGGGCACGCAGAGCTGACCTCACGGTCACTTGATGGCGGAACGCCTTTCCGAAGGCGTCGTTTGGCTCTGACATTCAGTGTTGGCTCTGACATCCAATGGAGAAGCTAAATGATGAACTGCAAAAAGCTATCCCTCGGACTGGTTGCCGCCACGATACTGGCCACTCCTGCGATGGCTCAGGGGGGCAAGCAGCAACTCGGCGCGCCAGGCGTTCACCATCAGAACTCACGGCACCTCACGGGAGGCTACGGCGTGAGAGCGACGCGGTCTGGCTACTATAACGGAAGCCGGTTTCACCGGGCGCCACGCGTCGGCGCGTTTGCGGCAGCGCCGAGGAACGATGGTCCCTACGGCTCCTATGGCCTCGTTGAGCGCCAGTGGTGATGCGCTCTGACGCCTGAAGCATGGGCCGCAAGATCTTTCGAGAAGATCATGCAGAGATCGAAGCGATGGAGCGGGTGACGATTAAAGGACGTCTCGCCCGCCCCATCATTTCTTGCCAATCAGCGAATCCAGTCCGACATCGGTCTGTCCCGGCGCCCTGACGTGCCGGACCTCAAAACTGTCGGGCTGGAAACGATACTCCACCAGCCCGACCTCCTTGGTGCCGATGACTTCCTGCATCCGGTCCGGAATGATGAAGCCCGCCGAAGGCGCCCAGACGTGGCGGGTGTGGCCAAAGGTGAAGTCGCGCCGCTGATGGACGTGGCCTGAGGCGACCAGCCGCAGATCGACCGCCGAAAACATCTCGATCAGATTCTTGCGCCGGGGCTGCGGAACGTAGCGGATCGCGGATGCTTCAATCTCGGGATCCTCGGGCGTGTTCAGATAGAGCGGCTTATGCAGGAACAGCGCCACCGGCTTGCCGTTCACGCTTGCAAGTTCTGAGACCAGCCAGCCGAACTGCTCAGCCTCGCTCTCGATGCCGGTGTTCATGATCAGTGAGTTCAGTCCGATAAAACACCAGCCAGCCGCGTCGAAACGCCAGCGGTCCTCGCCAATGACGGACAGATATTTCCGCCGCTCTTCCTCGGTCGCCGGTTGCTTCGGTGCGGGGCCGATCGCCGTCGGGTTGTCGCCGATGTCGTGATTGCCGGGCAAAAGCCTGCAAGGCACCGGCAGCGCGTCATGCATTTCTTTCGCGAATTCGAGATCGCTGCGGCTGGTCGGCCCGTCAAAGGAGATATCGCCGCTGTTGATCACAAGATCCGGGCGCGTCGCGTCGATATGCTCGCTGATGCGGTGAAAATTGTCGGTCAATGACTGGAGGCGGCGGGCGAGGTGAGTGTCGGAAATTTGCGTCAGGCGAAATTCGGTCATGCCGTAATCCTTTCGGCCTGATCATAGCCGGACCCGAAGTCGGAACGATGACGATAATTGAATGGCCACCTCGGCCTCAATCGTCGTACCCCGCGCAGGCGGGGTACCCAGTACGCCGCGGCTTCCCGGTTCAGACACTGACGTCTCTGGGATACTGGATCACCCGCATGCGCGGGTGATGACGACTGTTTATGTGACGCAACTCGTCACTCGAGCGATCAGCCCAACGTCCTTCTCCAAAACGCGATCATATCCGTTTTAAACAGCTCGGCGTCGCCATCGCGGCTTCCAATCTTCGCGCCCTTGCGGCCATAGCCCGCCTTCAACGCATAGACCATTAGGTCGCGGTCGACGAGCTTGCTGTCCGCGACGCCGGTGAGCGGATGGATGAAGGCGCCGTCATTGGCGATATAGGCCGTCGGCGCGGCGGGGGAGACGGATGCGTCGGGAACGTTCTCGATCTCGGTGCCGCGGTCAAAGCTGTGCTGCGCGCCGCCGATCAGCCGCATCGTCGCTCTTCCGCCGGAGAGGCGGATGGCCTGGCAATGGCCCTGCACCTGCATCGGCGAGCACCATTCATCGGCGTCGCCCATGATGACGCGGATTTCGGTTTCATCGACGGACGGATCGAGGAACTGGTGGCCGCTCCAGGGATAGGCGGCGAGCACGCTGCGAAAACCGGCGCCGGCGCCGACCACCGCATCGGCAAAGCGCCGCGTCGCCGCCGTCAGCACCGCCGAGCCGCCGCGGCTGTGGCCCTGTGCGCCGATCCGGGAGGCGTCGATCTCCGGATGGGCCGACAACACCTGCCAGGCCGCCAGCACGTCATAGGCGCTGGAGGCAAAGGAGAACTGGGTCTGGTTGGCAACGGTCGAAGTGACGTCGCGCGCGCCAAAACTGTCGAGCACGAAGGCCGCAAAACCGTCATCGACCAGCGTCTCGGCATGTTTGACGTGCGAGGGCGCGACGCCAAGGCTGCCCGGCACCACCATGACAAGTGGCCATTTTCCGTCAATCTTGCGGCGATCTGTGGGCGGCAGGAACAGCTTGCCGTCGATCATCAATTTCGGCAGTTCGGCGGAACGGCTGATGACGTGAAAGTAGTTGAGGGGATTTGCCGTGGGAATTTCGAAATTGTGTCCGTTGGCGCCGTTCTTGAAGGCAATGGTCTGATCGCAAAATCGCAAAGCTGCTCTCCTCCGCGGCTGCTCTTGCTGGCAACCCTCAAGGACACAGTAAAGCGCTGGATATTCCCGTCAAAGCAAATGCGCCATGCGTTTTTGTTGGAATCAAAGGCGGCGTCACAGCACGCGGTAGCGGATCGCGAAGGCGTCATGAATCTCTGACGTCGCCGCGCCGCCATTGGCGGGGACGATGCGGTCGGCGAGGTGCCACGGTCCGAACTGGCCGGAACGCGACGGGCTTGCCGGCAACCGCAGCCGGAACGTGCCCTGGCCCTGGCCCGGCAGGTTCAACACCATCGTGCGTTCCGTGGTGCGGTAATCGAGCGTCACGGTTCCCCGCAGGATGCTGTGACCATCGGGGGTGGTGGCCAGCGCACCCTCGACCTTGGCCAGTTTCTGGTTTCGATCGGTCAGCAATTCGACCTGGGTATCGGTGGCCGTCGCGAGCGCCGCCTTCGGCAGGCGGATTTCAAATTCGACGGCGGGCTTTGCCGGATTGAGGCCGAGATAGGCCAGCGCCGCGCTTCGCATGTCCGAGACCACGAAGGCGAGCAGCACCAGCACGGCGGAGGCGGCGAGCCCGTGCTTCACCAGATCGCGCCGGCTGCGATGGCCGCTGCGGAAATAGACCGACAGCGCGATCGCGACCGCCAGCGCCGCGGCGACGCCGGCCAGCGCCGACATGATCACGCCAAGGCCGCCGTCCGGGCTGCCGGCTCCCAATGCCCTGAAGAAGGTGGACACGGAATCGCCGGGCAGCTCGGCCGCATTGGCGGCGCCGGTCAGGATCGGGGAGGTGATGTTCATCGCCTGCTCGCGGGGTTGCTTCAGGGCCGGTTCGAGCCCAGAACCATCGGAATTCTCGCTAGTTGGTCGCCAAACCTTGAGCTGTGGTTCAAAAGGCTCGGGCGGCGGTTCAGGCGGGCCCGGACAGGCGGATTTGTCAGGCCAAGGGTGGCTCGGTATTGCTTCAGCTGGGGTGCAGGTTTCGGGGGAGATTCTCATGTCGGTTCAAATGGTTTTGCTGCCGGTCTTCGTCCTGGTCGGGCTCACTTTCTTCCTGATGCTGTGGATGGTGACCGCCCGCACCAAGGCGGTGAAGGCCCGGGAAACCAGCCTGAAGGACATCGCGGCGGGTCAGCCGAAATATCCGGCCCGCGCGGCCCAGATCGGCAATTGCTTCAGCAATCAGTTCGAAGTACCCCTCCTGTTCTACTTCCTGATCGCGCTGGCGCTGCCGCTGCGCCGGGCTGATCTCTTCATCGTGCTGATGTCCTGGGTGTTCGTGGTGACACGATTTGCCCATGCCGGCATTTTCGTCACCTCGAACAACATCCAGCAGCGCAGCCTGGCGTGGTTTGCCGGCGCGCTGGTGGTGCTGGCGATGTGGATCTATTTCGCGCTGAAGCTGCTGCTTCTGATCTAGAAAGTTTTTATGACTCCCGCTGCCCGGCTGTCCGCCGCCATCGAACTGATCGAGACCATCGACGCGCAACGCGTGCCGGCGGCAAAGGCGCTGAAGGAGTGGGGCACCGCGCACCGCTATGCCGGCTCGGGCGATCGCGCCGCGATTTCGGGCCTGATCTGGGACGTGCTGCGGCGGCGGGCGTCGAGCGCCTGGCTGATGGACGCCGACACGCCGCGGGCGCGGGTGCTCGGCATGCTCAAGCTGGAACGTGGCATGGATACCGAGGCCATCGCCGCGCTCTGCGACGGCGGACGTTTTGCGCCGGAACCGCTGACGGAGGCCGAACGCACGGCGCTGACCTCGCGCACGCTCGACGACGCGCCGGCCGCACGTCGCCGGCGACTATCCGGAATGGCTCGACGCACCTCTCGCCGCCGTGTTCGGCGACGACCGCGTGGCGGAAGCCACTGCGATGGCAAGCCGCGCGCCGCTCGATCTGCGCGTCAACACGCTGAAGGCCAAGCGCGAAAAGGTGCTGGCCTCGCTCAAGCATCTCGGCGCCGAGCCGACGCCATGGTCGCCGATCGGCCTGCGCATCGCGCTCGGCGCCGACGCCCGCAACCCCGGCATTCATGCCGAGGAGGATTTCATCAAGGGCGGCATCGAAGTGCAGGACGAGGGCTCGCAGCTCGCGGCGCTGTTCTCGGCGGCAAAGCCCGGCGAGCAGGTGATCGATCTTTGCGCCGGCGCCGGCGGCAAGACGCTGGCGCTCGCCGCGATGATGCAGGGCAAAGGCCGCCTGATCGCGACCGACCATGACAAGCGCCAGCTCGCGCCGATCTACGAACGGCTGTCCCGCGCCGGCGTCCACAACGCCGATGTCCGCGCGCCGAAAGGCGACGCCGATCCATTGGCCGACATCAGGGCGTCAGCCGATCTCGTGCTGATCGACGCGCCCTGCACCGGCACCGGTACCTGGCGCCGCAACCCCGACGCCAAATGGCGGATGCGCCCCGGCGCGCTGGAAGTCCGCTTGAAGGATCAGGCGGAAGTGCTTGATCGCGCGGCAGCCCTGGTCAAGCCGGGCGGCCGGATCGCCTATGTCACCTGCTCGGTGCTGCCGAAGCGAAAACGGCGAGCAGATCCGCAGCTTCCTGGCGCGCCATGAAGGGTTTTCGATTCAGCCGCCGGACGAGACCGCCAGCGTGCTCTGGGACAAGGCCGAGGATTTCGAGAAGGCCGCGCTGAAGTCGCCCGAAGGCTGGCTGATGACGCCGCGCCGAACCGGCACCGACGGATTTTTCGTGTCGGTGCTGAAGAAGGCGTGATCGCTACGAATCCTCAATCCACAATGAACAGCTTCGCGCCCGTCTTCGTCGACGACCGATGCGCCGCGTCGCCGAAATCCGACACCTGATAGCTCATGCCCGGCTTCAGCTTGAATTTGCGCCCGTCGCGCAATTCGGTATCCAGTTCGCCTTCGAGCACATAGAGCACATGCCCGCGATCGCACCAGTGATCGGCGAAATAGCCCGGCGAATACTCGACCATGCGGACGCGGAGATCGCCGATGTCGAGCGTGCGCCAGTGCGCTTCGCCGGTTTCGCCGGCATGTTTCGTCGCGGGGACCTCGCTCCAGTCGGTGACGGTGAAGGGCAGGGCAGGGATTTTCATGGGGAAGTCCTTCGGTTCTTCTGTCGTCATTGCGAGCGAAGCGACTTGTCCGCCGTAGCTTTAGCGAAGGCGGAAGCAATCCATCGCGCGGCACAACGACAGATGGATTGATTCGTCGCTAGCGCTCCCATGCGCAAACGCTTCGCGTTGTCGCAGGCAATGACGGGCTTTGCATGGTTTCTTCCATTCGCCCCGATGGGGCTTGATTAGCTTAGTCAGCACTCGGGCAAATTAGGTCAATAATACTTACCTAAATCAGTTTGTCCATGCCTCCTAAAGAATGTGGGTCAGCCGCTTCTCGCGGTTGCGAGGCCGCCCCCCGTCGCGTATCTGCTTGCCATGACAGCCCCACAGCAAGCCCGCGAGTCGACGCCCACCGTGGCCTCGGCGCATGACAAGATTCTGATTGTCGATTTCGGCAGTCAGGTGACGCAACTGATCGCGCGCCGGGTGCGCGAGGAGGGCGTCTATTCCGAAATCGTGCCGTTCCAGAAGGCCGAAGCCGCCTTCAAGGAGATGAAGCCGAAAGCGGTGATCCTCTCCGGCGGCCCGGAGTCGGTGCACGAGGAAGGCTCGCCCCGCGCGCCGCAACTGATCTTCGATTCCGGTGTTCCCGTGCTCGGCATCTGCTACGGCCAGATGACCATGGCCGCCCAGCTCGGCGGCGAGGTCGAGGGCGGCCACCATCGCGAATTCGGCCGCGCCGATGTCGAGGTCAAGGCGGCGAGCAATCTGTTCGAGTCCACCTGGGTCGATGGGCGAAAAGCATCCGGTGTGGATGAGCCATGGCGACCGCATTACAAAAATGCCGCCGGGCTTCACGGTGGCCGGCGTCTCGCCCAACGCGCCGTTTGCCGTGATCCAGGACGAGAAGCGCAGATATTACGGCCTGATGTTCCACCCCGAAGTGGTGCACACGCCCGACGGCGCCAAACTGATCCGCAATTTCGTCCGCAAGGTCGCAGGCCTCACCGGCGACTGGACCATGCGCGCGTTCCGCGAGGAGGCGATCGAAAAGATCCGCGCCCAAGTCGGCAAGGGCAAGGTGATCTGCGGCCTCTCCGGCGGCGTCGATTCAGCCGTGGCCGCGGTGCTGATCCACGAAGCGATCGGCGACCAGCTCACCTGTGTGTTCGTCGATCACGGCATGCTGCGGCTCGACGAAGCCAAGACCGTCGTCGACCTGTTCCGGCATCACTACAACATCCCGCTGGTGCATGTTGATGCGTCGAAGCAATTCCTCGGCGAACTCGCAGGCGTCACCGACCCCGAAAAGAAGCGCAAGACCATCGGCCGCCTGTTCATCGACGTGTTCGACGCGGAAGCGAAAAAGCTCGGCGGCGCGGATTTCCTCGCGCAAGGCACGCTCTACCCCGATGTGATCGAGAGCGTCTCCTTCACCGGCGGCCCCTCGGTGACCATCAAGTCGCACCACAATGTCGGCGGTCTCCCCGAGCGCATGAACATGAAGCTGGTCGAGCCCCTGCGCGAACTGTTCAAGGACGAAGTCCGCGTGCTGGGCCGCGAACTCGGCCTCCCCGAAATCTTCGTCGGCCGCCACCCGTTCCCGGGCCCCGGCCTCGCCATCCGCTGCCCCGGCGACATCACGAAGGAAAAGCTCGACATCCTCCGCAACGCCGACGCCGTCTATATCGACCAGATCAGGAAGCACGGCCTCTACGACCAGATCTGGCAGGCCTTTGCCGTGCTGCTGCCGGTCAAGACGGTCGGCGTGATGGGCGACGGCCGCACCTACGAATACGTCGTCGGCCTGCGCGCCGTCACCTCCACCGACGGCATGACCGCCGACTTCTACGCCTTCGACATGAAATTCCTCGGCGAAACCGCGACGCGGATCATCAACGAGGTGAAGGGCGTGAACCGGGTGGTGTACGACGTGACGAGCAAAGCCGCCGGGGACGATTGAGTGGGAGTGAGGCAAGTATCTCCGGGCTAATCGCCGGAATTGCCCGAGAAGGCCATGGGATTTGGAGTCTTCATCCATCGATCCGATTCGATCTACGAGGACAGCCCGGCTGAACAATACCAATTCCCGCGCCAATACTTGCGTCGCGTTGAAGCCTGTATTGGCGATTGGATAATCTACTACGAGCCAAGCAAGGTCGCGGACACGCGCGGCTACTTTGGCATTGCGAGGGTTCGACAGGTTATTCCCGATCCCGGCGCTCCAGAGATGTATCTAGCGTTGATAGAGCCGGGAAGCTATCTCGACTTTGCTAATCCGGTCCCTTTCAACGGAGTGACGGGACCAATTGAACGAGGGGTGCTCAACGAGCAGGGACGGATTTCGGGACGCGCTCAATCAGCAGTCCGTCCAATCTCTCCCGAAGATTTCAAAAGGATAGTCGAGCTCGGATTCGAGGAAAAGGCGCTTTTGTTGCCTCGGTTTGATAATGAAGCGCCAGGTTTTGATGAGGAGCAGGCTCTCTTCACATTCAACGAACAGCGTGACCGCGTCAGCGTCACGATGTCGAGAATCTTGCGCGATCGCGTCTTCCGTCGCGTTGTGCTGCGCTCCTATAACGAGCGCTGCGCTGTCACGGGTTTAAAGCTCATTAACGGAAGAGGTCGGGCGGAAGTCGCTGCCGCACATATCCGGCCTGTGGAAGCAAGCGGGCCAGATATTGTCAGCAATGGGATCGCTCTTTCCGGCACCGCGCATTGGATGTTTGATCGTGGCCTCATTAGCTTGTCCGACGATTTGGAGATATTGATCTCACGGCAGACAAATAATCCGCAGGAAATACAATCAATCATCAACAAATCCGGTCGTGCGCTTGCGCCTACTCGAATGTCTGATCGCCCGCACCCGCATTTCCTAGAATGGCACCGGGAGCATTGCTTCAAACAATAACTCGTAAGGTGGATCAGCCGGAGGCCGCACGGTCTAATTTTTGTGCGGTGAGGCTGGACCTCCACGCATGCCGCAATCCGTCATGCCGCAATCCGTTGCGCACCACGAAACGGATTGGCGATGCGTAAGCCCTCATCGAGTTTCATGCCATGCTGCATGTCCTCCGACCAAAGCGTGTCGCAACCAGCGTGCAGGGCCGAAGCGGCAATCATCGAGTCATAGATTGAAAGGCGGTATCGTTCGGCGATCCGGAGTCCGGTGTCATGGATCTCGACGGTGATCGGATGAACCGTCAGCAGACCGCGCAACATGTCGAGGAACGTGTGCGTCTCGTCCCAGGACATCTGCATTTTCTGGCGCGCGACGTTGGCTAGCTCGTTGAGAGCTTGCACGCTGATCGAACCGCCGCCGGCAATGGTTGCTTCCGCCTGATCGGCCTTGAGGCGTCGCCGGACGCGAAGTAGACGAGGACGTTGGTATCGCAAAAACTAACGGGCATTCGCCTCGTCCCTGTCGAATTTGAAATCGGCAGGGAGACGGCCGCGGAATGCGCGCAGGCGTTTCAATAGCTCGTCGCGCCCGGGCTTGCGCGCTACCCCGAACCGCCGTCCGTCAGCGACATGGATTTCGATCTCATCGCCTTCCTTCAGGCCGAGCGCTTCGACCACGACGGCGGGAAGGCGAACCGCAAGGCTGTTCCTCCACTTTGCGACCTGCATGCTGACTCTCCGTGGCGTGAATATAAATAAGTATAAAGATGTATATCCATCGCTGCCGAAGGCCAAGGAACCTGCGTGCGCACCTCTGCCTAGGGGACGATCGAGTGGGAGTAGCCGTCGCTGCGGCAAGGCCACCTATCACCCGCCAATCGTGGGCAAACCGGCGATTGCCTGCGACGGCGTCAGTCCGAAGCATTGTTTGAAGGTCCGGGTGAGATGTGCAGTGTCGGCGAAGCCTGCGTCCATGGAGGCTGTTCTCACGAGAGTACCGGCTACGATCAGACGCGCAGCATGCTGCAGTCCCGTCCACCGCTTGAATTGGCGGAAGGTCATCCCGGTTGAATCCTTGAACAGTCGAAGCGCTTGGGTGCGCTCCAATCCAAGACGTTTGGCTAATTCGGCCTGGTTCATCCTCGTCATCGGTTCTGCCGCCAAGTCCGCCAGTACGGCGCTCATCCCCAGGGGAAGACGACCCTGACCGTGGTCGAGACGCTCGCGCAGCTCTAGCTGCGCATTGAAATCGAGTTGCATCCCGGCCAGAGCCAGATCACCGAGACGGCCCTCAAGCCTCTCCGCCAGCGTGCCTGGACCTGGCCAACGCGCGCCGTCGAGGTACATGGCGCTCAAACCACCTTCTCCGCAGATGATGTGATGCTCGACTCCCGGGCGGATGATCACAATATCTCCGGTGACTGACTGCCCTTGGCCCACGACCGTGAGCGGCCCACGCCGCCCCCTTACCACGCACGTGACGGGGTTCGGGTGGCGCCCGACGCCTGAGACATCGACCGAGAACACCGAGGTCGAAAAGGCGGTATCGCCGACGGGCAACGCTTCCTCCAATGATCGCACGTTTATTCTACGTCGAAGGGGCAGGCGACGGATAGGGTAGCTGAGGTGGTGAGCCGGGAGCGATGATCCTCATGTCAGCAGTTGAAGCGGCCGCGCGCAACAAAAAGAACTATCTGGAGGCCAAGAGCGCGTTCAACCGCCGGGATCTCGATGCGTGTATGGCGTTTTACTCACCCGACCATCAAATGCGATCGCGGCAGGTTGGCCCGGGGCGCGAACATATCAGGGCATTTCTCGCATCGATGCATGAGACGTGGAGTAACCTGGAGATCGTCGCTGAACATGTCGTAGCCGAGGGAGAGTGGGTGATGGGACGGTGCACGTCGAGCGCGATCCATTCGACCACGGTTATGGGTGTGGCGCCGACCAACCGCCGCATCGAGACCACATTCTGGGACCTGCATCGCTTCAATCACGATGGGCTGATCGTTGAAACCTGGAACGTCGTCGATGGTCTTGCGATCATGCAGCAGCTCAAGGCGAGGTAGATTAGCCGAAGGCGTAATCCGCCGCGCCGTTTGCGCATCACCGCCGTACGAGCCCGGCCAACTCGACGCCTCCCTCGTTCTCTCAATTGTGAAATAGAATACAGACAACCCGTCCGGTTTGGTTGTAAAAGTCCGATGCTCACCCGTGGCGTAGGGAGTTCCGCCACGAGTTGCTTATCTTCATTTCCGGAGTTTCGTCATGCGCGTTTTCAATCGCACGGCCACCACGATGTGGCAGCTTTGCATTCTTCAGTCCACCTTGAGCGGGTGAACCAAGGATATTTCGCGTGCGCTGACAATCGCGTACAGGGATTTTTTCTGGGGCCCCGCCGGCGACGGACGGGGCTTTTCCATTTTCTTTTTTTGCCCAGCGCTGCCGGCGGTGCCCCTGCGACAAAGGACGCGGGGTCATGTGGTATTTTGGGCCCGAGCTGGCATTCGATCTCGTCAAAGGGCTGGTGGCTGGGGCGGCTTCCATGGCGTTGCAAGTGGTTGCCCCCATGACGGTTCGCGCCGTGAAGCGGCTGCGCGCGCGTTGGTCTGCGCGTAGAGCCGCGAGAAAGGCATCCCGTGGAGCAAAGGAATAGCAAGCGTGGCGCGCATGAGCGCAGCGATACCCGGGACTGCTCCCGCATATCGCGGCGCTCATGCGGGCTACAACCGCCCGCCGCGCCGGTCACCCCTGCTGGAACGTCGGCTGCATAGCTCCGCGCCTCCATGTTAGGACTTCCCATCATCTCCCGGAGCCCGCTCATGTCCGCCGCGACCGCCTCTAGCCCAACCGCCACGCCCACCGCAGCCGAAACCGATCCCGAAACCCTCGGCTTCATGCAGGGCTTTCCGCCGCCACCGGACAAAACCATCACCTTCCAGAACGGCTCGTTCCGCAGCTTCCCCGAACTGCGCTGGGCGTGGAGCAATATCCGCCAGCTGGTGCCGACCGTGAATGTCTGGCGCGGGGCAGGGCCTGCGTCCGTGTTGCCGCGCGAGGAGCATGATATCGGCGCGTCCGCGTCGGTCACCATGGACGGGCGGCCGATGACGTTCGATCGCATGCTCGAGGAGACCTATGCCGACGGCATCGCCGTGCTGCACCGGGGCAAGCTGATCTACGAGCGCTATTTCGGCGCGCTGAAGCCGCACAAGCCGCATATCGCGATGTCGGTGACGAAATCGTTCACCGGCACGCTCGCCGGCATCCTGGTGGCGGAGGGCAAGATCGATCCGCAGGCGCCGGTCACCGACTATGTCCCCGAGCTGAAGGCGAGCGCGTTCGGAGACGCGCGTGTGCATGAGGCGATGGATATGACCACCGGCCTCGAATACACCGAAGTCTATACCGACAAGAATTCCGATGTGTGGGGGCTGCGGCGCGCGAACGGCATGGCGCCGATCGAGCCGGGCTATGAAGGCGCGACCAACATTTTCGATTTCCTGTGCGCGCAGAAGAAGCAGGGCGAGCACGGCAAGGCCTTTGCCTACAAGACCGTCAATTCCGACGTGCTGGCCTGGATCTGCCGGCGCGCGAGCGGCATGACGCTGTCCGACCTGCTCTCCGAGCGCATCTGGAGTCCGATGGGCGCGGAGGAGGACGCGCATTATCACGTCGACCGCATCGGCACCGAAAGCGGCGGCGGCGGCCTTTCGACCAGCTTGCGCGATCTCGCCCGCTTCGGCGAGACGATCCGCAACCACGGCCGCTTCAACGGCCGCCAGATCGTGCCGTCTTCCGTGGTGGAAGACATCGCCCGCGGCGGCGATCCCGCCAAATTCAAGCCGGCCGGCTACACCACATTGCCCGGCGCGTCGTACCGCAATCAATGGTGGATCACGCACAATGCGCACGGCGCCTACATGGCGCGCGGCGTTTACGGGCAGGGCATCTATATCGATCCGAAAGCCGAGATGGTGATCGCCCGCTATGCCTCGCACCCGGCCGCCGGCAACGCCGCCAACGACCCCGTGACGCTGCCGGCCTACATGGCGCTGGCAAAGGACCTGATGGCGGGAGGCTGAGGCTGCTTCGCCTCACCCCCGCACCGCGGCCTCGATCTTCGCGACGTCGATCTTCCCCATCGGCATCATCGCCTCGAACGCGCGCTTGGCCACGTCGCCGCCCTTGGCCATCGCGTCGGTCAGCACGCGCGGGGTGATCTGCCACGACAGGCCCCATTTGTCCTTGCACCAGCCGCAGGCGCTCTCGACGCCGCCATTGCCGACGATCGCGTTCCAGTAGCGGTCGGTTTCGGCCTGGTCCTCGGTCGCGATCTGGAACGAGAAGGCCTCGCTGTGCTTGAACATGTCGCCGCCGTTGAGGCCGATGCACGGCACGCCGCACACGGTGAACTGCACCGTCAGCACCTGGCCGGCCTTGCCGCCGGGAAAGTCGGATGGCGCTTTATGAACCGCGTCGACGCTGCTGTTCGGAAACGTCTTGGCGTAAAACTGCGCGGCCTCTTCGGCGTCGTGGTTGTACCAAAGGCAGATCGTGTTCTTGTTCATCGTTGTTCTCCTTACATTTTCCGCAGGCGCGAGGCTTGCCCCGCCAGTACCAGCAGAGGACGATCGAACAAGTCGCGTCCCGACATCGCTGAACTCTTTTTTTCGCCGGCGCGGACTTCAGGCGTAGCCAACCCAGCCGCGCCAGGTAAAGGCGGCGTAGAACAGCTCGACATCCCGGAAGCCCGCCTCGCGCAGGACTTGCGCGTCCTGTTCCGGGTCGAGCAGGCTGAGGTGGGCCTCGACCGCGCAGCGCGCTCTTTCGGTCAGGTCCGGATCGGCGCCGGAGGCCACCGCAAAGGCGGCATAGCGCGACAGCCATCGCGCGCGCTCGCTGCCGGCTTGCGGAAAACTCGAATGGGCGGCCACAAACGGCGCGCCGGGCTTGAGCCGGCGGTGGATTTCCGCCGCTGTTCGCCGCCGTTCGTCGGCGGCGAGAAAATGCAGTGTCAGCAGGCAGGTCGCGGCATCGAAGGGGCCATCCGGGGCATCGTCGATATAACCCTGCTGCAACTGAACACGGGCGTTGAGCGGCCCGAGTGTGCGCTCGGCCTGCTGCAGCATCGCGGCGGCGGGATCGACGCCGACGAAATGCCAGCCAGGCCTCGCCTCCGCCAAGGCTTTCAGCTCCAGTCCGCCGCCGGCGCCGAGCACCAGCACCTGCGCGTCGGACGCAGCCCGCTCCGCCAGCAGAATGCAGGTCATGCGGTGCAGGTCCGTAAAGCCGGGCACGAAGCGCGGTGGCCCCTCCGCATATCGCGCCACCGCCTCGGGATCGGAGAAGGCCGCCACGAAGGGCGGGGTAGCGGTATCAAGTGGCATGCGCGATCTCCAGCCGGTGGCGGTTGCGCCGGTCGCCCAGACGCTTTTGAAAGTCGGCGCTCAGCGCCGCGAGCGTCACGTTGCCCAGGCGCGACAGCAGCAGCGCTTCCGCGTCGTCGAACGCCTGGTCGAGCGCGGCGTTCACGGCCTGCTCGACGAGGCAGCCGGGGGATTCCGTTCGGTTTCCGACCGCGAACAGCGCTGGCCGGCCGAGCGCGTCATAGACGTCCCGCAGCGATATGGTCGCGAGGCCGCGAGCCAGCGTCCATCCACCGCCATGGCCCTTCTCCGATCGGACATAGCCGTGATCCCGCAGCCCGGACATGATCCGCCGTATCACCACCGCATTGGTGTCCATCGCCTTCGCCAGCGCCTCCGACGTCACCGGCGCTTTCTGTTCGGCCATGTGGAGCAGGACGTGCAACACGCCCGATAATCGGCTGTCTCTTCTCATGTAACTAACGATATTACATGAGAAGGCGGCCCGTCAAGTCACTGCGAATGATCTTGCAACGTGACTTTGACGCCGGAGGTCGCCAACCGCATGAGGGAGGCGCGAGCGGCTCAGCGGGCCAACGCCGCGTTCACGCGCGGGCCTGCTTCCAATGCGGGTATGTGACACAGGCGGTGACGGCCCCCTGGTCATGCGCGCATTCGCGCGACCCGTTGGCCCATGCGGGCTACCAATTCGCGGACGCCAATTATAAGTCTTGACTTATATAAGTACCGGCCGATACGCTCCTCTACTCCAGATCACAGGGAGGACAGGATGGAGATCGACGTCGCAAGGGTGTTGGGGCTTGTCACGCGCTCGGTGCGCAATTTCGAGAAAGACGGCAAAGCCGCGAGTGCCGTGACGCTGACGCGGCTCTACGACACCAGCGTCGATGATCTCTGGGACGCGCTGACCAGCAGGGAGCGCATCGCGCGCTGGTTCCTGCCGGTCGAGGGAGACCTCAATCTGGGCGGAAAGTACCAGCTCAAGGGCAATGCGGGCGGCACCATCACGGCGTGCGCCCCGCCGGATCATTTTGCGGCGACCTGGGAATTCGGCGGCGCTGCGAGCTGGATCGACGTCAGCCTTGCGGCCGAGCGCAGCCAGGCGCGGCTGACGCTGGAGCACACCGCCATCATCGAGGATCACTGGAATCAGTTCGGTCCCGGCGCGGTGGGCATCGGTTGGGACCTCGCCATCGCGGGACTTGAGCGGTATCTTGCGAGCGGGGCGTCGGTCGATCATGAGGTAGCCGAGGCCTGGATGGTTTCTCCGGATGGCAAGGCGTTCATGAGCGAGAGCGGCGAGTTTTGGCGCGCGGCGCATGTCGCGAGCGGCATTGACCCGGCTTCGGCAAAGCAGCGGTCGGACCGGACCATCGCCTTCTACCGCGGGGAGATGCCGCCCGATATCGCGCATCCCGGAACAGGAAGCTGATGCACGTCTTCGAAGTCCTTTCCGATCCGGTGCGCCGCCGCATCCTCGAATTGCTCGGCGCGGGAGAGATGGCGTCCGGCGAAGTGGTGGAGGCGATCGGCGCGGAGTTCGGGATCACGCAAGCGGCGGTGTCGCAGCACCTGAAGGTGCTGCGCGAGAGCGGCTTTGCAAGGGTCCGTGCGGACGCCCAGCGACGACTTTATTGGTGGATGCCGCCGGACTTCAGGCGGTGGACGCATGGATCGGCAAGTTCAGGAGTTTTTGGGAGCCGAAGCTGGATGCGCTGGCAACGGAGATCGCGCGCGGCAAGCGCCAGCGGCGCAACGCGCCGCTATCCAAACGTGCGGGCAAGAGAGCGTAGGCACAGAAGTGACCGAACAGGAGACACAGGCAACATGGTGGACGACAAGAACGTTTGGGCTGGCCAGTGCCATTGCGGCGCGGTGCGTTTCGAGGCGACGCTGAGCGACGGCTTCAATTCGATCCTCCGCTGCACCTGCTCTTACTGCCGGATGCGCGGCGCCGTCGTCGCCATGGCGGAAATGGGTGGCATCAAGATATTGCAAGGCGAGGATGCGCTGACGAGCGACCGGCTTCGATACCGGCGCGGCGCAGCACTTCTTCTGCTCCCGCTGCGGAGATTTATAAGCATCATCAACGGCGATCGACGCAGAATTCCTATGCCGTCAACGTGGCCTGCCTGGACGGGGTAAGCCCGTTCGATTTCCCCGAGGTGCCTGTCACGGATGGCGTAAATCACACCAGCGACACCGGCCAGCCGACGCGTCGAGCGGGCACGTCTGCTTCATTCCGGCTTAATTCGACGATCGCTGTCAGCCGATGATACCCAAATCACTTCTGATTATCCGAAATAGTTCCCACAAATCAAAAATATTCCGCTTTCGTATCCACCCAAATCAGCCGCATAATTCCGCTCGTCTTGCTGCGGATGAGGGGGCGCTCGCGAACGTCACGAACGCGCGGTGGGATGCGGTGGACGCTGAGGGCGCGATAGACGTACGCGCCGGACGCGTACGGTGAAGTCGTGTGGTTCGGGCGCCGCGGTGCTGGCGTTAAGTTGGCGGGAAGTACCCCGCCGACGACGGAGGCGAAAGAGCCGTTCTCCGGGAGGAGACGAAGTAAGCCGTAAAGCCATTGCGCAGGGAAGGCCGGGCTGCCCCGCTGTACCTGTATGCTCGTGTGCAGTCTTGTTAGCGCAAATCGCACACAGGACCTCGGGTGCAGCAAGCACCCGGTCTTCCCT